>NZ_CP078067.1:1131782-2331782 GCF_019195395.1 Kaistella faecalis
CTGTTACTTGTTAAGCGACTTATTTAAGTTTACCGCATCCTGGTAAGCAGGATTCAATTCAACCGATTTCGCTGCATAAGTCTTAGCCTTAGCCGGATCACTGTCTTTTACCAAATAAGCTACCGCAAAATATGCGTACGAAAGCGTTTCTTTGTTGGCTTCTAAATCGGCAGGTTTTACTGTACTGATGAATTTCTCGTAAGCAATTTTTGCCAATTCATTGTTACCAGCCTGTTGGTATGAATATCCCTGGCTGTAATAAGCAGGAGCCCAATCGGGGAGCAAACCGCTCATCTTTTGCCATGATTGAATTGCGCCGTTCCAGTTTTTAGCTTCCTGATATGCATTCGCCAGTTTAAACAAGGCATCAGTATCCTGTGGACTTGTAGCAACCTGCTTTTTAAGGGTTTCAATTTCAGGGGTTGTTGGACCTGCATCAACCGCAGCTTGGTTAACACCGCCGCCACCTTTAATCTTAACCAATTCTAAGTCCCAGTTCATTGTTTCATCTTTAGCAGCTTTTGCAATCGCAATTTTTTGCTGTGCATCTGCATTCAAAGCAGTCTTCTTAGCTGCATCTGTTTCTGTCTGCGCCAATCCTGCCGAAATCAGACCTAATAATCCCTGATCAGCAGGCTGAACTCTTGACTTCTCTGCTTTTGATACAAACTGATCCATACTGCTTTTCGCTTCAGAATAACTACCATCAGCATAAAGTAAATAAGCTCGTAGTTTATACTTAATAGGATCATTCACTTTATCGAATACTTTATCAAGATACAGTTTTGAGTTAGCATAATCTTCATTGGTGAAGAATAACTTTGAAATTTCTAACTGGGTATCCGGATCTTCATCAGCATATTTTGCATAATTCATCAGATCCTGAGTCGCCAGTGCGTTCTGCTGATATCTGATATCATAAGCAGCCTTAGCTTTATAGGCCGGAGCATAAGTAGCATCCGCCGCAATAGCACGGTCAATACTTTCTTTTGCTTTCTGCCATTGCTGCGCCTGCATCCACAGTGTACCTATTCTGGTATACACAGAGGCTTTGTTCTTAGCAACCGGTAAAGCTTTATCGTAAGCCGTCATTGCTGATCCAGCAACTTGCGGACTATTCGTTAGTTTTAAACGATAAGCATCTCCTAAAGTATAGTAATAATATGCAGGAGTTCCTGCTTTCTGCGATTTCTCTACAGCTCTGTTCAAATAATCAATTGCAAGGTCAGCTTGAGAAGCCCCGCCAAATATCGTCAAAGCTTCAGCAGCTCTGTATAAAACTTCAGCATCTTTATCCTTAGCATCCTTTACTATATTCTGAATTTCTGTTAATGCAGATTTATCACCTTTACCTAACTTAACTGATGCTAACCCAATCTTATTAAGATTACTCTTTTTGTCAGCAGCTAATCCTTTATTAAAGTTTTCCTGCGCCATATCGAAATTAGGTTCGAACTGGGTAAGATATGAGTTACCTAAATAAAAATAATTTTCTGCCGTAGGAGATTTTGCGATCATCTCAGTAAAAACTGTCTTAGCTTTTGCGTATTTATGACTGTCGGCATTTGCAACACCTTCCTGCAGTGTTTGAGCAAAAGCAAAGTTTGAGAAAAATCCTACCGCAACACCTAAAGCAACTTTTTTTGTTAAATTCATTCTATCTTTCATTTTAATTTGTTTATAATATAACTACTTTGTACTACTATTACCCAATTTTCATACCATAAAAATATACCGCCTTTTTTTTGGTAAATTTTAACGCATCTGTACCTCTCTCTTGAAAATATAATAGGGCTGTAGACCTTCTTTTTGCACAACGATCTGTCCTAACTGCTGACATGAAAACCGTATTAAACCGTTTCCTAAACCGTAATATGCTTCGTTGGTAATAAAATATAAAAATCTTGTAAAAGGATAATTCATATTTCTAATGTTAGCCAATTCAGGCATCACAGGTTTTTGGTTTTGAATTACAGGAATAATTTTAATGGAATTTCGCAGATCCTGCGATTCCTTATCATAAGGTCTGCTTATTGTATTCAGACTTATTGCTCCAATCTTTTCCGGATGTTTGTTAATCTCATCGATAATATTCCTGTTCCCGTTAATAATTGAAAACTTCAACTCAGATGGTTTTTTGTTGAGCTTCTGCGCTACAAAATTTAAATTACTGGAATTTGTACCATCAAAAATAATATTCTTATTCTCAGAATTTAATTCTTTATCAATTTCGCCGATAGAAATTGATTCACGAACCGAATTCTTTGATACGACAAAAACCACCGCGTCTGCAGCAAATTTGGCGGGAACCAGATCCATATCGATCTTATTTTTGTAGGCCTGCTTTTCCTCGTCACTCAATTCTCTCGACATCACGATAACCCTAACTTTGTTTTCAAGCAAATCGAGAAATGCCAGGTCTTCCTTTTTAATCACCAAATTAATTTTGGTTTTAGGATTAAGCGCCATATATCGTTGAGTTAATGCCTCTGAAACGCTTCGGAAAGATTCATCGGCAGCAATTGTAATTGAACCTTGCTGCGGGTCATCGACGAGAACTTTCTCTGTCTTTTTACAGGAAACGAAAAAGGTAAGCAGGAGAATTACTAAAATCTGAAAATTATTCTTCATCTCTATTCTGTCGGATTCGGTAAACAGCTCTTACGATTCTGAAAATTCCGTAAAGGATTAATAAACCACCTAAAGAATAGGCGATATTAGGCTCAAGGTAAATGATGAAAAATTTATAAATTATGACAACAACCCCTAAAACGATATAAAATAATCCCGTTATTAATGATAACCAGTTAAACAACATGGGCAAAAATACAAAAAATTAAAAAAAGAGAAGCAACAGCTTCTCTTTCATTATACTAAATTCAATTTTAATAAATTATTCGAACTGCATGGTAAGCGGCATTCTGAATCTGTATCGAACAGACTGACCGTTTATTTTCGCAGGAGCCCATTTATTCTTGATTGATTTTACAGTTCTGATCGCTTCTGCATTAAAATCTTTATTAGATCCGTTTGCTTTCACATCAGTAATGCTACCGTCTCTCTCAACAACAAATGTAACTTCAGTTTTCACTGTTCCTTCATCACCATCCATTACCGAAGTATCGAAACTGCTGTTTACTTTACTTCTGAATGAATTAATACCTCCAGGGAATTCAGCTAACTGCTCAACTTCTGTGTAAACCTGGGTTTCAGAAACCTGTGGCTTAACTTCTACTGTTGTAGATTTGGTTGGTCCCGGCGGCGGCGGCGGAGGTGTATACGTTGGAGTTTTAACCCCTTCCTGATTTACTAAACCTGTTGTAGTTTCAAGCTGCTTGGTAATTGGCGGCGGTGGAGTTTCTACTTTTGGTGCTTTCACCGGTTCCGGAACTACGTTCTGAATTACCTCCTGTTGAGGCTCTTCTTTTGGTGGTGGCGGTGGTGGTGGCGGTTCTTCTTCTTTTATTTCCTCAATGATCTGCTCTTCCGGTAGAATGTCAATTAAATTGGCATTTACCTCGGTAGTTTCTTTTGCATTCATCTGCTTGATCTTCATGATGACAAACGGAGTGATTGCAGCTACCAAAAACAGAATGGTTCCAAAAATAAAAGACTTTGTTAAAATGGATCTGTAACTTGTTCGCAAGTCATAGGCTCCATAGGCTTTATTTCTGTTTTCAAATACAATTTCATCCAATGTTGGAGTACTGTTGTATGTATTGTCTTCTGCCATTTATTCTTTCTTTAAAAATTAAAGTAATACATTCTAGTTAGTGTCAGCTGCTGGAGCTGCCGGCGCTGAAGTTGCACCCACTTTTTTCTCATAAACAGCCTGTTCATTACTTTTAACATCGGTAATACCGTATATTTCATTTTTGGTAATGGCCATTTCGTCAAGAATGTCTACAAAGTTCTTATATACT
Organism: Kaistella faecalis; assembly: GCF_019195395.1. NCBI lineage: Bacteria > Pseudomonadati > Bacteroidota > Flavobacteriia > Flavobacteriales > Weeksellaceae > Kaistella > Kaistella faecalis. The sequence continues at coordinate 1,135,706 of NZ_CP078067.1, forward strand.
GCATCGTCAGTCGGCTTAATGATCACTGTAAATTTCGTTTGATCTTTCGCTCTTGCCTTTGCCTGCTCGATTACTTTTGTAATCCCTTCTCTATCAAAAGATGTTTCCTGCAGCGTTTGCTCATTAAGGTCTGCCGCAGCTACCTGGTGATAAAAAATCCTGTTGTCTTTTCCTATAATCAATGATATTGAGTTGGATAAATCAATCTCTGTATCTGGCTGTTGCTGTGGATCTTTCGGTTTTGCCGGAAGACCTAAATCCATCACATTCGGTTTGTTGAAAGTTGTAACCAACATAAAGAACGTGATCAAAAGGAACGCCAAATCCACCATTGGGGTTAAATCTACGTGGGGCGGCTGCTTCTGCGAGCGCACCTTTCCACCTTTCCCGCTACTGTCTTTTACTTGTACTTCTGCCATTTCTTTATTATTGTGCTACTTCCTGACTTGTTATTAACCAGAACTTCAAGAAATCAATATCTCTTAGTCCTTCGAACAGTGCTTTAACCTTAGGATATTTAGTCTCAACATCGCCCTTAATTGCCAATTTATAACCAGGATTCACTGCTAAACTCTGCTGTACCCAGTCGATTAACTGTTTGTTTGTGCTGTCAAGCGGAACTCCTGTTTGGCTTTTAAATGCTTTTTTATCCTCTTCAGAAAGATTGAGATAACCTTTAAGCTGGTTCATCGGCACTCCTACGGACTGCACTTTGGTGAACTCCACTTTTTCCTGATTCGTAAATTTCAATCCATACTTCTCTCCCATTTTATCAAGAAGTTGCATTCTTTCGGTTCCGTTATCTACTGGTGTAAAGTAGAATTTACCATCTGTTGTACTGAGAACAGTCATCAAACTGGCGTCCGGAAGAAGCTTTTCAGATATAGAAGATGGCGTGGTTACCGTCTCGACATCAGGAACATTGAACTGAGCCGTGAGGATAAAGAACGTAAGGAGTAGAAATGATACATCGGTCATCGCCGTCATATCTACCCTTATATTATGTCTTTTTGGTTTGACTCTCGCCATTATATTTTAATTTTTTTATTATACTTCACTTTTTTAGACCGTCAAATAACCATCAGGTTAAAAAAGGTCTGCGTTCATCAGAAAATTTCTTAGTGAAATTCTGCGAATGACTGCTGGATTGACATTGCGATTTCGTCAATTTTGAACGTTAATCCGTCAATCTTAGAAGTAAAATAGTTATAAAGGATAATCGCAACAGCAGATGTACCAATACCTAATGCAGTATTTACAAGTGCTTCAGAAATACCGATTGATAACGCAGCAGAATCTGGTGTTCCACCACCTGCACCTAGTGCACTAAACGCCTTGATCATCCCGATTACTGTTCCTAGTAGTGCTACAAGGGTTGCAACGGTACCAAGAGTTGAAAGAATCATCATGTTTTTCTCTAGCATTGGCATTTCGAGAGTTGTAGCTTCTTCAATAGATTTGTTAAGCGCAACCATTTTCTGCTCTTTGTTCATTGTAGTATCATGAGATAATGCTTTATAAGTAGTAAGACCTTCTTTTACAACATTACCTACAGAACCTTCTTGTCTGTCGCACTCTTCGATAGCCTCATCAACTTTGTTCTGATCAAGCAATCTTCTAACATTCAATACAAAATTATCTACATTTCCTTTACCTGAAGCTTTTCTAAGTACTAAAGCCCGCTCGATTGAAAATACAATTACGATAATCATGAAAGAAATAAGAATCGGTACAATTGGTCCGCCCATATAGATAATCCCCATAAATCCATCAGGATGCAATTCTTTTGTTTCCAAATCTGAGAAACCTACTGAGGAAAGACCTTCCAGCCTTGGATCAGCCTTAAAGTTTCCCGGGTTACCCAAAACAAATAAATAAATAGCAATACCTATCGCGATAAGAATAGGAATAACTAATGCAGGATTTAATCCCCCTAACTTTTTAGCAACTACTTGCTCCTCGTTGTTTGAAACATTCATTTCCATACTAAACTAAATTATAATTGTTATTTTAAATTTTCGAGCTGTAAAATAAAGTCAAAATATTTAACCTTGCAAGTGTTTCGACTTTAATGAAATACATTTTCATTTGTGTTAAGATTCATTAACATTACCAAATTGGTAAATTTTAATTTAAATACTGATGATAATTTTTGATTTTAAAAATACCTTTAAAAATTAGTACAATTTACCCTCTTTTTTTTACGATTTGCACTACGATATTTTTTTTCATAATTATTTTTAACACACAATATTAACGATTTTTTTTGGGACTATAATTACTTTTTTAGGAGTATTTCCTGCAAGCTGATCTAAAACACGTAAATCTTTCAAGATGATTTCCTGAATCTCTGCAACAGTTAAATCTGCCGGCAATGCAAGTTTAAATCTCATTTTACCGTTAAAGCTCACCGGATATTCAATCTCATCTTCTACGAGATACATTTCCTCAAAAACCGGGAATGGTTCAAACTCAACTGAAGATGCATGACCCAACTGCTGCCAAAGCTCTTCTGATATATGCGGAGCATAAGGCGAAACCACGATTGCCAATGGTTCAAGGATTTTTCTTTTGTTGGTTTTGAGTTTCTGGAATTCGTTAACTGCAATCATAAATGACGATACAGAGGTGTTAAAAGAGAAGTTATCAATATCTGAAACAACTTTCTTGATCAAGGTGTGCAGCACCTTATATTCTTCTTTCGTCGGCTCTTCGTCCGTAACTTCCAAAGTGTCACCATTATAATAAAGGTTATAGAACTTCTTCAGAAAGCCGTAAACTCCGCTTAACCCTTGTGTGTTCCATGGTTTTGACTGTTCCAAAGGTCCGAGGAACATTTCATAAAGCCTTAAACAGTCTGCGCCGTATTCTTCACAGATATCATCGGGATTGACAACGTTGTATTTGGACTTGGACATTTTTTCTACTTCCCTTTCAGTAATATATTTTCCTTCTTCCAGAATAAATTCAGCATCCGCATATTCAGCTCGCCAGTTTCGGAACTTTTCTACGTCAAGTTCATCAGTGGCTCCTTTTAATAAAGAAACATCGACGTGAATTTTCTGAGTAGCATAATTTGGAGCCAAATTTTTCGAAACAAACTGATTGGTTCCCTCGATTCGATATACAAATGCACTCATCCCCAAAATCATTCCCTGATTGATGAGTTTCTGAAAAGGTTCATCATGACTGATATAACCTCGGTCTTTTAAAAACATATTCCAAAAACGGGAATATAATAAATGTCCCGTTGCATGCTCACTTCCGCCGATATATAAGTCAACCTGCCCCCAGTAATCCGAAAGGTTCTTATCAGTGAAAACTTCTTCGTTTTGCGGATCCATATATCTCAGGAAATACCATGAACTGCCGGCCCAGCCAGGCATCGTAGATAATTCCAGAGGAAACACGGTGAGATGATCAATTAAATCTGTTGCAACAACTTTTTCATTGAGTTCGTCCCACGCAAAATTTTTCGCATTTCCCAAAGGTGGATCTCCATCTTCAGTAGGCAAATATTTCTCAACTTCCGGCAATTCCAAAGGAAGTGCAGAAACCGGAAGCGCATAAGGCATTCCCTCTTTATAATAAACCGGTACAGGCTCTCCCCAATATCTTTGACGCGAAAAGATAGCGTCGCGCTGTTTGTAATTGGTGGTCCCGTGACCGATCCCGCGGTTGGTAATCGCGTCGATGATGCGGGCTTTGGCTTCATCATACTTCATTCCGTTCAGGAAATCTGAATTCACACAGACACTGTCTTTTGAATCATAAGATGCCTCCTGAATATCTTCATCGGTCTCCACCACTTTTACAATGTTCAATCCGAACTTTTTAGCAAAACGGTGATCCCGTTCATCATGTGCCGGAACCGCCATTACAGCGCCAGTTCCGTAACCCATCAGCACATAATCCGAAATATACACGGGCATTTTTTCGTCATTGAAAGGATTCACAGCATAACTTCCGGTGAAAGCGCCGGAAACATTTTTTACGTCCGTCATGCGGTCGCGCTCCGTTTTTTTGGAAGTATCTTCGATATACTGATCGATTGCTGCTTTCTGTTCTTCTGTGGTGAATTTTTCAACCAAGGGATTTTCCGGAGCGAGAACCATAAATGTTGCTCCGAAAATGGTATCAGGTCGTGTGGTAAAAACAGAAATGTTCTCATCAGAATTCAGCACCTCAAATGAAACCTGTGCTCCCTGTGATTTCCCGATCCAGTATTCCTGGGAATCTTTCAGTGGCTGTGGCCAATCGAGTTTTTTCAGACCTTGCAACAATCTTTCGGAATAAGCGGTAATTCTCATACTCCACTGGATCATTTTCTTCTGGAAAACGGGGAATCCACCTCGTTCAGATTTACCGTCTTTCACCTCATCGTTTGCGAGAACTGTTCCTAGACCTGGACACCAGTTTACGGTAGTTTCTGCACGATAAGCTAAACGGTAGTTTAACAGAATATCCTGCCTGTCGAGTTCAGAAGCTGATTTCCATTCCTCTGCTGTGAAATTCAAAGCATCATTCTGCACCGCTGAAAGGTTTGCCGTACCTTGCTTTTCAAAATGCTGAATCAGCGTTTCAATCGGTTCTGCTTTATCGGTCGACTTGTTATACCATGAATTAAAAAGCTGAATGAAAATCCATTGTGTCCATTTATAATAGGAAGCATCAGATGTTCTCACTTCACGGCTCCAGTCAAAAGAGAAACCGATTTTTCTGAGTTGCTCCTCATATCTTGTAATATTCTGTTCGGTGGTAATTGCGGGATGCGTTCCGGTCTGTATCGCATACTGTTCTGCCGGAAGCCCGAAAGAGTCGTAACCAACGGGATGCAGAACATTAAATCCCTGATGTCTTTTATATCTAGCATAAATATCAGAAGCAATGTAACCCAGCGGATGACCAACATGTAAACCCGCTCCCGAAGGGTATGGAAACATATCCAAAACATAAAATTTCGGTTTGTCGGTGTTATTTTCGGTTTTGTAGGTTTGATTTTCTTCCCAGAATTTCTGCCACTTCTTTTCGATCGATTGATGGTCGTAAAACATGTTCTATTTTTAAGTAAGTCACAAATTTAGGGTTTTACAATGAATTTTAAATCAAACTAATAATTGTAAATTTGTGAAAACTATACTTAAAAAAGTCAATGCCTGAAGTTTCTATCATTACTCCCGTATTTAATTCATCAAAATTTTTAGAACAGACGATCGATTCGGTCATTAGCCAGACATTTTCTGACTGGGAATGGGTAATTACGGACGATAAATCGACGGATGATTCGGTGCAAATGATTCAAAAACTTAATGACCGCAGAATTAAATTAATTATAGCAGAAAAAAATGGCGGTGCCGGACATGCCCGAAATCTGGCCTTAGAAAAAGCAAGCGGAAGATTTATTACTTTTCTGGATGCGGACGATTTCTGGGAACCTGTTTTTCTGGAGGAAATGGTTTCTTTCATGAAAAGAGAAAATGCAGAACTCGCCTATTCCAATTACGCACGCTGTAACGAAAATTTACAGCCAAAAATTGATGATTTCATCGCTGATAAAGAAGTTACTTTTAATAATTTACTAAAAACTTGCCGGCTTTCCCTGTTAAGTTCCATGTACGATTCCTCAAGAGTTGGAAAAGAATATTTCCCCGTGGGCAGCAAGCGTGAGGATCATGTGATGTGGCTGAATTTATTAAAGAAAATCCCGTCCGGAAAACCGCTGCGCAAAACCATGGCCAAATACCGAATGCACCCTGCAAGCATTTCGCGGAAGAAAACCAACATCATGAAAGACCAATATCTTGTTTACAAAGATTATATGAAATTCTCTACTCTGAAATCAGCTTACTATACCGCCAACTGGGCGTTGAACGGATTTATGAAATACTCAAAACTGTTTAACTGATGGAATATTCTAAAGAATTTAAACAGGCTTTAAGTGAATTTTCGTCCGTTGAAAAAGACAGACTGATTTTCCGGTTGCTGAAAAAGGACAAGCTGCTCTCGAAAAAACTGTATTTCGAACTGATTGATCCGGAAACTACTGATCAGAAAAGAAATCAGATGGAAGAAAATATAGCAGAGAAAGTTCTATTAGCTTCCAGATACATCGGAAATCCAAAATATTATTTGGTGCTAATCCGGAAAATAAGTGCCGAAATAACGGAACACATCAAAATTACGACTGATAAATTCGGGGAAATTTCGCTGCATTTACTTTTGGTGAATAAGATTTTAGAAAGTAATGAAAAACTGAATCAGCAAAGGTTTGATAATGTCTACAAACTCTACATCTATCTCATCAATAAAATAGTCCGCGCCTTAATTCTCATCAAAAAAACAGACGAAGATTACTGGATGGAGTTTGATGAGTTACTACAGGCTATCGATTTACAGATCCATGAAAACATTTATCTTGAAAAACTCTGCATTAACAACAGTTTTGATTTCAACTGGCTGAAGTGCGAATACATCCCGGATCATTTAGATCTGATTATTAAAGACATCAAAAGCCAGGGGTTTCTTCGGTAAAATTCAAACTGTTATTTCTGCTGCTGTGTTCTGCTCATCGTTGAAATCTTCCGCATGACCCGGTCCACCATTGGATCACAGTAAATAAGATTAAATTCGAAAATTTCTTCTTTATTATAAAATTTTTCGATCTCATTCCGCAGATAAGTTTTTGCACGGTTTACGCGGGTTTTCACATTGCCTTCACTTACCTCAAGAATATTGGCGGTTTCCACAACACTCAGACCGTTGATTTCTCTCAGGGCAAAAGCAATTCTGTACTTCTCAGGAATATTGAGCAGGCTTTTTTCGATCACCGAATTCAGTTCTTTATTCATCACAATATCTGACGTTTCGTTGGTTTCAATGTCTGAAACTGGAGTTTTTTCCGTCATCGCTTCTACATGTTTCGACCTCCATGTCTGGGTTTTCCGGTAACAAAGGTTAAACATGATTTTAGAAATCCATGTTCGGAAAGAAGACCGGTTTTCGAACTGGTGGAGATGTTTAAATGCTTCAATATAAGTATCCTGCATCAAATCCTGGGTGTCTTCATGACTAAAGCGGTACATCATACCAATTCGGTAAAGCGATGCATTATTTCTTCTGATCACCAGTTCAAAAAGGGCGGTCTCGTTATTAAGAATTCTATCTGCCAACTCCCGGTCGGTGTATTTTTCTTGGGTTTCCATCATCTGTGATCGTAATCTCCGGCAAGTTTAGCCATTGAAAAAGCAGAAATCGCCATCACCAAATCGCGCACGGCCACATCTGCAAATTTCCAGTCGATCAGTAAAGTTACGGCAATTAAAGTTAGCCAAGCTGCTACCACCATACCGCCGATTCTGGGTTTCAGAAAAACCAGGACACCGGCCGTGATCTCGATGACTCCCACAATCATCATAAAGGTACCTGCGGAGAACGGCAGCATATGAAGAAGAGTTGAGTTAAGATACTGGCTCCAGTCTGTAAGAATGTTGGTGAATTTATCAAGTCCGGCAACGATCGGAACGATTACGAAAACGCCTTTCAGCGTGTTGTACACGGAATGAATACTTGAATCTTGATGAATTGCTTCCATTTTGAATGATTTTTAGTTAAAATTTCTGACTTCTATTACAATAGAGTCAACCTGAAACAAAAAGGTTACAAAATTTTAATTTAAATATCGAGAAGCTGCAATTCCTGGAAACGGAAAAGACTATGGTGCAGCCTGGTAAGATAATATTCTGCTCAAAATTATTTCTGAAGCGTTCGGCTGGGAATCGACGAAATTTCTGGCGTTTTCGCTCATTTTTTTTAGCAGTTCACTGTCATTAAGCAAGTTTAAAATGTAAGGAGCAGCAAAAAATTCGTCTTCAAAAGATTTGCCTCCGTGATGCGCTATTAAGTCGTCTGCTTCAGGATTCTTCAGGTATTGGTTTCCAAACAGCACTGGGATCCCGAAAGTTGCAGCTTCCAGAATATTATGAAGTCCTTTAGCATGAAAACCGCCGCCAACAACAGCAATATCTGCATAAGAATAAAGTTTGGAAAGTAAACCGATACAGTCAATAATCAAAACCTGTGCGTTTGAATTATGAAGCATCTGCGCATTAACAACGCTTGAATACAGAACCGCATTGGGGAAAAGGTTTTTCAGGTTTTCAACTCGTTTTAAATCGTGAGGGGCAATAATCAGTTTCACAGCTCTGTTTTTTAACGCAACAATTTCTGCAAGTCTTTCTTCCGATTCCCAGGAGCTTCCGAAAACAATGGTTTTACGGTTCTGCTTAAAATCCCCGATATATTCTACAGTATTATCACGCTCCCGCAGCTGTCTCACACGATCGAAACGCGTATCGCCTGCTGTTGAAGAGTTTTTAAGACCAATGCTTTTTGCCAAAGCTGTAGAGTGTTTGGTCTGGTGAAAAAACCAGTCTACATTTTTCGAAAGCATTTCTACAAACCATCTTCCGTACGCTTTAAAGAAAACCTGAGTTTCGTAAAAAAGGGCGGATACGACATAAATTTTGGCGCCTTTGTCCTTTAAATCCGTCAGAAGATTATACCAGTATTCATATTTTACGGTGATAAAAATATCCGCAGTAAAATTAGACGTAAATTCTTTCACCCATCTCTCGGTATCGAAAGGAAGGTAGCAAACTGCGTCGGCGATATGGGTTTTGTGAATAACATTTTCGTAACCCGAGGGGGAAAAGAAGGTAATTAAAATTTTATGAGAAGGAAATTTGTCTTTAAGTTTTTCTAGGACAGGAAGTCCCTGCTCGTACTCGCCTAAACTCGCGGCATGCATCCAGATCACTTTATCATCCGGAGAAAATTTTGAATTTACGATAGCACAGCTCTGTCTCCTGCCGGCAAGTCCCTTTTTAAGTTTATAGTTAAAAATTGCCCCGATTTTCATGCCGGAGATAAGTAACGAGACGAATATGTTATAGAAGAATTTCATTTTACAAAACGCTTTTTACAAACCTCAGTTTGTGCGTGTGCTTATTCAGTTCCTGATTAAAAATCCCTGAGGAATCCAGAGTATCAATACGGACCTTGCCAAAAGCGTGAATTATTTTCTGATCTTCGAGCATTATTCCTACATGTGAAATCTTACCGTCAGTGTTTTCAAAAAAAGCAAGATCACCCGGCTGACTTTCTTCTATGAAATCTAAAACTCTTCCGTTCTCGGCCTGCTGATGAGCGTCTCTAGGCAATGAAATACCATTGATTTTGTAAACCAACTGTGTTAAACCGCTGCAATCGATTCCGAAAAAACTGCGGCCGCTCCATAAGTATGGAACATTCAAAAACATGTATACAGTTTCTGAAATACGTTCCCGGCTGGCCGGAACAATTACATTCTCATCATCAGAAAAAATCTCGCTTCCCACCGAAAGTAAGGTTTTCCCAACCTCTAAATCATAAAATCTAAAAGTCTCGGTAATTATTATTGTGTTTCTGATTGCGAGATCAGTGGCGTTAATTTCAGAAATCTGTTTTGTATCTACCCATCCTTCATACTGATCAAAATGCATCCGGATTTTAGAAAAGCTTCCGTTTATTTCTAAAACATCAACACTCTCTCCGTATAAAATCTGCGAAACCATCTCCGACTGATGCGCAGGCTCTGCCCGAAGTGGAGCGACTGAAACATTACAAATTCCTTTTTCCATAAATTATTTCTCGCTGATTTAAATAATTTTGCTGATAATCAATCCTCAAATTTATAAACAACTCTTTTAATAGATTCTAAAATATTATCCGTATTAAAATTCACCAAAATTCCCAACCTTTTATCTGCTAGTTTTAAATAAGTTAAAAGTTGTTTATAGTGTATATCTTCTAAGCCTTTGACAGATTTCAGTTCAACAATCACCAAATTTTCAACAAGAATATCAATGCTAAAATTACAGTCAAAAATGATATCATTATAAATTATTGGAACCGGAACTTCATATTTCACCTGTAGCCCAAGATCTTCAAGTTCGTACACCAGCACTTTTTGATATACTGATTCTAACAAACCAGGACCTAATGCGTTATAAACATTAAAAATTGCTTTTCTTATCTGATATGAAATTTCATTCTCTGTCATAGATTGTTAATTTTTCTACGTTAAACAAAATCAGCCCTATCAGTTAGATCCGCGAGAAAACTGTTAAATTTTCCTGATCAAATTAACCCCGTCACGCAAAGGTAAAATAAGATTTTCAAAATCCTGATCCTGCGCCACCAAATCGTTGAGTTCTTTGATTTTTTTTGTGGATTGCTGTTTCGGATTCTCTTCAAGCACTTTCCCGTACCACAAAACATTATCGAAAATAATGACTGAGCCGGATTTTACTTTTGGTTTAATGAGATTAAAATATTCCACATAATTTTCCTTATCGGCATCGATGAAAACGAGATCAAAAACCTCACCGGTTTCCTTCAGAAATATTTTTGCATCCTGCAGTATGAAATCAATCTTTTCACTGAATTCGCTTTCTGCAAAATATTTTTTCGGCAGATAAGCCAGTTCTTCGTTCACATCAAGCGTGGTAATCCTGCCGTTTTTTTTCAGGCCTTCTGCCAGGCAAAGTGCCGCATAACCGGTAAAAGTTCCTATTTCCAGAATCTTTTCAGGCTGCAGCATTTTAGATAAGATGGATAGTAATCTCCCCTGCTGATAGCCGGAAATCATGTGAGGCTGTGTGGTTTTCTGAAATGTTTCTTTACGCAGCCGTTTTAGAATTTCAGGCTCAGAAGAAGCATGATTTTCCAGATAGCGGTCCATTTCAGGACAGTTTTCTTCAAAAAAACTCATTGTAATTTTTTTTCAAATTTAATGAAATAAAAAATCCCGAAAATTCGGGATTTTACTATTTGTAAACGGGTGGTTTAGTTTTTAACGGGAGCAATGTCCATCAGCTTCATGAATTCATCTAACTTAGGCATAATGATGATTTCAGTTCTTCTGTTTTCAGCTCTTCCGGTAACCGACGCATTAGTGGTTTTAGGATTGTATTCGCTTCGTCCGCCCGCTGTAATTCTTGCAGGATTCACACCGAATCTTGTCTGAAGAATTTTCGCCATAGAAGTCGCCCGCAATGCAGATAAATCCCAGTTGTCTTTCGGAAGATTTGCAGAATTTAACGGTACATTATCTGTGTTTCCTTCAATTAATACGGAATAAGTATCGTAATCATTGATCACCTGAGCTACTTTACCCAAAACTTCCTGAGCTGCCGGTAAAACGTTGTAATCACCTGTTTTGTAGAGCATTTGATCAGACAATGAAATCATTACAACACCCTTTAGAACTTTCACCTGAACATCGTTATCCGCGATATTATCCAGCGATCTCTTCAGTTTGTTTGATAGCGCAAGGTTTAAACTGTCATTTTTCGAATTGGTTGAGATTAACTGCTTAATGTATTTGTTGGAAGCATTAATCTCTCCGATAAGCTCTGTGATATTTTTAGAACCTTGTCCTGTGTTAGCCAAACATGCATCCAAAGAGGTTTTCAAAGCATCGTTCTGGCTTCTCAGAAGATTATTTTCGCTCGAGAGTCCGGCATTCGTCGCTTTCAGATCCTGAATTTCGCGTTGTCTCTCCCCAATATTGGTAATACACTGGTTGTAGTTTAAATTTAGAGCATCAAACTGCTTCTTGCTTACACAAGAAGTTAACGTAAGCGCCATGATTGCAATGGCCAAAAGTGTTCCTGTTCTCATAAAAATCTGTTTATTTAAGCCAAAAATAGCCAATTCATTTTAAACAGAAGAATTATCTTTGCTAAATATTCCTTAAAAATTGCTTACCCAAAAGACTTTTGAAGAAACACTTAGCAGTCTGCACAAAAATTGTGACGCCGGCAATTATCTGCTTGCGGTGAGTGGCGGGGCAGATTCTATGGTGCTTCTTCACTTATTCAGCCAATCGGAATTGCATTTTGAAGTAGCGCATGTAAACTATAAGCTTCGTGGCAAAGATTCGGATGCGGATCAGAAAACGGTTGAAGATTTCTGTAAGGAAAATCAGATACAATTTCATGGGTATGAAGTCTCAGAAAAGGACAAACAGCCTGAAAATTCGATTCAAAACTGGGCACGAAATCTCCGTTACGTATTTTTCCGGAAGATTCAGAAAGAGCGAAAACTTCAATATTTAGTAACCGCTCATCATCTTAACGACCAGCTCGAAACTTTCATTATCAATCTTTCAAAAGCATCGGGAATTAAGGGTTTGTGCGGTATGCCTGCGAACGAAAACCAAATCCTGCGTCCGCTTTTACAGTTTTCGAAAGATGAAATTTATGCTTTTGCGGAGGAACATCAGATTAATTTCCGCGAAGATCTTTCCAATAAGAAAAATGATTACCTCAGAAATTATATCCGAAACGAAATTGCACCGAAACTTTTCGGGACCAATGACCATTTTCTGGAAAACTTCGCTAAAAGCCTCAATTATCTGAACCAGGTTAAAGATTTCGCGGATGAAAAAATTAAAGAAATCGAACGGAAAATTATTTCAGAACAGGAAAACTTTATTCAAATTCAGAAATCAGAATTCAAGAAACAATCAGATTTTGTAAAGTTTGAAATCCTGCAAAAATTCGGTTTCGATGATGTTGAAGAATTTCCCAAAATATTCAGCGCAGAAAAAGGAAAGATTTTTCACGCACCGGAGTTCCAGTTGACGGTTGACCGCGATAATTTTATTCTGACTAAGAAAACCGGCGAAAAACCAGAGTCAAATGATTCTGAAAATGAAATTATTATCGCAGAAAATGTAGAGAATATCCAAAACCAAACTGTCAGCCTTTCCAAGTTTATTTCTCCGGAGTTTAAAACTTCATCTGATTTAAATTGGTTTTATGATTCCCGTAAACTTCAGTTTCCTTTAAAAATGAGGAAGAAAAAGCCCGGTGATGTGTTTCTTCCAATCGGAATGACGGGCAAAAAGACCGTCAGCAAATTTTTTAAGGATGAAAAAATCCCTATTTTAGCGCAGCAAAAAATCTGGCTCCTTTGTGACGGCAATGATAACGTTTTAGGAATCATTCCCTATCGACAAGACCGCAGATATTCTGCAGATGAAAATATAAAAAGTAAAATAACGATGACCTTTTAACCAAAAACTGGTTTAACAAAAAAGTAAAAATGAAATTTAAAAATTGGCTCGTACTGTTCCTGGTTTTTCTGATCCAGGGAATTTCTGCACAGATCAAAGATCCCGTAAAATTCAAATACAATATTAATTCTTTACCAAACGGTGTTTATGAAGCTGTTTTAACAGCAACGATCGAGAAAAACTGGCACATCTACTCTAAGGACTTGCCCCCGGATTCGGGAATTCCTACAGAAATGCTTCTTTCCTCCAAAGAGGGAATTCAGCTGGTAGGAAGTGTAATTGAAGTCGGAAAAAAGCATGATGAATTCTCAGAGGCTTTTGGCGCTCAGATCGTGTACTATTCGGATTTAGTCCTCTTTAAACAGAAATTTAAACTTAAAGACAATACAAAACCTGCAACAGTTACAGCAGAAATAACGTATCAAACCTGCAACGACCGTGTTTGTCTTGCTCCGAATACTTTAGAATTTGACCAAAAAATAACGCCAACTTCTACAGGTGAGTCTGCAATTACACAGACTGAAACTCCGGCAGAAACAGTAGTTCCGGCAGAGATTTCTGCGGCTTCCGATTCAACTGCTCTAGTAACTGCAGCGAATACAACTACCGTTTCGCCAATCAAAACTGAGCAAAAAGGTCTGAAGGTAGAATCTATCGATTTTAAAAATCCACAGACCGACTGCGGAATTGAAGCCCAGCAAAACACCGAAAACTTCTGGACTTATCTTCTTCTCGGATTCTTCGGCGGATTAATCGCTCTGCTTACCCCATGCGTATTCCCAATGATTCCTTTAACGGTTTCATTCTTCACTAAAGGTTCTAAAGACAAGGTGAAAGGAAAACGCGATGCGTTCATCTACGGATTTTTTATTCTCCTGATTTTTGTGTTACTGAGCGTTCCGTTCCACATTATTGACGGAATTGCCGGGAATATTTTCAACCAGATTTCAACAAGTGTATGGCTGAATGTAACCTTCTTCATCATCTTTATATTTTTTGCCGGAAGTTTCTTCGGATATTACGACATCACGCTGCCAAGTTCCATTGCGAATAAATCCTCTAAGGCGGAAGATGCCGGAGGTTTGATCGGAATATTCTTTATGGCATTAACTCTGGTTATCGTCTCTTTTTCGTGTACCGGTCCTATTTTAGGAAGTTTACTCGGAAGCGCAGTGACAGGTTCTGCCAACGTGCCGATGTTGCTCACTTTTGCTTTGGCAGGTTTCGGACTGAGCTGGGCGATCGTTTTCGGTCTTTTAGCATTGTTCCCGCAAGCGTTGCAGAGTTTACCGAAATCCGGCGGTTGGATGAACACCGTGAAAGTGGTTTTAGGTTTTATCGAACTCGGATTGGCGTTGAAATTCTTATCTAAAGCAGATTTGGTTTCCAAAACATTCTTCCTGAAAAGAGAACTGTTCATTGCGCTCTGGATTTTAATCGCAATCGGATTGGTTCTTTATTTATTTGGAAAGATCCGCTTCCCACATGATGATAAAAAACCGAAAATATCTTTAGCACGAAAAATATTTGGCTTCCTCGGAATTGGTTTTATCATTTATCTGGTTCAGGGACTCTTCCCTGCCGAAAGACCAACACTTCAGCATCTGAGTGGAATTTTGCCTCCGATTAATGTGAGTTATCTCCACAAAGAAGAAGACGGTATTTTAGGAATGCATCCTTCCCATGATTATTTTGAAGCGATTGAAATTGCCAAAAAAGAAAACAAGCCGTTGCTGATTGACTTTACCGGTTACGGCTGCGAAAACTGCCGTAAAATGGAAGAATTCGTGTGGAGCGAACCCGATATTTTACCTATTCTTCAGAATGATGTAGTTCTGGCTTCTCTTTATGTTGATGATAAGGAAGCACTGCCTGAAAGCGAGCAGACTTCTGTAGACATGGGTAACGGACAGAAGAAAAAAATCAAGACAATCGGTGACAAATGGAGCCTTTTCCAGCAGATAAATTTCAATAATAATTCGCAGCCGCATTATGTTTTGGTCTCGCCCGACGGCAAAGTGATTAATACACCGGTTTCGGGTTATATGCCGAAAGAAGATTTCAAAAACTTCCTGACCTGTGGAATCGAATTCTTCAAAAAGAATAAATAACAGATGTAAACAGAAATGTCCGCTTTTTTAGCGGACATTTTTATATTATAATCTCTTAAATTTAAGGATTGGTAACAGGAACACTGCTGAACCCTATGGAAGTTTTCAGTGAAATATCAGACGTTGGTGACTGTTTCAAAACATACACGACTCTTGCCTGTACCGCGCCCGATTTCATCATATTATCCAGAGCCTGAGAAGTATTCACATCTAGTGAAAGTGAACTTCCAACATTATCGCCGATCGCATCTCTGGAGGCAACCAGAACTTCATTGCTTCCGTTATTCGAAAGATATACCTGTACCGACTTGAAAATTCCCATACTTGTATTATTCGGAACCGTCATCGTAGCACTGGAAACTCTGATATCTCTTACGTTAGCTCCCGCGCCGGTAAGCTGATTAATGCTCTGAGCCGGCGACACATTAGACAACGTGGTGTTTGCCGGAGAACCTGCAGTTACCAAAACTGTCGCATTGTATGGAAATGTGTTCTGTAAAATGGATGAAACGGTGGAACAGCTCGCTAAAGTAGCTGTAGCAACAACCGCGGATAAAAATAAATTTTTCATAATAGTAAATTTTGATTTCTGTCTTTCATTCAGAAATTATACCAACTCAGTGAATTAACAGAAGATTAACTATGGCTCGCTTTCATAATTTACCTGATTTCTACAGAAAAATTTCCTTTAACATCTCCCGAAGCCATATTGCTTTGCCCGATGATGAGCCACAATTCTCCACCGCCTTTTATAGCATAATTAATCTGCCTTCCAAAGGGACCGTCGAATGAGCCATCAGGCAGTTTGATCTGATTGAAACGGATATTCATTTCAGGTTTCTCAGGCGTAATTTCTCCGGTGATATTCTGGCCTTTGAAATTTTTAATCTTCAGAATAAACTGCTGATCTTCCTTAGTGAATTCTTCACCGATACTGAAAGGAATCTGTTGCGCATCAGCGGTTCTGATGATTTTATTTCCTTCAACTTCTCTCATCATTCCCTGCCTTCCTCCGGCAGTTCCAATGACCTTCGCAGAATCGTCCTCTGATATTGGGTTTGGTGCGACAGTATCAGCCTTAGAAGTTGAGATCTTCACAGACTCCGTCTTATTGCAGGAAAAAAGCAATATCGGTATGAGCATGATCAGTTTTTTCATTATTTCTGAGGTTTTAATGTTTGGTAATAGATAATTTTAGAGAGGAAGGTTTTGCTCTGCTCATTAGCGATTTCGGCTGGTTTTGTGGTTTTTTCAAATTCATTAGGATACGTTTTAATAAGCAGTTCATCATTGTAATTCAGGCTTTTGTAAAAATCAAAAGAGCCTTTATCATTGGTGATATTATATACCGTCGCCAGATTTCCCCAATTGATGAAAGACGTGGCCAAAACCGTTCCATAAAAATACCATGACATTTGGTTAAACATAAAAGCATTGGTTTTCTGATGTTTGATTTTGATGAAAGTAAAAATGAGCCCGATAAATGCAAGAACCATAAAAGCATAAACGCCCAGCCTTTTATAGGTAATACCTGAACTGAGAACATATTCAGAGTTTTTAGCAAAGGCGGAAATCACCAATACCGCATTAAGGAATATCCAGATCTTAGCGAGAAGTTTTAAGGTTCCGGCTTTGCGGTCGAAATTGAACTTGCCTTTAAAATAAAACATAATCACCAAAACTGCCATTACAATCGATAAAATTACGGCGTTTACCCTGTCGTGGATTTCAACGGAAAGTTCGCTGGGCGATTTGGGAACCTCAACAAACTGTTCATAATTAAAGGTGAAAATAAAGACCAAAAGCAAAATATTAAGTGCGACAAAGGAAATGACGCCGCTCATTCTTTCAGAATCAATATCCAGAAAAGAGCCGGAGACTGGAATCTCCTTATCCTCATTTAAAAAATCATTCTTGAAATGATGGTTTAAACTGAAGATGAACTTTTCAATTTTAAAATTCCAGAAATTGAATGCAACGAAGAATCCAAGTGTGCCGAGAACAATAAACTGCCAAAGATCGAAACTGAATTTCCAACCGGAGAAAAAGCCCGAGAAATGTTCACTTCCTAGAGCGTAAACGCCAAAAAATACGAGCACGAAAAATAAAGGAATCAAAAAAAGAGCGGTTACTTTCTTCAGTGTTTCCGGCATATTTCTTTTCGGAAGCCAGTCTTCAAACTTAAAAAACCGGTAAATAAAGGTCCCGAAATTTACCGCAAACACCGGAATCACCAATAATGACTTCAGATCGCGGTTTTTCGATTTAAAAGACAGCAGAAAGAGAGAAGTGAATACCGCCAGAAACGAAGCAAAATCTCCGTACCAGGCAAAAGCTACGCTGGAAAGAATACCGGCAACAAAAACCATAACAAAAGCACGCGTCCGGTTTTCTTCCGGAGTGTGAATGAGGGTAAGTAAGGCATACGCAACGCCTAAAAGTCCAAAATTAACGCCCATTTCTTCACCATAAAAGAGCGTGACAAACAGAACTGTGGTAAGAAGAATTAACTGATGTGTTTTCATGATATTATTTTAAAAATTACTAATTTCAAAGTACTTTGCATTACAAAGCAAATAAACAAAAAAATATAGGCTTAACGACCCAATAATTTTTCAAGAGCCGCAAGATGTTCTTTAAACGCGTTTTTACCGGCATCTGTAACATGGTAAGAAGTTTTCGGTTTTTTACCGACAAATTCTTTCTTCACTTCAATATATTTCGACTTTTCCAGAGCAGTGCTGTGGCTTGCCAGGTTACCATCGGTAATCTCCAGCAAAGTTTTCATTTCGGTAAAATCAACCCACTCATTTACCATCAGAACTGACATAATGCCCAGCCTGACACGGCTTTCGAATTCTTTGTTGAGTTTACTGATGTTGATCATTATAGATTATTACCGATTTCTGTTCTAATATTTTGTTCCCTGCTATTTATATTTCTTGTGCATCACCAGGCCATAAACAATATGCAGAGCGCCAAACCCGATAGCCCAAAAAACCAATCCCCAACCCAGGAAAAATAAAGAAAGAAGCCCGAGAGCGATCTGGCAATATCCTAAATTCTGAATATCCGTAAATGTATATTTTGAGGCACTTACTAAAGCAAGTCCATAAAAAATTAAGGTAGCCGGCGCAATAAAAACAAACATTTCATGATACACCATTCCCAGGCAAAACAAACCGCCGGTTACTAGCGGAACTGCAAAGTTAAAAAGCAGTCTTTTGGTAGTCTGATCCCATATCTTCAGGTTTTTCTCTTTGCTTTTTTTCGCAGTGAAGATATAACCGGATAAAATGGCAAGTACAAGAATAACAAAACCCGCAAGCATCAATTCAGAGACCAGATCGTCGGAGTAGAGATTCGCCTTTCCTTCAAAATAATCAATGCCTTCACGTTTCAGAATATAATAGACGTAGCCTGCGCCCAGTAAAGCGACAAGTCCGGCAAAAACACCGGAAAGCCCACTGAGAGAGATGAATCTTGAACTGCGCTCCATCATGCTGCGGATATGCGAAAGGTCTTCCTGATAATTTTTTGACTCCATAAAAAAGCACTTTGAATTGCAAAGTTAATATATTTATTGATCCGACAAAACATTTTTTCATTTCACAAGAAAGAAAATTGCGCTAAACTAAAAGGGTTTACCTGCAGGCGGGTAAATGTTTTAACCCTGAAAATTTGTATCTTTATTGCCAAATTCAGATATGTTCAAAAACTTCAGACATACCATGGAAAGGCAGTGGTTTGGCGTCCTCACAAGAATGGGCGCAAAACTGGGGATCCCCGTGTCGAAACTCCGCGTATTCTTTATTTACTCAACTTTTGCAACAGCAGGTGTTTTCTTTCTGATATACCTCGGACTCGCCTTTACACTGTGGATTAAAGATATGTTTATCACCAGGCGGCCAAGTGTTTTCGATCTGTAAACATATTTCAGCACCAGCATCATTGTAATCTTTTAACGGCTTGAAACTTGTATTGAGCATAAATGATACAGCGTTTATTTTTTATGGAATATTTACACATTACCTCTTTCGACGATTATCGCGTTGAAGAAATTTACAAGTCCTATTGTGAGACTTTTCCTGAAGATGAAAGGCGGAGCGAACAGCAGTTCCGACAGCTTTTTTCTCATCCGCGGGTTAAAGTTTTTTCCGTACTTGAAGACTTAAAAAACATCGGTTACCTCATTACCTGGGAACTCACTAATTTTGTGTTCATCGAACATTTCGAAATATTCTCAGAATTCCGCAGCTTGAAATACGGCTCGGAAATCATTGGTCATCTTTATAAAAACTACTCGCATATTGTGTTGGAAGCCGAACCTGCAAATCAGGATGAAACCGCCGCAAGAAGGCTTTCTTTTTATGAAAGAAACGGATTTATGGTGATTGATGAAAATTACGTTCAGCCATGTTATGCACCCGATAAAAACTCACTAAGTCTTTGGCTTCTGGCCAACTGGCAGCCGGAAAAAACCGACTGGATCAAGGAGGAAATTTACGACGTCGTGTACTGCTGAGCACATACCCAAGGTACAAAGTAAAAAGAAACAGGTGGTTGGAAAGATGATCCGCTGAAACTATAGGCTAAAAGCCATGCGCTAACCTCCACCTAATCGACCTGATACTCCAGCTTTATCGTAATACTTGCTTCTTTTTCCTTTGAAGAAGTGTTGAAAGTTCCGCCGTACGAGAACTCTTCCGTCGAATTGGGTTCGGTGATCTGGGTCACGCCCATCGTTGCTTTCTTAAGATTACCCAATTTTGAGCCTGCATTTTCAGCGATTTTTTCGGCGCGCTCTTTAGCGTCCTTGGTAGCGTCGGCAATCATCTGCTGTTTCACATCGGCCAGTTTGGTATAGAAATAATTGGGTGGAGATGATGTAAATTCAATTCCAAGATTAATGATTTCGGTGATGTTTCGCGAAAGATTTTCAATTTTTGCAACATCTTTACTGTCGATCGAAACTCGCTGAGAAAGCTGATAACCGGCAAACGTCTGCTGACTTCTTCCCATAGTATCAGTAGCATAATTAAACTGTTTCTGGATGTCTACCGCAGAAAACACCATTTCGTTTTTCGGGATCCCTTTGGAAGCCAGATAATTTTCAATTACTTTTTTATCGTTTGCCAGTTCGTCGTAGGCGGTTTTGAGTTCAAAACTGTTGCGCGAAAAGTTTCCGCTCCATGCAATAAGATCCGAAGTGAATTTCTTGGTTCCCAAACCGGTGACAGAAATGGTATTTTCCGACTGGTTGCGGTTCTTGATCGCGCTTCCTAAAAATGCAAGACCGATGATAAAACCTGCGGCAGCAATGGCGATGGCAATAATAGTTCTGTTCATTGGTGGTAATGGTTTATTTTTAAAGGTAAGAAAAAATTAAACGCAACTTCATTAATTATAATTCATCTAATAAAATCACGTTCCAACTTTATGCGTCTTGATGTATTCCTGATAGGCCATTTTCATCTCGGAACTGATTGCAGCGATATTAAAAGTTTTACGGTATTTTTTGGCAAGCGAATAACTGTTATCGGCATAAATCAGGAATCGGTCAAGATCTTCTTCGGTCCAGCCCCTCGACGTATAAAAACTTAAATCGATTTCATTCTTTACCCTTCTGTAAAACTCCTGCGTTTCCGCATAATTTGCCTTGGTGATTGGCGAACTGCTCGTTTTACCTATAAGACCTACAAGTGCAGAAACCGCTTTTATTACATCGACCTGTCCGGCATTGAAATCTTTCGGCGCAAAAGCAGAAGGAATGGAAAGTTTAGGAGAGGGTTCCGTTGGAGAAGTCCGCATATAAGAATCCATCGAAGAATTAAGCGCTACAACTTTTCTCGGTGGATCCAGAGATTTTACATCCTTCTTTAAATTACCGGTGGCCTGAAAGGCGAGTTCAACTTCTTCTATCAGATAAGCGGATTGCGTGAGGGAAATATTAAGGGGTTGGGAATAATTATCGATTGAAATCTTCGTTGAGGCTCTTTCATAGCCGCTTTTTACGAATCGGAGCTCGTCTGAAGGTTTTGCGCCAATCATATAATTACCGTCTTTATCGGTACTTACCTTTTCGTCCGTCCGGGTATTGATGATAACCGCGTTGGGCAGTTCAGATCCAAATTCCGAACGCACTTTTCCGAAAATGTATTCCTGAGAGTAGGCAGAAAGGGCTGTTAAAAGGAGGGAAAGCAGGAGTAGTTTTGTTCTCAAGGTTTAAAATTTTTACTAAAAGTAATTTTATTTTAACTACGCTTTTCAAAGTTTAACCTCCGTTAACGCTTTTATGAATTTTTTAGAAATTTCTCTTCCTGTAAACGTTAAAGATTTTGGGAATCAGGGTGATCGGGAAACACTGCTCCCGCGTGAGGGATAGAAGAGGCATCCTTTTTCTGTAGCGGCGGCTCCGCCGGCGCTACAGAAAAAGATAAAGCGGAGAGCCCGGCCTGAAGGAGGAAATGATGCCGCGCCTGCCTCCAGCGGGCGCGGCAAAATGACCGACGGAAGGACACGCCCCACTTGTTTGCCATTAGGAATAATTTTTGCTTATCTTTGTGCTCTTACAAAAACATGGGGTTGACTGGTTTCGACAGCAAGATCAATGGGTAAGTAAGCATGCAGAGAACCGTAGCGCGATCTCTTTAATCCCTTGCTACACAATTTTAACTGGCGACCAAGAGTTTGCTCTTGCAGCTTAATCCGAATTACAGTAGGATTCAGCGCTCTCCCGAAGCACAGTAAGGAGGTAAGATATCCCGCAGAAGTTCTGTTTCGCGACGTCTGATTCCGGGGTATAGCAATGCGGAAATAAGGTTTTGGATACTTCGGCCAAAGCTCGAAAACTTCAGAAGATAAGCAGTAAATTGGGTGTCTGTGCTCTGTTTACTGTCGAAAATCAAACGCAGAATAAGCATGTAGAAGTCTTATGTGTTGCTTGTTTGGACGAGGGTTCGAATCCCTCCAACTCCACTAATTAAAACATAACCGTCTGATTTTCAAGGCGGTTTTTGTTTTGTTAGTCCGCGGTTAGTCCGCAACTTCAAATTTTAACATTTTCTACCCTTTTATGGTTTCCGAAAACTCCACAAAAAAAACCGGGAACAGATCCCAGTTAATTTTTATAACTCTTAAATAATTTCAGATACTCATCTGCATTAAAATTGTTTTCCGTTTCCTGTATTTTCTTACTGATACGGGCAAAACGTTTTGTCATCTTACCGTTATAATACCGTTTGAAATATTTACTGTATAATTCGGCATGAAGTTTATCGTTAAAATCCTTTGCGAAAATCCTGTTCCATTCCCTCCATTTTTTAGATTCTATTTGAATTTGATACATTAACCCCGGTAAGGCGGAACGGTGTTTAAAATACCCCTTTATTAGGTGCAATTTCCTACAGACTTTACCGGTATAAGGGCAAACAAAAAACCAAATTAAACCCGTTCCCAAGTTCGACTGGCGCGTTATCAGTTGAATATCATATCTTATCTTTTCGGTATTATTGAAAGTGTAATCTACAGTTAAAACCCCGGTGGTTTCACCTATTACTGTTCTAATACTGATACTATTTTTGGTTCCGTTTCCTGAAGTCCAAATGATTGCCCCCAGTTTACTTTGGTTTGGTATGATATATTCGTGTTTTGATAAAAACGAAATGTCAATACATCGTAAATCGTTTACCGTTGTCGGATAGTTTGCCCAGCGTCCCATATTTTTAAAATCTCAGGTTTTATAAGGTTCAAATACTTAACATTTCCTAACATGTTCCCAGTTCTATAGATTAGAAAGATGAGGTTTGTTAGGTTGCCCCCTCGCGCGCGCGTAGTTGTTAAAAAAACTCTACTTAACAATTGTAACCTTTGTAACCGCTCCATGGTCTAAAGTTGGTTCATAGGTAAAATCTGTTCCCTCTGTTAAATACTCTGTGGCATATTCTATGAATGTATTTTTATTAATATTCCTAACGGTATCAAAACTGTATTTAGCAACCTGAAACACCCCCGGAATGTTGTTTATTTGAATCTTTGACAAATAGGGGTAATAACCGTATAAATCCCCCTCAAAATAGTACATCGGGCGTGGCGCTATTCTTAAAATATCCTCTACCATAATACGCAATAAGGGTTTACCAGTTACCTCATCATGTCGGCTCCACAATTGGGTAGGCTCTCCATTCTCTTTATACAGTGTGCCGTAATAAATATCAGAGATTGAATCCCCATTGTTTACTACTTTATCGTTTTTAGTAACTGAAGAAATACGGGTCATTCTTTGGGCGGTGTGGAACTCACCTTTTAAATTTCCGTTTGCATTAGGAACTATATCAAATGAATCTATATAAACAGTCGGTGAACTTGTAAAATTTCCTGCACCTCCATAAATTTTTAGAATAACAAGTAAGTTAGAATCCTCTAAAATTGGTGGTAATGATATATTTATTTGAATATTTTCATTGATATTTACAGAATCAACAACTACAAACCCATAAAATCCATCATCTGGTGCTGTTTTTGACTTCCAAATACCTTCATTAGATTTAAAAAAGTAATTGTCAGTTTCTAATCTTACATGAGCTGTTAGTGGCTTATCACCGCTTCTTATGTTTATTAAAACATTTAATAAGTCATTCAGTTTAACAGTTGGCGACGGATTTACTCTTATAATTTCTTGAATACCTGTAAATAATGAATTTATTATTAATCCTGATCCACTTGGATTATTTATAACTGCACCTTCTGGACTTGATATTGAAAATCCATCAGCACTTAATACTCCGTTAGTTTTTATATCTGGATTTCCGATTAAACTTCTAACAGTTCCGTACTTATAGTGAACTCTAAATGCCTGATTACTCGGGATAATTGATTTTTTTTGATTTGCGTTTACATGGAAAATAGGGTACTGATCAATATGAGAGCCTATATTTAATTCAGTATTCCAAACTATATCCCCGGTTTTTTCCCCGTTTTCATATCTGTAGAAAGTCATTTCCCCTTTTACATCAATAGTACGGTATATCCACCATTCCCCGTGCATCTGTATTATAGTAGCGTTATAAAGTTCTAATATTGATTTTAACACCTCATCGCAGTCCATTAAATCCCGTCTGTTGTCATCCTGATAGAATCGATCGGCATTCATTTTAACCGACTTTAAAACGGTGTCTATTCCCGTAAATCCCTCATACGTTGGAAGTGAATTACTGATATTAATAGGCAATTCGTATCCAATACGTTTTAGGCATTGTCTGAGGGCTGTAAATTGCGTTATTTTCCCTTTGTATTTATTCCCCTCATCAGTTACAAATGATAGGTTTTTTAAGATACTTAAACCATCCATTGCATTTAAAGATATTTCCCATCTATTGCTCACGAAATCCTCCCAAATGCCATCCGGTAACAAATACCCCAGGAAGATTATTTGGTTATTTCGGTAAAAATTAACGGTAAACTGTCTTTCATTCTCTGAATACAAATCAGTAAGGGTTAGATCCTCATTTGCCTCTAAGGAAATATCTAATGTTGAGGGTACAACCGGTTGAAATATGTCTTTCCTTTCGGAATATGCATGCCGTGCCTTTCCCTGAATCTCAATAATTTCTCCGGTGTAATCTTTATCCCAAATATCCAAACGAATTGAATCCCCGTCAATACTTTTGTATTCTGCTCTGTACTTTGGGTTTGCAGGCGCTGAGGTTGTAATTAAATTTATCATGTTTTAGATTTTATATTATTTTATCAATTTCAAGTTTTTTCAAGTTCTAAAGTTTCCCGGCTCCCGAAATAATAACCTAAATTATTAGGGAACATTACTTTTTAATCTTTGCCCCTGTAAAGTGTTGTTATATCAAATAACGGCTGTTCTACTGTCAGACTTTCTTTGCTCTCAATACTTTTTAAGGTAGGTAAAACAAAACGGGAAATTTCCAGTAAACATTTTATGCGGTCTTTGGGTTCCAGTTCCTGCAAATCCTTTGTTAATTGCTCTAAATTATCAGTTAAGATACTTTGTAACCTTTCCCGGATTACGTCGGTTTTTTCGTTTTGTATCATCTTATTTCTATTTAACAGAAACTAAATTGCAGTTGGTGTTTTGGGTAATTTCTTTGCTCAAATCTTTTCCGGTTATGTATTTCATTAAAAAACTCATTCCGTACATTATGCGCTATGTAATAAAACTGATCGGGTAAATCTAAACTCCATTTTTTCGGGGTCAAATATTTTTCCTTTAGTCTTTGGTATGTTTCAGGCTCCGTTTCACTGTAGTATTTCAGACCCGCGAAACACAAATATTTAGAGTTAGGTTTTTGCATCGAAATATTAAGACTTGTTACTTCACAAACTCGTAAGGTTTCCCGGTGGGTGGGTGTGTTAGATTCCATCTTTACTATAGGTGGAAACTGCACAAGGGTTTTGGTGGAAATTGGGGCGGTTTGCGGTTTGGTGTGTTCCGGTGTTACCGTTGCTGAAATCGTGGAAACTGCACAAAGTTTTAACTGATCTAATTTATCCGAAATCCTTTTATAGATGAGGTTCTGCAGTCCTTTTTCACCTAATATTTTGTAGTATTTCTTTTTAGTATTTACAAAGGTGTTCCGGTGGTTATTTTCCAGTATTTCTAACCAAAAATCGGTATTACAAAACCGTTTCCCTTTTTTGCTCCGTTTATCAAAGATTAAAACGTTATTCCATTCTGATATTAATACTTTTGATAATAGGCTGTAGGTGGTCGGTTTTAGCAAATCTGAAAGGGTTTTAATACCTTTTGATAACAAGTATTTACTTTGTCGGGTTTTGCCCTCAAATCTCATTAAATTAGGCTGTGCATAGTCAGGAAAATTTAAAGTTTTGTTATATGCCTTTACTCCGAAATAAGAAGTTCCTGCAAAATAACATTCTGCCAAATCCGGATATTTTATAAATTGGTTTTTATTGTGAAACCTTAACCATTTCACCACCTCTGAAACATTGCCTGGCGTCTCAAAATTAACTCCAAATTCGAGGTTATTAATATAACAGTCATCAGGAACCAAACCGAACCGGGTAATAAGGTTTTCGAGCGTTCTAATGCAGTCAGAAACTGTAAAATCGTTAGCATTATGCAAACCGTTATTAAAAAGTTTGTGCAAACTCCCGGAAACCTCCAATTTATTTGGGTGTTTAGACAAAATCAGATTTACAAACTGTCTATTATCTACCGTTCTAATTTCACCAGTATTTTTGTTTACAAAACTATGTTCACTCTTATAAACCAAATCTGAATGGCTCCAAATTCTGTTAATCAGATCAGTATTTTTTATTTCAAATTTGATATAATCTAACATTGTTTATCTATCTTTGTTACAGCAATGGTTTTACCAGTTGTTAGGATTTGAACACCGTTAAGGGAATGCAGTTTTGCAATCCCTTTTTTTGGCTCTAAAAATTATTAATGAGCTGTTTAATCAGTCGGTTTCTATAGTCAGGGTTTCCCTTTGGGTAGAATTGTTTGCACACCCTTAAAACCACCGTTTCCCAGTCATCGGGTACAAATACCACTATAAGAGATTTAACACCGTTTACGGGCAAATCTGAATAGTAAAAATTAGGGGTTCCCGTTGGTCTTAACCCGGCTAAGGTGCATTTAGTCCAGTTGGTAGCGTTCCGAATTCTTAAAAGGTTTTCGGCTCCCGAAATAGAATTAAAACCGTTGTTCTTTTCGGTACGGATCAGATCAGGCAAAAGTCCGGGAATGTCTGCAGAATTTAAAAGGTATTGCCGGAAAGTCTTTTTTACGGTTTCTATTCCGTAAACCAGTTTATAATTGTCAGGGTAGAACATCGCAATAAATATTAATCGTTAATAATCATTGCGTTCTCTATCTCATCTAAACGGTAATAAACCCGGGAACCCAGTTTATAACTTTTGATAATATTCCGTTTCCGGTATTCGTGAATTGTTGGTTTGGTAATGCTGAACCTTTCGCAAATTTGCTCTGCAGTATAGTATCGGTTCGGCTCATTGTCTTTGAAAGACTTTTCGAGATCAGTTAATAAGGCAGTTTTAACTTTACTTACTAATTCGTTTAGAAAATTATCGGGCGTAATGCCGACGAAATTAATTGTTTCCATTTTGTAGCGTGTTTAATTTAACGCTACAAAGATTTTCTAAGTAATTGTTAAGTAATACTTATTTTAAATCGACTGAAATAAAAAAGACAAACTGTTTAGTCTGTCTTATCCTTTATTCTAAAAGTGTTATAAATTTGGGTTGCCTTTTTTACTGTGTTTTCACTGAAATAAGGACTGTTTTTGTTACCATGGTCGGGTCGTATCAAATAATTACAATACCCCGTTAAAGTGCCTTTTTGGTTATCTATTCCCGTAATTGATTGTATTATTTCGGTTAAATGGGTGGCATTATCTGAATATTCTAATTTTTTAATTAGTAAATCAATAATTCCCAGTTTGTCCAGTACTATTAATTTCTCTTTCGGTTTAAGTTCGTTTTTACCGGAATAATCATTATCGGGAATTTCAGAGGTTTCCGGTGGCTGACTTTGCAACTGACCGTTATAAAAAGGGGTTTTTAACCTGTCTTTTTGAACAATAACATCTGTTTTTATTTTTTCAATAATTGCTGTCAATTCCCTTAATTCCGGTTCTGTTTTAAAGTATAACGCTTCGTGCTGACTCAAAAATGATTTACCCTTTAGTATCTGCTCTGAAAGATTTTTAATTTCATATTCGTCAGTTTCTTTTTGTAATAATGCTAATGCTGTTTTAGTGTTGGAATCAATATTTAAAATATTGTCATAATTAAGGTCGTGTTTGTTTTTTAATTTCTTATAGTGATTATGATATAAATCGTGCAAATCTGTTAAATACTTAAAGTATGTTATATTTTGACTTGCATAATTATTAAAAAAATCATTTTCATAATTTTCTAAAAAACTTTTAAGGTTATCATAAATAGGTATTTCCATAATTGCGAGGTTTGAACGGTTGCTGAACTTAATTATTTTCTAAATATTTTATAATATTATGCCTGTAGGTTATTCTGTCTTCTATCGTTTCCGGTTGCCATTCTATTACTTCATTGAAATTGTCCCAGTCTTCGTTTTCATTTCGATCTACAGAAAACAGTCTATCCCGAGATAAAGAACTAAGGGAGTAAACCTCATCAAACATTGCTAAATTATAGGTATAATTAGGAAATAACTGTTTGTCTTTGGGATTACTTTCTAAAACAAAATTCCCGTCTTTGTCAATATCCCGAATAATCCCTAATTTATTTCCTGTGTCTTTAGTTAGGACAAAACAACCGGGTGTTTCAATTTTTGACTTTTTACAAAACAAAACATCATTAAAACAGATGCTCTCTGCCTTTCCACTGTGCATTTTGGAGGTTATTACTTTAAAAAAATTAACATTTTCCGGAAGTGTTGGGGTTTCAGCGTTTAAATCAATTGGTTTAGGCGTGTTCATAACTGTAAGGGTTTAAAATTAATTTGCGGTTTTGGTTTGGGTTGAGGTTTCCGGCTCCGGTTGCTGTTGGGCTGTTTTCCAGTATTGCAGTATTTCTTTTGATTGGTCGTTAAAATCCTTACCAATATAATTAAGAAATTCCTTTTCCGTTTTGTGTCCGGTAACTGCCATTATTATCGGGGTGGGAACTTTAATATAATTGTGGGTTGCAAAACTCCGCCTGCAGACGTGCGACGAAATTATTTCATGTAACGGATATTGCCCGTAAATAAATCTTTTGGTTTCGTCATCATATTTTTTGCCAAATTCCAAACGGTTAATTTCTGCCTTTTTTGCTATTGTCCGTAGGTGTTTATTAAATATGGTTTTTGCACTCTCAATATTATCAGAAAATACCGGGGGAAATTGTCCGTTTCTTTTATCAATTATCTTTTTAACCTCATCATGTAAAGGAATTAAAACCCCGTTTTTGGTCTTTTGTTGGTGCAGATTAATAAATATATTCCCGTCTATATTGGTAAACATTTTGGGCGTCATTGTAAGTAAGTCAGACGCTCTTTGCCCGGTATAAAAACCAATAATTAACCAGTCTTTGGCGGTCTGCAGTTGAGGTTCCAAAAAAGTAATTTTCTGTATTTCCTGCAGTTCCTTTTCCGTTATAAATATTGTGGGTGTTTCCGTGGTATATCCTTTAATCTCATCAATATTTTTATTGACTTCAATATTTAAGGTTTTGGCGTGGTTTATAATGGTTTTGGGATATTTGATATAACGCCCTATTGTTCCTTTGGCTATTCCCTGCCCCTCTAAAAACATCTCAAATTTATTTGATACTGATACGTCCCAGTCAGATACTTTTAACCGTTGGTTTTGTGATTTTAGAAAATCGTTAATTTTATTAATTACAGTAATCTGTTTTTTGGTGGTGGCGTCGGTTATCCTTTTCCCTCTGTTTTTACGGAATGGTAAAACGTCGGTAATGTAATAGGCTAAATAGTTATCTAAATAGTCCAGTTGCTCCAAACGACGTCCACCGGAATAATAGGCTGTTAAAATCTCATCTAACCAAATACCGTTAATTATTTCGGTTTCATTCCGTTTGCGGTACTGCTCCAAAATAAAAGATTCAATTTTGATGAGGTTTTTTTTAACGTCCTCAATATGTTTTAAGGTGGTTTTGTCTGCAGACTGAATGTTTTTAGGTTTCCCAGTCTTTGGGTTCCACTGATCCGGGTTTATGGTTTCCCGGGTTTTGCGTTTAACATCAATTATACGAGCGTCTTTAAAACGTGCATAAATAGGGGCGTTGTCTTTTGCAGACTGCAGAATAAATTTAACGGTTGCCATAATTGTAAGATTTGAACATAACAAATATACAACTTAGTCCGCAGTTAGTCCGCAATTAGTCCACAAATATTTAATTTATTTTAATCCATTTAACACCTCATCAAATTGAAACAATTTATAAAACCTCATCAATAGGGCATTTGTGTTATTTATAAGGAATAAAAAAAATCAGCCTGATTTAGACTGATTAAAGGTTTATAGTCCCTCCAACTCCACATAACAATAATAACTCACTGATTAAAAGTGGGTTATTTTTTTGTATAAAAAATTCCCCCAGCCGTATGGTCGGGGGAATTTCTAATACAAAACAATTAATTAATTCTAAAGTTGCGGTCCTGCAGCAACCAGTCTCTGACCTTCTGCAGTGTCGCAATACTGCTCAAAATTCTTGATGTAACGTGCGCCAAGATCTTTTGCTTTCGCTTCCCATTCTGAAACTTCAGCATAAGTAGCTCTCGGATCAAGAATTCCGTCGGTAACATTAGGCAAAGCGGTTGGGATTTCAAGGTTCATTACCGGAATAATGGTTTTATCAGCTTTTTCAATGGATCCGTCGATAATCGCATCGATAATCGCTCTGGTATCTTTCAGGGAAATTCTTTTTCCGGTTCCGTTCCAGCCTGTATTTACCAGATAAGCTTTTGCTCCGTGCTCTTTCATTTTCCCGATGAGGGTTTTAGAGTACATGGTTGGATGCAGCGTTAAAAACGCTTCACCAAACGCCGGTGAAAAGGACGGTTGTGGTTCTGTAATACCTCTTTCGGTTCCTGCAAGTTTTGAGGTATAACCGCAAAGGAAGTGATATTGTGCCTGATCTTCATTCAGGATGGAAACCGGCGGCAATACTCCGAATGCGTCAGCAGAAAGATATACGATTTTCTTTGCGTGTCCGGCTTTTGAAGGCAATACGATTTTGCTGATATGATAGATCGGATAAGAAACTCTCGTGTTTTCGGTAATTGAATTATCAGTGTAATCCGCTTCACCGTACTCGTTCACCACAACATTCTCTAAAAGTGAATCTCTTCTGATGGCTTTATAAATATCCGGTTCTTTTTCTTCAGTTAAGTCGATCACTTTTGCATAACATCCGCCTTCATAATTGAAAACGCCGTTGTTATCCCAACCGTGCTCGTCATCACCGATAAGATATCTTTTAGGATCGGCAGAAAGTGTGGTTTTTCCTGTTCCGGAAAGACCGAAGAACAAAGCAACATCTCCGTCTTCACCTACGTTGGCTGAGCAGTGCATAGATGCCATTCCTTTCAGTGGAAGGTAATAATTCATCATGGCAAACATTCCTTTCTTCATTTCACCGCCATACCAGGTTCCGCCGATAATCTGAATCTTCTGCGTCAGGTTGAACATCACGAAGTTTTCAGAATTCAGTCCCTGCTCTTTCCAGTCTGGATTGGTAGTTTTGGAACCGTTCATCACGATGAAATCCGGCTCGCCAAAAGTTTCAAGTTCAAAATTGGAAGGACGGATGAACATATTCGTTACGAAATGCGCCTGCCAGGCCACTTCCATAATAAATCTTACTTTAAGTCTGGTATCTGGATTGGTGCCGCAAAAAGCATCAACAACATATATTTTTTTGGAGGAAGAAAGCTGTTTCAGAACCAACTGTTTGCAGCTTTCGAAAATTTCCGGTGTCGTAGGAAGATTTACATTGCCATCCCAGTGAATTGTATTTTCTGTAACTTCATCTTTAACAATAAACCTGTCTTTCGGTGAACGTCCTGTGAAAATTCCGGTTTTTACGGCAACAGCACCCGATTCTGTCAATGCTCCTTTTTCAAACCCCTGGTTTTTAGCAGACATTTCAGCTTTATAAAGCTCTTCGTAACTTGGGTTGTAAACTACTTCTTCATAACCGGTGATTCCTAAATCATGTAATTGCTGGATAATCTTGATGTTCTTCATAATGACTTAATATTTCTGATTCTTTTTAATAAAACAAATTTACCTATTATAGGTTATTAAAATGGTTTTAAAACTACTGATATTCGTCAGAATTCACAAGAAATTTAAAAATACGCAACTTGCTTACAATCAACTTATTAAATCCTCCCACGAAAAAAAACGGTGAAAACCTTTTCCCGAAAAATAGTCTTCAAAACCTGGAAATTTTCTGCTCATTACAAAATCGCCGCCCCATGCACCCAAACTTTTCACGAATACGGGGCATTGTTCAAAATAGTGTTCTTTCACCTTTTTAATTCCTAGAAATTCCGAAAGCTTTCGCTCATGAACTTCCATTAATTCGGAGAATAAACCGATATCCTCAGCTTTCATAATTTCAGAAGTCAATGATGAAAAAATTTCTATTAATTGAGGTGATTTTGCCTTTGACCGGTAGAGGTTGATGCCCTCCCGGCTGTCCTGCTTCTGATTGAGGTGGATGAAAATAAGTTCATCCTTAAATTTAGGACTGAAAAGTATGGGATGAATGATTCTGCTTTCGGCCGTATTCTGATAAAGTATCGCTGATTTTTCTTTCGCAACTGCCACATCGTACCCGCTTCCGCCTAAACTGAGTTCATTCAGTACAAAAGCATCAATCCCGGCCCATTCTGCAAGATTGTTCATTAAAGTAGAACTGCTCCCTAAACCGTAATCAGCAGGAAACTGAAGATTTGTTTTTATATGGTAAGTGGAATCTCTCTGAAATTGAGTGGAGGAAAGTTGCTGCACATGCTTAAGAACCTTTAAAACAAAGTCCGCTGGTTTCTGAAGATTGGCGTTTACGATTTCCCAGGTTTTATAATTGATCGCTGCTTTTAACCAAAGTTGCCCCTGATGAAAAGCTTCCCAATAAACAACGGGATTTCCATTTTCAATTTCCTCAAAAAAAAACTCCTGCCCCCATTTTGTAGGTACGGCAAGAGCTAAAGCGCCATCGAGGACGACATATTCTGAGGTGAGCAATAATTTTCCCGGTGAGAATATTTTACCCGTCATTGCTAAACTGCTGATGAAAAAGTAACCTCGCTGTTGATTTTCTTTATAAGACCCTGCAGCGTTTTGCCCGGACCTACCTCAATAAAATTATCAGCACCGTCTTTAATCATATTCTGTACAGATTGGGTCCACTTTACCGGACCGGTAAGCTGCTTAATAAGATTCTGCTTTATTTCCTCCTGGTCAGTTACAGCTTTTGTAGAAATATTCTGGTACACAGGAATCATAGCTGTTCTGAATTTAGTCTGTTCGATTGCTGCCGCTAATTTTTCCTGTGCAGGCTGCATTAATGGGGAATGGAATGCACCATTCACAGACAACATCAGTGCACGCTTTGCACCGGCTTCCTTCATTTTTTCGCACGCCAATTCTACCGCGGCGGTTTCGCCGGAAATAACGAGCTGCCCCGGACAGTTATAATTCGCAGGAACTACAATTCCATCAATGGATGCGCAGATTTCTTCTACTTTGTCGTCCGCAAGACCAAGAATGGCTGCCATAGAACTGGGATTTGCATCACAGGCTTCCTGCATCGCGTTCGCGCGGGCAGCCACAAGTTTCAAACCGTCATCAAATGACAGAACACCATTGGCAACCAAAGCGGAAAATTCGCCCAGGGAGTGGCCGGCAACCATCTCTGGACCGATCCCGTTGATCGTTTTAAGTGCTGCAACTGAATGAATAAAAATGGAGGGTTGTGTGACTTCTGTTTTCTTTAAATCCTCTTCAGTTCCTTTGAACATAATCGACAGGATATCGAAACCCAGAATATCATTGGCGGATTCCATAAGATCTTTAATGTCTTTGCGGGAATCGTACAGTTCCTTGCCCATACCCACAAACTGTGAACCCTGCCCCGGAAATACAAGTGCTTTCATATATATAATTTAGAAAAAAATTGTATCAGCTGACAGGTGAACCTCATCAACCGAATATTTAAAAATCATCGTCTTCTTTAGATTTTATTTTCCTGATCTTCAGAAAGACTGTTTGTGTTTTAGTTGGGAACCAAACGTACAACTCTGTACCCTTTGTTCACGTATGCGCCATTTCTGGTCTTTTCAAACTCGAATTTAGTGGCAAGTTGAGTCTGCACTTTATTCATCTGTTTGAAGATTTCTCCTTTTTTGTTTTCGCGGCTCAGCATATCGTTTACAACATCGAAGCCGATCACCGCATATTTAGACGGAGTTTTGCAATATTTAGCTTTATAGGCTGCCAGAATTTGTTTTTCAAAATCACCTTCAGTATCAATCTTTCTGTCCATTAAATAAACAAGATTCGCAGCGCTGAGATCATCAACTTTCTTTTCGAATACCGGCGAATAATACATACTGAAAGCCCGCACATTAGCAACTTCCTTAGAAAGCGCAATCATCTGGCTCGCAAATGAATCGCCAACAGAGTCTTTATCGTTTGCCAAAACGGCTATAACAGGTGCTGACTGGCCCGTCATCATATTTTTATCGAGTTGAATATCGAGCGGAGAGTTTACAATCACGACCGAAGCATTTTTGATCTCCTTTTCAATATTTGATTTCAGATAATTGGCTTTGGATCGGTCTTCATCGGCTACGATAAATATTTTCTGATCCGAGTAGGCACTTTTCACTTCCTTCACAATTCTGTCTGCATAAACCATTTCGTTGGTTTCAATAAGAATCAGATTATCGTACTTCAAAAGATCTTCAGTATTGGCAAATGGTGCTACTACAGGAATTTTGTTCGATTTCACATAATCCAGAACCTGAAGAACACTTGATTTGAAAAACGGCCCGATTATTAAATCGGTATTGTCGGAATTGATCTGGGTTAAAGAATTCTTGAAACTGCTTTCATTTCCCGCATCGATTACTTTTACATCCAGTTTTTGACCTTTGGCGGCATTTCTTTCGATGGCTAATTTCGCGCCCGCAAGAAAATCAAGAGAAAGTGTTCTGGCTCTTGAATCATCGGTATCAAAGCCGAAAGGCAACATCAGAACTACATTCAGTGCATCACCGGATTTTTTCACATAACCGGCGTCAAGTTTTTTAATTTTGAGAACCATTCCGGTTTTCAGACCTTGTGAAAGGTTCGGATTCAGGCTCAGGAGTTGATCTAAACTTACGCTGAATTTATTTAAAATCCCGAAAACCGTATCGCCCGCCTGAACGGTATAAGTTACATAATCATCACTTACCGACGTGGTCTCATAAGTGTTGGTAGAAACTGTTTGAGCTGCCGGAACCGCTTTTGGTTCTTCAGCAGTTGTAGTAGTTGTCGCAATATTCCCCTTCACTTTAATCATTTCACCCGGCTGAAGTCCTTTTGCTTCCAAACCTGGATTCAGAGCGAAAAGTTCCTTTTGGGTAAGATTAAATTTACGGGTCAGCTTATAGTAATTGTCTTTTTCCTGAACGGTATAAGAATCATCTGGAGTAGTGTTTTCCGTGTTTTTCACTTCTACAGTAGCGGCTGGGATTTTCACTTCTGTTGTTGTTGCAGCAACAGGTTGGGTACCACCAAATTTATTTATTTTATCTAACGGCAATATAACTTCGTCGCCTATTTTCATGTGAGAATCCAGATTTGGATTCAGTTTCCTCAAGTCGGCTTCCGATATATTATATTGCTTGGTAATCCCATAAACAGTCTGTTTGGGCTGCAGAATAATTTTTCCTAATGCTGAAGTTCCCGTTTTCTCGGCAACCGCACTTTTTACACCACCCGTTTTATTAACTACCAGTACTTCGCCAATGGAGATTTTACCTTCTTTTACATTGGGATTCAGTTTATATAATTCATCAACGGAAATCCCGTATTTTTTAGAAATATTATACGGATTATCGCCTTTAACAACGGTATGTGTCTTTTGGGCGTAAAACCCAGAAAAGGCGATGAGACTTGATAGTAAGAAAAGTTTTCTGATCATCTGTTATGATAAATATTTACAAAAATACTGCTTTAAAATTAAATGCTGAGAATAATTAATTCGGATTTCCGGACCTCTATCTCCTCATAACAACTTTGAAGCCATTCGTGACCGTAGTCTGCATAAAAAACAGAGAAGTTATACACGCGTTCCTGCCAGTTTTTGCCGGGATGAACAGTTAAAAACATTTTCTCCAGCCTCTCAAGCTTTTCGTTCTGCTTAATTTTTTCTGCGCGCAAAAGACGTTTTCTCATCCTTTCAAATGATTTTAACTGCCTTGTTTTCTCTGCATTCACGAGGCTTCCGAAGCTTTTATCGGTTTGAGCCGCTTGGGCAGAAATATCATCGAAACCCTTCTTTAATTCATGCTCTTGCTGATCTAACAGCTGAAGAATCTCATTATTCTCAAGCAAAATATCTTTGGTTACGGTTGCAAAGTTTTTAAAGAAATCATTCATTTTCAGTCCTGATTTCTCTGTCTTGTTCAAGGTTTTTTCAGTGACAAAAAGGAGGGAAACACGGGGAATCAGAACAGGAAATACGAGTCCGATTTTGGTATAATAATCCTGCAGTTCCAGCCAGTACATGATTTCGGCATTCCCACCGATATAAGCCAGATTCGGCAAAACGGTTTCCTGATAAACTGGCCTTATTAAAGCGTTCGGACTGAAATTTTCCGGATAGTTTTCAAGCTCTTCCAGAAGTTCTGTTTCACTAAAAGAAATATCAGTATCAACAACGATGTACTTTCTACCGTCAAATTCGATTCGGTTTCTTGTTTCGCTGAGATAAAACAAATTGATTTCACGCGGATTTACCTGCACTTTTCCGTAGGTTTCAGCTAAAACTTCCACCGTATTTTTGGTAGAATGATAAAGTTCCTGATGAAGCATTTCATTTTTGAAAACTTCTTTCATCTGGTTTTTCAGCTTCCGGTCATCACCATCAATCACCAGCAAACCGTAATCTGCGAAAAGTTCCTGAACCAAAATACGCGTAGCCTGGGCAAGAGAATTTCCTTTTTTATAAGCCTTCTTCATCAGAAGAACGAGCTCTGTGCCATAAACAGCATCTTTAAATTCACGCTCAAATTCAGAAATGAAAAAATCATCTTCCACCAAAATTCTGCCTACCGGCCCACCAGATTTCGCTTTGGTTTCGTAGTAATTCGATTCTGTTTTAAAATGATTAATCTCCTCGAAATCGTGATCTTCAGTCGCCATCCAAAAAATGGGAACTGTATTGCGGTTTGGAAATTTCTCATTCAGCGAATTGGCCAGTTTTATCGTCTGCAGAATTTTATAAATGAAAAAAGCAGGCCCTGTGAAAAGGTTGAGCTGATGACCTGTTGTCACAGTGAAAGTGTTTTCGAGAAGGAGTGAATTTAAATTTTCCTTCTGTTTTTCAGCCAGCTGAATTCCCGAATACTGATCTTTTAAAACATCGAAAAGCAAAGTCCTTTTTTCGGAAGTAAATTCCCTGGCTTTTACGCTGAACTGATTGTCAATATTCCCGTCATTAAAAAGCAGATTTTCGAAACCTTCAATTTTCTGTGTCAGGAAATCCTTGATAAGCAACGGGATGCTCTCAATATCCAGAAAAGATATGCTGCTGTGCTTTTTGGCCATAATTTTAACTGAAAAGATACCACACGATTCCTAGGTTCAGACGGAAATCATAAATCGGATAATTGGGCGCGGTAAACGACCTGTTCTGCATAAACGTAGTGTTGAGGTGCTGCGCTTCAATAAAGAAAAACATGCGCTTCACTTTCATATTGAAATATACGTCAGCAATCGGCTGCCCGCCGATCATTTGGTAATTTGCACCCGGAAGAATAAATTCATTCAGGACCGGAAAATACTCGCGGGAGGCAAATTTTGTAAAATAATAGACTTTGATCCCGGCCTGAATTTCGGCGGCTTTTTTAAATGCTTTTGCCTGCCAGAAAAGATTGGCACGTCCTATAAAATTCGGCATGGGCAACAGATCTTTGTTACCGATTGCGCTTTGGAACAACACTTTAGGGTTGAGATGGAAATCACCGTAAGAAAAAGTAGCCTCGCCACCGATCTGTGAAATATTGAGTCCTGAAACGCTTTGCTGAGGTTGTGCAGCAGAATCCAGATAAGTATAATTATCAATTCTGAAGTAATTCGCAAAAACTTTACTCTGAAACCATCTCAGGTTCACATCACCCCCGATTTCTGTAACTGTTTCGTTGTTCGGGTTTTCCAGATAATAGTTGAATTGGCGGTAAACTGAAGGGTTCATCAGCAGATTGAAAGTGGGTGACGCACTTTGAAAATTAACCTTTGCATTCACGAAATAACCTTCAATAGGTTCGAATTTCATTAAATTCTGGGAGCGGAGAAATGTTCCGAACTCACTTCCGTTGGAAAATTCAAGATTAGAATTCAATGCAATTTTATCCCAAAGTCTGATCTGCAGATTTCCTACAGCGCCGATTCTGTTTTCTGAAAGTTCCTGCGGAATATTTAAAGATGCCGGTAAGGCCGTTCCAATTCCCAACTTGATAAGTTGGTGACGTACGCCCGCATCGAGCTTGAAGTTTTCTTTATCGAAAAGCACACTTACCGTGTTGCTCAGATTCTTTGAATATTTTTTTGAAGAAAGCGGATAATCGATTAAACCCGCAGCTTCGTCAAAATAATACGGTTCCGGAGACTGTTGGTTATAATAATATTTGTTGCCCTGATGGAAAATAGTATGGCGGATCTTGAACGGAAACTTTTCCGAGGCAAACGGCCGGAACTGCTGACTGAAATAATACCGTCGGTAACCAAAACGGGTATCTGAAGAGGTGAGATTCACAGGAATATTCAGGCGGTTGTCGAAATTGCTGTTGCCGCTTAAAAAGAGTTCTGTATCAGCGATTCCACCATTCTCCTGATTGTTGACATTCTGATGAAGGAAGTGTGCGAACGCTTCATATTTATTGTTCTTCGATGTATAATGCCCTGAGAAAACAACATTATTATTGGATGCCAGTGAATTCTGGTACATCCCAAGGGAACGCAATCCGAGATACTCTACTGCGAAATTAAAATTCTTACCAATATTTTGAGTGTAAGTTGACTGAAGTTCTGCCCCGCTGCTCACTGAATTGTGGTAAATAAAAGCAGCAGTCGGCGTTTTTACATCATAATATTTCACATCGTTGATGCCCAAAATATTGAATGATTTATTGGTCGGCAGAAGCGAAAGATTCTTTTCTGTATTCACTTCAAAAACCAAAGGCTGAAATCCCGCTCCTATATTCGCGAACTGAATTCTCCCGAAATTATCGCGGTTATTGTACTGCGAAAAAATAAAAGTTTTGTCGTGGGTAAAAACGGTATCGAAAATTTTCTTCTCGGAAAACTGCGTATGGTACTGATAATCGTAAATGCTAGGTTTAAAGATCTGAAGTGAATCTTTCTGCCCGGAATCGATAACGAGGGTATCCTGCGGCTTCACTCTGTTGGAATCGGTTTTATTGATCACCTGCGCATTAAAACCGTAGCTGAAGAACAGAATACAGAGAAGAAGATATTTCATCTATTTGCTTTTATTGTTGATTAAGCCGCATGAAACTCAATTTACCATTGGTCACCTGAAGCCGTTTCATTTCCTTGAGGTTACAAATGTAAGAAATATGGGGAAATAAAAAACCCCGTAAAAAACGGGGTTATTATGAAAGCTTAAAGCTTAAATTTAATATCCTGGATATTGCTTAAGGTTCACATTAAAGTTAATCGATGTTTGGCTCAATGGCATCACAAACAATTTATCATTTGCCGGAACATTACAGTTCGTAGTACAGTTTGAGTTCTTGATCAGAGGCAGATTATGTCTCTTAAGATCAAGGAATCTTTGACCTTCACCATAAAATTCTTTAGCCTTTTCTGTTAAAATATCATTCAACAAATTAGCGCCTGTATAGGTATAGCCACCTCTGGACAGCGCGAAAGCGTTAAGCTCGTTAAGGGCTGTAGCAGACTGGCCTGTAAGATGAAGCGCTTCAATTCTGTTAAGTTGCGCTTCAGCAAATCTGAATATTTTAATATTTCTCATGAAGTTACCAGTGCTTGTCAACCTCGGATACTTATTTGTCCATGCTCCAGCAGGATTATCTGTTGCCGGCAGTGTAAGTGTAGATAAAAGTCCTGCGGGCAAAGCGGGTGCACTGGTTTTGGTATCTCCTCTTCTTACATCCGGGGATGTACTTTGCGGAGTTCCATTTGCCAGAGGTGGTAAATCAGTATGCGGAAAACTGTCGAAGAAACTCTTGGTAAAAAGAAGTGCACGCCTGTCCCCACTTACTCTGTTATAAAGTGTTGGCATTGCAAGGTTGGCACCCACACCGGTTACTAAGTTCGAACTGGAGTTCATATCCAGTTCCCAGATGGTCTCTGGATGATTTTCGGAAAAATCATCGGAAATTCCAGCCCAATAGTTCACATAATCGGCTTTAGCAACTGGTGCAAACTCTGATCCGCCGTTATTAACGATTTCTGTAGCATACTGCAAGGCTAATTGAGCATCTCCTGCAGCTCTGCGGGTAAGATAAACTCTTGTTAAGATCAGTTTAGCTGCCGTCTTGCTAAGGAATACCTTAGACGAAGGAGATTCATCAGCATCTGCCAAACCTGCATTTAAATCCGCAATAATCTGTGTATACACCTCTGCCACAGTAGCTCTTGCCGGTTGTATTGAAGAATCGTAATTCCCTAATACAATAGGAACACCATATTCCTGATTGATGCCAGAGGTAGGTGCCGGCGAGAAATAATTCACCAAAGTAAAATATGCAAATGCCCGCAAAATTCTAGCTTCTGCCTTCATTCGGATTACGTTAGGGGAGTTGGGAACCTTGGTGTTGTTGATCACCATATTACAGTTCATGATCGCATCGTACATTGTACGGTAAAGCCCTCCTGTATCGTTATTCAGCGGGCCGTAAGTCATGTTCGCTGTCAGTGTGTATGCTTTGGCACTTGTTACATATAAATTATCTGAAAGCACATCTCCCAGAGCCATTGCATCTGTTCCGAACCCACTAACAGAACCCATTGTAAGATAGCCTGCATTTACAAATTTCTGAAGTTTATCCTCCGAATCTATATCCTGAATATCGTCCTGGCTTGGCGGGAACAGCTCCAACTCCCTGTTACTACACGAGTTACTGGCTGAGATTACCAATAGAGACGAAACTATTATTAAAAACTTTTTCATTATTATAATATTTATCTTTTAAAAACCAATTTGAATACCCATCGACATTGTTCTTAGTACCGGTGAAGCATACCAGTATCTTCCTTTTCCTAACCAGGACCACGCATTGGAATTTGATTCCGGGTCATAATCCAAATCTTTGTCGAAGACGTAAGTAAGCAGGTTGGTTCCTCTTAAATATATTGTTAAGTTATTAAGTCCTGTACTTTCTTTGAAGTTTTCGCCAAATGTATATGCAAGCCTCATTTCCTTTAAACGTATATGATCTCCTTTGTTGATGAAACGTGAGGACTCTAGTCTTGATGTACTTGGGTTCCCTACAATTGCTTTAGGATTAGCTGCCCCATAGTTTTCTGCTCCAGGCGCATCAGTCCAGCTATCGTATAGCGCATCATTAATTTGATTACGTGTAGGGAAAGCACCATCGTGGATGGTATAGGAGTGGACCCCATTCTGTACGTAATAATCGAACTGTCCTGAAAGCATGAAACTCATAGACCAGTTTTTATACTTCAATTCATTGGTAAGACCTACGTTGTATACCGGAAATGCGCTTTTGCCCATCCACGCTGGGGTAGCCTCCTCTCTTTTATTAGTAACGTCAGTCTTATCACCATTTGTCCAAAACAACGCATCTCCTGCTTTTATCCCTTTCGAAGGATCGTCTGCCTGAGCGATACCTGCCCATAGAACGGCATAATATTCCCCAAATATTCGGCCTGGCGCCAACGCTGCAAAAGCATTATCCGCTCCTCCCGGATCTTCAGATCCGTTTTGTCTCAACGTAAGATTATATTTGTCCAACATGGTTTTTGAATATGCACCATTTGCGTTTATCGTCCATCGGAAATTCTCCGACTGGATCGGTGTAGCTTCAATAGTTAACTCAAATCCTTTGTTATCAATTGTGGCAATATTGTCATAGAAAGAGGATGGACCTCCAGTCTCCACAGCAGGAAAACTGCTGTCGATTGCTTTATCTGTAATTTTATGGTAAAAAGCAGGTGTAAGTTTAAGGCGGTCATTAAAAAATCCTATATCTGCGTTGATGTCCAGATGTTTAGCTTCTTCCCAAATAAGCGCAGGGTTACCCGGATTAGCAATACCTCCATAACCACCGTTTCCACCCCATCCGCCAGTGTTGGAGTTATAACCTATCAATGCATAGGCATTATACTGCAAGCCCCATTGATCTGCGTAAGGAATATTTCCTAGGACTCCGTAACTTGCACGAAGTGTGAAAGATGAGAAAGCACTGGGCAGAAAATTCTCATTGAATACATTCCAGGAACCTCCTAAAGACCAGAAATTACCCCATTTTTCAGTTCCCAATGTTGAGTTTCCGTCCCGTCTCACCTGTGCAGAAATGGTATATTTATTATCGAGGATATAGTTTAACCTTCCAAAATACCCAATCTGCGTCCAGTCATAATCATCAGCATAACTAAGAACCGATCCTTCCTGTGCAAACTGGAAGTATGGTCTCACGTCGGTCATAAAGAATGAATAGTTTGTGAGGTTATTATATTTGTGATTCTGGTACTCCATTCCACCGAGTAATTCTACATTATGTCTTTCGGCAAAAGTATTTCGGTAAGAAATACTGTTTGACCAGTTCCAGTCCCAAATATTAGTCCTTGCATCCTGCAACATTCCGAAATTATCGGAATCTGTCTGTGCGGTATAAATCGGGTGACCCTTATCGATGACCTGCAACTCCCGCATTGGTTGATACTGAGTACCGAACAATGAATTAAACGTTACGTTTTTGACAAATTGGTAATCCATATTAATGGACGCCAGGAATGTATTGATTGTTGAATTCTGGTAGGCATTGGCGAGGATAGATGCCGGGTTGAAGCCCGAGGTCATATCTGTCGCTTCAGGCCATGCTTCCTGATTGAATGTTCCGTCGGGATTATAGACAGAACGTAGAGGAGACAACATGATGGAGTTGGTCACAGGGTTTGCAGAAGCTCTACCCCCCATGTACGTATTTCTTTTCACATTGGAATAGTTGGCATTTAAACCGAATCTCAGTTTGTCTGAAGCCTTATGATCTACTGCTGTGTTTACACTGATTCTATCGAATTTAGACGATTTAATCAACGGCTCATTTTGGTAATAAGAACCGCCGATTCGGAATGAAGTATTCTCGCCGCCACCAGATGCACCAAAATTGTAGGTATTAACAATTGATGACCCTCTGTTAACAAC
Organism: Kaistella faecalis; assembly: GCF_019195395.1. Classification (NCBI taxonomy): domain Bacteria; kingdom Pseudomonadati; phylum Bacteroidota; class Flavobacteriia; order Flavobacteriales; family Weeksellaceae; genus Kaistella; species Kaistella faecalis. Next base: position 1,179,092 of record NZ_CP078067.1, read on the forward strand.
TTTCTGCCAGTCAGTATACTGTCTTGTATATTTTATACTTTCAGTATCGGGAATATAAGTATCCAGATAATACTGCGTTGCCTGATCCAGCGTGGTAAAAGTCTGTCCCAGCTGCTGCTGGCTGTTCCACATAAGGATTCCGCCGTATTTTATATACTCATCTCCGGTCATGAGCTCAAGTTTATCATGGGCCCTGTCTTGTATACCGGTTTCAGTTGAGAATTCGAATCTGGTTTTTTGATTGAATTTCCCCTTCTTGGTTTTCACGATAATTACACCGTTTGCACCTCTGGAACCATAAAGCGCGGTAGAGGATGCATCTTTCAATACTGTAACTGATTCAATTGAGTTGGGATCGATAACAGCTAATGGATTCCATGATTCCATCATCTGCGCATTATCTGCTCCTTTTCCGATTACAATCCCATCGATCACATACAATGGATTTGGAGTACCAATTAAGGAACTTACACCTCTAATAATTACCATATTAGAAGATCCGGGATCACCACTGGCTGAAGAGAAGTTAAGACCTGCAACTCTACCATTCAATACCTCGTCAACGGTAGAAAATGGTGTAGATTCAAAATTGGTTTTACCTACAACACTATAAGAACCCACTTTTTGTGCAGGATCCAGTTTTACTCCCCCTACCAGTACCACTTCTTCAATATCCTTTGTTTTTGTAGCAGTATCTTTCTTTGCTTTCTGAGCCATTAAAGTATGTCCGCTAAAGAACAGTACACCAATGGTTAAAACTCGTAATTTTACATTCATATTAACACATTTTAATATTTAATCTCGCAAATATGTTAATTTATTTTAACATAACCAAATTAAAATTCCCATATCATTAATAATTTTTTTGTTTTATTAACATAACTTCCAATTTACTGCTTTTTAATTTTCGAAGTGACAACTATTAACGCAAAACGAATGTTAAATAATTAATTTTGGCTATTTGCCGATAAAAAGATAAAGCCACCCTTTTGGGTGGCTTTATCGGATGAAAAATCATTTGATATTGATTTTTACATTTTTCTCACTATCATATGCTTTTAACCAATTGATGGTAAGAGAAAATTATATTACCTAACATCTATTCTAAAGTTCGTTCTGCTCAACAAGTCCTTTCGATGCATCAATTTCCGCCTGAGGAATGAGCCATGTCCAAAGCTTATCGGCTGCAGGAACAGTAATTAAGTTATTCACTACAACAGGTGCGTAGTTCGTATTTGTTCTGTCCAATGGCAAGTTCAGCCTCTTTAAGTCGAGGAATCTGAAACCTTCACCCCAAAGCTCAAGTCTTCTGCTTGTAAGAATTTCATCGATATATGCCTGACCAGTTTTTGTGCTCGTCACATAGGCAGGGTTCCTGTTTTGCTCTAACTGTGTGAACACCACTTTTGACTGTGCTTCCTGATTGTTTCTTGCCAAAGCTTCCGCCTCAATAAGATACATCTCGGCTGATCTCATGAAAGGAATGTCACCTAAACTTGTATTTGCATCAATGGCACCCTCTGCATTTACAGAAAGAAATTTCTGTGAGGTGTATGGTACCTTAAGATAAGTTGAAGGCAAATTGAGTGAAGTATGCGCTCCCGTAGGATCAATTACCTGTGTTCTTACGTCCGTTGCAGGGAAACTATTGAAAAGAAGTTTGTTGACAACTTTCGGTGCCTGACGGATCTGAGAAGAGTTGTAATTTCTGGACATATATGCATGGAAGTTACCGAAGTAATCAGAAGTTGCAGCAACCGGTTTATAGCCCCACATCCATTCACTTACAGCATAGCTGTTAAATCCAGATTTATACACAGTGTTGTTCATTAGTGCAAAGCCTTGTCTTGCTTCATTTGCATAAGTGGCAGCGTTTGCGTAGTCTCCTGTTGTAAGCGCAACTCTCGCCATAAGGCCCTTTACCACATTTACATTAAAGTGTGATTTGTTAGATCTTGCTTTACCGTTGAGTAGTGTTATAGACTGCTGAAGATCAGCTTTGATTTGGGTATAATTAGCTTCCAAGGTAGCACGAGGAATAGCATCCATGCTATCATCCAATCTTAAAGGAACCCCCAAGTGAGTGTTTGTACTGCCTGGAATATATCTTTTAGCATAAATCTGATTCAGCATGAAGTAAGAATATGCACGGAAAGCGTAAGCCTCACCCATTACTCGCTCTCTTTCGGTAGCATCACCTGCAGCTGCAGGACCATAATTGATAAGGTCGTTAGCCATCCTGATTTGCTCATAGAAGAAATCATAAGGATAGAAGACATTCGCAGAATTAGCGTTCGCATTATCCAGCCATCTTATAGTGCTTACAAACCAGTTCGGTCCAGTTGCCGGAAAAATAAGATCTTCACCCATTACGTCCATATAAATTAAGATATGGGTTGCGCCATTTTGGCCCTGACTTGCATTCTGACGCAGGTGCATATTACGGTGCATCCCGTTAATCACTGTGGACATATTAGCAACGGTGGAATATACGGTCGATGAACTCACCGAATCTGTCGGATCTGTTGCGAGATACTCTCTCTCACAGGATACTGCCGTGGAAAGTACTACAGTTGCGGCAGCTACAAAAATTGATGTTTTATTGAAAAATTTCATTTTAATTTAAATTTAGAAGGTTGTACTAAGACCAAAGGTAACAATTCTGGAAGTGGAGTATCTGTTAGTAGTGGTACCGTTGAATGACTGATAAGGCTCCAAACCTTTTCGCTTGCTTGTCATCCAGATATTCTCACCACTTACAAAAAGTTTCAGATTCGAAATTCCAACCGATTTTACAAGATCTTTATTGAAGTTATACCCTAACGTTGCATTTCTCAACATTACATAGCTCGCATCGATCAGCCATCTTGAAGAAGCTGCAGCAGGACCGGCAGTATATGATGAGTTCATTACGGGCACGTTTGTAATTTGACCAGGGGTCGTCCATCTGTCGAGCATATCCGCATGAAGCGCACCACCTTGAGGATAAGCTGTCATCAGAGCTGCGTAATTTGTATCATAGATCAATCCGCCAAATTGATAATTAAGCGCTGCAGATAGTTCCCAGTTTCTGAAATTGACTGTTGTAGAAACATTTCCAAAGAAATCTGGTATTGCTGATCCCTGGTATTCCAGCAATGCTTTATTCTGGTTGGTAGTAACTTTCTGTCCATTTACTGTTCTTTCATCAGTAGCATTCAGTACAGATTTAGCAGGATCCAGCACGAAAAGTCCTTGTCCGTCAGAAGAATCTACTCCAGCCCAGGTTCTAAGATAGAATGCGTAAATGTCTTTCCCCTGTTCAATTTTCTTCGATCCGTTAATGAAGGATTCGTCAAGTTTGGTTACTTCATTTTCATAAGTTGAACCAAATGCGGTAATATTCCACTTTAAGTTTTGATTACGGATTACGTCTGCTGAAAGTGTAATTTCATAACCTCTGTTAACCATTGCACCAATATTTGTCACGACTTCGTTACCAGGTACACCTGCGTTAAGCGGTTTCTTCGTTGCAAAAAGAAGATCACGTGTTTCAGAGTTGTAGTACTCAAGAGTACCTGTAACTCTCCTGTCGAATAATTCAAACTCCAGCGCTACGTCGCTTTGTGCTTTTGTTTCCCAGTGAACATCTGGATCTGCTACGGTTGAAAGTATGGTTCCGGCTTCGGTTCCGTTATTATAACCAATTCCGTATAATGATTTAAATGCATACCAGCTGGCCAGGGTATCATTTCCAACCTCGCCGTAAGATCCTCTCAACTTCAAGAAGTTAATCTGACCGATGCCGTTCATGAAGTTTTCCCTTGAAATTACCCATCCTGCTCCTGCTGACCAGAAAGACTGCCATCTTACCTCGTCTCTGAAGCGTGAGGAACCGTCCCAACGGATAGATCCTTCAAGAAGGTATTTCTCCTGATAATTATAATTCGCACGCCCGAAATAACCCTCCTTACTTCTTCTGTTGAATGATGAACTTAGTGATGAGTTGTCTACGAAATTATCGAATTCGAATTGATCTTCAAGAATTTGTTGCCTCTTGTAGCCATATAAATAGTCATACTTTTCTTCAAAATTTTCATGACCTCCCATTAAGGTGAAGTTGTGATCTCCAAAAGACTTGTTGTAAGTCAAGATCTGGTTCCATGTAAAATCTCTGCGGAAATAGGCAGTTCTGGCCGCAGAACCAATTCCTATCGCGTCACCAATTAGAGTATTGGTGTAGGTCTTATTAAGAGTTCCTCTATAATTGTATGATCCGTTAGTACGGAAAGTTAGCCCTTCCAAAATCTGTGCTTCTGCATACACATTACCCTGAATATTGTAGGCGTCAGTAATATTGTCATTCAGTAGTGTTTCCCAGACAACATTTCGTCCGGATGCTGCATCAGGTCCACGCATAGCTCCGTTATCGTACATTACGTTTCCATCAGCATCGTACATCCTTTGACCTGTAATAGGATCATGTTTATAAGGGCTATAGATCGGGCCCATGCCACGTGTCCATCTATAAGGGTTTACAAATGCTGCGTTATTATTTTCGCCATCTACTGCATTAGAACCGCTAGAGAAAGATCCATTAAGACTTGTCCCCAATTTTAACCATGGTTTAACTTGAGAATCAGCATTTAAACGGAGTGTCATTCTTTCGAAGTCGGATTTTATTACATAACCTTCTTCCTTCATGTAATTTAGAGATGAGTAAAAAGTACTTTTATCATTACCTCCAGAGTATGAGATGCTGTGTTCGTTACGCAAGCCTGTTCCCATGATTGCATCAGCCCAATCAAAATCGTCATACTTCAGTTGCGCATTTGGATTAAAAACGCCATCAACAATCAATTGGTTATCCGGGACATTGAAGACATTAGTTTTAAGATTACCTGAAATAAGGTTTGCTGTCGCATAAGCATTAGCAGTAGGCAAAGTCTGCCCTGCAGTCAGTAATCTTCCATTTCGCATTGCTTCCCATGTAAGCAAATAATAATCTTTCGGGTCAACACGATCATACTCCTGTACAAATCTACCAATAATACCAGTACTGGAATTGAGAGTTACCCGCGAGGAGTTCTTCTTCCCTCTTTTAGTAGTTACCAAGATTACCCCGTTAGCTGCCGAAGAACCATATAATGAAGTGGAAGCAGCATCTTTTAGAACGTTTAGACTTTCAATATCATTGGGATTAATCGAATTTAAGTTTCCTGAAAACGGTACACCATCTACTACAATCAGCGGTGAGTTGCTTGCTAAAAATGAACCTGCGCCACGGATTCTAATTGCAGGGGCATCGCCTGGTTGACCGGAGGATGCAGCAATCTGAATACCTGCCCCCGCTCCGTCCAGAGCCTGAAGGACATTAGAAACTGGCCTGTTTTCAATTTGTTTCGCACCTACTTGAAGGTTAGAACCTGTTAATGTTGATTTTTTTTGCGTTCCATAAGCGACTACCACTACTTCATCAATATTCTGAACTTTGGTAGTGTCGCTCTGGGCCGACAAGTGCTGGGCCGCGAAAAAGATTGCCCCAATACTTAATACTCTTAACTTCACATTCATATTAACACTTTTTTAATATTATAGCGGCAAATATGTTAATTTTTTTTAACATTACAAACTGTTTAAATTAATATTGCTAATAAAATAGGTGAAAATATGGGATTATAGTAGCTAAAAAACCTAAAACCCATTTATTTGATAATATTTTTGTATTGTTGATAAATTACGAAGCTCAAGTTTAGTTTTTATTGAGGAAATTTTATTCCATATATAGTAATTTAGAAATGTTATAAATACTATTGCTCATAAATTATAACTGTGATGATTTCAAAGGAAAAGGAGCAGATAAATCTGCTCCTTTGAAAAAATTTAACCAAATAAGGTTGACTATTTAAGTTTTGGATTGTTATTGATCTCCGCTTGTGGAATATCCATTGACAATCTGTCGTCATCATAGCTAAAGGTTTGACCTGCAAAGAATAGGTGGTTAGGACCTCTCTTAATGGTTGCCTTATTTCTCTTCATTGCTAAGTAACTTTTACCTTCACCCCAAAGTTCAATCTTTGTCTGCAGATAAATTTCGTTCAACAATGCTGTACCACTTAAGTCATCAATGTAACTTACGTCAGTAATTCTATGGGTAAGGAAGTTCTTAAGGATTGTTTTTGCCTCACCCGCGTTTCCGGATTTAGCCAACGTTTCTGCTGCTAACAAATGGAACTCATCTGCACGCATAAATAAGTAGTCTGTAGTTATAATTCGTTGACCTCCAACCGTTCTTTCTGGAGCATAAAATTTATTTACAGGGACTGCCTCATATGAAATTGCGCCTCTGCTAACTTTCATGTAATCAGCAGTATTATTGACAGGATCAAATTTTGCATGTTCCAACACATATCCTTTTGGATATTTAGTACTGGACAAAATTTTCTCTCCACTTGCATTCAAAACGAATGTTCCATCGGAATTTAGCAAATAACTTGCTGCATTAGGGTTTTTGGGATCAAATGTAGGGTCAAATTCAACAACTGTAGCAAATTGGTTTTTACGAACATCATCCAATCTGATGGCATCATAAAGATCATAATCTACTGCTTTTGCATCACCCACCCATGAGTAAGAATAACTGAAGACGTCTTGCTGACCCCACCAACTAATTAAGTCTAAATCATTAGCTTCTGTCAGATCAAAGCCCCACATCCAACTGCTTGTTCTAAGGTCATTAAATCCACCACCGGACGCCGTCACTTCGTTATAAACAGTTCCCTCTTTAGTTGTCATTGGGAACTTAGTAATAAGCTCTTGGGACAATGTAGCTGCTTTCGCATTTTCGCCCATTGCCGCATAAGTGTAAGCCAATAAACCTTTTGCTACATCCTGATTGATCACCCCTTTGTTAGCGCGGCCAAAACCATTTAGTAAAGTTACCGCTTCTGTAAGGTCTTTTACAATCTGTGCATAAATTTCAGACTGTTTTGCCTTAGGCTGAGCCTGTACTCCTGCATCGAGATACAAAGGAATCGCCGGAGCCGCCGGATCGTATTTCGTAGTGAAATACTGGGTAAGGTAAAAGTAAGCATAAGCACGCATTGCTTTAGCCTGACCCATTGCAGATTTGTCTGAAGCAGTTGCCGGAACAGAATCGTTTCCACCTAAGCCGGCGATAACATCATTCGCAGCGTAAGCAATTCGGTAATAATACCTCCACGGCTGATAGTTAGCATTATTGGTAAAGTCTGTAGTCGCTGTAAGGTTAGCGATATTTCTGTACCAACCATAGGTTACGCCACTAAGTACCATATCTGCTGACAACATATCGGATACAAGGTCGTAACCTTTTTGTCCGTAATCATCGTGACCTGTAGTACCACCTGTACCGGTATTTACCATCATTAGGTAAAGTCCGTTCAGTTTAGCCTGAGCTGGTGGGTTTGCCAATGTCTCCGTTGGCTCGCTTTGCAAAAACTCTTCTCTACATGCAGTTGTAGTTAAAAGCAGTCCCATTAGGGAACTTAATACAAGTATTTTTTTCATTTTCGAGTAAAATTTAGAAGTTTGTTTTTACACCAAACGTGATGGTGGAAAGTGGTGAATATCTGTAAGTATTACTGTTTCCTGTTTCAGAGGTAGTAGGGTTGAATCCTTTTCTCTTCGTTTGGATCCATAAGTTATCACCTGTTAATGAAATAGTAAGTCCATTTAATCCTAGTCCTGTAAAATATTTGTTTGGCATATTGTATGCTAACCTCACGTTGTTAAGGACAAGATAATCAGATTTTGTTAAGAATCTGGTTGACATGCTGTTATAGTTGGTATCACCAGTTCTGTTACTTGTTAATCTAGGAACATCGGTTACATCACCAGGATTCTGCCATCTGTCCATAATATCTGTATGCCAGTTATTATTGCCAATTACACTGTTATGCATCAATGCACCATAAGCACCATCGTATGAATAACCACCAATTCCGTAAAGGAACTGTGCGGATAAAGATACTGCTTTATAGCCAGCATTCAATGAAAAAGCACCTCTTAGATCTGGGATTGCAGATTTACCTACATACTTCTGTGTTGCCTGGGTATAGTTTTCAGTAGTAGCATTAAGTACAGTTGCACCTGGATTTTGGTTCAAAAATTCAGTCAGGGAAAGGATTTGCTCTCCTGAATCAAATTTACCGTTACCGTTGTTATCTGTATAGCTTACGTTCCACATTGCCGCACCTGTTTCAGGATTTACACCAGCCCATTCTCTCATGTAGAAATCATACAGGGAGTGCCCAATTGATCTACCAAATCCTGATTCTGCTAAATCTATCACTTTTTGTTGACCAGTGGTTGCATCAATCGGCATTCTGGTAAGTTTATTATTTAACCATTCTCCGTTTAATGAAAGATCTACGTAGAAGTCTTCTTTATTAACTACGTGACCGGTTAAAGTAAATTCAATACCCTGGTTAACCAAAAGACCATCGTTTACTTTCATAATAGCATTACCCGTAGAAGGAGCAAGTCTGTTATCAAAAATCAAATTATCGGTAGTTTTGTGATAATAATCTACAGCACCTTCAATGATTCTGCTTTTGAATAAGGTGAATTCCATACCGGCATCAAAAGTTTTGGATTTTTCCCAAGTTAAATCAGGATATCCAATTCTATCAAATGCACCGCCTGGAATACCCATAAAGTTACCAGGATTATATACATTGTATCCCGGGTAATAACCTACACCAGCCTGATCACCGACAGTTCCGTAGCTTGCTTTGAATTTAAGCTTATCGAAAACGCTGTTATCCTGCATAAAGTTCTCTTTGTTTACAACCCAACCTGCGCCTACGGAGTAGAACGTATCCCATTTGTCATTTAAGAATCTGGAAGTACCGTCTCTTCTAACACTTGCAGAAACTAAATATTTTCCTGCGTAATCATACATTGCCTGGCCAAAATAACTTTCTAGTGCATAGTTATACATGTAAGAATAAGCCGGGTTCTGGTTAATAGCGTTGTTGAATTCGCCACCGTCCGGAATTACAAGACCGTATTTAGATGCAGATAGGTAGTTGTACTTCCAGTCTGTACTTTCGTGTGCCACAAATGCCTGAACACCATGGTTCCCGAAACGGTTCATATAACGCAACAATTGTAAGAAGTTATGAGAGAATAACTCTGTACGCACTTTATATAATGATCCAAACTGCGATGCGGAGCTTCCATAATATGGGTTACTATAATCGTTTCTGGAGTTATTATAATACTGACCACCAAGTCTTGTTTCGAAACTCAATTTTTTGGTAATATCAGCTTTCAAGAAAAAGTTTGCGTTGATTTCGTGTTTTTTTCTGTTATCCAGATTGTACGTCGCATCTGCAATAGAGTTGGTTAAAGCTCCGAAACCTCTACCATTACCGTAATCAAACTGATTACCGCCATAATATTGATCTGCAACAAATCCTCCCTGTGCATTTCTTAAGAATAAAGGATAGATTGATGGGATGTTATCTACGAACCAGAAGATACTTCCACTGTCTTCAGTCTGTCCGTTTCTGTCCGTATCAGAATAGGCATAACCCATGTTGAATTCACCTTTCAACCAGGATTTTGCCTGATGAGTAAGGTTTAATCTACCACTGTAACGCTCATATTTAGAATTGATAGTATATCCTTCATCTTTCAAATAACCGATACCTGTATAGTACGTAGTTTTACCCTCACCACCACTGATGCTGAAGTTGGTTTCGGATCTCATTGAGGTTTGGAAACCGTAATCTCTCCAGTCTTCCGGACTGTATTTTCTGGAAACTCCATCTCTTACTGTACGTGTCGTTGGGTCAATAAGTTGAGCTGCATTGGCATTCCACATATTGTACTGTGTTCTAATACCTGCGGTAGAGAACAAACGTGCGTTTGCATAAGCAATTGGATCTGCACTTCCGCTGAGTTTCCCTTGGTTATAAAGGGCTTCCCAGGAAAGACCGATATATTGCTCTGGACTACGGATTACGTCATATCGAGGAATAAGCGGCGCATTGAAACCGATTCTGGTATCAATTGTTACCACGTCTCTTCCTGATCTTCCTTTTTTAGTCTGGATCAATACAACACCGTTAGCACCTCTGGAACCGTAAATAGCAGTTGCAGTTGCATCCTTCAGTACAGTCATGTTTTCGATGTCATCGGGATTGATTGCAGAAACGTTACCGTTAAAAGGAATACCGTCTAAAACATACAATGGTTCTCTGTTACCACTTACTGAACCAAATCCTCTAATTCTGATTGACGGTTCTGAGCCTGGCTGGCCTGATGTTGTAATTACTCTAACACCAGCGGCCTCACCTGTTAAGGCTTGCGCGACATTGGATACATTTTTCTTCGAAATGTTCTCGCTACCCACTTTAGAAACGGATCCTGTGTAATCTTCTTTCTTTACAGCAGTATATCCAACGATTACTACTTCATCAACTTCAGCTACCCTTGTTGAATCAGTTTGAGCTAATGCAAAACCTCCTCCTAAAAAGAAAAGGACTCCTGCTCCTAGCACTTTAAACTTTACATTCATATTAACACTTTTTTAATATTATTAGCGCAAATATGTTAATTTTAATTAACATTAGCAAACCTGTAAAGGCATTCTAAAAAATAGAAAAATGTTGTATCCATAAGGTTTTAAAAGATGCAATGAGCTGGTTTTAATGATTACGTTCTAAAATTTTACATACTTCATCGATATCGATAAAAACATAAAAAATGCATAATTCAATTTTTTTTTAAAATTTAACAATAAACCATTTCAAGCATAAAAAAAGCCTGCTTTTCAGCAGGCTTTATTATATAACTTGATGGTTACTTCAATTTTTTCTTAACCGCCACTTCTTCATATACTTCCAGAATATCACCAACTTCAATATCGTTATATCCTTTAATGTTCAGTCCACATTCATATCCTTTCGTAACTTCTTTTACGTCGTCCTTGAAACGCTTCAAACTTTCAAGCTCTCCGTCAAACTTCACGATACCGTCACGCAGTAATCGGATTTTTGAATTTCGGGTCACTTTTCCGGTAAGAACCATACAGCCTGCAATAGTACCGACTTTGGTAATCTTAAAGGTTTCACGTATTTCTACGTTACCGATCACCTGCTCCTGAATTTCCGGAGAAAGCATTCCTTCCATCGCTTCTTTCACTTCATCGATTGCCTTATAGATAATTGAGTAAGTTCTGATCTCGATTTCTTCTTTGTCTGCAAGATCTTTTGCATTGACACCAGCTCTTACGTTAAATCCAATCATAATCGCATCGGATGCGGCTGCCAGAAGCACATCGGATTCGGTAATCTGACCAACTCCTTTATGAATGATATTGATGCTGATCTCTTCGGTTGAAAGTCTTTGTAACTGATCTGAAAGCGCCTCCACGGAACCGTCCACGTCACCTTTAAGGATAATGTTAAGTTCTTTGAAATCTCCAAGAGCAATACGTCTGCCCAGTTCATCCAGCGTAAGGTGTTTTTTAGTTCTGATCGATTGCTCTCTCTGTAACTGCTCACGTTTGGTAGCGATTGTTTTCGCCTCTCTTTCATCTTCAAAAACTCTGAATTTGTCTCCAGCAGTAGGCGCGCCGTCAAGACCAAGAATGGTAACAGGAATTGAAGGACCGGCAGTCTCCATTGGTTTCCCTCTTTCGTCAAGCATTGCTTTCACTTTACCGTGATTTTTTCCGGCAAGAATGTAATCTCCTACTTTAAGAGTTCCGCTCTGAACAAGGATTGTAGAAATGTATCCTCTTCCTTTATCCAAAGAAGCCTCGATCACAACACCCTGAGCATTTTTGTTAGGATTGGCTTTTAATTCCAACATTTCTGCCTGAAGCAATACTTTTTCCAGCAAAGCATCCATATTATTACCGAATTTCGCAGAAACTTCCTGACACTGAACATTACCTCCCCACTCTTCTACCAGAACATTCATTGCAGAAAGCTGCTGGCGGATATTATCAGGATTCGAGTTCGGTTTGTCCACTTTGTTTAATGCGATAATCATCGGAACTCCCGCTGCCTGTGCGTGGGAAATCGCTTCTTTCGTCTGAGGCATCACATCATCATCCGCTGCAATTACAATAATTGCGATATCGGTAATCTGTGCTCCCCTGGCTCTCATGGCGGTAAACGCTTCGTGACCCGGTGTATCAAGGAATGTAATTCGCTGACCGTTTTCGAGTTTCACGTTATAAGCACCAATGTGCTGGGTAATACCTCCGGATTCACCGGCAATTACGTTGGTTTTTCTGATATAATCGAGTAAGGAAGTTTTACCGTGGTCAACGTGCCCCATTACGGTAACGATTGGTGCACGCGGTAATAAATCTTCTGCTGTATCGGTATCTTCCTCGATCGCTGATTCTTCAAGATCAGCATCAGAAAATTCAATTTTATATCCAAATTCGTCCGCTACGAGTAATAAAGTATCAGCTTCTAAACGCTGATTCATTGTTACCATAACGCCTAAAGAGAAACATGCAGAAATTACTTCTGTAGGGCTTACGTTCATTAAGCTCGCCAATTCGCCTACGGTAATAAATTCCGTAACCTTCAGCGTTCTGTCGGCAGCATCCATTTCCTGCTGAAGTTCGTCCTGCTCTCTTCTGTAAACTCTTTTCTCTTTTCTGTATTTAGCTCCTTTATTTTTACCGCCTTTGCTGGTCAGTTTTTCTAAAGTTTCTTTAATCTGATTTTTTACCTGCTCATCTGTTAACTCAACAGGCATCGTAGGCGCACCTCTTCGGCTGCCACCTTTTCCGGCGTTTCCGCCACCTTGATAGCCCGGTCTGTTGCCACCCTGACCCGGACGGTTATTCCCCTGTCCTGGCGGACGGTTGCCCCCCTGACCTGGGGGACGGTTACCCTGCTGGGTTCCACCCTGTCCGGTTGTTCCTGTGCCCGGTGCATTAGGTTTTTCAATACGTTTTCTTTTCTTCTTCGCAGCCGCACTGTTGGCTCCTCCCTGAGGTTTTGGTTTATTGAACTGGGAAAGGTCTACGGTTTGCTTTAAAATCTTCACCCCTTCCAGCTTCTGATAAACTGTTTCAATTTTATCGGACTGGGCTTCTTCTGTAGCGGGAACCTCTTCCGCAGGTGCAGGAGATTTTTCTACAGCAGGAGCGGGAGTTTCAACCTTTGGAGCAGGAGTTTCTTCAGCTTTTGCCACAGGCTTCTCCTCTTCTTTTGCAGGCTGATCTTTTTTAGAAGATTTAGGCTTATTGCCTTCAATCTGCGAAAGGTCGATTTTATCTAAAACCTTAAATTCCTGTTTTTCGGCAGCAGGGGTATGCAGTACAACTGGCTCTTCCTTAACTTCCGGTTCCGGTTCTTTTGCTGCCGGAACTTCAGGCTTCTTAGGCTCCAAATCAATCTTACCCAAAACTTTTGTTTCGGGTCTCAGACTTGTTTTGGCTCTTATTACCTCAGGTTTTGAAGGTTCAATTTCCAGTTTTTCTTCCGGAACTTTAATCATCACTACCTCATGAGAAGCTTTTCTCTGTTCACCGTCTTTTGCGAACTCAGCTTCTAATGCAGAATATGCCGATTCTTCCAATTGAGCGTTCGGATTGCTTTCTACTTCGATTCCTTTGGACTGAAGAAATTCTACCAGTCTTGTCATCGAAATATTAAATTCCTTAACCGCTTTGTTTAATCTAATTTTGGGCATGTATAATTTATACTTTTGTTTTAATTTTCGGTAAAGTTACTTATTTTAACATTACTCTGGGTATTTTCAGGGATTAGTCTTCAAACTCCTCCTTCAAAATCTGTTTTACTTCTTCAATCGTCTCTTCTTCCAGGTCAACCATTTTCAGAAGCGCTTCAGTATCTTTATCTAAAATACTTTTTGCGGTGGTAAGACCAACTTTCTGGAATTCGTCAATGATCCACTGCTCGATATCTCCGGCATCTGAACCTGCGAATTCTTTCAGTTCTACATCGTCATCTTCGCTGGATTCTCTGTACACATCAATCTCGTAGCCGCTTAACCAAGATGCCAGCCTGATGTTCTGTCCCTGTTTTCCGATTACTCTTGAAATTTCTTCCACAGGTGTGTAAACCATTGCATACATGGTTTCCGGATTAATATCAATTTTATTAATGGTGATATTTCCTAAGGCTCTTTTTACCATGATTTCAGGGTTTTTAGACCACTGAATCACATCAATATTTTCATTTTTCAGTTCACGTACTACACCATGAATTCTGGATCCTTTAACCCCAACACAAGCTCCTACCGGATCAATTCTGTCATCATAGGCATCTACTGCAATCTTCGCTTTTTCACCCGGAATTCTCACTACTTTTTTAAGAATGATTGTTCCGTCCTGGATTTCAGGAATTTCAAGCTCAAGCAATTTCTCTAAAAATTTAGGAGCTGTTCTGGAAACAATGATCTGAGGTTTTGATCCTTTGAAATCAACGCTTTCTACGATTGCCCGAATGCTTTCACCTTTTTTAAAGAAATCGGAAGGAATCTGGTTTTCTTTTGGCAAAATAAATTCGTTATCTTCATCATCAAGCAGAATTACGTGCTTGTGACGGATGTGGTGAACTTCACCTACAACAATTTCGCCAATCTTATCCTTAAATTCCTCATACAAAACAGCATTGTTATGCTCCTGGAGTTTGGTAGATAAAATCTGCTTCAGCGTAAGGATACTTCTTCTTCCCAATTTTTCAATCGGAATTTCAACAGTAAAATCTTCACCCACCTCAAAAGTAGGGTCAATTTTCTTTGCCTCTGAGATTTCGATTTCTAAATCATCATCTTCAGACATATCATCCTCAACGATGGTTTTATTCAAAAATATCTGGAAATCCCCTTTGTCAGGGTTTACGATAACGTCGAAATGATCATCGGAATCAAATCTCTTTCTTAATAAAGTCTTAAGCGAGTCTTCGATAATCGCCATCAGATCAATCTTGCTGATGCTTTTTTCTTCTTTGAAATCGCCAAATGCTTCAATTAATGCTAAACCGTCCATATGTATAAGTGATATATAATGAATGCAGGGCGCGGAGCCGATTCTTCACCTTTTTGTTATTAAAATTTTATTGTTACAAGTGCTTTTTTAATCTCGGTGTACGGAATTTCTTTCTCTTCAACCACATCTACTTTTCCTTTCCCGATGTCTTTCGGTTTACGGTATCTTAAGACAAGTGTGATTTTGTCCTCTTCCACTTTTGCAAGTTCACCTTCGATTTTGGTGGAATCCGTCATTAAAAGATCGAGTTCTCGGCCAATATTTTTTCTGTACTGTCGTGGTGTGGTTAAAGGCTCGCTTAATCCCGCGCTCATCACCTGCAGAGAAAAATCATGTTCTTCGCGGTCTACATTAAATTCAATTGCACGGCTTGCATCAAGACAATCCTGTAGTGTAACTCCCCGATCTCCATCAAGAATTACAGTAATATCATCTGCCGCCGAAAATTTCAAATCGACCAGAAACAAATCTTTTCTTTCTTCCAGAAAACCGCTCAGCAGTTCTTCTATCTTCTTTCTAAATTCCATATCCTTAATTTGAGTTACGAAAAAAGGCATTCTTGCGAAGGCCTTTTCATGTTTATCCGTAAATCCGATGCAAATATACACATTTTTGATAATACTGCAAAACTCCTTTAAGAATCACTTATTCATAATCAGGCAACAAGCAGTAAATTATTTATATTTGCAGTAGTTTAAAAACAAGTATTTTGAATATAACGATTGTAGGGACCGGTTATGTAGGTCTGGTTACAGGAACAACTTTGGCGGAATTGGGAAACAATGTTTTCTGTGTGGATATTGATGCTGAAAAAGTTGAAACCATGAAAAAGGGCATCGTCCCGATCTATGAACCCGGGCTTGAAGAAATGTTTCTGAGAAACATTCAGGCACAGCGGTTATTCTTCACCACAGATTTAAAGGAAGCTTTGGATCAAAGTGAAGTAATTTATCTGGCGCTTCCAACTCCACCCGGCGAAGATGGCTCTGCTGACCTTTCCTATGTATTGAATGTTGCCAATAATATCGGCGATATGATGACGGAATACAAAGTAATCGTAAACAAATCGACGGTTCCGGTAGGAACTGCCGATACCGTTCGGGAAACCATTGCTGCTAAAACTGATATTCCTTTCGACGTTGTTTCTAATCCGGAATTTTTGCGTGAAGGTTTTGCTGTTGAAGATTCTATGAATCCCGCAAGAGTGGTTGTTGGAAGCGAATCGGAGAGAGCCAGAGAAATTATGGCTAAAATCTACCAGCCTTTTACGAATACTGGAATTCCCATTATTTTTATGGATGAGAAATCTTCGGAACTCACCAAATATGCAGCGAATTCTTTTCTCGCCGTGAAAATCACTTTCATGAATGAAATCGCAAATTATTGCGAAAAAGTTGGCGCAGATGTTGACAAAGTGCGTCTCGGAATGGGTTCTGATGACAGAATCGGTCATCGTTTCCTTTTCCCGGGAATCGGTTACGGCGGAAGCTGTTTTCCAAAAGATGTGAAAGCATTAATTAAATCAGGAAAAAAAGAAAATTTTGATTTCCAAATTCTTGAAGCTACAGAAAATGTAAACCAGGCACAGAAAGTAATTCTGGTTTCGGAAATTGAAAAATATTTTGAAGGAAACCTTCAGGGAAAGAAAATTGCGCTGTGGGGATTGGCTTTTAAAGCAAACACTGATGATATCCGCGAAGCTTCTTCTTTGGACAATATTAAAATTTTACTCGAAAAAGGTGCGTCAATAAATGCTTACGATGTAATTGCTGAGGAAAATGTGAGAAAAATACTGGGCGACAAAATCTCTTATGCAAAAGACATGTATTCGGCGCTGGAAAATGCGGATTGCCTTTTGATCGCAACCGAATGGAGTGAATTCAAGAACCCGAACTTCAGTCTGATGGCTGAAAAAATGAATCATAAAGCCATTTTCGACGGCCGGAATATGTTTGCGCTGGAACAGGTTGAAGATTCAGGTTTCTACTACAAATCCATCGGCAGGAAAACAGTAGAATAAATCATCAAGACAAAACACTAAATTTGAAACTAAATTTATTATCCAAACTTTTTTTTACGACGCTGCTGGCTTTCACGGTCAACAGCTTTGTTTATTTTTCTTTTGGAAATATTTATTCTTCGAAGATTTTAAATTACACAGATTTCCAGCAACAGTTCAGTTCGGGAATCTATCAATACCGCATCTTAAGCGGTTATTTCTTGGTGTGGATTTACGAGTTCCTGTCGACATTCAACATAGATTATTCGATTTTAAAACTGAAATTTTTCGACGCAGCTGCAGAACCTAAAATGTATCTCTCCTTCTTTTTGCTGAATACATTTTTCCTGGTTTTAACAGTCGCAGTGATGGTTTTAATTACTGAAACTAAAAACTTCGTGGCAACTTACTCAGAAAAACTTTTACTAATTACTGTAGCGATTCTAACGGTTGCTTTATCGCAGTTTGTCATCGTTCCCTACGACATTTCGAGCTATTTTTTTCTGTTGCTGTTTTACTATGTTTTCATTGTCTATTTAAATACGAATTCACCTCAGAAATTAATTGTTTTGGCAATCATTATGCTGGTTTCGACTTTAAACAGAGAATCTTCGGCACTTTCACTTTCACTGGCCTCAACTTTACTGTTTTCAAAGTTTGGCCTTAGAAAAGAAACGCTCGTTCCGGTTGCTGTTTTAGCCTTTGCCTTCCTTACAGCTTATCTTGGAATGAGATTCATGAACGAAAGTTTTTCTACTAACGACGGTAATCTGCTGGTACAGAATTTATCTGAACCAAAGAATATTTTAGGTCTTCTTTTTTGGCTCGTATTTTTTGTTTTTACTTTATTGGTAGCGAAAGACAGAAAATGCATCAAAAACATTATTCTTTTCCATCTTCTTTCAATTCCTTACATTTTAATGTGTTTTTACTCCGGAATACTTTACGAAATACGGCTGTATATTCCATTATTTCTCACTTCACTTCTTCTGAGCCGTACTGATGTCAGGAAATTTCAATAATTTACCTTATTTTTGATAAAAATTTATTCTTTCACAAATGAGCGAACCCCAACAGCAATGGACCGAAACCATTGAGGCTAAGCATTCACTTTTCGACCTGAAACTGGCGGAAGTCTGGCGGTACAAGGATTTGGTTTACATGTTTGTGAAGCGGGATTTCGTTTCTTCGTTCAAGCAGACGATTTTGGGTCCGGTCTGGTTTTTTATCAACCCTGTTTTAACAACGATTGTTTTCGTTGTTGTCTTCGGTAAAATTGCAGGGTTGTCTACAGATGGTTTGCCACAAATTCTGTTTTATCTTTCCGGAGTAACGCTGTGGAATTATTTTTCGACCTCATTAACAAGCGCTTCATCCGTTTTTACGACAAATGCTTCGATTTTCGGAAAAGTATACTTTCCGCGGCTGGTAATGCCGATCACCATCGTTATTTCTAATCTGATGCGTTTTGGCGTGCAGTTTATCCTTTTTCTTTTGGTTTGGGTTTATTATATGATTCAGGGCGATATCAATCCTAATCTATGGTTATTGGCTACTCCCTTCCTCATCCTATTAATGGCCTCTTTCGCGATGGGTGCCGGGATGCTGATATCGTCGCTTACCACAAAATACCGGGATTTACAGATGCTTTTAGGCTTCGGGGTAAGTCTTTTTATGTACGCAACACCGGTAATTTATCCCCTGTCATCACTTTCCGGAATATGGAAAAAAATCGCGATGTATAATCCGCTTACCGGAATTTTCGAATGCTTCAAATATGGCTGGTTAGGCTCGGGTGATTTCTCACCGATGCTTTTATTAATAAGCTCTTCCATCATCTTCGTTTTACTCGCAATAGGCACTTTAGTCTTTAACAAAGTGGAAAAGAGTTTTATGGACACTGTATAATTTCAAACCTCAACGTAAGTTTCAACCTTAAAAACATGCTCGCACTAAAAGCAGAAAATATTTCTAAACAATACCGCCTGGGACAGGTAGGAACGGGCACGCTCTCGCATGACCTGAACCGTTTCTGGGCGCAGATCCGCGGCAAGGAAGATCCTTATCTGAAGATCGGCGAAGCGAACGACAGGAGCTCGAGAGGAAACTCCGAATATGTCTGGTCGCTCCGCGACATTAATTTTGAAATAGAACAGGGCGACGCTGTAGGAATAATCGGCAGAAATGGTGCCGGCAAATCGACCCTGCTGAAACTTTTAAGCAAAGTCACCAAACCTACCACCGGAAAAATTTATACCAACGGCCGTATCGCTTCATTACTCGAAGTTGGTACCGGTTTTCATCCGGAAATGACGGGGAGAGAAAACATCTTCTTAAATGGTGCTATTCTGGGAATGACCCGTAAAGAAATCAACCGTAAATTTGATGAAATCGTCGATTTCTCAGGCGTGGAAAGATATATTGACACGCCGGTCAAACGATATTCCTCCGGAATGTATGTTCGCCTTGCATTTGCAGTTGCCGCTCATCTTGAATCCGAAATCCTTATTGTAGACGAAGTTTTAGCAGTAGGTGATGCTGAATTCCAGAAAAAATGCCTTGGCAAAATGGGCGATGTAAGTAAAGGCGAAGGAAGAACGGTGCTGTTTGTGAGTCATAATATGAGCAGCATTAGCAAATTATGTAATACTGGTATTTTATTAAAAAAAGGCGAATTAATTGAACAGGGTCCTGTAAGTAATATTATTAATTTGTACAGCCAGGATTTAATAACATCCGAGCAGGTATCTCCTAATTATGACAAAAAAATATTCTTAAAAGATTTTCTCAGTTATCAGATATCAGATACAAATTCCAATATTATATCTGGCGAAGACGCCGTCTTAGAATTCGTTATTGAAGCAGAAAGCAAACAGGATAATGTAAAAATAGGAATCGGTATTAATGACAGTTACAACAACAGATTAATGACACCCTTTTCTCAACATCAAGACAGATCGTTTCAGTTAAACCCCGGAGAAAACAGAATTATCTGTACAATAAATAATTTTCCTTTGAAGGCAGGAGATTACATCGTAGAAATCTTTTTAGGAAACAATCAGGAAACATTTGATTACTACGATAAAGGCTTAAAAATGAGAGTTATAGATTCTTACAGAAAAGAATCGCCCGATTATTCGCAAGGGTATTTTATCGTCAACCAAAATTGGAAAAAATATGAATGAAATTGAAGAAGAATTATTCTGTACAAAATATGAATTAAAGACACTTGCGGATTTAGTACTGAAAGGCGAAGCTGAAAGATGGGTTAAGGGATTCCTGCACCCTAAGTACGAAATGGAGCACATTGAACGGTACCGATTCGCATTGCAGTTCGTAAATAACAAAAATGTTTTAGACATTGCATGTGGAAGCGGATATGGCTCTTTTTTAATTGCAGATCAGGGAAAAGCTTTAAAGGTTACAGGAGTAGATTTGGATGCAGATGCTGTTCGTTATGGAAATTTTCGGTATGCCCATCACCTGGTGAACCGTTTTGTAGACGACGCTACCAAATTTTCCAGTGCAACTCCTTTCGATGTCATCATCAGTTATGAAACGGTTGAACATCTTGACGATTATATATTATTTCTGAAAAATATTAACCAAAACCTGGCGGAAGACGGGACATTTATAATTTCAACACCAATCTCAAAGAAAACTACAATAAAACCAAATCATAACCCATATCATGAAATTGAATGGAGCTACAGTGACTTTACAAAATTACTCCAGGAACATTTCATTCTGAAAGATACATTCATTCAGAATGCAGTAATTGAAGGAAACTACCCTGAATATACGCTTACAAACAGAATAAAGAACCGATTGGGAAAAAGAATCACAAAATCTGACCCCAAGTTTTTTGAAGGCATAAAAGCAGCGCATGACTTAAAAGTGGAAGAATTGGATGCCGGTTATATTATCGCCGTACTTAATAAAAAATAGGATTTGCTCACCATAATAATTCCATATTATAAAATCTCTTTTTTTAAAGAAACTTTGCGGTCTTTAGAACGGCAAACCTGCAAAAATTTCAAACTGTTTATCGGTAATGATGCTAGTCCCGAAAATCCCGAAAATCTCATTAAGGAAACACTGAAAACTACAGCGTTTAATTATAAAGAATATACAGAAAATCTTGGCTCCCAAAACCTCGTAAAACAATGGGAAAGATGCATTCAGGATAGCGAAATTAGTGAATGGTTTCAAATTTTAGGCGATGACGATGTCATTAGCGAGAATTTTGTAGCGGAGTTTTATACAAACCTGGATGAAGTTGAACAGAACAAAAGCAACGTCATTAAATTCTCGCAACGTTGGATTGATGAGTACGGAAAACCATTTAAGGAATATACCGCTCAGCCAAAACTTCTTCTGGCGCTGGACAACTGGAAAGAAAAATACATTAAAGGACAGCGCTCCAGCCTTTCCGAACACATATTCCGAAAATCCGCTTACGAAAAGGTGAAATTTAAACATTTACCTTTGGCATGGGGAACAGATGACCTAGCGGTATTTGAGATCGCCGGCAATACGCCGGTATATTTTATTGCCGATGCCCAGGTCGAAGTACGGATAAGTTCAGAAAGCATTTCCGGTTCCAGTCAACTCTTTCTTGAAAAACAGCGGAACGCCATTATTTTTGACACCTATTTTATCAATAAATATCATCATCTTCTGCCAAAAGAATTTATATTAGATAAAATTAATCAGCAGATAAGTTTTGCCTTTCATCATCACTTTTCAGATTTAAAACTTAATTTAGTTAAATATTATTGGCATCTAAAAAAATTTCGTAAACTTTTTAAACTTCCTTTTACATACATACGAATAATATTGAAACTTCATTAACAGATACAAAAAAATCCCTAAGATTATAAAATTCTTAACCATCAGATGTTACAGTTTATACACATCATCACCACCCGCTTTAACGTGCCTACCGAAAACTGGTCCCAGACCAGATCAGGGTATGCACCACTGACAGATGAGTGGCATGAACACAGGTTTGATTTATTTCAGAAATACACGTTCCCCTCATTTAAAAATCAAAAAAACAAAAATTTTGTCTGGCTGGTTTTTTTTGATGTAAATACCAAAACCAAATACCGGCAGATAATAAACCATCTTCAAAACGATTTTCCGAATTTCAAACCCGTCTTTGTACAGGATGGTGCCGAAATAAATTTGGGAATTACTACTGTTTTTGAAAAACATTTTCAGAAAGATCAAAAGTTTGTTATAAGTACAGATATCGATAATGACGATTTATTGCATGAAGAATTTGTGGATAAGATTCAGTCACTTTTTAAACCGGTTCACAATTTGGTTATTGATTTAAGGCGGGGCCTGCAGATGAGCATTATAAACAAAAACCAGGTTTTGGTAAATGAATATTACGCAATTGCAAATCCTTTTGTGAGTCTTGTTGAAAATATAAGCAGTTTCAAAACAATTATGAACGAACGGCACAACAATTTCCGCAAATACGACAATGTCATTGGCTACGACAATAAACCACTTTTTATTCAGTTGATTCATACGCATAATCTGATGAACAGCACCCTGAAAACAAAAGGACTTTCAAAGATAAATTTCAAGGAATTCGGTATTCCTGCGGAGCATACTCCGAAAATAATGAAGTGGAAAACATTATTCCACAACCTTAAACGCTTTCCTCAAATATTTAAAAGGTTAATTTTGCGGAAATGACGAATATCAGTGTAATAATTCCCGTGTATAATGCCGAAAAATATATCGAAAAAGCGGTAGCATCGGTCCTTCAATTCCAGGAAGTTCAGGAAGTACTGTTGATTGATGATGGATCAAAAGACCGGTCACTGGAAATATGCACTTCTTTAGCACAAAAACATCCGCAGATAAAAGTGTTTACCCATCCTGACAACCAAAACCGCGGAGTTTCTGCCTCCCGTAATTTAGGGATCGATAACGCCACCAAAGAGTTCATCACTTTTTTGGATGCTGATGATTATTGGCTTCCCAACAGATTTGATGCTGAGCGTGAAATTTTCAAAGACCAAAAAATTGATGGAGTTTTTGGCGCGATTTCCACTGAATTTGTCAGCGAACGAGGTAAAGCGGAATACCTTAGTAAATTCGGAAATCAAGGTCTTACCACTGTCAATTATCATGCTGAAGGTAGAAAGGTTTACTATGGCTTGGTCGAAAAAAACAAGAACTTCGGAACTTTTTTTTCGATGATTGGACTAACAGTGAGAAAAACAGCACTTGAAAATCCTAAAAGACGTCTAAGCGAAAACATGGCTATCGGTGAAGACAAAGATTTTACTATTAAACTTGCTTATGAAAAAAATCTTAAAACCGGAATAATAGATCAACCTATAGCTGTACGAACTGCTCATGAAAACAATAGTATTACAAAAATAAAAAACCACACTTCAGTATTTTTTCAACATAATACGGTACTTTACCAAGCACTTTACCATTGGAGTAAAACTAAAAAGGAAATGCCTCCGGACATAGTTGAAGTATTTAGGTATAAGTATCTTTCCTTTAAATTAGCCGCAAATTCAGGATTAAAAAAATACCTTCTTTTCCTACAATTACTTCCGTTTAATCCAAAATTATTAAAAACCAGATACCGCTATTTTGCATTAAAAAACAACCCGAAAGAATGAATTTAGAGCATTATTTTTACAACAATCAAGATCGGCTGATACACAAATGGACCCATTACTTTGAAATCTACGAAGATCTTTTTTCACGTTTCAAAGGAAAAAAAATTAATATTTTAGAAATTGGTTTATTTCAGGGTGGAAGCATTCAGATGTGGCAAAATTATTTTGGCAACGATATGAAATATTTCGGTGTTGACATAAACGCGAACTGCAGGCAATTTGAAGATAAAAACGTAACAGTTTTTATCGGGTCTCAAACTGATGAAGACTTTCTGAAAACTTTGGTTGAAACACTTCCAGAAATAGATATCATAATTGATGACGGCGGTCATATGATGGAGCAGCAGATTCTTACATTTAAGCACCTTTATAAGAAAATAAAAGAGGATGGAATATATTTGTGTGAGGATGTCTGTACTTCTTACTGGTCAGAATATGGCGGTGGATACAAAAAAAAGTCTACATTTATTGAATTCGCTAAGCACCATATCGATAAACAAAATGCTTTCTATTCAAAGACTTTTTTATTAAAACCAGATGATTTTACATATAGCAATTACTCTATAACATTTTACGACGGAATTATAGCCTTTCATAAGAAGAAGAGAAGAAAAAAACCTGAATCATTACAGATAGGGAAAAGATATTTTAATCCTGAAGACGATTATAAACCGTTATTTTTAAAGGAGAAAGTAAGTCTATTGGATAAACTGCATAAATTATACATTAAACTTAGATATTTTAACAATTGACAAATCCCAAGATTTCAGTAATTATGCTCACCTACAATCATGCTCCTTTTCTGAAAGAAGCAATTGAAGGTGTGCTGATGCAGAAAACAGATTTTGATTTAGAGCTCATTATTTGCGATGATGCTTCAACGGATCATTCTGAGGATGTTATCAGACCTTATGCTGAAAGATATCCTTACCAAATAAAGTATTACCGCCATAACCTAAATATAGGATTTGTTGAAAATCAAAGATTTGCATTTCAAAAAGCATCCGGAAAATACTTGGCCTATTGCGAAGGTGATGATTACTGGACTGATGAAAACAAACTGCAGTTTCAGGTTTGTTTTTTGGAAAATAACCCTGATTTTGTAATGACTACAGCACGTAACCTGCTCTTGCATCAAGATACTGGCGAAATTACAAAGGATGGCAAAGACTATATTTTCGGAAATAAAGATTTTGTAGATTACACACAAGAGAGTTTTTTCAGTGCAAGACCTACACAAACGTTTACCTATCTCATTCGTCGTGAGTTTCTTGACCTAAAATGGATTGATGTTTATTCCAATTATCGCGATCTTTATTACTTTTACCATTTGCTCCAATTTGGCAATGGTAGGGCATTTAATAAGGTAGTGGGATTATATCGGCTTCATGAAGGAGGGGTTTACAGTTCGCTTGAAATCGAGAAAAAACTGAAAACTTCAATAGACATTTTTAAGAACATTAAAACGGTTAACAATGACTCAAGAGCCAATGTTCAGGTTAGCAAAGATTTGGATGAACTGATTACTAAATATTTTTATCTTAAAGAATTTCCTAATCCTTTATTCAATAAAAAGCTCTATAAAGCAATGCTTGAGAGATTTTTGATTAATAAGGATTATTATAACTTATTTTTACAAACTCTAAAAATCTTTAAATACGCTGTAAAAAGATAAGCCTATGTGCGGAATCGCTGGAATCATCGCCCCAAACGCCAGAAACTATACTGAAGAAATTCAGCAGATGACTGATGCCATAGCGCACCGCGGTCCGGATGCTGCACATCATGAATTTTACGGAAATGCCGCATTGGGACACCGTAGACTTTCAATTATCGATCTTTCTGAAAACGGAAAACAGCCCATGTTTTCTGACTCTAAGAATGAATGCATCGTTCTTAATGGTGAAATTTACGGCTATCAGGAACTGAAGAAAAAATATATAGATTATGCTTATCGCGGGACCTCCGACACCGAGGTGATTCTGGCAATGTATCAGCAACAAGGAAAAGAACTGCTTGCTGAACTTCCCGGAATGTTCGCTTTGGCAATTTGGAATGAAGAAAAACAGGAACTCTTCTGCGCACGAGACCGTTTCGGGGAAAAACCGTTTTATTACACCCTCGGAAAAAACGGCGAGTTTATATTTGCATCAGAAATTAAAGCCATTCTCGCTTCCGGATTAGTAAAACCGGAACTTAGCCAGGAGGCGCTTTATCATTATCTTCAGTACGGTTACGTTAACGCTCATCAAAGTATTTATAGAAATATTCAGACACTTCCGCCGGCACACTCTCTGCTTTTACGCGCGGGAAAAATTACCGTTGAAAGGTATTACAGTATTCCTAAGAATGACATTTCCATTTCTCTGTCGGAAGCTAAAGAAGAATTTACTTTGTTACTTAAAAATGCCGTACAAAAACAGTTGATTGCTGATGTAGAAGTCGGAAGTTTCCTGAGCGGAGGTTTGGATTCTTCTACAATTGTAGCAATGGTGAATGAATTTAAATCTACACAGACTACAATAAGTTTCGGTTACTCCGGAGAAAGCAGTGAACTGAAATTTGCAGATGAAATTGCAAAAAAATACAGGACGAATCACATCGAAATTTATGAAAACAGGGGTAATATCGCCGCAGAAATCACCAAAATTTCACCTTTTTTCGATGAACCTTTTGCCGATATGAGCTACAGTCCACAATACAAAATTTGCGAAGCGGCCGCCCGGCATTTAAAGGTAGTCTTAGCGGGCGACGTGGGCGACGAACTTTTCGGTGGTTACAGTTTTTATGGGGTGGAACACCAACTCAAAAATCATTTCAGTTACAATAACATTCTCGCGAAATTTGGCCTCAAACAGTTCGGGAGATTCCGCGAAACATCATACATTACCAAGGAAAATATCAGGAATAAAAATATTCTGGATTTCCATCAGAATAAAGTCCGAAACTTTTTTACACCGAAAGAAATGGCGTCGCTGGGAATCAGTTCAAACTACCGGCAGCAGTACAGTTTCAAAGCTAACCCTGATTCTCTCAACGATATAATGCGTGTAGATCTGGAAAAATATGTGCCCGGAAATATGCTCGTAAAATCCGACAGAATGGCGATGGCCAACTCGCTGGAAGTTCGGACGCCGTTTCTTGATAAAGATTTTGCTGAATTCTGTATTCAATTGCCTGAAAATTTAAAACTCGACGGGAAAAACGATAAAATAATCCTGCGGGAATCGATGCAGAATTACTGGACCGAAAACATCAGAAACAGAAATAAACAGGGCTTCGGATCTTCCGTTGAGCGTTGGTTTGAAGAACAGGGACTAATTGAACTGTCAGATGTATTGCTGAAAGATAACACGCAGAAAATATTTGATTTTATTGATTTTAACGCCGCTCAGAAATTCCTGAATAAAGACAAAAAACACTGGAATCTGCTTCAGCTGGCACTTTGGGCAGATAATTACAAAACATACCTCTAGTCATTCTATATGCTGAATATTTCTGTCATCATGCCGGTTTACAATGCTGCATCTTTTCTAAGAAAAGCGGTGGAATCTGCAGTGGAATTGAACGGTGTAAAAGAGATCATTCTGATTGAAGACGGCTCCACAGATCATTCCTTAGAAGTTTGCATGGAACTGTCGTCGTTATTTGATAAGGTGAAACTTTTTCAGCATCCTGACAAGGGGAACCACGGTGCGGGCGCATCGCGGAATCTCGGACTGCAAAGAGCATCAGGAGACTTTGTCGCGTTTTTAGATGCAGACGATTATTATCTTCCAAACAGGTTTGATGCTGAAAAAAAACTTTTTAGCACTGCTAACATCGAAGGTGTTTTCGGTGCGATTGGAACGGCTTTTCTCACTGAAAAAGGCAGGACTGAATTTCAGGAAAAATTTAAAAATACTGACCTTACTACAGTAAATTATCCGGCGGAAGGAAAGGATGTTTTCTACGGTTTACTCGGTCTCGACAAAACTTTCGGCAGTTTTTTTCACCTCAACGGTTTGACTGTGAGAAGCGAAAGCATCAGAAAAAATAATCTCAAGTTCAATGAAACTCTCCGTGTTCATCAGGACACCGATTTCATCATTAAACTTGCCTGGCATTGTTACTTGAAATCAGGAAATATCACCGAAGCAATAGCAGTTCGGGGCGTTCATGATGACAACCGGATAACCAAAATAAAAAGATATTCAGACAAATACAATCAGAGACAGATGCTGTTGTGGAATTCTGTATACGAATGGGCTGAGGACAAAAACATTAAAAAGGAATATAAAGACCATCTCTTTTTGACAAAAAAATCATTTGAACTGTCTTTAAATAAAGGCGTGACGAAATATTTTAATATTTTCGCAGCAACACTTAAAGACCCAAAAATTCTGAAAACCAGATACCGTTTTACCTACCTGAACAGATAAAGTATTATGAAAATTTCCGTCATTATTCCTGTATACAATGCTGAAAAGTACGTTTCCCAAGCCGTGGAATCTGCTTTGCAGCTTGACGAAGTTTTCGAAATAATTCTGGTGGAAGACCAATCGCCGGACAATGCTTTGGAGGTATGTGAAAAATTAGCGGAAAAACATGAACGCGTTAAACTTTTCCAGCATCCTGACAAGGGAAATCATGGCGCCGGAGCCAGCCGAAATTTAGGATTGGCAAAAGCGACAGGAGATTTTATTGCGTTTCTGGATGCTGACGATTATTATCTCCCGAACCGTTTTGATGCAGAAAAAGAACTTTTTATAAACCAAGATGTTGATGGTGTTTACGGGGCTTTGGGCGTGCATTATTACACTAAAAAAGCCAAAGAACAGCATCATAAGATCTATGGTGACCGGCTTACTACGGTTTACAAAAAACATCCGCCAAAAGATGTATTCCGCGGACAATTGGGAATGAACGGCAGTTTCGGACTTTTCAGTATTGACACGTTAACTCTAAGAACATCTTCGCTCGATAAGGTCAGCCCCATGATGAAAACTCACCTGAGGTTGCATCAGGACACAGAATTTCTGTTCAGGATTTCCTATTATTTAGACTTGTATTCAGGTATTCTGGATCAGGCAGTGGCGGTGCGCGGTGTTCACGAAAACAACAGAATTACACAGGTTGATTCAAAGAAAATAAATCCGGCTTCAACACGAGTTTTACTCTGGCGCGAAGTGAACAGTTGGGCTCAAAATGAACCCACAATGCCTACGGACATCAAGCTACATATAAAGCGGATGCACAGAAGTTGGGAAATTGCAAACGCTTCACCGTTAAAAAAATGGATGATGATTTTGAGGTATCTGATCACGGATTACAGAAGTATCCGCTCAGGACTCTATAATATTAATTTCAGGAATAACCTTTTCTCAATTTAATTTTTTACAAAAACACCTACATATTTCCCTTCAAATTCTACAACAGTGGGTGAAATCGTATTGCGTGTACAGAAATCCTGAAACGCAGCGTTATCGCCGATATCATCGCTGATAAATACACCGCCCTTTCTCAGATGTTGATACATTTCCCTGTAAGCCCAGGTTCTCCCCTCATAACTTTTGTCGGAATCATAGTGAATAACATCTGCCCGGTTCATTTCACCGAAAATCTTAGGTATAGATTCTTTGTCAGCATGACGGAAAAGCTTCCAGTATTTCTTTAATCGGTCCGGAACGACAGCACCTACATAACGGTCCCCATCCTGACTCAGATATGGCATATCCGAGCTATAAAGTGTGCCGTTTCTTTTCTGTAAAGAAAGCAATGCTGCTAATGAAGACCAACCGTAAGCTACGCCCGTTTCTACAACACTTTCAGCATTGGTAAATTCGCAGGCATAATAAATAAGCTCCAGAGCGCCGGCTCCTCCCATTTTGATTGGGCACTCTTTTTCCCTCTTCGAAGCATCATGCAACTCTTCTGAGAATAGGTTTTGAAAGTTTTCGAATTTAATACCGAAAAGCTGCCCTATTGCAGTTTCCTGATTTACCGCAAGTGACTGTGCCCATTCTGTGGTACGCGCTTTTCCGCGAAAAGCACTTTTTCTGTTGAATATATTTTTTATGATTTTCCGGCCCAGTTCAGGATACAGATCCGGGCGTTTTATATAGCCTACAAGGGTTTTGGCAACTCGTTTTAATTCGCTCACTTATGTTTATTATTCAACAAAAATAAGTAAAAATCCCAAACATGCAGAAAACGGTTATATTTGTAGATGAAAGGATTATTGAGGATGCTAATTTAATACCTACGAGATCATGAAATTTTCTGTCCTTGTCGCCAACTATAACAACGGGGAATTTTTCCGTGACTGCTACCAGTCTATCGTTTCACAATCTTACGATAATTGGGAAGTGATTATTCTTGATGATAAATCCACAGACAATTCCCTGCAGGTCATCCGGGAATTGATTGGAGATGATTCCCGTTTCCGGATTTACGAAAATGCTGAAAATGCGGGCGTAGGTGTCATCAAATCAAAACTCATTAAACTGGCTACCGGTGATATTTGTGGTTTTGTAGATCCAGATGACACGATTCTCCCCACCGCCATCGAAAAATCAGTAGGGATTTTCAGTAAACACAAAAAAACTGTTCTTACTTATTCGCGTTTTATGAAGTGCGATAAAGATCTTCATCCTTTAGCACCCTTTCAATCCGCAAAACAGGTTGTAAATAATAATCCTTATTTTTTTAACTGTCCTATCGTTATCAATCATTTTGTATGTTTCCGGAGAGATGTTTATTTTCAGACCGAGAAAATAAATCCGGAATTACGAATTTCCGAAGATCAGGATCTCTATCTTAAGATGTACGAAAAAGGTAATGTAAAGTTCATCAGCGATACGAATTATCTTTACCGCACGCATGCCGGCGGAATCTCCCAAAACGACAACAAAAAAAAATCTTACGAGTTGTGGGGATTAGTGATTTGGAATGCGATGCAGCGGCGCGGTCTGAAAAAAATACATGGCAAAAAAATTCCCGAGATCTATACCAATGCTCAGGAGATTTTTGATTTGCTCAAATATCAGAACTCCTATTTTTACAGAATCAGGAAGAGAATTTTGGCTGCTTTTTATAATTAGCCTGCAGATAAAACTCCTATCTTTGGGAATCAATTGGTTTTTCTACCTTAAATTTATTTAGTACTTCTTCATGAAATTTTCGATCCTTATTGCCAACTACAACAACGGCAGATTTTTTTCAGACTGTTATTATTCTGTCATTTCGCAAACCTATTCTGATTGGGAAGCCATTATTGTGGATGACTGCTCTACGGATAATTCGTTAGAACTCATCGGAAATCTAATTCAGGGAGACTCAAGATTTAAAATTTTTACTAACGAAAGCAATCAGGGATGTGGTTACACCAAGCGGAGAGCCCTGGAATTAGCAACTGGTAAAATCTGTGGCTTTCTGGATCCTGACGATGCGCTTCAAGAACAGGCATTAGAGTTTTCAGTGAAGGAATACCACGAAAAAAATATTGTAGCAACTTATTCGAAAATAACATTCTGCGACCCCAAACTTAACCCCGTAAGTGATTTCAAGAAGATAAATAAAATTCTTAACGACCGTTTTTTCTTTAATCTACCGATACAGATTCATCATTTTTTCACGTTTAAAAAAGCGGCTTACGATGAAACTGTGGGGATAGATCCCACCTTAAAATCTGCGGTTGACCAGGATTTATACTTGAAAGTTCTGGAAAGAGGTGACGTCACTTTTATTCCTCAAAACCTGTATTTTTACCGGCGGCACGCAAAAGGAATTTCGCAGCACACTTCAAAAGTAAAAGCTAAAAAGAATTTCGCAAAAGTTATTTTTGAAGCTTTTAAAAGAAGAGGAATCACCGAAATCAACGGGAAAAACGTCCCTGAAAATTACGCACAATCTCAGGAAATCTTCGATCTGCTGAATTACCAGAATAATATTCCGTTCCGGCTGATTAAAAAACTCAAAATCATTCTTCAAAATTTTGTATAAATGATACCTGAGCAAAAAATTAAAATCCTCTTCCGCCACAGGTCCATGGAAATGGGCGGTGTTGAGAAAGTGATGCTGAGTGTTCTAAACAATCTGGATCCGGAAAAATTTGAGATGACCGTTCTCCTTAATCTCAACCAGGGTGAACTTCGGAACGAATTCCCCGCAAATGTACGCAAAGTATTTCTGACAAAAGGAAAAGAGGACTTTTCTACAAACACGCTGCTGGCAAAAATTCAGCTTTTTAAAAGGAAAATAAAACTTAAGAAATTCAATAAACATCCGGAAGTTATCGATAAAGAAATCCTGAAGGATGAATTTGATGTTGAAATAGCGATGACCTACAATGATTTCTCGGCAGTTTTAAATTCTACCAATAAAAAATCAAAAAAAATAGGCTGGTTTCATTCAGAGATCAATCTGCCGAAACTGCAGCCTTTGGTCCCTAAAATTCTGGAGCAGTTTCCTCAGTTCGATCACATGATTTACTGTTCAGAGAAAATCCGGACGATCATGCACGACATTTATCCAAAACTCGCATACCCACCGGAAAGTGTAATTATCAATGCTATTCCGATAGAGGAAATCCGGGAAAAGAGTCAAGAAAATATTGCCGACTTGCCATCTAAACCTGTTTTTGTTTCGGTCGGCAGGCTTCATACCAGGAAAGGCTACCATAAACTTATGGATGCGCATCATCAGCTTCTGAAAGAGGGTTTTCAGCATTCTGTAATGGTAATTGGTGACGGCGAGGAACTCACAAATCTTTTAGCACAACAGAAAAAACTTGGGGTTGAAAAAACTTTTGTTCTCGCAGGCAACAAAATGAATCCGTATCCCTACATCAAAAATGCAGATTTCTTTATCATGCCTTCCGAATCCGAAGCCTGGCCGCTGGTTTTGGCGGAAGCTTTAATTCTACAGAAACCCACCATCGCAACAGACACCGGCGATGTGGCTACAATGCTGGAACACTTCGAAACAGGTTATCTGATCAATTACAGAACTGAAGAAATTTTTGAGGCAATGAAAGTGTTTTTAACCAACGCTGAGCTTATCAAAAGCATTAATGATAATCTGAAAAACATCAGCGCTAAGTTCGATAACAACAAAATTTTTATGGCAATTGAAGAAATCATCCTTAATTTAGTAAAAAAATAAACATGATTTTTCTGTACAGAATCATTCTCAAAATTCATACATCCTACCAATATTTCATTCAGCAGATTTATCTAAAAATATGTCTGGCAAAAGGACTTAAAGTAGGTAAAAATGTACGTTTTGTAGAGGTACCACAGTTCGGAACAGAACCCTTTCTTATCGAAATCGGAGACGAAACAACTTTCTCTAACAACGTTAGATTTGTAAATCACGACGGCGGGCAAAACGCACTGCATTTTTTCGAAAAATATAAAGATGTGAGGACTTTTGGGCGGATTAAAATCGGCAAACGCTGCCTAATCGGCGCAGACACCATTATTATGCCCGGAGTTGAAATGAAGGATAATTGTCTTTTAGGTGCAGGATCAATTTTAACAACTTCAATGCCTGCCGGAACGGTGTTCGCGGGCGTTCCGGCCAAATACATCTGTACACTGGAAGAATATGGCGACAAACTTTTGGCGAATAATGTAATGTATCCACGGGAACTTGAACAAGACCGTCCTAGGCTTGAAGCGTATATTAAAAAAAATCTGCCTCATCATTACAAACCTGTAAAATAATATATGAAAAGTGAAAAGGGCAAAAAGAAAATCCTTATCCGGATCGGGTCGCTGCGGCATGGCGGAGCCGAAAAAGTTCTGGTCACTTTTCTGAAAAATCTGCCGCCCGACAAGTATGAAATCGATCTTTTACTGAATTTGTACTCGGGGAAATATTTATCCGAGGTTCCTAACTGGATCAATGTTTTCTATCTAAACCGCGGCGAAATGATTACCACAAACCGGATTCAGGACATTCCTGTAAAAGCCTTCCGGGTCATTTATCAGTCACTATTGAAGAGATTTCCCGAAATCCTTTATTCAAAAATCCTGAAAGGAAATCAATACGATATCGAATTTGCGGCAATTCACGGGATGCGCGATGAGATTTTATCTTCTCCTATAAAATCATCCAAAAAAATCATCTGGATTCATAATGACCTTAAAAAGACTGAATTTAAAAACTATAATGATGAAGAACTCCGAAAGTTTTTTGGTTTCGATAAAATCATGGTGATTTCAGATAAAATTCAGCACGATTTCGAAAACATAGCAGTAAGTCAATCGGAGAAAGACAGAATAGTAAGAATTTACAACCCTTTAGATACCAATGAAATCCTGCGTAAATCAACTGCTCAGGCAACCACTTATTCATTCAATAAAACTCTTAAAACTTTCGTTTCAGTAGGAACCGTTTTTCCCCAAAAGGGCTTCGACAGACTTTTAAAAGTGCATCAAAAACTCTTAAACGAAGGGCTTCATCATCACCTGCTGATCATCGGAGACGGATACGATTTTGAAAATATAAAAACCCTAAAAACGGAACTTGGGCTTGATCAAACCGCCACCATGCTGGGATTTACAGATAATCCGTATCCGTATTTTAAAGAAGCTGATTTTTATATTTTAGGTTCCAGATATGAAGGATTCCCGACTGTTTTATTTGAAGCTATTGCACTTAAGAAACCCATTATTGCGACCGATGTTTCGGGCGTGAAAGAAATGCTTGCAGAGGGAAAACTAGGTTTAATCGTAGAAAATTCTCAAGAGGGAATTTATACAGGAATGAAAAAAGCACTCAACCAACCTGAAAGTTTTGAAGGTTACACTAAAGCATTAGAAACTTACACAATGCCCTTCAACCTTGAAAATTCAGTACAGAAAATCACGCATATAATTGATGAACTTTAAAGCAATTTTCACTTAACTTTGCGATATGCCCAATTATACCACCATACAGAAAGATTTTTACCGTGAGAGCGGAAAAATGCTGTCTTCTCCCGAAATCTGGGCAAAATGCATTAACCCCAATCTTCATTTTATCTATATTTTGAGGAAATGCCAGCAGTACAGAAAAAAATCTTTTTTAGGGGCGTTCTGGAGATTGGTTTTGCGTCATCACCAGATCAAATATGGTTTCCAAATTTATCCCGAAACACAGATTGGCGAGGGCTTTTATCTTGGACACTGGGGCGCCCTCGTCATCAATCCGAAAGCTAAAATCGGCAGAAACTGCAACATTGCGCAGGGCGTAACGATCGCTCAGGCGAACCGTGGAAAAACTGAAGGAGTTCCGGAAATCGGTGATGAAGTTTGGATAGGACCGAACGCTGTAATCGTGGGAAACATCAAAATCGGTAATAATGTGCTGATCGCTCCCAACGCTTATGTAAACTTCGATGTTCCTGAAAATTCAGTCGTAATCGGAAATCCCGCACAAATCACCACAAACCTAAATGCAACACAAGGCTATATTAATCACAAAATTTAATATTAAATTTTTGTTAAATACTGGTTTTTTTAATTCTTAACATCTATTTTTGCATTATTGATTTAGTCTATTGAATTAGAGAACAACTTATGCGAAATAATATAATTAAACGCTAAACAGTTATTTTATGAAAAAATCGTACGAAGTTATTTTCGACAACAATAAAAAATGGGTGGAGTCAAAACTCGCTGAAGACAAAGACTTTTTCAAAACCCTATCTGCATCACAAACTCCTGATTATCTTTATATTGGATGTTCAGACAGCCGTGTTTCCGCCGAGGAAATGATGGGTTTAAAACCAGGAGAAGTATTTGTAACCCGAAACGTTGCAAACGTTGTAAACACGCTGGACATGAGCGCTACAGCTGTGATTCAGTACGCCGTTGAACACCTGAAAGTGAAACACATCATCGTTTGCGGGCACTATGGATGTGGCGGTGTAAAAGCAGCGATGACGCCTCAGGATCTTGGCCTGATGAACCCATGGCTCAGAAATATACGGGATGTTTACAGACTGCATCAGGCTGAATTGGATGCAATTGAAGACGATCAGAAACGTTACGACCGCCTTGTAGAACTCAACGTTCAGGAACAGTGCATCAACGTTATTAAAATGGCTGTAGTTCAGGAACAGTATTTGGTCGATGAATATCCAATTGTTCACGGCTGGGTTTTCGATCTGAAAACAGGAAAGATCATCGATCTGGAAATTGATTTTGAAAGTATTCTGAAAGACATTCAGAAGATTTACAATTTAACCAACTCAGAATGGGTAATGAGTCGCAAAAAAAATAAAAACCTCATCTGATCAATATGAAACTTTGGAGCATCATAACATTGACGGTCTTTTTGAATTTCATGGCATTACCAACTATTGCCACGTTTTTCAATTGGGATTTGCCGGCGACTAATATGATTATTTCCGAAGAAGAAACCCAACACTCACCGCTGGTAATCAACGAAAAAACCATTCCGGAAACACTTAGTGTTCATGACTTCCTGAAGTTTTTTGAAAGAGATTTCTCAGCAAATTCATTTATATGTGCAGATGATTCTGTACACCTCTCTCCTTTTCTTACGATATTTTCCCCGCCTCCCGAAGTTTAATTTTTATCGCTTTTAATGAACATTCCACACTTTTTTAAGTGCTGGCAAACCGTTCTGCAACAAAAATTAAATTTCAATCGCTGTAGTCACAAACTGTGTCGGGATATTTCCTGTGCGAAATTCCAAACGGACAGCTGTGGCCAAAAGACAGCACAATTTTTCAAAAAAATGAAAAAAACACTTTCTATATACGGAGGGATTAAAGAAAATTTCCCTTCAGGACTCGTCGTATTTTTAGTAGCACTTCCACTATGTTTAGGGATTGCATTAGCCTCCGGCGCACCACCGCTTTCCGGGATTATTGCAGGAATTATCGGCGGTTTGGTTGTCGGTTACCTCAGTAATTCGAATATATCGGTCAGCGGACCCGCAGCGGGATTAACCGCTATTGTACTTACTGCTATTACCGATTTAGGTGCATTCGAACTTTTCCTTTGTGCCGGAATTATTGCCGGAATTATTCAGCTAATTTTAGGGTTTATAAGAGCCGGAAGTATCTCAAATTATTTTCCCACCAACGTTATTGAAGGAATGCTGGCAGGGATTGGGATCATCATCATCTTAACGCAGATCCCTCATGCATTGGGTTTTGATAAAGATTTTGAAGGAAACCAGACGCTTTTCGCCAATGGTTTTAACCCAAATTATTTTAGCGAATTGGCCGCGGGAATTCATCCTGGTGCAGTAATCGTTACGTTGGTCTCCATCACTATTCTTTTGGCCTGGGATAAATTTCCAGCGCTGAAAAAACTCAAAATGATTCCCGGAGCGCTAGTGGCAGTAGGTGCAGGAATTCTGCTGAATTATATTTTCATCCTTTCCGGAAGTTCACTTGCGATCGGCTCAGAACATTTGGTTTCACTTCCCGTTCCGCAAAGTGCGTCAGATTTTAAAAACATGCTTGTTTTCCCGGATCTGCAGGGATTCTTGAATCCAAAAGTTTGGATTGTGGGCGCAACGATCGCTATTGTGGCGTCCATTGAAACATTACTGTGTATTGAAGCTTCCGACCGTTTGGATACGCGCAGGAGAATTACAGACACCAACTTAGAGCTTCGGGCACAGGGAATAGGGAATTTAATTTCTTCAGCGATTGGCGGTTTGCCCATGACATCAGTGGTGGTAAGAAGTTCTGCCAATGCGAATGCCGGAGCAACTTCTAAACTATCTACCGTTATTCATGGCGGGCTATTGCTGATTTGCGTTCTTACGATTCCGTTTATTCTGAATATGATTCCACTCGCTACTTTGGCCGCGGTTTTACTTCTGGTAGGTTACAAACTGGCGAAACCTGCAACGGTGATGCATTTCTGGCATAAAGGAAAATACCAGTTTATCCCTTTCATCGCGACAGTAGTCGCCGTAGTTTCGCTTGATTTACTGAAGGGTGTGGGAATTGGATTATTGATTTCGGTTTTCTATATCCTCCAGGGAAATATGAAACGGGCTTACTACCTGAGCCGCGAAGAGCTTGACGATGCTGATGAAATCAACATAAAACTTGCGGAAGAGGTATCTTTTCTAAACAAAGCAGCCATTAAAAAAACGCTTAAAAACATCAAACCAAACTCACAGGTCTGTATTGATGCCAGATCAACCTCCTACATCGCGACCGATATTCTTGAAATGATTCAGGAATTTGCCAATATCCGTGCAAAAGAAGAGGATATTGAAGTGAGGCTAGTTGGTTTCAAAACCTCTTATCAGGAATACGCTGACGACGAAGATTCACATATTATCATTGCCCACAGAAGAGCCATGTAACTTAGAAAAACATCAACTTTAAAATAAACAAATGAAAGCACATACCGTAGAAACACAATCTACAACAACACCAGAAAAAGCGCTTAATTTCCTAAAAGAAGGAAACCAACGCTTTGTACAGAACCTAAAAATGAACCGCAATCTGCTCGAGCAGGTAAATGATACCCGCGCCGGGCAGTGGCCTTTTGCAGTAATACTTAGCTGTATCGACAGCCGTACTTCTGCAGAACTGATTTTTGATCAGGGTTTAGGCGATATTTTCAGCATACGGATCGCCGGAAACTTTGTAAATAAAGATATTCTTGGTTCCATGGAGTTTGGCTGTAATGTCGCCGGTTCCAAATTGGTAGTGGTCCTCGGGCACACCAAATGTGGCGCTCTGAAAGGCGGTTTGGACGCACAAAGCATTGAAGGAATGGGCATGGAAAACCTTAACCATCTTGTTGGTCATTTTCAAGGCTGTATTGACGGTTTGATTAAAGAAGGCGAAGAACGTTCGTCGTCAAACAGCGATCTTCTGGAAAGACTTAACATTTGCAATATCCGGAAAACCATGGAGGATATCCGTGAGCAGAGTACTACGCTTAATCAACTGGAGAAAGGCGGAAAAATTAAAATTGTGGGTGCCAACTATTGCGTCGAAAGCGGTGTTGTAACATGGCTAGACGAAAATATGAATGCTGAAATGGAAGCGCAGACTGGCGAAATGGCTATTTCCCATTAAAAGCAGTCATCGTATTCTGTATTCCCGCGAAAACAAAAGACAGACACGCTTTAGAAAACTTCTCGATTCTTTCGGGAAGTTTTTCTTTTTCCTCACCTTCCCATTTTCCAAGAACATAATCTACCTGTTTTCCTTCAGGAAATTCTGCAGAAATTCCAAAACGCAATCGTGGATAATTTTGAGTCTGAAGCTGTTCCTGAATGCTTTTCAATCCATTGTGACCGGCGTCGGAACCTTTCATTTTCATTCTTAAAGTTCCGAAAGGCAAAGCAAGATCATCCGTGATAATCATTAAATTCTCCAAAGGAATATTCTCTTTCTGAAGCCAGAATTTCACCGCATTTCCTGAAAGATTCATGTAAGTATCAGGCTTAAGAATAAAGACTTTTCTGCCTTTATATTTTCCTTCAGCCAAAAGTCCAAAATTGGAAGATTTAAACGGAGCTTCAATAGTTTCGGCGATTTTTTCAGCAACTTTAAACCCGACGTTATGCCGGGTTTCAGTATATTCATCTCCTTTGTTGCCGAGACCGACGATAAGGTATTTCATTGATTTTTATTGATATTCGAAGGTAAATGTACCCGCTGTGGAGACGGCTTTGGTCGGGTAACCAGCACTGTCGTACGTATATGCATACGTTCCGCCATCGTTGCCCGCTGAAGACGTAACCGATACGGTTTTGTAATTATTCATTGATAATCCTGTGAACGCGTTGGTTCCTGTCATAAAATGACCGCCTGCAATGGTAAATTCCACAGGAAGCGTCGCCCAAGGGTTTTTATTGCTATCGTAATTACTTAATTTAATGTCAAAAACAATCGGCGGAATCACAATTGGCGGTGGGGCAATCGTGGTCATCGTCATTTTCCATTGAGACAGGTTGTTTCCGGTAAACAACAGGTCGCTCACCATTTTGGTTGCAGGCTTGTATGTTCCCGGATTATCCAGATCTTCCATAAGCATTACGGTGTCCACTTTTTTTAGTTTACCGGTTGAATCATAAAGAAAATTGGTCTCATTTCTCATGAGTTCCTGTCCGCCGCCCGTCATATTTCCGGAGGCCATTGCAACCTTACCGCCATTGTACGTTAAATTGAGTGTCGTAGTAAGTTCAGTACTGCCGTCGTCTTGAAGAATAGTTAGCTTAGAAAGTAAATTATTCTCGTAGGATAAGGTGTAATCTGTCTTTTCACCGTCACCTTCAAAATGTGCAGTGGTAAGTTTACCGGCCGTATAATTATACGTAAATACCGATGAAATCCCCTCGCTGTCTACAATGGTCACTTTCTTTAAAACTTTGTCCGTGTTTGACCCGCCACCTGTTCCGGGCGCAGTTCCGGTTCCATCAATACCGTTAAGTAAATCACCGTTTTCTGCACGGCTTGATTCACAAGAGTACAAAACCATGATGGCAAACAGGAAAGAGAAAACATGCAGGACTTTATTCATCAGAATTTAATTTTAACAAAAGTAAACTTTTTTTCGAGATCTTAACTTATTTATTATTTCGAGAGAATCCTCTCTAAAACCGCATTCACCTCATCCACATGCTGCACATTTTCTTTGCGCATCATCAGCTGATTACCGTCCGCGGAATGCTTCTCCTTCAAAGTAGCATCCTTCGGATTCTGACTTAAATAGGAAATGATATGCCTGAACTTTTCGCTCTGGTAAAATTTGTCCTGAGGATTTGGCGGAAAATATCCGAGGAAAATCCCGGTTTTAACGACGATTTTATCGAAGCCAATTTCTGCGGCAATCCATTTTAATTCTACCGATTTCAGAAGGTTTCTGGCTTCAGAAGGCAATTTACCGAAACGGTCTGTCAGTTCGTTTTCAAATTTCTGCAGATCTTCCTTATTCTGAACTTCGGCCAGTTTCTGATAAAGCGAAAGTCTTTCTTCTATACTCTGAACATAGGAATCTGGCAGCATCAATTCAAGATCCGTATCAATATTGACTTCTTTAGTTGATTTAAAGAGTTTTTTACGGTCTTCTTCATTTTCAAATAGTTCGCCGAATTCTTCATCATTCTGTAATTCTTCGAGCGCTTCCTGCATGATTTTCTGGTAGGTATCAAAGCCCATTTCATTGATGAATCCACTCTGTTCTCCGCCAAGCAAATCTCCTGCACCGCGGATTTCCAGATCTTTCATCGCAATCTGAAAACCGCTTCCGAGATCTGAAAACTGTTCGATTGCTTCCAGTCTTTTCCTGGCATCCGAAGTCATCATATCAAACGGCGGCGTAATGAGATAACAGAATGCTTTCCTGTTGCTACGACCAACCCTTCCACGCATCTGGTGCAAATCTGCCATTCCGAAACGCTGCGCATCATTGATGAAAATCGTATTTGCATTCGGAACGTCCACACCACTTTCTACAATCGTTGTGGAAACCAAAACGTCGTATTTTCCTTCCATAAAATCCAGAACATTACGTTCAAGCTGCTTGCCTTCCATCTGGCCGTGACCGGTAATCACTTTTGCATCGGGAACCAACCTTTGAATAAGTCCTGCAATATCTTTAAGATTTTCGATTCTGTTGTTGATGAAATACACCTGCCCATCACGCTGAATTTCATAAGAAACTGCGTCCCGAATCACTTCTTCGCTGAAACCGATAATGCTTGTATCAACCGGCTGGCGGTTTGGCGGCGGTGTTTTAATGACGGACAAATCGCGCGCGGCCATTAACGAAAACTGCAGTGTTCTCGGAATTGGAGTCGCGGTTAAGGTAAGGGTATCGATGTTATTCTTTAAGGTTTTGAGTTTATCTTTTACTGAAACGCCAAATTTATGTTCTTCATCAATAATTAAAAGCCCTAAATCTTTGAACTTCACCGAACTTCCCACCAACTGATGCGTCCCGATGACGATATCAACTTTTCCGTCTTCCAGTCCTTTCAGCGTTTCCGCTTTTTGTTTCGCGGTTCGGAAGCGGTTCATGTAGGAAATATTCACCGGAAAGTCCTTCAGTCTTTCCTTAAAACTCCGGTAATGCTGAAATGCCAGAATCGTTGTCGGAACCAAAATCGCAACCTGTTTCCCGTCAGTTGCCGCTTTGAAAGCAGCTCTTACTGCAATTTCTGTTTTCCCGAAACCTACGTCGCCACAGATCAGACGATCCATCACGGTATCATTTTCCATGTCTTTTTTTACGTCGACGGTCGCCTTCTCCTGATCAGGCGTGTCTTCGTAAATAAAACTGGCTTCGAGTTCGTTCTGGAGATAAGTGTCCGGGGTGAAAGCAAAACCTTTGGCAGTTTTCCGCTGCGCATACAACCTTATTAAGTCGAAAGCGATCTGCTTTACTTTGGCTTTTGTTTTCTGTTTTAAGGATTTCCAGGCGGGAGAACCGAGTTTACTCAACACGATTTCGCGACCGTCGGGGCCATTATATTTTGAGATCTTATGAAGCGAATGAATGCTTACATACAGTAAATCTCCGTTTTTGTAAACGAGTTTAAAACATTCCTGAACTTTCCCATTGTTGTTCACTTTCACCAATCCCATGAATTTCCCAATTCCGTGATCGATGTGCGTGATGTAATCGCCCACTTTCATCTGCATCAAATCCTTCAGTGTGAGCTGTTCAGATTTGGCGAAAGTATTCTTCGATTTGAATCTTTGATAACGGTCGAAAATCTGGTGATCGGTATACACCGATATTTTATGGTCAAGATCCAGAAACCCTTCATGCAGTTCAGATTTAAAGGATTTAAAAGGTAATTCCTGCTCACCAAAACCGAAACTTCCCAATTCTTCAAAGATGGATTCAAGTCTTTCCTTTTGTTTTTCTGTGGAAAAAGAAATCCAGATATCATAATCGGAATCGCGTTTTTCAACCAAATCCTCAATGAGAAGTTCAAAGTTTTTATGAAAAGTCGGCTGCGGGGTTTGATTAATCTGAACGGTGAAATTATCCGGAATCCGTAATTCTTCTAAGGTGAAATCAATGCTTCTGAATTTCTGATAGTCCTTCAGCAAATCCTCATCTGTTAAAAAGAGTTCGGCCGGCGCTCTGTGACTGATTTCTTTGCTCAGCGTTTCAAATCTTTCTTCGGCTTTCGCGTAGAAATCTCGGTTTTTCTTTACGCCTAAAAAAGCGTTTTTAGAAACAACGAAACTGTCTTTCGGTAAAAGTTCAAACAGAGAAACTTTATTTCCGGAAACCGCGAAATTCATATTCGAAACCAACTGAAATTCATTTACTTTTCCGTTGGTTAGCTGGGTTTCAATGTTGAAGGTTTTGATGCTTTCGATCTCGTTTCCGAAAAACGTAATTCGGTAAGGTTCTTCATTCGAGTATGAAAAAACATCTACAATGCCTCCGCGCACAGAAAACTCACCGGGCTCCGAAACAAAATCTGTTAAGTTGAAATTGAACTGCTGCAGCAATTCTTCTGTAAAATCAAAGTCTAAACTTTCGCCTACTTTAATCTGATGAGAAATCGCTTTGAAGTCTTCTTTTTTCAGGACTTTCTCCGACAATGCTGAAAATCCGGCAACGATTACTTTTGGTCTTTTTGCGGAGTTCAACTTGTTCAGCACTTCAGTTCTAAGGACGAGATTTGCATTCTGGGTTTTCTCGATCTGGTAAGGCTCCAAATGAGTTGCCGGGAAATAAAGAATGTTCTCCTTACCCAATAAGTCCTCCATTTCGGAAGTCACATAAAGTGATTCTTCCTTATCCTCAATAAGATACAGTATGGTTTTCTTTTGCGTAAGAAATAATTCTGCCGCAAAAACTGAGGGCGACGAACCGGCAAATCCTTTCACAGAGATGTGCTGATGTGTTTCTATATTCTTAAAGATTTCTCTGCCGAATTCGTTTCGCAACATATCGGGAAGAAAAGTTTCGTGTATGGCTTTTAACTGCATTCTTTAATTAAAATTTAAACCGTTTCGTAAAAAAACAAACGGCAAAAACGATTTCGGGAAATTCCGAAACCGTTCTGAATGCACAAATTTAAGGTATATTTCTGAGAATGTAAATTTTACCTCGAATTACAGAAAAGCTATTTTTTAATCTCTTAAAAAATAAAATCCATATCATTTTGAAAAATATTGCTAATTAAAGTTAAAACAAATCAATTATGAGTTGATGGCATAATGTTTGAAAAAACCCACAACATTAACATTTAAAAAAAGTATTATGAAAATTACAAACTTAAAATCAAAGAAAAATTCAACATTCAAAAATGCAGTTAGATTTCTGGGTATTTTGATGCTGGTATTCTCAGTCACCTTACTTACATCCTGTAGCCGCGATGACGATCCAGCCGACAACGATTTCTTTGCAGGAACCTACAACGGAAGTATTTCTTATAACGACGGCACAACTTCCATTTCGAAAGATAACGGTAGCGTTTTTGTAACCAAAATTGCTAGCGGTACAAAGTATAATTTCAGATTTTCTGATGGAATTCCAGATCTTAATGGCGTTGAGTTCGAAAAAACGGGTGATAACACCTTGGTAATGGTTGGCTCCAGTGCG
Source organism: Kaistella faecalis (assembly GCF_019195395.1). NCBI lineage: Bacteria > Pseudomonadati > Bacteroidota > Flavobacteriia > Flavobacteriales > Weeksellaceae > Kaistella > Kaistella faecalis. The sequence goes on from NZ_CP078067.1 coordinate 1,223,318, forward strand.
ACCTCATATATCAGAATCGATAATAAAGACCTTAAAATTCTTTATTCCAAAGACGGAAAAACCTGGACAGCAAATGCGGTAAGATAACCTTATCTTCATATAAAATGCGAACTGCTTCAATTTTATTGAGGCAGTTTTTGTATTTTTAAAAAAATATTTTCTGATGAAAGTAAAACTCAGTGTCGTTCCGGTTTTATTGTTTAACGCACTTTTTTTTCAGAGCTGCAATACTGACTCAAATGAAAATCCCCGCGCCTATGCAGAAGGAAAAGTAGTGTCCGCGGCCGTAAATTACAACACATTTTTTTTTAGAATCAAAAGCGACAACATAATTGTTGCAGAAACAATGCTGGAATCCGGCGGGGAATTCAAAGTTTCCGGACCCATTGGGAATTCTGGATTTTCACTTATTTCTACAGACAAAATTAAATCCTTCAATACAGAAAAATCCGGCCTCAGCTTATCCAACGACGGTTTCAAAATCGATGTTCCGGCGGGAATTACCTATATAAAGTTTAACGAAATCGTGCTTGAGAAATGAGAATATTGCTTCTATTAATGATGTTTACGTCCGCTATTCTGTCCTCTCAAAAGAAAAAAGGTTTGGATGTAGTTTCGAATATCGATGTAAAGGTTTTGGCGATGAAACCATTGGGAAACAATTCTCTCGCAAAGAATCTTCAGCCCTTCTACGGATTCGGATTTGGCGGAAATTTAATGACACCGATTAATTTTGGGATTGGTCTGGATTACAGTGAACTGTTCTCGAACGTGAAATATGGCGAGCGGAATTTATACGGCAATATCGGTTCGCCAAGAATGACTGTTGTGGATGTATTTTTAACCCACCGAGAAAACATTTCGGATGATTTTATGGTCGAGGAAATGGCAGGATTCAGTTATTACCGCCTTACCAATCTATATCTGGACAAGAGCGAAAAACTCAAGAACAACGCGATGGGCTTTCATCTGGGTGGCAAAGCAATTTATACTTTAGACGGACCTCAGCAGGTTTTTGCAGCCTTGAAAGCCAACTTCTACTACGGAAACGTTTACAATGAAAATCCCGAGATCCGCAAATATTACAGTAATTCTACATTTTTGAGCCTAAGTGTGGGTTACCGGTATAATTTTTAGCTTTAGTTCCGGTCCAGAAAAACTACTTCAAAAAACATAATATGATACACCGCTTTATTCTTTCAACTGTTTTGCCCCTAACTTTTTTAATGTCGCCAAACAGCTGTCAACCGGAATATATCAACAATTCCCGAATTTACGTTGAAGGGAAAATAAGTTCATCAAATACGCCGAATATTCCGGTAAAACTTTTTGCTGACGATATTTTAATATCCGAAACACAGACTGACGCTTCGGGAAATTTCAAACTGGGCGGACCTGGAACTACCAAGGAAAAATCATTGGTTTTAAACCGGAAAATCGTTGCATTTTCGTCGAATGATCCGGAGTGCAGACTCGCATACGACTCCTTATCTATTATTCTTCCTGCAAAAAATATCGCTTTTAAATTTCCACAAATACAGCTCGCGCCATGAAAAATGTATTACTCACTTTTATCTTGATTTCCGGAATCTGTTTTTCTCAGGAAACAAATAAGTTTGCTATTGAGTTTAAAGGGAATACGTTCACCGGCCTGGGCAATAATTTTGTTGCGGACGGAACCAAGACCTTTACCGGATTTGGGGCAGGCTTCACCGGGACGTTTTATAAAAATTTTGGTTTGGGAATCGAATTCAACAAAGGCTATTCCGAAGTTTCAGATGTTTCTGTGTTTGGCGATCTGCACAGTCCGCAGCTTACCCTATTTGATATTTATGCACTTTACCGGTATGATGTGAATCAAAAACTGAGTATTGAAGGAAATATCGGCGGCGGATTTTCACAGCTGAAAAGCTATTCAGATTACAGGATTGAGAAATTTACCGAAGGCGGCAACACCTTTTTCCTCGGCGGAAAAGCATTGTACAGCGTTACCAAAAACAACAGCCTTGTTTTGGTTGCAGGGCCGCGATTCTATTTCATGCACACTTTTACAGAAATGGATGATCCAAAAATTCAAAAGTACTACTCCAAAGCTACATTGCTAAATTTTTCTTTAGGTTTAAGACTTTGTTTCTAAAAACTTTTAAATTTGCCTCATGTTAAATTTCATAAAGAAAAAAATTGCTTTAATCTGGGCCAGAAAGCACGTAAAACAAACCGAAAGTTTTAAAAATAACGCTGTTGAAGATCAGGATAAACTCTTGATTTCTCTGGTAAAAACCGCTGAAAAAACTTTGTTCGGAAGAGAACATCAGTTTGAGACCATAAAAAATGTTCAGGATTTTCAGAATCAGGTTAAAATTGCCGATTACGAAGGCTTAAAACCCTATATCGAAAAAGTAAAAAAAGGCCAGCGAAACATTCTCTGGACCGAAACTCCGGAATATTTCGCGAAAACTTCGGGGACAACTTCGGGTTCAAAATATATCCCGATCTCAAAAGAAGGAATGCCCTATCAGCTTGCTGCGGCTCAAAGTGCGATCTTCCATTATATCAGTCAGAAAAACAATTCAGATTTCGTTTCGGGGAAAATGATTTTCCTTCAGGGAAGTCCCGAGCTGGAAGAAATCAACGGGATAAAAACCGGCAGACTTTCCGGCATTGTCGCCCATCACATCCCGAATTATCTGCAGAAAAACCGTTTGCCAAGCGAAAAAACCAACCTCCTCGAAGACTGGGAAACTAAAGTGGATGAAATTGTAAAGGAAACCGAAAAGCAAAACATGACCTTGATTTCGGGAATTCCGCCGTGGCTGATCATGTATTTTGAAAAACTGATCGAAAGAAACGGAAAGAAAATTACCGAGCTTTTCCCTAATCTTCAGCTCATCATCACAGGCGGCGTCAACTTTGAACCTTACCGCGAAAAAATGAACGAACTTCTGGGAAAACCGGTGGATACGATACAGACATTTCCGGCGAGCGAAGGTTTTTTTGCGTTTCAGGATGATTATCAGAACGAAGGCTTATTGCTTTTAACCAACCACGGAATTTTTTACGAATTCGTTCCGCTGGAGGAATACGGGAAACCGGAAGCAAAAAGACTCACTTTAAAAGACATTGAACTGCATAAAGATTATGCGCTGATTTTAACCACAAACTCAGGACTTTGGGCATATTCGATTGGAGATGTTGTAAGATTTATTTCAAAAAGCCCTTACAGGATCGTGGTTTCCGGAAGAACAAAACATTTCACCTCTGCTTTTGGAGAACACGTTATCGCATTTGAAGTGGAAGAAGCGATGAAAGCAACGGTAGAAAAATTCACGGCACAGATTACTGAATTTCATCTCGCGCCTCAGGTTAACCCAAAGGAAGGACTGCCTTATCACGAATGGTTTATTGAGTTTGAAAAAGAACCTGCAGATCTGGAAAGTTTCAGAAAGAATCTGGATGATGAGATGCGGAAACGCAATACCTACTATGATGATTTAATCTCAGGAAATATTCTGCAGCCTCTCATTATTAGCAAACTAAGAAAAAATGCCTTTCAGGATTACGCGAGATCTGAAGGAAAACTTGGCGGACAAAACAAAATCCCGAGGCTTGCAAATGACAGAAAAATAGGGGATTTTTTAAGCGGATTTAAATTTTAAGCCCGAAATACAATGTTGCATCTTTAATTTCTAATAAAATCGTTTTTCTAACCGCCGGAGAATTAATAATCGGCCATTTTTAGCAAAATAAATGCCGCTTATTTAACATAATTTTTATAATTTCACCAACTTAATCAAAAATTATAAAATGAAAAAACTTTATGTTGTAGCTGCATCACTTTTTACACTCACAGTTATTAGTGCTCAAAGTATTAGTGCAGTTTCCGCTAATCAAACTCCTGTACAAAACTCCCAAAGACCCGCAGCCGTTTTATACGAGCAGGTTCCTACTTCAACAAGTGGTATCGTTTCGGATATTTTATCAAATGGTAATTATGTTATAGCCGCTGACGATTTTACCTTAACAGGTGATGTTTTGGCAAAGAAATTTTCTTTTGTAGGCTTTCAGAATGCCGCCACACTTCCTACGCTTAACAGAGGAATGCTGATGTATATTTATACTGATAACGGCGGAAAACCTTCAGGTAAACCGGGCGATGCAAATCCATATATTGCCAAAATAGATCTTACGCAAACTTCCACCGCTTTTACCATCACTACTCCTGCAGCCGGTTATTATGTTTATAATGTTGACCTCGTAGAAGCAATGGGTGCGGCACCAACACTGGCTTCGGGTACAAAATATTGGGTAGTTTTTGCTCCTAAACTTAACCTTACAGGCTATTCCGCTACAGAAAGATGGAACTGGACCGTGGGAACTGTGAATTCGGATTTTGCCAAATTATTGGATCCTTCTGACGCATTTGGCGCAGGTGCAACGGATTGGACTAATATTTCAACATTAACGGAAGATCCAACCTTTAATGGTTTGGCATTCTCCATCGAAGGTGATAACAATCTGGGAATTACAGAATCATACAGTACGATTAAAGATGTTACCGTAACCCAGGCTGCGGACGAACTTTATATTTTCACCAAAAACGAAAAGCTGAAATCAGCAGTAATTTACTCAGCCGACGGAAAAATTGTGTTGAAAGGAAACAGTGATAAAATTAATATCTCCACTCTGGCCAAAGGGATTTACATCGTAAATGTAACAACTCTTAACGGTAAAACACTGAGTACTAAATTTATTAAGAAATAGATTTTAACCTCACTAATAAATGATCCGGGCAGTTTTGTCCGGATTATTTTTTTGAAAACTTCCGTGATTTATGATCAGCCCTGCAATGGGTTAATTGCTAACCACCTTTAGACCGATTACTGAAGCAATTAAAGTAAATACAAAAAACATGCGCCACAAGGTTACAGGCTCATTGAAAACAAAGATTCCCATAAAAACCGCTCCTACTGCTCCAATTCCGGTCCATACAGCGTACGCAGTTCCTACAGGAATGGGTTGCGCGCCCAGCGAGATGGCTTTATAAAGCAAAAACATACTCAGAAAAAGAGAGACCGCAAAGCCTGCCCACCAAAAATAGCTTTCTTTTCCGGTTGTTTCCTGAGCTTTCCCGAGACACATTGCAAATCCGGTTTCAAATAAACCGCCGATAATAAGGATAATCCAGTTCATTTTTCAAAGGTAATTTTAATTTTTGTTTCTGAAAAAAGTCGCTTTATTTTCCATGAGATATTGCTGCTAAAAATTACATTTGCAGCATGATTTCACTCACGCCTATTCAAACCCTGAAAATCCCGGAATTCCGGAATTTAATGACCGGCCGGTTTTTTCTTGTTTTGTCTTTCAGAATGTTAGCCACGGTAATGGGCTGGTGGATTTACCAATTAACAAAGGATCCCTTCGCTATTGGGTTAATTGGACTTTCAGAAGTAATTCCTGCAGTTTCTACAGCGCTTTACGCCGGACACGTTATCGATAATTCCGAAAAGAAAAAACTACTTCTCATCTGTAACTACGCTTATGTAATGCTCATCAGTTTACTGTTGATTCCCGCATTTTTCGGACATCAACTTCTGCATTTCAGCGATGAGGAAATTTCGTATTTTATTTATATGGTGATATTCTTCACCGGATTCTGCCGCGCATTTTTGGGACCCATCATCCCTTCAATGATTCCGAAAATCGTTTCAAAAGAAACTTTACCCAATGCAATTACCCTTAATCAGGGAACATTTCTTACGGCTTCCGTAGCAGGTCACGCGCTCGGCGGGTTTCTGATTCACTGGATCGATATTTCCGGGACCATTTTGGTTGTTGTGGGATTAATGATTTTTGCTTCGATATTCTTTTGGACCCTCAATCGGCATCCTTCGCAAAATTCCGCAAGAGAAATCGGCGTAGTACAAAGTATGCGCGAAGGAATTTCCTACATCTACAAAACCAAAGAAATTTTGGGAGCGCTCTGCCTCGACATGTTTGCGGTACTTTTTGGGGGCGCGGTCGCGATGATTCCAGTATTTGCAACCGATATTCTTAAGGTCGGCTCTGAAGGTTTCGGGCTGCTGAATGCTGCCTCAGATATCGGTTCCATGTGTATTATAGCATTCCTTGCATTTGTTCCTTTAAAGAAAAACCAGGGCAAAATACTGCTGGTTGCTGTTGCAGGCTTCGGAGTATGCATTATCGGATTTGGGCTTTCGGAATTGTACTGGCTTTCGTTTTTCCTTCTGGTCTGCAGCGGAATGCTGGATGGGATTTCTGTCGTCATCCGCGGTACTATAGTTCAGCTGAAAACTCCGGATCATTTACGGGGGCGGGTTTTAAGCGTGAATTCAATTTTCATCATGTCGAGTAATGAAATGGGACAGTTCGAAAGTGGTGTAGCAGCAAAGTTGCTGGGTGTGGTGCGCTCTGTAGTTTTTGGCGGAAGCATGACGGTATTAATCGCCTTATTGGTAGGCACAACCGTTCCCAAACTCAGGAAAATGAATTATTAAAATTCTGTTAAAAAGTTATCCAGATTTATCAACAGATTCAAACCATTGCCTAAAGGTGATGAGGGCAAAGTTTTCTGAATTTTTAGCTTTTCTTCTGCACAATCACGGTCCCGAAAAGATTAATATTCTATCTTTGTCCCATGACACAGAAGGAAACATTATCGTCCCTCATTCACGGTAATTTCGCAAAAGAACTCTCAATTTCCGATGGCAAAATGCCGCCTAATGCAGTAGATTTCGAGAAACTTGTTATTGGTACTTTTCTTATCGATAAAAAAGGGCTCGATTATTCCATCGATTTACTGACGCCGGAAGTTTTTTACGATCCAAGACATCAGGAAATCTTCCGTGCGATCCTGAAACTGTTTGAAGGAAACCATCCTGTCGATTTAATGACAGTAATTCAGGAGCTTAAAAAAACTGAAAAACTCGGTTTTGCAGGTGGAGATCATTATATCATTGATCTAACAATGGGGGTTTCATCCAGCGCGCATATTGAATATCATGTTCGGGTCATTCTTGAGAAATTTATTTTAAGAAGCCTTATCAATGTTTCCGCGAACGTCATCGACAGTTCTTACAAAGAATCCACCGACGTTTTCGAATTGCTTGACAAAGCAGAACAGTCATTTTTTGAAATCACCAACGGAACCATCAAAAAAGGTTTCGACACTGCAAATACGTTAGTAAAACAGGCCATTGACACCATAAAAGCCTTAAAAGATAAAGAAGGAATCTCCGGAATTCCGTCAGGATTCAGAGATATCGATAAAGAAACCGGCGGCTGGCAGAATTCCGATTTAATTATTATTGCAGCACGTCCGGCAATGGGTAAAACCGCGTTCCTGCTTTCGATGGCGAGAAATATAGCCGTTGAACACAAAATTCCTTTGGCCTTATTTTCCCTGGAAATGGCCTCGGTACAGTTGATCACCAGAATGATTGCTTCCGAGACCGGAATTTCCTCAGAAAAACTACGTAAAGGACAGATGAGTGATGAAGAATGGCAAAGGCTATTTTCCAACGTATCAGAACTTGAAAATGCACCTTTGTTTATTGACGAAACACCTTCGCTTTCCGTCTTCGATTTCAGAGCGAAATGCCGTAGACTCGTTATGCAGCATGGGGTAAGAATTATTATGGTCGATTATCTTCAGCTGATGACGGCCAACTCCGGAAAAGGCGGCGCAGGAAACCGCGAGCAGGAAATCGCAACGATTTCGAGATCATTAAAAGCCATTGCAAAAGAACTGAATGTTCCTGTAATCGCACTTTCACAGCTTTCAAGAAGTGTGGAAACTCGTCCGGGTAAACGGCCGATGCTTTCTGACCTTAGGGAATCCGGAGCGATTGAGCAGGATGCAGATATTGTCTCATTCATTTTCCGTCCGGAATATTATAAAATTACGACGTGGGATAACGATGAAGACGGCGCAGAATCTTCCACAGAAAATCAGGCAGAACTCATCATTGCAAAACACCGTAATGGTGCCACTGCCGATGTAAGAATGTCTTTCCACAAAAATATCGCAAAATTTGCCGACCTCGATCTGTTCGGAAGCGGTTACGGTTATCAGCCTTCGAACTTTGGTCAGCAGGATGAACCGAGCGGTTTCGAAAAGATAAAAGCTACCATCGATCCGGGTGCAGCTTTCGATTTACCGAGCAGCCAGAATCTCTCCGGCTCTTCGATGAATGATTTGGATGATGATGACGATTTCGAATATTAAATATGAGTCTTAGAATTGAAATCTTCACCGACGGAGCCTGCAGCGGAAATCCGGGAAAAGGCGGCTACGGAATTGTGATGAAAGTACCTGAAAAAAACTACCAGAAACAGTTTTCCAAAGGATTCCGTCTTACTACGAACAATCGTATGGAACTTCTCGCTGTGATTGTAGCGCTGGAAAAATTGAAATCTACCGAAAACGACATCCATATTTATACCGACAGCAAGTATGTTTCTGATGCCATTAATCAGAAATGGATTTTCGGATGGATTAAAAAAGGGTTTAAAAATGTGAAAAATCCTGATTTATGGAAGCGCATGGTTCCGCTACTCAAAACCCACAAAACCACTTTTCATTGGATTAAAGGCCACGCAGGCCATCCCGAAAACGAAATCTGCGACCAGCTCGCAGTAAAAGCTGCTCAATCTGATCACCCTGAAATAGATACGTATTTCGAAAATCAAAAGGACGGCGGTCTTTTCTAATTTCACCAATTATTGTTCTTTACTGCTCAACTTTACCGTCACTTCAGTCCTCTGTTTTCCGACTTTTCCTATCTTTGTTAAATGGATTACTTACAGGCGCTTCAAAAAAGATATTCGGTAAAGAAATTTGACCCTGCGAAAAAGGTTTCTCCTGAAGTTCTTCGGAATATTCTGGAAGCCGGAAAACTTTCTGCAAGCTCACTAGGCCTTCAGCCGTATAAAATTTTTGTAGTTGAATCTGATGAAATGCTTAAAAATCTTGTTCCTTCATTTCATAATCCCTCCCAGATTTCTACCTGCTCGCATTTAATCGTAATTGTTTCTAAAAAAAATATTGAGGCAAGTTACGTGGACGGTTATTTCAGGCACATCTCGGAAATACGCGAAATTCCTGTGGAAAATCTCGGAATGTTCCGAAAAAACATTGATAATTATACCGAAACTAATGAAAACGTTCATCTTTGGGCAGAAAAGCAGACGTACATCGTTTTAGGAAACCTTATGTTTGCGGCAGCACTGGAGCAGGTCGATTCTTGTCCCATGGAAGGTTTCATTAAAGAAAAGATCGAAAAAACGCTGAGTATCGACATTCAAAAAGAAAGTGTCGCCGTTACGTTGGCATTAGGTTACCGTTCGCCGGATGATGATTTTCAGAAGATGAAAAAAGTAAGGAAACCGGACGAGAAATTATTTAAATTCATTTAAAAATCTATGATTAAAACCGATGTACTGGTCATTGGCTCCGGAATTTCGGGGCTTTCCTACGCGATAAAAGTCTCTGAAAAAATGCCTGAAGCCAAAATCATCATCGTTACCAAGGCCGATGAAGACGAAAGCAATACCAAGTACGCACAGGGTGGACTTGCCGTGGTAACCGATTTTGACAACGACAATTTCCAGAAACATATTGATGATACCATGCGAGCCGGCGATGGTGAAAATAAAAGAGATGTGGTTGAAATGGTCATCAAAGAAGGTCCCGCGAGATTCCAGGAACTGGTGAATTGGGGTACGAACTTCGATATGGAAACAGGCGGCGACTTCAAACTCGGCCGTGAAGGCGGACATACCGAGAACCGAATTGTGCATCACAAAGATATCACCGGCGCCGAAATAGAACGCGCCCTTCTGGAAACCATTAAAAAATCTCCTAACATCGAAATGCTGGCGCACCATTATGTGGTAGATTTAATCACGCAGCATCACGTTCCCGGAAAAGAACTCAACACACAAAATATTTCCTGTTACGGCGCTTATATTTTGGATGAGAAAGAAAAGAAAATCAAGAAAATTACCGCAAAAATAACACTCGTGGCTACCGGAGGAGCAGGTCATGTTTATAAAAACACCACCAATCCCGTAATTGCTACAGGCGACGGAATTGCCTTCGTACACCGAGCCCGCGGTAAAGTTTCAAACATGCAGTATTACCAGTTTCATCCCACTGCTCTATATTCAAAGCGAGACGGAATGCTGTTTCTGATTTCGGAAGCCGTGCGCGGCGACGGTGCGAAACTCCGGACTAAAAACGGAGAAAAATTCATGCAGAAATATGATGAGCGCGAAGAATTGGCCTCCCGTGACATTGTTGCCAGAGCCATTGACAATGAGTTAAAAATCTCTGGAGACGAGTATGTCGGTTTAGATTGCCGCCAAATGGATCAGGAAAAATTCAAAGAACATTTCCCTAATATTTATCAGAAATGCCTCAACGAAGGTATTGATCCGTTCAAGCAATTGATTCCGGTTGTTCCGGCCTGCCACTATCTGATGGGCGGAATAGAAACAGACATGAACGGCCAAAGTTCTATTAAAAATCTTTTTGCCGTAGGCGAATGTACCAATTCCGGTCTTCACGGCGCAAACCGTTTAGCATCAAATTCTTTACTGGAAGGAATGGTTTTCGGTCACAATGCCGCGCTGCAAACGGTAGAACTTTTAAACATTAACGATTTTAATTTTGATGATTTAAAAGCCATTCCAGAATGGAACGAGGAAGGTATGAAAATGATGGACGAAATGGTTCTAGTTTCTTATCTGCGCCGCCAGCTTCAGGAAATGATGAGCGATCTTGTAAGTATTGTCCGTAGCAACGAAAGGCTGCAGCTTGCCAAAAAGAAACAGCGCGAAATTTATGAAGCGGTAACTGAACTTTACAACTATTCTATCATGTCGCCGCAACTTTCAGAACTTCGAAATCTGGTGAATATTTCTTATCTCATCATCAAGCATTCTATCGCGATGAAGGAGAATAAAGGCGCATTTTTCAACAAAGATTTGGTATAAAACTTTAAAATTCGGCTCATTAGCCTTAAAAAATAAAACATGAAAAGACCTGCGTACGTAACTGATAAAGTGCTAAAACAATTCATAAAATCTGCCCTGGAGGAAGATATTCAAGACGGAGACCACTCCACTCTTTCAACCATTCCCGGAAATCTGGAGCAGAAAGCGAAACTTTTAGTCAAAGAAAACTGTATTCTTGCGGGAGTGGAACTGGCAGAAATCATCTTCAAGCAGTTTGATAAAAATCTAAAAATCGAGGTACTAATCAAAGATGGAGAATCCGCAAAAGCCGGCGACATCGCTTTTTATGTAACAGGAAGTGCACGGTCAATTCTTTCAACGGAAAGATTAGTTTTGAACTGTATGCAGCGAATGAGCGGGATTGCGACTCTTACTCACGATTGGGACTCCAGATTATTGGGAACCAAAACCAAACTGCTAGATACCCGAAAAACAACTCCCAACTTCCGGATTTGTGAGAAATGGGCTGTGGCTATTGGCGGCGGAACCAATCACAGATATGGTTTGTACGATATGATAATGTTGAAAGATAATCATATTGATTATAATGGCAGCATTACGAATGCGGTGAAAATGGCCAAAGAGTACATTAAAGCCAACAAAAAGAAGCTGAAAATAGAAGTTGAAACACGAAACCTGCAGGAAGTGGAGGAAGCTCTGGAATCAGGTGCTGATCGTATTATGCTGGATAATATGGATAGCCAGACCATGAAAAAAGCAGTAAAGCTGATTGGCAGTAAATGCGAGAGTGAAGCTTCAGGCGGAATCACGCGCGACATGTTGAAAGAAGTTGCTGCTACAGGTGTAGATTTTATATCTGCTGGCGCTTTAACTCACTCTGCAGCAAATATCGACCTGAGCCTGAAGGCGGTAAAATAATTGTCAAATTAATGGTTTTATAGGAATTATTACACATAGTACGCAAAGAATAATATTTTAAAAACATACCGCTTAAAAAATTTAAGACGCTGTATCCCTGTTGGATACAGCGTTTTTTAACAAAATTTTAAAATTTAACACATCCGTAATAAAAGTTCCAATTTTTTTAACGATTTTTGCGCCATCTAAATTTAAAAAAAGTATAAATTTTATCTATGAGAAGTAACACTTTAAAGAAGACCGTGTTAATCGCTGCTATCGCATTTTGCGGCTACGGAACTGTGCATGCACAGGTTACCACAAGTAACATGACCGGAGTTGTAACTACCGCTGATGGTAAGGCAAGCTCGGGCGCAACTATTAAAGCAACGCACATGCCGTCGGGTACTGTGTACTCAGCCAACGCAAATGCTGCAGGCAACTTTAACTTACCAAACATGCGTGTTGGTGGTCCTTACAGAGTAGAAATTACTTATGCAGGCCAAGCTCCGCAAGTGTATGAGGATCTGTATCTGGAATTGGGCCAGCCTTTCGTGCTGAACCCTATTGTAGGTGAAACCAAAACAACTGACATTGCAGAAGTATTGATCACTGGTGCGGGAAGAGCCAACGTGAACAAAACTGGAGCTGCGACAAACGTAGGCCAGAAGCAAATTCAGGATTTGCCGCAAGCAAACAGAAGTATCACTGAGTTTACAAGACTTACTCCTCAGGCAAACGGCAACTCATTTGCAGGCCGTGACGCACGTTACAACAACCTTCAAATTGATGGTGCAAACTTCAACAATGGTTTCGGATTAAGTTCAAGCCCTATCCCGGGAGGTAATTCACAGCCAATTTCTTTGGATGCAATTCAGGAAATCAGCGTAAATATCGCTCCTTTTGATGTTACACAGTCTGGTTTTACCGGAGCTGGAATTAACGCGGTTACCAAATCAGGAACCAACAAATTCCACGGATCACTTTACGGTTATTATAATGGTAAAGAACTTAACGGATGGAAAATTAACGGGAATGACATTGAAAAAGTTTCGGGAGCACAGGTTACCAATGGTTTCACAGTAGGTGGACCTATCGTTCAAAATAAATTGTTCTTCTTTATCAGTGCTGAAAGAGAAACATCAACCGGTGCGAACGCATCTGGAGCTAACCTTTGGAAGGCTTCTCAGAATGGAGTATCTGATCCTGCAAACAATATTTCAAGAGTTAAGGAATCTGATCTTATCGCGGTAAGAAATCACCTTATCAACAGATGGGGTTACGATCCGGGAAGATATCAGGGATATGCAAACGAAGCTGAACAGCAGGGCGATAAATTTCTTGCGCGTTTAGACTGGAATATCAGTGATCAGCATAAATTTGCGATCCGTTACAACATTCTTAACGGAACATCGATGCAGGTTGCAAACGGAAATTCTGGACCTTCACCACGTTCAACATGGAACCGTGTAAGTGACAGAGCAATGACTTTCGAAAACGGAAACTATGGTTTCGAAAACAAAGTATCTTCACTAACTGCTGAATTAAACTCTACTTTTAATTCTAACCTTTCGAATAAATTATTATTTACTTACTCGAAAATTCAGGATTTAAGATCTACGCCTTCAGATACTCTTTTCCCTTTTGTTGATATCTGGGATGGTTCTGCAAACGGCGGTAACTATATCAGTTTCGGAACTGAGCTTTTCTCTTACCTAAACGATGTAGTTAACGACAACTTCTCAATCACAAATAACCTGACTTATAATGCTGGGAAACACACTTTAACAGGTGGTGTTGCATACGAAATGCAGAAGTTTGGTAACTCATACACCCGTATGGGAACCGGTTACTACCGATACGCTTCGGTAGCAGACTTCCTTACAACAGGTACTGCAAACGAAGTTGCACCAATCATGTTTGGTCTTACTTATCCATATGCTAATCAGGACACTTACGCAAGAGTAAACTTCGGTTTAGGATCTGCTTATGTACAGGACAGAGTAGCAGTTAACGATAAATTCAACTTTACAGTAGGGGTAAGAGCAGAGCTTCCGTTCTATCTTAACGACCTTACTGCAAACCCATCTATCGACGCACTGGATTTGCTTGACAAAAACGGTAACGTGACGAAATATTCATCAGGAAGCTGGCCAAAATCCCGCGTAATGATTTCACCACGTTTAGGATTCAATTATGATGTAATGGGAGACCGTTCATTAACGATCCGTGGAGGAAGCGGTGTATTTTCGGGACGTGTACCTTTTGTTTGGTTAACTAACATGCCAACCAACGCAGGTGTACTTCAGAATACGATTGAACCGGGATCTTACGCACAGGTTGCAGGATGGATTAACAATGTTACCTTCCAGCCACAGGATATTTATTATCACCTGAACAATGTTCCTGCAGGAGCTGAGAATGTTTTCATCACGAGTCCAAAAGCAGGTGCGCCATCTTCTTTCTCTCTTGTTGATCAGGATTTCAAAATGCCGTCTGTATGGAGATCAAGTTTAGGTATTGATTATAAAGTACCAAACTCGCCTTTAACACTTACTACGGATATTCTTTATACTAAAGATATCAACGCGGTATTCCAGTTTGGAGCGAACAGAAAAGCATCAACGGAAAAAATGACTTATGCAGACCGTGTTTACTATCCAAATGCTGGATCTTACACGTACAACTCTGCGATCGGAGCAAACAGTGCAACGATTCTTACGAATACAGATACCAAAGGATATGCGTTTTCTGCAACTTTCGGAGCTCAGATGAGACCTTGGAAAGGGCTTTCAGGATCCGCGTTCTACACCTATTCCAAAGCTGAGGAAGTTTCGTCTAACTCTGGATCAAACGCATCTTCATCTTGGTTAGGTTCTCCAACAGTGGATTCTCCGAACCAGGATTTCTTAAGTATCTCTAATTACGCAGTTCCACACAGAGTTGTTGCTAATGTAACTTACGAGATTAAGCAAACAGGTACAACAATTGGTGCTTACTATTCAGGAGCTCACCAGGGAAGATATTCTTATTATTACTCGAATGATGTAAACGGAGACGGAATCGCAAATGACTTGTTATACCTTCCAAATTCTACCGCTGATATGAACTTTGCCAATATTACTACAGGAAGTGGTGCAAATACTACCGTTCTGTTCACGGCAGATCAGCAAAGAGCAGCATTCGACAAATTCATTAAAGACAATGATTTGGAAGGATACAGAGGACAGATCTTACCAAGAAACGAATTCCTTATGCCTTGGTTAAACCGTGTTGATATCCGTTTGACTCAGAATTTGTTTAGCGATATGGTTCAGAAAGGAGATAAAATTCAACTTTCTTTAGATATCCTGAACTTTGGCAACATGCTGAACTCTGATTGGGGAATCCAGGATCAGAACGTAAGTTCTTACGGTGCTGCAATCCTTGGCCGTTCCGGAGCATTATCTCCAAATCCAACATTCCAGATGTTAAGAAGCGGTAACGACTTAGTTACTTCTCCTAACAGACCGGCAAGTTCAAGATTTACAACTTGGTCTGCAATGTTCGGTATGAAGTATTCATTCTAAGAAACCTAGAGTATCAACTTTAGATTTGATATTAATCCCGACTTTATCGTCGGGATTTTTTTATATTTGCAGTTAACTTATAAAAAAATATTATGGATTTCAACATCATGCTTCAGGCACACCGTGGTTTTGCTTATTTAATCCTGCTTTTGGCAGCTGTTTTTGTTGTGGCACTGCTTGTGACCATGTTCGGATATTCAGGTAAAATCTCCAAACTTTTAAGAAAATCTACGCTGTTCACGATGATCTTTTTCCATCTTCAGGCACTTATCGGACTGATCATGTTGTTCTTTTTCTCGCCAGGATTCAAAGCCGCTACAGAAGCGGGAACGCTGATGAGCGATTCTACCGCAAGAAATACTTATGTTGAACACCCTTTTGCTATGATTGTAGCAGCGGTGCTTTTAACCATCCTCAATAAAAAATTCAAAACCAATGACACAATGAAGATGAGTTGGCTGATCATGGGGTTTGTAGCACTTGCATTTATGCTTTGGGCATTCCAGTGGCACCGACTTTTCGGGGCATAATTTATTATCAATTACCATTCATCAGATAAAAAAATGAAAATAGCAGTTGTAGGCGCTACCGGAATGGTAGGTCAGGTAATGTTGAAGGTTTTGGAAGAAAGAAACTTCCCTGTAACAGAATTAATTCCTGTTGCATCAGAAAAATCCGTCGGAAAAAAAATCAGTTTCAAAGGGAAAGAATACGCCATCGTATCAATGCAGACCGCCATCGATATGAAGCCGGAAATCGCTCTGTTTTCAGCCGGCGGCACTACCTCTCTCGAGTTTGCCCCGAAATTTGCCGAAGCCGGAACGACGGTAATCGACAATTCATCTGCTTTCAGAATGATGGAGGATAAAAAACTGGTCGTTCCCGAAATTAACGCAACTGAACTTACGAAAGAGGATAAAATCATTGCGAATCCCAATTGCTCAACAATTCAGTTGGTGATGGTTCTACATCCTCTGAATCTTAAATATGATTTGAAACGAGTAATTGTTTCAACGTATCAGTCTGTTACCGGAACCGGGAAAAATGCTGTTGATCAGCTGAATGCAGAAATTGCCGGAGAGAGCGATGTCGCTAAAGTTTACCCTTATGAAATCTTCAAAAATGCGCTTCCGCAGTGTGATGTTTTTGCTGATGACGACTACACGAAAGAAGAATTAAAACTCATGACAGAGCCCAAGAAAATAATGGGCGATGACAGTTTTAATCTTTCAGCGACCGCGGTTCGGGTTCCCGTTCAGGGCGGGCATTCTGAAAGTGTAAACATGGAGTTCGAAAATGAATTCGATTTGGATGAAGTACGTAAAATCTTATCAGAAACACCTGGAATTGTAGTGATGGATGATGTATCGAACAAAATTTATCCTATGCCGCTGTATTCAGAGGGGAAAGATGAGGTTTTTGTCGGAAGAATCCGCCGGGACCGTTCGCAACCCAACACCCTCAACATGTGGATTGTGGCAGATAACCTTCGAAAAGGCGCCGCCACTAACGCGGTACAGATTGCAGAATATCTCTTAAAAAATCAATTAATTTAATCTGAATGCTCACAGTAAGTGAGCATTTTTTTATTATTAGATGCCTGAAACATTATTAATTAATTTAATCGAACATTGCAGTGGAAACTCAAAATTCATCACAGACTAATTTTACATTTCAGAAAACTGTTGCCATTGTAGGAATCGCTCTTTTTATCGGAAAATTAATTGCGTGGCATCTTACCAATTCTGATGCGGTATTTTCCGACGCTATGGAAAGTATCGTGAATATTATAGCGGGTTTCATGGGACTTTATTCTCTCTATCTCGCCGCAAAACCTAAAGATATTGATCATCCATACGGCCATGGAAAAGTTGAATTCGTTACTTCCGGAATTGAAGGTGCTCTTATCATCTTTGCCGGAGTGATCATCATCATTCAGGCGGTAGATTCACTTCTCCACGGCAATATCCCGAAAAAACTTGATTGGGGAATGCTCATCATTGCGGCTACGGCAGCCGTTAATTATCTGATGGGCTATATTTCGGTTAAAAAGGGAATCCAGCAAAATTCGTTAGTTCTGCAAAGTTCGGGGAAACATCTTCAAAGCGATACGATTACAACTTTGGGCGTGGTGATAAGTTTGGTTCTTGTGTATTTTACCAAGATTTACTGGATCGATGCTGTTGTAGCGCTGATATTCGGCGGTTATATCATCTTCATCGGTTACAAAATCATCAGAAAAGCTTTGAGCGGAATCATGGATGAGGCTGATCAGGACATGCTGGCCAGACTGGCAAAAATCATGAATGACAACAGGAAACGGGAATGGATCGACATTCATAATACCCGAATTCAACAGCACGGTAGCGGGCTTCATATCGATGCACATTTAACATTGCCGTGGTATTTTGAGTTGAGAAAAGCTCATGAAGAAATGGAAGAAACCTATAAATTAATTGCAGAAAACTCCAACCGTGCGATTGAATTCAATTTCCATTTGGATGACTGCAAGACCTTTTCGTGCGAAATCTGCCAGCTTTCCGAATGTAAGGTTCGTCAGAGACCTTTTGTGAAGAAAATTGAGTGGGACGAAAACAATATTTCGCAGGTCGGTAAACACGACGTGAATACCTAATTCCTCGCCTTCTTCAACAGCTGTTTTCTGTAATAAAATAAAGGAATAATGAGCAGTAGAGTTAAAGGCTGAATCACGAATCTCCTCATGTAGAACGAGAAAAGATAGCCGATTTCGAATTTTGTATGAATGCAGTAAAGGTAAATCGGAAAAGTAATCGCAAAAACCAGCAGCATTAAAACAACCGCCTGCATCGTCCATTCTTTATTTTTGAATACCAAATGAACAACAAATGCCGACAGGATTAAATTAAGGGAAAACCTGAAAATATAATTAATAATCAGTTTCGCCCACGCAAAATCAGGAAACTGTGCATTTTTATCTGCTGTCTGAAAATAATTCAGAAAAGGATCATAGAAAAGAGATTCCTCTACCATTCTCACTCCAATTAATCCAAAAATTCCGAGAATGACGAGTAAAATACTAAGAAGTCTCATGTTCAGTATCTTTTAGCGCAAAAAACTTAATCCAAATCAGCCAGAGTAACACAACGCTGCCGTAAATAATCGCAGGGAACAGATAATCGTGCCCAATTTTTGAATATTGCGGCCATTCAACCAAAAGAATATTGAGTCCTGCTATCCTTAAAACATTGATGATGTGAAGAAATATAAATCCCGATCCCGCAAATAAAAAAGTCCTGATTCCCTGATAAAAAGCGAAAATGAAAGCGAGAAAAAGGACCATCACCGAAATCGCGTTACAGCCTTCTACCATGCGCGAAACATATCTGCCGCTAACGTAAAACCAATCCGTTTCCTGCTCGGGTTTTCCTGGCACGATCTGAGTGTGATAACCAAAAAAATTCTGTACAAACGCTGCCTGATCCGCAACCCATTCCGAGACCGGATCCAGACCTGAATTTTTGAACTGGTTCAGGTAAAACTGGTAAGCCAAAACCATCACCACATACAGAATGACGAAGCGAAGCAGGATTTTCAGAACAGGCTTGAAATCATTGAACATATTGCAAATATAATCTTTTCAAAAATTCTAAATTCCTATATTTGTAAAAGTATGAGTATGGAAAACGCAAAACTCTTTTTCGAAGAATTTATTGGGGAAAAATCGCAGGTCTTTTATTCATTAGCCCAAAGCGGTTCTGCAAGAAAGAATTTCGTGGGTTCCACACCAAATCATCAATACATCATCACCGAAAACGAAAATATTGCCGAAAACGAGAGTTTTTTCTATTTCTCTGAAGTTTTTTCTGAACTTAATCTCAATACGCCCAAAATTTTTAAAATTTCTGAAGACCGAAAAATTTACATTCAGGAATTTTTAGGAAAAAATACACTCTCGGAAATTATTGAAAAGGAAGGTTTGAACGAAAGAACGAAATCTTTAGTGAAACAAACCATCGGAAAATTATTTCAGCTTCAAACCCAAACAGTCAATACAATCGATTATTCTAAAACTTTCGAGTATGAAATTTATGATGAATTACCGGTGACCAACGATCTGTTCTATTTCAAAAGTTTTATTGCGGATGTACTCGAGATTGCGTACCACAAAGCTGCTTTGCTGAAAGAATTTAAAAAGTTTACTTCAGAAATCGAGAACTGTGGTTCCACAGGCCTAATGATCCGGGATTTTCAGGCAAGGAACATTATGGTGGATGATCAGGGTGATGTTTTCTTCATCGATTACCAGTCGGCAATGAAAGGTCCTCTGATGTACGATGTGATTTCGTTTCTTTACCAGGCTAAAGCTAATTTTCCTGATGATTTCAGAGAAGAAATTCTCGGTTATTATTTTTCACTGTGGAATGATGAACATATCGTGAAACAACTCAAAAGTTCATTAAAACCTATTCAGCTGATCCGTTTTATGCAGGTTTTAGGGGCCTACGGATTCCGCGGACTTATCCAGAGAAAACAGCATTTTATATCCAGCATCGACAAAGGAATTGAAAATCTGGAACAGCTGGCGAATTCCTGGGACGGAATGCAACAGTATCCGGAAATGAAAAAATTAATCAAAACGCTGAAATCAAATTCAGTTAAGGATAAAATCGAATCAATAATCAGAAACCATTAAGAAATTTAACGGTTCAAATAAACAACATGATGAGTCTTAAGATCGATATACACAGTTTTTCGTACAAAAAAGGAGGAATACCCAAAGATGAAACCGGAAACGGGGGCGGATTTGCGTTCGACTGCCGCGGAATTTTAAATCCAGGAAGAATTGAAGAATATAAAGCACAGACTGGCTGCGATATAGGTGTGCAGGAATTTCTGGAAACAAAAACGGAAATGCCAAAGTTCCTGGAGCTGGTAAAAAACATCGTATCCATCAATATCGATAATTATCTTGGGAGAAATTTCGAGCATCTTCAGATTAATTTTGGATGCACGGGCGGACAGCACCGATCGGTATATTGTGCTGAAAAAACTGCAGCATTCATCCGTGAAAAATATCCGCAGGCTACAGTCACCATTCAACATGATGAGCAGCCACAACTGAATAATCACTAGAAAAATGAAGGCACTCATCTTCGCAGCAGGCAAAGGGACCCGGCTGAAACCGTTTACAGACCATCACCCGAAAGCTTTGGCAAAGGTTAACGGCATACCTCTGTTGGAAAGAAATATCAAATATTTACAAAGTTATGGGATTAATGATTTTGTAATCAATGTGCACCATTTTGGGAATCAGATCATTGAATTTCTGAAAGTCAACCAGAATTTTGGTGCCCATATCGAAATATCAGATGAAAAAGATCAGCTCTTGGAAACTGGAGGCGGCTTGGTTTTTGCAAGAAAATTTCTGGATTTTGGCGATGACTTCTTAATTCTTAATGCAGACATTCTCACCGACTTAAACATCACAGAATTCGTAAAATACCATCAGGAAAAGAAAGATTTTGCTACTTTAGCGGTTTCCGACAGAAAAAGCTCCCGAAAACTTCTTTTCAATCCTGAAATGATTTTGCGCGGTTGGGTAAATGTAGAAACGGGTGAACAACGGCTGGCAGAATTCAACAAAGGATTCAAACCATTGGCTTTTAGCGGAATACACTGTATCAATCCGAGAATTTTTGATAAAATTAAGCGTACCGGAAAATTTTCTATTATGGAAGAATATCTGGATTTGATGCATACAGAAACAATACATGGTTACGAGCATCAGGCTAAACTCATAGATGTAGGAAGGCCGGAATCTGTTCTGGAAGCAGAGCACCATTTTAAATAAGACGAAGATGAGCAAAATAAAGAGGGGAAAAGGGACAACTCGTGCTGCGGCAGGAACTGAATTTGAAATTGATCAGAAAATTCAGCGTTCTTTTACAGAAAAAACCTGGGACGAAACCATAACCAAAGACAGTTGGATGGTCTTCAAAATAATGGCCGAATTCGTAGACGGTTATGAAAGGCTTGCCAAAATTGGTCCATGTGTTTCTATTTTCGGTTCGGCCAGGCTACAGCCGGGGAGCGAATATTATGAACTTGCGGTTGATATTGCTGAGAAAATTACAGAAATCGGTTTCGGTGTTATCACCGGAGGTGGCCCCGGAATTATGGAAGCCGGTAATAAAGGTGCCAATAAAGGCGGCGGAAAATCCATCGGTCTGAATATTGAACTTCCTTTCGAGCAGCATTTCAACCCTTTCATTGATAAGGGTTACAGTATGGATTTCGATTACTTCTTTGTAAGAAAAGTGATGTTTGTAAAATATTCTCAGGGATTCATTGTGATGCCGGGAGGTTTCGGTACTTTAGATGAACTTCTGGAAGCGATGACATTGATCCAGACCAATAAAATAGGGAAGTTCCCGATTGTATTGGTGGGTTCTAAATATTGGAAAGGTCTGTTGGATTGGTTTAAAGATACTTTACTGGAAAACGGAATGATTTCTGAGGCGGATCTGAGCCTGTACCGGGTGGTTGACACTGCCGATGATGCCGTGGCCCATATTAAAGCATTTTACGATAAATACACCGTAAACGTGAACTTTTAATTGGCATTATATTTGAGAATATACTGAAACAAGTTATACAGATGAAAAATTATTTATATATTATCGGAATCTTTGCTATGATGGTGATAACAAGTTTTGCGGAAGCAGATTTTTATTCCTCGATGACAAAGGTAGATTATGTGGAAGGAAGCAAGACCCTGAAGTTTACAACGAAAATGAATACTCAACATATCTCTGACGCAGTTAAAATAAACCCCAATACAGCAGGTTTTGAAGCAGAAGTTAAAAAATATGTGAACAACAATTTCGATTTATTTGTGAATGGCAGTGCAAAGACGCTTACTTTCACAGGGAGCCAGGTTAACGGTGAATCCGTCTGGGTTTATTTCGAAGCTGGCGGTGTGAGTGAGGTTAACACGTTAAGGATTAAAAATACCATTATGCTCAGCACTTTTCCACGACAGATTAATTTGGTTAATATCGCTTACAAAGGCAACCAAAAAACCATGAATTTCCAAAGAGGAAAAGAAGTGAATGAAGTAAGTTTTTAAGTGAATAAACTTAAACATTAAATAAATAGCTGTCTCTAATTAGAGGCAGCTTTATTATTTAATCCTATTTATTTGTAGGTCTCTTCTATAGCCTGAGATTAGAAATCATGCTGTCTTTATAAGCATATTTTAAAGCTGAATTAGGTAGCGAATGAATTTATCTCTGGAAAGGTTACCTTTCTGTATGAAATCAAAAAAAGGCCGCATTTCTGCGGCCTTTTTATTAATCTTATTACGAATTATTTAGAACCCTTCACAGCAAAGTTATCAACTTCCCAAGTAGTAGATGCTCCTACTACAGAAGTATATTTAAATGCCACAACAACTTCTTTGTTAAGGAAATCTTTCAGATTTACTCTTCCTGAACCTACAAAACCTGCAAAGGCATTAAGGTCAGTATCAAGTGTTGGATTCATTTTAACCCAAGTTGTGGTTGCAACGTTTCCTGTATAGTTATCGGTTACATAAACTTCTAACGGGTTACCGTTGAAACGTGCATCGGTTTCGAAGGAGAAGAACGCCTCTTTTTGACCTGCCAGAGAAATCTTTTTAGAAATCAGCCAGTCTTCGTTTACCTGTCTGTTACCATCCATAAGCGCACTCGGTCTTGGGTTTCCGAAAGTGGCAAGTCCCCAAGCCTGAGCTCCGCTTACACTCACGGCAGTCCAATTCTCTAAACTGTCGAAACCATCCTGATAGATTGCATCGTACACTGGAGGAACAGTACCATCGCATCTAGGATTATCAAGATCAGCATGTACCTGTTTCGGAATCCAAAGCTGATAAACTCCTACATTCTGAGGATTAACGAAATAACTTAAAATCGCATATACATCACCTTTACCGCCGTCAACTTCAGCACCCGCAAATGATGCGAAATTGCTGGTTCTAAGCGTAATTTTATTTCCTGCGCAGTCTTCCAAAGTTCTGTTGGTTACTCCACCAGAAGCATACGGTTTTCCTACATCACCATCGATAAACTGAAGATCTTTAATTTTAATCCATCTTCCGACATCAGCTGTTGTTAGCTGTGTGATAGTTCTTTCGGTGGCTACAACTGGTGTTGCAGGCAGGTTTGAATCGAAGAAATATTTGTAAACATCAGTCTCTACAATTCTTCCTACATTACCGTTGAAAGGCTGGCCTAATTGTAATTCACCGGATATGTCACCAATTGAAAGACCGTTGAGTTTAACGTAGACTTCTTTACCAACTCTAAATCTCGCATCCTGATACAGGTTGCTCTTATCAATATTAATACGGATACCTCCCGTTGCATCTTCAACATAAATATATTTGAAAAGGTTTCCGGACTCGTCATTTGCTGTTACTTTAGCCTTAAGAAGGAAGTTGCCGTTGATTGCGGTAAGCGCTCCATTGAAAAGTTGTTTCACTTCAGCTACTGTTTTAGCAGTATAAGCCGAAGGATCAATTACACATGGATTTGTGGCAATACCGTCGAGTCTAGGAAAGTTTTTCATATCGGCCAAATCACTGGCCTTGTTGATATACATTTGGTAAGTAGAGTTGAACTTACTGAAAATTCCGACAAAATCGCCGTTACCCGCAGGAATAAGCTGGTTGGCAAATGCCGCAAAACCACTGTTTCTTACCACTGCAGTATTAGTGTAGCTATTGGCAGAAGTATTCCAGCCCTGACCGATTGGTCGGTCTACCGTAACACCATCTGGCGCATAAGTTGAACAAAGAACTCTGTTTGTAAATTCTGCATCTTCAACTTTAATCAAAGCTCCAAGCAATGCCTGGTTTGCAGCCATTTCAGAAATCTTAAGTACTTTCGGTACAATCTCTTCTCTTACAGAACATGATCTGAAAATTCTCTGAGGAACTAATTTTTCCGGAATTCTGGAAACAGCATCTACGCCCTGTGCAACAGAATTGGCATCCTCAACACCTAACTGTACCAAACCTCCGTAAGTACCGAGTGCAAGGCCTTTCAGTTCGATATAAATTTTTGATCCCTGCGGGAACTTCGTGTAAGTACTCACTGCATCTACACTGATAACGAATCCCTGAGTAGGGTTGACCGGAGAATCCTGAATATAGATGGTCTTGTAGATATTTCCCGATTCATCAGTGGAAGATACATATCCTTCCATTACTTCATTCGAGTCTTCAGGGAAAACATAACGCATATTGGTATGCAAAGCCTTCACCTGAGCAATGGTAAGTGTTGCCGAAAGGTCTTTGCACTGGTAATCCTGCAGCACAGGATCATCGTACTTATCATCGTGCACACACGCCGTAAGCAGGAGCGATGCAAAAGCGATGAAGAAAATCTTAATAAATGAACTGTATTTTTTCATTGGATGTTTTATTAGTAATTAAAATCTTAAATAAACGTTTGCAAAAAACGTAGTTCCTCTGTCGTACCAAAGTTTTGGACCGAAATAAGGCTTTTCTCTCTGTGATTCTGCGAAAGCTTCCGGGAAGTTAACTGCCCTGCCCTGCTCGAAACCGCCGGTAACATAATCTCTGTTATTCAGAATATTGTTTACACTTAAGCTAACGCCCATTCTGTAATCACCGAACACGAACGTTTTACCCGCATTTGCGTTCAGCATAAACTGATCATCAAACTTTTTCTGTGCTGTAATCATTGCGATCGCTTCTGGTGTTGCTCCAGGATAGTTGTCTCCTGTACGAGGATCTGTATACATTGCTGTAGTTTTGTTCAGCGCTGAGAAATCCAGATACTGGTCCTGCAGATAATTGGCTGTAGCACCTATCCACCAGAAATTTGTCGAGTTGTAACGCAATCCTAAAGAGTAAGCTTTCTGCGGCGTACCGGCAATTTTATAATCTTTGATGTTAGCAGTTCCCCACTCTCTGATTCCAAAATCATCATCAAAAGTTGTAACTGTAGGATTATTGGTAATTTTATAATCACCATAACTTGCAACAGCGGTAGCATTTAAGGTCGTTGTAATTTTTACATCTGCACCTAATTCAAAACCTTGATAGGATTTGTCAATACCGCTCAGCACCTCCGCAACCAATGCGTTACCCTGATCCACTGCTTCGCTGGAAATATCTGCATAATATCTGGAAATTTCTGTAGCATTTTTAATAGTGGTAGAGTATGCACTTAATCTAAGTTTAAGAATCTGGCCTCTTAGGATATAGTTTAAGTCATTTGAATTGATGATCTGGTTTTCAACATTCGGTGTAATCATATTGGTAACACGCGGGCTGATGAAAATTTCGTTTAACGTAGGTGCCAGACTGAAAAACGTTCCGTTATACACGATAAAGTTTCTACCGTCAACCTTATAAAGCACTCTTCCTTTTAGACCCGCATCGATAGAGTTGAAAACTTCGCTCTTTCCTTTGCTGTCAGCATATTGGTGATGTCTGAATTTACCGTCTCTTTGCGAATCAGCATAAGAGGTAAAAGCCGAAGCTGTTACATTCCATTTTGGTAAATCTATCTCTGTGGAAGCGTTTAACGTGTACTGATTTCTTAATAAATCGTAAGAATACTGAGTTCGGTCTCCTACAAGAATTTTAGCATTAGGATTATCCAAATCGTAAGGCTGATCGTTTCCGAAAGCATTCAGATTGTTTGCATATAAAGCTCCTAAAAGATCTTTCATCTCTCTGAAGTTATCAGATTTTAAATTCTGATAGTTAAAGTTGATGTTCAGTTTCCAGTTTTCATCAAGCTTTGTATCAAAGTGCGACGCAAAGTTGATGGTTTTATCTTTATTTACATCTTCTACAATACTGTACACTGCGCCCTTCTCATTACCTGCCATATCATAACGGTTAAGGTAGTTAGCTTGGTAAAGGCTCATCCAGTCGATTTGTGAATTAGCTTTAAATTCCTCTTCAGTGAAAATACCGTAGCTTGGAAGTTTTCTATAATAAGTAGGATTAGGATCTGCTGCGTGGAACCAGTCTAAACGGCTTCTCCCGTCTCTACCTTCCTGATAGGAAATAGTGTTGTTCCAGTTGCTGTTTTTACCGATCTTCAAATAATCAGTAAGCATAAACATCGGTTCAAATACTTTTCTGATTCTTGAATTTCTTTTCTCACCATCTTGCCATCCCCAGTACGCATTATAATCTTTACCCATCAGGTCATAAGCTTCCTGAGTGTTCGGTGAATTGTTTGCTCTGTAAGTTGGCGCTCCAAAAGCCGTTAAGTTAATTGCGTGTCTGCTGCTGAACTGCTTTTCAATAGCACCGAAATATGCGTAAGAATCCTGATAAGTTCCGTCAATAACACCTTCATCAGCCCATCTTCGGCTTCCGGAGAATGTAAATGCCCAACCGTTTTTAGACAAACCGCTGGAGTAAGTCGCCATAGCACGGTGGAAATAGCTTCTGTTTGTAAATGAGTAAGCAAGAGAAGTCTGTTTTCTGTAGCTGGAAGCTCTTGTATTATAATATACAACCCCACCAAGATTACCGAAGGCATATTCGGAAGGGGTAATATTATCTACAGATTCAAATGGGTAACGGGTAACGTCGTTTAATCCTCCCCAGTTGCTGAAATCTACTTTCCCGTCATCATTTTTCGACATTGATACACCGTTGAAAAGTACATCTTCGAAACGGTTCTCAACCCCTCTCGGACGGAACCAGTATGCACCAAGTTCGAATGCAGTTATACTTTGGAAAACATCTCGACCCGAGCTCAGAAGCCCTACTGTAGGCTGCATAGAAGATCCTCCCTCATCATTATCGGCGGCGGAATCATCGATTACCATCACCCCTGCGTTTGCAAATGGAGCTGGCATTAGACTGATTACACCTAAATCTCTTCTTTTTTCGTCTGCAGATACCGTAAACTCAATAATCTTTGTTTCAAAATTCTGCTTTGAAACATTGATCTGGTACTGCCCAGGCTGTAGATCAACAAACTGAAAATAACCAATTTTATCGGCTTTCACATCATCAGTAGACTGTACAAGATCAATCTCTGCGCTCTCAACTGGTTTGCCCTCCTGGTCTTTCACGTACGCATAAACCGTAGTCTGTGCGAAATAGAAGGATGCCGGAAGCAACGTAAACAATGAGATTAAGGATAACTTTTTAATCATAACTAATTATTTAATTCCCTTATGATAGTATATTTTTAAGGGGCAACAAATTTAAACTTAATTTTTATTAAGTTAAAGATATTTAACACTTTATTCTTATAAGAAGGATGATTTATCATTTAAATCCCTAAAATAGAATGCATGACACTAATCAGGTTACTTCGCAAAAAGAATACTGTTAGTTTAAGTGCTTGCTTCCGAAATTATTAGTAATTTTACCCACTTAAAATTTTTATGTATTTCTAATGAAAAAAATTTTTATTACAATCGCGCTGTTTTCAATGGGTCTTGTTTTTTCCCAGAAAGTTCAGGTACAGCGGGCAGCCATTGCATTTTATAACGTAGAAAACCTTTGGGACACCGTTCCTTCTGCAGATTATATTGATGGTACCAAAGACTTTAAAAACCCGGCTTTCCACCGAAGTGTACCAATCGACTCTTTACAATACCTTGAAACAACCGAAGTTTATAAAGGAGAATGGAGTAATGAACTGCTGGTAGGTAAAAAAGTCGTAAGGAATCAAATTCTTGCCGATGACTTTACTGCAAACAGCGGAAAAAACTGGAACGCAGAAAAGTATAACCAGAAAATGGCCAACGTGAGCAAAGTCCTTTCCGAACTCGGAAGACAGTACACGAACGATAATCCGGCGGTAATTGGTTTGGTAGAGGTAGAAAACCGGCAGGTGATTGAAGATCTCATTAAGCAACCTGCACTTGCAAAAAGCAATTACGGAATCATTCATCACAATTCCTATGATGCGCGTGGTGTAGATGTTGGATTAATCTACCAAAAAGGAAGATTTGTGGTAACCGACCATTACGAAAAAGAAATCAAAACCTTCAATGATGACGGCTACCGAAGCTATACCCGTGGAGTTTTAGTCGTAAAAGGTTTATTGGATGGTGAAAAATACGCATTCTTCGTGAATCACTGGCCCTCTAGAAGCGGTGGCGAAGCGCGCTCTTATCCGAGAAGAGCAGCGGCTGCAACAGTGCTTAAAACTGAGATGGACAGGTTAAGAGCCGAAGATCCTTCAATTAAATTAGTGGCAATGGGCGATTTTAATGATGATCCGGTAAGCCCAAGTATTAGAAAAGTTTTAGGAGCTGTAGGAGAACCTACCCAACTTAGTGACCAATCGCCGTATTATAACCTGATGAACAAAATGTACAAATCAGGTGTAGCAACATTGGGTTACCGGGACGCTCCGAATCTTTTTGATCAGATGATTGCGTCAAAAAATTTACATTCTACAGAAAAACTTTCAACGGGGTATTCTCTTTTTAAAACAGAGGTTTACGCCCCGGCTTACCTGAAAAACAGTGAAGGACAATGGAAAGGCTATCCGCTGAGATCTTGGGACGGCGACCGCTTCACTAACGGATACAGCGATCACTTCCCTGTATTCACAGTACTACAGCGGGAACACAAATCCAAATAAGTTTTTTTAAATATAGATAAAACCGTAGTTGCTGACTTCGGTTTTATTTTTTCCTACCTTTATATCAAAATAAAAGGATGAAAAAACTTATATATCTAATACTGGCGTTTAGTATATTCGCCTGCGTACCTCAGAATAAGCCTCAGGACAGTTCCGCAAACCCAGAAATTTCGCCTTCGAAGAATGATGACGGCGAGTGGGATCTTCAGGTCATCGATACGCAATATGATTATTTCCTGAATGCGGTTGCTAAACCCATGAGCATGTATTCTGAAAGCTATCTGAAAACAAGAAATACATTTCTCGTGAACGAATGGAACTCGTATTATTATTCAGGAAAATACAGGAACGTAATTGAATCTTCTATTGATTACGATCCTGAGGAAAATTATGGACTGAAATTCGAGTATAAACTGTATCAGGTTTTTGCGTATGTTCAGTGGAAATACGGTCTTCGCATGTCGGGATTGAGCGGTGCAGATATCCGTTAATAAATAAAAATAAGGTTCAGAAATTTCTAAACCTTATTTATTTTAATAATATGAATACTACTTGTTGAATTTTTCTTCCACTTTATCCCAGTTTATCACCTCGAAGAACGAAGTAACATAATCTGGCCTTCTGTTCTGGTAGTTCAGGTAATAAGCGTGCTCCCAAACATCAAGTCCCAACACCGGCGTGCCCTGACAATCGGAAACCGGCATCAAAGGATTGTCCTGATTTGGTGTAGAGCAAACCGCTGCAGAACCGTCTTCTTTCTTACAAAGCCAAGCCCAGCCAGAACCGAATCTCGTTTTCGCAGCCTCAGAAAAATCTGTCTTGAATTTTTCGAAACCGCCGTACGCTTCAATCGCAGCTTTTACATTTCCTACAGGTTCTTTGCTACCGCCTGGAGTTAAAATCTCCCAGAAAAGCGTATGGTTATAATGTCCGCCGCCGTTATTTCTAACTGCAGGTTTATCGGTTCCTGTTTTGCAGATTTCTTCGATGGTTTTTCCTTCCAGTTCAGTTCCTGCAATGGCTTTGTTTAAGTTATCGATGTATGCCTGATGGTGTTTCGTGTGGTGAATTTCCATTGTTCTTGCATCAATGGTCGGTTCAAGCGCGTCGTACGCATAGCCCAATTGTGGTAATTCGAATGCCATAATTTTTTAAATTTAAAAGTTAATACCCAAATTTAGTCATAATGTGGGGCAGGTCCAAACCAAGTACATTACTTTAATAAATCTTTAACATCGGCGGAAACAAAAAAACCGCCCTTTTCGGAGCGGTTTCTATTCTGTGAGTAATAATAAATTACCTGTTCATACTCATCAGAAACTCCTCGTTGTTTAAAGTTCCTTTGATGCTTTTGTTTACAAATTCCATGGCTTCTACTGGATTCATGTCTGCAAGATACTTTCTTAAAATCCACATTCTCTGCTGTGTAGTTTCATCTAGAAGAAGATCATCTCTTCTCGTACTTGATGATACCAAATCAATCGCAGGATAAATTCGTTTGTTGGCAATTTTTCTGTCGAGCTGAAGTTCCATATTTCCGGTTCCTTTGAATTCTTCGAAAATAACTTCATCCATTTTAGAACCTGTATCGATTAATGCTGTTGCAATGATGGTTAAAGAACCGCCGCCTTCAATATTTCTTGCCGCACCGAAGAATCTTTTCGGTTTGTGAAGTGCATTGGCATCAACACCTCCGGAAAGAATTTTTCCTGAAGCTGGAGTTACCGTATTGTAAGCTCTTGCCAAACGCGTAATTGAATCCAGTAAAATCACTACATCATGACCGCATTCTACCATTCTTTGTGCTTTTGAAAGTACAAGATTGGCGACTTTTACGTGTTTATCAGCAGGTTCATCAAAAGTTGAGGCAATTACTTCTGCATTTACGCTTCTTTCCATATCAGTCACCTCTTCCGGTCTTTCATCGATGAGCAAAATCATCATATAAGCTTCTGGGTGGTTTTCGGAAATGGAATTTGCAATGTCTTTAAGCAACATCGTTTTACCCGTTTTAGGCTGGGCAACAATCATTGCACGCTGCCCTTTTCCTATCGGAGTGAAGAGATCAACAATTCTTGTAGAAAGTGTAGAGTTTTTCCCTGTTAAATTGAATTTTTCTTCAGGGAACAACGGCGTAAGGAATTCGAATGCAACGCGGTCTTTAATGAATTCTAAATCCCGGCCGTTAACTTCTGTTGGTTTCAGTAAGGAGAAATATTTTTCGCCTTCTTTTGGCAAACGGACAATTCCCCGAACGGTATCGCCTGTTTTCAATGCATAATTCCTGATCTGATTGGTTGAAACATACACATCATCCGGTGAAGAAATGTAGGAGAAATCTGAGGAACGGAGGAATCCGTAGTTATCCGGAAGAATCTCGAGAACACCCTCAATCGTTACTAATCCATCGAAATTAAAGTCTTTCTTAGAGTTTTCTTCCTGATTTTCAGAATTTTGCTGATTGCGGTTCTGATTTGGATTTTGATTTGGGTTTTTGTTCTGATTCTTCTGATTCGGGTGCTGGGGCCTGTTTTGATTTGGATTTTTATTTCCGTTTCCATTGCCATTTCCGTTCTGATTAGGGTTCTGGTTTGGATTCTGGTTTGGATTCTGATTCTGGCTCGGATTTTGATTTTTAGCCTGCTCAGCTTTTGCTTCAGTTTCTACCGCAGCCTCTGCAACTACAGTTTCAGTTGCAGCCTCCTCTTTCGGAGCGGCAACACGCTGTCTTTTTTTCTTTTGCTGATTGCGGTTGTTTTCGGAATCTTTATTGGCTTCAACTGGCGTTGATTCTTGAATTTCAGAAGGTTTTTCCTGCGGAGTCTCAGCAGGTGTTTCTGCTTTTTCAAACGGAATTTCTACGGAAACTTCAGCGGGTTTCTCCACTTTCTTTTTGGCGGCTGGTTTCTTTGCAACCGGTTTTTTAGGTGCAGGAGCTGGTTTTTCTTCTGTATTCATAGTAGTTTCAGTGGCGTTGAAGTAATCTTTTGCAATTTTGGTATTTGAAGCCTGAAAATCAAGGATTGCAAAGATTTTATCATTATCCGTGCTGTTTTTAGCAAGTTTAACGCCTAAATCTTTCGTGATTTTAGTCAACTCCGATTCGGATTTTGACCGTAACGTTTCAATGTTGAACATAAATTGTTATGTGAAAAAGTATGTTATAAGTAAGTGTAAGTAAGAAAGTTAAGTCGGGCGACTTTCTTTATAAGGTCATTTGTACGGCAAATCTACGTTAATTTTTTATTTATGCAAAAAATTATTGTTATTTTTGCACCTCATACTCAATACGATGCTGCAAAGAATACAGACTGTTTGGATTTTTCTGGCGATTTTAGGTGCGATTTTTCTGTTCGTCACCGGGCAGGATTTTTCCGTTTTCGGACCCGTTCCATTTATTTCTGTAGTCTGTGTAGGTTTAGTGCTTGTAGGATTCATCAGCATTTTGAGTTATAAAGACCGGAAAAGACAGATTCTGCTGAATAATATCAGCATTTTTATAAACGCTTTGTTGCTCGGTTTATTGGCGTATTGGCTACTCAGTTTATCTGGAGGAATTAATTTTCCTGAGAAAGGTATTGAGCCGATTTTCCCGTTGCTTTCGATAATCTGTTTGTTAATTGCAAACACTTATATCAGAAAAGACGAGAGGCTCGTGAAATCTGTAGACAGACTCCGCTAAACTCACAACGATTTTTTTTGAGTTAAACAGCTCCGGTTTTGGGGCTGTTTTTTTTATTGGCCACTTAAATATTTATCTTTATCAAAAATTACCAATGAAGAATCACTATTTGCTTTTTGCGCTCGTTTTTTCAACAGTCCTCTATTCACAGGAAGTTTCTAAAGACCGCATCTTTACAGTGCTCTCTGCTCTGGCTTCGGATGATATGAAAGGCCGCGAGATCGGAACTCCACAAAACGACTCCGCCGCAGCATATATTGCGCAACGCTTCAAGGAAAATAATCTCGGATATTGCGCCGGAGACTCTTATCTAATTCCTTTTGAATACAAAGGAAAAGTTGCGTATAATGTCTGCGGGATACAAAAAGGTAAATCTGACCAAATTTTAGCGTACTCCGCCCACTTCGATCATATCGGTTCCACCGAAAAAAGTGGCGATAATATATATAACGGAGCCGACGATAATGCCAGTGGCGTAACTTTAATGATCGGACTGTCAGATTACTTTAAAACTACAGACCCTGCTTTTTCAATGATGTACATGGCTTTCAATGGTGAAGAAAAAGGGATGAAAGGATCAAAAGCGATCGCTGAAAACCCTCTTTTAACAGAAAAACACTCCAAAATTTCTGCATTATTTAATTTTGAAATGGTGGCAACGGTTTCGCAATTCGGCCCCAATGCTATCTATATGACCGGTGCTGAATTTTCTGATTTGGACGAATTGCTGAATACCAATGCCGCAACCGGACTTAAAGTTCACCCCGATCCATACATTGGTCAGCAGCTTTTTTACCGTTCGGATAACGTAATTTTTGTTAAAAAGAAAATCATCGCCCATTCGTTTTCAACCGTGGACATGAATGTTGCAAAACATTACCATCAGCTCAATGACGATATTAATGTAGTGAATTTTGATAATCTTACCGGGCTTATAAACAGTTTTGGAAGAACCTTCCAAAAACTCACTCCGAAAAACTTTACACCCAAATACAACGATAAAGTAAGCTTTAAGTAATAGAAGCAACCAATCAAAAAATCCGTAATTTTGCCCACTAAATTTCCCGAATGAAACCATTACAACGCATTCTCTCCTTTGCCAAACCTCATCAGAAATACCTTTTCGGAAGCATGTTTTTCAACATCATGTATTCTGTTCTCAATATATTTTCGGTGGCTACAATGCTTCCCATTCTGGGATTGATGTTCGGAACGGTAGATAAAGTCGACACTACAAAACCACCGGTAAACTCGGGCCGGCTTGTTGATTTTTTTGGATATGCTAAAGACTGGGCTTATTATACGATTCAGAAAAATATCGACACTTACGGAACGGTAAAAGTTCTCGCAATCTTGTGCGCGGTAACCGCTGTTGCATTTTTGCTTCGGAATATCTTCAGATATCTTGGCGCCTATCTGTTGGTAAATTACCGTGTGGGAATTACCAAAGATTTAAGGACGGCGATGTACAACAAATTCCTGAAACTGCCGGTTTCTTTCTATACTGAGAAGCGCAAGGGAGATATGATGAGCCGGATTTCCAACGATATCGGTGGCGTTGAAAGCGGAATTATGGGAAGTCTGGTAGATGTGATTAACTCGCCTTTCATGATTATTTCATCGCTGATTACGCTGTTTATTCTTTCACCTAATCTTACAATGTTTTCCCTGCTTGTATTCCCTCTTATGGGCGGCCTGATTGCCTGGGTCGGAAAAAGCCTGAAAAGACAGGCTACCGCAGCACAGGAAGAACTCGGAAACCTCTTTTCATTGGTTGATGAAACTTTAAAATCTTCGAAAGTCATTAAAATCTTCAATGCAGACAAAATACTGAAGACCAGATTTAATACCACCACAGATAACTGGAAAAAATATGCGATCGGAATGAGCCGCCGCCGTGAACTTGCCTCTCCGATGAGCGAATTTTTAGGTTCCGTCACCATTTTGATCATAACGTGGTTTGCAGGCGTTCAGATTTTAAATGAGCAGACGATGGAACCGGAAACATTTCTAGTTTTTATCGGGATGTTTTTCCAGATTCTGGATCCTGCGAAGAAATTATCCAGTGCGATTTCAAATATTCAGGGCGGAATGGCGAGTTTGGACCGGGTTTCAGAAGTTTTAGATTATGATCTGAAAGTCGAAGAAATCGAAAATCCAGTTGCTATTTCTACTTTAAAAGATAAAATTGAATTTAAAAATATTGGTTTTTATTACGATAAAGACAATGTAATTCTCAAAAATTTCAACCTTACAATTCCTAAAGGCAAAACGGTGGCGCTTGTAGGTCAGTCAGGTTCAGGGAAAACGACCATTGCAAATTTACTTGCCCGTTTTTATGATATTTCTGAAGGAGAGATCCTAGTTGACGGCGTAAACATCAAAGACTTAAAACTGGACGATTACCGAAATCTTCTCGGAATGGTAACCCAGGAATCCGTACTTTTCAATGATTCAGTTTTCAACAACATCCTCATGGGAAAGCCCAACGCAACCGAAGAGGAAGTGAAGGCTGCCGCGAAAATTGCCAATGCGCATGAGTTTATTGAAGGTCTTCCGGAAAAATATTACACCAATATTGGCGACGACGGAAACAAACTTTCCGGCGGCCAAAAACAAAGGGTTTCTATTGCCAGAGCCGTTCTGAAAAATCCGCCAATCATGATTCTGGATGAAGCGACTTCCGCCCTGGATACTGAATCTGAAAGATTCGTGCAGGACGCGTTGGAAAAAATGATGCAGAACAGAACGTCTCTCGTTATCGCTCACAGACTCTCCACCATCCAAAAGGCCGACTGGATCGTTGTGATGGAACGCGGAAGCATTGTAGAGCAAGGGACGCACAATGAACTGATGAACAATAACAATGTATACAGAAGACTCGTGGAACTGCAGAATTTTGGGTAAAATTTAACTATGAAAAAACTTTTGTTAATACTTAGTGTCCTGATTTTTGGGCTTACTTTTTCGCAGGAAAATCAGAAAGATTCCAGCGCGATGTCCGGACGAGCGCCGGAATTTCAAGAGGGTGGTGTTCAAAATTTTCGTCAGTTAATTGCTAAGAACTTTCGTGCAAAAAAAGTGAAAGGAAAAGGAAAAGAATCGTGTGTACTAAAATTTGTAGTTGAGACAGATGGATCTATCACAAATGTTACTGCAATTGGGGACAATGAAAGTTTCAACAAAGAAGCAATCCGCGCAATTTCTCTCATAAAAACAAAATGGTCTCCAGCCAAAATAAATGGTGTCCCAGTTCGGTACCGGTTTAGAGTCCCACTGAATTTTGTTTTCGAGTAATTGTTTTTAATAGTTGACCTAATTAAAAGCAGCTGGATCAGAGTATGCAATTCCCAGTTCAGTTCAATATCAAATTAAATTCATCACTTCCCAATCATCTTCTTAATCGAATTCAGCTTCATTAAAGCTTCTATCGGCGTCAAAGTATTGATGTCGATTTTTGTGAGTTCTTCACGGATATTTTCCAGAACCGGATCGTCTAACTGAAAAAATGACAACTGCATATTTTCATCCGTAATCGCTTTGGCAGAATCTTTAGATCCGCTTTGCGAACGGCTTTTTTCCAGTGTTTTTAAAACTTCATTGGCGCGGTTCACCACTTTTGAAGGCATTCCTGCAAGTTTCGCCACATGAATCCCGAAACTGTGTTCGCTACCGCCAGGAAGAAGTTTTCTCATGAAAATAATATTTCCTTTATTCTCCTGAATGGAAACGTGGAAATTCTTGATTCTCTCGAAATTTACCGTCATTTCGTTCAGTTCATGATAATGCGTTGCGAACAGGGTTTTAGCCTGAGTTGGGTGTTGATGCAAGTATTCCGCAATCGCCCACGCAATCGAAACTCCGTCGTAAGTAGAAGTTCCGCGCCCGATTTCGTCCAGAAGAATTAAACTTCTGTCGGAAATATTATTGAGAATATTCGCTGCTTCATTCATTTCCACCATAAAAGTAGATTCGCCGGCAGAAATATTATCCGTAGCGCCGACTCTCGTGAAAATCTTATCCAAAACTCCTATTTCCGCATGTTTTGCAGGAACAAAACTTCCGATCTGTGCCATTAAACAGATAATCGCAGTTTGTCTTAAAATCGCCGATTTACCCGCCATATTCGGTCCGGTCACCATAATGATCTGCTGTGAATCTTTATCCAGAAACAGATCGTTCGCAATATACTTTTCGCCGAGCGGTAGCGCGTTTTCAATAATTGGGTGGCGTGCTTCTTTTAAATTGATTTCAAAAGAATCATTTAGAATCGGTCTCGTATAACTTTCCGAGACAGCAAGTTCTGATAAACCAACGCCGCAGTCGAGTTCAGCAATTATTTTTGAATTTCCCTGAATCGCATCAATATAAACCATGACATTATCGCAGACTTTGCGGTAAAGTTCGTGCTCTATTTTCGAGATTTTTTCTTCTGCACCAAGGATCTGTTCTTCGTATTCCTTCAGCTCTTCAGTAATATATCTTTCGGCATTTACCAAAGTCTGTTTTCTGATCCAGTCGCCCGGAACTTTGTCTTTATGCGTGTTACGGACTTCAATAAAGTATCCGAAAACACCGTTGAAACTTATTTTTAAACTTGAAATTCCGGTTCTTTCAATCTCGCGTTCGCACATCTCTTCCAGGAAGTTTTTCCCTTTGCTTTGCAAACCGCGGAGATGATCCAGATCTTCCGAAATTCCGCTTTTAATCACATTTCCTTTCGAAATATTTACAGGAAGTTCTTCATTCAGGTAATTCTGTAGATACTGAATGAGTTCTTCAAGATTATTCAACGGTTCTATCCAGGCCAAAACTTCCGCAAAAGGATGAAGCAAATTTTTAATCTGATGAATATTCGCTAAACTCTGGCGGAGATAACCCAATTCTTTCGGACAGATTTTCTCTGAAGCCAGTTTTCCCATCAGACGGTCAAGATCTGAGATGGATTTCAGTAACTGCTGAATTTCATATTTTAACTGATCTTCTTTGTTGAAGAATTCAATTAAATTTAATCTTCGGTTAATTTCATCAACTGATTTTAAAGGCAGAATCAGTCTTCTTCTGAGCAGTCTTCCGCCCATTGGTGTTGACGTTTTATCAATGATATCGAGCAGCGATTTCCCCTGCAAATTGCTTGGATAAGCGATTTCGAGATTCCTAAGCGTAAAATTATCCATCATCAGATAATCTTCCTGCGGAATTAACTGAATTTTAGTAATATGCTGCAGCAGTGCGTGATGCGTATCCTCGACCAAATAAGCGAAAATCGCGCCGGCAGAAATGATGCCCAGCTGATGTTCTTCAATTCCAAATCCCTTTAAAGAAGCCGTTTTGAAGTGGTTTGTGAGTTTTTCGTAAGCATAATTGTACTGAAAGGCCCAGTCTTCCAGCTTGAAAGAGTTTTTATTTTTAAGCTGTGCAGGAAGTTCTGTTGAACGCTGATAAATAATTTCCGACGGATCGAAAGTGTGAACGATATGCAGAAGTTTATCAAGATTTCCCTCCGAAACCAGGAACTCTCCGGTAGAAACATCGACCAAAGCCATCCCGAATTTTTCTTTTTGCTTGTGAACTGAAAGCAGGAAATTATTTTTCTTGGATGTTAAAACCTGCTCATTAAAAGTAACGCCGGGAGTTACAAGCTCTGTTACACCTCGTTTTACAATTCCTTTCGCAACGGTTTTCGGATCTTCCAACTGGTCGCAGATTGCAACACGAAGGCCGGCCCGTACCAGTTTTGGCAGATACGAATCCACTGAATGGTGCGGAAAACCTGCCAGCTCGATGTGACCTTCACCGTTGGCTCTTTTAGTCAGTACGATGCCCAAAATCTGGGAGGTGCGGATAGCGTCCTGGCCAAAAGTCTCATAAAAATCCCCAACCCGAAAAAGCAAAAGCGCATCAGGATATTTCGCCTTGATGGTGTTGTACTGCGTCATTAAAGGAGTTTCTTTCTTTGCCACGGGAATTTTTTACGAATCGGAAATTAACGATAAGAGGTTTAAAAAACTTAATTTTGCCAAAAATACGAAAATGTCATCCACCAAGAAACTGAAACTCGAAGAATTAGGGCGAATCGATGTAGAAACCTTCAAACAAACTGAAAAAATTCCTTTGGTGGTGGTTTTGGATAATGTGAGAAGCATGCATAATGTGGGCGCGGTTTTCAGAACGGCGGACGCTTTTATTGTGGAGAAAATTATTCTGTGCGGAATCACGCCGCAACCGCCTCACCGCGAAATTCATAAAGCTGCGCTTGGCGCGACAGAAAGTGTGGACTGGATTTATGAGAAAAGCATTTCGGCAGCACTGGAGAATCTTAAACAAGAAAACTATCAGATTGTCGGTATTGAGCAGACTTCCAATTCAGAAATCATAACTGACTATGAAATTAACAAAGACCAGAAATACGCTTTAGTTCTCGGTAACGAGGTTGACGGCTTAAGTGATGAAGCGCTGTATCTTTACGACACTTTCCTTGAAATTCCCCAATTGGGAACAAAACACTCGCTGAATGTTTCGGTTTGCGGAGGAATTGTGATGTGGGAATTCTTTAAAAATCTGAAATAGCTATTCCAGATTTTTAATCTTCAGCAGGTTCCATTTTCCGTTATAATGTTTGAAAAGACAGATTTTATCTACCAAGAATGAATCTTCAAAGGTTTTTGACTGATATTCTTCCCAGGCTTTCTGAAAGTTTTCAAAAGTTAGATCACGGTAAGCGACGGTTAAATGAGGATTAAGTTTTGCGTAAGAATGAAAATTCATTTTTGGCTGAATCTCATCAAATAATTTCTGAAGTTCTTCCTTATTTTCAGGTTTGATAAAAATAACAGGATTGTTTTTGTTGGGAAAACACCCGAAATCTTTAAGATTAACATTGAAAGGAGTTGTTTTCAAATTCATTTCAGAAAAATTTCCCACCAGAACATCTTCTTTGCTTTCCTCAAAAGAGAAAGGTTTAATTAAGGTTATGTGAGGAAAATTTTTGAACGATTTTACAGAATCAAACCTATTAGCAAAATCTCTGCTTAAATTTCTGGCTTTTTGGCGGAGCTCTTGGGGCGGAACAGCCGCTGCGAAATACAAACTCATAATCGTAATCTTCGGTTAAACAATTAACTATCTAAAATTACAACGAAAAACCGCCTGAAAAATTTCAGACGGTTTCAATATTTTCTTAATTTAAATCACTATTTAGTTATCTCCAACCGCCGCCAAGCGCCTGATAAAGCTCTACCCCGGCTTTCATTTTGGCATATTCTGCATTGGAAATATTAAGTTCAGCATTCAGGGAATTTACTGAAGCATTTAACACTTCCAGATAATTCGCCATCCCGTAATTCACCAGTTCCTGAGAAAATTCCACTGATTTTTGGTAAGCGGTAAGTTCTTTTCTTTTCAAATCGATAAAACTGTCCTGGGATTCATAAACTTTCAAAGCATCAGAAACTTCTCTTCCTGCTGTAAGAAGGGTTTTACGGAAATTAAGATACGCTCTTTCTCTGTTGGCTAAACTTACTTCGTAATTGGTTCGGATCTGTCTTTTATTTAGAACCGGTTGCACCAAACCTGCTACCACATTGGCAAAAAGTGAATTCACGCTGAACAGGTGATCAATATCCAGACTCTGTATCCCACCGCCGCCGTTAATCCTTAAGCTTGGATAGAACTGTGCTTTCGCAGCGTTGGTGAGTTCAAAAGCGGACATTAATCCGTATTCAGCAGCCATCACATCAGCTCTGTTGGAAAGCAGATTTGCAGAAAACCCTAGTTTATAATCAGCCGGCATCTGTTGCTGGCTAAGTGTTGCCCGCTCGATTTGTTGCGAAGGAACACCCATTAAAAGGCTCATTGCATTTTCCAGGAGCGCTATCTGAACATCGGTATTAATCAGCAGTGATTCTGCATTGAAAACTAATGCTTCACTCTGCTGAACAGCAACTTCGGTCAATGTTCCGGCATCCTTTAAGGCTTTTGTTGTTTCAAGATTTTTCCTGCGAAGAGCGATGGTTTCACTGATGATTCTCTTCTGCTCATCAAAAGTTAAAAGCTGATAATAGCCGGACGCAATGGCTGCTACTAAATCAGTTTTTACCGCTTTGTGCGCGGCAACCGTTCCTAAATACTGTGCTAGCTGAGCTTTTTCCTCAGAATTCATTTTTCCCCAGATATCTGCTTCCCAGGAAATATCACCGCTTAGGTCAAAAAGGTTGTTATACCTTCTGTTACCCGAAAGCTGACCAAGCTGAGTATTCAAAGACTGAGTCTGAAAAGTATAAGACGGACCAACAGAAAGTGTTGGCTGATAAGCAGCTTTACTCTGTTTTAAATAAGATTCCGCTGAAGCGATATTCTGCAGCGCAATTCTTATATCCAGATTATTTTCAAGTCCTTTCGTAACATGTTTCTGGAGCACAGGATCAGTAAAAATCTCACGCCAGGATACAGTAGCAATACTTGCAGAATCCTTCGGAAGAAGATCTGTCCTGAAAAGATTTTCATTCACTTCATTGGGCCTTTCATACGTTTGCCGCGCCGTACAGGAGGAAAGCACTGCTAACGTAAGGAGCGACAGTAATAAAGTTTTTATATTGAAATGTTTTCTCATTTTTAAAATTTTAATCAGTGTGGGAAATTATTCTGCCAGATTAATTTTTTTCGATTTAACCGGAGTGATCTTTTCCTGTAACCACTGGAAAATCACATACAGAACAGGAATCGCTACCAGCCCGAAAAACGTTCCGATAAGAAGACCTGCTGCTGCTCCGGTTCCGATAGATCGGTTTCCTACAGAGCCAATACCCGAGGCAAAAACCAATGGAAGCATCCCGAAAATAAACGCGAAGGAAGTCATTAGAATCGGTCTTAATCTCGCCTTAGCGGCGTTAATGGCAGACATGGCTAAAGTTTCACCGTGATTTCTCCGCTGTATGGCAAATTCTACAATAAGAATGGCGTTCTTGGCTAAAAGTCCGACAAGCATAATTAAAGCAATCTGGAAATAGATATTATTTTCCAGACCTGCAATTCTCTGCCCGAAATAAGCACCTGCAACTCCCAAAGGAAGGGAAATAATAACTGCTAAAGGAAGCAGGAAACTTTCATACTGTGCCGCGAGGATGAAATAGACAAATACCAAACTCAGTAAGAAGATAATCGCTGTCTGTGAACCTGAACTCAATTCCTCTTTCGAAAGACCGGTAAATTCAACCACATAATCTGCCGGAAGTTTTTCCGCGGCAACTTCCTGTACTGCACGAATTGCATCACCGGTTGAAAATCCAGGATTGTTCGATCCTGAAATCGAAATCGATGTAAACAGGTTATATCTTTCCACAGATTTTGGCCCGAAGGTCTTCTCCATCGTTACAAACTGCGAGATGGGTGCCATTTGGCCTGAAGCAGTCTTTACAAAAATACTGCTGAGATCCGATGGCTCGTTTCGGGAATCAGGAAATGCCTGAACCATTACCCGGAACTGCTTTCCATATTTGGTGAAATCGGCAGCATAAACGCCTCCAACATATCCCTGCATCGCACTTAATATATCTGAAACCGAAACTCCGGTTTCTTTTGCACGTGGAACATCAATAACCATTTCGTACTGCGGATAATTCGTGTTGAAAGAAGTTTGCGCGAACTGAACTTCCGGTCTTTCCATCAAAGCTCCCAGATATTCTTTTGCAACGCCATCAAGCTGCCTTAAACTGCCGCCTGATTTATCGAGCAATACTGCGGAAAAACCATCACTGGAACCAAATCCCGGAATACTTGGCGGAGAGAAAAATACAATTTTCGCGTCAGGATATTTGCCTGCGAGTCCGAAAAGCTTTTTGGTAATCGCTTCAACCGACTGATCATCATCTTTTGCTCGCTCACCAAACGGTTTCAGTCGCACAAAAGCCTGCCCAGCGTTAGAACCGCTTCCTGACATAAATCCTCGGCTTGCGGTAAAGGTAACGTTGGCAACGCCTGGTATTTTCCGGGCTTCTTCCTGCAAATCTTTTAAAACGTTATAAGTCCTTTCCATAGAGGATCCCGGCGGGAGTGCCACATCGGTAAAGATAATTCCACGGTCTTCTTTAGGTACGAAGCCTGAAGGCATTGTGGCATTTGACCACCAGAAAAACAATCCTCCAACAGCAAAAATGATCAGCGTTACCCATTTATGTCTCAAAAGGAAAACGAAAAGTCTTCCGTACCGGTCTGTACCGCTTTTAAATGCTGCGTTGAATTTGTAGAAAAACTTCTGCAGGAAGTTCATAGAAGCATATTCTTTATGATGCGCAGGATTGGGTTTCAAAAACAGGGAACATAAAACCGGACTGAGCGTCAATGCATTAACCGCAGAGATTAAAATGGCAACAATCAGCGTAATCCCAAACTGTTGGTAAAAAACTCCTGTAGGCCCTGTTATGAAGGTTACCGGAATGAATACTGCAGACATTACCAATGTGATTGAGATAATCGCACCGGTAATCTCATCCATCGCACTTACGGTCGCCTTTTTGGGGTCTGTAAATCCGTGTTCCATTTTTGCATGAACCGCCTCGACGACCACAATAGCATCATCGACCACAATTCCAATTGCGAGAACCAATGCGAAAAGCGTTAAAAGGTTTAATGAATACCCAAATAGATTCAGAAAGAAAAAAGTTCCAACGATAGAAACGGGAACCGCAATCGCCGGAATTAAGGTAGAACGGAAATCCTGAAGGAACAAATATACCACCAAAAACACGAGGACAAATGCTTCGAGTAAGGTGGTTACTACTTTTCCGATTGAGGCTTCCAGAAAGTCATTGGTATCAAAATT
This sequence comes from Kaistella faecalis, assembly GCF_019195395.1. Taxonomy (NCBI): domain Bacteria; kingdom Pseudomonadati; phylum Bacteroidota; class Flavobacteriia; order Flavobacteriales; family Weeksellaceae; genus Kaistella; species Kaistella faecalis. The sequence continues at coordinate 1,266,908 of NZ_CP078067.1, forward strand.
AATCGTGTAACCCACATCTTTCGGTAAGGTTTTCTCGTTTTCTTCCAGGAATATTTTGATGTCTTTAATAATCTGCTGTGCGTTGGATCCCGGCGTTTGGAAAATCCCCATACTTACGGAACGGCGGCCGTTATTTTCCCCGATCGAGCTGTAAGACTGCGCATCCAGTTTAATCTCAGCAACGTCTTTCAGTTTTAAAAACTGCCCGTTTCCAAGGGATTTAAGGATGATATCTCCGTAATCATTGGCAACATTAAATTTCCCTTTGTACGTGATCACATATTCGAAAGCGCTTCCGCTGTTCTGTCCTAGCTGACCCGCAGCAGCTTCACGCGACTGTTCATTGATTGCTGCAGTAACATCTGAAGGTTCTAAACCGTACGCCGCCATTTTTGCCGGATCGATCCAGACTCTCATCGAGAAATTTTTTCCTCCGAATGCCTGCGCATCACCCACACCGTTTACCCTTTTCAGTTCCGGGATGACATTGATATTTAAATAGTTCTGAAGCCAGACTTCGTCCAAATCTTTATTCGCCGTGTAAAAAGACAGGAACATCAGGGCACTTGTACGCTGTTTCTGTACCGTAACTCCGGAACGCGTAACATCTGCCGGCAAAAGCGGAATCGCACGCTGAACTTTATTCTGAACCTCAACCGCCGCAATATCAGGGTTTACGCCCTGCTTAAAGAAAATCTGAATATTTGCTGAACCGTTATTGCTGGCTGAAGAAGAAATATAATCCATTCCCTCTACCCCGTTTACCTGTTCTTCAATTGGAATTACCACGCTGTTCATCACGGTTTCGGCACTCGCACCGGTATAGTTGGCAGAAATACTTACCGTGGGTGGGGCAATATCTGGGTATTGTGTTACAGGTAGTGCCTGAAGACCCAAAACCCCGAGAATTACAATAAGGATGGAGACGACACTCGCAAGAACCGGTCTGTTTATGAAATGTTTTACCATTAGAAAATCGGTTTTATAGCGTTAACAATCTCGTCGAAATTTGCGGGTTTTGATTTTACCGCAGTCCCGGGTTTTAAAGCACCGACTCCCTGAGCGACAATTTTTTCTCCTTTTTTAATCCCGTCTTTTACTACGACCAGATTATTCACCCGGTCCGTAACACCAATCAAGACATTTCTGGCGGTATCTTTTTCAACTTTAAAGACGTAAACCAGTCCCTGTTGCTCGAAAGTTGCACTTTCCGGAACTATTAATGCCTTGTCATATAATTTCGGAACCTTAACCGTTCCGCTGTTTCCGTTGCTCAGGAGTTTGGCTGCATTCGGGAAAGAAACCCGGAACTGGATTGTTCCTGTCTGCGGATCGATTTGTCCTGTAACTGCTTCTATTTTTCCTTTTTCGCCATACATGCTTCCGTTGGCGAGTTCAAGTTCTACCATGGGCATATTTCTTAACTTTTCGGGAACTGTTGCGCCGTAGGCATTCTCCAGAAAATCCAGATATTCTCTTTCGTTCATAGAAAAGTAAGCGAAAATACCGCTGGTATCTGATACCGTCGTTAATGGAGTGGGATCGCCTGGACCGACTAGACTTCCGACTCTGAAAGGAAGTTTACCCAAAATTCCTGAAATAGGAGCACGGATTACTGAGTAATCGATATTAGCCTGAACTCCTTTATAATTTGCGGAAGCCTGAGATACGCCCGCGACAGCCTGCTGTTGGGCAGCTTTCGCCTGTGCAAGTTGAGCCTGCGCGCGCGATAAGTTTGCTTTCGCGGTTTCCAACTGTACTGGGCTGATGATATTTTTCTGAACCAGTGGAATAAGTTTGTTCACCTCAACCTGAGACGCGTTCACCGCTGCCTGCGCAGCACTTACATTTGCCTTGGCTGCAGAAACTCCAGACTGTGCTGCACCAATTCCGGCGCGCGCGGCATCTGCTGATTCGTTAAGCGTATTGGTTTCCAGCCTGAAAAGCGGCTGACCTTTGGTCACATACTGACCTTCATCAACCAAAACCTGAGTAATGTATCCCTGGATTTTTGCACGAACATCATTATTTACACGGCCCTGAATAGATGCCGGAAATGACTGATATCCGGTTACATTTCTTTCCTGCACTTCAACTACAGGAACTTCTTTGGGTCCTTCCTGCTTTTTTTCTTCTTTCTTTTTACATGAAAGCACTGACAGTAAAGACAGGGAAATAATGATTAATTTATTTTTCATACTTAAATTTTATGGAGAGTTTCTTCGATATTTTTAATATTTCTGTTTAAAAGCGTTCTGTAAATTTCAAATCTTTGAATCTGTTCTTCGTCATTGCTTTTACAGAATTCATGAAGTTGATCAAGAATTGATATTTCCTGCTTCATTTTGGTGATAATTTCCTCGAACCGAATGGTCATATAGTTTTCATTAATTCTGAAGAAACGCTTTCTTTCTTTAATGGTATTAAAATCAATAATTAATTTAGCGTTCAGCAACAGATTAAGATTAGCCGAAACAGAACTTTTGCTTGCGGCAAAAACCTGAACAAATTCATCAAAGCAAATTCCCTTCTTCTCGAAATCGAAAATCAGGTAGGAGTAGATTTTTGCAGCTAATGGCGGGATATGTAGGGTTTCTCCATAAAACTTCACCATTTCACGAAAAATTTGTTTATCCAAGTCTAACGATGGTTCCATATTCATACTGTGAGCACAAATATAATTTATTAGTTCGGAACGAAACGAACCTACGCTTTCTTTTAACAAATATTTATCACAAATTAACAGCATAAAAGCCGAAAAATGCTAATTTCGCATGATGGATTTACGAGATCAACTGAAAAACCTTTTCCCTGAACACGAAGAACAGGATTTTAAAATGCCTGACGATGAAACTGTAAAATTTCAGCAGAAAGAACCTTTGGTCTGCAAGTTTGAAAAAAAAGGCAGGAATGGAAAACCTGTTACTTTAATTGAAGGATTTGAAGGAAGCGAAGATGAATTAAAAAACATTTCAAAGAAAATAAAAACCACTTTGGGAATCGGTGGCTCTGCAAAAGATGGAGTCATTGTAATCCAAGGAGATAACCGCGACAAGATCATGAAAATCCTTCAGGAAATGAGCTATAAAACTAAGCGCGTTGGTGGATAGTTTCCCGCATTATTTTATCAGAACAAAAATTCTCCGTACCTTTAAATTCCTTTTTTACAAAGGGATTTTTTAATTTAAAACAATAATATATGCTTAATAAATTAGCGGCCTCAGAACTGGTTCTTAATCCAGACGGAAGTGTTTATCATCTGAACCTTTTACCTGAAGATCTTGCAGAAAAAATTATCCTTGTTGGCGATCCGGATCGCGTTCCGAAAGTTTCGAAGTATTTCGATAAGGTAGAAATCAAAAAAAATAAAAGAGAATTCTACACCCATACCGGAACTTTACGCGGCGAGAGAATTACCGTAATGTCAACAGGAATCGGTACCGAAAACATCGATATCGTGATGAATGAACTTGATGCGTTGGTAAATATAGATCTCAAGGAAAAAGAATTCAAAAGCGAACACAAAGCACTTCAGCTTTTCCGTTTAGGAACCTGCGGAAGCGTAAATCCTGATGTAGAAGTTGACAATATGCTCGTAACGCAGAACGTTGTTGGACTCGACGGATTACTGCATTTCTATCAGGATTATCAATTCGAAAACGAATTTTCAAGAAACTTTCTGGAGAAATTTCCTTACGAGAAAATAAAACCAATGTTATATTTCGCTGACTGGGCGGAAGATATTGCTGATTACTACAAAGACGCCAAATACCACGGAAACACCGCAACTTTCCCGGGCTTTTACGCACCACAAGGAAGACAGCTTCGTCTGAAAGCCCTCGACGATCAGTTTCTTGAAACTTTAAATGATTTGGGTGTAACCAATTTCGAGATGGAAACTTCAGCAATTTATGGCTTGGCGAAATTGTTGGGCCATAAAGCATTAACGGTAAACGCGGTAATCGCCAACAGAAGACGCGGCGAATTTTCTGCAGATCATCAGGCTTCCGAAAAGAATATGATCGAGTGGGTTCTGGAGAGAATTATTAAATAAAAACATGTTAAAATCCGGCTGTTAAACGGCCGGATTTTTTATTGGTTTCGAACCCAACAATTAGCCAAATGGTCATTCACCATTCCCGTAGCCTGCATGTGCGCGTAAACAACAGTAGAGCCAAGAAACTTGAAGCCCCTTTTCTTTAAATCTTTTGCCAATGCATCTGAAATTTCTGTCGTCGCCGGAACTTGTTTTAATTCTGTAAACTGATTATTAATCGGTTTTCCGCCGACAAAACTCCAGATATACTTGGAGAAAGTTCCGAACTCTTCCTGAACATCCATAAACCTTTTCGCGTTACTAACTGTTGCCAAAATTTTCAGGCGGTTCCGGATGATTCCAGCATCCTGCATCAATTCTTCTGCCTTTTCATCGGAATACGCTGCAATTTTATTGTAATCGAAGTCATCAAAAGCCTCTTTAAAGTTTTCACGCTTTTTAAGGATGGTATACCATGAAAGTCCGGCCTGAAAACTTTCGAGCACCAGAAATTCAAAAATGGTTTCGTCATCATACACGGGTTTTCCCCATTCATGATCATGGTAAGCTCTGTACAGATCATCTTTTTCGCACCAACCGCAGCGTATCTTATCCATTTTGATATATTTTTAGCTATATTGTAATAAATTTAATAGAATTTTTTAATAAAACTTTATAAAACTTTAACATACGTTAATTAAAATAGGAATAATTGTTGGTTGTTAACATAATATCAAAATTAAATTTTACCAAAACACTAATTTAAATTTATTATTATGGACAGACAAGATTATAACAATGCAGAAAATGCCGTTAATAACGCAAAATGGACTGTAAACGATTATGCTGACAGAGCTAAAGATTACATCCGCGAGCAGCGCGACAGAAATGAAACCCCAACTGCTGAAGGTTGGATGGAGCGAGCAAAGGATAATATTTCTGATGCATGGGAAGACACCAAAGATGCTGTTTCCGATGCTTGGGAGCAAACTAAAGACTGGACAGAAGATGCCGTAGATAATGTAAAAGATGCTGGCGAAGACGTGAAAGCCGAATGGAATAAGAGCACCAACTAATCATAATTTCATATAGTTAAGGAAGAGGACCAAGAAATTGGTTCTCTTTTTCTATGCTTTAAGCAATAAATATTCTAAATTTGTTGCAATTAAATAGAACTATTATGTCATACGGATTACTTAAAGGTAAAAAAGGAATTATTTTCGGAGCACTGAATGACCAGTCAATTGCCTGGAAAGTTGCAGAAAGATGCCACGAAGAAGGCGCAGAATTCATTTTATCTAACGCCCCAATCGCAATGAGAATGGGCGAAATTGATGAACTGGCAAAAAAAACAGGTTCTGATGTTGTTCCTGCCGACGCAACTTCTGTAGAGGATCTCGAAAAACTGTTTGCCCATGCGCAGGAAAAGTATGGAAAAATCGATTTTATCCTTCACTCCATCGGGATGTCAGTAAACATTAGAAAAGGAAAAGCCTATACGGATCTTAATTATGATTTCCTTGAAAAAGGCTGGGATGTTTCCTCCGTTTCCTTCCATAAAGTAATGAAAGCTGCGTGGGACAAAGATATTATGAACGAATGGGGGTCAATCCTTGCTTTAACTTATATCGCTGCACAAAGAACTTTCCCGAACTATGGCGATATGGCCGACAACAAATCCTATCTTGAAAGTATTGCAAGAAGTTTCGGTTATTACTGGGGCGACAGAAAAGTGCGCGTAAATACGATCTCACAATCTCCTGTAATGACTAAAGCCGGAGCAGGTGTAAAAGGAATCAGCGGATTCTTCAACTTTGCCGACAGTATGTCGCCGCTTGGAAATGCTGATGCAATGGATTGTGCGAATTATTGCGTAAGTCTTTTCTCTGATCTTACCAGAAAAGTAACGATGCAGAATCTCTTCCACGACGGAGGTTTCAGCAACACCGGAGTTTCACAGAAAATTGTAGATAAATTTGAGGATTTCGAAGGATAATCTCAAGTCAACATAAAAAAAATCCGCCCTTTTACAGAGCGGATTTTTTTATCTTGAAATTTTCGGAATTACTGGTAAACTTTCGTTTCCGGAATCTGTTACACTTTGTACAGCGAAGAGGAAATTATCTTTGGAAGAGGGAATTGTTATTGAATTTTCTGTGGTGAAAATTTTCTCGGTCCATACCGAACTGTCCGTTTCCCTGATCAATATATGATAACCTTTGATATTCCCGGAAGTTGGTTTCTCCCAACTCAGTTTTGTGGAATTTGAAAGTTCCTTTACATCCATTTTTACACTTTCAGGTTTCGATGCTGATTTTGCCAGATTAGCCAAAACCGCAACATTTACTGCGGTATTTGTTTTCAGATAATCAAAGTCCATGAATTCAATTAAATCACCGAACTTTTTATTGTTTTCGGTCCTTACATCCTGGTGCTGATGATCATAATTCTCAAAATAATCTGTTAACCGTACAGCCGTGAAACCGTGATTAACAAACGGTGTGTGATCTCCGCCACGTAAAAACCTGTCGTTTCGGTAAATAAGTTTAATATCGATATTCTTTACGTACTTTTCTCCGGTTTCTTTCACATAACGTGCAAGTTGGCGCGCAGACCCATCGTTTTCGAGACCCAGATTACGTATCGCTGCTGCCGTTTTTTCGGTGTCAAAAGCAGATAAGCCTTCGCTGAAAACGCGTAGTTTGGGTTTCCCGGCAGTTTTCCCTGCATCGAAACTGTTATTCCCGATCATATCGTTGTTTAAAACCGCTTCCAGTTCCCAATTTTCGGCCTTTGCCTTGTCAGCTAACATTTTTGCACCTAAAAGCCCTTGTTCTTCACCGCTCACTGCAACAAAGAGAATTGACACAGGAAATTGCGATTTGCTTAAAACTCGTGCGCTTTCGATTACCGCTGCTACTCCGCTTCCGTCATCGTTTGCTCCAGGCGCGAAACTTTCTGCATCCATCACATCCGAAACACGGGAATCCAGATGCCCGGAAATAATGATAACTCTCTTATCATTAGGATCTGTACCTTTTAAAAACGCAATTGCATTTCCCAGATTCGTTTCTTTATTAATTCTTTTGCCGTCGGGTTTTAGATCCTGATGCTGGAGGTACACTTCCATTCGCCCGTTTGAATTCTTTGCATAATTCCGGAATTTAGAAAGCACCCAGTTTCTGGCAGCTCCAATTCCCCGCTTTGGATCTGTGGTTGAACTCATCGTATGTCTGGTCCCGAAACTCACAAGCTTTTCAATATTAGCTTTCAGCGAATCTTTGCTGACCTGGCCAACATATCGGGATATTTCCGGGTCGGTGTTGACTTTCTGTGCACTTATTGAAAGTGAAAGAAACATGACTACAACACAAATCGTCTTTCTCATTTTAAATTTTTAATTTCGTTAATAAACTCGGTTACAATTTCGTCGGTTGTTGCCCATGAGGTAATTATCCGAACCGCCGAAATTTCGTCATTAATTTTCTTCCAAACGTAAAAATCAAATCTCTCTGAAAGCTCGTCGATCTGGTTTTTACTCAGAATTGGGAAAATCTGATTGGTAAAGGTCTCGGAAAGAAAAGCACAACCTTTTTCCAGGAAAGCCTTTTTTATCTTCATTGCCTGCTGATTTGCATATTTGGCAAGCTCAAAATACAGATTGTCCGTAAGCAGTTCCTGAAACTGAATTCCCAGAAGACGGCCTTTTGCAAGCATTGCTCCTTTCTGTTTCAGATGAAAGCCAAATTCATCCTGAAGATTTGGATTTGTTATTACGATCGCCTCACCAATCAGTGCGCCGTTTTTGGTACCTCCTAAATAAAACACGTCGGTATATTTTGCAATATCCGCAAAACTTGTATCATTGGTTTCAGCCGTAAGAGCATGGCCAAGCCGCGCACCATCCATAAAAAGAATCAGGTTTTTATCCTGACAGAATGAATAGAGATCCCGCAGCTCCCGCATGGAATAAATAGTGCCTACTTCTGTAGAATTAGAGATATACACCATTTTCTGCTTGATCTGGTGCGGAACATTTTGGTGAATATCCAAAACACTCTGAATATCTTCCGGCCGTAACTTCCCGTCAGAAGTCAAGACTCCATGTACTTTGTGACCGGTTGCCTCAATTGCTCCGGCTTCATTAGTAAAAATATGGCCGGTATGCGCTGCCACAACACTTTCATGCGGTCTTAGTAACGCTGAAATTACAATCAGGTTGGCTTGGGTTCCACCCGAAACGAAGTGGACGGATGCGTTTGTTGAATCACATTGGGTTTTGATCAGCTCCGCCGCATTTAACGAAAATTCGTCTAGGCCATAACCATTTTGCTGGCTGAGATTATTTTTGATAATTGCTTCTAGAATTCGGGGATGCGCCCCTTCAGCGTAATCGTTTTTAAAGGAATGTCTCATTCTTATATATAGAATCTTTTGTAAATGACCTCCGCATAAACCACGGATATTGAATTATAAAAGTATATAAAATGGGTGATTTCACCAATAAAAAACGGTAAAATCACCCGTTTAAAAAAAGATTAAATTTTCCACCTTTGTGAGAGCAAAATAAGAAGTAATAAAACTAATAACCATTTTACCTTCTTTAAACGTATTTCCGGAACTGCGTAAAAGTAGTAACGATCATATATTTAAATGTTAATCAGAAACGCGCAACTCTTGCGCGTTTTTTCTTTATACAATTTATTGTTAGATTTACAGACTCATTAATCTAACTTTATATGATATCACTTAGTGAAGAAAATTACCTGAAAGCTATCTTTCATTTAATTAATGAAGAAAATACTGTAACCATCAATGAAATCAGCAAGCTCCTTGATGTAAAAATGCCAAGTGTTAACAATATGATGAAGAAATTCGCTGACAGAAACTGGGTCGTTTACGAGAGTTATAAACCCCTGAAGATTACAGATTCCGGGAAAAAACAGGCAGCACTTATCGTAAGAAAGCACCGTTTAACGGAAATGTTTCTTGTCGAAAAAATGAATTTTGGGTGGGAAAATGTTCATGAAATTGCCGAACAGCTGGAACATATTCATTCGGAAACTTTCTTTGATAAAATGGACGAAATCCTGAACTACCCTAAATTTGATCCACACGGGGAACCGATTCCGGACAAAGAAGGAAATATCATCGCTCAGGATTTGAAAAAATTAAGCGAATGCAGTATTGGACAAAAAGTGATTTTCACTGCAGTGACAATTACAGACGATGACTTTCTTACTTTTCTAAATATAAAGAATCTGGAGTTGGGAAAGGAAATTGAAATCCTGGAAATAGAAAAATTCGACAAGTCCATGACCGTAATGATCAGTGATACTTCTACAATATTAAGCAAAATTGTATGCGATAAGATTCTTGTAAAAGGATCTCTGTAAAAAGCTGTTTTGGCACATTGAAGCAATTGCCTTAACTTTGTAACATTCTCAAAATAATCAATAAAATTTAAAAATATGTCAAAAGCTATTTCGCAAGTTCCTTACGCAGTAAATGAGCCCGTAAGAACTTATGAACCGGGTTCTGCCGACGTTAACTCTTTGATTTCCACCTACAAAAAAATGTGGAAAGAGCAGGTAGAAATTCCTATGATCATCAACGGAAAAGAAATTACCACCGAAAGTAAGGTTGCTATCAGTTCTCCTCAAGATCATCAGCATAATCTAGGCTTTTATTACAAAGGCGACATGACTCATGTTGACGAAGCAATTAATACCGCTCTTGCCGCAAGAGAAAAGTGGAACAATTTAGGTTGGGAGCAGCGTGCCGCAATCTTCCTGAAAGCCGCTGACCTCGTTGCCGGGCCTTACCGTGACCGTCTGAATGCCGCAACAATGATTGGACAGAGTAAAAACGTTCATCAGGCAGAAATCGATGCAGCATGTGAGTTTATCGACTTTCTTCGGTATAATGTGGAATTCATGACCGAAATATATAGTGATCAGCCTGTTTCCGACAGCGGGATTTGGAACAGATCAGAATACCGCCCGTTGGAAGGGTTTTGTTTTGCGGTTACGCCTTTCAACTTTACAGCAATTGCGGGAAACCTCCCAACCTGTATGGCGATGATGGGAAATGTTGTAGTTTGGAAGCCTTCGGACAAACAGGTTCTTTCTGCTAAAATTATTATGGATATTCTTACAGAAGCTGGCTTACCGGCGGGCGTAATCAATATGATTTTTACAGACGGCAAAGAAACTGCAGAAAAAGTATTGGCACATCCTGATTTTGCCGGTCTGCATTTTACTGGCTCAACCACGGTATTCCAGGATATGTGGAAGAAAATCGGTAATAATATTCACCAGTATAAAACATATCCAAGAATCGTCGGAGAAACCGGAGGTAAAGACTTTATTATGGTGCATCCGTCGGCGAATGCTGAAGCTGTTGCCACAGGAATGGTTCGCGGTGCTTTTGAATATCAAGGGCAGAAATGTTCTGCTGCTTCCCGCGCTTATATCCCTAAATCGCTTTGGCCAGAAGTTAAAAATGTAATGGAAGCCCAGCTTAAAACCATTAAAATGGGAAGCCCGGAAGATCCTTCTAACTTCGTGAATGCAGTTATCGACAAAAATTCTTTCGAGAAATGTAAAGGCTACATTGAACGTGCAGAGCAATCTTCAGATGCAAAAGTAATTTTCGGAGGAAAATGCGATGATTCAAAAGGATGGTTTGTTGAACCTACCGTAATTGAAACTACGAACCCGAAATATGAATCAGTTTGCGAAGAAATCTTCGGTCCAATCCTTTCAGTGTATGTTTATGAAGACATTAACTGGAAAGAAACCCTGAAACTTGTGGATGAAACATCTCCTTATTCATTAACGGGTTCCATTTTTTCACAAGACAGATACGCGATTGACGAAGCATACAAAGCTTTGGAAAACGCCGCAGGAAACTTTTACATTAACGACAAACCGACGGGTGCAGTAGTTGGCCAGCAACCTTTTGGCGGCGCTAGAGCTTCCGGCACCAACGACAAAGCCGGTTCTAAAATGAATTTGCTGAGATGGGTTTCTGTGAGAAGTATTAAAGAAACTTTTGTTTCTCCTAAAGATTATAAATATCCTTACTTAGGATAGGATTTTAAACTTTTAAATAATTAACTCTGTCGTTCTGGCAGAGTTTTTTTGTGAGAATATTCAGACATTATAATGCCTAATTACATGCTTAATTATCGTTACTACTTAGAAATCCGGACTCAACTTATAATTTAACAAACTTTATATTTTTAAACATTCAACTGGCATACTTTTTACAGTTGATTGTGGGTAAACAATCATTAATTACATTAACTTAAAACTTAAATTATGAGCACTAAAAGAAACGGTTTATTAGCATTGCTAGGACTTGGAGCAGTAGCATTTTGGAAATATAAAAACTCTACTCCAGAAGAAAAGCAGGCAGTAAAAGATAAGTTTAACACTGCGAAAGACAATTTCAATAAATTGGGAAGTGATTTAAAATCAAAAGCCAGTGAAGTTGCTTCTCAGGTACAGAACAAAGCTGACCAGGCAAAAACGACAGTTAACGAGTCTGTAAATCAGAACTAAAACTATTCCTTTTTCAGACCAAAAATCCGCAATGTAAAATTACATTGCGGGTTTTTATTTCAAGGATTTAATTTTTTATTTATTTCAGAAGTGCGTTGAATGTGTCGCCCTGGCGAATATCTCCGGTATTATATCCTTTCATAAACCATTCTTTACGTTGGGCTGAACTTCCGTGGGTGAAACCTTCCTGATTCACGTATCCTTGCGATTTCTTCTGAATATTATCGTCGCCTACTGCTTCAGCCGCTGAAATTGCAGCCTCAAGGTCGCCAGGTTCAAGAAACTTTTCACGGTTATCGGTTTGTCTCGACCAAACTCCGGCATAAAAATCAGCCTGAAGTTCTGTAGCAACAGAAACCCTGTTCATATCCGCTTCGGAATACCTACCGCTTCTGCGTAACTGGTCAGTTTTCTGTAAGGTTCCTAACAGATTTTGAATATGATGTCCCATTTCATGAGCCATTACGTATGCTATGGAAAATTCCGTAACCTGTGCGCCAAAACGCTGCTGCAATTCTTTGAAAAAACTCATATCCATATAAACGGTTTGATCGGCAGGGCAGTAAAAAGGCCCCATCGCTGCCTGTGCTGTTCCACATCCTGACTGGGTTACCGCTTCAAACATCACCACTTTTGCCGGTTGGTACTGCATTCCGTTTTCTTGAAAGACTTTGGCCCACGTCTGTTCATTCTCTGCCGTAATCATCTCTACGAATTCCCGCACTTTTAGCTCTTCCTGAGTCAGATCACGCTGTTCGGTCTGCTGGCTCGAATTTCCCATCCCTGAGGAAAGTATTGCTGAAGGGTCGCCACCTAAAAAGAATATAATAGCAGCGATAATTAAGGTTCCCAAGCCGCCGCCTACAAGCATTCCGCCGCCTCCACCTGCGCCCCTTCTGTCATCCACATTTCCGCTTCTGTCGTTTGTCCATTTCATGGTCTGTAATTTATAAGTTATTTCTTATTTTAAAAATACATTAATTTTATTTATTCAGCTTGTTTTCCTGAAGCCAGTAACTGGTCGACTGAAATGCAGCAACGCAGTCATCAATCAAGTTCTGTACCGATTTCTTAGCTGGTATTTCATCAAAATAAAGTCTAAAATCTTCCGGCAAACCCGATTTTTGTGATACCAAAGAATACTGTCTCACTTTTTTTGTTGGTGAAATCACCGTTAAATAATTATCTTTAACTAATCCCAGATCCTGATAGGTAGCTACATAGGCTTTTGGCTGAAAATCGTCCGTAAAAACATCCTGACCTAAAAATGTAGAGCGATAACTGAAATTTAAAATTCCCAACAATGTAGGCATCACATCGATCTGCGACATCAGCCTGTTAAATTGCTGTGGTTCGATGAAGCCTTCGGAAAATATCATTCCTGGGATTCTGTATTTATCCATTGGAAGTTCTGTTTTTCCTGCACTCGACGCGCAATGATCTGCTACAATTACAAAAACAGTATTTTTATACCAATCCTGTTTCTTAGCCATTTTAAAAAACTTCCGGATCGAATAATCGGTATATTTTACGCCGCCTTCTCGTGATTTGGCGTTTCCGGGAATATCAATCCGACCGTCGGGATAAGTAAAAGGTCTGTGGTTAGAAACCGTCATCCAATGGTTAAAAAACGGTTTTCCGCTTTTCGCTTCAAGATTCATTACCTCTATTGCTTTTCTCGCCATATCTTCATCTGAAACGCCCCAGATATTCCCAAAAGTGATTTCTTCGGGTTTAAAACTGCTTCTATCAACAATATCATATCCATTTCCTTTATAGAAATCTTCCATATTATCGAAATAGCTGTCACCACCGTATAAAAATTTCACATCGTAGCCTTTCGATTTGAAAACACTTCCGGTGGTAAATTTATTCTTGTTATTTTTTCTTTTAATAATACTCTCTCCAGCTGTTGGAGGAATGCACAAGGTTAAAGCTTCAAGTCCGCGAACTGTTCTGTTTCCGGTGGCATAAAGGTTTGTGAACATTAAAGATCTGGTTGCCAGACTGTCGAAAAATGGAGTAATATTCTGGGTATTTCCGTAATGAGCTAGAAAATCGGCGGACAGACTTTCAATAGAAATCAGTACCACGTTTTTCTTTAATTCAGGTTTTGGTGATGTAATTATACGGGATAACGACGCAGATTTAAATTCTCTCAGAAAGCGCTGTTCAGCGACAGATTCGTTCAGCGTTGGGTAAAACGGGAAATAATTGAGTTCTTTTTGGGTGAACGCATTGAAGAATTTAGGAAAGCCGTTTGCCTGAATCTCCTGCGCGAAAGTATTGCCTGTTTTTACTTCGTTCAGTTTAGGAATAAGCACAAGACTCATACCGCACAACAGGACAAATGAACCGAGTAAGATAAGTTTCTGCTTGAAATTGGGAAGCTCAATAAGTTCATCTTTCGTCCTCCGGAATATGAACCATGTAACTGCCGCTGCAAGAATAAATATGACTGAAAATAATGGAAGTACAGGATAACTTTCCATAATGTTTCCGATCACTTCATTGGTATAAATTAAATAATCTACTGCAATAAAATTGTATCGGACCCCGAATTCATTCCAGAAAAAATATTCGCTTACAGCATTGAAAATGATGAGTACAACATATAAAAACAAGGTGATAAAGTAAAGAATATTACGGATTTTAAGCCGCTGAACTGGGAGAAAAAGCATCAAGCCAAACAGCAGTGTTTTCAAACCTATAAATGCGGTGGCAACTTCGGGGAATGCTCCGCCGTACTGTCGGAAAATATTTCCGGGTACAAAAGCGGTATAAATGAACGCGGTCATTAACAAGCCGAAAATGATGTACCCGTAAGGTTTTCTGTACTTAGAATTAGATAAGAAAAGAAAGTACAAAGCCAATAAACTGCTGGCTAAAGTAAAAACTAAAATGTCGCTTAACAAACCGACAGCTACTATCTTCAGACTTTCAAACAGTGCAAAATCTGCATTTGTAATTGGATGAAAGATGAAAATAATTCTTAAAATAAGAGAAACCAGGAGATAAAAAATCCCGAGATAAAAAAACGGTTTTAGTTTTGTCTGCATCATTTCGCTTTAAATTGTAACCTCTTTTTTCGCTTTTGAATAAAGCAGAGTTACTGTAAAGCTACAAATTTCCAAAACCAATATTCCCTTTTTTCTCGGAAAGATTGCGCTTGAATTCAATCATTTGCAGAGCAGTAACAGCAGCTTCTACGCCCTTATTACCAAGACTTCCGCCGCTTCTTGCGACAGACTGTTCTTTAGTATCATCAGTTAAAAGACAGAATATCGTGGGAACATCAGTTAAAATGTTGCAGTCTTTAATCCCTTGCGCAACTGCTGAACAAACGTAATCGAAATGAGGAGTCTCTCCACGGATCACGCAACCAATAGCAATCACAGCATCAAATTTTCTCTCTTTGCAAAGCTGCATAGAGGCGTAATTAAGTTCGAATGCACCGGGAACACTAAATACTTTGATGTTGTCCTCGTTTACACCTTCAGTTTTCAGAACTTCCAATGCTCCGTCGCGAAGGTTATGGGTCACAAAATCATTCCATTCAGAAACAACAATGCCAATTCTGTAAGAACCGGCATTAGTAAGCTGCAATGGTTTGTAATCTGAAAGATTTACAGTTGCCATTTTATATTTTTTATTTAGTAATATTTTACCATTTCAATGTAAGCATCAGACATTCCGTTGTCGTAATCCTGATATTTCTCGTCGATTGCGCTGAAGTATTTTTTCGCTTCTGCATTTTTCTTCAATGCTAGAGACACCATTCCCGCTTTCTTTGTGAAATAATAAGAAGTGTAAGGATCATCAGATGCTGTAGATGCTTTATCTAAAAGTGAAAGAGCGTCCTCATTTTTATTCAGGTTAAGTTGACAATCTGCCATTGCACCGAATTTCAGTGCAGTTAAGATCTTGTTATCTGATGAAAATTTATCAAGCAGATCATAAGCTTCCTGATATTTCCCTTCTTTGAATTTCAGCAATCCTGCATTATAAGCAGAAAGTTTACCCACTTTGGTTCCTGAAAAGTCATTGTAAGTTCCTAAATAACCTGGATTAGCAGCGGTTTTACCACCCAAAGCAAGTTCTTCTTTTCCGTCAGCCAAATTTTTCTGAGCGGCAAGATAACTTAAAGTAGCTTCCTCATTTCGTGGACCTACATAAAACTGCTGGTAAGCAAAATATCCAAGAACCAGTGCCAATAAAGCTACAAAAACTGTAACCAATGTTTTGGCATTTTTTTCCAGAAATCTTTCGGTATCTAATGCACCTCTGTCTAAATCCTTGAAAACTTCTACAGTTTCCTTCCCTTCCATTTCGTGTTTGTCGGTGTGCGTTTTATGTTTTGCCATAATGTATTAAAAAATTGAAGTGCAAATTTAACTGTTTTTGAACGATTTACAAAATAATGCCTGAAAAAACATTCCGTTGCTAAAATTCCACTGAAACAAGTAATTTTTTCTTTGAAAAATATTAAAATTTAACTGATTTAGTATTCCAGAATTGTATAGACCTCCGCATCGAATTCTTTGAGGCGTTCTGCACCGTTAAGATCCTTTAAACCAATCAGAAAACTAAACTGCGAAACTGTTGCTCCCTGATTTTCTACCAGTTTTGCTGCGGCTTGAGTTGTACCGCCCGTTGCGAGCAAGTCGTCGTGAATAAGTATTCTTTGTCCCGGTTTTACCTGTCCGGTACGCATCTCTATTTCGGCTGAGCCATATTCCAGTTCGTATTCAATTCCAACAAAAGGCGGCGGAAGTTTCCCTGCTTTGCGGATAAGAATAAACGGAACTTCGAGCGCCACAGCAACTGCGATCCCGAAAAGATATCCGCGGCTTTCGATTCCGCAGACTGCATCAACCTTCCCACGGCTGAAAGCAACCAGATCAGCGATTACATCTTCATAAAGCTTAGGATTAAGAAAAATCGGCGTAATATCTTTGAACTGAATGCCCGGTTTTGGGAAGTCAGGAATATTTTCAATAGTTTCTTCTAAATCACGGATGAGTTGATGATTTTTCATTTTAATTAATTTTATAGCTGGAAATCTTCCATTCTCCGTTCACATTCTTCAAACCAAATGTCACCTGCAGAGCAGTCGTTTTTCCACTTTTGTCCGTTACATCGTAGGTGGCATTTACGCTGGCGGCGTTTGCACCTGAATTCTGGGTAGAAATATTTTTGACGTTAATGTTCTTTACAGCTCCAAACCCGGAATTAGGATTCGAAAAAGTTTCATAAGATCCCCAACTGGGATTGTCGGAAGTTTCGTATGCCCCTTTTAAATTCTGGCTGTTAAGATTGTTCAGAAACTTTGTTACACTTGTTTTAGGGTCACCCGAAGCTGCAACAGGTGTGTCGGTAGAAGGAGAGGTAATATCAGTATCCAGTACCGGAATGTTCGCAGAAGGATTTGCAGGATTTTCATCAGGGTTTCCGGCCGGCATCAAAAGTGCTTTTTCGTTAACAGAAACACCAATTTTCGACATTTTAAATGTTTTCTTAGTCGTTTTCACAGAAACGGTAATATCTATCTTACTATCACTGATTTTATCGGCAGGCAGCGAGGCAAATCTCAGCGTAAAACCTTTAAAATCGTTATTGAGCATTAGATTTTTAGCTGTTAGAATACGGTTTCCACTACTGTAAACTTCCATCACTGTTTCTAAAGCTGCACCATCGAAAACAATTGGATTCCCCGACGCATCTACAAGCCTAGGAATTACCTGTAGAGATTTCGGCCCAAGTATGCTGTCAACTGCCAGTGGTTTGGTCTTAAGGTTTAATGAACTTGCGGAGATATCATTCGGGTCAGACTCTTTAGCTTCCTCAGCACCAAAAATATTCATTTCACCTAAGGATGGCGGCCCCGTACTGGTCCATTCAATTCCGTTTTCCTGAGCAACTTTATCTGCTAAGGCAAAAATACCCGGAACTTTCAATCCGTTAATCAATTTACCCAAAGCATTAAGTTCGTTCACATCGCCATCGGCTTCTACACCAAAAGTTTTAAGGATGTAAAGGGCTTCATTGAACTTTACCTGCTGCAGCGTACTGAGACTGGAAGCCATATCGTTGATGCTGGACTGGAGGGCTTTTGTACTGCTGGCGTCCACTTTATCTTTTTTACATGAAATCAGTAGAAAAGCGGAAAACAGTATGATAAAAAATTGCTTCATAAGGTGATGTTTAGATACAAATTTAACAAAAATCCCGACATAAAGCCGGGATATATTAATTTGATATTGTGCAGATCTTAGAAAGGATATTCGTAAATCTTTGATTCTTTTACAAATGGGTTTCCTTCAGGAATTAATTTAAGTTTTGAAAGCGCAGTTAAAACTACAAATACAAATAAACCAACTCCGAACAGTACGGATCCTAAATTGAGGATAAGAACTTCAGGTGTTTTCCAGTAAGGACCTACGGTTCCTGGCATAACCATGTTAAAATAATCAAGCCAGTGACCTACAAGAACAATTACTGCAACAGTAGTTACCACTGTATAATTTCTCTTGATGCTAGAACTTACCAATACCAATAACGGAATAAGGAAGTTAAGAATCAGCATCGGCAAGAATGTTGCGCCGTAATATTTGAATCTCCCAAAGAAATAATTGACCTCCTCCGGAACGTTAGCATACCAGTAAAGCATGAACTGACAGAACCAGGTGTATGACCACAACATACTTGTTGCAAAAAGGAACACTCCTAAATCATGTAGGTGATTGTCATTGAACTGAGGAAGAACACCTTTTTTCTTTAAGTAAACGCTGATCAGAATAATTGCTGCAACAGCGGATGACAAAGTACTCACCATCGCATACCAAATATACATGGTAGAATACCAGTGAGGGTCAATTGACATCAACCAATCCCAAGCCCATGCTGCAGAAGCAAACCCGAAGAATGCAATGTAACCGATACTCCAGCTGTAATAACTTGCATAAACTTTTCTGTCTTTAGTTTCATCAACTTTCTTTGAAAGTGATTTAAGTTTCCATGCAAAGAAAGATGCACCTACAACATAAAGCACAGTTCTGAAGGCATAAAAAGGGATATTAAGGAAAATCTTCTTCTCGTAAAGGATAGAATCGAAGTGCGGATCACCTGGAGTCGTCAATTCAGGATCCATCCAGTGGAAAAGGTGTCCCTGATGACTTGCATTCAGCAACATAATGATGATAAGAATTGCACCACCCCAAGGGATGAAAGATGCAATCGCTTCCATTACTCTTAAAATGATAATTGACCATCCTGCGTGTGCTGCGTTCTGAATACAGTAGAAAAACAATGCACAACAGCTTAGGGCAAACAGAAATACCGCAACGGTATGAATAGCTGCCAAAGGTTGGTTATGAACCTGAAGTTTAGCATGGTCCAAATGTGCCTGATGATCCTGAGGTCCCACCATTTCACTTGAGTGAGTAGGAGCATGATTACCACCGGCATGTACTGCCTCCATCATATGTTCAATTCTCGCATCGTCGATACCGTGATTCATAAAGTAACCTACTCCAAAAAGCACTAATCCCAAAGCGATAAATATGATTGAATATAATCTTAATTTAGGTGAAAAACTATACATTTTAAATTCTTTTTATTTTTTAGGACTAGTTGATACACTCGCAGAAGCTGTAGCAGCTGTTGATTCAGTCGTATTGGCACCTGTAGCCGGAGCTGCAGATTCAGTGGCTGCTGCGGGAGCAAGCCCGCCTTTGAAGGCATTCATTACATACATCGACACTCTCCAACGGTCCCCAGGTTTTAACTGACCTGCGTATGAACCCATTGCGTTTCTACCGTTTGTAATTACGTAATGAACAGATCCCACTGTAATTTGTCTGTCAGCATAATTAGGAACTCCTGTATAAGCGCCGCTCGCAACAATTGGTCCCTGGCCATCGCCGCCGGTACCATGACATGCTGCACAGGTCTGGTCATATAAAAGTTTACCTCTTTCGATATCTTTTGCCTGGTTGGCAGGATTTAACGGAGATGCTGCAACAAGTTTCGAAGCGTCGTAACCACCGTTGTACTGATCAGGAGTCATTGCCGAATTCATAGCTTCGTCAGCAACACCGTCTTTATTTTGGGCAACAGTACCATTTACCGGACCCAATCCTGTAGCGCCGTTGTTTTTCACAAAAGCCGGGATTTCATTTTCGTGGTCTGAGTATGCATCTTCAGCTTTCATCAAAGGGTCATATGCTACCGGAAAGTACATATCAGGAAAATAAACCAAAGGAGGATTTTCTTTGCTGCAAGAACTTAATGAAATTGCTGCAAATCCCAAGATCGCTGTAATTTTAAATATATTCTTTGTCATTTGGACAATTTTATTGTTTTTATAATCAAATGGAACCGTTTTACAAGGTTTCATTCTAAGCATCTTTTACCGTAATTTCTTCTACACCGGTATCAATCAGGATTTGTTTCACAGATTCTACATCATCAGTTACAAATTCCATCATAAACTTATCATCAGTAGTTCTTGGATCCGGGTTCTGAGGCGGACAACCAGGATACATTTTATTTCTCACCAAAAAGGTTAGAGACATCATGTGGGCCGCGCAGAACACCATTAATTCAAACATCGGAACTACAAACGCAGGCATGTTTCTGGACCATTCAAATGCTGGTTTACCACCAATATTCTGAGGCCAGTCGTGATTCATAGTGTACCAAGTAACTAAAATCCCGATGGTAACACCGTATACTGCGTAAATAAAAGCGGCATCAGAAATTCTAGTTTTCTTCAAACCTAAAGCTTTGTCAAGACCATGGACCGGAAACGGAGTATAAACTTCGTCAATTTTGATTCCTTTGTCATTGAAAGCGTGTACGCCGTTCAATAAATCGTCGTCATCGGCATAAATACCGTAAACTTTTTTAGTGGTGCTCATCTTCTTCTTCTTTTGCTTTATAAGTTTCACCTGAGATTTTCAAAATAGTCTTCAATTCAGCCTGAGCAATTACAGGGAATGTTCTGGCGTAAAGTAAGAACAGCACTCCGAAGAATCCTATTGTTCCAAGGAATACCCCAACATCAATTATTGTTGGTTTAAACATCGTCCATGAACTTGGCAAGTAATCTCTCGAAATATTGATTACGATAATATCGAATCTTTCAAACCACATCCCAATATTGATGATGAGTGCGATAATGAATGTAGCCATAATGTTTGTTCTCACTTTCTTGAACCAGAAAGCTGCAGGAATTACAAGGTTACAGATAATCAATGCCCAGAACGCCCACCAGTAAGGACCGGTTGCTGCACCTGGCGAAAGGTATACGAAATCTTCGTATCGTGACCCTGAATACCATGCGATGAAATATTCACAAGCGTATGCTACAGTTACCATACCGCCGGTTACGATGATTACGATGTTCATAATCTCGATATGATACATGGTAATATAATCTTCTAAGTGAGCTACTTTTCTTGCAACAAGCAATAGCGTCTGTACCATTGCAAATCCAGAGAAAATTGCTCCCGCAACGAAGTACGGCGGATAGATGGTAGAGTGCCAACCTTTAATTACTGATGTAGCAAAGTCAAAAGATACCGTGGTGTGAACCGAGAATACAAGTGGTGTTGCCAAACCTGCCAAAACAAGTGAAAGTTCCTCGAATCTCTGCCAGTGTTTTGCTTTACCGCCCCAACCGAAAGCCAGGAATGTATAAATTCTTTTTGTCCAAGGGGTTTTTGCACGGTCTCTGATCATCGCAAAGTCAGGAATTAATCCCATAAACCAAAATACGGTAGATACAGAGAAATAAGTTGAGATTGCAAATACGTCCCAAAGTAACGGTGAGTTAAAGTTGGTCCAAAGTGAACCGAACTGGTTTGGTAAAGGGAAAACCCAATATCCTACCCAAACTCTACCCATGTGAATTACCGGGAAAATTGCTGCCTGTACAACGGCGAAAATCGTCATCGCTTCAGCAGAACGGTTTACCGACATTCTCCATCTTTGTCTAAATAATAAGAGTACTGCAGAGATTAAGGTTCCGGCGTGACCAATACCTACCCACCAAACGAAGTTGGTAATATCCCATCCCCAGTTGTTGGTTCTGTTGAGTCCCCATGCACCGATACCGGTACCAATGGTGTAGGCGATACAGCCAAATCCGTAGATGAATAGTGTTAAAGCTATCCAAAAGGAAACCCACCATAATTTTCCTGCGCGTTCCTCGATAGGTCTTGCGATATCTTCTGAGATATCGTGATAAGTCTTGTGACCAATAATTAAAGGTTCCCTTATCGGAGCTTCGTAATGTCCTGACATTTTTTACCTATTTATTATTTAAACTATATTTTCTTTTCTGTTTCTCACTTTGGTGTGGTAGAAGACGTTTGGTTTGGTACCGATCTCTTCAAGCAAAGTATATCTTCTGTTGGAGTTGTATAAACCTCTTACTACAGAATCTTTGTCATTCATATCACCAAATTTCATTGCACCTGTAGAACAAGCATTTACACATGCAGTAGAGAATTCTCCGTCTTTTACTTTTCTGCCTTCTTTCTTGGCCTCAAGGATCGTGTTCTGTGTCATTTGGATACACATTGAACATTTTTCCATAACCCCTCTTGTTCTTACAACTACATCAGGGTTGAGTACCATTCTACCTAAATCATTATTCTGATTGAAGTCGAATTTATCATTAAGGTTATAAGTAAACCAGTTGAATCTTCTAACTTTATACGGACAGTTGTTTGCACAATATCTGGTACCGATACATCTGTTATAAGCCATTTGGTTTTGTCCCTGCTTACCATGTGATGTTGCCGCTACCGGACAAACAGTTTCACAAGGAGCGTGGTTACAGTGCTGACACATCACCGGCTGGAAGATCACATCCGGATTATCTGCAGGATGGTTCAAAATACCACTCTTCTCATCTAAGAAATGACCATACATTCCAGGTACATCCAGATCAGCAGATATCGCTTCTTCCTGAGACAGTTTGCTGTCTTTATTCTTGTCTATTTCAGCAGGAACATTAGTAGAATAGTAACGGTCGATTCTCAACCAGTACATATCACGTGACATTCTAACCTCTTCTTTACCAACAACAGGAACGTTGTTCTCTGCCTGACAAGCAATAATACATGCTCCACAACCTGTACATGAATTCAAATCCACAGAAAGGTTGAAGTGTGGCCCATCAGTATCATCAAATGAATCCCAAAGATCTACTTTACCGGCAGGTAATGCACCACCAATCGTATGATATTCCAATGGTTTGTTCCATCCTATCTGCTCATCATCAAATTTTACATTCAAGAAAGTATCCAAAGGAACTTCTCTTGCAATTTCGTAACGGCCCATCAGGGTATTCTGAAGCTGCATTCCTGCAAATTCGTGTTCACCTCCGGTTTTCTCAATTTTCACACTCGATAAAACTGAATTTGAACCATCAAATAAAGGATAAGCATTAACACCTGTTTCAGCTACTTTTCCGGAATCTTTTTTACCGTAACCAAGAGCAAGTCCCATAGAACCTTCTGCCTGACCCGGCTGTACAAAAACAGGAACATCCTTTAATGTAACACCGTTTACAGTAAGATTTACAAGTGAACCACCTAACTGCATTCTTGCATTAAGGTCGTTATCTAAACCTAATCTCTCGGCATCTTTAGGAGAAACTGTCAGGTAATTATCCCATGAAAGTCTGGTGATTGGATCCGGTAATTCCTGAAGCCAAGGGTTATTGGCCTGGGTTCCGTCTCCGATAGAAGTTTTGGTATAAAGCACCAATTCAAGATCAGATGCTTTTAAATTTCCCAATTCAGTGGCAGCCTGCGCAGCATTTCCACCTGCATAAGAAAGCGATCCGATTACGCTTCCGCCTTCAACAACACCATTGTAAAGTGCTTTGTTGAATGTTGTACCGCCGATTAAGGTGGCCGCGTTGGCTTTTAAATAATCGTAATAATTATTGGCTGCGTTATTTTTTCCGTTCATCCAAACCAAAAGTGATTCTTCAATCTGTCTTGATTTGTAAATTTTCTGGATGGTGGGCTGCATTAAAGTGTAAACACCTGTCTGCGGAGCCATATCACCCCAGGATTCTAACCAGTTTGCAACCGGGATTACAGCTTTAGCTGCTTTATACATTTCATTCTTCTTGTCGGCAACCGCTACTACACATGGTACTTTTGCTACAAGTTTCTTGAAATCTTCTCCCTTGTTGTTTGAATAAATTGGGTTTACATTATTGGCGATTAATACACCAACCTGCCCTGCATTCATCCAGGTTAAAAATTCCTGATATTTAGCTGCATCAAATTCCTTAAGGAAGTTTGCTTTACCTGTGAAAGCAGTTGATGCCAATTTTTGATTGATTAAGTGAGCTAAAACATGAGCCGCTTTAGAACCGTCTGCAAAAACAACAGCGTTGCTTCCTTTTGCCTGAAGTTCTTTTACGATTTCTGCAGCTTCTTTGCTAACAGAACCTCCGTTAAGACCGTTGTAAACTTCTACAAGAACTTTATTTACCGCACTTGGCTTCAGTTTGATTCTTGTATCGGCATTAGCTCCGGTTAAAGACATGTTCGATTCGATCTGAATGTGTCTCATCATCTCCGGGCCTGGCTTTCTTGCTGCAGCGTAAGAAGTTTCAAGTGAACCTCCGTTATAATCTCCTAAGAAATCTGCCTGGAAAGAAACCACCAACTGGGTTTTCGATAAATCGTAAACCGGCAATGCTCTCTGACCGAAAACTTCCTGAGCAGCATCTAAAGCTGCAGTATAAGGAACTGCGTCATAAGTTACCAATTCAGCAGTTGGATATTTAGCTTTGAAGTCTGCAAATAACTTTTTAAAAGTTGGTGAAGCGTAAGAATGTGAAAGAACTACGATTCTTTTGCCGCCCGCCTGTGCATCTGCCAAACCTTTCAGAACGAAATCATCAACTTTATCGAAAGTCTCGTCTTTTCCGTTAAGTTTGGGTTGCTTTACTTTATCATTATCATAAAGAGAAAGTACAGCTGCCTGAGCTCTTGCATTGGTTTTACCCAATTCTTTTGCTAAAGGATTCGGTTCAATTTTGATTGGTCTTCCTTCTCTGGTTTTTACTAAAACACTTGCGAAATCATAACCGTCGAAATAAGTGGTTGCGTAATAATTGGGAACACCAGGGATAATTTCGTGGGGTTTTACTACGTAAGGAATGGTTTTGATCACCGGAGCCTCACACGCAGCCAAAGTAACAGCAGCAGTAGAGAAACCTAAAAGCTTCAGGAAATCTCTTCTGGATGAACCTGACTCACTAGATTTTTCACCTCCCAACAATTCACCCACAGGAATTTCGTCCTGAAACTCCTTCAGAGCCAGCCTAGAGTTTAAGCTTGGATCTTTCAGTTCGTGAATACTTCTGAATTTTATTTTATTTGAAGCCATTGATACTTCTAATTTTTGTTATTAATAATGACATTTACCACACTCAAGACCTCCAATCGCATCTACGGTAATTTTCGTACCTGAACCATACTGTTTTTTCAGTTTGTCGTGTAGATTCTTGAAGTATTCTTTATTATAACCGTTGTTCATATCAACTTCTGTCGTTCTGTGACATTCGATACACCAGCCCATTGTGAAATCATTTGCCATGTGAACCACATTCATGGTATCTACCTGTCCGTGACAAGCTTTACACACAACATCAATTTTAGCTTCTGGATTTTTCTGGTTGTAAGAGCTGATAATTGCCTGCTCACCAGCCACTACGTGCTGAGAGTGGTTAAAGTAAACAAAATCAGGCATATTGTGAATTCTTACCCATTCTACTGGTTGAGTTTTGCCCGTATACCGCTGAGAAGCCGGATCCCAACCTGTTGCTGCGTAAATTTTCTGGATTTCTCCATCGTAGAACGCCTTGTCTTTACCTGGCTCCATGTATTTACCGTTGTACTCAGAAATTGTTCTGTGACAGTTCATACAAACATTCATAGAAGGGATTTCGGAAACCTTACCGTATTTAGCGGAAGAGTGACAAAGCTGACAGTCAATTTTATTTTCGCCTGCGTGAATTTTGTGAGAGAAATAGATCGGCTGTTCCGGTTTGTAACCTTTATAAACACCGATCCACATAAGCGAGTTCCAGATACCGTATGCCGCCAAAACGCCGAGCAATACCAGAACACCTTTACCTACATAGTGGTATTTTCTGTACAAATCACCAAGGGAAACAGCTCTGTTTGCATTAAGTTCAGAAAGCTCCTCACTTTGCTGAAGCTTAACAAGCTGCTGAAGTTTTAAAAGCAACCAAAGCAATAATGCACCTATTGCTACTAAAGAAATTAGAATAATTTTCGAGTTTACTGACTCTTTTTTAGCCGCCTCTAAAGCTGCCACTGAGTTGGTATCAGCTCCCGCAGTTGCCGCGTCTGCTGCTGCCGGTTCCGGCGCAGGGGGATTTGTGGTATACTCTAAAATATCATTGATGTCCTGATCTGTAAGATTAGGAAAGGGAAGCATTTCCGTTTTGTTAAACTTCTCATAAACCTCAATGGCGTATTTATCGCCAGATTCGCGCAGGGATTTATTGTCTTTAATCCATTTATGCAGCCAATCTGTATCGAGATTCTGCTCCTTTTTAAGTCTGTCTACTACACCTCCTAACGAAGGACCAACAAGTTGCTTGTCTAAAGCGTGACATGCTGTACAGTTAGCTTTAAAAAGCTTTTCACCGTTTTTGGCATCTCCCTGGGCGTAAATAGAAGCACTGGTCGACAGCAATAAACCTATTGCAATAAGACCTCTCTTGTAATGCTTTCTCCAACTAATCATTTATAAAATCTTGGGTTAGTAAAATATTTGAGTTTACTTTTCAATTGCGCAAAAATAAGACTTTTAACAATAATTTAACGGCAGATTAAATGAGCATACCCTCATTTTAGTTAATTTGTATTAATTCTAAATAGCAAATGTTGGTATAATTTTTATTTGTTATAAATTTGCCTAAAATAAATCTGAATGAATCAATTTCTTAAAATAATTTCTGTACTTTTTTTCGTAGCATCCAACACATTTGATGCACAGCTAGTTGTAAAAAACGACACCATTTCCGGTACCCCACTTTCAATGTCAATGGATAAGAAAGTTGATGAGCTTCTGGGAAATGTTGAAGACAAATGTTTAACAGGAAGAGATTCTAATAACGACAACAGCAGCACCAAACCGAGCACTCCTAAAATTGCGGTTCCGGAAAAAGAACTTTCTAAAGCTGAAATCTGCCGCAAAAACCCTCGTATTATGGGTTATAAAATTCAGTTGGCAGTAGTGAAAAGTAATGAAGAAGCCCGCGAAGTAGGAATGTTTTTCCGAAGAAGATTCCCCAATATGAAGGTGGAAATTGATGCGTCACTAAGACCAAACTATAAGGTAATGGCAGGAAGTTATCTTACAAAACAAAGCGCCGCAGCGGATTTAGCAAAGATAAAAGCGCATTTCAATTCAGCCATCGCAATCCAATACCGGGTGTTCTGTGTAGAAGCAAAATAAGAGGTTCGCCCTAAAACATAAAAAAGCTCCGTAATCACGGAGCTTTTTTATGTTTTAAGCAGTTTAGTTTTTCACCAGAAGTCGGAAACCTTCTCCATGAACATTGATGATTTCGAGTCCTTCATCATCACGAAGTAATTTTCTCAGTTTCGCGATATACACATCCATACTTCTCGCAGTAAAATAGTTCTCTTTCTTCCAGATTTTTCTCAGCGCCAAATCTCTCGGCATGAAATCGTTGCGGTGCATGCAAAGCAGTTTCAACAATTCATTCTCCTTAGGCGAAAGCTTGTACTCGTTATCCCCGACTCTTAACTGACGCAGCATAGAATCAAAGAAGATATTGGAAATTTTGAACTGCTCCTGCTCATCATCTTCCAAAACAGCACTTCTCTGCAGAATTGCTTTAATTTTATAAAGAAGAAGCTCAGTATCAAAAGGCTTGGTAATATAATCATCAGCGCCAAGCTGATAGCCTTTGAGAATATCTTCCCGCATATTTCTCGCAGTGAGAAAAATAATGGGCGTGTTTTTATCAATTCTTTTTACATCTTCTGCCAGACTGAAGCCATCTTTTTTAGGCATCATCACGTCAAAAATACAAATATCGAATTCGTTTTCTGTAAATTCCTTTAATCCCTGTTCGCCATCGGTGGCAAGGGTAACTTCAAAATTATTAATGGTTAAATAATCCTTTAAAACAGCACCAAAACTTTGGTCGTCTTCTACTAATAAGATTCTGTTGCTCATAATTTATTTATTTAAATTTTTTTAATGAGGAATTAAGTGTAAATAATCCTCAATTTTATTTATTTTTTAACGGTAGCGTGCGTCATTGGGAGCTTAATCGTAAACGTACTTCCTTTTCCTTTCTGGGAATCCACCAAAATTTGGCCTTTATGCAGTTCCACTATTTTCTTCACATACGATAAACCGAGTCCCTGACCTTTAACATTATGAATGTTACCGGTCTCCTCGCGGAAAAACTTCTCAAAAATCCGCGTTTTGTTATCCATATCCATTCCCATTCCTTTGTCGGAAATCTCCACCACATACCAATTTCCTTCATTTCTTGTTCTTACCTTAATTTCCGGGGCTTCCGGCGAATATTTATTCGCATTGTCAAGAAGGTTTACCAAAGCGTTGGAAATGTGAAATTCATCAATTTTAAAAGTATATTTACTGGTATTGAATTCCTGGGTCAGCGTACCGTTTCTCTGCGCAACAATAAGTCCAAAAGATTCAGAAATTTCTTTAATCAAAGACCTCACATCGGTTTCTTTCAGGAAAAGCTGAACTTCATTGCGCTCTAATTTCGACATATTGAGTACGTTTTCCACCTGTTTTTTCATTCTCAGGTTTTCCTGCTTAATCAAACCCGAATAATATTTTACTTTTTCCGGGTTCGTCGCGATTTTATCATTAGCAAGGGAATCGGTCGCTACAGAAATTGTTGCAAGCGGAGTTTTGAACTCATGCGACATGTTATTGATGAAATCGGTCTTTACATCTGCAATTTTCTTCTGCCTCATCATATAATTAATGGAGATGATATAAATCCCCAAAATCGTAAGAAGCGACATGAAGGTACCCAAAAGCATAGGTAAATTATTTTTGGCGAGAGAGTAATCTTTTCTTGGGAAGACCAGAGCGATCGTATAAAGTGTACGTTCTTTGCTATCAGTAAAAAGCGGGTAAGTGTAATTACTCTTTTCTTTCTGATCAGCATAAATATCGTTTACCACTTTCGTAACGTTATTCTTCTTATCCATTACTGCAAAACCGAATTTAGTATTCAACCCGTTCAACCTCAATTCCTTGGAAAGAACCGAATCGAGTGTGGCGACATCTACTCTTTTTTCAATAGGGAGATTCGTAGCGCTGAGTTTTGCAAATTCACGTAGTGCGTACGTATTATCGTTGATATCCTTGCTAAGCTGGGCTGTTAAAGGCTCAGACGAATTCTGCTCTTTTTTGATCTTCAAAATGCCTTCATCAGTGTAGAGTTTTGTGAGCTTTAGACTATCGCCTTTCGGGGAAATCGGGAAGTTTTGGTTCTCTACAATGCTTTTCTGGAAAGTGATGGTTGACCGGTTTGCAGAATCAGAATTCTGCTGAATATAGGTCTGGGTTGGCAGATTGCTGCTGTCGATCACATTCTTCCCGAAGTTTTTATAGTCCTGATTCAGATATTTGTCAACTTCCAGTTGCTGCGTTTTTAAAGTCGCAGATTCCAGAGCCGAATATACTTTATTTGAAAAATCCTGGTTGAGCGCAGAATATAGTTCTTTAATCCAATACAGCTGCAGCGTGACGAACACAATCATAGAGATTGTCATCAGCACAGATATAAAAGGAATAAACTTATTGTTCATGAGAAATTTAAATTTGAATTGTTAAAATTAGTCATTTTAAGAATATAATAACAAGAAACCGCAGGAAATATTGTGTTTAATTTCTTAAAAATCTTTTTTTTAACATAATATAACCATTGTTGCTACAGCGGTTATTTGGCTTTCAATGCTTTAAAAATAATCTTTTACATTTGTGTTAAAATACAAGATATGGAATCAAATATCGTTTTCAACAAAGATTTTGATGCGGCAAGCGTGTTCGTTATGAAAGTTTATCATACCGACGTTTCAGTCATCTGGGATTATTTTACAAAGGCCGAACTCCTGGATCAGTGGTGGGCACCGCGCCCATGGAAATGCGTAACCCATAAAATGGATTTCCGTGAGGGTGGAACCTGGGACTATGCAATGGTAGGCCCGGAAAACGAAAAACAGTTCGCAGGTGCAACTTATCACGAAATCACAGTCCATAGAAGTTTTGACTGCACTGATTATTTTGCAGATGCCAACGGTAATAGAGAGACAATTTTGCCCACAGTAAAATGGCTTTTCGGATTTACCGGCGTGGATGAAGGAACCAAACTTACCATCAACATTCATTTTAATTCAGAAGCTGATATGAAAAAGATTCTGGAAATGGGATTTGAGGAAGGTTTCAAAATGGGTCTTTCTCAGCTCGATGAAATTATAAATAAAAAGGACTGATTTCGCAATCAGTCCTTTTTTTATTTAAACAGCTCCTCATCAATAAAATACTGAATGATCGCTTTTTTCATTAAAATCTGCTGTTCATTGGGTTTCAGCTCCGGCAGTTTTTCAAGTTCCTCGAAATGCGGGTACCCGTCATCATCGTAATGCGAGAATTTATAATATCCAAAGGGCTCCAGAAGCCTGCACACCGCAATATGCAAAATATTGAGTTTGTCATCTTTGGTATATTTCTGCTGACCGCTGCCGAGTTCCTGAACTCCGATTAAAAAAAGGATTGTATCGATCTGCGGATGTTTGTCTGTATCGAAATTCTCTACGAAAAAAGCTTCCACTTCTTCCCAAAGTTGGCTGTCGGATTTATTTTCCATCAATTTTATTTTCTAATTTTAAGATAAAGGCATACTCCAAAGCGTCTTCCTTCAAAGATTCAAACCGTCCGGAAGCGCCGCCATGCCCAGCACTCATATCTGTTTTGAAAAGCAGCAGATTATCATCCGTTTTAAGTTCGCGAAGTTTCGCAGTCCATTTTGCCGGTTCCCAATACTGAACCTGAGAATCATGTAATCCAGTTGTGATCAGCATATTCGGGTAATTTTTAGCCTCAACATTATCATACGGAGAATACGACTTCATATAATCGTAATATTTTTTCTTTTTAGGATTTCCCCATTCATCAAACTCACCTGTAGTCAACGGAATCGTCTCGTCTAACATCGTGGTAACCACATCTACAAAAGGCACCTGCGCTACAATTCCATTAAAGAGCTGGGGTTCGTAATTGATTACCGCTCCCATCAAAAGTCCGCCGGCGCTCCCTCCCATGGCATACAGATGTTTTTCGGAAGTGTAGTTTTCAGCAATCAAATATTTCGCAGCGTCGATGAAATCGTAAAAAGTATTCTTTTTCTGAAGCATTTTTCCGTTTTCGTACCACTCACGGCCAAGATATTCGCCACCGCGGATATGGGCAATCGCATAAATAAAGCCGCGGTCTAAAATCGAAAGTCTGACGTTTGAAAAACTTGCATCAACTGTATGACCGTAACTTCCGTATCCATAAATCAATAACGGAGTTTCCGCAGATTTTTTAGTGTCTTTATGATATACGATGGAAATCGGAATACTGTTTTTCCCATCTCTTGAAGGCGCCCAAACTCTTTCCGAAATATAATTCTCAGCAAAGAATTTCCCACCGAGAACTTCATGCTCTTTCAGGATCATGGTGGTTTCTTCCTTCATGTCGTATTCTAAGGTAGAACTCGGTTTAGTTAATGAAGTGTAACCAAAACGCAGTTTAGCAGTATCAAATTCCAGATTGAGACTGATATAAGCCGTGTACGTTGGATCCGAAAACTTTAAATAATGAGAGTTACCGGTGTGATTTTCAATGATTTTAATATGCAGAAGCCCCTCGGTTCTTTCTTCGAGAACAAGATAATCTTTAAAGATTTCAAAACCTTCCAATAAAGTTTCCTTGCGGTGCGGAATAACCTCTACCCAATTCTCAATTCCGGGATTTGAGACTTTCGTTTTTACGATTTTGAAATTCGTAGCGCCATCGGCATTGGTGATAATGTAAAACTCATCTCCGTAATGTTCCACAGAGTATTCCAGATCATCGGTTCGCGGCTGAACTAAAGTCCATTCTGCTGAAACATCATTTGCGGGAATAAAGCGCATTTCATCTGAAACCGAACTTGAACTCGCAATGAAAATATATTCCAGAGACTTCGTTTTAAAAAGACTGACATCAAAGGTTTCATCTTCTTCATGAAAAACCAGAACATCCTTCTCACAATCAGTTCCCAACTCATGTCTGTATATTTGGAACGCGCGCAGATTTTCGTCCTTTCTGGTATAGAAAACATGCCTGTTGTCGTTTGCCCAAACTGCTTTTCCTGTAGTGTTCGTGATTTGGTCGCCAAAAACTTCGCCAGTTTCCAAATTTTTGAAACTAATGGTGTAAATACGTCTTCCGATATTGTCTGATGAAAAACTCATGAGTCTGTTATCAGGTGAAACAGCAACGCTGCCTACTTCAAAAAATTTTTCTCCTTCTGCAAGTATATTTACATCGAGTAAAATTTCTTCTTTATTTTCCAGTGTCTGGAATTTCCGGCTGAAAACAGGATACTCTTTCCCCTTTTCGAATCGTACGATAAACCAGTATTTATTGAAAAAATAAGGTAAACTCTGGTCGTCCTCTTTGTACCGTGCTTTCATTTCGTCGAAAAGCTGCTGCTGAAACGCTTCGGTCTCCTTCATTATCAGATCACAGTAAGCATTTTCCAGGTTAAGATATTCGGTAACCTCAGGATTTTCTCTCTCATTCATCCAAAAATAATCATCGACTCTTGTATCGCCGTGAATTTCCAGAATCTTCTTTATTTTTTTTGCTTTGGGGGCGTTCATCTATACGTAATTGAAGGTTGTTTTTGCGTGCAAAAAGTCCGCAAAGTTAAGATTAATTAAAAACAAAACCATCTTTACCAATGAAAGACGGTTTTTAAAAAAAGGTATTTAAATAAGAATTATTTATTCATAAGTCTTATATATTTTTCAATCGCCATCGTCATTGATGGAGTTTCTTTGCTTGGCGCCATCACATCAACTCTTAAACCTGCATCTTTCGCAGCAAGTTCTGTCGTAGGTCCAAAAACGGCAATCTTAGTCTCTTTCTGTTCGAACTTATCGAAGTTTTTTGCTAAAGACCTGATTCCCTGTGGGCTGAAGAACACAAGCATATCATATTCATCAACATTGATGTCGCTCAGGTCGCTGCATACTGTTCTGTACATGGTTGCTCTGGTCCACTCAATAGGCGCGGAATCCAAAACTTTAACAATATCTGGACTTAAAACATCGGAAGCAGGCAGCAAATATTTTTCTGAAGGAAATTTCTTGAAAAGCGGAAGCAAATCTGCAAAGGTTTTCTCACCAAAAGAAATTTTTCTTTTTCTGTAAACAATGTGTTTCTGCAGGTAATTGGCAATCGCTTCAGACTGGCAGATATATCGCATAGAATCCGGCACTGCGAAACGCATTTCTTCCGCAAGTCGGAAATAATGATCCACTGCGTTTTTGCTTGTGAAAATAATTCCTGTGTATTGAGCAAGATCAATTTTTTGCGCTCTAAGCTCCTTAGCATCAACACCTTCAACATGAATAAACGGCCTGAAATCGATCTTTATTTTTTCTTTTTTAGCCATCTCTAGATAAGGAGAAGATTCATTGGGTGCAGGTTGAGACACCAGTATAGATTTAATTTTCATCATCAAATTATTAAAAAAACAACAGTTTCAAAAGTACCAAAACAGGTACTATTTGGAGGGTGCAAATATACAAAAATTTATAATACCATTTCTCGGGCAGGATGTTGTTCCGGTGGAACATATAGAATAACAGTTTGAATAGGAAGGCAATAACGAACAATACGACGTAAATATCAAACATCACAAATCTGTCGAACAGATAAAAATAATGCACCACGCAACCCATGATGACTAAAACCGACAGACAGAAATAAAACTTTGAGGCAGTAAAATAAAAAATATCCCATTTTTTAACAGCACCCGTTCCGGCAAAGAACAGATAGGTCAAAATATTTTTCACAAAGTAAAATCCTGAAATACTCAGAAATGTAAATCCAAATTTATTCAGTTCATAGCCTAAAATATGAATGTCAGATACTTTTTTTGGTACCACAGGTATACTCTGGGAAACAAATACCGAAGAAACAAGAGTATAAACAAGACTGATAATGATCCAACTCAGGAAGTTATTGGTGGAATCTGCATATTTTTCAAGCAGAAACTCCGTGACCGAAGAATCTCTCCTCAAAGAAAGAAGCATGAAGATATAGAGGAAAATGCAGCATACAATAATGATGATTACCCAATCATTTTGCTGAACAATTCTGGTCAATTTGTATTTTTTTTGCAAAAATAAGCATATTAAAGCAAAGTCAAGCGGCGATTTCGCGGTAATTATATCAGAAGTATTACTCAAAATAACATCAAAAAATTAATGCGGGAAAAGTTTATCTTTGCAAATTAATCTGCAGGATGAAGAAACTCGTCATTATCCCGACTTACAACGAAAAAGAGAATATAGAAAATATCATTTCCGCAGTCTTCGGGCTGAAGGAGGATTTTCATGTTCTTATTGTGGATGATTCTTCACCCGACGGTACAGCCGAAATCGTAAAGAATCTTCAGAAATTTCACCCTCATGCACTTCATTTAAGTGTCCGGAAGACAAAAGACGGACTGGGAAAAGCTTACATCCATGGTTTTAAGTGGGCGCTTCAGAATAATTACGACTACATTTTTGAAATGGATGCTGATTTCTCGCACAACCCGAAAGATCTCAACCGACTTTACAAGGCGTGCCTAAAAAACGACATGAGCATCGGTTCCAGATATTCTAAAGGGGTAAACGTAGTGAATTGGCCTATGGGGCGTGTTCTGCTCTCTTACTTTGCGTCTAAATATGTACGGTTTATTTTAGGAATTCCGGTTCACGACACTACTGCCGGTTTCGTGTGTTTTTCAAGAAAAGTACTTGAAGAAATCGGTTTAGACGATATTAAGCTGAAAGGTTACGGATTTCAGATCGAGATGAAATTCCGTGCATTTAAAAAAGGTTTCAGAATTGTTGAAGTTCCCATCATTTTCACGAACAGAGAACTGGGCGAAAGTAAAATGAACGGCGGCATTATTCACGAAGCCGTTTTCGGCGTTTTAAACCTGAAATGGAAATCAATCATCGGGAAATTATGAAAAAACTGTGGTTACTCTTTTTTTCGTTTTTGATGATGGCCTGTTCCGAACTGATCGATCCGCCAAAGAAACTTATCTCAAAAGATGATATGTCCGAGATTATTGCAGATTTTGCACTGAATGACCAGTTCAATAATTTTCTGCCGCAATCTGATCTCGAAAATGCAACACGGCTTGTTCTGAAGAATAAAAAGGTAAAAGCCAAGGATTTTACCGAGAGTTATAAATATTATATCGCTACAGGAGATTTGGAAGATATTCTGAATAACGCACAAAAAATTATCGTCGCAAAAGATCCTTCGGCAAAAGATTATATTGATAAAAAATTAAAAGAAAACCAGAACGTACCTGCGTTTGCAAGATAAAATTATGTCCTTATTTTTCGAAATCAACAACACCACTACCGGTAAAGCACGTGCCGGAACAATAACTACAGACCACGGAACCATACAGACCCCGATTTTTATGCCGGTAGGAACAGTGGCTTCCGTAAAAACAGTTCATCAGCGCGAACTGCGCGATGACATAAAAGCCCAGATCATCCTGGGAAACACGTATCACCTTAATTTACGCCCGAAAACGGATATCATGCAGGCCGCCGGTGGTTTACATAAATTCATGAACTGGGAGCTGCCGATTCTTACAGATTCTGGCGGATATCAGGTATTTTCGCTGTCTAAGTCAAGAAAACTTACTGAAGAAGGAGTAAAATTCAAATCACATATCGACGGTAGCGCACACTTTATTTCGCCGGAAAAATCAATGGAAATCCAGCGGCAGATCGGGGCGGATATTTTCATGGCGTTTGATGAATGCACACCTTACCCGTGCGAATACAACTTAGCCAAAGATTCAATGGAGATGACGCACCGCTGGCTGAAAAGATGTATTAACTGGACAGAAGAAAACCCTGAAATCTACGGTCACAGACAAAGACTTTTCCCTATTGTGCAGGGTTCTACCTATTCCGATTTACGAAAAGCTTCCGCAGAATTCATTTCGGAACAGAATGCCGAAGGAAACGCAATTGGTGGACTTTCTGTGGGTGAACCTGAAGAGGAAATGTACCGCATTACTGATGAAGTGACTGATGTTTTGCCAAAAGACAAACCACGCTATCTGATGGGCGTAGGAACACCGTGGAATATTCTGGAATCTATTGGACTCGGAATTGATATGATGGATTGTGTAATGCCGACCCGAAATGCAAGAAACGCCATGCTCTTCACCTGGAAAGGCGTGATGAACATGAAAAACGAAAAATGGAAAGACGATTTTTCACCTTTGGATGAATTTGGAACGAGTTATGTTGATTCCGCTTACTCCAAAGCATATGTGCGTCATTTATTTGTGGCAAAAGAATATCTTTCAAAACAAATTGCGTCGGTTCATAATCTGGCATTTTACTTAGATTTGGTAAGAGTTGCACGTGAACATATCATCGCCGGAGATTTTTACGAATGGAAAAATTCTGTGATTCCGATCTTGAAACAGCGACTTTAAAAAAACGGTTAACTTCATGAAAATCATCGATCTGTATATCATCAAAAAATACCTCGGGACTTTTGGGTTCATGTTGGGGCTTTTGACGATTATTGTACTCATCATCGATGTCCAGGCGAAAGCACCCCGAATTGAATCAAACGGATTTACGGTCGGGGAATTCCTGGTAGATTTTTACCCTTACTGGATTATCAACCTCGTGATTACCTTTATGTCAATTCTGGTATTTATTTCGGTGATTTTCTTCACTTCGCGAATTGCCAACAATACAGAAATTGTAGCAATCATCAGTTCAGGAGCAAGTTTTCACCGTTTTGCGAGGCCTTATTTAATAACATCCGGTTTCATTGCCGTCATTGCACTTTTAATAAACCATTTCGTTCTTCCGCTTGCGAACATCAAGAAAAATGAACTGGAACCCTACACTTATAACGCTAAAAGCAGAGAAGAATTCACTGGAAATGCTGAGATTTCAACCCAACTTTCCAAAACTGAATACATTTTCATTAAAAGCTACAACAAAAAGGAAAAACGTGGCTCAGGTTTCGTTTACCAGAAACTGGATAAAAACAGAAAATTAATTTATCAGTTAATCGCAAATGAATTTTATTGGGTAAAGGAGAAAAAACACTTTATTCTCACGAGTTACCTGGAAAAGACAATCAACAGCGACCAAACAGAAAAATTAGGAAACGGAGATTCCATGACTAAAAGTTTTGGTCATCCCCCTGAAGAACTTTTTCCCGATGTGCTTCTCGGCCAGAACAAAACCACGCCTGAACTCATTAAATTCATTGACCGGGAGAAAGAGAAAGGAAATGCCAATCTCAACAGCTATCTCAATGAACTTTACCAGCGTACTTCGATGCCGCTTTCTGTCATTATTCTGACTTTTCTTGGGCTATCACTATCCTCACAGAAAAAACGTGGCGGCCTTGGTGTAAACCTTGCCATCGGTATTGCCTTGGCATTTGTTTTTGTTTTTTCGTTCGAAGTTTTGAAAGTGGTTTCGGAAAACAAAACCCTAACTCCGCTTCTTGCGATGTGGCTGCCGAACCTGGTATTCGGTCCCGTAGCGCTATACCTCTATTTTAAAAGAGCGAATCAGTAAAGAAGTTCAATTTCTTTATTATAGAACTTTTTCAACCCATCATTTTGCAGATCGATCCACAAATAGCCGTTTTCATCTACTGTTTTTATAATGCCATTTTGTCTTAAGCCATTAAGTTCAAAAACAGAGACCCTATCTTTTCTGAATAGTTTTTGATTGATACGGCCGAATAGCTCTTCATTTGAAATTGGCTTTTTAAAATGCTCTGTTAAATATCCGAAAAGCAGATGAGCAACTTCATCTGGATTTAATCGTAAGCCAGTCTGGGTAAGGATTGACCCGGCTTTCGGCAATTGCTCAAAATCTTCCTGAATGATATTCAGGCCAATTCCGATGATAAAATATGGCGTTCCGGAAACGCTTTTTTTCTCTGTAAGAATTCCCGAAACCTTTTTATTATTGATGATAATGTCATTCGGCCACTTAACATTAACGTACGTTTTTGTCATATTGGCAAGAAAATCAGCCATCAAAAGGGCGGTACGGAAATTGAATAAATGAAGGTGTGTTGCATATTGCTCTGCAGAAAGCGCAATGGTGAAAGCTAAATTAAGATTTTCGTTGCATTGCCACGAATTCCCATACTGGCCTTTTCCGTGCGTTTGATTGAAAGTATAAACCGCCTGAGTTTTTTCTTTTGAAGCATCAAGAAAGTTTAGGATTTCATCGTTGGTGGAGTTGCATTCTTTTAAGAAAATTAAGGCAGGCATTTATGAAAACTTTAAGAGTTAGAACGGGGTAAAGGTGACCCAAATTAAATAAAAAAACAATAAATTTGCAGATTATACAAAAATTTTAATGAATATAATTACAGAAAAACAGTTGCTTACCGACAAAATCGTAGAAGCAATACAAGATACAAAGGGCGAGGACATTATGGTTTTTGACCTTTCAACCATCGAAAATTCAGTTGCGCAAACTTTTATTATCTGCACCGGAAACTCTAATACGCAGGTTTCTGCAATCTCGGGAAATATTCAGAAGAAGGTAAGAAATGAACTTCAGGACAGGCCTTGGCATGTGGAAGGAACAGAAAATTCGCTTTGGGTTCTGCTTGACTACGTTTCCGTTGTGGTTCACGTTTTCCAGAGAGAAACCAGAGAATACTATGATATCGAAGAGCTTTGGGGCGATGCGAAAATCACCAAAATAGAAAATTAATTTATACTTTGACGGAATACCATTTTCGTCAAAATTTTTATGAAAAAAGATATGAATAAAAATAAAGGATTTAACTGGTTTTTTCCGATTGTAATTACTGCGGTGCTGCTCATTTTCTTTACGAATATGAACAGCGACTCCAATTCAAACGCTTTGGATGAAGAGGGATTCTATCAGTTATTACAGCAGGGGAAAATTCAGAATGTTTTAATTTATAAAGACACGGAAAAAGCAGACGTCTTCCTGACGAAAGCTGCTAAAACAGAATTGGCAAACAAGCAGGTGTCGAAGGAAAAAAGTCCGTTTTCGGCTTTTGACTTCGCTCCACAGCCAGATTACAGCTTAAGTTTCGGTGATTTACAGCTCTTCCTCGAAAAATTCGATAAAATTAAACAGGATAATCCTGCACTGGCGACTAAAAAAGACTATGGAATCGGAAAAAACCCAATGACAGAACTGCTTTTCACAGCATTATTTTGGATTGGAATCATGGCCTTATTCTATTTCGTAATCTTCCGCAAAATGATGGGCGGAGGCGGCGGCGGCGGAGGCGGCCAAATCTTTTCCATCGGAAAATCCAAAGCAAAGCTCTTTGACGAAAAAGATAAAATTCAGGTTTCATTTAAAGATGTAGCAGGTCTTGAAGGTGCTAAAGAGGAAGTTCAGGAAGTTGTAGACTTTTTGAAGAACTCAGACAAATACACTAAGTTAGGCGGTAAAATTCCAAAAGGCGTATTATTGGTCGGCCCTCCGGGAACCGGTAAAACCTTATTGGCAAAAGCTGTCGCAGGTGAAGCCAAAGTTCCGTTCTTCTCTCTCTCAGGATCAGACTTTGTGGAAATGTTTGTTGGAGTTGGTGCATCCAGAGTTCGTGACTTATTCGCACAGGCAAAAGCAAAATCTCCGGCAATTATTTTTATCGATGAAATTGATGCGATTGGTAGAGCAAGAGGAAAAGGAAATTTCACAGGCGGCAACGACGAACGCGAAAACACACTGAATCAGCTTCTTACAGAAATGGACGGTTTTGGTACCGACACCAACGTAATCATTATGGCTGCGACCAACAGAGCTGACATCCTTGATAAAGCTTTGATGAGAGCCGGCCGATTCGACCGATCCATTTATGTAGACTTACCCGAACTTCACGAACGTAGAGAAATCTTCGATGTTCACCTGGCAAAAATTAAACTTGAGCCGAATATCGACCGGGATTTCCTGGCAAAACAGACTCCTGGATTCAGCGGTGCTGATATTGCGAACCTTTGTAACGAAGCAGCCTTAATTGCAGCAAGAAATGATCACGAAACCGTTACCAAACAGGATTTCCTAGATGCAATCGATAGAATCATCGGCGGACTCGAAAAGAAAAACAAAGCAATTAAACCTTCAGAAAAACGCAGAGTTGCTTACCATGAGGCGGGTCACGCGACCATTTCATGGCTGGTAGAACACGCCGCTCCACTTCTTAAAGTTACCATTGTCCCAAGAGGAAGATCTCTAGGAGCCGCATGGTATCTTCCGGAAGAAAGACAGTTGACTACGACTGAACAGATGCACGATGAACTTTGTGCTACATTAGGAGGAAGAGCTGCGGAACAGGCTGTTTTCGGCAATATTTCCACGGGCGCACTTTCTGACCTGGAGAGAGTTACTAAGCAGGCTCAGGCCATGGTTACCATTTATGGTCTTAACGAAAAAGTTGGGAATATTTCCTACTACGACAGTTCAGGCCAGTCTGAATACAATTTCGGTAAACCTTATTCAGAGCAGACTGCGAAAATGATTGATGAAGAAATCTCTAAAATTATTGAAACGCAATATCAACGGGCTTTAACGATATTAACCGAAAACAGGGATAAATTGGACGCATTGGCTGCTAAATTGCTTGAAAAAGAAGTTATTTTCCGGGAAGATTTAGAGGAAGTTTTCGGTCAGCGAGCATGGGATCCAGAGTTAACCGAACACCCGGTCTCAACTACCCATTCAACAGAAAGTGAAACTCCTGAAACTGTTCAGGCACCCGAATCTAATACTCAACTATAAAAAAAATCCTGATAATTGCCTTCTTAGGTGTATTATCAGGATTTTTTTATTAAATTTATTCCCTGAACAAATATTTTCTATTTTTGTTTTAACATTTGCATAACCAATAGAAATTGAGCCTTTTCAAAAAAATTGTCGGAAAAATTCTAAATCAACCTGAGGACGATGAAAATCAGGATTTGATTAAACTTGGAGATCAGTTGAAAAACGCTGACCTCGATTACAAGTTTGCACAGCTTTTTACCCACTCCGGCGGATTTTTTAATTATTGTGCTGATGAGGCTGAAGCCCTGCAGACACTCAATCACATCATCAAGATCGAAGACATTAAATCAGTATTTTGCTGGGATTATGATTTGAAAAACTTTCTCGATGTGGTAAAGGTTCCTTACACTACAGAATTGGAACTTTTCAACGACTGTGCATTTATTACCTGCGAATATTTAATTGCTTACGACGGCAGAATTATGCTCTCGCATAATAATATCCTGCATTATCATTCTTCCAGACTTCCGCAGAAGATTATTGTAATGGCGAATGTATCACAGATTGTCACTAATCTGAACGATGCTATGGGTAAGATAAAACGCAACGGCAATATTCGCAATCTAACCTCGATCAGCGGCGGAAATTCAAAATTAGACACCCCGAACAAGGACAATACAAAACTTTTCTTACTTTTGCTCGAAGATTAATTTCTTTGAGTTTTTTAATTTCAAAGTTTAGTCTTCTTAACTCATAATCACTCAATCTTGGATAAAAATCTAGTTCAACGTATTTTCGGGGGCTTGCTTTATGGCTTAATTGTTATTCTCTGTACGACACCACTGGGCGCAGAGCTTATCAATAAAATATCGCCGGGACTCATTCAGCAGCACAATCTTTATTATGGTTTAATTACCCTCTTCCTTTTTTTGGGCGCCTGGGAATGTGTGAAAATTATGAAATTCAACCATAAAAGCTGGGAAAAGTGGGTTGTTTTTCCGATTATAGTTTTTGTATTCTATAGGTTTTCTAAAAGATATTTTCAGCACGGATTTTATTACGATTTCAATTTATCTGAAATCTTAGCGCTTTCGCTTATTCTTATTGCAGTCATTACTTTATTCAAATTTTCCAAAGAATTATATTACGATAACGGAAAGTTGATCTTCACTGTTATTTATACTGCACTTCCATTCGGTTTCGCATTGGGATTACCGAAATTTTCTGCGGTAAATGAAACTTTTACTTTAGAGGTTTTCTTTCTGTTTGCCCTCATCTGGAGCAGCGACAGTTTTGCCTTCTTCACTGGGAAATTTTTCGGAAAACATAAGATGGCGCCCAAAATTTCACCAAAGAAAACCTGGGAAGGTTTTGCGGGCGGGGTTCTGCTGACTTTGGTGGTTGCTTTTTTCATTGAAAGGCTTCACCCGGATCTCCGCGGGAATTGGATTGTTGTCGGATTTCTGGTTTCGGT
Source organism: Kaistella faecalis (assembly GCF_019195395.1). Classification (NCBI taxonomy): domain Bacteria; kingdom Pseudomonadati; phylum Bacteroidota; class Flavobacteriia; order Flavobacteriales; family Weeksellaceae; genus Kaistella; species Kaistella faecalis. The sequence continues at coordinate 1,309,166 of NZ_CP078067.1, forward strand.
ATTTGCACCGTTTGGAGATTTAGTAGAAAGCCAACTGAAAAGAACTTTCGGGGTTAAAGATTCCGGAAATGTGATTCCGGGACACGGCGGAATTTTAGACCGTCTAGACAGTTTTATTATCTGCGCACCTGTCGTATATTTGTACTTTATTTTAGAAAAATTTATATAATCCCCCATGAAATTACATAAAGAATCAAAAGGAACTATTATTGTTGCGAGCATCGTTTTCGCATTGGCCGCATTTCTGTCGGTTTATTACCTGCGGGAATGGTCGCTGCTGATTATTGTTCCTATTCTCGTTATTTATGGCCTTGTATTCTGGTTTTTCAGAGTTCCAAACCGCGACATTCAGGATCACAAGGAAAATGTAATTGCACCGGTTGACGGAAAAGTAGTGATGATTAAAGAGGTTGAAGAAGATGAATTCATCAAGGGAAAGGCCATTCAGGTTTCCATCTTTATGTCGCCGCTTAATGTACACATCTGCAGATATCCGGTTTCCGGTAAAGTAATTTATAAAAAATACCATCCCGGGAAATATCTTGTTGCCTGGCACGAAAAGTCTTCCACCGAAAATGAAAGAACAACTGTTGCTGTCGAAAGTCTTACCCACCATCAAGTAGTTTTCCGGCAGATTGCAGGTTATGTAGCCCGAAGAATTGTTTTCTATTGTAATGAAGGTGATACTGCAAAGGCGGGCCATGAGTTCGGATTTATTAAGTTCGGTTCCCGAATGGATGTATTTTTGCCGCTGGACACTGAAATCACCTGTAAAATTGGTGATAAAACCAAAGGTGGAATTGATGTGATCGCCAAAATGCAAGCGTAAAACCTTCGCCTTAAAATAAAATACAGGAGCCGGGATTTTTCAGTCTTGGCTTTTTTTGTTATTTTTAAAAACACCAAAAATATTTACCAATGAGGATTTTGTCACTTATCTGTATTATCTTGATTTCAATGTTAACTTCCTGCTCGGATTCTGAAAAGGAAAAACAACTTCAAGAAAGAGAAAACAGCCTTATTGCAAAAGAAAAGGATTTCGCAGCAAAAGAAAGTGAATACCAAAATCTTCTTGCAATGCGGGACAGCATCATAAAAGAGACTGACTCTGTCGTCATCAATACACTGCCTGCCGATATATTGGGAAAATGGAACGGCAAGATGATCTGTACCGAATCTAATTGTGCTGAGCACGCAATTGGTGACCAGAGAAATGATATCTGGGAATTTTCTGAAAACGGCAAAACAGTACTGGCAAAAGTTACTGACCGATCCGGAAACCTGAAAGTCTACAGCGGAAATTACAGCGGCTCAGAACTCAACCTTAATTCGAATGAAGATTCTACAGCGACAAGAAAAACAGAAATCAACCTGATATGGAATAAACTCCAAATAAATAATCTGAAAGGAACCCGCAAGGTTACGGCAAATAACAACTGTGTCGCGAAATTTACGCTCGAGTTAGAAAAAGCAAAAAAATAAGTTATGATTACGGTTCTAAGTATTGCCAATCTCTCCTTACCACTCGAAGACCCCGTTCTGAAGTTTCTGGTTGTCCTGATTATCATCTTATCCGCGCCAATTCTTCTGAACAAAATAAAAGTTCCGCATCTTCTCGGGTTAATTATCGCCGGTGCAATAATTGGTCCCAATGGTTTCAACGTGCTTTCACGCGACAGCAGCATCGTAGTTACGGGAACTACCGGACTTCTTTACATAATGTTTCTGGCCGGACTCGAAATTGATCTCGCTGAATTCAAGAAAAACAAATGGAAGAGCATCACTTTCGGGCTATACACTTTCGCTATTCCTTTTGTTATCGGTATTCTGAGTGCGCACTTTCTTTTTAATTTCACTTGGCTTACTTCCATCGTATTTGCCAGTATATTTTCATCGCATACCCTTATTTCCTATCCTATTGTCAGTAAGCTTGGTATCTCTAAAACGCTGCCGGTCAATATTACGGTAGGCGGAACAATGATTACTGATATTCTTGCGCTACTGGTACTCGCGGTTTGTGTGGGAATTACACAAGGCGAAGTAAATGCAGCTTTCTGGACCAAGCTTTCAGTTTCTATGGTATTGTTCAGTGCAGTGGTGTTATTCGGTTTCCCCATCGTTGGGAGGTGGTTCTTCAAGAAAGTAAATGATCATATTTCGCAGTATATTTTTGTATTGGTAATGATTTATCTGGCAGCACTTCTGGCAGAACTGGCCGGTGTGGAAGCGATTATCGGTGCATTTTTCGCAGGTCTGGCACTCAACAGGCTGATTCCTCATACCTCTGCATTAATGAACCGCGTAGAATTTGTCGGCAACGCTATTTTTATCCCGTTTTTCCTGATCAGTGTCGGGATGCTGATTGATTTTAAAATCTTTTTCAAAGACAGCAAAACTATAGAAGTAGCAGTTTTAATGACGGTAATTGCGGTCATCGCCAAATATCTGGCTGCGGTCGCCACTCAGAAAACCTTCAGACTTACGAAAGAACAGGGCGGAATTATTTTTGGATTGAGTGCAGCTCATGCCGCAGCAACATTAGCAATCGTGATGGTTGGATATAATATCATCATTGGGGAAACCGAAGCCGGCCAACCCATCCGTCTTCTCGATGAGAGTGTTTTGAACGGCAGTATTCTACTGATTTTGGTATCCTGTACCGTTTCATCTTTTGTCACTCAGAAGAATGCGCAGAAACTTGTAAAATCGGAGAATGAAAATCCGATTACTGATAACAATCCTGAAGAAGAAAATATTTTACTGGCGGTAAACCATCCGGTTACCGTGGAACCGATGACCAATCTTGCGCTCTTACTGAAATCCAAAAGCAATAAAGAAAACATTTACGCATTAAACATTATTAACGAAGAAAAAAACGAATCTTCCAGAAAAAATGCAGAAAAGCTTTTGAATCAGGCACAGCATATCGGTGCAGCAGCAGACGTGAAAATTACGCCACTTACGAGATATGATGCCGATATCATTAAAGGGGTAAGTAACGAAATCAAGGTATACCAGATAACTGACCTGATGATTGGAATAGATCCTGACAAAGGCTTCTCGCCAAGTTTCGTCTATAACCTTTATAGTGGCTACCTCAATAATTTTTCGGTAAATCTGTTGGTTTATCACGCCTCGCAACCTGTCAGCACGATACAGAAGTATTTTGTAATCCTGCCGGAGAATGCTCATTTAGAAGCCGGATTCTTCCATTCTTTGCTGAAAGTATGGAATATTGCTAGAAATTCAGGCTCGAAAATTGAATTTTACGGAAATGAGAAAACCATAAAAGTCATTGAAAAAATAAGGAAGAAAGTTAATATCGATGCGTCGTTTATCATCTTCAATGATTGGAATGAGATGCGTAAGATTTTCGAAAAGATGAAGGAAAACGATGCGCTTATCCTGTTTATGGCCAACCGCGAAATGGTGTCATTCCTGCCACAAATGCAGCAGGTTCCGAAATATCTCAATGATCATTTCAGATACCGCAACTATCTCTTGATTTTCCCGTCCCGCAAAAACGAAACAGAGTTCGAAAAGCAAACGCGCGATATAGCCAATGCCGATGATTTTGTAGAAATAGGAAACATCGTCGGTAGAATATTTAAATAAAAAAAGACTCAGGTATATCTGAGTCTTTTTTTTTATCTGAATTCTATATTTTTAAATCGGTATGAAAACTACAGCGGCTACTGCTGCCAATCCCAAAATAATTGACGAGAAAATATCCACTTTTTTTACTTCACGTACGTCTGATTTCGCAATCGCTATATCTTCTCCCGTTTTTGTTTTTCCGTAAATAGTGGTTTCATCCTGCTTCAGAACCTCCATTTTCGTCATTTTTCCATCATTGGTCTGCACGGTATATTTCTGGTACAATTCAAGAGAATTTTTCTGCATTGGTTTCTGTACGCTCACGACTCTTGTCTGGCAAGATGTTAAGATAAGGATGATTAATAGAGTGAGTATTGAAAAGTATTTCTTCATTTTTTAAAATTATTGTCCCAAAATTAATAAAATAAATCTTTACTGAATCATTTCGGGGCCGTTATATCATTTGGAATTCAAATCTTGGGCCATCAGCCACGCTGCGCTCCAGCACGCCTGAAAATTAAATCCGCCGGTAACTGCATCAATATTAAGAACTTCGCCCGAAAGGTAAAAGTTAGTGAGGATTTTAGACGACATATTTTTGAAATCGATCTCCTTTAATTCTACACCGCCTGCCGTCACAAATTCGTCCTTATAAGTAGATTTTCCTGTAACAGTCATTTGGTTTTCGCAGAGATTTTCAGTAATCTTCTGAAGTTCTTTTGTGGTAATATTAGAGATGTTTTTATCCAAATCAACCTTTGAAAGCCACAAAATGCGATGCCAAAACCGAGTTGTAATATCAAAAATTTTGGAGGCGCCAACCGTCTTTTTAGGGTTATCATTTCTGAAACTTTTAAAAGTTTCTTCTGCATCAACCCTATCGGTTCCTAAAAAGTTAACGACAATATTGAATCTGTATTGCTGTGCCGCAAGTTCCCGGGCTTTCCATGCAGAAATTTTCAGGATTGCAGGTCCGGACAATCCCCAATGCGTAATCAGCATCGGCCCGGATTCCTCCATTTTCAGGCTCGGAATCGATACTTCTGCGTGGGGAAAACTTGTGCCCATTAAATCCTTTAAAGTATCATTTTTAATGTTGAAGGTAAAAAGCGATGGAACCGGTTCCACAATATTATGCCCGAGGTTCTTTATCAGTTTCAGCGATTTAGGCGAACTTCCGGTGGTGTAAATAACGTAATCTGCAACATACTCAGCAGTATTTGTGCTAACCACATACTTTGCGTCCTGTTGCTTAATATCCAGAACTACAGACTGGGTTTTTACTTCAAACCTCTTATTAGCCACTTCATTAACTAAAGTATCAATAATCGTTTGCGACGAATTGCTTTCCGGAAAGATTCGGTTGTCGCCTTCAATTTTCAGGGCAACATTTCTTTTATCGAACCAATCCATGGTATCTCCAGGCTGAAACTTATGAAAAACGCTGAGCAGTTCTTTGTTGCCACGCGGATAAAAGCTAACGAGTTCTTTCGGATCGAAACAGGCGTGCGAAACATTGCATCTACCGCCACCGGAGATTTTCACCTTCTGCAGTACATCCGAATTCTGCTCTAAAATGGTAACACTATACTTGGCTTCATCGAGATTTGCGGCACAGAAAAATCCTGCTGCTCCGCCTCCGATAATGATAATTTTCTTTTTGCTCATCTTTTTATAACGTCCTGAATCATTTTTCTTGGAATGATATTCGCGGTGATGCAAAAATACAATTTTTCCACCCCATGATTAATGCTTAATTTTGTGGCTGCAATAAAGGGGGTAATAAATCCAGAACCGCAATAGGGATTGCAATGAAAATCCTTTTTTTGGCAGCGCCGGAAAAAGATTGGAATGTAAAGCCCGACCCGAGGAAGGGACAAAGCGGGGCGAGGGGATTGCCCAAAATAAATCTAGAAAAAATGTCGGTATACCATTACAAATTCGAAGTTCGCTGGAGCGATATTGATGCCAATAAACATCTTGCCAACTCGTCTTACGTTCAGTATTGTGCGCAAACGAGAATGGCTTTTATGAATACCCATAAAATGGGCCTGAAGGAACTCAGCCGATGGGGAATCGGGCCAGTGATCCTACACGAAAGATATTCGTTCTTCAAAGAAATTTTTGCAGATCAAACGGTTTACGTAAGTCTGGAAATCGCCGGAATGTCGGAGGACGCAAGTATTTATCAGTTCATCCATAAATTTTATCTTCCTGATGGAACGCACTGCGCAACATCTGAAGCAACAGGAATCTGGATCGACATGATGCTGAGAAAAACCACCACTCCTCCTGAAGAAATTGAGGAAGTTATGAAGGAGTTCAGTACGGAAAACACAAAAATTCTTACCAGAGAAGACCTTAGAGATCTGCCTTTCAAGCCTGAAAATGTGGAAGCTTTTCATAAGAGAGGAACTTTTACCTGGAAAAAAGATAAAGAAGAAAACTAACCGAATCAATTAGCGACAAACGATATAATTATGCTCGAAGATAAAGCTCCGCAACTGACTCCGATCTCCGCTTACGGTGAGTTTGGTCTCATCAAACACCTGACCGAAAATTTTAGTTTCGAAAACGAATCTACTGAAGTTTCGATCGGCGACGATGCTGCGGTAATCAATCCGGGAAATCAGAAAGTGGTGGTTACGACCGATGTTCTGGCTGAAGGCGTACACTTTAATCTGGGGTATGTTCCGTTGAAACATTTGGGTTATAAAGCCGTTGTAGTTAATCTGAGCGATATTGCAGCGATGAACGCTGTTCCTACCCAAATTCTGGTGTCACTCGCAATTTCTAACCGCTTTCCCGTAGAAGCGCTGGAAGAAATTTATGCAGGCATTGCTTTAGCCTGTAAACGCTACAAAGTTGATCTGGTTGGCGGCGATACTACGAGTTCTACCTCTGGTTTGGTGATGAGCATTACTGCTATCGGTATTGAGAACTCCGAAAATATCGTGAAAAGAAGCGGCGCAAAACCTAATGATCTGCTGGTGGTAACGGGAGATTTAGGCGGCGCGTATCTTGGTTTGCAAATCCTGGAAAGAGAACATTCCGTATTTCTTGCGAACCCGAATATGCAGCCGGAAATGGAAGGCTACGATTATATTCTGGAGAAACAGCTGAAACCCGAAGCAAGAACCGATGTGAAGAAAATTTTGGATGAACTGGGCGTAAAACCAACTTCTATGATTGATGTTTCCGATGGTTTGTCTTCGGAAATTCTGCATCTTTCAGACCAAAGCAAGGTTGGTTTCCGTTTGTATGAAGAAAAAATTCCGCTGGATTCGCTTACGATTTCTACAGCAGACGAACTGAATTTAAACCCTGCAATGTGTGCGATGAACGGTGGGGAAGATTACGAACTGCTATTCACAATTGCACCTGAAGATTTCGAAAAGATCAGAAATCATCCGGATTTCAGTATTGTAGGTCATGCGGTGGAAGCCGACCAGGGGAATTATCTGGTAGCAAGAGGAAGTAACGAACTTATTGCGCTGAATGCCCAGGGTTGGGATGCATTCCTGAAAAAATAAATCAAACCTTCTTTCCTACAAAGGCTGCAAAAACATTAGGATGGATGAGCTCTTCGACATTCACAGAAATGTCGTTGGTTTCAATTTCGGGTTTTTCAAATTTTGTTTCATCGAAAAAAAGGAGATTCCACCCGCCGTTGCTGTATTCCAGATAAGATAAATTTTCGATCCAGTCGCCGGAATTCAGGTAACGGACGCTGCCATCTGATTTGGTAACGATACGGTCTGCGGGCTGGTGAATGTGGCCGCAGATCACGTAATCGTATTTGTTTTCGATGGCCAGTGCAATAGCCTTTTCCTCAAAATTACCGATAAATTTCACGGCATTTTTTACGGAGTTTTTTATTCTTTTTGAGAGCGAAACTTTTTTCTGTCCTATACTTTCAAGCATGAAATTAATGGCCCGGTTCACCAGAATAAGCCAGTCGTAACCGATTCCGCCAATTTTAGCGATAAATTTTGCACCGCCTTTTGTGGTATGATCGAAAATATCGCCGTGAAAAAACCAGTGCTTCTGACCGTTAATTTCCACCAGGTACTTATCCGTAAGAAAGAGGTTTCCCATGGTTAAATCCGAATATTTTCTCAGAAACTCATCGTGGTTTCCTGTAATGTAAATTATTTGGGTCTCACTTTTCATCATCCGGAAAAACTCACTTAATACCGCCATGTGAGAGTTCGGGAAATATTTCTTTGAGAATGCCCAGCCATCGATGATGTCGCCGTTCAGGATCAGGAGTTTCGGATTGACCGATTTCAGGTAGGCAACCAATTCGGTAGCGTGACAGCCATAAGTTGCCAAATGGATGTCCGAAAGGACTACGATTTCTACTTCTCTTTTTTCCATGAGTATTTCTCAAAGTTAGCAATTGAATGTTAAATAACAGTGAATGGAAGTTTAAGGTTGAGCAAAAAAACTTCTTTTCAAGTTGAAAAAACATTATGGCAACGATATCTTATTAGAAAACAAATGGTCCTGCCCATTCGCCACCTGTACCATTGGAGCAATTGGCCTTAACATAAAAAGCTTTCCAGTTACAATACATATTGCTGATCGCGATGGATGTATTTGAAGTGGTAAAGGTTTGCCCTCCCGGCGGATCGGTAACTCCCTGAACAATGGAGATGGTATAGCTCTGCGGGGAACCGTAGGAACTCCAGGAAAAACCTCTTGTGGCGCCCAAACCTACATTACAGCTTCCCGAAATCACATAACTGTTTAAATTGAAAGGTTTAGGACAGGTCGGAGTCGCGGTGTAAGTAAATTTCTTAAAAATATTGGAATCCCCTATAAGGCAAGTCGTTCTTACATAGAAATCATATGTTTTATTAAGGTCTAAATTATTAAAATAGAGATTGCTTTCGCTGTTTCCGCCCTTAATTCTGGTGCCGGTTCCTAAGGTGAAACCCGCTGGTCCGAACTCAACCTCGTGATACGAAAAACTTCCGCCGGTGTACGCAATCTGTATAATCGTTTGAATAGGATCATACTGATAGAACTGAGCGGTTGTCGTTCCGTTACATTGGCTCAGCTGTGTTGTAACGCTGGATAATTTGTACGGCGCACTACTTTCTGAACTGCTGCAGATTCCGGTGATGTAGAAATCGTAAGTGGTTGAAGAACTTAAATCTGTAATTTCTAAAGTTGTATTTGAAGTGGTTACCGATTTTCCTGTGCCCTGTGAGAAACCGCTAGGACCGTACTCAACTTTATAAGAATTAGTCCCGTTTCCTCCTGCAAAATTCAATACGACACTGCCCGCATAAGTCTGAAAGTTTACATTGGTCACTTTTCCGCAGTTGTTTGATGGTGAAGATTCACCTTCATCCCTGGAACATCCCATAAAAACAAGCAAAGAAAGCAGTAAAGCAAAAACGGTAGATCTCAAATTCATAGATTTTTTATTTTGGGCCATAAAAATATAAAAAAAACCTGACTGGGAATACAGTCAGGTTTTGATATTATCAACGCAACTAATTATGCGTTTGGTTCAATAGATACGAAAGATCTGTTGTTTGCTTTCTTTCTGAAAACTACTTTTCCGTCAACTAATGCGTGAAGCGTGTGGTCTTTACCCATTCCCACGTTTTCACCCGGGTGGTGTGTAGTACCTCTCTGTCTCACGATGATGTTACCGGCAATAGCGTCCTGACCTCCGAAAATCTTTACACCCAATCTTTTGGAATGCGATTCTCTACCGTTTTTGGAACTACCAACTCCTTTTTTGTGTGCCATTTTATTTTAAGGTTTTTGGGTTAAAATTACTCAGCAGTTTCGCTGTCTGCTTTTTTGGTTGTTTTTTTAGCAGGCTTCTCTTCAGTTGCTACTGCTTCTTTTTTTGCTTTTGGCTCAGCTTTTTTCTCTTTTTTACCGTTATCGAAACCAGTGATTCCTGTAATAACGATTTGAGTTAAAGATTGTCTGTGACCGTTTTTCTTTTCATAACCTTTTCTTCTTTTCTTTTTGAAGATGATTACTTTATCCGCTTTCACGTGATCTAAGATTTCAGCATCAACAGTGATACCGCTTACAGCCGGGGCGCCGATTGTTGTAGTACCGTTTACAGTAAGAAGAACTTTATCGAAAGAAACTTTTCCTCCTTTATCTCCTTTTAAACGGTTCACAAACAACTTCTGGTCTTGCTCAACTTTGTATTGAAGCCCTGCTATTTCTACAATTGCAAACATTGTTTATAAATTTTGTTAGTTAATTCGAGGTGCAAAAGTAAGAAATATTTCTGATTTATCCACAATGATGCAATATTTTTTGAATATTTTTCTACTTAAAAACCTGAAAATTACATTTATAGCCGCAAAAGAATAAAAAAATAAATACCCCGAAGACGATTTCGTGTATTTTTAAATTAAATTTGATTTTTCCTTATACCATGAAAAGAGATTTATACATTGATTTTGCCAAAGGTTTTGCCACATTAGCCATTATTTTTATCCATACCGTTTTCTGGTCCGGACAGTTTTATGTTCCTACTGAAATGCGGGTTCTGTCCCTTTTGATTGATGTGCCTTTATTTTACGCCTTAAGCGGATTAACCTCGGGCGGAAATGTAGAGAAAACCCTTTACAGGCTTCTGAAACTGCAGATCACCTTCATGATTTTTGTAACCTTTCTTTTCTTTCTCGACTACCTTTTCAAGGTCTTCGGCCTGAATGTTTTCGGTCTGGAATTGATGAAAGACTTCTACTCCACTTTCGGGGCGAAGTATGTTCCGCAGAATATTTCTGATGTTCCGCAATGGCAGAATCTCGGGAACTGGTATCTTCATCAATATACCAATGCAGATACATTCCCTGTGGTGATGGGAAGTTTCTGGTACCTGAAAGTATATTTTATTCTCACGGTTTTCGGGGTTCTCATCTTAAGATTCTTCCCGAAACACATCAACTGGTTTATCGGTGTGTGCTTTGGTTTAACCTTACTTTTCAATCTGTTACCCCACTATTATCCGACAGGGCAGGTTGGTTACGTTGCATTTTACTTAGGATTATTCCTTGCAGCGCATCAGTTAAAGGGAAAAAAGATTCCCACAAAATGGATTCCGGTTTTATACGGAATACTGGCGATCATTCTGATCATCCTGTTCTGGAATTACGGGAAAGATATTTTCCTGAAAATGAATAAGGCCAAATTCCCGCCGAAACTGCTTTATATCTTCTGGTCATGCTTTTCATTAGTTACGCTTTTCGTTCTTTATAACCGACTGAAAATCACCAAAGAGAGCTTCATCACCTATATCGGGAAAAATGCGATTTTCTTTTATTTTGCGCAGGGTATGAGTTCTTCGCTGGTTTACTTTCTTGTCGTTCCTCTGCAGGATGCGATGCCGTGGTGGATTTTAATGATTCTTATTTACCTCATCAATATTGTTTTGGCCGTACTCATTGCTGAAGTACTTAAAAAACTCGACGCTGCCGGCTGGAAGATTTTGGAATTTCTCCGCAAAAAAACCGCTTCAGCATAAACTGAAGCGGCCACAAATACTATACCTGAAGTATAATAATTAATCTGTAGTTCTGTTACCTCTTGCAACAACTGCAATGATAATAATTAACAATAATGCACCAATTACCCAATAAATCGGATTTGTGAACCACTCTTCTGTAGTGCTCGTGGTTTTGGTTGTTGTTACATCAACATTCAGATCCGGAGATTTGGTTGCATCCTGAGCAAATGCCATTACACTGAAGAAAAACGTAAGAACAAGAATTCCGAATTTTTCTAATTTGCTGGTTAATAATTGCGTATTCATAATTTAAATTTTTAATGTTATCATTTCTGTGTTCAAGATTTGTGCCATAATTTGCCATTCTTTTTCGCTAAATTTAAAAATCACTCTGTTATGTTAAAGATTTCACAGGTTTTAACTGAGGAAAATATTGAGTATTTTTACCGAAACTTTTTAGCATGTTTAAACTGAAACTTCTTACCGATCCACGCTGGGCGAATATTGCAGAAGGAAATCTGGAGGAAATCCTTACCGATCACGCATGGTGCGAGCAGAAAGCGACAACCAACGCCATCACGCTTATCACGATGCTTCCGGAATATCCCGAAATCATTACTGAACTTTTAAATATCGCAAAGGAAGAACTCGAACATTTTCAGATGGTTCACGAAATCATCAAAAAACGCGGTTTCGAATTCGGACGCGAAAGGAAAGACGATTATGTTGGTGAACTCATTAAATTCATCCGCCACGGCGGAACGAGGTACGAAAGAATTATAGACCGTATGCTTTTCGCAGCGATGATTGAAGCCAGAAGCTGCGAGCGATTCAAAGTCCTTACCGAAAACATTAAAGACGAGGAGCTGAAAGTTTTTTATAAGGAACTCATGATCTCCGAAGCGAATCATTACACCACTTTTATTGGTTTTGCGAGGCAGCTCGGCGACCCCGAAACGGTAAATAAACGGTGGGAAGAATGGCTGGATTATGAAGCAGAAATCATCAAATCCTACGGTAAAAAAGAAACGATTCACGGATAGCATTTTTTAATGGCCGTCCTCAGAATTTTAGTATTTTTACCGCCGACAATTAATTCAACCCAATGGACCGTAACCGCCTTGAACAGATTCTGAACACCCTTGCGAAATCATTCTTCCAGGGCTTGCTGATTATCGGGCCTTTTGCAGTTACGATCTGGATCATTTGGTATATTGTTTCGAGTATCGATAATATCATCCCTGCACTTTCAGAGAAACTGTATCCCGGCATCACTTTTCTCATCGTGATTTTAGGAACGGCATTAATCGGATATTTAGGCAACAAATTCATTATCGGGCGTGTAGTGGTCGACAGTTTCGACTATCTCTTAGAACATACGCCCGGCATTAAATTCATTTATACTTCGCTGAAAGATGTTATGACTTCTTTCGTGGGCGATAAAAAGAAATTCAACCAGCCGGTTCTCATCAAGACTACAGACGATCCCGAAGTATGGCGCATTGGTTTCCTTACGCAGAAAGATCTTTCCTCGGTAGGTTTTCCCGATTATGTTTCGGTTTATCTGCCGCATTCCTACGCGGTTTCGGGTTGGGTGGTTTTCGTGCTGGCAGAAAATATTGTACTCCTCGAAAATGTGAGCGCTGCACAGGCGATGAAATTCGCAGTCAGTGGCGGCGTTGCCGGCTTCCATTCGGATGACAATATCTTTAAGGCACCGGAATGAGTTTGAGGTTAAGTTACAGATTAAGCTTTTAATCTCAAGATATCTTCTCCGCTCAACCTCAACCTTAAACTTGAACTTTAATGAAACTTCCTTACGCAGAACCATACCGTATTAAAATGGTGGAAGAAATCCGCCAATCCACGCCTGAAGAAAGAGAACAGTGGCTGAAAGACGCCAACTATAATCTATTCAACTTAAAATCCTCGCAGGTTTTTATCGATCTGTTAACCGATTCCGGAACCGGCGCGATGAGCGACCGGCAGTGGGGCGCCCTCATGACCGGAGACGAAAGTTACGCAGGATCGAAAAGTTTCGAACTGCTACATAACACAGTAGAAAAAATTACAGGTTATAAATATCTTTTACCTACACACCAGGGACGCGCCGCGGAAAACGTTCTGTTTTCCGTTTTGGTGAAAGAAGGCGATGTGGTTCCCGGTAACTCCCACTTTGATACAACGAAAGGACATATCGAAATCCGGAAAGCCCATGCCATCGACTGTACCGTGGATGAAGCATTCGATATCGAAAACCTTCACCCTTTCAAAGGAAATATCGACCTCATAAAACTCGAGGAAGTTTATAAAAGCTATCCGAAAGAAAAAATTCCGTTCTGCCTCATTACGATTACGTGTAACTCTTCCGGCGGACAACCCGTTTCACTGGAAAACATGAAGGCCGTGAAAGAACTTTCCGACCGTTACGGAATCCCGATTTATTTCGATTCCGCGAGGTTTGCAGAGAACGCTTACTTCATCAAAAAAAGAGAAGCCGGCCAGGAAAACCGCAGCATCAAAGACATTGCAAAAGAAGTCTTCTCCTACGGCGTTGGGATGACGATGAGTTCGAAGAAAGACGGTCTTGTAAACATCGGTGGATTTATCGCTCTGAATGACGAAGATATTTTCAGGGCCGCTTCCAACATGACCATTATTTACGAAGGTTTCATCACCTACGGCGGAATGGCGGGCCGGGACATGGCCGCGCTGGCGGTCGGTTTGAATGAAGCTACAGAATTCGAATATCTCGAAAGCCGTATTTCCCAGGTGGAATATCTCGGAAACAAACTTATCGAGTTCGGAATTCCCGTGCAGAAACCCATTGGCGGACATGCCGTGTTCGTAGATTCCCTGAAGTTTTTGCCGAATATCCCGAGGGAAGAATATCCTGCACAGACTTTGGCAAACGAAATTTACAAAGAAGCCGGCATCCGCACCGTAGAGATCGGGACGCTTCTGGCAGACCGCGATCCGCAGACAAGGGAAAACCGCTACCCGAAACTCGAACTCGTGAGGCTCGCCATCCCGAGAAGAACTTACACGAACAATCACATGGATTATATCGCTGCCGCCATTAAAAACGTTTACGACAGACGCGAAGAAATAGAGAAAGGGTACAACATTACCTGGGAATCCGAAATCCTGCGCCACTTCACGGTGAAACTGGAACAAGCTTAAAACAACAAAATCCGTTCGGCATTGCTGAACGGATTTTTTGTTACTTTACATTATGGGTTACACTGCGAAAAATATTATTACACAAGCAAGAAAGTTTGAAGAAGCAAGTTTACTGTTAGAACAAAAAACAATAGAAATGACCAAATTACAAAACAGTACTAATCCTGTCTCAATTCAGAGGCAAAGCACAGATGGTTACATAGAACCATCACTTGCACTATTCGGATTTTCTTTGGAGCTTTACTTAAAAGCAATTTTTTTACATGAAAATGGCAAACCAACATGTGGACATGAAATTCCTAAACTCTATGAGAAATTAGGAAGTGAATCAAAAACTTCTATCAAGGAATCTTTTGAAAATTCTACACAACAATACTTAATTGATAATTGTAGTTTTTTTGGTGAAAACAATTACTCTCAAATCTCTTTTGAAGAAAGTTTAGAACAACTATCAGATTTATTTGTGAAAGTAAGGTATATATATGAATACCCTAAAATGGAGAAAAATTTAAGCTTAAGAGAGCCTGTGCGGCAAGCTATTATAAATAGAATTAACCAACTTCAGATTATACATTACCCACTAGACTGAGGCGGACCAACCCTTTACCCAAACCCGCCCCACTTTACACTCCTAAAACCTAAATTCCTCACCCCAACCCACTCCATTACGTCATTTTACCCAATCTTTCGGTCCTTTACCCAAACCATTATATCCCCAAGCCAAATTTTTAACTCAGCAACGCAAAACTTTAGGTCCGGAACCTAATCGTTTAGCCAGAGAACCTAAAATTTTAGCCTTTTGACCGAAACGGTTCTCAAAACAACCGAAACACTTCTGTAAATCAAAAGAAAACAGCCTGCGGAAGCCACAGGCTGTCTCTGATTTAGTGAAAATCAGTTACTCTTCTCCTTCAGGAGCAGGCGCGGGACGTTTGCCGCTTCGCGGAAAAAACTGCTTCAGCTCGTTCATCTTGGTTTCGTAGCCCGCGGCATTGGAGCCGGCCTTGTAACTCGTGTAGGCATAGTCATCGAGGGCTGCCTGGTAGCTATCATAATCGTGCAGAATTTTCGAGTTCTTCAGCCTTTCATCAAGTGCAGCTACGCGGTGCCCGATGTTTTCAATAAACTGCCGGCTCTTCAGATCGTTCTCAAATTCGGCCCAGTCGAGATCAGGCTGCGAAAGGTGGGCGCTGTTCTGGCGGTAATCCCACACCTTGTTGATGAGGAGTTTGTTCTGCTCGTTCACACTGCCGTAAGTGCTGCGTTCATCCGGGGTGAGGGTTGCAGTAAGAGGTGCGAGTGCAGTTTCCAGCGTAGTAAGCGCGGTTTTAATTTCGTTCATCTGCGCTTCAGTAAGGTGCGCATTGTTCAGGTTGTTGATGGGCATAACATTGTGTTTTTATGGTTAGTGCAACTAAAGTAATAGAAAAAGGGCTTTTCAACCACCGTTAAAAAACCCTTTTTATTCTCTTCCTAATCCGCAAATTACCTGTTCTGCAGCTGCATCATTCCCTCCTGCGACACACAGTCGTAATTCCAGGCGGGGCTGAAGGTGAGTTCAATTTCTACTTCGATGCCGGGGAATTCTGTTTCCAACGCGTTCTGTACACCGGTTTTTATGGCATCACCCATGGGGCAGAACTGGGAAGTAAGCGTCATCACGACCTGCACTTTGTTTTCTTCGGGGAAATTAATTTCGTAGACCAGGCCCAGATCGATGATGTTGACCATCAGTTCGGGGTCTATCACTTCGTAAAGCGCCATTTCGGCACGGCGCTGCATATCGTAGGTTTTATCGTTTTCGTTGAATATCATGCTGATTTTTTTGATTGGTGAAAGATTAATTTAAAAACATTCAGACAGTAGATCACCGCTACGGCGAGCCATAAAACAAGTCCGATTCTGATCACTGTTAACTGCTGAAGCGCCAACCCCAGCGCAAAAACCAGGAACGCGGCAATGAAAAGCCTGAACTGCCAGATGGTGAGTTTCGCGTTGAAAAGGTCTTTCGGTAAAGGAATTTTTGCCTTCCCTGTAAGATCTTTATAATGGGTGTTCCAGATGATGAAGGGCAGCGTTTTGAAGGTTTTGCCGAGGATGATATTCGTGATCCAGCCCAGGAAAATAAGGGTGCCGTACACCATCGTCCACCGGTAACCTTCGGAATAATACACCACCGGAATCAGCAGCATGGCCAGCATTAAACTCAGAAAAGAAAGAAAGGTGTGCTTCATGAGCAGTTCGATTCTTTTTCTCAAACGGTTTCTGAAAACATCAAAAAGAAAAAGCAGCCAGAACACAATTCCTGTTAAAACCAGCGCAGCGTAAATCATCACGCGCGCCGTTACCTCAAAGAAAAAACCGTCAACCAGGAATAAGATGAGCCCAAGGTTCTGAAAGATAAAGGCTTTTTTAAGCAGATGTTCCTTCTCCGATTTCCCCAGCAGAAACATGGGAACCAGCTTTGTGCTTACACCGGCGATGAGCTGCAGAAACCAGCCCGCGATACCCATGTGCGCATGAAGCTTCAGAATTTCCAGATGGCTTACCCGAAATATGGGCGACGTGAGACCTAGGTTTATCGCGAGTAACAGCCCGACCGAAACCGTAAAAAGCAGCCACAGCGAAGAACTGATGAGAAAGAGTTTCTGGGTGGTGAATTTCCTGAAAATTCTTGTCGTCTTCAAAACATTAATCACGAAAAGCAACACGGAAAATACAATCAGCGATCCGCCGGCAATCATCACACAACCGGTATCCAGGTTCCAGAATTTCCAGGTAAGCAAGATGATTCCAAGGGTTAAGGTGTACCAACTCGCCGCTGCCATGTTCTCGCTATAGAGGTCCCGCTCGCAGATCACGGGTAAAAGCTGGTGCGCGGCCCCGAAGATAATCATGGTTCCCCAACCCAGCGCAGCAATATGCACAATGGTGAGCAAATGCGGATTGAAATAGTGCTGGGTAAAAGACTGGGGCGTGCAAAGCATCACGATACAAAGGACCAGAAACGCAACGGCTCCCGTTGCATAAAACGGCAGTACTGCTTTGTTTCCGGGCGCCCGGCCAATGTGGATATGTGCCATTACTTTTTGAAAATCAACATTTTTACATCGCCTTCTGCCACGTTATTGATATGAACTTCGAAATCCTTGTCTGCCAGTTCTTCCAGAAGATAAACCGGAACTCTTTTGTGATCGATAAACAGCGCGTTGCCTTCAGGGAGAATTTCGAGCTCGCCCAAAATAGCCTGCATCGGGCCGGGCATTTCAAGTTCGCGGACATCAATCCGGCGAAGCTGATCATCACTGAATTTGGCAAGGATTTCACTGAATTCGTCACTGCCATTTATCTGTAATTTATTTCCGGCCAGTGGGGCAACCTCAGCATCTTTCTTTTTCTTAAGGAAATAGGTATGGAATTCTTTGTCGCTGATGGTTTCCACAAACGTATCTTCGGCTTTTTCCTGTTTCAGAAGATGGATTAAAGGTATAGGCACAAAACCGTTGATCACGCAGAGAATCTCCCCCGGTTTCACTTCTTTGAAACGGTGAAGGATTTCTTTCAGCGGATCGGCACCGTCGTCGATAATCGGGCGCACATCGTAAAAATCAATGATTTCTTTTGGAGCATCTTTCAGCCACGAAGGTTTGGGAGTTTCCGATAACTCTTCCTTTGCAGATTCTTCGCCTTCAAAAATAAATCCCAGCGGCGACAGCACGCGTTTGAAATCATCCACTTTAGTTCCGGTCATTTTTGAAGCTTCAGCAATGGTAACGCGTGACGCCATGATTTTTCGGAGAATAGGATTCTTCAGTTTCTCCAGCGGTTTTGCAATGGAAGCAATGGCATCAACACTGCCTGGGTTTTCCTTGATAAGCTCCGAGATTTTTGTATTTACTGAAATTGTTTTCATAGGTGGTTCTTTTTTTCCTTTGCCCAGAATTCATCATCATAATCTTCCACAGCGTCGTGGTCTTCACCATGAAGAACTTCACCGATCTTCCCAAGTTCCTGATCTGAAAATTTTTCTTCAAGGTAAGGGAAAAGTTGCCGCTCCTCGTATCTTGTGTGGTCATCAATCAGCGTGGCAAGATCAAGCAAAAGCGGATAGGTTTTAGCAGTTGACCTTAAATTAATCTCATTGATTTTTGCCAAAATCCTCTGATGATCGGCCAAACCTTTCTTCACCATTTCATCTTCTGTATCGATGAAAAGCAGTTTCTCCTCCGTTGCAAAATGGCTCTGCAAATGATGCAGCCAGAACCAGTTGGTGTAACGGATCATTCTTTCGGGTTCTGTTTCTCCTTTTACACCGGTGCGCAGTTTCCAGCAGAAAAGCAGCGTGGCGTGATGTTCGCGGGAAACGGGAACCAGATTTTCGTTGCGTTTGATCGGTTTTTTTTCCATTGTTGGATTTTTTTATGAATGAGTCGCGGCAATCTCTTCATCCAGATTTAAGGCTCTTGGGAATAGGTAGTCGTTTTCGATGCGCAAATGGATATAAAGATCGTTTTCGAACTCTTTCAGTTTTTCATAAAGATAAGTAAAAGAGTTGCACGCGTTTTTCGGCGGTGCGAAATTATTCGTGATTCTTCTCAGGAAATTAAGGTCTTCGCCAGCGATTTCATGTTCTTTTAAAAGGATGCGGATCGGGTGATCCAGGGTTCCGGCGTCGTAACTTAATTCTTCTGTCGGAATGTCTTTTTTAATCAGTAACTGTCGGATCACAGGGAAAAGCACTTCTTCTTCATTCGTGATATGATTGAGCAGATCCTGCAGGAAATGATGCGTACTTGTCGCCACGCGGTGAAGTTCCGGATGATTCTCACCGTGATGTTCGGCAACTTTGATGGCCAGCCCGTTCAGGCTTTCCGCATTGTCTTTTATATAGCGGTGGTGCGTCTGAACGATATAATCTGCGAGCATGCCAAGTTCCCATTCGTCGTAATCTTTATTGTCCGGGAATTTGGTTCCGGAATCGCTGCAGCCGAAAGTCACGCCTTTTTCTTTTAAATATGCTGCTTTCTTCAGGTCTTTTTCAGGAATCGAGCCGTTTTGCGGAGTTTTTTCATCCGGGTTTTTGGCGATTTTTACTTTAAACCATTCAGGTCCCTGTTCCAGATATTCCCAGGTAAAAATATTGCCGCGTTCAGCAAGCAGTTCGTAATACAGCGGTTTCGGATCATGGTCGTTTTCAATAACGAAAGCTTCACCAGCCAACAGCGCGTCGAAATATTTGAAAACAGTCGGATGTTTCATGCGCGGCTCGAGCTGTGTTACATCTAATGTTTCCATTTCTTTTTCAACAGGATTTTTGGAGATCTTTACTTTAAACCATTCCGGTCCCTGCTCCGTATATTCCCAGGTAAAAATATTTCCACGTTCAGCAAGCAGTTCGTAATACAGCGGTTTCGGATCATGGTCGTTTTCAATAATGAAAGCTTCACCGGCAGACAGCGCGTCGAAATATTTGAAAACAGTAGGGTGTTTCATGCGCGGCTCAAGTTGGGTAACGTCTAATGTTTCTATATGCCTAGTTTCTTCTGCAGGATTTTTTGCGATCTGAACAACGAACCATTCCGGACCTTTTTCCAGATATTCCCAGGTAAAAATGTTTCCACGTTCGGCAAGCAATTCATAATACAAAGGCTTAGGATCGTGGTCGTTTTCAATGATGAAATTTTCACCGGCAGCCAACGCATCGAAATATCGGAAAACAGTAGGGTGTTTCAATCTGGGTTCTAAAAGGGTTACGTTCAGTGTCTGGAGTGTTGCCATGTTATTTAAATTAGGTTTAAGATTTGTTTTTAATTAAGACTGATTTGTCTGATTATTGTTTAAAATTTTTTTTACATTCTTTTCAGCTGAAGGATATCGGCGGCATTTCCGTTCCGGAAAGTACTTAAAGTCACTTCGCCATAAATTGAATAAAGCTTGTCCCGGGCCTCTTTGTACTGGTTATGAATGGGACAGGGATTTGTTTCTGAGCAGAATTCAAGCCCCAGCCCGCAGCCATGAAACATTTTATCGCCATCAATGGCTTCCACAATATCTGCCAGTGAAAATTCTGCCTCCTTATCGGAAATGCAGAATCCGCCGTACCTGCCTTTTGAACTTTGGAGAAAACCCTTCCTGCTGAGATTCTGAAGAATTTTAGCGATAAAAAGCTGTGGTGAATTAATATTGTCAGCAATTTCTTTGATATTCACCATGTTTCCGTCTCTGGATTGTTGGGCGATGTAGATCATTGCTCTTAATGCATATTCACATGTTTTTGAAAGCATACTGTGTATTTCTCCGGCAAAGTTATGTATTATTTTTAATCAGGACAAATTAGTCTTAATTAAGTTGAGCAATTTATTTTATGAGTTTTAACATAGAAAAAACCCAACCAGTAAATCTGATTGGGTTTTCATTGAATTATAACACTTTTTATACGAGTTCTGCCGTATGCTGTTTCACCAGTTCCTGCTGTACGTTGGAAGGTACGAGCTGGTATGCTGAGAATTTCATCGTGAATTTCGCTTTTCCACCTGTGATAGAGCGCAGCGTAGAGCCGTAATCGTGCAGTTCAGCCAAAGGAACCTCCGCTAGGATTTTCTGGTAATGTCCTTCGGAATCCATTCCGGAGATCATGGCACGGCGGGTTTGTAAATCGCCCATTACGTCGCCGGTATCTTCGTCCGGACATAGAATCTCCACTGAATATATAGGTTCCAGCAACTGTGGCTTCGCATTGTGGAATCCTTCACGGAACGCGCCCGAAGCCGCCAACTGGAAGGAAATATCATTGGAATCCACGCTGTGCATCTTGCCGTCGTAAACAATTACACGGATATTCTGGCAGTGGGAGCCGGTCAACGGACCTTCTTTCATCTGTTGCATAATACCTTTCTTAATAGCGCCAATGTAACGGTTATCGATAGCACCACCCACGATGCACCAGTAGAACGCAAGTTTTCCGCCCCATGGCAAATCTTCAATCTCTTTCTGGCGGATGTTATATCCAGTTGGTTCCGGCATGTCGTCATAGAAATTTTCAACCCGCATGTGGATTTCGCCGAACTGACCGGATCCACCGGACTGTTTTTTGTGACGGTAATCGGCATCAGCGTTCCCTGTGATGGTTTCGCGGTAAGGGATTTTAGGGTTATCGAAATTCATGTTCACACCGAATTCCTTCTGAAGCCGCTGTTTCACCAAATCAAGATGCAGCTGTCCCTGACCGTGAAGAATCGTCTGTTTCAGTTCTGCAGACTGTTCTACTTTCAAGGTAGGATCTTCTTCTTCAATTTTGTGCAAAGCGGTAACAAGTTTCTCCATATCCGCGGTGGAATCTGTAGAAACTGCTTTTCTGATGCGGCTTTCAGGAAATTCCATCGGACGCACTTTTCGGTCTAAACCTTTTGTATTCAAAGTGTTGTTGGAATGACCATATTTCAGTTTTACGGTAACGCCCAGATCACCTGCGACCAGCTCATTGACAGGAATTCTTTCTTTTCCTTCTGCAACAAAGAGTTGGGAAATCCTTTCAGTTTCGCCGTTATTGGCATTTACGAGTTCATCACCGGCTTTCAGTTTTCCGCTGAGGACTTTAAAGTAGGAAACCATTCCGACCTGAGGCTCAGAAAGTGTTTTATAGATAAAAATCGTGGTTTTGTCATTAGGGTCGTAAGTGATTTCACCTCCGTTTTCCAGTTTTCTTGCTGGTCTTTCGGCTGGTGAGGGAGCAATGTCATCGATGAAGCCCATCAAACGGCCGCTGCCCATATCTTTCAGTCCGCTGGTGACAAATACCGGGAAGAACTGCTGTTTTGCCAATGCGATGGTAATTCCTTTGGCGAGTTCTTCTTCAGAAAGGTTGCCTTCTTCAAAGTATTTTTCCATCAAGCCTTCCTCATTTTCCGCAGCGATTTCAACCAATGCGTTGTGCATTTCATTGGCTCTTGCCATTTCGCTTTCAGGGATTGATTTTTTCTCAGGTTTTCCACCGTTAGCTGGAAATTCGTACATCACCATTCTTAAAGCATCAATGATCGCATTGAAATTGGCTCCTGAATTATACGGATACTGGATGGGAACCAACTTCGAACCAAAACGTTCTTTGGCCTGTTCCAGGGTTTTCTCGAAATCCGCTTTTGGATGATCGAGCTGGTTGATAACGAAGATTGCAGGAGTCTGGTATTTTTCAACATATTCCCAAACCAATTCCGTACCTACTTCCACACCATTTGCAGCATTAAGGACGATAACTGCGGTATCAGCTACCTTTAATGAAGAAACGACCTCGCCAACGAAATCGTCAAATCCTGGGGTATCGATGATGTTTATTTTGTTGTTTTTCCAGTTTACGAACATTTGGTGTGAGAAAATGGTTTTCCCTTTTTCGTGCTCGAGGTCTGTATGGTCGCTCACCGTGTTCTGTCCTTCGACTGATCCACGGCGCTTAATCGCTCCGCCTTCGTAAAGCATGGTTTCTATAAGCGTGGTTTTGCCACTGTCGGAATGACCGAGTAAAACCACATTTCGTAAATCTTTGGTATTAGCACTCATAATATATAGTTTTAATTATTCTATGGGAATGCTAAAAAGGAAATGACCTGCATTTGATTTTTAGGTAGTTAAAGTTACAAAAGATTTATATTGGTTTTCTGTTTTTCTTGAAATGAACAGATGATATTTGGCAGTAAAGGCGGCGATTCCTTTTACTATAATTTCATATGGCTTATTCTAACCGATGCAGTGGGTCTGATATTGCTTTGACTACACTTTGGTACGGTCCGACTACGGCTCAACCTTCGATAAGTGTTTTCTGTAAAGGATTAAGAGAGATTTAATCTCGTGAAAAGTGCACTTTCGATATAACAATTCGCGAGTTGCTCATCTGTAATACAGATGATTATAAAAATACAAAAAATTAAGGAAAAAAAGTATTTTGCCTAATCAAAAATTTCAAGGAGCGCTATTAAATCTTCTCCGCAATATGCTTTATAATAATTTCCGCATGAATTCTGGAGTTTTCGATAAACCAGAGGTGCGTGTCTTTCCCGCCGCAGACCACGCCTGCCAGATATAGATTTTCTACATTGGTTTCCATGGTTTCGGGATTGTAAGCCGGGACAAGACTTTCGCCTTTTAATTCAATCCCTGAGTTTTTGAGAAAATGAAAATCCGGAAGATAGCCTGTCATCGCCAGAACAAAATCATTTTCAAGCTCGTGAATCTTACCCGTTTCATCTTTAAAAACAACGGAGTTGTCTTTAATCTCGATCATTTCAGCATTGAAATATGCTTTAATGCTTCCTTCCGCGACACGGTTTTCAATATCCGGTTTTACCCAATATTTCACGGATTTGGAAATCTCAGAATCTTTGATGATCATCGTGACCTCCGCTCCTTTTCTGAAGGTTTCTAAAGCTGCATCGACGGCCGAATTGCTGGCGCCGATAACAACAACCTGCTGGTTGGCGTAAGGATAAGGTTCGGCATAATAATGTTTTACTTTGGGTAAGTTTTCGCCCGGAACTTTCAGCATATTCGGGATATCATAAAAGCCGGTTGCGATAATGACGTTTTTTGCGAGATACTTTCCTTTCGATGTTTCAACCTCAAAGATTTCCTTTTTTAAAACCTTCACAACTTTCTCGTAAAGATTGATTTTCAGGTTCCGATGGCGGGCAATTCCCTGGTAATATTCGAGCGCATCCTGTCTGCCGGGCTTTGGCGAAGTTGTGATGAAAGGAATTTCGGCGATTTCCAGTTTCTCTGCTGTCGAAAAAAAACGCATGTACAATGGGTAATGATAGAGTGAATTGACGATGGTGCCTTTTTCAATGATCAGATAATTTAAACCGTTGTTTTCGGCTTCCAAAGCACAGTTCAAACCGATTGGTCCCGCGCCGATAATCAATACATCTAAAATTTCCATCTCACAAAATTACGAATCAAAATTGCACCGGAAATAAAAAAGCGGACAGAAAAAAATATCTGTCCGCTATATTACTTTTAATAAGTTTTACTTGATCAATCCCAGTTCCACGAGTCTCTCGTGAAGGAATTCTCCGGCTGTAGTGTCCGGATACAATTTCGGATTGTTTTCGTCGTAAGTTCCTTCCAAAGCATTAAGCGGCATTTCGCTTACCGGGTGCATAAAGAAAGGAATGGAATATCTTGACGTTCCCCATAATTCACGCGGCGGATTTACCACCTGGTGAATGGTAGATTTCAGTTTGTTGTTGGTGTGACGGGATAACATATCGCCAACATTGATCATCAGTTCATCCGGCTCAGCGATGGCGTCGATCCATTCGCCGTTGTGGTTCATGACCTGAAGACCTTTGCCCTGCGCGCCCATTAAAAGCGTAATGAGGTTGATATCACCATGTGCCGCTGCACGAACCGCATTATCAGGTTCTTCTGTAATCGGCGGATAGTGAATCGGTCTTAAAATAGAATTTCCTTCGCTTACGAATTTATCAAAGTAAAATTCGTCCAGACCCAGGTGCAACGCCAAAGCTCTTAACACATAAACGCCGGTTTTCTCCAGCATTTTATAGGCTTCTTTACCAACCTCATTAAAATTAGGAACCTCAGATACTTCCACGTTATCCGGATAAACGGAGGAATATTTAGAGCCGTCTTCAAGATACTGACCGAAATGCCAGAATTCTTTTAAATCTCCTTTCTTGAAACCTTTGGCTGTCTCTTTCCCAAAACCCACATAACCGCGCTGGCCTCCAATGCCCGGGATTTCGTACTTCTGTTTGGTTTCTACCGGCAGGTCGAAGAAATTCTTCACCTCACCGTACAGTTCGTTCACCAGATTATCGTCGAGAAAGTGACCTTTCAGGGCGACAAAGCCGATTTCTTCGTATGCTTTTCCGATTTCATTTACAAATTTTTGTTTGCGTTCCGGGTCACCCGAAAGGAAATCACGCAAATCCACACTTGGAACTAGTTTCATTTTATTGGATTAAAAATTGTGTTGCTAAAATAAGATTTTTTAGATTAGAATTTTAATTATGAGTAAATTTGCGTTTATCCAAATTTTCCCATGAAACAGTTCTCTTCGAAAAGAAGCATACAGATTTTAGCACACCTTTTAAAAGAATACGGAATCTTCAACGTTGTAATTTCACCCGGATCCAGAAATGCACCGCTTGCCATTCATTTCTCTGAAACGGATGAACTGAACTGTTACAGTATTGTGGATGAGAGGAGCGCAGGATTTGTAGGCTTAGGCATGGCGAAAAGCGAGAAAAAACCTGTCGCATTAACCTGTACCAGCGGCTCTGCGTCGGCAAACTACTATCCCGCCATTACCGAAGCCTTTTACCAGAACATTCCGCTTCTTGTGCTTACCGCAGACCGCCCTACGGATTTTGTGGATATTTTTGATGGGCAGACCATTCGTCAGAAAGAACTTTTCCAGCAGCATTCATACGGTGATTTTCAGCTTCTTGAAGATGATAAGGAGAATGCGGAAGACGAAAACTTCAGTTTAATAAAAAAAGCCATTGAACTCTGTATTGAGAAACAGGGCCCGGTCCATATCAATATTCCTCTGGCTGAACCGCTTTATCATCTGGTTTCAGAACTCCCTGCGTTTCCGCCGGTTGAAAAGACATTTCAGAAAAAAGCATATGAACTTCCTGCAAATCTTGCCGCAGAGTGGAATCTTTCTAAAAGAATCATGATTCTGGTCGGCACACGTGATTACAGCGAAGAACTGGAGATGCAGCTCACCCAGTTGGTAAAAAACCACAGTGTTGTGGTGTTAACGGAAGCCAATTCTAATGTAAAACACCAGAAGTTCTTTAATCATATCGACCGGTATATCTTCAATTTTTCTGAAGAGGATTTCAAAACCTACGCGCCTGATTTACTGATTACGATTGGTCAGAATGTGGTTTCCAAGAAAATCAAGCAGTTTCTGAGAAAAGCAAAGCCAAAAAACCACTGGCATATTCATGAAGTCTGGCAGCCAGACACTTTCTTTGCGCTGACAGAAAAAATTGAAACAAAACCTGAGATCTTCTTTTCTCAATTAATGAAATTCATTACGCTGGAACCACAGCCCTACTTTAATCTTTGGGATGTTCTGCGTGACAAGAGAGATCTGAAACATGAGGAATACTGCCTTAAAACTTCTTTTTCGGATTTTAAGTTTTTTGAAATTCTTGCTGATAAACTTCCGGACACCGTCAACCTTCATTTCAGTAATTCTTCCGCAATACGGTATGCACAGCTTTTCGAGTTCAAAACCAACAGCATACACTGCAACCGTGGTACGAGCGGTATCGACGGCTGTACTTCTACCGCGATGGGATTTGCGATGAAGGCGAAAGAACAGACCGTTCTCGTTACGGGCGATGTGAGTTTCTTTTACGACATCAATGGTTTATGGAACAATTATATACCGCCTTACACCCGAATTATTGTCTTCAATAATGGCGGCGGCGATATTTTCAAAATCATTCCGGGACCGGATTCTACCAATGCCCTGGATGAATTTATCCTGACGCAGCATCACAAAAAAGCGGAATATCTGGCAAAGCATTTCGGTTTTGCATACACGAAAGTGGATGAAGAAGACACACTTTCGCGCATTCTTGATAATTTCTTTAAACCTGATGAAAAAGCAAAAATTCTGGAGGTTGATACGTCGGCGATTGAAAATTCAGCGGTTCTGAAACAGTATTTTGAATTTCTGAAGTAATTAGAAATTCATCTGCAATCCGAATTTTACGCCGAATTTAGAAACATCAGGTCTGTCGAGGTAATTCCCGCGCCAGTTAAAATCTACACGTAAAATTCTAAGATTCCCAAAACCGATATTTTCGAGTCCGAAACCGTATTCGTAATAAATCTGCTGATCGGGCGCGGAATATTTTAAGTTTTCGAAATTAATGTTTTTCGAGTCATCACTTAAAGTTCCGTATGCGCCGCGGAGGAAAATCAATTCCCTGAATTTCAACTTTTTAATCAAAGGAATATGGGCAAGAATTTTTCCCTGGAAATGATGCTCGTAGTTCAAAGTCGTATAAGCGTCCGCAACGAATTCGTAATATTTTAAAAGCGCAAAAGTGTTGGGGACCAAGCTGTAAGACTGGTTTCCGGGAATAATATTCTGTAACGCCAAAGGAACAGCAGAGAAATTTTTTCCGGCTTCGAAATTAATGACCGAACGGCCTAAATTTCCCACCACCACAGGCTGGGAATACAGAAACTGAAGTTTATTATAATCGAAATCTCCATCCAGAACATTTTCAAATCCGTGCGTAAATTTCAGCACAAATGTTGGTGAAAGCGTGGTAAAGGCATAACGGTCTACCCCATATTGAGAATATTTTGCGCCAGGTCTCGCAACGAGACTGAAAGTCGTGTGGAAATCGTTCAGTTCAGATTTCAACTGATTGTTTTTATAAAAACCGAGGTTGAACTTTTCCGGATTGGCTGATTTAATGTTCTGCAGAGAAGCATCCATTCTTACCTCAAAATTCTTCACGGGTTCCAGAGAAAAGAAAAAACTGTTCTGTTTCACGAGACTTAAAGAAGCATTGGTTCCCGACGAAAAAACTGATGATGAAGCGAAAGATCTCGTCATAATTCCGTCGTCATTCATCAGTTGTGCGCCGAGCTGAATCACATCATTCCGGCTTCCGAAACCAACTGTAGCACGGTTTTCGCGATTGAACATGTAGCGTCCCTCCAGACCGTATTTCAGTTTCCGGTCTTTAAAGCCATAAGCAGTATATCCTGCGACACGCCACATATCGTTTGGTGAAAAGTAAGTTCTGGCACCCACGCGAATTCTGTCGCCTTCGACTTCGTTATTTCCGTAAACCGAATAAATATCACCAAAGTCAATCGCTTTCCAGGCGTTGATATATCCGGATTCCAGGACTTCTACCAATTTTACAATTCTTTTGAATTTCGGAACCTGCTCCAGTTCGCCAACCATTTTGTACACATTCTGCTCTGTTTCGGAAAGCGGTTCTGTTCTTTGTTTTTCCCAGAAATCATCTGCCTTTTGCAGATTATCATCACTTAAAGTCTGGCCTTTATCGGCAAGGAAATTCTCACTAAAATTTTTATTGAATTCATAGTCACTGAAAATTCCGGTTCTTTTAAAAATTATACTTTTCGCATCTTTTTTCTTTCCCAAAACCGACATTTCCAGTTCGGTATATGTTCTTTTGGGCAGAAATACATTCTCATCCAGATTTTCGTATTCGGTTTCAAGATAAATCCCGTTGACGAAATTCACATTGATTTTATTGGTTGATCTAAGCGTTGCTTTTACAATATTGTAGGTGTCTTTCGAGATCAGAAGATTTCCCTGAAAGGCTAGAATTTCTTTATTTCTCGGGAAATATTTAATGACGTAAGCCTCGATTCCGTCCACGGAAACCGAATCGGTCAGCTCGTATTCGTAAGTATTGAAACCATCTGTTCCAGCCGGACTTGGAAAACCGATGTTAAAGAAATTCAGCGTGTTGTCGTAAATGTTAACTTCTTTAAACTGATTTTTAGCGGTTGAAGCAATAAGTTCATTATCGTTAAATCCAGAAAATTTGTTGGCGACGATGATCCTGTTTTCTTTTTTTTCAGGAGCGTTACGCCCGTAGGTTTTGTAAATGGTTTCATTGAAAAATACAGGCAAAGCGAGCTTTTTATCGAAATTCGCCGAATCTGCGTAGTCGAAGATAAACTCCATACTACTGAAGATTTTTTTCTTCATGAAGGCGCTGTCTATATTGTTTAATCCGATTTCAATTTTCTCGTATTCTTTGAACTGATAATCATTGTAATTGGCTAGACCATTGGTTTTGCGGCGCTTCCAGACTTCCTGCATGATCGCATAAGCCGGATTTTCTTTTTTGTTTTTGTATTTCTTTTTGGTGCCTCCGGTGATCACCACTTCACTAATCTGCTCGACTTTCTCCGGCTGAAGTTTCACAAGTAGATTTTCAAAACGCAGATCACTGAAATTCAGGATTTCAGGCTTATAATTGGCTTTGATAAATGTGGCAGTTGAGATTCCTGAATCTGACTCAATTAAGAACTCAGAATTGCCCGATGTCAGGGCTGCTTTTTCTTTACCGTTTATAAAAATTTCTACGGAAGTAAGTGGTTTGCTGGTTTTGGCATCAACAATTTTCCCCGACATCTTAGTCTGAGAATTGATTAAAACAACAAAAAGCAAAAAAAGAACAAGTTTGACCTTGTGCAAGAAATGATAAAAAAGATTGGAATTCTTCATGAATACAGCAGCAAATTTCCCATTAAAAAGACAGTATAAGCGAAAAACAGACCAATTGTGAGCCTCAACATTATAATTCAAGATAAGCAGACTGGCCGGGGAGATTGGTTATTTTCGCTATCGGATAAATAAACATATCATCGAAATCATTCATTGCGTTAATTAACTGGAAATGAGAATATTCATTAATATTCTGCATGGTTATTTCGGCTTCTTTGATTTTCTTAGTTTTCAGCAGGTTTTTCCGCTGCACTCCGTTAAGCAAATATGTGGTTGGCGTAAACCAGTCTTTTCCCATCTTAAAGAGAATGTTGGAGAACGAGGTATCAGTAATATGATTATTCTTTACGATGATAATCTCGTCGGATTTTGCTTTCTGCAGCATTTTTTCAAATTCTTTGCGGTCTTCAAACTTGAACGAGTAATCATACACATTATTCTCCACCAGCTGAAAATTATCGATCTCTGAAATGGCATACGGGATCATCTGCGTCCGATAATTTTTAGTGAGATCATAACTGATTCTCAGCTTATAAAGTCCATCTTCATCGTGCTGCAAATCCTTAAAAATCTTCAGCAGGTCGATTGATCCTTCCACGCCGAAATGCGCAAAGGTTTCATTAACTCTGTTTTGGTGAAGATCCGGGAGAAACATTTTCTGGTCTTCTATTTTAATACTTTCAATAAATCGGGACATAAATTTTATTTTTCATTTCCTGGTACTCATCGTCCAGTTTGCTTAAATGGGTAATTCCGCCACCACTTTTAAAATACAGTTTCGTGTTTTCTTTCTCTAAAAACCTGATCATTACGCAGGAATCAAGGTTTTTCCCATCAAACCAACCGCAGACTCCCGTATAAAAACCGCGGGAATATGTTTCGGCTTCCAGAACGATCTCAAGAGTTTTTGGTTTGGGTGCACCTAAAATAGATCCGGCAGGAAGAAGCGTTTTCATTATACTTCCGATTTTTCCCCGAAACTCATGTTTCAGCGTTCCGGAAATTTCGGAACTCATGGCGTAGAGATTCTTATTGTGCGTTTTAATAAGGTCGATCCTCTGAAATTCATCTAACTGCACCTCATCCGCTACCATACTTAAATCGTTTCGGAGTAAATCTACGACTGTATAATGTTCGGCTTTTTCTTTCGCATCGTTCTTCAAAACTTCAACTGCATTCTCCAGATCAGCATCTATTGTTCCTTTCATCGGATGGGTAAAAATTCTGTCGTCAACAATCTCAACGAAAGTTTCAGGGGAAAAAAACACGAATTTTTCGGGATAAAGAACTTTATATTTTGAGGTTGAAAGATAGAAAATTTCATTCAAAGAAAGATTGGTTTTCACCTCGGTTCTGCAGGTGTAATTGGCGAGATAGGAATTGCCCGCTTTCAGGTTATCCTGTACGAGATCAAATCCTTTTCTGTAAGATTCCAGACTTTGTGGAAAGGCTTCAAACTGAAATTCATCAGGCTGGTGATGCAGTTTATCAAGTTTTTTAAATCCTTCAAAATCAATCAATAAACCCAAATCTTCAATTTGGTTTTCCTGAAAAACCTCAACATTTTCCATTAAGAAATCTGTTGTAAAAAAGAAGGGAACTTTTGCCTGAGAAAGTTCATCCATCTTATCGAAATTTGGGTGAAATGCGCTTAACATTGCGGCAAAAATACTGAAAAGAGCGCACGCTTAATATTAAAACAGAAAATTTAAATCTTAAACCCTATTTTTGCGGCATGCAAAGTAACTACACGCAACAGGCAAGCCTTGGACAGATCTTAAAGAACGCTTTTACTTACTGGAACAAAACAATTCTCTACCAGTTGGTTTTCAGTATTTTATATTTTTCACTGTTTTTTCTTGGATATTTTTACCTTTTCAAATATTTCGGGCTTTGGGATGAGTTTACGAAGTATCAGGATTTAATAAGAACAGATTTGCCTGCTTTCAATAAAAAGATGGAGGAAATCGCACGATTACCGCAAGCCCGTAATTTTGCGCTGGGCTTTTTTGTACTTCTGGCACTCATAAATCCTCTGAATGTTGGGCTTTATAAGGTTTACCGTAAAATTGACCTTAAAGAAACTGTAACACTGAATGATCTTTTCGCAGGATATATCGGCTTCGATTTTTTCAAATTTTTTGGGTTTTATCTGTTCTGGATTATTATTTTCACTTACGGCAATGCTCTTCTGTTACTGGGAGTTTTCTGGATTTTTGTGACGCTTTTCTGTGTTCCGCTGATGTATTTTATGAATGTAAAAACCTTTGAAGGAATATCGCTTACGTTTAAAGTTCTGCGGAAAAATTTCAGTACGATAGTTCCGGCAATGCTGGTCGCGTTTCTTTTCAGCCTCACGGGAATTTTAATTTGCGGAGTCGGTTTCCTTCTCACATTCCCTTTCCTGAATGCAATGATTTATGCACTTTACCAGCAGTATTATAAAGAAGTTGGGTAATTGCTAACTTTAATGCTGTTTTTTCCGATTTTAAATTTAAATTTGAAAAACATTAAAAATTAAAACTATGGAAACTTTTGAGGAAATGGACAGCAGTAATGTACCCAACAGAACTTGGGGCGAAATTATCTCTCACGCTTTTGATATGTATAAGGGAATTTTTCTCTACGCTATTCTGGCACTGGTAATTGGCGCTGTGGTTTCTATGATTATTCAGCCGCTTTCGGGGTTGGACAGCAGAAGTTTTTCGGAAGAGATTACGTCCGCAGATGGAGATTTTTCGTCAATTAATATTTGGGCGATTCCTGGTATGAAGCTTTATTCCGGGCTATCGGGAATTGCAAGCCTGCTTTTGACACCTCTATATGTGGGAATTATCTATCTCGCAAACAAATACGATTTCAAGCAGCGTTTGCAGGTATCTGATCTGTTTATCGGTTACAGACAGAATTTTCTTAATATCGTTATTTACAGTTTGATTTCCTCTGTGATTATAGCAATTTCTATCGGAATGTGTATTTTACCTGTCTTATTTGTAATTCCGCTGTTGCTTTTGGGTTACCCGATTTTACTTTTCGAAAATGCTACGTTCTCTGAGGCTCTAAGTAAGAGTTTCAAGATTGCCAAAGAAAACTATATGGTTTTTCTGGGAGCATCATTTCTCGGTTTACTGATCAGCATCGCCGGAATTCTGCTCTGCGGAATCGGAATCGTGGCAACAATTCCTTTCTATATGGTGGTAATGTATTCCGCATATATCGCATTTTGCGGAAGACCAAAACAGTTGAATTTCAACAATTAACCGGAACTGATTATAAAGTATATTATGCCCAACAAAAAACATCAAATCAGCGAGGTAAAAATTAAGCAGATCTTTCTGCTGGCCGTTATTCTTGTGCTTGCGGGATTGATATGCTTTAATCTTGCGCTGTTTATTCCCTCCGTTTTGGGGGCTATCACTTTATATATTATTACCCGGAAATATAACCTGTATCTTCAGGAAGAAAAAGAGTGGAAACCCTGGCTGGCTTCCACGGTAATTATTTTCGGTACGCTCATCATTTTAATTCTGCCCATTTATTTTATCGCAGATATGCTGATTGAGAAGTTAGGAAATGCGTCTGTTTATATGCAGAAATTCAACATTTTCGTCGATAAAATTCATGATTATGTTTATTCTAAAACCCGGGTAGACATTTTAAGCAAAGAGAATTTAAACAAGCTGAAAGACAAGGTGGGAAGTTTTTCTACAACTGCAGTAAGCAGTACTTTCAATACGCTTACGGTAGTTTTATCGATGTATTTTATCCTTTATTTTATGTTGGAAAAACCGAGGCTTTTTGAAAGGCTTGTAAGAAGTTCTGCCCCACTGAAGAAAGCCAACATTAACTTATTGGGCGAAAAAATTCAGAAGATGGTAGTGGCCAATGCAATTGGAATTCCTGTAGTTGCTATCGGACAGGGAATTGTAGCTATTCTTGGATACTGGATTTTTGGAGCACCGAGTCCGCTTCTTCTCTTTGCGTTAACTGCAGTTGCCTCCATGATTCCTATCGTTGGCGCCGCAATTATTTACGTTCCTGTATGTATTTTTATGATTGCTGAAGGAAATATGGGCGCGGGGCTTGGTTTGGCGGCATACTGCCTTATCGCGGTGGGCTTAACCGATAACCTTTTAAGGTTTACCCTTTTAAAAAGGTTAGAAAATATCCATCCGTTGAATACTGTTTTCGGAATTATTATGGGAATGAATCTTTTCGGGTTTATGGGACTCATCTTTGGGCCGATTCTTATTTCAATCACGGTGCTTTTAATTCAGGTTTACAGAGATGAATTTTCTGATGACGACCGCGAACTTATTATGCCCGAACCTAAAGAAATCGAGAAGAAAATTGATTTAAGTATTTAAAAATGGAAGGTTTAAAACCAGAAATCCTGCAGGAAATCTGCATCGCAAGAATGCCTTTCGGTAAATACAAAGACACAATAATCGCGGATTTGCCGATCAGCTATCTCGAGTGGTTTCACCGGCAGGGAATGCCACCCGGTAAACTCGGGATGCAGCTCTCTACCATTTATGAAATTAAAATCAATGGTCTAATGGATCTACTCACGCCAATTCGTGGGAAAGTGAATTTTGAAAAACCGAAAAAGCGGGTTTATAAGTTTTAAGCTTTCAATGCTGCAATTTCGTCACGTAATTTTGCGGCCTTAATAAAATCAAGATTTCTGGCTGCGGCTTCCATCGCTTTTTGTTTTTCGGCGATTAAAACTTCGGCATCCTTACCATAATTGGCTTTTTCTTCGGCAACCTGTTTCAGGATTTCTTTCTGGGTATATTTTGGATCCGGGAAATCTTTCGATCTTCCGACCAGAATTTCTGAAATTTTCTTGTTTAAAGCTGTCGGAACCAAGCCGTGTTTTTCGTTGTATTCCATCTGCTTTTCGCGGCGGTAATTGGTTTCGTCAATGGCTTTCTGCATAGAACCGGTAATCTTATCAGCGTACAGAATGGCTTTTCCATTAACATTTCTTGCAGCTCTACCGATTGTCTGAACCAGTGATCTCCTCGACCGCAACATTCCTTCTTTATCGGCATCTAAAATAGCAACGAGTGAAACTTCGGGTAAATCGAGACCTTCCCTCAATAAATTTACGCCGACCAAAACATCGAATAATCCGACCCGTAGATCCTGCATAATCTGAATTCTTTCCAGTGTCTCTACATCAGAATGAATATAACGCGTTCTGATTCCGAATCTGGTGAAATATTTGGTGAGTTCTTCAGCCATTTTCTTCGTCAAAGTGGTTACCAGAACTCTTTCATCAATCTCGGTCCGTTTCTGGATTTCTTCAATTAAATCATCGATCTGGTTTAATGATGGTCTTATATCAATGACAGGATCAAGAAGTCCTGTCGGGCGAATAATCTGCTCAATATACTCGCCTCCGCTTTTTTCAAGTTCATAATCTGCGGGAGTTGCCGAAACATAAATGACCTGATTCTGCATGGCTTCAAATTCCTCAAACTTCAGCGGACGGTTATCCATCGCTGCCGGAAGCCGGAAACCG
Source organism: Kaistella faecalis (assembly GCF_019195395.1). Taxonomy (NCBI): domain Bacteria; kingdom Pseudomonadati; phylum Bacteroidota; class Flavobacteriia; order Flavobacteriales; family Weeksellaceae; genus Kaistella; species Kaistella faecalis. Next base: position 1,344,236 of record NZ_CP078067.1, read on the forward strand.
TGTTCAACCAGAACTTCTTTACGGCTTCTGTCGCCCCCATACATCGCATGAACCTGGGGAACAGTTACGTGACTCTCATCAATAACCATAAGGAAATCCTTTGGAAAATAATCAAGAAGGCAGAACGGTCGGGAACCCGGCAACCTTCCGTCGAAATATCTGGAATAATTCTCAATTCCGCTGCAGTAACCGAGTTCCTTCATCATCTCGAGATCGAGTTCGGTTCTTTCCTGAAGGCGTTTGGCTTCAAATGGTTTTTCGATTTCATTGAAGAAATCAACCTGTTTCACCATATCATCCTGGATCTCGCGTATTGCGTTGATCTGTGTTTCTTTGGACGTTACAAAGAGGTTTGCTGGATAAATATTTATCTCTTCAAACTCGGCCATCACGTTCCCTGAAAGTGGATCGAAACTCTGGATTCTTTCAATCTCATCACCGAAAAACTGGATACGGACAGCATTATCGGCATACGCGGGATACACATCGATTACATCGCCTTTCACTCTGAACGTACCTCGGGTAAATTCATTTAAAGTCCTTGCATATAATGCATTAACCAGTTTATGAAGAAAAGCGGTTCTGGTAATTTTTGCATTTTTCTGAACTTCAATCAGGGATTTATTGAATTCCGTCGGATTTCCGATGCCGTAAATACACGAAACCGAAGCCACGATTAAAACGTCCCTCCGTCCTGAAAGCAAACTCGCTGAAGCAGAAAGTCTGAGTTTCTCCACTTCTTCATTAATCGAAAGGTCTTTTTCAATATAAGTATTCGTCGAAGCGATAAATGCTTCGGGCTGGTAATAGTCGTAATAACTCACAAAATATTCTACCGCGTTCTCAGGAAAAAATTCTTTGAACTCCATGAAAAGCTGTGCCGCCAGAGTTTTGTTATGCGCTAATACGATGGTGGGCTTTTGAACTTCCTGCACAACATTGGCAACGGTAAAGGTCTTTCCAGAACCGGTAACACCAAGGAGTGTCTGGTACTTTTCGCCAATTTCAATGCCTTTGACCAGTTTTTCAATGGCTTGTGGCTGGTCGCCGGTCGGTTTATATTCTGATTGAAGTTTGAACTGCATAATTTGGATATGAATGTCACATCTAATAATGTGATTTACAAAAATACAAAAAACAAAAGAGCAGGAATTCTGCTCTATTAATTATGATGCAAATTATTTTCTGTTTTTTGAAAAGCTTTCAAAGTCCTCAATTACGAGTCCATTACCTTCATTTCCAGGCTGAAAGCGAATGTTTCTGTTACTGTAAATTACAGGAATTTCCGCGATTTTTGAGATTGTTTGCCCACTAATCAGTTCCAGAGCTTTTTTAAGTTCGGGATCTGATACATTTCCGAATTCCTTGATGTTATTAATGGCCTGGAAAGGATTTATTGCGTACGTCGGTAGAATTCCACCTGATGGATTTGGGTCCCTGTCCTTGTTGTAATAAGAAAAAGTAATAGGCTGAAGCTTCCAGTTGTGCGAAGTATTTCTGGTGGCGTATGATGTAAAATCTGATGCGGGCGAGTCATAAAGCGTTATAGAACCGACAAATTTCCCGTAAGTTTCGTTACCGATGGTAGTCACAGGAACATATTTGTTGAGACTGCTGACCGTAAGTTCACTTGCTGAAGCTGTTTGAAAAGAAACCAAAACATAAATTCTGCTCAGGTTGAGACTGTTTACGTTTTGCTGCCCAGTCTGTTCGGGATGACCGTTGACCACATTATATGTTTTCACGGTGTTGGTTAAATAATCCATTCCGTCTTCATCGTTATGTTTCGCGTTAAAATCCAAATAAACGTAGGGTTGGCCCGTATAATTACCGTTTACCATCTGCGCGAGCGCTGTTGCGGTTTCCAGAGATCCACCACCATTGTAGCGCAGATCCAGTACCAATTCTGTAATTCCGTCGGCTTTCATTGTCGCAAAAGCAGCGTTCAGCTCATCGTTGTAATCTGATTTAAAACCGTTATAAACGAGGTATCCTATATTTTTCCCGCCGTAATTATATTTTTTATAGAAAGCAACAGGGTTTTCATCAATATTTGTTTTGGTGATACTGATGTTCTCCGCTCTGTCCGTTGTGACCAAAGCCGAAGATGTCATCACCGCAGTTGCTGCCCTGGTAAGCGTGAATTGATCCTGCGAAAGCTGCGAGTAGTTACTCAATGTTAAAGGGGCGCCATTCACTTTAGTAATGATATCTCCACGTATAATTCCTGCACTAGCCGCCGGAGACCCTGGAACGACGTAATTTACGAGGGCTACAGCCGAGGTATTGGTATTGTCTTTCGGATACACGGCATAATCAAATCCCGAAATCTTTTCTACCTCTGCGACCCGCGATGCCTGCATTATCGTATTATTATTTTCGATCCACGAAAAACGGTCGGTATTGCCGTAATCGTATAACAGACTGTAGAACAATCCGTCGGGAGTTTTCGAGTTGATAAAAGGTAAATATTCGGCAGAGTTTTTGAAGTTATCTGCTAATTTAGGAACATTGGGTTGCCAATAATACCATGAATTCATGGCCTTCCATACAAAATCATTTACAGAATTCGTTTCTGTATTGGGTGCGGGCACACGATCGTTATCGCGGGAGCACGATACAAGAAGTAAAGTAACAAAGGTAAATCCTGATAATATCTTAGTGTTCATTTGTTTTATTATTAATATTTTTGAGTTAAACCTAAAACGGATAAATATGAAAATCAATATATTAGCCCCGGCAATTTTAGTAAGTATATCTGGTCTAATTTCAATGTCGTGTACTGCAAACCAGCTGCCAAAAGTTACTGAGCCAATGTATCAGTCTTATGATTCCGCGGGTGAGAAAGGCTATGATGTAAGTTTCGGATTATCTCATGATTCTATTCCAGCAACTTCCATCGTTATTAACAGAATTCAACAGAAAATTTCGGCAGACGATAAAGTCGGATTAAAATATAGGATCAACGTGATTTCACAATCCAGAAAGATTCTGGGTTTCAAACCGATGATTACAGATAAGGAAAACGGCATTTTTTTCCGGAGTGACACCGCTGAAATTTTCAAACCGGTAGATTTTAAACTGCGGCAGAAATAGCCATTTCGAAGGCGTAATTCTTTATCTTGAAGCATAAAATACAATAACAAACATCACCATTATGAAACATTTATCCATTAAAACCCTTTCATTACTGAGTGCCATCCTCTTGGTCTCGTGTAGTGGGAATTCAAAAACAACGGTAGCAGCACAGGAAACCTCCGTCAACGGAACATTAGCAAACCCCGAAACCGCAGATAAAAATTCTCCGGAATATCAGCCTGCCTTCGAAGGGCAGACAAGGGTTCAGGGAGTAAAAACCTCTACAGCATATAATGTAGAAGTGATCAACTCAGATTTACATAAGCCATGGGGAATTATCAATTTACCTGACGGAAGATTTCTGATTACCTCAAAAACAGGTCACCTTAACATTGTGTCCGCAGACGGAAAAACAATCTCAAAAGTTGAGGGACTGCCTAAAGTTGATGCTAAAGGTCAGGGAGGTTTATTAGATGTGGCTTTAGATCCTGATTTTCAAAATAACAAAATGATTTACTGGACATTTTCGGAACCCGTTTCAGGCGGAAATCATACCGCTGTCGCAAAGGGTAAACTTTCTGCTGATGAGAAACGGATTGAAAACCCTTCTGTGATATTCCGCGCGACACCAACTTATGATGGTGATAAGCATTACGGAAGCCGCCTGGAGTTCGATAAAGACGGCCATCTTTTTGTAAGTACGGGCGAACGTTCGGATCTGGAAACGAGGCCTTACGCGCAGAAACAGGATTCTTACTTAGGGAAAATTTTAAAAATTACCAAAGACGGCAAACCTGCTCCCGGAAATCCACAAATTGCGGGATGGAAACCTGAGATTTATTCTACAGGACACCGAAATCCTCAGGGAATGGCGATCGATGTAAAAGGACAGATTTGGGATGCAGAGATGGGACCGCGCGGAGGTGACGAAATCAACTTAATTCAGCCCGGAAAAAATTATGGTTGGGGTGATGTGACTTACGGAATCGAGTACAGCGGCAAAAAAATCAATAACGGAACTACACAAAAAGCCGGCACAGAGCAACCTGTGTATTATTGGGATCCTTCAATTTCGATGAGCGGAATCACTTTCTACACGGGCAATATCGAAGAGTGGAAAAACAATATGATGATTGGATGCCTCAGCGGAGAAAAAATCATCAGACTCGTGATCGAGAATAATAAAGTAGTTGGCGAAGAATGGTTGCTTACCGATAAAAATGACAGAATAAGAGACGTACTGAACGGACAGGACGGAAATCTGTATGCAGTTTCCGACAGCGGAAAACTTTACAGGATTTCAAAGAAATAGATAGACTTTTCAATATTAGAAAACCCTGACTTCTGCTCAGGGTTTTTTAATTTTCTAAATAAACGAGCTCCGGTCCGAAATTCTCCTCTAAGCTGGTAAGGAGTTTGGCTGTTTTGGTTTTAACGAAAAGTTTCTCAACGAAAAAATTAGTTTCGAAGAATTGTCGATGAATCCCCGGAAGTAATTCCATGAAAAGATCCATTCCCACTTGATTATTATGGAGATCCATTTTCTTTTCCAATGGCTTGTTGGGGAAGAGTTCTTCGTGCAGGTCGGTCATCCTTTTGCAGAAATCCAAAGATTTTTCCGGAGAGGATATTTTGCAGCAATACATCATGATTAAACACGTCCAAAGTGCATGGCGGTAAGCATTTCCGATTCCGCTGTTGGAGTTGGTTTTAGGAAAATGCTGCTGTGCAAGTGAGAAGCTTTTTACCGTTGCATAAAAAGCCAGTAAAGAGAACAACGGATGCGGTACAGTAAGCCTCAGAAGTTTTAGAACTTTTGTGAAACTCAGTGTCCGCAATGTGTTTAATAATATGACAGTTATCCTTTTCATATAGAAATCTCCCCTGAAGAGGAGAGATTTTTATTATTTTTAAAATATTACTTAGTGAACAAGAAGTTTCACTGTTTTTGAAACCTTCTCTTTGATTTCTTTACGCTTTACAATAAAGTCTACGAAACCTTTCTCCTGTAAAAATTCAGAAGTTTGGAAACCTTCAGGTAAATCTTTACCAATCGTTTCGCGGATTACCCGTGGACCTGCAAAGCCGATCAGCGCTCCGGGTTCAGCCATAATAATATCGGCAGTCATTGCGAAAGAAGCGGTAATTCCTCCAAAAGTGGGATCGCATAGATAGGCGATATACAACAATCCTTCTTCAGAAAGCTGCGCCAATTTTGCCTGTACTTTCGCCAACTGCATCAGGGAATAAGTAGCCTCCTGCATTCTTGCCCCACCTGACTGGCAGATGATCATATAAGGAAGTCGGTGCTCAATGCAGTAATCAACAGCACGACGGATTTTTTCGCCCATCACAGATCCTAATGACCCGCCGATAAATGCAAAATCCATACATGAAATCACGATCTTTTCACCGTTTACTGTTCCGACAGCATTCCGGATGGAATCGGTTAATTTGGTTTTGGATTTCACCTCTTTCAAACGGTCTGTGTAAGATTTGGTATCCTTAAAATTAAGCATATCCACACTTTCCACATCCGCATTAAGTTCCTGGTACTTATTGTCATCAAAAAGAATGGAGAAAAACTCGTTACTGCCGATTCTTACATGAAAACCGTCTTCCGGAGACACGTAATTATTAGCTTTAAGTTCCTCATGTTCAATGATTTTACCTGTCGGCGTCTGATGCCAAAGTCCTTTAGGCACATCTTTTTTATCTTCTGTAGACGTGGTGATGTTTTTTGTTTTTCTTTTAAACCAGTCGAATGCCATTTGCTGAGTATTTATTTGAAAAGAAACCATGTATTACCATTGGATAATACATGGTTTAAAATTCTATTTTTATAAAGTATTTACGTTGTTAAGGTCTTCAAACGCCTGAACCAATCTCGTAGAGAAAGTTTCTTCACCTTTTCTAACCCAAACTCTTGGGTCATAATATTTCTTGTTCGGTTTGTCGTCTCCATCCGGATTTCCAATCTGCGCTTTCAGATATTCCACATTGGTCACCATATAATCTCTGATTCCTTCTGTATAAGCGAACTGAAGATCTGTATCAATGTTCATTTTTATTGCGCCGTAGCTGATTGCTTCTCTGATTTCTTCAACAGAAGAGCCCGATCCACCGTGGAATACAAAGTTTACCGGCTTCTCACCAAGATTGAATTTTTCCTGAACGTATTTCTGAGAATTATCTAAGATTTTCGGCGTCAGTTTTACATTACCCGGTTTGTACACACCATGTACATTACCAAAAGCTGCTGCGATCGTAAAGTTCGGAGAAATAGCGCTTAATCTTTCATAAGCGTAAGCCACCTCATCGGGTTGAGTGTACAGTTTAGAAGAATCTACTCCGGAATTGTCAACACCATCTTCTTCCCCGCCGGTAACGCCCAGTTCTATTTCTAAAGTCATTCCCATTTTCGCCATTCTCTCGAAATATCTGCATGAAACATCCAAATTCTCCTCTATCGGCTCTTCAGATAAATCCAACATATGAGATGAGTACAGGGATTTTCCGGTCTGTGCATAAAATTCTTCGTTAGCATCCATCAATCCGTCGATCCAAGGCAATAATTTCTTCGCGCAGTGGTCGGTATGAAGAATTACAGTCGCGCCGTAAGCTTCTGCCAAAGTATGGATATGTTTTGCACCGGCTACGGCACCTGCAATTGCAGCTTTCTGCCCATCATTAGTTAAACCTTTTCCTGCATTAAAAGCGGCACCACCATTAGAAAACTGAATAATTACCGGGGAATTCAATTTTGCTGCAGTTTCCAAAACAGCATTTACGTTACTGGAACCAATAACGTTTACTGCCGGTAGCGCAAAATTATTTTCTTTAGCATATTCAAAAATGTCGGTAACCATTTGACCTGTGGCAACACCTGCCGGAAAACGTCTGCTCATAATATAGTTTTTAATAGATTTTTAACCTGAATTTTAGGTGTGTAAAGTTAATAATTTTATGCGAAAGATATCAGTTTCTTTTGTCTTTTCCCCAGAGCAATTTCTGGCGGATTGTTTCGTAAAAACTTAAGTTATTAGGGTGAATCAGCAGGATCTGGAACTTGGCTTTTCTCAGGATAATTTCCACATCGGTTTCCATATGAATCAGTCTGGAATCCAGAGACAGAGAGTACTGAGGAACCCGGCTTTCTACTTTCAGGCGTATTTCTACATCATCGTTTACGATTAATGGCCTAACGTTTAGGTTATGCGGTGCAATCGGAGTGATTACAAAATTAGCATTGGTCGGGGTAATAATTGGTCCGCCGCAACTTAATGAGTATGCCGTAGAACCGGTGGGAGTTGACACTATAACGCCATCGCCCCAGAAAATATTGAGAAATTCGCCATTAATATACGATTCTACCGTAATCATTGCGGTGGTTTCTTTGCGCGAAATCGTAATGTCGTTTAAGGCGTAGGGAAAAAACATCGATTTACCCGGCGAAACGATTTCGATGACAGAGCGTCGGCTGATTTTCACTTCTCCTTTGAGGATTTCATCGAGTTCCAGAAATACTTCTTCTTTAGTGAAACTTGCAAGAAAACCAAGTCTTCCGGTATTTACTCCCACTACTGGGATCTCGAGATCCTGCACAAAAAGTAGAGAATTTACAATAGTACCGTCGCCTCCGAAGGTAAAAAAAAGATCTACTTTTTTCTCCTTTAAATCTTCTTTGCCGGAAAAGGTTTCGAAAATCTTTGAGAATTGCATGGCGTTGGCCATTTCTTCATAAAGAACCGCTTTCACCCCTCTTTTTTCGAGTTCTGAAACAAATTTACTCAGGTACAGAAAAGTATCTAAATCGCTTTTTTGAGAATATACTGCTGCCTTCATCATTTAAAATTCGAGAAATTTTTGGAAGAAACCGAATCTGTCTTTCAGCAGGTCTTCTTTTTCATCATCATAATATTTATGCACTACGCTGTAGCCATATCTTTCGAACGTCTCATCTATAGAACTCGTATTGTCACTGTGAAACTTCAGTGTAATCTGTATATAATCCTCTGTAATCAGATTAATAAAGCAGCCATAAATTTTGCCGTTATTGGACTCAACAATCCTTGCTACTTCCGTCATTGAATAATGTCTTCCGTTCGTCTGAACAATCATGATCGCGCCATTTTCTGAGAACAGCGGATATTTTGAAAATTCGTTAAAGATATCATCGCAAGAGAGATATCCTACGTATTTTTCGTTTTTTGAGATCACAGGAACCACATTGCAGTTGAACGTGTGAAACAATTTGATGGAATCGAGTAAATTACCGTCATCAAGAATCGCAAACTTTTCAAAGTGAATCTCGAGTGATCCTAATATTCCTTCCGGACTTTCATCTAAAAACGACTGACTGATCGCGCCCTGATAGACCCCTTTCTTCTTTACAAATACATGAGAATACCCAAATTCCTTCGCCATTTCATTAGCATCATCTATCGAGTCGCTGGAATTAAAAGCCGGATAATCTTTAGAAATGTAATCTTTGATAAACATAATGCTAATTTAGGAAAATATTAAAAAACGAATGCTGTTTTACAAATTTTTCAAGATTATTGAAAAATAGTTTGCTTTGTATGGAAACAAAAATATATCTTTGTCGCCTTTCATTTTTACTTTTTATTAGATTTATTTCAAACTGCACTGTCCATTGGGCTTTGCAGTTTTTTATTTTTTCACTGTAGGCATCTGCCGAAGGAAAATTAATCCTCCTAGAATAATCAGCGCACCGAACCCCTGCATCATTGTAAGTTTTTCGCCATCTAATACCCCCCAAATGATTGCCACAACAGGCATTAACAAGGTTACAGTAGAGGCAAACAGCGGAGTAGAAACACTCAAAAGCCTGTAATTCAGCATCATCGCCAAACCCGTTCCAAAAATCGAAAGGAGGCTTACAAAACCCAAACCTTCCCATAAACTTGTGTTCATCTGCAGATTATTAAAAAATCCGGCAAACACTAAAGCGACCATGGACGGAATGATCAAAACGAATGAAAATACAAATGCAGAAAGGATTTTGGCAGGAATATCATTTAACTTCGATTTCACCGTCGTGGTGCTAACCGCATAACATAAGGTTGCAAGAAGAAGAAGCAAAATAGGGATAAGTTTAAACTGCCCGCCTTCGCCGCCGGAAAACGCAAGTATACACGCACCGCTAAAACTGATGACGACTCCAATAATCTGCCTTTTAGTTGTTTGAAATTTCCAAAGCAACGCTCCGACGATAATCACGAAAATCGGCATCATCGAATTGATGATTCCCGCAATGCTGCTGCTGACCTCTGTTTCAGCAATCGGGAAAAGAAACATCGGGATGAAATTTCCTGTTACTGCAGCCAAAATAAGCCACTTCAAATGTTTCGTGGGAAACTTGCGGATATTCATTAGTGCAAAAGGAAGCAGAATAATTCCTGCAATTAAAACCCGCAGCGCTCCTACTTCGTAAGGATTAAAATGCTCAAGCGATTTTTTAATGAGTATAAAAGATGAACCCCAAATCACGGAGAGCAGCACGAGTAAAATCCATTTTTCTTTTTCAGGATTCATTGTTTCTTTTTAAAATATGTAAATAATCGTTTTTAGGAATCATTCGCGCACCCAGACTTTGGAGATGTTGGGAATGAATCTGACAATCTATAAGTTCAAGATCCTCATTCTGTAAGATAAAATTAAGAAATCCGGCTTTCGATGCGTTGCTCACTTTGGCAAACATGCTTTCGCCGCAAAAAACTTTACCGATCTGCATCCCATAAAACCCGCCTACCAATTCACCATTCTGCCAGACTTCAAAACTTTTGGCAAAGCCATATTCGTGAAGTATTGTAAAAGATTTTATTAATTCACCGGAAATCCAGGTTCCATCCTGATCCTTTCTGTACGCGTTTTTGCACTGGGTCATTACTTCGCTGAAACATTTGTTTTCGGTAAAGGTAAAAATACCGTCTTTCAAAATCTTCTTCATGGATTTCGAAATCTTAGCCTCATCCGGAAAAAGCACAAATCGGGGATCAGGACACCACCAGAGAATTTCCTCCCCCTCATTAAACCACGGAAAAAGCCCGAGCTGATAGGCAAATAAAAGCCGCTCAGGAGACAGATCGCCCCCGATGGCAAGCAAACCGCTTTCGGAATCGGTTAATTCCGGATCAGGAAAAGAAATTTCATGAGGGTCAAGTAAAACCATTTTTCAAAAATTAAATCCTGCTCTTGAAAAAAGCAGGATTTTTTATAGATTTTTTATTCCGTGAAATTTAGAATGGTAAATCGTCATCATCTTCAGCGAAAACATCTGTATTGGAAGCTGCAGGTTTTGCATCTGCATTTCTTGCCTGAACTGGTTCATTAAAATCACCTGCTCCGTCAACTTTTTCGATTCTCCAGCCGGTTATGGAATTGAAATATTTTACCTCGCCTTGTGGAGAAGTCCATTCTCTTCCTCCGATATTGATAGAAACCTTTACTTTATCACCTTCTTTATAGACATTAAGCAAATCTCCTTTTTCTTTTAGAAATTCTATGCTGATTGGCTGCGGATACTGCTCTTCGGTCACAATAACCATTTCTCTTTTCTGAAAGCCGCTCGCAAAAGTCTGAACGTCACCTAGTTTCTTTATAATCCCTTGTAATTCCATAATTGATTGTTAAAGGTGTAAAAGTAATAAATAAAGGATAGAAAAAGAAGATGGGATTTAAAAAGTTTAAAAAAATTAAAATTTCTAAAATTTTCTTGCATTAAAAGGGAAAAAGTATATATATTTGCACTCACAAAAAAAGAGAAGAAGTTAATTAGCGGATGTGATGTAATTGGTAGCCATGCCAGACTTAGGATCTGGTGCTGTGAGGCGTGTGGGTTCGAGTCCCTCCATCCGCACTTTTATTGCGAAAATAGCTCAGCTGGTAGAGCACGACCTTGCCAAGGTCGGGGTCGCGGGTTCGAATCCCGTTTTTCGCTCAACAATCTACCTGCCTTGGTGGTGGAACTGGTAGACACGCAGGACTTAAAATCCTGTATCCGCAAGGATGTACGGGTTCAAGTCCCGTCCGAGGTACTTTAAACGCTGTTAATCTTCATTGATTTTCAGCGTTTTTTGTTTTGTGCCAAACGCTTCGGCAAACATTTTGTAACTTTATTTGTATAAAAAATACAACATGTTATGGCAAATCACAATTTAAAAACACTTTCCCAAGTGCTTAATATCCTGCGCGGACGGGGAATCACAAAGGAAATCTGCATGAACGAGCAAAAGCAGTTTGTTCTGGAAGGCACAGATACTATTTACAAGCCCAGCGATTTGTGCATCGTAAAATCATATCGTTTTGAGGGCGACAGCAGCCCGGATGATAATGCGGTGCTTTATGTAACGCAGGACAGAGATGGAATTCAATCCCTGATCATCGACTCTTACGGAGCTGACAGCAATTATTCAGGAGAAGAATTTGATAATTTTCTGAGAGAAATTCCGGTGGAAGAACGTGAAGATTTTGACATCGATTAAAAATTCAATCCGAAATCAGTTTTCGGATTTTTTCTTGAAAATATTTCGGAGAACCCCTTTCTCTTTAATTTTTTCCTTTGTTTGCTGCGCTTTTTCTTTTACTTCCTGCTTTGTTTCTTTAATATCGGTCTTATTCTGTTCAAGTGCCGTTTTTGTATTTTCAACAGTAGTCTTCACTTTTTTCTCTGTATTTTCAACATTTTTCCCTATCAGCGTTTTCTTTAAACCTTCTTCAATACCTTTCCAGAAGAGATTAAAAAAAGATTTAGAGGGATCTCTTATAATATTATCAACAGGAACCGACTCTGGATATTTTCCTGAATCTGTCTTCACAAAAATATTAGCTACTGCGGATAATATTTTGTTTTTCTCACCTGTTTCCTTTAATACCGAAACCCGTAAATCCTGATGTTTCATATTTAAAATTCCGTTCAGACCTTTATTGTTTCCTTTGAAATTAAAAATCAGATCCGAGATCAATCCTGTTGCACGGATTTTCAGATAAGGTTCAATAAAAGGATTAACACGCGAGGCAGGCAGATCGGCAATATTTCCTGCAATGCTAAAAACGTCGCTCATGTTTGCTGTATCAAAATCCCACCTCACATTCATTGGCGACGCGTTCATAAATAGACAGCTTATAGTTATCGGGACCTGAGTCGGTTTGCCTTTCATCTTTCCTGAATTCAGATTTTTTACGTTCATGTTGAAATTATTGAAAGTAAGTTTGCCCGGTCCGTCCGACTTTTTTGTGTCTTCCTCATATTCCAGAACCGAATTTTTGACCTCTGTATTCTGTATATATAAAGGAAACTTAATGGTTCTCAGTAATTTAGAATAAAGTGGTTTTTCAGTTAAATCATCTTTGGGAATTTTACTGCGGAAGATATTCGCATTCATCCCCGTCAGCGTAAGCTGGGAGGCATCGATGAATTTTTGAGCCGACCATAAATCCCAGTTTCCTTTCAATGAAATCTGGTTAACTTTGAGATCGTATAAATCCTTTTCCGTCGGAACCATACGGATATATTGAGCCCGGAAAACCGTCGGCTTCATCACAAAATTAGAAATCTGCGCTCCGTCTTTACTGAATTTCAATAACGAAGCTGATAAATTGTAGAACTGCGTTCTGTAACTGAAGTTTCTTGTTGTGGCACTGTAAAAACCGGTTTTGAAAGGAAATTCCTTTTTTGCAGTCTTTGCATTCATTTCCAGGTTTTGGATTTTCGCATTCAAATCATTAAAAACCAACGGACGGCCACCTTTATCGTAAACCAAATTGGAGTTTTGAATCGCAATATTTTTAATAATCAAAGGAAAATGAATTCCCTTAAAATCTGCCTGCTTCTTTGTAGGATTGTCTGCAGCCGAAATCTTACCGTTTAGAGTGCTTACCAAAACATTTTCTACATTGAGTTTAAGCTTATTTTCTACAAATTTGAATTCATTGATCTTAAGATTAATTCTCCGCACATTTAAATCCATCAGTGTTTTATCAGATTTTGACTGAGTTGGCTTTATCGAGATATTTCCGAGATCAACCGCTTTCGGACTTAGAGAAACTGCCGCAATCTGCATACTTTCTGTTTCTGAGGAGAAACCTATGTTTTTTCCTGAAATTTTAAAATCTGCATACTGAAATGGAAGCGGATCTTTAGAAGTATCACCATTCATAAGGAACTTACTAATATCAAGACTGATATTTTCAGCATTTAAACGGGGAGTGCCATTGGGTTTCAGAACAGTTATTTTTGCATTCTTCATTAAAACCTGCTTCATGTTAACATCATAGGTGAAATCTTTCTGGGCAGCGGCTTTTGCGTTCGTAGTGAATATCTGTAATTCGGGATTACTAAAAACCGCATTGGCCAGCATTACCTTATTGCCTTCCAGAGCGATATCTGTAAACTGCATTTCAGAGGTTTTGAAATCGTAAAGATTCTTTTTCGCCGGATAAAACCTAATGAAATCTCTTTGTGAAAGCAGCGGAGTTACCGTAAAATCTACAAGACTCATTTTCCGCTCTTTCGTCGTAATATGTTTAGCGGTGACTGCATAAACAGGATCAGGACGGAAAAAGAAGTTCTTCCCATTGATATCGTACTGGTCAAAAACCACAGGCAGTTTGTTTTCAACTGATTCTTCAGTCATCTGCAGATTTTCTACATTAAGGTTAAGATCCTGAACCGATAAAAATTTCTGTTTGGTATGTTTGAACACCTGCAGGGTGCCGCCACTGATTTTAAGATTTTGAAAAACTACAGGATTGCATTTTTTCCCTGTTTTATCATTAATTGGTTTCGCCAGAATGATGTTGAGATTAGGATTTCGAAGCAGCAGATTAGAGCTGTTGATGCGTTTGTTGAACAGGGCGTCATAAATCCCCAGCCTAGAAACCGATAACGTATCGACCGTTCCCTGTATTCTTATTACATTTTGGTTTTCAGGATTTTTATTGTTCACCGTAATTCCCGAAGCAAAAATATTTCCGGTACCTAAATCCACGTCGAGCGAATGGTAAGAAATTTTGTAATCGGAATTGTTTTTAATATAGCCTGGCAGTTTGCTTTTCAGCCAGAAATTAATTCCGAAGTTTGCCACTAAAATAAGCAGAAACAGAATTCCTAAGATCCTCAGTAAAATCCTAAAATAGTTTTTCTTCATTTTTTTGAAGATTAAATTCTGTGCCAATCAGTTCGCAGGTAAACAAAGGAAATTTAAAAAACTGTAATCTTAAATTTCCAAATCAATCACATACCCTTCGTGTCCTCTAACATTTATAAAATTGCCGCCCTCAAAAGAAAGATACTGTCCTTTTATTCCTTTTAAAACACCTTCGAATTCAGGTTTTTTGTCCAGGGTGAATGAATTTATTTTTTCAGGAGCCTCATAAGGATAATCGAGGCGGAGCATTTCATGTTCCATTGAATAGAAGTTTTTGAAATTATCCGGGAAATAATCTTTTATCTTTTCGCGGAAGTCGGCAAGATCCAAATCATCTTCGAAATCATCTTCCAACATTTTGCGCCAGTTGGTTTTATCCGCAAGATGCTCTTTAAGCGCGACCTCGATCATTCCAGCTTCGTAACGGTTGTCGGTTTTAGCGATCGGAAGCGCGAAAGTAGCACCCTGGTCAATCCACCGGGTCGGAATTTGGGAATGGCGGGTAACTCCTACTTTTACATCTCCTGTATAAGCCAGGTACACAATGTGGGGCTGTAACTGAATTGCTTCTTCTACTGCCAAATCTCGCTCTCCTATACCCAAATGCGCGGTTGAAAGTTCCGGACGGATGATCGTATCACTTGCATATGGACTTTCAAAAAAGCATTTCTTACAAAATCCCATGCGGTAAATCTTTTCTCCGCTGCCGCAGTTTACGCATTCGTAACCGATATGTTTTAATTTTAGAGTTTTCCCGATGAGCTGATTCATATTAATAAGGTCATGGGAAAGATTCAGGAAATATTGAATGGGTTTCGCGTTTTGCGTTGTCATTTTCAGGATTTGTCCGGAGAACTGCATATTTGAATATTTCAGTAAAAATAATGATTTGAATTTAATTAAATTTGTAAGACTAAAAAACAAAGATGAAATATTTAGTTACCGGTGGAAGCGGCTTTATCGGTTCGCATCTGGTAGAACATTTACTGAAAAACAGACATTCTGTCATTAATATTGACAATTTTGATGATTTTTATGATTACAGGATAAAAATCAGAAATACTTTGGAGTCCGTAGGAAAACCTTTCGAATTTTCGTTTCATAATAAGGAGCATGACATTGAAAAACTCGTTTTCGAAACTTCAAAGAAACACTATCACATTTATTATCAGGACATTCGCGACAAAGACGGCCTTGAAAAAATATTCGCCAAACATAAAATTGATGCTGTAATTCATTTGGCAGCCTTGGCGGGCGTGCGACCTTCGATAGAAAAACCTTTGGAATATGAAGAAGTAAACGTGAAAGGCACAATGAATCTGTGGGAACTTTGCCGGGAATATAAAATTAAAAAATTCATTAATGCTTCCAGCTCAAGTATTTACGGAAACAATATTAAAATTCCTTTTTCTGAAACCGACAATGTAGATCAACCCATTTCACCATACGCAGCAACCAAAAAATGCACTGAAATTCTGGGTCATGTGTATCATAATCTTTACGGAATCGATATAATACAGCTGAGGTTTTTCACTGTTTATGGGCCAAGACAGCGACCGGATCTGGCGATTCACAAGTTTACAAAACTGATTAATGACAATACGGAAATTCCGTTTTATGGTGATGGATCTACCTCCAGAGATTACACTTATATCGATGATATTATCGATGGAATTATGAAATCAATTCAATATTTACATCGAAATAAAAAGGTTTATGAAATCATCAATCTCGGTGAAAACGAAGTTATTACCCTGAATGAAATGCTCGCAACTCTGGAGGAACATTTAGAAAAAAAATCAATAAAAAAAATTCTGCCACCGCAACCCGGCGATGTAGACAAAACCAATGCAGATATTACCAAAGCAAGGGCTTTAATAGGCTATCATCCCACCACTCATTTCCAAAATGGCACAAAAAAGTTTGTGGAATGGTTTTTGAGAAATGGTTGATGAAAAAATTTTGAAATAAAAATCAAAGTTTATTGAAACTCAGCGACAAAAACCTTTTTTATGTCGCCTAATTTTATACTTTTGCAAAAAATTATTATATGTATTGGACATTAGAACTGGCTTCATATTTAAGCGACGCACCTTGGCCGATGACCAAGTCTGAACTTATTGACTACGCAATTAGAACCGGCGCACCAATGGAGGTGGTAGAGAATCTTCAGGCCATCGAAGATGAAGGAGAGGTTTATGACGCTATTGACGAGATTTGGAGCGATTATCCTACAGATGATGACTATCTCTGGAACGAAGACGAATATTAAAAAACGCAGCCGGCTGTCTGCAGCCGGTTTTTATATTTTAGAAAAATTCTAAAAATTAAAATCTTAAAATGGCTGAATGCCCGCGCATGCAGCCGAAAGCAAATACTATGGGTTTTATAGACAAAGTTCTTAAAGGTTTTCTTGGTGATAAAAATACGACCGACCTGAAAGAAGTAAAAAAAGTGGTTGGTAAAATAAAGGCAGTAGAGCCAAAAATTCAGGAACTTACTGATGACGGTTTGCGAGAAAAAACTGCAGAATTCAAAGAAAAAATAAAAACTGCCACAGCCAATATTACTTCCCAGATAGAAGAAGTTAAGGAGCAGATTAAAAACGCTACCAATGTTGATGAGAAAGAAGAACTCTTCACAAAGGTAGAGCAGCTTAAAAAAGATTCTTACCAGGTTGAAGAAAAAGTTCTGAGTGAAATCCTTCCGGAAGCATTTGCTTTAATTAAAGAAACCTCGCGCAGACTTGCCCAAAACGGCGAAATCCGCGTCACAGCAACCGATCTCGACCGTGAACTTGCCGCAACTAAGGACTTCGTTGAAGTACAGGGCGACATTGCTATTTGGAAGAATAAATGGGATGCTGCCGGAACTCCTGTAGTTTGGGATATGGTACATTACGATGTACAGTTCATTGGTGGAGTTGTGCTTCACAGCGGTAAGATTGCCGAAATGGCAACCGGTGAAGGTAAAACATTAGTAGGAACCTTACCGATTTACTTAAATGCGCTGCCAGGAAGAGGTGTTCACGTAGTTACCGTGAATGATTACCTTGCAAAACGTGACTCCGCATGGATGGGACCTCTTTATCAGTTTCATGGCTTAACTATCGATTGTATCGATCTTCATCAGCCCAATTCTGATTCGAGAAGAAAGGCTTATCAATCGAGCATTACTTACGGTACCAATAACGAATTCGGTTTCGATTATCTTAGAGATAATATGGTTACTTCGCCTACAGAACTTGTACAGGGCGAACTAAATTTCGCGATTGTTGATGAGGTAGATTCTGTTTTGGTAGACGATGCCAGAACTCCGCTGATTATTTCCGGACCGGTTCCACAGGGAGACCGTCAGGAATTTGATGTACTGAAACCTTCTGTTGACAGAATCGTTGAAATTCAGAAAAAAACCGTTTCCGCAATCTTTAACGAAGCGAAAAAACTTATCGCCAACGGTAATACAAAAGACGGCGGTTTCAAATTACTTCAGGCTTACAGAGGCTTACCTAAATCAAGACCATTAATTAAATTCCTTTCCGAAAGCGGAAATAAAGCCCTTCTTCAAAAGACGGAAGGACAGTATATGGCCGATAACAACAGAGATATGCCAAAGGTTGATAAAGACCTTTACTTCGTTATCGACGAAAAAAACAACCAGATCGATCTTACCGATAAAGGGGTAGAATATATGTCCGCCGGAAACGAAGACAAAGATTTCTTCGTTTTAAATGATATCGGAACTGAAATCGCAGAACTTGAATCAAAAAACCTGACCAAAGAAGAAGAATTCGAAGCGAAGGAAAAACTTTTCAGCGAGTTTGCTGTAAAATCTGAAAGAGTACATACGTTAAGTCAGTTACTAAAGGCTTACACTTTATTCGAAAAAGACGATGAGTATGTTGTTATCGACGGCGAAGTAAAAATCGTAGATGAGCAAACCGGACGTATTATGGAAGGAAGACGTTATTCCGACGGACTTCACCAGGCGATCGAAGCTAAGGAAAATGTAAAAATTGAGGCTGCAACCCAAACTTTTGCAACCATTACGCTTCAGAATTATTTCCGTATGTACAATAAACTTGCGGGGATGACCGGAACAGCGGAAACTGAAGCGAGCGAACTTTGGCAGATTTATAAACTGGATGTAGTGGTAATTCCTACCAACAGACCGATCCAGAGAGATGACAGACAGGATTTGGTTTTCAAAACCAACCGCGAAAAATATAACGCAGTAATCGAAGAAATTGAAAGATTAACCGCCGCCGGAAGACCGGTATTGGTTGGGACAACTTCGGTTGAGATTTCTCAATTATTATCAAGAGCGCTGCAGTTAAGAAAAATTCAGCACAACGTACTTAACGCGAAACTCCACGCCCGGGAAGCGGAAATTGTAGCATCAGCTGGTGGACCTGGCGTTGTAACAATAGCAACCAACATGGCGGGTAGAGGAACCGACATTAAACTTCAGGGCGAAGTAAAACAGAACGGAGGTTTGGCAATTATCGGTACTGAAAGACACGATTCACGTCGAGTTGACCGCCAGTTAAGAGGTAGAGCCGGACGTCAGGGAGATCCGGGAAGTTCTCAGTTTTATGTTTCTCTGGAAGACAATCTGATGCGCCTTTTCGGTTCTGAAAGAATCGCCAAGATGATGGACAGAATGGGTCATAAAGAAGGTGAGGTAATTCAGCACGGAATGATTTCAAAATCCATCGAAAGAGCCCAGAAAAAAGTAGAGGAAAACAACTTCGGAATAAGAAAAAGACTTTTGGAGTACGATGACGTAATGAACAAACAGCGTGATGTAATCTACAAAAGAAGAAAGAATGCACTCTTCGGAGATCACTTGAAATATGACATTTCAAACATGATTTTCGATGTTTCGCAGGTGATCGTGAGCAAAACCAAGCTTGAAAACGATTATAAAGAATTCGAGTACGAAATCATCAAGCATTTCACCATGGAAGCTCCGGTTTCCGAGAACGAATTCAAAACCAAACAGGTTGCAGAACTTACCAATATTCTTTTCAAGGCGGCTACAGAAGATTACAGAATGAAGCTGGAACTTCTTAAAGAAAAATCATTCCCAATCATTGAGAATGTATACCAGAATCAGGGCTCTATGTTCAAGATGATTCAGGTTCCGTTTACCGATGGAGTAAAAACAATGACCATCGTTACCGACTTAAAAGAAGCATACGAAACAAAATGTGATTCTTTGATCAATGATTTCGAGAAAAACATTTCACTCGCAATTATTGATGAAAACTGGAAACTTCACCTCAGAGAAATGGATGATTTAAGACGTTCCTCACAAGGTGCTGTTTACGAACAGAAAGATCCATTGGTAATTTATAAGCAGGAATCTTTCTATCTTTTCAGCGAAATGGTAGAAAAAGTGAACAAAGAAATTGTATCGTTTTTGTACAAAGGCGAGATCCCGGCATAACAGTTTATACTGAATAATATCATTAAACTTCTCCATTATTGGGGAAGTTTTTTTGTTAACCTAATGTGAATTTGTTGTATTTTTAATGTCTAAATTATTTTTGAATGGCATTAATAGATTTGTCTAAACAGGTTGCATTAGGAATCGATATCGGTGGAACAAACACCAAATACGGTTTTGTAAATCACCGTGGCGAAATCCTTGAAAAAGGCAGTATCAGAACCGATGAATACGAAAGAGTAGAAGATTTTATCGATGCACTTTACACCACCATTTCACCGCTGATGAAAAAGCACTGTGGCCAGAGACAGATTGATGGCATTGGCGTGGGCGCACCCAATGCAAATTACTATACCGGAACCATTGAACAGGCACCTAACCTTCGCTGGAAAGGTATTGTTCCATTTGCAGAATTAATGACGAAAAAGTTCGGTCTTCCATGTACCATGACCAATGATGCCAATGCCGCAGCTTTAGGTGAAATGATGTTTGGGGCTGCCAGAGGGATGAAAGATTTTATCATGATTACTCTGGGAACCGGCGTTGGAAGCGGAATTATCTCCGGTGGAAGCTTAATTTACGGACACGACGGATTTGCGGGAGAGCTTGGCCATACCATTGTAAAACCCGGAGGAAGAAAACACTGGAGTACGGGTTCTGAAGGTTCTCTGGAAGCTTACGCATCTGCCACAGGAATTTCGATCACCGCTAAAAAAATGCGTGCAGAATTCCCCGATTCTATGCTGAACTCTTATCCTGAAGAGGAAATAGATTCTAAGGTGGTTTACGAATGCGCATTAAAAGGCGATCCTACCGCAATTGAAGTGTTTAGATATACCGGACAGAAATTAGGTGAAGCGTTGGCGAATTTCGTGATGTTTTCTTCACCCGAAGCCATCCTTCTTTTCGGTGGTGTGATTAAAGCAGGTGATTTCATTTTGAAACCTACAAAACTGCACATGGAGCGCAACCTATTACCGATTTTCAGAAACAAAGTCAGACTTGTTTTCAGTGAATTAGACGAGGCAGACGCGGCCATTCTTGGCGCAAGTGCATTGGTATGGGAAAAGTAAAATAGCTTTGTATTAAAATAAATAAAAGAACATCTCAATAAGGGGGTGTTCTTTTTAATTTTGCTTACCAAACCAATTTTTGAGGTCCAATCGCTTATGATTGAGGGTGTATGCCGTAAATTTGAGGTTATAGACCTCAAACTTAAGGTTCGGAGCCTTAAAATTGAGGTTCAGAGGCTCAACTTTGAGGCTTAGAAGCTCATCCTTGAGATATTTAGCCTCAAATGTGAGCCTAATCAATTCACCAGAACTGGCATTTATCCGGCATTCACAATTAAATATCATTATGAATTAAAATTTTTATCATAGAAAAGCGTTATTAAAAAATGAATAAGATTTTAGTATTTTTGATGGGTCTAATGTTGACCTCTTGCAATGGTCAGGAGACGAAGAAACCTTTAACAAAAAATGTAAAAATGGATAAACAGAATTTAGAATATATCACCTTCGGTGGCGGCTGTTTTTGGTGCGTAGAAAGTTGTTTCAATATGCTGAAAGGGGTGGATGCAGCAATTTCAGGATACTCTGGCGGACATAAAGTCAACCCAACTTATGAAGAGGTTTGCACAGGAGAAACCGGTCATGCGGAAGTAGTACAGATTGCCTACGACCCGAAAATTATTTCTTACGAACAGCTGATGGATGTTTTCTTTTTCCTGCACGATCCCACACAATTGAACAGACAGGGAAATGATATCGGAACGCAGTACCGTTCAGTAATTTTCTATCAAGACGATGCAGAAAAACATAAAGCAGAATCCGCGTTAAAAGCATCAGAAACTTCCGGAAGATGGAACGGAAAATATGTGACAGAACTGGCGAAATTCGAAAAATTCTGGCCAGCAGAACAGTACCATCAGGGGTATTACAACAATAATCCAACCCAACCTTACTGCAGTGCGGTAGTAGGACCTAAAATAGCGAAGTTCAAAAAGCATTACGGCGAACTTGGCATGCTGGAACCGGAGACCGAATAAAAGACAGAGAAAATTCTCCGATTTTTTAGTATAAAAAATAAAGCCCGCTGAAATCAGCGGGCTTTACATTTACTATGATGTTTTTATTTTACTAAAGTCATTTCACTGATTAGGTGACCTGCTTTACCGTACTTTTCGATGATCCAAAGAACCATTCTTACGTCAACATTGATGGTCTTTTGAAGTTTCTCATCAAAGATGATGTCACCGCTCAGTGCTTCACTGTTACCGTCGAATGCAAGACCAAGAAGGTTGCCTTGTCCGTCTAAAATCGGTGAACCTGAATTACCACCGGTAATATCGTTATTAGAGAGGAAGTTTACCGGCATAAAGCCTTTCTTGTCAGCGTACTGGCCAAAGTCTTTTCTTTTCACCAAATCAAGGAAATCCTGTGGAAGATCAAATTCTTCGTCGCCTTTTTTGTATTTGGCTACCATTCCGTTAATCTCTGTGTAATAATTGTTTTTCGCTTTGATTCCTGCGTAATTACGGTCGCTTCTTACAGGTAAGGTAGAAATAGAACCGGTTGTAAGTCTCATCGTAGAGTTCGCATCCGGGTAGAATGCTTTTTCCGGTTGTGATTTTCTTAAACCATCTAAGAAGATTCTGCTGTTTTTAGCGAATGCTTCGTCAACTTTAGCATACTTTTCTGCACCCAATTTCTGATCTTCAACAAATCCGTTAGCCAGCTTAAGCAATGGATCTGCATCAATTTTAAGACGGTCCGGATTTTCAACAAAATTCATTACCGACTCTTTCGTTGCGAAAATTGATGAGTATGCCATCGTTGAAAGATTTTTAGCATCTGCAGCCAATAGGGTGGGTGAAGAGTCGCCTTTGCTTACTCTCTGTTGGTAAAGATTTACCATGGAATTAAGCATTTCTCCTTCCAGTTTAACATTAAATCCGTCATACATTCTGTCGATAGCATCTGTAACCTTAGTTTTCATTGCTGCTCTACCATTGGCATCCTGATCTGCATAAGTTTTCAATAGTGAACCCAGCTGATATGCTACCGGAATATATTTGGCATTTCTCTGAAGTTGAGAAGAATAGTTTCTCTCAACGTTTCTGTTAGAAAACTGTGCATAATTTGCTTTAATATCTGTTAAAACGCCTGAATACATTGCTTGGTTTTCTGGAAGAAGTGCCCAGGTCATGTATTTTGCTTCTAACTCTTTTTTGTCAGCGATGGTTCCATTTTTATTCACAGCATCGATAGTTCCCTGTCTGTTTTTCCAGTAGTTTGCCACAGATGCGTACTGAGAAGCATAATCTAATTTGGTTGCCTGATCAGCATCCATATGTTTCTTCATTACATCCATTGCTACTTTAGAGGCTTCTACCCAAGCCGGATAGTCTTTATTCACCATTTGTTCGATCCCGAAAGAAGTCAGGTATCTGTTAGTTCTTCCAGGAAAGCCAACAATCATCGCAAAATCGCCAGGTTTGTATCCTTTAAGCGAAATAGGAAGCGCATGTTTAGGCTTCATCGGAACGTTGTTCGGAGAGTATTCTGCCGGGTTTCCGTTAGAATCAGCATACACTCTGAACACAGAAAAATCTGCAGTATGTCTTGGCCACTCCCAGTTATCGGTATCGCCACCAAATTTACCCAGGGAGTTTGGAGGCGTACCTACCAATCTTACATCTTTAAAATCCTGATATACAAAATAATAGAATTCATTTCCGTTAAAGAAATCTCTTACTACAACACTGTATTTTCCGTTTTCAGAATTTTCGGCTTGTACTGCTTTATATTCAGCATCGATTACTGCTTTTCTCTCGTCTGCAGACATGCTATTATTTAGTTTAGCGTTGATGCGTTTGGTAACGTCATCCATTCTTACTAAAAACCTAACAGAAAGGCCTTTCGCAGGAAGTTCCTCGCTTTTTTTCATTGCCCAGAATCCGTTAGTCAGATGATCCTTTTCAGGTGTGGAAAGTGCTGCGATATTTCCATATCCGCAATGGTGATTGGTAAATAACAAACCTTCTTTAGATACCATCTCTGCGGTACACCCACCACCAAACTGCACAATTGCGTCTTTCAGGCTGGAGTTGTTCACGGAATAAATTTCTTCCGGTGTAAGTTTCAGACCTTGTTTTTTAAGATCAACTCCATTAAGTCTTTTAATCATCGTCATCAGCCACATCCCTTCATCGGCTCTCAACTGTACAAAGCTCAGCATGAATGTGAGCAGTAAAAATATTCTTTTCATTTATAAAATTATTTAATAGGCTAATTTATGAAAATCATTTGAAATACAGCTTTTCTACAAAAAAAATGGATGAGTTGCCTCATCCATTCCTTATTATATATATCAAAAATTATTTTTTGATAAGCTTCGTGTTTTCTACAGCACCTTCGCCGTAATATACCTGAAGAATGTAAGTTCCTTTTGGTAAAGAAGAGACATTGATCTGGTTACCCGCTTTGAAAGACTGAACTTTCTTACCTGTCATATCAATTACGGTAATGTTCTCGATTTTCTTGTTGGAAGAAACATTAACGATATCGGTAGCAGGGTTAGGATAAACTTTCAGGTTAGATTTTACTGTGTTATCAGAAACTCCAAGTGCTAAATTACCGCTGAACTTAAAGATTCCCTCACTTCCAGTAGGTCCATCTGAAAAGAAACCTGCCCAACCGGTAGTAGGATTTAAGAATGATACTTTACCTCTCTGTCCGCCGTCAATTCCTGGAATATTATCAATGATTGTCCAGTTTAAACCGCCATCTGTAGTATAGGAAGAACCAACACCTTGTGGTGCATTCGAACTAATCCCGGTACTTACGTAGGTATTTGCTGTTCCAGGCACATAGGCTATATCTCCAAAAAACCAGGTTCCGTTTGGAGTCAAAAGATCCCAGGTCGCGCCTCCATCATCTGAAGCATATAGTCCTGCCGTAGTAGTAGCAGGTGAGTCTGCTCCGTCAACAGCCAGCAGCAAGCCATTATTAGCATCTTTGAAAGCATAGGAGCCAGATGATCCGGAAGTTATTACACCTCCAAAATCAAGTACCGGACTATAACTTCCTGTCCAGGTATTTCCTCTGTCTGTAGAACGTAAAATACGGCCAATACTTGTTCCTATCCAAATATTGTCTCCTACAACTTCCTTAAGGCCTACATAAGTAAAATCATCCCCATTGTCCGGGGTTGGTGCACCAGCAACTGCAGTCCACGTTGTTCCTCCGTTAGAAGTTTTGAACATTTCAAATTTTCCGTTAAGCGGATCACCACTCGTCCAGCCGTTATTGGCATCCCAGAAATATACATGGTTGGCAAAGGAGCCTGAAGTATATCCAACAGTTTGTTGAGTCCAGCTTGTCCCACCATTTGTAGTTTTCCAGATTCTGTTGGCATTGGTACCTGCAGCAAAAGGAGCTGTAACCACCCAGGCAGTGTTGCCATCAACCGCTGATAAATCAGAAACTAATGCATTTGATCCAGGCCCTGTAATATTAGAAGCAGTCCAGGTAGTTCCGCCATTAGTGGTACGTGAAACAATTTTAGGATAAGTCCCCGCTCCCGATCCATCGTAAGCAAAAATCCAAACAGTGTTGGCGTCAACAATATCGATCTCGTCTACCCCGAAATTAGCGGGGAATTTTGTCCCTTGCGGCACCCAAGACTGAGCCTGAGACACCATGGCGGCTAGTACAAAGCCAGTAAGTAAAAGTTTTTTCATAATCTTTAAAGTTTAATGATTTTCTGTAAAAGTATATAAATCCTAAACGATACACAAACTATATTGTCGTTTTTTTAGCTTAGAGATGATTTTGGTGTAAATTAAAGAATTAGATTGAGTATGAATAAATATGAATCAAATAAGCTGATGAGACTTTAACATTTCGGTATGTGGAATATCATCTTCGAGATATTTTTTTCCTGTATCAACAAATCCAAATTCCGAATAGAAAGCCAAGAGATAATCCTGCGCCGAAATCCTAACTTCATTGGTTCTGAAGCGGGACTCAATTGTACCGAGCGCCAACTTTACTAATATTTTGCCTAATCTTAATTTCCGGTGGTCAGGATGAGTAAGCACTCTGCCGATGGAGGCTTCCGCATATTTTATTCCGAGATCAAAAATTCGACAATACGCCAATACATTTCCTTCTCTTTCAGCCCAAATGTGAACCGCCATCTCGTCGTATCCATCTGCATCCAGATAATAGCAGGTTTGCTCTACAATAAATACTTCCTGACGGATTTTAAGAACGTCATATAATTCTTTTGTGGAAAGTTCATCAAAGGTTTTAATTTTCCAGATCAATTCTTTCATTACTGAAAATTGACTTTATTATTAGTTAAAAAAGTATTGGTATCAGAAATGAATTTAAGAATCGCATCGCCTCCCTCCTTCTTTTCAGCAGAAGTAACATAAATTTCGGGCAGGTCTTCCCAGGTTTTAAGAAGTTCGTTTTTATAGTTTCCTACGTTAGTAATAACTGTATTGGGTTTTACTTTGTCTGCCTTTGTAAAAACAATTGAAAACGGCACTCCATTTTCGCCACACCATTCTATAAACTCAATATCGATTTTTTGCGGGGTATGCCTTGCGTCTACAAGCACAAAGAGATTAACCAGATTTTTCCGGTTCAATATATAGTTGGTAATCAGTTTTTCAAAATCCTTTCTCATACTTTTTGATACTCGGGCATAGCCGTAACCGGGCAAATCCGTAAGATACCAGGATTCATTGATGACGAAATGATTAATTAGCTGTGTTTTTCCCGGAGTTTGAGACGTTTTAGCAAGATCTTTATGATTCAGCATCGCATTGATCAGCGATGATTTTCCCACATTCGACCTGCCGATGAATGCATACTCCGGCAAGTTAGCCTCCGGGCAATCCTGCCATCTCCCACTACTCTTTACAAACTCTGCTGTCTTGATAACCATTTTATTTTTTTTCAAATTTAATTAAATAAAAAATGGAAGTTAAAAACTCCCACCTTATTTTTCTAATTTTTGCAGCCAACTGTACAGAATTTCATTGAATTCATCGGGCTTTTCCATCATCGCGGCATGTCCACAATTTTCAATCCAGAACAAATCTGAATTAGGCAGGAATTTATTCATATCTACCGCAACTTCCGGTGGCGTAACATTATCTTCTTTCCCCCAGATGAGACATACCGGCTTTGTAATTTTCGGCAAATCGTGCAACATATTATGTTTAATAGCACTTCTTGCAAGCATAACCGTTTTAATACCCTTCATTCTGTCGTTAACGACCGAAAAAACCTCATCTACCAACTCGTCTGTAGCGACGCTTGGATCGTAAAACACTTCCTGGGTTTTTTTTCTGATGTATTCTTTATCGGATTTACGCGGAAAACTGTCACCAAAAGTTCTTTCGTATAATCCTGAACTTCCTGTAAGAACCAAGTTCGCAACAAGTTCCGGCCTGGCAAGAGTGAGGATCAGGCCAATATGCCCACCCATTGAATTCCCTACAACAGTTACAGGCTGATCTGCTTTTTCTTCAATAAATTTCGCTACATATTTCGCGATCGTAGTAAGATTGGTGTGTAAAACAGGCAATTCATAAATAGGCAGTACAGGTACAAAAACCTTATACCCTCTTTCTGAAAAAAATTTTACCGTTTTGTCAAAATTGCTTAATCCTCCCATTAGTCCGTGTAATAGAATCAACGGATGCCCTTCTCCAGCTTCAATGAAAGAGTATTTTTTTTCTTTTTTCGTAATAAATCTCATAGGAATGCTTACTAAGCCCTGCAAAAATACAAATTAAAGACCAACTATTATTTAGATGACCGAATTTTCAATAAAAATAAAAATTTTCAGGAAAAAACTGACTGCTTTTTTGAAATATTTCTAAAAAATATCATTAGAGATAACTTCTTTTTAATCAAGCATTTAATTAGATTATTCAAAACTTATTAACAATAAGTCAAAAAGTGGGAAAAAGTGGGAAGTATTAGAAATTTTTATATAAATTTGTCCCAAATGAAGAATTTCATCGGTACATACGAATGCAAAATCGACGACAAAGGTCGCATAAAACTTCCTTCATCACTGGTAAAACAGATGGAGAATTTTGGCGGTGACTCTTTTGTGGTAAAGCGTTCCGTTTTCCAGTCGTGTTTGGAAGTTTATCCAATGACGGGATGGGAAAAACTGATGGAAAAAATTAATAAACTGAATCGTTTCCAAAAGAAAAATGCAGACTTTATCAGGCAGTTTACCGCAGGATTGAAAACGGTGGAACCCGATAACGCTGGCAGACTCCAGATTTCTAAGGACTTAACATTCTTCGCAAATCTGAAAAAAGAAATCGTCATCACAAGCGCCGGAGCACTGTTCGAGATTTGGGACAAAGAGGCGTACGAATCGGTAATAGCTACTTCAGAAGAAGATTTTGCCAAACTTGCAGAAGAAGTGATGGGCGACATCAATTTTGATGATGAAGAATAACGGTTGCAGAAAAATTGCAATAAAGTTTTAGTCGGGAAGTCTTTCTCCTTAATATAATATAGAATGTATCACAATCCGGTTTTGTTGAAGAAAAGTGTTGATGATTTGGTAACAAATCCTGACGGGATTTATGTGGATGTAACTTTCGGCGGCGGCGGACATTCCAGAGAAATCCTGAAAAGACTTTCATCCAAAGGCAGACTTTACAGCTTTGACCAGGATTTGGATGCTCTTAAAAATACCATTGAAGACGAAAGATTCACGCTCATCAACCAGAATTTCAGGTTTCTGGAAAACTCGCTGATGGCTTATGGAATCAGCAAAGTTGATGGAATCTTAGCAGATCTGGGTGTTTCTTCTCACCAGTTTGATGCAGCCGAGCGCGGTTTTTCAACACGCAGCAACGCTCCGCTTGACATGAGAATGAATGTGATGCAGGGCTTAGACGCAAAAAAAATCATCAACGAATACGAAGAAGAACAGCTCGCAGGTATTTTTTACTATTACGGCGAATTACGCGAATCCAGAAAACTGGCCCGCGAAATTGTTCATCACCGAAAAATTAAACCTATTGAAACCACGGAGGATCTCAAGAAGTTGTTCAGTTACATTCCGGCATTTAAACAGAACAAATTTTTCGCGCAGGTTTTTCAGGCAGTTAGAATCGAAGTGAATCAGGAACTCGAAGTACTGAAGGAAATGCTGATGCAGTCGTATAATATTTTGAAATCCGACGGCAGACTAGTTGTGATTTCCTATCATTCACTGGAAGACCGCCTGGTAAAACGCTTCCTCAAAAACGGAATGTTCGAAGGAGAACCGGCACGAGATATTTATGGGAATTATTCGAAGGCATTCAATCTCCTTCAAAGCAAGGCAATCGTACCGGATCAGGCTGAAATAGAAGAAAATTCCCGTGCAAGAAGTGCAAAAATGCGTGTGGGAATAAAAATATAATCAAAGATGAGTGATCGCATTCATCATATAAATGGCTAAAAAACAAACATATCGCCCTCAGAAAAAATTAACCTTTATTGATATAATTAAAGGGAATTTCCTGAACCGTGATGAAGTAAAAATTCATTACAAGTATTTTATGCTTGTTTTTTTGTTGCTGATGATTATGATTTACAGCAACCACCAGGTCAGTAAAAAGATAGAACTGGTAAATGAACTGAAAGAACAAACCGAGGAATATAAATCCCGGAACGCATATGCCCAAAGTCGTTTAATCAAAGTAAAACTTGAATCGGAACTGGGTAAAGAAATGGTGGAAGACTCCCTTTTATCACTGGAAAACCACCCACACAAATTATTGATAAAACTGGACAGTACAGATGGCAGTACTAAATGAATTCGAAAATAAGCGCTCAAAAACATTGAGATGGGGCTACCTTTTTGCCGGGGCAGCATTCATCCTTTTTGTCGTTTTTTTAGGTCGTATCATCATGCTGCAGAATACTAACGTTCAGGAAATTAAAGACGATTACATTAATAAAAATTATCGTGAAGCAACCTTAAAAGCAGCACGCGGAAATCTTTATGCAGCAGATGGATCCATCTTGGCTACTACTGTAATGCGGTACGATGTTTACCTCGACTTCAAAACAATAAAAGATACCGTTTATTCAAACAATATTGGCGCTTTAACAGATTCCTTATCTAAAATGTTTGGGAAGCCTAGAAGTTATTTCAGAGACCGCCTTGATCAGCAGAAAAAAGCAAACAACCAATACTACTCGTTGGTAAAAGGTCTTGATTTCGACGAATACGACCGTATCAGAAAATTCCCGATTTTCAAGAAAGGAAAAAACCGCGGCGGATTTATCGTAGACCGGAACTTTAAAAGAGAACTTGCCACAACACAAATCGGCGCAGGTACAATCGGAATGGATAACGGCGTTGCCAAATCAGGTTTGGAAGGCGCTTTCTCGAAATACATGACAGGAATCAACGGAACACGTCTGGAACAGCGTGTGAATTCCAGCCAATGGAAACCCATTGATTACTGGAAAGTTAAGGAACCTGTTGACGGACAGGACGTTTACACCACAATTGACTTAAGAATTCAGGATATTGCGCATTCTGCCCTTGAAAAACAGCTCATCAATTTCGATGCAGATCACGGCTCTGTCTTGGTGATGGAAGTGGCTACCGGAAAGGTAAAAGCAATGGTAAATCTCAAGCGTACTGAACCTGGAACTTATGTAGATTCCTACAATTACGCACTGAAAGATGCTACCGAGCCGGGCTCAACTTTCAAAACAGTTTCTCTTTTAGCTGCGATGGATGATGGTTTCATTGATGAAAACACAACAGTAAATGTTGGAAACGGTGTATGGACCTATGCGAAGCAGAGAATTTCGGACGGCCACGGAGGCGGAACTTATGAAATCGCTGATGTTTTGGCAAAATCAAGCAACGTCGGTTCAGCCAAGCTGATTACCCAATATTATGCAGACAAGCCTCAGGTTTTCCTCGATCACCTGAAAAGATGGAAAATGTTCGAAAAAATGGATATCGAACTTCCCGGAATCACAAAACCTTTCGTTGTAACTCCTGAAAATAAAAGATGGAATGCTGCAACGTTGGCATCGCTGTCTTACGGCTATTCATCAAGATTCAATCTTCTGCAGCTTACCACATTCTACAACGGAATTGCTAACAACGGTAAAATGCTGAAGCCTCTATTTATCGATAAAATCATGAAAGATGGTCAGGTTCTTTACAGTGCGAAACCCGAAATTATGGTCAATAAAATGGCTTCGCAAAAGGCGATTACTATGATGACCAACGCTCTGACCAAAGCTGTTGAAAAAGGTACCGCCAGAAGTATTTTCACACCAAATTTGAAAATGGCCGGGAAAACGGGAACCGCAAGATTCGAATACTGGAAACCCGGACCCGCAAAATATCAGGCGAGTTTCGCAGGCTTTTATCCCGCCGATAATCCAAAATATACGTGCATTGTGATGGTTAACCAGCCAGATCCTTCTAAAAGTTACTACGGATCTACTGTTGCAGCGCCAGTTTTCAAGGAAATTGCCGGAAAGACTTTCCTTAAGACGCCACAAAATATCGAGAGGGAAATGTTGGTCGATAAAAAAGTTGACCTCAGCAAAATGATTGAACCAACTGAAAAAATTGCCGTAAGAGGAAAACAGATGCCGAAAGTTGTTGGACTAATCGGTAAAAACGTAATTCCCCAACTTGAAAACCAAGGATATCGAGTTGATTATAAAGGCGTAGGACGAATTAGAGAACAGTTTCCTCTGGAAGGAACTACCATCAGTAAAAACCAGAGAATTTACCTGAGTTTACAGAATTAAAAAAAATGATTTTAGAAGTATTATTAAATAGAATCCCAGTACTCGAAATTTCGGGAAGTAAAACTTTAGAAATTTCAGAAATCGTTTTCGACAGCCGTAAAGCTGTGGAAAATTCGCTGTATGTAGCGGTGAAAGGAACGGTTTCCGACGGACATTCTTTTATTAATGCTGCCATCGAAAAAGGTGCGAAAGCAATTGTTTGCGAAGTTCTTCCTGAAAACAGTAATGCAGATATCACTTACATTCAGGTAAAAGATGCCTCAAAAACCTTGGGCCAGTTGGCTTCAAATTTTTACGGAAATCCTTCAGAAAAACTTAATTTAATAGGAATTACAGGCACGAACGGAAAAACTTCGGTGACTACCCTTTTATTTGATATTTTTAAAAATTTAGGATTTAAATCTGCTTTAATTTCGACGGTGGAATACAGGATTGCGGACGAAATTATTCCGTCAACTCACACAACGCCGGATATTGTACGCTTAAATCAAATGCTGGCTAAAGCAGTTGAAATGGGTTGCGAATATGCTTTTATGGAAGTTTCTTCGCACGGAATCCACCAGAACAGAACGGAAGGCCTGAATTTCAAAATCGCAGGATTTACCAATATTACTCATGATCATTTAGATTATCATAAAACCTTCAGCGAATACATTAAAACCAAAAAAAGGTTTTTCGATGAACTCAATCCGGAAGCAATTGCCATCACGAATAGTGATGACAAAAACGGAACTGTGATGCTGCAGAACACCAAAGCAACGCAAAAAACTTACGCGCTCAAAACAATGGCAGATTACCACGGAAGAATTCTGGAAGCAGACTTCAACGGGATGTTACTGAATTTTGGCGGCAAAGAATTCTGGACCACTTTAACAGGGAAATTCAATGTATACAACCTGCTTTTGGCTTATGCTGTGGCTATCGAAACCGGTTTTCATGAGGAAGATGTATTGAAAGCAATGTCGCAACTGAAAAGAGTAAAAGGAAGATTTGAAACGTTGAAATCCGACAGCGGAATCTTCTTTGTCATCGATTATGCGCATACGCCAGACGCGCTTGAAAATATTTTAGATTCCATCAACGATATCCGTACAAAAAACGAAAGATTGATTACGATCTTCGGTTGCGGCGGTGACCGGGATCATGCCAAGCGCCCGGAAATGGGGAAAATTGCAACCAGAAAATCTACTTTGGCAATCATCACAAACGACAATCCGCGAAGTGAAGATCCGGCAGCCATCATTAAAGAAATTGAAGCCGGCGTAGAACCGCAGAACTTCAGCAAATACACCTCAATTCCTGACCGGAAAGAGGCAATGAAAATGGCGATTAAATTCGCGGAACCCAAAGATATTATCCTCGTTGCCGGAAAAGGACACGAAGATTATCAGGAAATTAATGGCGTAAAACACCATTTTGATGATAAAGAAACCATTGTGGAATTAGCAAAACTGATGTCGAAATAATTTTCGAGAACCTCAAATATTAACCGAAAACCAAAGAAAATGTTATACTATCTCTACGAATATTTCACCAGCATCGGGATTCACGTTCCGGGACTTGGTATGTTCAGATTTATCTCTTTCCGTGCAGGTATGGCCGTGTTGCTTTCTCTGATTATCGCTTTGGTTTACGGAAAAAAAATCATCAATTACCTCCGAAAAAAACAAATGGGTGAGCAGGTTCGTGATTTGGGCTTAGAAGGTCAGAAGCAAAAAGAAGGAACACCTACAATGGGTGGTTTAATCATCATTCTTGCGACATTGATCCCCGTTTTACTTTTCACCAGAATCCTGAACATTTACATCATTTTACTCATCATTTCGGTAGTTTGGATGGGCGCCATCGGTTTTATTGATGATTATTTAAAGAAGATTAAAAAAAATAAAGACGGCTTAAGCGGAAAGTTCAAAGTTATCGGACAGGTTGGTTTGGGACTGATCGTTGGAGTTCTCATGTATTTTCATCCTGATGTTACGGTGAAACGAAAATATGCAGACGCAAAGGAGATCAACAGAAATAACATCGAGAAGAACTTTATGCCGACTGAGAAAGCTACCGTTTCCACCGTACCTTTCGTTAAAAATAATGAATTTGACTACAGCGGAATCCTGTTCTGGATGAGCCCCGAAGAAGCACACGAGTGGTCTTGGATTGTATTCATTCCAATGGTAATTTTCATCGTAACAGCGGTGTCAAATGGCGCCAATATTGCCGATGGGATTGATGGTCTTGCGGCGGGAACCAGCGTCGTCATCCTGCTTACACTGGCGTTCTTTGCATACATTTCCGGAAACATCATTTTTGCAGATTACCTCAACATTATGTTCCTTCCTAATATGGGTGAAACTACCATTTTTGCCCTCGCCCTTGTGGGTGCGGTAATCGGGTTTTTCTGGTACAATACCTATCCTGCGCAGGTTTTCATGGGCGATACCGGAAGTTTGATGTTGGGCGGCGTGATAGCGGTTTTAGCAATTATTTTGAGGAAAGAACTCATGATTCCAGTTCTTTGCGGAATTTTCCTGATTGAGAATATCTCTGTAATGCTTCAGGTCGGAGTTTTCAAATACAGAAAAAGAAAATACGGGCTGGAATATGCCCAGAACAACAGACTTTTCAAAATGTCGCCTCTTCATCATCATTATCAGAAAGAAGGTTACCACGAGAGCAAAATTGTGAACCGGATGATTATTATGGGGGTTTTATTTGCGATTATCTGTTTAATTACTTTAAAAGTGAGATAGCGGCAGGCACGGCTTGTCATTAAAAACATAAAAATGAAAATAGTTGTTTTAGGAGGCGGAGAAAGTGGCTTCGGCGCGGCATACCTGGCAAAGAGAAAAGGCCTGGAGGTTTTCCTGTCGGACAAAGGTCTTATCAAGGATGAGTACAAGAAGCTCTTGATCGACGCCGGAATTGAGTTTGAGGAAGGAAAACATGATGAAGAAAGAATTCTCGCTGCAGACTGGATTATCAAATCCCCCGGAATCCCCAAGAAAGCTGAGATTATTTCAAAAATCAACAGAAAAGGAATCAGGATCTCCTCTGAAATTGAATTTGCCTCTGAATTTACCGATGCCAAAATCATCGCCATTACAGGAAGCAATGGTAAAACCACAACAACATCGTTGATTTACCACATTCTGAAAAACGATGATCTTAAAGTAGGTCTGGGCGGAAACATCGGCAAAAGTTTTGCAAAACAGGTTGCCGACGAGAATTTTGATTACTATGTTCTGGAAGTTAGCTCCTTTCAGCTAGATGATATTCAGAATTTCAGACCTTATATTTCTATGTTGCTGAATTTGAGTCAGGATCATCTGGACCAGTATAATTACAATTACGAAGAGTATGCTCTGGCAAAATTCAGGATTGCAGAAAATCAGGAGAATGATAATTTTTTCATCTACAACAAGGATGACGAAATGAGCATGAATCTTCTCGAAAAACTCGAAATCAAAGCCAAGATGATTCCTTTCTCCCTGAAAGAAAACCTCAACGAAGGCGGTTATCTTAGCGAAGATAAAATGACCATAAAACTGGATGGAAATTTTTCCATTAAAATTGATGAATTAGCCTTGGTGGGAAACCACAATGTTGCCAACAGTCTGGCCGCTTCAATTGCAGGTAAAATACTGAAAATAAGCAACGAAAGCATCCGGAATTCATTAATGACCTTTCAGGCTGTAGAACACCGTTTGGAACAGGTCGCAGAAATTGATGGTGTAAAATTTATTAATGACAGCAAAGCGACCAACGTAAACGCTACTTATTATGCACTGGAAAGCATGAAACAGCCGACCATATGGATTGTTGGTGGAGTTGACAAAGGCAACGATTACACCGAAATCGAAGCACTTGTAAAAAGAAAAGTAAAAGCAATTGTGTGTCTGGGAATCGATAACCAGAAAATCCTCGATTTCTTCAAAGACAAAAAAGAACTGATTTACAGCACATCAAGTATGGAAGAAGCGGTAAAAATTTCGAAATCACTCGCAAAAAGCGGAGATACTGTATTGCTCTCGCCATGTTGTGCAAGTTTCGATTTATTCGATAACTACGAAGACCGCGGTACTAAATTTAAAAAAGAAGTTTTAAAATAAACCCTTCGGGGCATAAAAATGCAGGAAACAGAAAACAAATTCGAATTATTAAAAGGCGATAAAGTCCTTTGGAGCGTGATCTTACTGATTTCGTTCTTTTCGGTGTTCCCTGTTTATTCCGCAAGTTCGAATCTGGAATATATCGTTAACAGCGGTACCACTACGTCTCACTTAATCAAACATACCTTTTTTGTGGTATTGGGCTTGGCTATTATGCGATTCGTTGGGGTCGTAAAATACGAGTATATTGGCAAACTCAGCAGTATTCTGTTGGCATTTATGGTTCTCCTCCTGGGTTTAACAATGTTTGCAGGGCAAACCATAGACGGGGCTTCAGCATCGCGGTGGTTAAAGATTCCTGGTACACCAATTTCATTCCAGCCCTCATCTTTCGCTTACCTTTTGCTCATCATTTATTTGTGCAGATATTTAACCAAAAAGATCAAAAGGGAACGCCATACCTGGGAAAACATTCTCTTTATTTTCGGGCCGGTTCTCCTCGTGTTTGGTCTGGTAGCAAAGGATAATGGATCTACAGCATTAATGATTTTAATTGTTTCGCTAGCGGTTATGCTTATTGGTCAACTGAGTAAAAAATACATTTTTGGCTTCGTAGGAATCTCTTCCTTAGCAATTGGGATCTTTATATTCCTTGCGCTGAAAACCGATATGATCGAAAACAACCGTGTGCACACCTGGATGAGCCGCGTGGAAGTTTTCATGGATTCTAAGCAGCAGAACCAGATCGAAAATGAAATTGACAAGGCTAAAAATTATCAGGTCATGCAGGCAAAAGCAGCCATCGTTCACGGTGGAATTGCCGGAATGGGGCCTGGTAAAAGCGCTCTTAAACAAATGCTTCCACAGTCAGCGTCTGATTTTATCTTCGCAATTATTGTAGAAGAATACGGGTTTTTTGGTGCTTTGGCGTTAATATCACTCTATCTCATTATGATCATCAGAATCGTGATGATCGCTAGTAAAATGCCTGCATTTTTCGGCAGTTTACTTGTGCTGAGTCTCGGAATTATGATCTTCGTACAGCTGTCAGTGAATATTGCTGTCGCGGTAAATCTTATTCCGGTTACAGGACAGCCTTTACCATTAATCAGTTACGGTGGAACATCAATGTTGGTAACTTACATACAGCTGGGAATTATCCTCAATGTGAGTTCAAGAATTCAGGTTTATGACGAAGAAGGAATGGGTAAAAAACAGGATCTCGAAGAAATAAATGATATCGCATAAAATTCGGTTTTAAGAAGATGAACAAAAAGATAAAAGTTTTAATGAGCGGCGGCGGAACAGGTGGACACATCTTCCCGGCTATCGCTATTGCCGACGAAATCAAAAAAAGATTTCCGGAAGCTGAATTCTTGTTCATAGGCGCAAACGGCAAAATGGAAATGGAAAAAGTTCCGCAGGCGGGTTATAAAATTATCGGTTTAAATATCGCCGGTTTCGACCGGGGGAACCTTCTGAAAAATGTCGGCTTGCCTTTCAAAGTCGTTTCAAGCCTGACAAAAGCAAGAAAAGCGATTAAAGATTTTAAACCCGATTTCGCTGTAGGAACCGGCGGTTTTGCCAGCGGTCCTGCATTATTTATGGCTTCGGTGCTTGGCGTACCGATTTTTGTTCAGGAACAGAATTCCCTTCCGGGTAAAACCAATATGTTTCTGGCTAAACGTGCTAAAGCAGTATTCACAGCGTATCCGAATATGGATCAGTTCTTCAGCGGAACCAAAACTTTTTTTCTTGGAAATCCAATCCGGAACAGCATCATTACCAACTTAATTGATGGCGAGATTGCAAAAGAAAAAATTGGGCTCGACAAACATAAACTTACGATTATTTCCGTGGGAGGATCTCTGGGCTCCAGAACCCTGAACAATGCCTGGAAAGACCATTTAGATAAGTTCATAGAAAAAGATTACCAACTGATCTGGCAAACCGGCAAAACCGATTACCAGAATATTTTGTCAGAAACAGAGACTAAGCAACACCGAAATGTTCAGATTTTAGAATTTATAAAAAATATGGAACTGGCATATTCTGCAGCTGATGTAATTGTTTCCAGAGCCGGCGCGATTGCTATTTCTGAACTTGCGGTAGCGAAGAAACCCGTTCTTCTGGTACCTTTCCCATTTGCTGCCGAAGATCATCAGACTAAAAATGCGCTGACTTTGGTTGAAAAAAATGCGGCAAGAATGGTAAGAGATACCGAGATGAAAGAGAAATTTTGGTCCACACTGATAGAAATCTGCGAAAGCGAAAACCTCAGGAAAGAAATGTCCACCAACATGGAATTCTTTGCCAAACCAGACGCAGCACAGGAAATTGTTTCTGAAATCCTAACCACATTAAACATCAAATCGTAAGCGAAAAATGAAAGCTTTATCAACATATCAAAACTTCTACTTCGTAGGAATCGGCGGCATAGGAATGAGCGCTTTGGCTCGTTACTTCAACGCATCCGGAAAAAAAGTGATGGGTTACGATAAAACCGGAACAAAGATTACGGCTGCTTTGGTGTCAGAGGGAATTGATATTACTTTTGATGATGTTATTTCAGAAGAAATTAAGCAGTTGAATCCGGAAAATACGCTGGTGATTTTTACTCCGGCCATTAAAAAACTCGATATTTTAAATCATTTAAATGATAATGGTTTCACTGTCCTGAAAAGAGCGAAAGTTCTGGGTTTAATTACCGAAAACACCGCCTGTATTGCCATTGCGGGAACACATGGCAAAACAACAACTTCTTCTTTGGTGGCACATCTCTGTAAAGAAGCTAATCTTTCGTTTTCAGCTTTTTTGGGTGGAATTGCAGAGAATTTCAAATCGAATTTCCTTTACAACGGAAACGGCATTTCGGTTGTTGAAGCCGATGA
This sequence comes from Kaistella faecalis, assembly GCF_019195395.1. Lineage (NCBI taxonomy): Bacteria > Pseudomonadati > Bacteroidota > Flavobacteriia > Flavobacteriales > Weeksellaceae > Kaistella > Kaistella faecalis. The sequence goes on from NZ_CP078067.1 coordinate 1,382,764, forward strand.
ATACGACAGAAGTTTTCTCAACCTTTCCCCTGATTGGGCAGTGATTACGTCAACCGATGCCGATCATCTTGATATTTATGGCGATAAGGCAACAATTGAACAGGGCTTCCGGGATTTTGCAGATTTGGTTCCCGAAGACAAGCAGCTTTTTATAAGAAAAGGTATCAATATCGGTCGAAGCGCAAGGACTTACGCTGTAAACGAGGAAGCAGATTATTATTCAGACAACATCCGAGAAATCGGCGATAAAATTTACTTTGATTTCCATACTCCGACGGAGGAGATTGATAATTTCGAATGGGAAATTCCCGGGATTCACAATGTAGAGAATGCTACGGTTGCCATTGCGATCCTGCACAATTTAGGTGTGGATTTCGAAACCTTAAAACGCGCAATTGCCAACTTTAAAGGAATTAAAAGAAGATATACTAAACACCGTTTCGAAAACGGCAAAATTTATATCGACGATTACGCGCACCATCCGACAGAACTGAATGCCGTGATTGGTTCCATTAAAACCTTTTATCCCGGTAAAAAATTGTTGGTGGTTTTCCAGCCGCATCTTTTCAGCAGAACACGGGATTTTGCCGATGGCTTCGCTGAAAGTTTAGATAAAGCTGATGAGCTCATTCTTCTGGATATTTATCCGGCGCGTGAATTACAGGAAAATTTTGAAGGCGTAACCTCAAAATGGCTTGCAGAAAAACTAAAATTAGAAAACAGTGAGGTTTCCTCTTTAAGTGAAGCTTTCAACAGAATTAAAGAAAAAGATTTCGATGTATTATTAACGGTAGGCGCCGGGAATATTGATACGCTGTACGACGGAATTATAGAATGGCTTTCGGCCAGATAAATTGATAAGCGCTTTAAAATAATTAATGAAAAACAAATTCAGAATATTAAAAATTTTAATTACAGTAATCATTTTCGGATTTCTGCTGAGTTTTTCGTTGAAAAGATTCAATAATAAACCCATGGAAAAAGTGTCGGTGCAGCTTACACAGACCAAGCATCCGGTTTATTTTATTGATGAGAAAGACATCAGGGACATTGTAAAAAAATCTAATCCAGATAAAAGGATTGGCGACATCGATATCCCGGATTTAGAAAAAAGAATAAATATGCTTCCGGCGGTTGACAGCGCAAATGTGTATCTCAATTTAAATGGAAATCTGAATCTTGACATCAAACAAAGAGTACCGGCTTTCCGTCTTAATAAGAACGGACGGGATTTTTATGTTGATGAAAAAGGCACCGAATTCCCGATTTCTAAAAATTATTCCTTCCCATGCATGCTGGTGACAGGAAATGTTGACAAATCTGAATATGTAAAGCTGGCAGAACTTGTCGATAAAATTGACCGTGATGAATTCAGTAAAAAATACTTCATCGGAATTACAAAAGAAAACGGCGGCTATAATTTATTGACCAGCCAGGGAAATTATAAGGTTGAAATCGGAGATTTAGATAAGATAAACCTGAAGGTGAAAGGTTTTAAGACTTTTGTTGAAAAGCATCTGGTTTATCAGGAACCTGACAAATACAGCAAAATATCGGTGAAATACGACAATCAGATCGTCACGACACTGAATCCTTATTTCAAAGAAAACGACAGTTTAATCAATATAGGAAGTAAAGAACTGGCAAAAGCTCCTACAGCAGCAAATATTGCTAAAAAGGAAGCAGCTAAACCAGTTGCAAAACCGGAAACCAAGCCCAGAGAGAAACCTAAGGTCGCCGTTTCCAAACCAAAAGCAGAAGTAAAAACTGCTGTAAAAAAAGAAAACCCGAAGCCAAAAACTTCAACCCCCAAACCGGCAGCAAAGCCGAAAGCAAAAGTTAAAATAGAGTAAAAAATCAAATCGACATATAAATGAAAAATCACGAGTATTCAGTAGGCCTCGACATCGGAACCACCAAGATTGTGACGATTGTCGGTAAAAGAAATGCCCACGGCAAAATTGAAATTCTCGGCGTAGGAAAGGCGAAGAGCCTGGGCGTTCACAAGGGAATTGTGAACAATATTTCCCAGACCATACAGTCCATCAAAGCCGCAGTAGCCGAAGCACAGGCCAGTTCAGGCGTCCCGATTCACAAGGTTACGGTAGGAATTGCAGGCAAACACATCCGCTCATTACAGCATTCTGATTATATTATGAGGGACAATCCCGACCAATATATTACCGAAGATGATATTGAAAAGCTGAAAGACCAGGTAAAAAAACTGGTAATGCTCCCAGGCGAAGAAATCATTCACGTGCTACCACAGGAATACAAGGTAGATTCTGAAGGAGAAATTCAGGAACCCATCGGCATGCATGGGAAACGTCTTGAAGCAAACTTCCACGTCGTAGTAGGACAGATGGGAAGCATCCGAAACATCGCAAGATGTGTTCGAGAAGCTGGCTTGGAAATGGAATCGTTAACTCTGGAACCATTAGCATCCTCCGAATCTGTACTGACAAAGGAAGAAAAAGAAGCCGGCGTTGCCATTGTTGATATCGGCGGCGGAACAACAGACATCGCTATTTTTAAAGACAATATCATCCGTCACACCTGCGTAATTCCTTACGGTGGCGGAATCATTACTGATGACATTAAAGAAGGCTGTTCTATCATCGAAAAACATGCTGAGCAACTGAAAGTAAAATTCGGTTCTGCAATGCCAGAAATGGAAAAAGACAGCACATTTGTTACGATTCCGGGACTTCACGGCAGGCCTGACAAAGAAATCTCTCTCAAAACTTTAGCTCATGTTGTCAACGCAAGAGTTGAGGAAATTCTGGAGATGGTCAATACCGAACTGAAAGCTTACGGCGCTTTCGAGCAGAAGAAAAAACTGATCGCAGGAATTGTATTGACGGGCGGCGGGTCAAATCTTCGTCACCTTCGTCAGCTTGCCAATTACACCACAGGTTTCGACTCGCGAATTGGTTTCTCTAACGAATATGTGGCCAACGATAAGAATCAGTTTCTTAAAGGTCCGGAATACGCAACATCCATTGGTTTATTAATGGAGAGTCTTAAAATCCGCGATAAGAAAAACGGTCATGAGCATCCTGTAGCCGAGCCCGCGGAAAATGAAATTCCAGTGAAAGTTGAAAAAGCAGATCTGCCTGTAGAAACACCCGAATTCCGAACAGAAGAACAGGTCGTTGAAGAATCCGCGGACAAAAGACGGAACAAACTTACCATCGGACAGAAAATTATGGAAAGCGTAAAAAAATTCTTTGAAGAAGTTGAATAAATAAAAAATACAAATAATATGGAAAATATGAACACACCAGGATTCTCATTTGATTTGCCAAAGGGAAATTCATCAATTATAAAGGTAATCGGAGTTGGCGGCGGCGGAAACAACGCGCTGAAACACATGTACGAAAAAGGAATTCACGGCGTTGATTTCGTGATCTGCAATACAGATTCCCAGACTTTGGATAACAATCCGGTTTCAAATAAAGTGCAGTTAGGGGTAACCATTACCGAAGGTTTGGGCGCAGGCGCAGATCCTGAAGTTGGCGAAAAAGCAGCAATCGAAAGTATTGAGGATATTAAAGCTTCAATGGGGCAGAATACCAAGATGGTTTTCATTACTGCCGGAATGGGCGGTGGAACCGGTACCGGAGCGGCTCCCGTGATCGCAAAAGTGGCAAAAGACATGGGAATTCTTACCGTAGGAATTGTTACCGTACCTTTTAGTTTTGAGGGAAAAAGAAGGCTGGAGCAGGCTGATTTAGGTCTTGAAAAATTAAGAAATAATGTCGATTCATTAATCGTTATCAACAATGATAAATTACGCCAGCAGTACGGAAATCTTGGTTTCAAATCAGGGTTCTCCAAAGCTGATGAAGTGTTAACCAATGCCGCAAAAGGAATGGCAGAAGTAATCACAGGATATTTCGACGTAAATATCGACTTCCGTGATGCAAAATCTGTTTTGGCTAACTCCGGAACAGCTCTGATGTCGAACGGTATTGCTTCCGGCGAAAACAAAGCTGAAGAAGCAGTGAAAAAAGCGCTTGATTCGCCATTGTTGAATGACAACAAAATTACCGGCGCAAGAAACGTATTGCTTTTAATCAGAAGTGGTTCTGAAGAAGTTACCATGGATGAAATCGGCGTAATCATGGATCATATCCAGAAAGAAGCTGGAAACACGGCTGACATCATTTTCGGTGTGGGAACTGATGAAGAATTAGGCGATGCAGTGAGTGTTCTTGTAATTGCAACAGGATTTGCTAAGGATCACCACAAACATTCAGGAACTTCAGAAAAAATCAAATTTGCCCTTACCGATACCATGACGAGCCCTGCAAAACAGGAATCACCGTTCAAACAGAAAACAACGGAAAGAGAGGAAATCACCCGCGAAGATTTTGTGAGAGAAAGCCTTTTTGTCTTAGATGATGAAGATGACTTCCAGCAGCCTCAGTTCTCTACGAAAACAGTTGAGAAGAAAACAGTAATTGAAAGAGATACTACTTCAGAAATGCGTTTCTTCGACTTGAACGAGGAATCAAAACCTGACCAGACTTTTAATATCAATGAAGCTCCTCAGGAACTTTCTTTATTCTCTTTTGAAGACGATCCTACTGACGCACTTGAAGTTCAGTCATTCAAATTTGAAACCGAAGAAACGGTAGAGGAAAAAACCACTGAATCGAATACCCCTTTTACTGAAGAAAAGCCAATGGAATTCAGTTTTTTCGTAAACGAACCGATTGAGGAGCCCAAAGTTGAAACACCTCAACCCAAAGCTGAAATCAAGGAAGAACCGGTTCAGAAAACCGAAATTAAGGTGTCGCAAAACATAGAAGAACCGAAAACCACAACGCAGGTAGAAACCTCTAATGAATTCACTTTCATCAGTAAAGTTACTCCGAATGATAAAGTGGTGGAACGAAGAAATAAGCTCAGAGAATTCAATTCAAGATATCAAACTTCAGAAGCAGAAAACGATTTCGAAACTGTACCTGCTTTCCGCAGAAAAAATATCGCGATTGAAAGCGGCAACGCATCTGAGCAGAAAATCAATAGTTTTCTTGCTGAAAACAACGGCAGAATGCAGGTTCGCGAGAACAGATTTTTAAACAAAGACGTAGATTAATAATTATGAGTTTAGAACTTACCATCAGCGAGGCGATTAAAACTGCCATGAAAGAGAAGGACAAAGTGGCGCTCGATTCCCTGCGCGCTGTAAAATCACAGATATTACTCCTGAAAACAGAAGCGAAAGGTGCGGAAGTTTCCGCCGAACAGGAAATCGCCATTCTGCAGCGAATGATTAAGCAGCGGAAAGACTCTTATGAGCAGTTTACCGCCCAAAACAGAAATGATTTGGCAGAAGTGGAAGAAGCACAGATGAAGGTCATAGAGAAATTTCTACCTCAGCAGCTTTCTTCGGAAGAACTAGAGACAGAAATGAAAAAAATCATTGCCGAAACCGGCGCACAAAGTGCCAAAGACTTAGGAAAAGTAATGGGAATGGCAGGTAAAGCACTCGCCGGAAAAAGCGATGGAAAAAGTATTTCCGAAATGGCGAAGAAATTACTTTCCTAACAACAAGGATATTCAACCTTTGCATATCGATTTGATTTGAAGCCCGGAGCAGTTTTGCGCCGGGTTTTTTCTGACAAAAAGACAAAAATTGATTTTCGGAATGATTTTGATACTTAATTTGAATAAGAATTTATGATCGAAATTCATTAATTTTGCACAAGAGAAAAGTCTCATTTTTAACCATAAATAAGTTTTTATATGTATCCAGAAGAATTAGTAATGCCGATGAAGGCTGAGCTTACCGATAAAGGTTTCCAGGATTTAACCACTCCTGAAGAAGTAACAACAGCTATTAAAAAAGAGGGAACTACCCTGTTAATGATCAACTCGGTTTGCGGTTGCGCGGCAGGAGCTGCAAGACCGGGAGTTATTTTCTCTTTGACAGGAGATAAAAAACCTGATCAGTTAACCACAGTATTTGCAGGTTTTGATAAAGATGCGGTAACCGAAGCAAGAAAATTCCTTGCGCCATTCCCACCAAGCTCCCCTTGTGTAGCGCTTTTCAAAGATGGTGAGCTAGTTCACATGCTTGAAAGACATCATATTGAAGGAAATCCTGCCGGAGCAATTGCTGCCAACCTGCAGGCTGCCTATGAAGAATACTGCTAAACGAAACATTTAGTTACAAACAGAATTCCGCTTTTTTTGGCGGAATTTTTTTATATGAAAATCTGCCTCGTGTCTTTAGCCGAAATATATTATATTTGTATCAATGGCAACAAAAGCGCTTTTTAATACGGTTGTAAACTGGTTTATCCGCCAGAGAATCGATCAGATTCAGAATTTCATTAATCACCCCATTGAAACCCAAAACGGCGTCCTGTTTTCTCAGCTTTATCATGCGGAGAATACTGACTACGGGAAGATTCACGGCTTCAGTTCTATTTCCAGTTATGATGATTTCCGTAGAAATGTTCCCATTGTAACCTACGAAGATTTCGAACCTTATATCGAAAAAGCACGTCAGGGAGCAGCCGATGTTTTTTGGCCGGGTTACATCCGCAAATTTGCAAAATCATCTGGCACTACTAACGCGAAAAGTAAATTTATTCCGATCTCTGAAGAAAGTTTAGAAGACTGTCATTTCAAGGCAGGTAAAGATTTACTTTCGATTTACGCGAACAATCATCCGGACAATTCACTTTTTTCAAATAAAAATTTAAGACTGGGCGGAAGTTCAGAGCTTTACGAAGATTTCAATACCAAGTTTGGTGATCTTTCTGCCATAATGATTGAAAACCTTCCGTTCTGGGTTGAAATTACCACCACTCCCAGCAAAAAGGTTTCTCTGATGTCTGAGTGGGAAAGCAAGCTGAAAGCCATTGTATCAGAAGTGAAAAACGAAGATGTAGGAAGCATGACCGGCGTGCCGAGCTGGATGATGGTTCTGCTCCAAAGAACACTTGCCGACACCGGAAAAGAAACCATATCTAATCTCTGGCCTAATTTGGAAGTGTTTTTTCATGGCGGAATCAGCTTTAAACCCTACCGCGACCAGTACAGAAAGATTATCGGTAAAGACATTAATTATTACGAGATTTATAACGCCTCAGAAGGATTTTTTGCGATACAGGATCAGCCCGGCAGCGACGAAATGCTGCTGATGCTGGATTACGGAATTTTCTATGAATTCATTCCTATGGATGCATTCAATCCCGATAATCTGCAGGCCGTTCCGCTGCAGGATGTTGAAATCGGGAAAAATTACGCAATGGTTATCACTACCAATAGCGGACTGTGGCGATATTTAATCGGTGACACCATTAAGTTCACTTCGCTTCATCCTTATCGGATTAAAATCTCGGGGCGTACCAAACATTATATTAATGCTTTTGGCGAGGAACTGATGATCGATAATGTAGAAACAGCGCTTACTAAAGCCTGCGAAGTAACTGAATCTTCGGTTTCAGATTTTACCGGAGCACCCGTGTTCATGAAAGACGGTGAGAGCGGAGCGCACGAATGGATTTTTGAATTCACTCAGGAACCTGAAGATCTGGAACGCTTCACTGAAGTTTTTGACAATTATCTGAAATCTGTAAATTCAGATTACGAAGCTAAACGCTATAATAATATGACGCTGAAAAAACCGATTGTTCACGTTGCCAAACCGCAGCTTTTCTATAACTGGATGTCGGCCCGCGGGAAACTGGGCGGACAGAACAAAGTCCCGAGACTGAGCAACGACCGCGAATATATCGATCCTCTGCTCCAAATGAACCAATAAAAAGATCCGCTGTAAATCAGCGGATTTTTTTATTTTTTGAGGTCTTCCTTTACATTTTCGGCACCCTTTTCGACTTTTTCCGCACCTTTCGAAGCGGCATCTTTCACATCTTCGCCGGCTTTTTTAAGTTCAGTTCCGGCACGGTCAGCGACTTCATCGATCTTTTCGCCTGCTACATTCAACTTTTCCTTCGCTTTGTCTACGGTAGCATTGATCGTCGCGGAATCAAACGCAGTTGATTTTTCGGTTTCCAGTGTCGTAGTAGTAACGGTACCGTCGGGATTTTCGGTAGTTTCTATTTTGGTTTCTGACTGTTTGCAACTTATAACTGACACTGAAATTGCTACAGCAATTAAAAAATATTTTTTCATAATAATAAGTATTGGTGACCGATAAAATTAAAACAATATTATTGAACTGGTGTTTCGGATGCCGAATTTTCAGATTGAGACGCAGATTTCTCTTTTTTAGCTTTTTCAGATTCCCTTTTTTTCATTTCTTCTGCTGATTTTTTATCTGCCTTTTCCTTCTCTTCTTTGGCTTTCTTCAGTATTTTTTCTTCTTCAATCTGGGCAGAAATTTTCTTAATCGAATCCTGATATTTGAGTGAAGAAATCCGTATTCTCCGAGCGACATCTATAGAAGTTGCTCCTACAGAAAATGAGTCCACAGCTGCTGTATCATATGGCGCAACGGGATTCTCCTGAACAGTAGCCGCCGCTTTCCCTGGTTCTTTTCCACAGGAAATCATTAACACCAAAGTTGTAAATAAAAAGATTCTTTTCATCTTAATCAATTTTAAATTCTGTAATAACGGGATAATGATCCGAAAGTTTAACGCTTCGGTCGACTTTGTAGCTAACTGGTTTTATTTCCGGAGAACAGAAAACATAATCAATTCTTATCGGAAATTTATAATCGTGAAAACTCGTAGCACTTCCCGTACCGGTTTCTACAAAAACATCTTTCAGATTTTTACCGATTTGGTAATATTCATAAGAATTGGGAACGGCATTGAAATCTCCCGCTAAAATAACCGGATATGGTGATTCTGCAATTGCTTTCTTGATGTCGGCAACTTCATCCTGATGATTTTTAAACGTGGGCACCAATTTGCGGATGACGTATCGCAGTTTTACTTTATTCTGATCAAGATCCTCTGTTGGTTTAACTTTGCCCTTTTCAAACGAGAAGGGACTTAAATATACATTGATCAGGCGAATAGTTTTCCCGTGAACTTCCACATCAGCAAAAAAAGAGTTTCCGTTTCCAACCGTTGCAATTTTACCCTGGCGAATGATTTTATATTTTGAATTTAATGCTACAATTTCGTAAGAATCGGTCTGGTACTGGTAACCCTGAACATTAAACTCCGTGCTGTATTCCTGAGCTAATATTATATCTGCATCTGTATTTTTCAGATAGTCATAAATCTTTTCGTACCCATAAAGTAGGCCCCCTTTCGTATTGAGAGACACAATTTTCAGATTACCGCGCTGCTCCTTTGTGGTGCTGAAGTTAATCCATCTTTTTACAGGATTAATCAAAAATAGAGAAAGCAGTAAGAATACAACCGCGCGCTTCTTCCAGAGAACGATCCACAGTAGAATCATACCAACATTCAGAATCATTAAGACCGGAAAAGCCAGAGAAAGCATGTTAAACCAGGGGAAAATTCTTGGTGGAACATAGGCATTCAGCAAAGTTCCCAATAAAAGAACAATGACTAAAGAGTGAAATACTGTCAATAAAAAAAAGATTATTCCCACAATCACACCTTAATTAAACCGGTACAAATGCTTTTTCCAGATTTTGGCAAGAATAAACCCAACAAGTGCCCCCCCAACGTGTGCAAGGTGTGCAATGCCGCCAACATTCCCAGAAATTCCCAAATACACCGAAACCGCGATAACTACGGGCATCAGATATTTAACTTTAACCGGCACTGGAATAAACATCAACATAATTTTAGCATCAGGATATAATGTCGCAAATGCTGCTATAACGCCGAAAATCGCGCCTGACGCACCAACCATCGGAACCGAAATAATAGACTGTAATTGGTTTACTAAATTCTGCTGTTCAAGTATCGCTGCAGAATTTCCTTTAAATGAAACACTTTCGCCATCCATATAACCCGCCAAATCAAACCCTAAACTTTGCAGACTGCTTTTTATCTGTTCGACTTCAACGAAATTCCAAAGGTTAAAAAGGAAAAACGCACCCAATCCACTTACAAAATATAAGATCACGTACTTTTTATCTCCCAGAACCTGTTCCAGAACAGGCCCGAAACTGTAAAGCGTCATGAGATTAAATAAAATATGCATAAAACTGCCATGCATAAACATATGCGTAATGATCTGCCACGAGTGAAAAAAGGGTGAAAAAGGATAAAATGCGGCCAGATACTGGTACATTAAATCGGTTTGCAGAACGTACGTCAGGATGAAGACGATTACGTTGATGATAATGATATTTCGCGTAATTGGCGGTATATTGTTGAACATGTACTTTAAAATTTATTTTTTAATTCGTCTAACGGAATCTCAGTGAAACACCTTTTCCCGGAAGGCAGATATTCGGGAAAACCAAGCGCAGTAAAATCTTTTATAACCTGTTCTGCATCAACTTTGTATAGGAAATCAAAGCGCGATTTACTCTGTATTTTATTCCACTGGTTTTGGTAAAAATTCAAAAACTCTTCTTCTGTCCTGTATTCAAGGATTTCGAAAAGGTTTTCCATGAATTTCATGACCTGTGTTTCTTTCAGTCCTTCGGGAATGGCGTCTATCCGTAGAACATTATCATTGGCGATTACCATTTCGAAACCGAGTTCCGGCAGGTATTTCTTAATCGAACGGAATTTGTTTTTCTCCGTTTCGTTCATGTGATATTCCAGAGAAAAAAGCAGGGTATGTTTTTCGCTGCTGCGTTTTTTCTTTGCATTCCTTTCACTGATGACCAGGCGCTGCATACGACCCAAATCAAGCATCAGGGTTTTTCCGCCTTTGTTGAAAAGCCAATATCCGTTCGGAAGCCGCATCAAATCCTCATCGAAATCTTCATCTTCAAACAGATTAATTTTAGAAGGTTCGGGTTGAATAGTCTGCTGGTACATTTCAGTGAGTGCCGTTCGGTCGCCCGCAGAAGCTCTTTCTTCAAGAAAAGGATTGTAATCGCGGTCTACCGTGATCTCCGGCGCCCTCAAAGTTCCACTTTTACTCGTCTGATGAACAAATGCATCAATGCTTGCATCCCTCTCGAAATCCAGACTTGGCGCAACATTATAAATTCCAAGAGATTTTTTGATTGTAGAACGGACCAGGGCAAAAATCAGGTTTTCATCCTCAAATTTAACTTCTGTTTTCTGAGGATGAATATTGACATCAACTTTCTCGGGATCAAGTTCTAAAAACAGGAAAAATGTAGGGATATATCCCGGCAGAAGCAAGCCTTCGAAAGCTTCCTGTACCGCTTTGTTGAAGTAAGCGCTCCGGAAAAACCTTCCGTTGACAAAGAAAAACTGTTCGCCGCGAACTTTTTTGGCACCTTCGGGTTTTGCAACAAATCCGTGGAGTTTTACCCACCCAAGATCTTCCTTTATCGGAACGAGAATAGAATGAAGTTTGCGCCCGAAAATTTCTACAATTCGCTGAAGCAAACTCGATTTCCTGAGCCGAAAAATAATATCATCATTATGAAAAAGTTCAAAATCGATATTTTCGTGAGCTAAAGCAACTCTTTGAAACTCATCAATAATATGGCGGAATTCTACGTTGTTATTTTTGAGAAATTTGCGTCTCGCAGGAACATTATAAAATAGATTTTTGACTAAAAAGTTAGAACCTTCTGTAGTCTGTATAGGTTCCTGAAACTGAAACCCGCCACCTTCAATATAAATATTGGTTCCGGTTGTGGAATCCCTGGTTTTGGTTCTAAGTTCAACCTGTGCTACTGCTGCGATTGACGCCAAAGCTTCTCCACGAAAACCTTTAGTGGAAATGCGGAAAATATCTTCAGTTGTACTTATTTTTGAAGTTGCGTGCCTCTCGAAGGCAAGCCGCGCATCAGTATCGCTCATACCGCTGCCGTTATCTACCACCTGAATTAAATTTTTACCTGCCTCCCGAACGATGAGTTCAACCTTAGTGGCACCTGCATCGATGGCATTCTCCATGAGTTCTTTTACGATTGAAGCAGGCCGCTGCACCACTTCGCCCGCAGCGATTTGGTTGGCGACATGATCCGGCAAAAGTTTTATAATATCTGACATTTGTTTATTCTCCGACAAAAATACGATTAGATTCGGGGTTTTGTAAATTTAAAAATGAATACTTTTCTGCAATTATTTGTATTTAACTGCATCGATTTTGGTGGTAAGTTTATGAAATATCTTTTCGGAGAAGTTCCTTTGATCAGAAAGATGTTTCAGTTCAAAATTTCTCTTTTTCCGGATGACCATAAAATGATAATCATCCTGTTCCCAAATTCCATATTTCTCGAAATATGCAAGTTCTAAACCATTTTTTTCAAGATGTTTCATCAGGGTAAAAAGTTCGATTTCCTGGTCAATTACCTGGAGACTTTCAGGATGGTTAATTCGTGCATAACCAATATATTGCGGGTTCGGAATATTGATAAGAATATTTGTTTTTTCAGTAGCGATTTTAGATAAATTTGCGAAAAGTTCGGCGTGATGTTCCAAAGGAATATGTTCGATGACATCCATCAAAGTGACCATATCAAAATCAGAATTTTTGGGCTGGTATTTTACTACATCAGCAACATCAAAATAAATGTTTTTCCTGTCTTTCAGTTCATTCTTCGCAACGGCCACACTTTTTTCGCTAAGATCCACCGCTTCAATAATCCCGTTCTTGACTTTTTTTGCCAAAAGCTTAGTGAAAATTCCCACGCCGCAACCCAATTCAAGAACTTTGGAATCGGCATTTAACCCGCCGTTCAGCAGCCTTTTATAAAGGGAAATAAGTCTTTCGTTGGCACCTGTTTTTATCTGTCTCTGAACATATTCATCATAAAAATCAGAGATTTCATTCTGTTTCATTGCGTAAAAATAATGATTTATTTTTTGCTTAAATATCTAAAAAAACTTCCTGAAAATTCAGGAAGTTTAGAATAGTCAACTTTTTAAAATTATTTTTTTAATGCTTTAATTCCCATTTCAAAAAGTGCAAAACTCAGTAAATCAGCATTTTCGCCAATGACCTGATCTGTACTTCTGCCTGCTCCGTGACCTGCGTTCACTTCAATCCTTACCAAAACGGGATTGTCGCAGGACTGCTTTTCCTGAAGTTCTGCACCAAATTTAAATGAATGCGCAGGAACAACCCGGTCGTCGTGATCGCTTGTAATAATCATGGTTGATGGATAGCAAACTCCTTTTTTTACTTGGTGAACCGGTGAGTATGATTTCAGATATTCGAACATTTCTCTGCTGTCTTCAGCTGTTCCGTAATCGTAGCTCCAACCTGCGCCTGCCGTAAATTTATTGTATCGTAGCATGTCTAAAACTCCCACGCCAGGGAACGCAACTTTTGCCAGATCAGGACGCATCGTCATCGTAGCACCCACTAATAATCCGCCATTTGAACGACCCGAAAGCGCCATGTATTCTTTGGAAGTATAGCCTTTCTGCTGAAGATATTCCCCGGCAGCGATAAAATCATCAAATACATTTTTTTTCTGCATTTTGGTTCCGGCATCGTGCCATTTCTTTCCGTATTCGCCACCACCACGAATGTTTGGAACGGCATAAATTCCGCCATTTTCCATCCAGATTGCGTTTACCACAGAAAATGCCGGCTGTAAACTGATGTTGAATCCGCCATAAGAATATAAAATCGTCGGATTTTTACCGTCGAGTTTTATTCCTTTTTTATAGTTGATCATCATCGGAATTTTGGTTCCGTCTTTCGAAGTATAAAAAACCTGCTCGGAAACATAATTTTCTGGATTGAATTTTACGTTCGGTTTCTGATAAACTTCAGATTTCCCGCTGTCGGTATTGAATTTATAAATTGTTCCCGGCGTAATATAGTTGGTGAAAGAAAAATAGAGATCTTTCTCTTTTTCTTTACCGCCAAAGCCGGACGCTGTGCCAATTCCAGGAAGCTCAATTGTTCTGATGAGCTTTCCGTCGTAATCGAACTGTTTCATGCTCGTAACCGCATCTTTCATATACCTGGCGAAAATATATCCTCCGCCCGTGGACACGCTTAACACGTTTTCAGTTTCAGGAATCACATCAGTCCAAACATTCGGATTGTTGATGTTGAATTTCACCAAACGCATATTCGGAGCGTTTTTATCGGTCAATGCATAAATAACATCACCTTTGGAATCGATAAAATCGGTGTTGAATTCATATCCTTTCTGTATAGGAATAAAATCGGTTTTATTTTTAAGATCTTTAATATAAAGTTCGTTTCCGTTGGTGGCTTCAGAAGCACTTAAAATCTCATATCTTTCATCGTCGGAAACACCGATTCCCATGTATCTGCGCTTGAAATCTTCACCACCAATGATTAACTTGTCGGCAGACTGTTTTGTTCCCAGTTTATGGAAATATACTTTATGAGTATCTGTTTTTGCGGAAAGTTCGCTGCCTTTCGGTTTGTCGTAACTTGAATAATAAAAACCTTCGTCACCCAACCACGATGTTCCGGAAAACTTCACGTCTACAATAGTTTCATCAATGATTTCTTTGGTTAAAGCATTCATAATGATGATTTTATTCCAGTCGCTTCCACCTTCCGAAATTCTGTATGCTACAAGATTTCCTTTTTTATTGAAGGAAACTCCGGCAAGAGAAGTCGTTCCTTTGTCAGAAAATTTATTGGGATCGAGGAATACTTCAGTTTTTCCGTTTTTATCGGTTCTATAGAGTACAGATTGCGCCTGAAGACCATCGTTTTTGTAGAAATAAGTATAGTCTCCCTCTTTAAACGGCGCGCCGATTTTTTCGTAGTTCCAGATGTCTTTGAGCTGAGACCTGAGTTCTTCCCGAAAAGGAATGTTGGCAAGATAAGTATTGGTAAAAGCTACTTCGCGCTGAACCCAGTCTTTGGTATCCGCAGCCATGTCATCCTCTAACCAACGGTAAGGATCTTCCACCTTCGTACCGAAATACTCGTCGGTATGGACCACTTTTTTTGTTTCCGGATAATTGAGGGAATTGTTCATTTTTTGACTTGTACAGGAAGCAAAAAACAAGGCTCCTGTCAGCATAATAATTGAATTGGTCTTCATTTAAACAGTTTTTTCAAATTTATAAAATTAAAACTGTATTAAACTACAGCGCTCCAATATTAACAAACTTTAAAAGTAATTGTTGCTAAAAAGGAATAGGATTTGCTTAACTTTAAAAAATAAAAGTATTAAAATGAGAAAAGAAACAGGAGTATTATTGGCAGGAAGCCTCGGAGTGATAGTTGGTCTCGGCATATTTGGTGTTAAAAAGTTTTTTGCCAAAAAACATAAAGACTACCACGACTACTATTCTGATTTTCACCGCCACTTTGAAAAACGATATAGAGATGATGGGCATCATGGTGTAGAATATTTAGCAATGCAATAATTCTTCATCTTCATAAACATTAATCCTGAGTTCTTCGAATTCGGGATTTTTTGTGGAAAAGTGAAGTCTTAAATACTCATCAAATAATTGGGAACAGAAATTATTTTTGTAACCAACTTCAAAAACAATGTAATGTCCAGTGAAAATTTCATTAAAGGTCAGGGCGCACAGCGGAACGAAATCAACCGTTTCGAAAAATACACCTTTGAACCTGAGGAAGATGATTTTCTTAAGACAAAAACCACTTTCACAGAAGTTTTTCCCAAAACAATTGTGAACGAGGTTAAAAGTCCGGACATAAGGATGGAATATTCGCTGAATCCTTATCAGGGCTGCGAGCATGGCTGTTCTTACTGTTTCGCCAGACCCACGCACGAATTCTGGGGATATTCCGCCGGCACAGATTTCGAGCGAAAAATCATGGTCAAGAAAAATGCTCCTGACCTGCTTGAAAAATTCTTTCAGAAAAGAAATTATGTTCCGAAAACCATTACCCTTTCAGGAAATACCGACTGTTATCAACCCGCGGAGAGGGAATTTGAAATAACGCGGAAAATTCTGAAACTTTGCTTGGATTACCGGCACCCGGTTTCTATTCTAACGAAAAACGCTTTGGTTTTGAGAGATTTAGACATTCTGAAACCTTTGTCTGAACAGAATCTGGTTTCTGTTTCGTTCAGCATTCCGACCATCAATGAAGAGATCCGCCGAAAAATGGAGCCGCGAACTTCCTCTGTAAAAAATAAACTAAAAGCCATCGAAATTTTAAGCGGACATAAAATCCCTGTCGGCGTTATGGTTGCGCCAGTAATTCCGGGCTTGACAAGCGACGAAAGCCTTAACATATTAAAAACTGTTTCTGAAGCGGGCGCGCAAAAATTCGGATATGTTTTGGTTAGACTGAATGATACGGTTGAACCGGTTTTTATCAACTGGATTAACGCCAACTTTCCCGACAGAGCAGAAAAAGTCCTGAACCTCATCCGTTCCATGCGCGGCGGAAAACTTGGCGATAAAAGATTTCACGAACGCTATAAAGGCGAGGGAAATATTGCTGAAATGATTCACGATACTTTTGCTTTGGGCAGAAGAAAATTCTTCGCAGACAAAGAAATCACTCCACTTTCTACGGAGAATTTCACGGGCAGTAAAGACCAGCAACTGAAACTTTTTTAACGGACTACATCTCCTGTCCCGAAATTTTTCGCCTCCTCAAACCAATTGCATAAACTTTTTAGTTATTTTTAACAAAATTTTCAGCAATGGTTTTAAGCAGAATTTGGAGCGCATTTATAATTGTGGCCATATTGGTTGCAAGTATAAAATATTTATTTTCAGATAATTACAAAGCAATTTACAATGACATGGTGGTCGGTAAAAGCGGCGACACCGTGCAGATTGCTTCAAAAAAAATGTCTGACTTAAATCCTGAAATCCAGAAACAACTGCTTACAAAGCCTGATTTTGATCAAAATCGGGTTCATTACAAAACTGATTCTGCAAAATCTGGGGTTCAAATCTATCGTGTTCAGGCAACCGACGGAGTCATTGGAACATCAGAAACCGCTGTGAAAATCTGTCTTGGTTTAATTGGAATTATGACGCTTTTCATGGGCTTCATGAGCATCGCTGAAAAAGCCGGCGGAATTAATTTACTATCGAGATTAATACAGCCGTTTTTCTCGAAACTCTTTCCGGAAATTCCAAAAAACCATCCTTCTTTTGGTCATATGTTGCTAAATTTCAGTGCCAATTTACTAGGTCTTGATAATGCCGCAACGCCTTTCGGGCTGAAAGCGATGGAAAGTCTGCAGACTTTAAATCCTGATAAAGAAAGGGCCAGCAATTCCCAGATCATGTTTCTGTGTCTTCACGCCGGAGGTTTAACATTGATTCCTGTTTCAATCATTGCAATTCGTGCTTCCATGGGATCTGCAACGCCGACGGATATTTTTCTGCCCTGCATGATCGCAACTTTTGCAGCCACAATGGCCGCGATGATAATCGTTTCTATTCACCAGAAAATCAATCTTTTTCAGCCTGCTGTAATCGCATACGTCGGCGGAATATCCGTAATTGTCGGACTATTGGTGGTTTATCTGGTGCAGCTGACCAAAGAAGGTCTGGATAATTTCAGTATGCTGCTGAGCAACGGAATAATTCTGCTGATCTTCTTCGCCATTGTTCTTGGGGCAGTTTACAAAAAAATTAATGTCTTCGATGCTTTTATTGATGGAGCAAAAGAAGGTTTTTGGACTTGCGTGAAAATCATTCCTTATTTGGTTGGAATGCTGATTGCGATTTCTCTGCTCAGAACTTCAGGGGTTTTTGATGTGCTTATTGACGGGATGAAATGGGTTGCTGCCGTTGTAGGTTTCGACACACGATTTGTTGACGGATTACCAACGGCACTGATCAAACCGCTTTCCGGTTCCGGTGCACGCGGAATGATGGTCGATACGATGCAGACTTTCGGAGCAGACAGTTTCCAGGGAAGATTGGCGGCCGTTTTACAAGGAAGCTCAGATACCACTTTTTATGTTATCGCAGTATATTTCGGAGCGGTTGGGATTAAAAACACAAGATACACCGTAACGGCGATGCTTTTAGCCGATCTGGTGGGGATCATTACTTCCGTGATTTTGGCTTATATTTTCTTTGCTTAAAAATTCAATATGATACACGATAAAGATTACATCATCAGAATTGTAAAACAGTTTTCAGAATTCCTTTCGAAGATGATTTTAGGAGGAAAAAACGAAGGCGATCTCAGTGAACTCGATCGTGTTTTCGACACCAATATGAGAGATACTTTTAAAATGAGTTTTGAAGAACTTGCACTCAAATCAAGCGCCGAAATGATTGATTTGGTGGGAACAAAAGATACGGCGCACCATATTCCTTATTTTGAACTTTTAGGTCATTTGTTTTATTTTAAAAACAAAGAAAATCCCAGTCCGGATTACGCGTCGAAAGCAAAGGCTTTTTATGAAATTTACCTGCAGAAAAGCGGAATTTTTTCTATGCAGATTGTCTCAAGAATAAACGAATTGAAGGCCTAAGTGTAACAAAATTATAAAAATTGCGTCTTATTCTTTAAAATTTTTCCATGAAAAAAACTGCGGTCCTTTTGCTCAGCTTTGTGTCTTTTGTAGCTTTTTCCCAAAAGAAATGGTCGCTTCAGGAGTGTGTAAACTACGCGGTCGAAAATAATCTGCAGGTTATTCAGAATACATTAAATACCAAAACTCAGGATAATTCGCTGCAAATAGCGAAGCGTCAGTATTTACCGTCTGTTTCAGGAAATATCAATAATAACGCATCATTTGGACAGGGTCGGGATGTTTTTGGAAACACTAACCGAAACGATAACTTCAGCAACAGCGCAAGTGTAGGCGCCGATATTCTCGTTTATAACAACGGAAGACTTGAGAAAAATATCAGAAGAACGGAATTTGACGTTGAAGCCAGCAAATTTGACCTGGAAAGAATAAAAAACGATATTTCACTGCAGATCGCACAGCAGTATTTATCGGTTTTACTTAATCGCGAAATTGTGAAGATTTCTGAAAGTGCTCTAGAAAACGCGGACAGACTTTATAAAAGAGCAAAAATTACTACCGAAGTCGGAACTACACCACAAACGGTTCTTGCAGAAGCTGAGGCGGCATTGGCGCGGGAAAAACAAAATGTAAAAACCGCAGAAATCAACACCAGCAGAAGTCTTTTCGCACTTGCAATGCTTTTACAGTTGCCGGAGTATAAGAATTTTGATATTCAGGAGGTTCCGGTTGACGGGATTTTGGATGCGCCGCTTTTTACAGCAGAAAACATTATCACCAAAGCTTACGATAATCAGCCGCAGATTAAAGCCGCTGAAAACAGAATAAAATCTGCAGAGGCACAAACCGAAGTGACGAGAACTGCGTTCTGGCCAACAGTTACTGCAAATGCCGGATTGGGAAGTTCTTACTTTTATCTCCTTAGTCCAGCAAAAGACCTCAATGGAAATACAATTCAGCAGTCACAATTTTTTACCCAGTACAAAGACAATTTCGGACAGCAATTAGGCCTGTCAGCCAATATCCCGATTTTCAATAAAGGGATTACCAAACTACAGGTAGAGCAGTCGAAAATCAATGAAGACATAGCAAAAACCACTTTGTTGCAGCAAAAACAGCAGGTTTTGCAAAATGTTCAGCAGGCACAGTTTGACGCAGAAAGTAATTACGAAGCCTATCTTGCGGCAACTGAGGCTGAAAAAAGCGCGAAACTGGCGCTGGATTTTGCCGAGAAAAGTTTTGCGGCGGGACGCTCCACCGTTTATGATCTCAACAGTGCCAGAAATAATTTCGCCAATGCGCAGGGCTCCGTTGCACAGGCAAAATACAATTACCTTTTCAGCATGAAACTGCTTAATTTCTATGCCGGAATCCCATTGAGTCTGTGATAAAATGTCTGTTGCCAACCTTCAGAAATATTTGCCTGAAAATACTTTGCCTTTCCTGAAAACCTGGTTTGGCGAACATTATATTCACATTAAAATCACGAAAGGACGGAATTCAAAATTGGGCGATTACCGGAAAATGCCGGATAAATCGCACCAGATTACGATAAATTCTACCCTGCAGCCGCAACTTTTCTTTTTTGTTTTAACCCATGAACTGGCACATCTGCTGGCTTTTGAGAACTTCGGAAACCGTATTTCTCCCCATGGCGCAGAATGGAAAAGTACGTTCCGGACAATGCTTTTAGAAAGCATCTCGGTTTATTCTGAAGATTTAAAACCCATTATTCTCAAGTTCTCTAAATCCCCGAAAGCCAACTTCATGTCGAGTCCGGATTTGGTAAAATACTTCCACATAGAAAATTACGAAGACGAAACTTCCTACATCGAAGATTTAGAGACCGACACCCGTTTTATTTACCGTAAAGAGACTTATATCATAGAAGGTAAACGCAAAAAGAACTATATTTGCCTCAATCTCGACAACGGGAAAAGGTATATTTTCAAACCCTTAGCAAGAGTAGAAAAATTAAGTTAAGCATGTCTAAATCAAACAATTACTGCGTTATTATGGCAGGAGGAGTCGGCAGCCGATTCTGGCCAATGAGCACACAGAAATTCCCTAAACAGTTTCAGGATATTTTAGGAACGGGCCGAACAATGATTCAGCAGACCTATGACAGAATCAGCCAGATTGTTCCGAAAGAAAATATCTATGTAATCACCAATAAAGAATATGTTTCGTTGACGGAACAGCAGTTACCGGAACTAAAACCGAAGAATATCGTAGGCGAACCTATGATGAAAAACACGGCGGCCTGCAATATTTATATGGCAAAGAAGATTGCTGCTGAAAATCCAGATGCCAACATGATTGTGTTGCCTGCAGATCACCTGATTCTGAAAGAAAACACCTTTCTCCAAAAAGTGGAACTGGCTTTTAATCTGGCCTCCCAAAACGATTATCTCATTACTTTAGGCATCACTCCTACCCGTCCGGATACGGGTTACGGATATATTCAGTTCATCGAGAAAAAAAATGCAGACCATTTTAAAGTGAAAACTTTCACTGAAAAACCCATTCTGGAAATTGCCAAAAGTTTTCTGGAAAGCGGCGATTTCCTCTGGAATGCTGGAATCTTTATCTGGAACGTAAAATCTATTCTTTCGGCGTTCGATCTTTATCTCGAGGAAATGTCTCAGCAGTTCGTGAGTTGCGATTATAACACCGATGGCGAGGCGAGCTGCATTGAAATGATTTATCCTAAAGTCACCAAAATTTCTATTGATAACGGTATTCTCGAAAAAGCTAAAAATGTATATGTAATCCCTGCAGACCTGGGCTGGAGTGATCTGGGAAGCTGGACATCGGTTTACGAAACCTTAGATAAAGACGAAAACAAGAACACATTGCAACCCAAGCACATTCTTATGTATAATGCGAAGGGAAACATCGTTCAGTTCAAAAATAAAAACAAAGCTGCTATCATCGACGGTCTCAAGAATTATATCGTTGTGGATACCGATAAAGCACTTTTAATATGTCCGCGCGATAACGATCAGCTCATCAAGGAATATATTCATGATTTAAAAACGCTAAAAAAAAGCGACAAGTTTTTATAAAAAACAAAAAATCTTTCAATATCTGAAAGATTTTTTTGTTAATCCTTATAAATTTTATTGATAATCTGCTGAATATTAATTTCATGCAGACAGGCCCAATCGCCACGGTAACACTTTTTGTCACCAAAAACCGAACACGGCCTGCAGGTCAGATCTTTTATTTGTACCACATCTTCTTCTTTCTGTCCGTAACCTAGAAAGCCTGCAAAAGGATGTGTCGCGCCCCACACCGATATGCATCGGGTGCCGGCTAAACTTGCAAGATGCATGTTTGCAGAATCCATAGAAATCATGATTTCGAGTTCAGCTATTTTTGCGAGTTCCTGTTTTAAAGTAAGTTGGCCAGCAACGTTCTCGGTATTAGGAATTTGAGCAACCCACTTATCCAGCGTTTCTACCTCATTCTTTCCTCCGCCAAAAAAATATATTCTATGTTTTTCCGAAAGATGTTTTACAAGCTCAAAAGACTTTTCCAGAGGCAGCATTTTTCCTTCGTGCTGGGCAAAAGGCGCGAATCCGATTCCGCTTTTTTGTGACAAATAAGTTCTGTAATGATGCGATAAAGTCAGCGAAAATCCCAATTCCCGCAACACATCGGCGTAACGTTCTGTGTTTTTTTTGAGCGGTGCTTTTTCCAGATTCCATATATCGGTAAGATGTTCCTTTTCCTTCTTGCCTTTATTGATAATTGAAACCCTAAATCCTTTACGCTTAAAGATTTTGCTGAGTATTTTCGTTCTGATTACATCGTGAAGGTCTGCGACAAACTCAGGCTTAAATTCATCTGTAAGTTCCTGAGCAAGTTTTCTCATTCCGAAAACGCCCTTGTAATCATCAATATTTACGCCTTTGAAAACAAGATTCGGAATGCCATTAAATAAATCACCAAAGTTTTTACGGCTTACAAAAACGATTTGTATGTTGGGATTCTGTTCCAGAAATTCTGTGACAACGGGAACCGTCATTGCAACGTCACCAAAAGCTGAAAAACGGTATGCTAGGATTGTTCTCACTTTTTCAGCTGGTATGCGACTGCGTAAAACTTAATCTGCTTTGTCATCGCCATCAAACCATTGGCGCGGGAAGGTGAAAGAAATTCCTGAAGCCCTATTTCCGAAATAAACTCGAAATCTGAATCCAGAATTTCCTGAGTGGAATGACCGCTGTAAATAGAAACCAGCAGCGAAACAATTCCTTTTGGTAAAATCCCATCGGAATCTGCATTAAAAAACAGCATGCCATCATTAAACTCGGCATCAATCCAAACTTTAGACTGGCAGCCTTTAATTAAATTGGCATCCGTTTTTTTATCTTCAGGAAAACCCTTAAGTTCTTTGCCTAAATCAATAATGTATTCGTATTTCTGTTCCCAATCTTCCAGAAATGCAAATTCTTCTACGATTTCATTCTGTTTTTCTTTGATCGTCATCTTGCTGTTTCAAATTTGTGCAAAGGTAAGGATTTCGCGTTTAGGAGTTATGCGATTTGATCGTTTTGAAAAGCTGAATAATTTTAGGTTCTTCCTGCTCCCAGCAATGATGTGCTGCAGCACTGTTCAGTGAATTTTCATAGAATTGCTTACCGTTTTCCAGCACTATCTTTACTTTTTCAGCCAATTCCGTGTGGTTGTGGATCTTTTCACCCGCTCCGAAATTATCGATAACTTTTCTCATTTCCGGAAAATCTGAAACAACAACAGGAACTCTTGCCTGAATATAGTCTGAAACTTTATTGGGCATCGAGAAATAGTAACTTAGTCCGTTATTTTCTTCAATGCTCAATCCCACATCTGCTTTATGGGTGATTTCCCGGAGTTTTTCGGGTAAGAGTTTTCCCAGAAATTTCACTTTATCGTTCAGTCCTAAAGCTTTAGTCAAAACTTCGAGTTCTGCTTTTTTGGGTCCGTCGCCCGCAATCCAAAATTCTGCATTTTCAATTTCCTGCATTGCCGGGATCATTTTGTCCAAACCGCGGGATGGATTGATAACTCCTTGATAAAGAATAATTTTCTTCGAATTGATATTGGAATAGCGTTGCGGATTCGCTGTTTTGAGCGGAAAATTCTGCACTACGACCGGACGTTCTATTTCATAAGTTTTCCGAAACCAGTCTGCATAACTTTCGCTCGCGGTCATCATAAAATTTAATTTCGGAACGATAAAAGATTCCAGTGAGCGCCATATTTTTTGGGTAAAACGCCCATTTACGGAAGGCATCTCTGTGAAAATCTCATGACTGTCGTAAACAAGCGGAATATTCAGTTTGCGGGAAACCAAATAGTTAGGAAGCAGCGTATCTAAGTCGTTAGCAAGAAGAATTGTCTCGCTGTCAGCGCTTTTCAACAGCTTTTTATATAATTTCCATTGGAATTCTATATAAGCATACCGCAGAACAGTCGATTCGAGGATGATTCTTGAGAAGGAGTAGCTACGGGCCATTTCAGGCAAGCCTCCCCAATTATTTCCAATAAGTTCAATGGAAAAGCCGTTTTCGGATAATGTTCTGCAAACCTTATCAACACGTTGGTCTGTATATAAATTATTAAAAACGCTTACCAGAACTTTCATGACAGAAATTTAGTCCTTTTTTACCAAATGGTACCCTTGTATAAAGCACAGAATGGCATTTGGAATAATAATGGGCCAAAGATAATCGCTGTAAATTCCATAAATAACGAAGAAAATGCAGCCAATAAGGTTTACAATTCTAATTTTTTTGATGTCTTTCAGCACAAAACTCAACACAACAAAAAATGAAGCGGCATAACCAATAAAGTTAGTAATATCAGGGCTCATAGTTAATTTTTTAGGGAAACAAACCTAGTCATTTTCAGTGAAATGAGAAAATATTTCCTGCCATAAAGTCATTATTTAATTTTGGTAAAGTATTTGTAACTTTGATTGAGTATTAAAGATTGCAGCAATCTTTAAAACTTAACAACGAAACAATAATATGGATCATAAATTTTCAAACGGTTTGGATCAGGTTTTCCAACATAGTAAAAACGAAGCAAGGCGTTTGCAAAGCGAGTTTCTCAATACAGAACATTTCCTTTTGGGAATGATTAAAACTGAGAATTCCGCTAAGGACATTTTGCAGAATTTGGGTGCAGATTTAACTCAGATCAGAAGAAAGATTGAAACTATGGCAGTATCGGGATTAAACCCTTTTACTGCTGATGGCGACAAGATTTCTTTCACAAAAATGGCAGATCAGGCCGTAAAACGATCAGAACTCGAATGCAGACAATACCAAGGTTCAGAAATTAATACAGTGCACCTTCTTTTGGGGATACTCTATAAATCTGATGACCCGTCTACCAACATTTTGGGTTCTTATGATATCGATTATGAAAGAGTCACAAAGGAATATCAAACAATGCTTAAAAATTCCGGTCAGAGTCCTAAAATGAGCGCGTACGACGATGATGAAGAGAGAGAAGAATTCGGGCAGATGCGTAAGCCAACCGGAAACATCGGTACAGGTAAAAGCAAAACTCCGACACTTGATAATTTTGGACGTGATTTAACTTCACTTGCAAGAGACGGAAAACTGGACCCTGTAATCGGCCGGGAAAAAGAAATTGAAAGGGTTTCACAAATTTTGTCCAGAAGAAAGAAAAACAATCCACTGTTGATCGGTGAACCAGGCGTTGGTAAATCAGCGATTGCAGAAGGACTTGCTTTAAGAATTCAGCAGAAAAAAGTTTCCCGTGTTCTTTATGGAAAAAGGGTTATTACCCTTGATTTAGCGAGTTTGGTTGCAGGAACAAAATACCGCGGACAGTTCGAGGAAAGAATGAAAGCAATCATGACGGAGCTCGAGAAAAACCGCGATGTCATCCTTTTCATTGATGAACTTCACACTATTGTCGGTGCGGGAAGTTCTACCGGAAGTCTGGATGCATCCAATATGTTCAAACCTGCTTTGGCTAGGGGTGAAATTCAATGCATTGGAGCGACAACCTTGGATGAGTACAGACAGTATATCGAAAAAGATGGTGCTTTGGAACGTCGTTTCCAGAAGGTAATGGTGGAACCGACGACTGTTGAAGAAACGATTCAGATTTTAAATCAGATTAAAGACAAATATGAGGATCACCATAATGTAACTTATACCGAAGAAGCGGTTTTGGCATGTGTGAATCTTACTGCACGATATATCACCGATCGTTTTCTGCCGGACAAGGCAATTGATGCAATGGATGAAGCAGGTTCCAGAGTGTATATTAAAAACATGAAGGTTCCTACAGAAATCATCGAGCACGAAAAGAAAATTGAAGAAATCAAGGATCTCAAGCAGAAAGCCGTGAAAGCTCAGGATTATCTGGAAGCCCGAAAACTGAAAGATGAAGAAGAAAGGCTTCAGATTGAACTGAATCTCGCGCAGGAAACCTGGGATAAAAATGTGAAGGAGAAAAAAGAAGTCGTAACCGAAGAAAGTGTGGCTGAAGTAGTTTCAATGATGAGCGGCATTCCGGTGACGAAAGTCGGTAAGAATGAGCTTGACAAACTTTCGCAGATGGATGCCATGATGAACGGTAAAGTTATCGGTCAGGAAGATGCAGTGAAAAAAGTGGTGAAAGCCATCCAGAGAAATCGCGCCGGACTGAAAGACCCGAACAGACCGATTGGAACATTCATTTTCCTCGGAACCACAGGTGTAGGTAAAACAGAACTTGCCAAAGTGATGGCCCGTGAACTTTTCGACTCAGATGAAGCACTGATCCGTATCGATATGAGTGAATACATGGAGAAATTCGCTGTTTCACGACTGGTTGGAGCGCCTCCTGGATATGTCGGTTACGAAGAAGGCGGCCAGCTTACAGAAGCTGTTCGTAGAAAGCCTTATGCAGTTGTACTTCTCGACGAGATTGAAAAAGCGCATCCGGATGTTTTCAACATTCTGCTGCAGATTCTTGATGAAGGTTTTGTAACAGATTCTTTAGGTAGAAAAATCGATTTCAGAAATACAATTATCATCCTCACTTCCAATATCGGAACGAGAGATCTTAAAGATTTTGGTGACGGTGTAGGATTCGGGACTTCTGCGAAGAAATCAACTACCGATGCGAGAGCCAGAAGTACGATCGAAAACGCGCTTAAGAAAGCATTTGCACCTGAATTTCTAAACCGTATTGATGACATCGTAATCTTTAATTCCCTTGAAAAAGAGCATATTACGAAAATTATCGATCTGGAACTGGCAAAACTGTACAAGCGACTTGAAAAACTCAATTATCATGTGGACCTTTCTCAGGATGCCAAGGACTTTATTGCAGAAAAAGGCTGGGACAAAGATTTTGGAGCAAGGCCTCTTAAACGTGCGATCCAAAAATACATCGAAGATCTGTTGGCAGAAATGCTGGTAAACAAACAGCTTTCCGAAGGCGAAACCATCATTTTGAAATTAAATGAAGAGAAAGACGGACTTATAGGCGAAACTGTAAAGAAAAAGCAGAGCGCTAAATAATATTCAATATCATAAGAAAACCCCGGTCAAATTTGACCGGGGTTTTTTGTTATCTGTACAAAGATTACAATTATTTCTTCTTTGTTTTTACCTTTTCAACCTCATCTTTGATGAATGGATATTTCTGTTTCATATCTTCCAGAAGATTTGGATCCAGATCTAACGCCACATCCAAGGCTTTTCTGCCTTCTTTCTGGCTGTTCAGATGGAAATAACAGTTACTCAACTGATAATAGATTTCTGCGCGGTTATGGATTTTAGTTGCCTGCTTTAAAACAGTGATCGCATCTTCAAATTCGCCGATCAGCATTAAAACTTCTGAGTACGCATACCAGTTATAAAACCGGTTAGGTTCGAAATCTACAAGCTTCTTAAGACAAATTAAACTTTCCTCAAAACTTCCGGAATCGATGTAAAGAAACGCAAGCCTTTTCTGATAATCTAAATTGTTATCATTCATCGATACGGCTTCTTTTGCAAAATGAAGTGCTTCTTTCATGCCGCCCATTTCTTCGTAGATATAGGATTGCTCCATCATTGACAGATAAAACTGCGGATCGTCTCTCAAAGATTTCTGGAAAGCATTCAGCGCTAAAACCGGCTGCTTGTTCTCTTTATAACACAAACCGATTTTGTAGAAAGTAAAAGACTTCGTATACTCCAGTTCGAGCATTTCTTCATAAACAGCAATTGCTTTCGGCCACTCTCCCATCGCTTCATAACATGCCGCTTTATTTGCATACACCCCAACAGATTGTGGATTTATAGCCAAAAGATAATCAAACCCGCGAATCGCTTCCTCATAGTTTTTGCGGTTGAAATAGAACTGTCCGTATTCGTACCAGGCTGTTTCAGAAAACGCGAACTCGTTCAGATATCCGTTAAGGAATTCAATAGCCTCGTCGCTTCTGCTGAGCTGATTGTAGCAGAACATCACGTTTTCTAAAGAGTATTCGTCCTGCTGATCAAATTTTAAAGCCAGTTTATAATGTTTCAATGCGTTGAAGGGATCTTCCAGATTCACATATTCATCTGCAATGAAATTGTGCAGAAAGTTTTCCTCCTCGTCCAGTTCCAGGGCTCTTTCACAAAAAGTAATCGCACGTCTCGGATTACCCAGATTCGAATAGTACTTCGCGCAGCACACGAGGAAATCGGTGCTTTCCATAGAAGCTTCCTGCAGTTCCTGCATCAGTTCTTTGGCCTGTGTATAATTTTCGAGTTCAAGTAAAACCTCAAACTTTTTTATTTTCAGTTCTAAAGAATTGGGATGAAGTTTCAGCGCATAATTGGTCGCCATCTCCGCGAAGGAAATGTCGCCCATTTCTAGATAGTAAATAATGATGTCCTCGTATTCTTCGGTTTCGAAGTAGAGTTCATCATTATTTTCTACCATTTCTTCGAACTTCCTAATGAGTTCGTTTTCAAAAAATTCTTCCAATTTATTTTCTCGATGTTATTTCCAAAATTTGAAGCCTGCTTACAAACTTCGGAAAAACGATTTTATTAGTATTCCTAAAATTAATAAAAAGTGATCTTAAATCAGGCTTTTTATTTTAGCAATCATTTGATCTCCCAAACTGTCGGCTTCTTCCTGCGAAAAAGCTTCGGTATAAATCCTGATAATTGGCTCTGTATTGGATTTTCTTAAATGTACCCAATTTTTTTCGAAATCAATCTTTACACCGTCAACTGTGGAAACCTCTTCATTTTGATATTCCTTTTCCATTTTAGTTAAAAGGGAGTCTACATCGATATCCGGTGTAAGCTCAATTTTCTTTTTACCCATGAAATATGACGGATACGTTGCTCTCAACTCGGAAACTGTTTTGTTTTTATTGGCAAGATGTGTTAAAAATAACGCTACGCCTACCAGAGAATCTCTTCCATAGTGAAGATCCGGATAAATAATTCCACCGTTTCCTTCGCCACCAATCACGGCGTTTCTGTCCTTCATTAAAGTGACTACATTCACCTCTCCCACTGCACTTGCGAAGTATTCAGAATCGTGTTTCAAAGCAACATCCCGCAAAGCACGGCTTGAAGAAAGATTTGAGACTGCTACTCCTTTTTTATTTTTCAGGAGATAATCAGCCACAGCAACTAAGGTATATTCTTCGCCGAAAAGTTCACCATTTTCATCAACCAGCGCCAGGCGGTCAACATCCGGATCTACAACGATTCCGAGATCTGCTTTTTCTTTTTTCACGAGTTCGCAGATATCTCCCAAATGCTCCTTCAACGGTTCGGGATTGTGCGGAAAATGTCCGTTGGGTTCGCAATACAGTTTAATCACTTCGCAGCCTAAATGCTCCAAAAGTTCCGGGATTGCAATTCCGCCAGTGGAATTTACCGCGTCAACTACAATTTTATATTTCTTTGCTTTAATGGCTTCAGCATTTACCATCGGTAAATCCAGAATTTTATGAATATGGATTGCAAAACCGTCGTCACGTGTTTCATACTTCCCTAAACCGTCAACTTCAGCAAAATTGAAATTTTCGGATTCCGCTAACGCTAAAACTTCCGCACCGTTTTCTCCAGTGATGAATTCTCCTTTTTCATTCAAAAGTTTTAAAGCGTTCCACTGTTTTGGGTTGTGAGAAGCGGTTAAGATGATTCCTCCGTCAGCATTCAGTTCAGGAACCATAACCTCAACAGTTGGCGTTGTAGAGAGTCCTAAATCCACCACATGAATTCCCAGTCCCTGCAATGTTGCTGTAACCAGAGAATTAACCATCGCGCCGGAAATCCGCGCATCGCGGCCAACCACAAGAGTTAAATTCTTTTTGTTTTTATTATTTTGAAGCCAGGTTCCGAATGCGGAAGTAAATTTCACCACATCAAGCGGCGTAAGATTTTCGTTCACTTTTCCACCAATAGTGCCGCGGATCCCTGATATACTTTTAATTAAAGCCATTGAATAATTGATTTTTAAACGTTTGATTTAAACTGCTGCAAAATTACGAATAAAATAACTACGCGTGGTGAACAGATTATGAACAGCAGTTTGAATCACAGCCGGTTTTACCTTTCTTGAACTTCCCAGGAGAGAATGTTTTTTTTAATATTCTGTAAATCGAATACGCCGCAAACAATACGATTACCGCGACAAGAACATACTGCAGAATTAATTCGGTTTCCATTATTTAAGCATCTGATAGGTTATAAATGAAGCGATATAAGCCAATCCCGACATTCCAAAAAGCTGAGCCAGCGTCCATTTCCAGGATTTTGTTTCTCTGTAAACTACGGCCAAGGTAGATGCGCACTGCATTGCGAACGCATAAAATATCAGGATAGAAATTCCTGTAGCAAAACTGAAGACCTTTTCCCCATTGGGTTTTGTATCATTCCTCATTTTATCGATGATTCGTTCTTCAGGAGCTTCTTCATCCAAACTGTACAGTGTTGAAAGTGTTCCTACAAAAACTTCACGGGCCACAAAACTTGTCAGCACGCCAACACCCATTTTCCAGTCGTATCCTAATGGCTCAATTGCAGGCTCAATAAATTTACCGGCCTTGGCAAGATAAGAATGCTCTAACTTCACATCGGTTGCAACCATTTCATTCTCATTTTGTTTTGGTCCGAGATAACTGAATGCCCAAATAATGATACTGAAGAAGAAAATAATTTTACCTGCTCCGGTGATAAATTCCCATACTTTGCTCAGCATTAGTTTAAAATCGTACCCGAAAAGCGGCATTTTATACGAAGGCAAATCCATAACAAGGAAAGATTTCGACTTGTTTTTTATTAGGGTTTTAAGTAAAAGTGCGGAAAATAAGGCGGCAAAGAATCCAAGAAAATACATTCCCATCAGCACCAACGCTTTATAACTGATTCCGAGGAAATAATGGTCGGGAATTACTAAGGAAATAATAATACTGTAAACCGGAAGTCTCGCCGAGCAAGTCATAAAAGGTGTAACCAAAATCGTGATCAGTCTCTCTTTTACGTTTTCGATATTTCTCGTGGACATTACTGCAGGGATCGCACACGCCGTACCCGAAACTAAAGGAACAATACTTTTCCCGTTCAGGCCGAAAGGTTTCAGAAAACGGTCCATTAAAAATATCACCCTTGCCATATAACCTGAATCTTCGAGAAGATATAAGAAGTAAAGCAAAATACCGATTTGGGGTGCAAACATTGCAATACCGCCAATTCCCGGAATAATACCGTTAGAAATTAATGAGTTAAGCGGACCTGCCGGTAAATGTTCCGAAGTAAAGGAAGACATCCAGAAGAAAGCATCTGAAATCCAATTCATGGGATATTCTGCGAGGAAAAACACACTCTGAAAAATGATCAGCAGAATAAATGCAAAGACCACATAACCCCAAAACTGGTGAACCAGAATTTTATCTAATTTCTCCGTAAGCAATTCCTTAAAATTCGGCTTTTTGGATAAAACTTTTGTAATAATACGGTCGATATTCTGGTAACGCCTGATGGTTTCCTGTGTCTGTAATCTCTTGGGAACAAGACATTTAATCTCGTCCTGATTCATTTGATCCTTTACAGATTCGAGTTTACCCAGATATGTGTCGGACGAGAGTAATGTCCAGACTTTATACTGATTGCTTTCTTTGGTTTCGGATAAAATTTTGAATACAAGACCCTTTTGTTCCAGCGGAATTTCAAAAGAAACACTCTCTGATCTTGAAAAATTATTCTTGAAAATCTCCTCGCGCAATTCTTCGATTCCCTGATTCTGTTTCGCATTGGTCTGCAAAACGGTTACTCCCAACTCTTTGGAAAGCTCATCAACATTAATATTAATTCCTCTTCTTTCTGCCTGGTCAATCTGATTGATTACGAGTAAAACAGGAATACCCAAATCCTGAATCTGCTGAAACAGAAGCAGACCTCTTTTAATACTTAAGGCTTCAAGAATATAAATGACACCGGAATAATTTTGCTGTTCCTCTACTAAAAATTTAGAAAAGATGGCTTCATCTTCTGATGTGGGATAAACGCTGTATGAACCCGGCAAATCGATAACCTCCACCTCTTCACCTTTGTACTCATAGTTTCCCGAATGACTCGCTACGGTAACTCCGGCATAATTTCCTGTTTTCTGCGTTTTGTTGCATAACAGGTTAAATACGGTGGATTTACCAACGTTAGGATTCCCTACGAGAAGAATTTGTTTGTTTTTTAAGATGTTTTGCATTGCTAATTCGGCTTATTTCCGAAGAAAATGATTGAAATTTAATTTAAAGCTTCTACGATGATAAACCGTGCTTCCTCTTCACGAAGCGCAATTCTGCTTTTTTCATCACCGAACTCTACGTACAGCGGCCCGCTGAAAGGAGCCTGGTAGAGAATTCTGAAGGCCGTTTCGGGCAGAAGTCCCATTTCAATAATTTTATTCGGCATCTTAAGGTCGTCATTTTCGTAACCTACGATTTTCCCTAACTCGTTTTTCGGGAAACAACATAATTTGTCTGAATTATCTCTTCTCAACACTAAAAATTTATCGCAAATATACGCTATTTAAATTTAATCTAAATAAGCTTTCCAGGTGAAAAGAGTCATAAAAAAACCCTGAAACATAAATATGTTCCAAGGTTTACAAAAATATAATTTAGCTATGAATGACTACTTTTTTGCCTTAGCTGCGGCAACCTCAATTTCTATCGGATTGTTGTTTGCTCCGTAAAAATCTTTCAGCATTTTTTCCTGCTGTTTTACCATATCTCCTATGGTCATATCGCTTCCGGGCATTTTTTGAGAAAGCATCTCGGGTCTTAACATTGGTCTTGCGGATGCAAAAGGATCTTTCTTAAAATCGGTGAAAGTCTTAGTGAATTTTTCACGGCTCACTTCCTGTACTTTTCCACCGTTTCCGCCGGGTGAAAGGGTTTCCAGATAAGTAACCTCATTAAAGTTTTCTACTTTTTTATTTCCTTTCAGCTCCCATGAATAATTTTTGCCATCATCTTCGATCTTTACGATAAGACCTGGCAAACCATGAAATTTATAAGGTCCGTCCTGCAGCGGAATATCTGGTGTAAACCATGCATTCCATGTTCTGCCACCGAATTCGGTTGTGGCTTTCTGGGTATTGTAACTGCCAATTTTTGCCTTCTCGTTAGATATTTTCCAGTTCAGTTTAGTATCGTCGTTATATCCTATATTTAGGGGCGTAAAACCGCTTGAAATGCGCTCCACATATTGGATTTTCATGTCCGGATAGAATTTATATACTTTTTCTGAAAATTTAGGCATCGTTACCATTTTCGAGAAATCCTTGAAAACACCGGATTTCTGCATCGCTTCCACTTGAATTTTCAAAATTGAATCCTGCGCAACCATGGTATAATCCCGGTAAATTGATTTCTCTTTTGTAATATCGAGAATCATCATTACTTTTTCAGTTCTTGCAGAATCTTTCTTCGGTTTGAAGTTGAGTTCATAGAAGAATCTGTTGGCGGTTTCCTGCGCATTTGCGGCAAAAAACAAAGTCAGTAAAAACAGGCTTGCAAATTTTTTCATGTTCTGATTTTAATAATTAGTGCGTGGTCTTGATAATTTGTTACAGAATTTTAAGAATAAATTATATTTTTTTGTGACCAGAACTTCTTCATTTCGTTTTAACTTTAATTCCTGAAAAAATAAATAATATGGAAACGTTACAAAATTTGAAAGATGAGCTCCAGCAGGAATATGAAACTACTAAACGTTTTATAGACCGATTTCCTGAGGGTAAAAATGATTACGCGCCTCACGAAAAAAGCATGAAAATGATGCCGCTGGCCACCCATATCGTGGAAATTGTAGGTTGGCCGGAGACTATCCTGAACACAGAAAAACTCGATTTCGCAGCAGGTGATTACAAACCTCTAAATCTGACTTCGGGGGAAGAACTGAAGGAAAAACTAGAAGAATTTTACGCCCAAAGTAATGCTGCGATGAATCAACTTTCGGAAGACAGCCTTAGCGGTAAATGGGCAATGTACATGGGCGATCAGCTTTTGGCAGATTACAGCAAATACAGCGCAATACGCCACGCTTTGAATCAGCTTACCCACCACCGGGCGCAGCTGGGCGTTTATTACCGATTAAATGACATTCCCGTTCCCGCAAGTTACGGCCCAAGCGCAGACGAACAGAACTTTTAGTTAAGTTTTAATACGTTAAGTAAATTGATGGAAACCGTTCTGCAGAAAACAGAACGGTTTTTTATGGCTGCTTTTCAATTTTATTATTGTTTCTGGCCATTTCTTCTTTTGCATTCTGCTCCATTGCGCGCAGGATCTCTGCAGGATCAGAAATTTCTTTCCCACCCATATTAATTTTTACCTTCGAATTGGGACGCGAAAGTAATTCGCGCATGCCCTGCACGGGATCATTTTCATACTGTTTCAGCTGTTTCACATACTGCTGGCGGTTTACTTCAAGCGGTTTTTTCCTGGTGAACGGAATATCTTTCCCTTGAGTGTTAAGTTCTTCCGCTTTAATTTCCTGAATTTTCTTTAATCCCTTAAGTTCCATTTTGTGGCTCCCTGTCTGATCATAAATTTCAACAATTAAACCCGGCAAACCCGAAAATTTGTAAGGTCCGTCCTGAATCGGAACATCTGTAGTGAACCAGGCGGTCCACATTCTTCCGGCAAAATCTGTGGTTGCTTTCTGAACTTTAAATTCACCAAGCTGTTTTTTTTCGGGCGAAATTTTCCAGTTTATTTTGCGGTCCTCTAAAACTTTGTAAGCATCGTTTCCGATGTTGGCAATTAAATAAGTTTTATAGTCCGGATAATTTTTCTCCACTTCATAATTAATTTCCCCACCCTGACGCTGTCTTGAGATTGAAACATTTCTCGTTCCGGAAGCCAACTGTTTCTTTATGCTTTCCTGAACAATAGAATCGCTTTCAAAAGTGCTTTTGCTGTAAAATTTCGATCCTTTTTTACTGATGTCGAGATACATCCATTCAGTTTTCAGACTGTCGGTTTTGGTAGAATCCGGTGCAAATTTATATTCATAGATCACTCGGTTATTCTGCGCCGAAAGCATCAAACCAACCAATAAAAATAAAGCGGCTAATCTGTTCATGAGTTACTATTTAAAGTTGAATTTTACCGTAAACATCACCTGGCTCGGGCGGATTCTAATTGAGCTAACGGAAGTCAGCAAAAATTGCGGATCATAAGTAATTCTTTCGAAAACATCAGTATTAGCAATGTTAAGCCACTTAATCTCAAAATCGATTTTCTTTTTTGCCCAGGTGTATTGGTATGAAATATCGTAAAAAGCATTTGTAAAACTCTGGTTTTTGGCTTCGGTATTAATTTCGTCCCAGAAGAAACCAATGGTATGGTTTTCGAAAGGATAAACATAGGCTGCGAGATTGTGATTCCAGCCCGAAGTTTTATTTTCAGAATTTTGACTTGTATTTTTTTGTGTCGCCCAGTTAAGCGTGGCTGTATAATCAACGCTTAGCCACGAGAAGTAAGTGTTGTTGAATTTAATTCCCATATTCTGGCGGCTGATTTTCGACTCTTGCAGCTGATTAAAAAACGAGAACGATTTAGAATCAGAATTTGAAAAACTCAACGAGGTATTGGTTTTAAATTTCGGAAAATATTTGCCGATTTCTGCGCTTTCGGTTTGACTTTCGGAAGTGTTATCTAAAGCAAGTAGTGTCAATGATGAATTGAAACCGTCGCCAGAAAACCTCTCTATTAGATTTCTTTTGTTCACTGAATAACTGTAACGAACATTGAAAAATAAATTATTCAGCGGGTTACGGTACTCTAATCTCGATCCCAGATTGCTGTTTCTGTATTCCGGCATGATCATCGGGCTTTCGTAATTAAACCTTTGTGTAAGTCCTAAAGGTGATGTAAGCATTTTACCTTCATACAGGAACCCGAAATTCCCAAAATCATTGCTCTGACTCGCAAATGCCCAAATTTTAAAGAACGAAGCAAAATCCAGACTTGCAAACAAACTTGGTTCCAGCACAGATCTAGTCGTATGAAGACTGTTGCCGCGCAAATTATCCCTGTAAGTGATATCGTAGAAATTGTAAGGCAAATTAAGGCTCAGATTAAAACTGTTTGATTTGAAATTGATGCCAACCTGCGTATAAGGCTGAATTTCATTCCAGTCTGTATCATTCTGAAAACTTTGTCCCAATCCGGTATAAGCTGTTCCGTTTGACCCGGAAAGAAGAGACTGAAGATTGTTAAATCCTAAATTTAAACCGACTTCCGGTGTAAACGTCCATTTTTTATAACTGAAGCCAACGGAAGCAGAATGATTTGCCATGAAAGTTTCTGACTCAGCATCTTGTCTCAGTGTTTCAAAACCCCCGGCTTGCGGAAAATTACCGTTCGCATTTACATAACTGGCCGGTAGAATATCCATAGTCTGGCGGTCTTTCTGGTAACTGATGTAACTCATCACGTTGAAAAGTTTCTCTTTCCACGGCAAAATTGTACTCAATGAGTTCTGGAAAACCCCCGAAGGTGAATCCAAAAACTGGTTACCGAACTTGGTTATTGGGGTATTTGTCCCAGTTGCTGGCGGCAAAAGGTTGTTGATTGTTGCATTGGTATCATTCCAGGAGCCGTTCCAGGTTGTGGTGTTTTTAAAGAATCCTTTTTTAGCATTCTTAGTGAAAATTAATTCCCCTTTGCTGGCATTGGTATAGAAATGATTGGCAGATTCTGACAGATATGTCCCACCTGCTGGCACTATTGATGAGCCCTGTTCGTAGATTTCGGTTTTACTGTCTGTTCTTTCAATTGCGTTGTTGGTATAGCTCGCACTTGCTTTCAGTTCCCAGTCTTTGCTTTTGAAAGGCGTTGTTAAAACGTTCGCAGAAAAGAAATGAACATTATTCATTAAATATCTTTTCTCCGGAACGTCAGGTACATCGGCAGTTTCCACTCGTAACCATGATTTTGGGGTTGCCTGACCTCTTCTGCCTTCCCAACGGTTGCCAAAACCTAAAAGATTGCCCTCTTTTTCCACGCTTTCGCCATTATTGTTGGCTTTATAGTTTACGACCCACTGGTTTTTCTGCCCGAAAAACATCGGCGTGAGTTTTACATTCCAGAGTAGAGGGTCCATTCCTACGCCTACCTCTCCCCTCCCGGTCATCGTCACCGATTTCTTTAAAACTACGTTCAAACCGGCATTCTCAGACGGAACTTTATCCTGAAGAATTTTTACGGGCTGGTGGTTTTCCATTACTTCAACTTTCTGAACAGCATCTTTAGGTAAAGAATTGTTTACAGTACCGTAACCTCCTTCCATCAAATCTTTACCATTAACATAAAAT
Source organism: Kaistella faecalis (assembly GCF_019195395.1). Taxonomy (NCBI): domain Bacteria; kingdom Pseudomonadati; phylum Bacteroidota; class Flavobacteriia; order Flavobacteriales; family Weeksellaceae; genus Kaistella; species Kaistella faecalis. The sequence goes on from NZ_CP078067.1 coordinate 1,420,055, forward strand.
TTATTGATGGGCTCGCCCTGATAAAGAACTGAGCCGTCCCCATTCACCTCAATTCCGGGAATTTTCTTTAATACATCTGCTAATGTTCTGTCGGCCTTGCTTTCGAATGCTTTTAAATCATATGAAATGGTGTCACCTTTTTTGGTAATGAGTTTGGTTTTCAGTTTTACCTCTTTAATTTCGGTCGCATCTGATTCCATACTGAAGTTCAGGTTTTGATTTTCGTTTTTAATCGATTTTAAAAGCGGCTTTTGGTTAAAGGCCTTGATTTTTAAATCAACATTTCCGTCAGCTGAAGTAAACGTTACTTTATACTCCCCTTTGGAATTAGAGATCGAGAAAGCCATAATCGCACCTTTTCCCTGCTCTTCAATGGTTACACTGGCACTGGGAACCGGCTGTCCGTCGGAATCAGTAATTTTTCCGGAAACGGTTGTCTGGCCAAAAGCGACTGCTGAAAATACAAAAATGAGAAAAAGGGAAGCGTAAAATTTCATGAAAGTTTTTTAAAATTAGTATTCCTTTCACAGTTTTTGTTACAAATTTAGAAACTGTCAGGTATGGATCAACCAATAAGCGGTTACATGTATTGAATAAAATATCGCACTATTTTCATATTTAGACTTCTTTTTACCTAATTTTGCTCACTAAAATACGCCTTATATGGGATTACATTTAACGCCTATAGATGTTGTAGAAGACATTTCTCAGGAAGATTTCCGAAAAAAATATCTGCTTCCGCGCAAGCCGGTAGTCATTCGCAATATGGCTAAAAACTGGCCCGCCTACCAGAAATGGACCATGGAGTATATGAAGGAAACCGTTGGCGATGTTGAAGTTCCGCTGTATGATTCTTCCAAAGCTGATCCGTCTGCGCCCATTAATGCTTCCGCTGCGAAAATGAAATTCGGTGATTATATCGATCTTATACAAAGGGAGCCTACCGATCTGCGGATTTTTCTCTTTGATCCCATTAAATCTGCGCCTAAACTTTTAGCAGATTATCTCTCTCCTAAAGAATTGATGGGCGGTTTTCTCGATAAGTATCCCAATATGTTTTTCGGCGGAAAAGGCTCAGTAACATTCCTTCATTATGATATTGATATGGCGCATATTTTCCATACCCATTTTAACGGTAGAAAACATGTTCTTCTATTCGATTATAAATGGAAAGACAGGCTATACCAAATTCCTTACGCCACCTATGCGCTGGAAGATTACGATATTGCGAATCCCGATTTTGAAAAATTCCCTGCATTAAACGGTGTTGAGGGAATTGAGTGTTTTCTGGAACATGGCGACACGCTGTTCATGCCTACAGGCTGGTGGCATTGGATGAAATATCTGGACGGAAGCTTTTCCATCTCACTCAGAGCGTGGGATAAGTCCTGGGCAGTGAAAGCACATTCGCTTTGGAATTTAACGGTTCAAAGAAACTTCGACAACTTTATGAAAGGAAGATTCAAGAAAAGATACATGGACTGGAAAGAAAAAAAAGCTGTAGAAAGAGCAAATTACGCACTGAAAAAAGGACTTCCAAAATAAATATAATACTAAAAAAGGCAAACTAAAAAAAGTTTACCTTTCTATTTACTTAATCCGGAAAATTGGATATAATCCAACAGATCCTTCATAATACTCGGAATTCCGGTAAATCCACTCCAGCTGTGCATTTCCATCTTTTGCAAATTCTGGATCTGAAATTTTTTCAAGTTCAAAAGCAGTTCTTAAAACCTGGTCGTTTTTTAAAAGCTCGGCCGCCGTGTCTTCAAAAACATAATCTGAAAAATATTCCTTCTGCCCGAGAATTGCATCAAAGAAATTCCAGTTAAAGAACGAGTCTGTCGCTTCCGGTTCCAGAGTTTCTAACAGATATTTCACACCTTCCTGTTTCGTAGAAACCAGAAAATCTCCCTTTCTTACGTTTACGTTTTTAAACTCTGATTTCGTTTTGGTTTCATAATGCAGGTAATGACCTTCGTACGGTTTTTTCACCGTTTTAAAATCCGCAATGCGGTAGATTTCGACATTGATGGTTGAATCTTTTGCAATTTCTGTCATCTGGATATTATTTCTTTTCAGATATTCAATTACCTTATTTTCAGATTTCGGAATGACATAATATCTCGGAATGGTCACGAATTTCGTCGGTTTATACGCATTAAAAAATTTAACTTTTCTGATGAAGGGTTTCGTTCGGTCGTAGTACAGACGAGGTTTTCCGGAAACTCCGCTCGTTTTTTTTCCGGCTTCATATCCTTTGAAATCAATAAGCTGATATTTGGTTTCATCCAATTTCCACTGCAGAGCGTATTTCATTCCGGGCTGATATTCCGCAAAACTTTCCGCCATTTTCTTCTGGATTTCTTTTGCGTTTTTCTGGGTGTGGTTAATGGAGCTCAGCATATATTCGTAAGTAGCGCGAACCCTGTCGCTATAAGGTTTCAGCATGTGTGTTTCTGCGACGGTTCCCAAGGTATTAAAGAGTGTGGTATAACCTGTGGCGTAGCGGGGTGAATCCATAAAGGCAGGGAAACCTTCATCCGGTGAATCACCGTGGATATTGACGTAAGGCGTTGTGAGAATTCCTTTTTTCTGGATGTTCTGCAGAATTTCCGGCTGCATTTTTTCATTGAAGTAGCTGCCCAGTTTATCGCCTAAACGTTCTTTACTGGTAGAAATGTAGGTGAAAAGATATTGGTAATCTGCACCGTTACTCACATGATTATCAATAAAATAAATAGGTTTGAAATGCTGAAAAATCTGCTGGAAAGCTTTCGCATTTTCCGTATCGTTTTTAATAAAATCGCGGTTCAGATCGTAATTTCTCGCATTTCCCCGGAACCCGTATTCCTCCGGGCCGTTTTGGTTGGCGCGGCTGAACTTTCCTCTTCGCAGCATGCCGGAAATATTATAAGACTGAATGGCAGCAATTTTAAGATTTTTAGCAGAGGCTTTTCCGGTGGCCAGATCGCGCATGAGCATCATCGCGGCGTCAATTCCGTCGGGTTCACCCGGATGAATTCCGTTGTTGATCAGGATGACAGGATTGTTTTTGTTTTTTGAAGGATTAAAAACGACCACTTTAATCGGTTCTCCGTTATCATCTTTCCCGAAATTTTCTACCGTAATGCTTTCGAAATTCCGGTTGAGATCATCATAATAATTCACCATTTCCTCATAAGTTACGGTTTGGTTGCCGTTGCCTTTTTCGTAAGGAGTTTGAAAATTTTGAGCAGAAAAAAATAGAGGTTGTAAAAGAAAAAATAAGGTGAGTTTTTTCATAAAAAATAATTTATTAGAATTCTAAAGCCAGCAGTATGAAGGAACACATATTGATAATTATTGCATAAAAATTGGGAGAATTCAATCCAAATTTTTCTTTTTTCCAAAGGAAAGGCAGTATGACTAATTGCGCTGATGTCAAGATCAGTAAAGGAATTACAGAAAACTCCATCAAAGTGCCAGTAACAATTCCCACGTTTAGAAATAATCTCACGGCTATTTTATAAAAAATTATATATAAAAGTATAGCGAAGTTAAAAATTACTTTAGCATTCATACTACTGCAATATCTTAAAAATCCGCAGAAAAATTCTGCGGATTTAGTTATTTTCAGAGGTTTACATTCGGGGGTTGAAAATTAATCATTCAGTTTCAGCACCGCCATAAATGCCGATTGCGGAACCTCAACTCTACCGATCTGTTTCATCTTTTTCTTTCCTTCTTTCTGCTTTTCAAGAAGTTTACGCTTTCGGGAAATATCACCTCCGTAACATTTCGCCGTAACGTCTTTTCTTAAGGCTTTAATGGTTTCTCTTGCAATAACTTTCGCTCCTAAAGCTGCCTGAACAGCGATATCAAACTGCTGTCTCGGAATCAGTTCCCGAAGTTTTTCGCACATTCTTTTACCGATGTAATACGCGTTGGAATCGTGAATTAAGGACGAAAGTGCATCTACCATGTCTCCGTTGATCAGGATATCCATCTTCACCAGTTTGGATGCACGGAACCCAATCGGATGATAATCAAACGATGCATACCCTTTTGAGATAGATTTCAAACGGTCATAAAAATCGAAAACAACCTCCGCCAAAGGCATGTTGAAAACCAGTTCTACTCTTTCTGAAGTCAGATAACTCTGGTTAACGATTTCGCCGCGTTTTTCGATACACAAGGTCATTACCGCACCTACAAAATCGGATTTGGTGATGATTGAAGCTTTGATAAAGGGTTCTTCAACACGGTCCAGCATCATAGGATCTGTCATTTCCGACGGGTTATTGATGAGGATCATTTTGTCCGGATCTTTCTTGGTATAACCGTGATAAGAAACGTTGGGAACCGTGGTAATCACGTCCATATTAAATTCGCGGTCTAGTCTTTCCTGTACAATTTCCATGTGTAGCATCCCAAGGAAACCACAACGGAATCCAAAGCCCAATGCTGCAGAACTTTCCGGTTCGAAAACCAGCGAAGCATCATTGAGTCTCAATTTTTCCAGGGAAAATCTCAGTTCTTCGAAATCTTCGGCTTCGATAGGATAAATTCCGGCAAAAACCATGGGTTTTACCTCTTCGAAACCTTCAATCGCAGCGGGTGCACCGTTCTCGAAAGTGGTGATGGTATCTCCTACTTTTACTTCTCTGGCGTCTTTAATTCCTGAAATAATATAACCTACATCGCCGGTCAGAATTTCTTTTTTGGGCGCCTGTTTCAGTTTTAAAGTTCCTACTTCATCAGCCTCGTACATTTTTCCCGTCGCCATGAATTTAATTCGCTGGCCTTTTTTAATGCTGCCGTTGACAACTTTGAAATACGCTTCAATTCCTCGGAAAGGATTATAAACAGAATCGAAAACTAAAGCCTGTAAAGGTGCATCAGGATCGCCCACCGGAGCCGGAATTCTTTTTACAATCTGCTCCAGAAGATCGTGAACGCCTTCACCGGTTTTTCCGGAAACACGCAGAACGTCTTCGTACTCGCAGCCGATCAGGTTCATGATCTCATCGGTAACTTCTTCAGGATTTGCGGATGGTAAATCGATTTTATTAAGGATCGGAATGATGGTTAAATCGTTTTCCAACGCTAAATATAAATTGCTTATTGTTTGAGCCTGAATACTTTGCGCAGCATCTACGATAAGAAGCGCACCTTCACAAGCAGCGATCGAACGGGAAACTTCGTAAGAAAAGTCTACGTGTCCGGGAGTGTCGATAAGGTTCAGGATATATTTTTCGCCATTGAGTTCGTAATCCATCTGGATGGCGTGGGATTTAATGGTGATCCCTCGTTCTTTCTCCAGGTCCATATCATCCAGCGTTTGCGACTGCAGTTCTCTTTGGGTTACCGTGTTAGTATATTCCAAAAGTCTGTCTGCCAGTGTTGATTTTCCGTGGTCGATATGTGCAATAATGCAGAAGTTTCGTATGTTTTTCATTGAATATTCTAGATAGTTGGCAAATTTAGTGTTTTTTACCGGAATTTTTCTTACGATTTCGACCGGTATTTCGCGATAGGGATAGCAGCGGAAACCCCGCAACAGCATTGGGATTGCATTGGCGTGAGGAGTTGCAGCGTATAGCCCGACCCGGGAAGTGGGTTTTGCGGTGGCGAGGGGATCGCCCAAAAAAGAACGACCTCTGCAAAATAATTTGTAGAGGTCGCTCAAACATTAAAAAAATAAACTATTATGGTCGCCTGCTCTGCGGGCTGTTGGAGCGCCCGTCTTGTTTTTTGTCTAATATTTTGCTTCGCATTTTACCTTCCGTCTGGTACATTTGCAAAACCTGTTGTGGTTTTAGAACCTTAAGGAATTTTTGCGCATATATTTTTCTGTTATCTAAAAGTTGCTGGCCAACATCGAAACTTTCATTAAGCTGTTTTGTAGCTTCTTCATCGCTCATGTTGTCGTAATCTTCACTTGGCTTAAATCTGCTTTTAATGTTGTTCTGCTTATCCTGATATTCAGCATAAAGGGTTTTGAACTCGGTCTGGTCATTTTGCGGAACATCTAATTCTGAAACCATCATATTTTCGCGGAACTGTTTCAAAAGTGACATTTTTTCCTGCGGGCTCATTTTCTGGATGATTTCTTTTCGCTGTTCTGGTTTCATCTTTTTCCAGTCGTATTTCTGTTCCTGCGCATAACTTAGCTGCGAGCCGGTAATTACAGTGATGAGTATAAATAAAATCTTTTTCATGTTGGTTTCCTTTTTAATAATACAAATCGAGATAAATATCCTGTTCTGTATTTTTTCCTAAATCTGCCAATTCTGCTGAAGTAAAATTAGCAAGAATCTGGTCGACCTGAACCTCAGGGTTTGGAGCGTTTACTTTATTCTGAACTGCTGCGCTTGTTCCTGTTTTTGCTGAAACTGCCAATGGCTCCCTGTCTTCTCTTTGATTAACTGCTGCTACAGAAGTTAAATCGTTTTCCAAAGTTTGATAAGCAATTCTAGCTTCTGTATGTGATTCGCTTTCTGATAAAGCGTTTGCTTCGGTGTTGTTAACCGCTGTTAAAGACTGCTCTTTACTGATTGTATTAATACTTTCACCATCCTGTGTTACAAAAAAGGTAACTCCAAAAATCAGTGCGACAGCGGCCGCTGCTGCATAAGCCCAGTTCATTTTAATCACCTTCGCCTGCTTCTTCGGAAGAGTTTCCTGCAAAACTCTGGCCTGAATGTCATCAAAAAAATGATCCGGGGCGGTGTAAATATTTTTACGTTCTAATTTCTCAATATCCAAATTTTTCATTGTTGAAAAAATTTATTCTGTGTAATTTAATTTGATATAATCTTCTACTTTCTGTTTCGCGTAATGGTAATTGGTTTTTAAAGTACCTACCGACATGTCCAGTATTTTCGAGATTTCCTCGTAAGGTAAATCCTCATAATACCGCATGTTGAATACCAGTTTTTGCTTCTCAGGCAGCGAATGAATGGCTTTCTGCAGTAAGATCTGAATTTCTTCGGCTTCAGCAGATACATTGTCGGCAACCAGATTCTGCAGATAATATTCGGAGTCTTCATCCGATTTCTGCATTCTTTTCAGTTTGTTAAGCTGCTGCAGCGATTCATTAGTTGCGATCCTGTAAAGCCAGGTATAAAGCTGGCTGTCCTGCTTAAACTGATGAAAATTCTGATACGCTTTTATAAATGTTTCCTGCAGTACATCCTGAGACAGATCGTGATCTACGATAATTCTTCTGATATGCCAATATAACCTGCTCTGATAAGCATCCATCATCAGGCGAACTCCTTTTTCACGGGATTTCTCGCCAGACATCAGCCGGATAATTTCTTCTTCCTTAATCTTCATTGAGATGCTTTCAGGGTTTTGATGGTAAATTTAATTAAAAGTTAAATAAGTATTTCAATTTTCAGTCCAAAGCAAAATAATTATATTTGTTCATATTTATTTTCATGAAGATTGTAATTCTGGGTTCGGGGAATGTAGCTTTTCATCTGGCAAAGGCTTTCAAGGAAAAAAACATCGCTGTATCACAAATTTTCGGCCGGAATGAAATTGCGCTGAAAGAGATTTCAGAAAAATTCAGTATTCCGTATTCTACCGAAGAAGTTCCCGATGCTGATTTATACCTGATCTCTGTAAGTGATGACTCGGTAACCAATATCTCGAAGAAAATTTCAAAAGAAAACTGTCTCGTAGCACATACCTCCGGTTCGCTGCCAAAGGAAATCCTGCAGGGAAATTACCGAAAAGCCAGCTTTTATCCTTTGCAGACCTTCTCCAAATCAAAAAACCTCAATTATGCCGAAATTCCTTTTTTTGTTGAAGCGGAAAACGAAGACGATCTGGAAATCCTGAAAAATGTGGCGTTGAAAATTTCGGAAAACGTAATGATTTCTGATTATGAAAAAAGAAAATACATTCACCTGACTGCAGTTTTTGCCTGCAATTTTGTGAATCATCTTTTTTCAAGAGCCAAGGAAATTTCTGATGCTCAAGACATTCCCTTCAATTATTTTTTGCCATTAATTGATGAAACCGTCCAGAAAATTCATGAAATTGATCCCAAATCTGCCCAAACCGGACCGGCGGTGAGAAATGACGGAAGGGTTTTAGAACTTCATGAAGCATTAATCACGGACGCGGAACACATGAAAATTTATAAAACGATGAACGAATCTATAAAGAAAATGTATGAGTTATAAATCGAAACTTAAAAATATAAAAGCGTTCGTATTTGATGTTGACGGGGTTTTTACCGACGGAAGTGTTTATCTGATGCCCGACAAGAGCATGTGCCGGGTAATGAATGTTCTAGACGGTTACGCTGTGGTAAAAGCTGTAAAAAATAACTATAAGATTTGTGTGATTACCGGCGGGGACGATCCGGCGGTTCGGAACCGCATCCATTATCTTGGGATTAAAGAATATTACGCAAAGGTTTCAGACAAATTGGAGAAATTTGAAGAATTCCGATTAAAGTATAACCTGCAAAACGACGAAATTCTGACGATGGGCGATGATTTACCCGACATGAAAATCATGACGGCATCGGGAATCTCAACATGTCCAAAAAATGCAGTTCCGGAAGTGAAAGAGATTTCGGAATACATATCAAATATCGAAGGAGGAAAAGGTGCTGTCCGCGATGTAATTGAACAGGTTATGAAAGTGCAGGGAAACTGGATTGAAGATAACACCAAAAGCGTTTAATTCCCATCATCTAAAAAATTACAATGAAATTATTATTAGCATCCAATTCGCCCAGAAGAAAAGAACTTTTAAGCAGTCTAGGTTTCGATTTTGAAGTGGTTTCTGTGGATTGCGATGAAATATATCCACAGGATTTAGAAGTTGAAAAAATCGCAGAATATCTTTCTGATCTTAAATCAAACGCTTTCCGCGGTTTAAAAGAAGACGAAGTTTTAATAACTGCAGACACGATTGTAGCAATAGAAAACGAAGTGTTGGGAAAACCCCAGGATGCTCTTCATGCCAAGAAAATGCTTAGAAAACTTTCAGGACGAACCCATGAAGTCTTTACAGGAATTACAATTAGAAATTCAGAAAAAAGCATTTCTAAAACCGATGTTACTCATGTTGAAATTGATCAATTGACCGATGATGAAATCGATTTTTACATTGACCAATATAAACCTTTCGACAAAGCAGGCAGTTACGGCGTTCAGGAATGGTTCGGCATGGCAAAAATCAACCGTATAGCCGGCAGCTATTACACGGTAATGGGTTTGCCCACTCATTTGCTTTACAGGATCCTAAAAGATTTCCGGTAAGCTGCTAACAATTATAAAAATTCATTATTTTTACAGAAATAAAGAGGCATTTTTCATAATAAAATGCTAATTTGAAAGTTATTATGAAATAATGAAAAAAACTATACTTTTCCTTTCAGCAATCGTGGTTTTTAATTCGTGCTCTTCACGGAAAAAAACCGATGATTCCACCTTTATGAAAGGATTTTTCTCTTACTACAATACGCTTTTCAATAGTAAAGATGCGCTGGAGACTGAACTGAAAAACCGCGACCAGGCTCATGTAGATAATTTTTATGCGCCTTACATCCAGCTTCTCACTTACGAAGAACAGCCTTTGGGAACCGATTTACAGCCGGGTGGTATGTTTGGTGAAGATCCGGTGCCGCCGGGAAGTATGAATTCCGAAGGTCCGGGCGTTCCGGGTGGCCGGAGTAATTTCCAGAATTCTTCTAATCCGGGAATTAAAAACGGAGCTTCGGTTTTAGAAATATCTGAAGCTAAAGCACTTAAGGCAATTTCCAAATATTCTGTAATGAAGGGTGGGGAAGAGAAGAACAAGAAAATCTTTGATGCAAATATACTTTTGGCCCAATCCAGAATTTACCGCAATAAACCATTGGAAGCTCTGGACGGATTAAATTATGTGTTCGCAAATATGCGGAATGACAAAAGAATTCCGCTTGCACGCATTTATCAGGGGCTGGCTTATTCCAAAATGGGCGACTTCTACAAAGCCGAAGAGGTTTTTGCCGATTTATCAAAAGATTCAAAACTTAAAAAAGATTATAAAAAACTGCTGAGCGTTTATTACTCAGAAATGCTGCTTCAAGCCGGAAAAAAAGAAGCCGCAGTAGACGAGTTGGAAAATGCATACGCAGTGAATAAAAACCGCAAAATGCGCAGCAGAATTGCTTTTCTAAGAGGGCAGATTTTAGCAAATCTCGAAAGGAATGAAGAAGCTCGGGAAAGTTTTGTTACTGCATATAAAAATGCCAATAGTTTTGAATTTGAAGTTAAATCTCAAATTGAAATCGCCAAAACCTTTAATGGAAAAGATGATGATTATGAAGGGGCAAAGGAGTATTTGGAGAAAATAAGCAAAAAAGGTACTTATGGTTCCAGAAAAAACGAATTCTACTATGCATTGGGTCTCATGGCAAATAAAGCCGGTAAGAAAGATGAAGCCAAAGCGTTTTTTGCGAAGTCACTGACGGAAAAAATGTCTGATCCGCAGATTCGCGGACTTAATTATTACGAGATCGGAAAAGGTTTTTTCGAAGAGAGCGACTATCTGTCTGCAGGAGCTTATTACGATTCCGCGCTTACAGTAATGACTTATGAACCTTCGAAAATACTCCTGACAGAAAAATCAAGCAACATTAAACAGGTTTCCGCAAATTACTATCTGATCAGAAAAAACGACAGTATCCTTGCGCTCACCAGAATGCCCGAAGCTGAAAAAATCGCCTATTTCAACAAATACATTGACGGGATAAAAGCCAAAGAAGCCAAGGAAGAACTGGAAAGGAAAAAAGCAGAACGCTCCAAAGGATTTGATACCGGAGATTACGATGCTAATTCTGTGTTTTCAGGAAATACCGGCGGTTTCCAGGATTTTGGCGGTAGCAAAGGTGGCTTCTACTTCGCGAACCAAAGCACAGTAGCGAAAGGAGAATCGTCTTTTAAACAATTGTGGGGAAACCGCGCCCTCAGCGATAACTGGCGGACTTCCGCAAGGGGGAGCTCCATTGAGGATTTAAAAAATGAAGCGATGGGAATTGCGTCTGCTCCCGACCCTAGAAGACTTGAACCTGCTTTCTATATTGAAAAAATACCAACGGCTTCAGAAGATATCTTAGCGCTGAAAAAAGCCCGAGATACCGCGAGTTTAGGTTTGGGAAGGATGTACGAATCGTATTTCTCTGATACCCCTCTGGCTACGAAAACGCTTTATGATTTGGTGGATGCCAATCCGGAAGAAGAAACAAAACTTCTGGCACTTTACAATATTTTCGCCTTTAATTACGAGAAAAATCCATCCGCTGCGGAACGCGCTAAACAGATGATTCTAACGGATTTTCCTTATACGTCCTACGCAGAATTTGTAAAGAATCCTAAAAACAATTCTTTTTCTAAATCTTCAGAGGAAGTCGAGAAAGCTTATGCACAGGCTTTTGACCTTTATTCAACTGAGAAATATGAAGAAAGCAAAACACTCATACAGTCCTCTTTAGAAAAATATCCCAAAGATGCACTGGTACCGAAATTTGCGCTCCTTAATGCATTCAATACCGGTAAGACCGCCGGTAAAGAGATTATGATCCTCCAGCTGGAACAGATTGCCTTAAATTATGCAAGAACACCGGAAGGTGAAAAAGCTGAAGAAATGCTGAAGTATCTCAAAAGCGAACTTGAAATAGAAATTACAGATGAATCCGGAAACAAAATGGAGAAACCAGTTTCTACCCCAGTGCCACCAACAGATATGGATGCGCCACCTGTTCCCGGAAAAATGAACGAGCCGGCTCCATTGAGGCCACGCCGCACACAGGATACACAGCAGGTTGAAAGTCCTGCGCAAATGGAAATAAAAATTTAAAGCGAAGATTAATCTTCGCTTTTTTCTTAGTTACTGTCGAGTTTATTCTGCTTTCTTTTTCTTTACGCCCTGAAATTCTTTCAGGTAAAAAGGTTCGAAATAGGCGACATCTTCAAATTGACTGTTATTGAACTTATCGGTCGCTTTTTTAACTAAATATTTAGCAGAAGGGTAAATTTTTTCGTTAAATTCTGCTTCGGGAAGCTGAAGAATTTCTTTTGCTTTTGAAGCGCCGTCACCTACAAAAATCACTTTTTTATCCTTGAATTCCTGAAAAGAAGTCTCATCTAAAATTTTTGCTTCGGTTTCGGTCAGCATCTTGCCCGAATCTCCATCAAAGACCGCGGTATAAACCTCCATTCGTCTTGCGTCGAGCAATGGAATGATATAGTCGAAATTCTGATCTAAAAAGGGCTCAATCATTGTCTCCATAGAATTTACTGCAATAAGCGGAATTTTCAAACCATAGCAGAATCCTTTTGCAGATGAAGCACCGATTCTGAGACCTGTATACGAACCAGGACCCATTCCTAAAGAAACTGCGTCCAGATCTTTCAAAGTAATTTCGGCGCCTTCCAAAGCCCATTCAACAAAAGCGTGAAGACTCTCGGACTGTTTATAATTTTCTGAAACTTCTTCGCAAACACAAAGCAATTTTTCGCCATCAGAAATCGCGACAGAACAGTTTTTGGAGGAAGTTTCGATATGGAGGATTTTCATTCGGCAAATTTAATAATCAAAAACCAATCTTCCGAAGATTTATTTTTTAGAGATTCTTATAAACGGTTCTTGGTTCGCTCTGGGCACTCGGATAAATCGTTAAATCTGAAATCGCAACATGCTGCGGAGCGGTGATGCAGTAGGAGATGGCATCTGCAATATCTTCCGGCTGTAAGGCTTTATAACCCTGATAAACGGTAGTCGCTCTTTCTTCATCGCCCTTAAAACGGACTTTCGAGAAATCAGTTTCTACCAGGCCGGGCTGAATATTGGTGACTTTAATTCCATATTCAGTAAGTTCGAGTCGCATTCCGTCGGAAATAACATCCACTGCTTTTTTCGATGCGCAATACACCACGCCGTTGACGTAAGTCTGTCTCGCCGCAACGCTGGAAATATTTACAATATGACCGGATTTTCTTTGCTTCATCCCGGGAATTACGCATTTTGAAACGTACAGCAATCCTTTCACATTTCCGTCGATCATTGCATCCCAATCTTCTGTATTTCCGTCTGAAAGTGGCTCCAGACCATGTGCATTCCCAGCATTATTAATCAGAACATCGATATTTTTCCAGGAATCGGGTAGGGAAGTGAATGCGTTTTCTACTTCAGTAAGATATCTTTGGTCGAAGTTTAAGGTGTAAATTTCAGTTTTGGCCGTTAGTTCAGTTTTAATCTGCTCCAAAACTTCGGTCCTTCTACCGCAAAGGATCAATCTGAATCCTTTTGCAGCAAGCAATTGCGCGGTGGCTTTACCAATTCCGGAAGTTGCTCCGGTGATCAGCGCTGTTTTCATTGTATGGATTTTTATAATTTAGTTTGCATCAAAACTCTGGAACGCGTCTTCGATATGATTAAGCTGTAGAATTCCCTGTTCATCGGGAAGAACGGTAATGATATCAAACCTTACTTCTTTATCGATTTTTCTTTCGTTCATGAAAAAATCAGAACACATTACGATGGATTTTATTTTCTTTTTGGTAACGGCTTCCTGAGGCTCGATTAGCGTATTGTAACTTCTCGCCTTCACTTCCGTAACAACGATGATCCCTTCAAATTCTGCAACAATATCGATTTCTGCTTTTTGATAGCGGAAGTTTCTGGCAAGAATCTTATAGTTCTTTTTGGCTAGAAATTCAGCTGCAAGATCTTCAGCAAGTTGCCCGAAATCGTTGTGGTCTGCCATGACATCAAAATTTTACTTCAACCTTTTTACCGACGGTCATTGAAATGTTTGCTCCAATAATCAGCGGTCTGTTATCGTATATATGACCGTTCGGAAATCCAAAAATCACCGGAAAATCATATTGGGAAATCCGTTCTGCGATAAGTTTATAAGAAAATTCATCAAAACTTTCTTCGTAGTTCATGTTCTCTTTTTCGTCTTCCATTAAGGTCATTCCACCAACGATAAGCCCTTTAATTTTGCGGAAAACTCCGGCAAGTTCAAGCGACATGAGCATTCTGTCCAAAGCATAGAATTTTTCACCGATATCTTCAATAAAAAGGATTTTATCTTTGAAATCAAAGGAATATTTTGTTCCTAAAAGTGCATAGATCAAAGCTAAATTACCACCAACCAATTCACCTTCGGCGTTTCCTGATTTGTTGAAAGAATTATTTTGGATGGAATATTTTGGAAATTTTCCTTTAAGAATATCAAAAGTGAGGTCATATCCTTCGGGCGTTACTCCAAAACCTGATGTTTTAATCGTTTGGCCATGAATTGAGGCAAAATTATTTTTCAGTAAATAGCTTTGAATCACGGTATTATCGGAATATCCTATATACCATTTCGGCCTCTTTTTAAATTCTGAAAGTTTTAAATAATCCACCAAATGTTGACAGCCGTACCCTCCTCTGGAAGCCCAGACTGCCGAAATATCAGCGTCGTTCAGCGCCCAGTTCATATCGGAAATCCTTTCTGTTTCCGTACCCGCATAACTGTAACCCTTTGAAAATTTGGAATAAAGATGCTTGCCTACAACCGGCTCATAACCTTTAGCCCGAATTAGATTTAAACCTGTTTCAAGCTGGGATTCCTCTACAGAACCTGCCGGAGAAATCACCGCGATTCTGTCGCCTTTTTTAAGAGATTCCGGAAATATGATGGATTTCATTTCTTAATCTGTTTTTGCCCTGTTCTTTCTGCTTCTTCCAATTGCCGGTCGAACTGGTTAAATTTCTTGAAACTCTGGAGAAAGATAAAGATACTGAATCCCACGAGAATAAAACCAACACCTTTGCGGATCTGATTGGCAAGTCTTTCGGTAAGTTTGTAATGAAACTGCTTTGCGAGATAAATCTTAAAGAAGTCGATGGCGAGATAAGTACCGACTACCAATGCCATATAAAGAAGAAATTCGTCCAGCTTTGGGTAGGCATTTCTAACAGAAATTACTGTTACAAGCCAGAACAGCACAACACCTATATTTAAAATATTGAAGAAAAATCCGTTGAGAAAAGTCTTAAAATAGTTCTGACCAATCATTTTTTCCTCGCCGGCAAGATGCATCCTTGTTTTAGAAACCACCATATAAACCGCATAAATTAAAATAATAAAAGAGGTTATACGGTAAAAACCCGGATGTTTATCAATGAGCTGTATTAAATCGGCACTTGCAAAAAATGCTGCGGTAATACACAAAATATCAGCGAAAATTACTCCTAAGTCAAGCGCCAATGCATGTTTCGGTCCACGCGAAAAACTGGTTTCAATCAAAAGAAAGAAAATGGGTCCTATGAACACGAGGCTGAGCATAATTCCCAAACCAATTGCCGAAATTATAAGTTCAAACATATTTTAATACTGAAATATATAATTCGTTCTGTCCTCCGAAAATTTATAATCCTTCACCACACGAAAACCAAATAATCCGTCTTCTATATCGTATGTTATCAGTTTTTTATCTTTCATTTTTTCATAATCAAAAAACATTCGGGGCAGGTAGAATTCTTTATAAATCCCACGTTCCAGATTAATGGTAGTTGATCTGCCTTTCTGGGTAGAATATCTGCCTCTACTTCCCTGAATATCAGTAATTCCGTATGCATACCTGTAGGTTTCCTGTTGCGGGCGCTTAGAGAAAACATAATTAACCAGGAAGAAACAATTAAAAAGTAAAGGTAATAAAATTAAAAAAAAGACCTGTTTAGTGACTTTCAACTTTAGAAATCGATACGAAATAGCCCCGAAAAAGACGAGAAATATAAAGCTTATCAACAGTGTTTTTACAGTTACAAAGGTGTATGTAACGATCCTGAAAAACAGAAAAGCGTTCAGAATAAATCCAAACACTTTTACTAGATCGGAGAGAAAAGCGCTATAATGCGGAGACATTATTCCACAATCTTGAAATCCAACTGTTTCTGGATGAGATTGGCTTTCATTACTTTAATTTTTACTTCCTGACCCAGTTGATATTGATTTCCTGTTCGGGAACCTATTACTGCATGATTCTTAGCATCATATTGGTAAGAATCATCCATCAGATCACGGAGTTTAATTAAACCTTCCGCGCCGTTTTCCGGGATCTGTACCCAGAACCCGAAATCTGCAACACCGGAAATTACGCCGGTAAATACTTCGCCCAAATGTTTCTCCATGAATTTAACCTGCATGAATTTAATGGAATCTCTTTCAGCATCGGCTGCCAACCGTTCCATCGCACTGCAGTGCTTGCTTTTTTCATCATAATCCTGTTTATTCGGTGATTTGCCGCCATCAAGATAATGCTGAAGCAATCGGTGAGCAATTAAATCCGGATATCTTCTGATCGGGGAAGTAAAATGCGAATAAAACTCGAATCCTAAACCGTAATGTCCGATTGGATTTGTAGAATATATTGCTTTACTCATCGAGCGCATTGCTAAAGTCTCGATCATATTTTCTTCGCCCTTGCCTTTTACATCCGTTAATAAACGGTTGAGTGATTCAGCAACTTTTTTCGTGTTTGCCAGATCCATTTTATAACCAAAGGTGGATACAAATTCTCGAAGTGCTTCAAGTTTTGTAGGATCCGGATCGTCGTGAATTCTGTAAATAAAGGTATTTCCGGTAGGATCACCTTTTCTGTTCAGGGAAACAAATTCCGAAACTTTTCGGTTTGCCAAAAGCATAAATTCTTCAATCAAATGATTGGAATCTTTGCTTACTTTAAAGTAAACACCAATCGGTTCGCTGTTTTCATCCAAATTAAAGCGTACTTCGCTACGATCGAAAGTAATTGCGCCATTATTAATTCTGTTTTTTCTTAGAATTTTAGCAAGTCTATCCAAAACCAGAATTTCTTCAGCTAAATCGCCTTCTTTGGTTTCAATTCTTTCCTGAGCTTCTTCATAACTGAATCTTCTGTCGGAATGAATTACGGTTCTGCCGAACCACTCCTTCACAACATCTGCATTTTCATCAAGTTCAAAAACGGCAGAAAAAGTATATTTATCTTCATTTGGTCGCAAAGAACAGACATCATTACTGAGAACTTCAGGAAGCATCGGCACCACTCTGTCTACCAAATAAACTGATGTTGCACGGTCGTACGCTTCATCGTCGAGCATCGTTCCTGGAACCACGTAATGAGACACGTCGGCAATATGAACGCCGATTTCCCAGTTTCCGTTCTCTAATTTCTGGATTGATAAGGCATCGTCAAAATCTTTAGCATCTTTAGGATCTATCGTAAAAGTGCAGATTTTACGCATATCGCGACGTTTTGCAACTTCGCTATCGTGGATTTGCCGGTCAATTTCTTCCGCTTCTCTTTCAACTTCTTCAGGGAAAGTGTACGGCAAGCCGTATTCTGCTAAAATCGAGTGAATTTCGGTCTCATGCTCGCCGGGAGCTCCTAAAACTTTAATGATTTCGCCTTCGGGATTTTTCTCACCAGCTTTCCAGTCGGTCATTTTTACAACTACTTTATCACCATCTTCAGCGCCGGCAATTTTACCTTTGGGAACAAAAATATCTGTATTGATCGTTTTTTTATCACAAACTACAAACCCAAAATCTTTGTGTTTAATCAGTTGGAAAGTTCCTACAAACTCGTCGCGGTTTCTTTCAATTACCTCAAGAACAGAACCTTCAAGTTTTTTTCCCTTAAAATGATAAGTTACGATAAGAACTTTGTCGCCCTGAAGTGCATCTTTCACATTTTTGGAGTGGATGAACACGTCGTCATCCAAATCATCCACTTTTACGTAAGCGTTGCCTGCCTGATTAAAATCGATGATTCCTGTCAGGGTTCCCTCAATCTTTAGGTTAATGATATATTTACCTTTCTCGGTTTCTTTAATCCGTTCGTCAGAAAGTAATTTGTGGAGTGACTGAATCACAAGTTCCCGCTGTCGCGGATTTTTATAATCAATTCCATCTGCAATCTGCTTGTAATTGTAGATTTTAGTGGATTTCTGGTTCATAAATTTCAAGATTAAACGTCCTATTTCCTGGAGTTTCTGATGGTTTTTATGAGATATAAATTTGCTTTTTTTTGCCATATAGTATAGTTTATTTTGTGTAGTGAGGATTAACAGAACGGGATCTTATTAACCCTGTTTTCATGTCTACCTCCTTCAAAATCAGTGCCGAGGAATTTCTCAATAATCTCCACTGCAAGCTCCTGTGCAATGAATCTTGCCGGGATTGCAACCATGTTCGCATTGTTATGTTTACGCGCTAGTTCAGCAAGTTCGGGCATCCAGCATAATGCACAACGTATCTGCTGATGTTTATTTGCAGTAATGGAAACGCCCTGTCCGCTGCCGCAAATCAAAATTCCAAAGTCACTTTCGCCATTTTCAACCGACGTCGCCGTGGGATGTACAAAATCCGGGTAATCTACAGCGTCTTTGGAATAAGTACCAAAATCTTTTACCACGAAGTTGGCTTCCAGATGTTTTTTAATACTTTCTTTGTAATCGAAACCTGCATGATCGCAGGCAATGGCTATTTTTTTCATGATTGAATTATTAAGTTGCAGATTTATTACAAATTTACTACTATTAATATAAACAGATTATTTTAAGCTATTAAATCCTGCAAAACGCCTCAAAATTGAACGCTGCAGTTTTCTTTTTAACTAGTTAACAAGCATTGTGAGGATAAGTGTTAAATCATGTTGATAACTCCTCAAAAGATTTACTTTTATAATCCGTTTTTAATTCCTAATGGAAAATGTTTGGAGATATTCAATGTAAATATTGAAGAAAGTTTCCGGGTGTAATTCGGGAAGTTTTCCATGAAGACATTTTCAATAAATAATATATTTAAGATTTATTAACATATGTTGGGAAGCGTTAAAAAATGTTAACAATCAGCCACTTGTAATGTTAATGATTTATGAATTTAACTTCAACTACATGTGTCAAAATATTTGCGCTTTATTTCTCCCCAAATCCGTCTGCTACAACAACAACTATCATTTCTTTTTTTTAAAAGAAAAATATAATGTAGATAAAATGAGGCATTGGGGATTGTGGAATTTTAAGTTGAATAAAATTTTTATTCAGGTGAATAAATCTTAAATTTGTGAAACTTAAAACAAGGGATTTGTATGAAAACAGTAAACGATTTTAATTTTAAAGATAAAAAAGCGTTGGTGCGCGTTGATTTTAATGTGCCGCAAAGTGCAGATTTAAAAGTTACAGATAATACGAGGATTCAGGCAGTGAAACCAACGATTGATAAAATATTGAATGACGGAGGTTCTGTAATCCTCATGACTCATTTGGGTCGGCCAAAAGGAAAGGTTACAGAAGAGTTTTCTTTAAAAAACATTGTTGACGAAATAGAGGGAGTTTTAGGCAAAGAGGTTAAGTTCTGTGAAGACTGTATCGGGCCTGATGCAAAGGAAATGAGTAGTGATTTGCAACCCGGACAAATATTGCTTCTTGAAAATCTGAGATTCTATAATGAAGAAGAAAAAGGTGATCGCGAATTTGCTGAAAAACTTTCTAAATATGCTGATGCTTATGTGAATGACGCTTTCGGAACAGCACACCGTGCGCACGCTTCCACAGCAATTATAGCTGAATATTTTCCAGAAACTAAATTTTTCGGTTTACTGATGGCTAAGGAACTTGAAGCGATTGATAAAGTGCTTGGCAGCGGCGAAAAACCTGTAACCGCGATTCTAGGAGGATCAAAAGTTTCGACAAAAATTACTATTATAGAAAATATTTTACCGGCGATTGATAATCTGATTATTGGAGGTGGTATGGCGTTTACATTTGTGCGCGCTTTGGGCGGGAATATTGGAAAGTCCTTGTTGGAAGAAGATAAATTGACTCTGGCACTGGAAATTCTGGAAAAAGCAAAGGCCCAGAATGTGAAAGTATTTTTACCTACTGATGCCGTAATCGCCGATGAGTTCAGTAACGATGCGGAAAAAAAAGAAGTTGATATTTATGATATACCGGAAGGTTGGATGGGAATGGATGCCGGAACACGCACGAGAGTGCTGTTCCACGATGTTCTTATGAATTCACGTACTATTTTATGGAATGGGCCTATTGGTGTTTTCGAGATGCCTAACTTTTCGGCAGGAACAGTTGCCTTAGGCGACAGTATTGCGGAATCAACCAAAATGGGTGCATTTTCCCTTGTTGGAGGTGGAGACAGCGTGGCTTTTGTTAAAAAATTCGGTTACGATGATAAAGTGAGCTATGTTTCTACCGGCGGAGGTGCAATGTTGGAAAGTTTGGAGGGAAAAGAACTTCCAGGTGTAAAAGCAATCAACAGTTAATTTTATACTTCAAGTCATCGAGATAAAAAAAAGTTTCCGGATTAGCCGGAAACTTTTTTTATGAGTAAAGCTTAAATTGAAATTCCAGTTTAGAAAATTCTAAAAAGTGAAGAAATCGACTCGAAATTGACCTTCAGAAACCTATCAAAAATTGAAAATCTATTTTTTTTCGATCACGTATATCAAGCTTGAAAATTCGTCGTTTTTTAGTGCTTTAAAATTAGAAATTGCTCCAAAAACGAATCCTTTAAGCCAGGAAATTGGTGATTTCTTGTATTTTTCACTGAGCATAGAAATATAAAAGGCATCGAGTAGGAGAGGTCTGATATATTTAATGTTCCACTGATCATTGTTCATTAATTTTTCCATTCCCGTTTTTGAGAAGTGATAAATGTGTCGGGGAACGTCATAAGCGGCCCAAAATTCTTTATACCTTTTAGCATCGTAAGAGGTATGGTTAGGAACAGCAATTACAAGTAATCCATTGGTTTTTAACTTGTTATAAAATATATTTAATATATCTTGCTGATTTTCAATATGTTCCAAAACATGCCAAAGAGTAATGGCATCCAAACTTCCGTTTTCTACGGAATCAAGTGTATCAACAAGCTTTGTTTTTGACAATTTTTCAGAAGCAAACTTTCTAGCAGAAGGATTAGGTTCATATCCGAATGTAGTAAAATCCTCTTCGATAAATTTTAAAAATTCTCCTGCACCGCAACCATAATCCAGAACATTAGCATTCTTATGAAGTTCTTTCGCGAGAATATTCCTTTTAAAATTCAGATTGAAACCCTGTAGAAATTTGTAAACCTTTTGCTTGATCGACTCGGTATCCTGATAGTGTGAAATATATTCTTTACTCTCATAATACCTGCTGAGATTTTCAGGAATAGGTTCAGTTTTATAAATACCTGCAATGGATGTGTCAGTTAGAGTAAATTCTTCCTGAGTTAAAAAGTGATCTTTAATTATCATAAATTATAAAACGTATAGTGGAATACCTTTAATGTTTCACGTGAAACATATAAAAATTAGCGTCCGAGATAGATTAGTAGAACATTAATATCCGAAGGAGATACACCGCTTATTCTTGCTGCCTGAGCAATAGTTTTTGGCTGAACTTTATTAAGTTTTTGTTTTGCTTCTGAGGATAAAGAACCGATTTTAGAAAAATCGAAATCTTCAGGAATTCGGATTGTTTCGAGACGGTTTAATTTAGCCACATTTTCTTTTTCCTTTTCGATATAACCCTTATATTTGATATTGATTTCAGCCTGTTCTTTTACTTCTTCAGAAATATTTTCTGTTACTTCTTTAATGAAATCAATTTCACTCAACTTATCTAAAGTCATATTCGGTCTCGTAAGAATTTGAGATGCGCGGTAAGCCTGATCAACAGGTGATGATTCAATACTGCTTAGGATTGGATTGATTATACCCGGTTTTAGTGAAGTTGATTTTAAATATTCCTCTAATTCATTACTTGCAGTAATTTTAGTGGTTACATTTTTCATCCGTTCCTCACTGGCAAGTCCTATTTTGAAAGATCTTTCTGTTAACCTTATATCTGCATTATCCTGCCTTAACAGCAATCTGTACTCAGCTCGTGAGGTGAACATACGGTAAGGTTCTTCTGTACCTTTGGTTATTAAATCATCAATTAAAACTCCAATATAGGCTTCATCACGGTTAAGAATAAACTCTCCTTTTTCGTGTACTTTATTGTGAGCATTAATACCCGCCATTAGTCCTTGTCCTGCAGCTTCTTCATACCCTGTTGTACCATTGATTTGGCCTGCGAAATAGAGGTTTTCAATCAATTTTGTCTCTAGGGTGTGATGTAGTTGAGTAGGAGGGAAGTAATCGTATTCGATCGCATAACCTGGTCGGAAAACTTTTACATTTCCAAACCCTGGAATATGACGCATTGCCTTTATCTGAATATCTTCGGGAAGAGATGAACTGAATCCATTTACGTAGATCTCAACAGTTCTCCAACCTTCAGGTTCTACAAAAAGTTGGTGTCTTTCCCTTTCTGCGAATCGGTTAATTTTATCTTCAATACTTGGACAATAACGCGGTCCAATACTTTGTATAGTACCATTAAACATTGGGCTTCTGTCGAATCCTTCACGTAGAATATCATGAACAGTTTCGTTGGTATATACGATATGGCAGCTTAACTGTTTGGTAAGCTTTGGGGTATTTGAATAAGAGAATTTTTGAGGTTTTTCGTCACCTTTCTGTTCTTCCATTTTAGAATAATCCAGGCTTCTACCGTCTACTCTGGGTGGTGTACCGGTCTTCATTCTACCAGCTTCGAAACCCAGTGATACCAATTGTTCGGTGATTCCGAAAGCTCTAGGTTCACCCATTCTTCCCCCGCCCAGCTGTTTATCGCCAACATGGATTAAGCCATTCAAAAAAGTTCCGTTAGTAAGTACTACTGCTCTGCCCTTAATCTGAATTCCCAATGAGGTTATTATACCTGTAACTTTATTATTTTCTACAATTAAACTCTTCACCATATCCTGAAAGAAATCAAGATTTGGAGTGTTTTCCAGGGCAATTCTCCACTCTTCAGCGAAAAGCATTCTATCGTTTTGAGTCCGCGGAGACCACATTGCCGGACCTTTGGAAAGGTTTAGCATTTTAAACTGGATGGCAGACTTGTCTGCTATGATGCCTGAGTAACCTCCGAGTGCATCAATTTCTCGGACAATTTGCCCTTTTGCAATCCCGCCCATCGCTGGATTGCAAGACATTTGCCCGATTGTTTGCATATTCATCGTAACGAGAAGGGTTTTTGAACCCATATTTGCAGCTGCTGCAGCGGCCTCACATCCAGCATGTCCGGCGCCGACCACAATCACGTCGTATATTTCGTTTATCATTTATTCTAGGGAAATAAGTTGAAATGTTTCACGTGAAACATTATTTAAAGACTATAGATTTTTAATACTGTCGTAAAGTAATTACATTTAAACTACCTTTTATTCAGATAAAAATCCTCTTTTTGGCGCATTACTGCTATTTCAGTATCAAGTTTATCTTTGTAACCGCAGAGATGTAAAACACCATGTGCTAAAACTCTATGTACTTCAGAATCAAAATCTTTAGATAAATTGGTAGCGTTTTCAGAAATGCGGGGCAAAGATACAAAAATATCGCCTGAAATGGTTTTGCCCTTTACATAGTCGAAAGTAATAACATCAGTATAGTAATCATGCTGCAAATGTTCCCGGTTGATCTGTAGAAGATATTCATCATCACAGAAGATATAATTGATATCTCCCGGCTTTTTCTGCTCAGAAACTATAAGATCTTCCAACCATTTGGTAGTGTTACCACTGAGTTCTATTTGTTCAATATTTTCGAAAAAAAACTGTATCATATTTTTAAAACCAATGTCCGAGTATTACACTCAGTATATTATTATTCCGGTTTAATGACCTGCTGTAATTGAATTTTATCTGTCCGAAAGGTGATTTGTAACCAGCGCTAACACCTGCAGAAGACTCTGATAGGTGTAGAATGTCATCAACTTTTATATCATCAAAAAGATTTGCTATGCTGAAATTGGCATCTACATAATAACTTTTTGAAAAATTAAACTGGAATGTATTAGACGCAGTAAGCATATTTTTGGAGTTAAGCTGCCCAAATTCGTAGCCCTGAAATTTCTCGAAATTCCCAATGTTCTGTTCAAAGATGCCGCCAATTCTGTAATTGTAGAACGGAGAAAGACTTTCACCAACGGTAATCCCGCCAAAAAGTCCTAGCCTGTAAGTAAACCACGATGTAAAAGGAAAATTTATTTGTGAAGATATTTTTAACTGTACAGTACGCCCTTCTAATTCATCATTAAGCAGATCTAAAACTTTACCTTCTGCATATAGAAACAGTCCTTTAGTGGGGAAACTGGTATCGTCCTGCGTATCGGTTTTGATAAAGACATAAGGATTAATGTAGTTATGAGCATTTGAATAAATTGTTTCCCAGAAGACCTTAGATTCGTAATAATCGTGGCTAATTCCGCCTCCAATAGCGTATTTATCGCGCCAAACAGACTGTATAAAGGCTTCATTTCGGAACCAGTTCCATTTTTCGGATACATTGGAATCGGCGTCTATTAAATCAAGGCTCATCCCCGATGCATACAGTCCGAAACCTGGTATATAACCGTTATCAATAAAATAATTCAGGTAATATCGTGGCTTGTCACCCACAACAACATCAAGTGAAATGGCAGAGTTGCGGAACAGTAATCTTTTAGCAGTAAGATTCAGTAAAAGTCCTGTTTTAAAGATCTCATCATAATGAAGTCCGAATTTAAGGAAAAAACGTGCATCATCTTCAGTGACATTAAGTTTCAAATAATTACGATCATCCTGCTGAATTATATCGTAATTTATTAACCGATAGTTATTTGTAGCATAAAGACGGTCTATCATTTTATTTATTCCCCCATAAGTCTGAAGTGAAGGAACTCTAAGATTCATCTTCCCTTGAACATAATTTTTTCCGAAAATATGGTTGTTCTGAAGGATAAGACTATCTATTTTATAAACATTTGAGTAAATGGAATTGAGTGGGGCGCGCAGAAGATCTTTTTTCCGCTGCGGAAGTAAGGAAAGCGTTTCTATATATTTTTGTGCTTCTACATATCCAGAATCAAGAATTGCTGCTTTAGCGTCATAACTTGTGGCACTCATACCTGTAAGATCAGGATGAATATTAATGTCTGTATATTGATATTGGTTCTTAGTTTCCTTCTGAATTCCAAAGTCAATAACCTGATTCAAAATATCAATTGCACTTGAGAGTTTTTCCCGGGTGGCTAGACCCTGACTTAAATCTACACCAATCACAATATCTATTCCTTTGTCCTTCAAAGGTTTAGAAGGATAGTTGATGGTCATCGCACCATCGATATAAAGAGAATCATTAATCTTAACCGGATCCATCAGCGAGGGAAATGCTGAACTTGCCATAATGGAACTCACCAAATCACCCTTCTCGAATATTTCGATTTTTCCACTCTCAAGATTGGTCGCAATGCACATAAATGGAATTGGAAGCTTAGAAAAATCATCGATTGTTGAAACGTTTTTAAACAGTTCCTTCAGGAGATAAATATTTTTCTGTCCCGTCGAAATCGCTTTAGGTAAAACATTTATTTTACCGTCTTTTACCGGGATGCTTAAGATATATTTATCAACTGCTTTATCGAAAAAAGTAGTCTCTTTTCGGGTCTTTTCATTGGCAATAATGGTGTAGAAATCCGTTTCCAGAACTATTTTTTCAATTTCTTTGCCCGTGTATCCGGATGCATATAGTCCGCCAACAATGGCGCCCATACTGGTTCCGGAGACATGATCGATCTTCACTCCGAGGGAATCTAAAACTTTTAAAACACCGATATGGGCAAATCCTTTGGCACCGCCGCCAGATAGTGATAATCCGATTTTTGGATTTTTAGGTATGGTAAATCCTTCTTTTACCTGAGCGCTCAGGCAGAAATTCAGTACTACTGTAAGAAGGAAGACCAGTGTTTTTTTCATTTAGTTTTTGATGTAAATTCTTTTAACGCGCCTGGAAATTGATGTTAAAACCTCGTAAGGTATTGTTTTACAGTAAGCTGAGAAATCCTCAAGAGTTGGATTGGAGTTAAAAATAATCACCTCGTCACCTTCTTTAGCCGTGGAATTTCCGATATCAATCATCATCATATCCATACAGACATTCCCTACAATCGGGTAAAGCTTTTTGCCTATGCCTACTTTGCCAACTTTGTTGCCTATCAGCCGTGGAATTCCGTCAGCATATCCAACAGGAATGGTTGCGACCTGCGTGGAGTGGTCGGGTTGAAAATTCCGGTTATAACCGACCGATTCTCCCTCGTTGACCGTAGAGATCTGTGAAATTACGGTTTTAAAACTAACTGCATTCTGTAGTTGCTTGCTGATTTGGGCATTTGAAGAAATACCCACCATTCCAATTCCGATTCTTACCATATCAAATTGATTTTCAGAATAATGCACAATTCCAGAAGTGTTAAGAATATGCCTGATTGGTTGATATTCCAGTCCAGAAATAAGTTGTTCTGAATTTTTTCTGAAAATTTCAATCTGACTCAAAGTATAATCCTTTCCTTCCGGAACGTCTGCAACCGACAAATGACTGAAAATAGAAGCCACTTTTACGTTCAGCTCCTTCAACTTCATAATGAGGTCATCAATCTCATTGTTCTTAAAACCAAGTCTGTGCATTCCAGTTTCCAGCTTGATATGAATAGGATATTTCTCCTGAATTCCTTTTTCAATAAGCTGCTGATTAAATAATTCCAATACACGGAAACTGTAAATTTCAGGTTCCAAATTATAATCAATAATAATATTGTAACTGTGCTGTTCGGGATTCATCACCATAATCGGTGTAGTAATTCCGTTTTTTCTTAAATCTACACCTTCGTCAGCATACGCAACACCCAGATAATCAATGTGATGATGCTGCAAAAATTCTGCAATTTCATAACCGCCAAGACCATATGAATAGGCTTTAACCATAGCCATCATTTTGGTTGAGGGCTTCAGCAAAGCTTTATGGACATTTATATTGTGAAGTATTGCATTAAGATTAACTTCGAGTAATGTATCGTGTTTCTGAAGTTCCAGGTGATTTTTAACTTTTTCGATTTCGAATTTTCTTGCCCCTTTTAAGAGAATCAGTTCGTTCTCTATCTGATTAAGTAAATGACTTCCAATAAGTTCAGCCACGTTATTAAAAGTATAAGATTCGCCTTTAAAATCATTTTGGTAATTAATTATTTCATCACCGATCAGAATAATCTTACTGAAATGCTGCTGGTTTGTAATATCACTGACTTCACGATAAAGCTCATCAGAATTTTTACCCTCAATGAAATCGGTCAATATAAGCGTATTCTTAGGTTTGTTGTATTCTTTTATGAACTGGTAAGCAATTTTTAAAGAATCTAGGTCCAGATTAAACGAATCGTTGATGATAAGATTATTACGGAGTCCGTTTACACTTTCCAGACGCATTTCTACGGATTTCAGGGCGTTAATCTTTTCGGTAATTTGCTTAAAGTTGAATCCAAACTCTTTCAGAACCGCCACAATACATAAAGCATTGCTCAGTGTTGCCTCATCCCTTTGCTGAGCCGGAAGTTGAAATATCTCGTCAAAATTACGGATCTGTAAAGATTCAGATTTGTTGCTGAGATCGTTTGTTACGGTAATATCGTTATGGTTTTTTAATCCATAGGATATTAAATTTTTACTGGAATAAAGGTTATTTATTTTATTATAAACCAACTCATTGTCTCCATTAAAAATAATAGTTTCCGAATGCTTGAAAAGTTTAATTTTTTCATTGATCAGTTCTTCTTCATCAACGAAATTCGAGGAGTGCGCCGAGCCGATGTGCGTAAGAACACCAATTTTGGGAGAAAAAATATTTTCCTGAATTTCCATCTCGCCAGGTTTGGAAACACCCACTTCAAAGATTCCCACTTGGTGAATATTCTCAATTTTAAGGAGTGAAAGCGGAAGACCCAGTTGAGAATTAAAACTCTTAGGGCTTTTAACAGTATTAAAATCAGTAAAAAGGCTTTGGTAAAGCCATTCCTTCACGATCGTCTTTCCGTTACTTCCCGTAATTCCAACTGTCTTGAGATTAAAAAGTGAGAGATGGTGCTTTGCCAGTGCCTGAATAAATCTTAATGAATTTTCTACAATAATCCAGGTGATGTCCTCCAAATCATGAGCTTCATGCTCAGAAATTATAATTTTGATTCCTTTCTCAGCTGCGGACTGAATATATTTTTCGCCGGAATTTTTTTTAGTATTGATGGCGATGAAAGCGGTGTTCGCCGAAGAGTAAATATTTCGGCTGTCAAAGGAAATACTTGTTACCTGCAGGTCTCCGTTCCCAATGAGTTGTGAATTGGTAAGGTCTGCAAGTTGTTTGGTAGTGTAGTTCATTTATTTTTTCTGTTCAGAAATTCTTCATTGAAAACTTTTCGGCTTACTGCTTCGTAGCTCTCGGTTTCGCCCAGTTGTACAAGATCTTTATTTGCAGTTGTTCGCATAGAATGATTTGCGAGATTTCCCGTTCTTTTGCAGATGGCGTGAACTTTTGTTACATATTCAGCTGTAGCCATTAAATTCGGAATGGGTCCGAAAGGTCTGCCCATAAAATCCATATCAAGTCCCGCAATAACAACACGTACGCCGTTATTCGCCAATGTGTTGGCAACTTCTACAATGCTTTCATCAAAAAACTGCGCTTCGTCAATTCCAACTACATCGCAGGTTGAACCCAGTAAAAGTATTTCATTAGGACTCTCTACAGGGGTGCTTCTGATTTTATTCTGATTGTGAGAAACAACCTCTTCTTCAGCATACCGTGTATCGAGTTTTGGTTTGAAAATTTCTACATTCTGACCGGCCATTTCAGCACGCCGAAGCCTTCTGATTAATTCCTCAGTTTTGCCTGAAAACATCGACCCACAGATAACTTCCATCCAGCCGCTCTGTTTTGCGTGATTAATTGTATTTTCTAAAAACATTTGTTAATTTAGCCGTAATATTCAAAGCTCAAAAATAAGGAAATTTAATAGACTTTATTATGCAAAACCTCCAAGATCTACAGGAAAAAATTTTTTTTGAATGCAAGACAATTCTCGAAACGCTTTCCCGGATCAGTTCAAAAGATGAGCTGCTCGGAAAACAGGATCTTTTTGCTGAAATAACCGACAGAATTGCTTTCTTGAGGATTCTGGAAAAAAATAAAGATAGTTTTATCGCTGAGGAGGTTGCGGAAAAATATGATGATGAAGACGTAAAGAATTTTTCTGCCAACGAGATTATGAGCCCTGATTTGGACATGCTTGATGACAATATGATATCTGAAAATACCATTGAAGAAGAGGTAATATTTACCAATGAACTTAATGAGATAGAAAATGAGGAGCCGGTAGTTGAATCCACGGAAATGACAGGAGTAGCTGAAGGAAATGTGGAGGAAAAAATCGAAGAAGATATGATCTCCGAAATTGAAATTGAACAAAATTATGAAGAAAGGGTAGCACAGAAGGAAAGAGAATTTCTTGAACTGGAAGAACGCCGGAGAAAAATTGTAGATTTCAAGAAGGAAGATATTATACATCCGCCGAAAAACGAAACATTACATTCGGAAACAAAGGAAGAGCAGCTTCATTCGGAGAAAAAATTCAAACTTGCCCATATAAAAGGCCTGAAAGTAGTACAGAACCTTTTCGATGAAGATCCGCTGGAAAGACTTGAAGAACAAAAAAATCATATTGCAGAACCGAAAACTGAATCCGGAAGTATTTTGAAAACAAATATTCCTACAGATTTTATGGAGGCTGAGAAAAAGAAGAACGAATTCAAATTGGATCTGAATGATAAAGTAGCATTCACAAAACTTCTCTTTAATGGTGAAGCTGAAGAATTGAAAAATACCGTTGATAAACTCAATTCCTTTAATAATATTGAAGATGCCAAACAGTATTTAAGCGAAGTCTATTACCAAAAAGACTGGGCAAAAGTAGATGAATACGCACAAAGACTTTGGAACTTGGTTGAAAATAAATTTTTATAACGTTTTGATTGAATGAGTAAGATTATTAATATTGGAGATTTTCAAAACGTTTTTTTCATCGGCGTTGCCGGTGTCGGCATGAGCGCCATTGCGCAATATCTGAAAGGAATCGGCAAAGAAGTTTCCGGAAGCGACCGTTATTTTCATCCTAACGAATACAACAAAACAAAAGAACAGCTGGAAACTGAAGGCATACAATGTTTTCTTCAGGACGGAAGTGGGATTTCTGAAAAAACTGATCTCATCGTTGTATCAACGGCCATCGAAGACACAGTTTTTGAAGTTCAGAAAGCAAAAGAACTGGGGATTCCAATCATCAAAAGAAGCGAGCTTTTATCAGTAATCGCCAAAAGCAAAAAGACAATCGCGGTTGCCGGAACTTCCGGTAAATCAACCACATCAGCAATGTTATATCAGATTCTACTTGATGCTCATCTGGAGCCGAGTATTATTTCCGGAGCGGGTTTAACTTCCATCATTAAAGAAGGTAAAATAGGAAATGCTGCTGTGGGCAAAGGCGAGTGGCTCATCATTGAAGCTGATGAAAGCGACGGTTCAATTGTACAATATGAACCCGAAATCGGACTTCTTTTAAACATCGATAAAGACCATCAGGAAATTGATGAATTAATCGAACTGTTTACGATATTTAAGAACAATACTAAGGGTTTATTCATTGTAAACCAGTCAAATATGCTTGCCAAAACACTTTCGGCAAATCCTCAGAACGATTTTGGTTTTGAAAACGAAGATGCGGGATATTCGGCTCAGAATTTTGACCAGAACGGACTTTCATTAACATTTGAACTTCGCCATCAGAAATTTCAGATGACCTCACTCGGCAGACACAGTGTTGAAAACGCTGCCGCAGCAATTGCGGTTGCCCATCAAATCGGTGTTGATTTAGAAACATGCGCGGCTAGCCTGTCAAAATATGAAGGCATTTACCGCCGTCACCAGGTTCTTGGACAGAAAAACGGTGTTTGGGTTATCGATGATTACGCGCACAATCCGGCCAAATGTGCCGCGAGCATCAGGGCCTGTCAGCCTTTGGCAGAAAAAGTAATTTCCTGGTTTCAGCCTCATGGTTACGGACCTACAAGATTTTTAAAAAATGATTTCGTGGAGGAAATCGCTGATGCTTTAAGGCCTCAGGATGAAATCTGGATGAGCGAAATCTTCTACGCAGGCGGAACCGCAGTTAAAGATATCTCCGCGAACGATTTAGTTAAAGATATTCAGGCAAAAGGCAAAAACGCCCATTTTGTAGAAGACAGAAATAATCTGCTTGAAGCGCTGCGCCCTGAATTAAAAGAAGGAACAGTGCTGCTTTTAATGGGAGCACGGGATCCGGGTCTCGAAGATTTCTGTAAAACTTTATTCGAAAATTTATAATGTCAGGAATCATTTATTTTGTTCCAACACCTGTCGGGAATTTAGAAGATATGACTTTCAGAGCAGTAAAAGTGCTCAAGGAAGTAGATTATATTTTGTGCGAAGATACCAGAACTTCAGGCGTTTTGCTGAAGCACTTTGAGATCGCTAAACCTCTGAAATCCTATCATTTACACAACGAGCATCAGATGACGCAAAAGGTGATTGAAGGCCTGAAAAGCGGCCAGAATATCGCCATCATTACCGATGCCGGAACACCGGGCATTTCAGATCCTGGTTATTTACTGGCTAAAGCAGGTTCTGATGAGGATATTGAAATGATTTGTCTTCCGGGAGCAACGGCTTTTGTACCGGCCTTGGTAGTTTCCGGTTTACCGAATAATGAGTTTATATTTGCAGGATTTTTACCCCAGAAAAAAGGCAGGCAGACAAAACTGAAACAGCTTGCGGAAGAAAAGAAAACCATCGTTTTATACGAAAGCCCTCATAAAATAAATACGACTTTAGAGCAGATCAAAGAGTTCTTCGGTGAAGAAACGAAAGTGAGTTTAAGCCGCGAAATATCAAAAAAATTCGAAGAGACTAAACGCGGATCGATCAATGAGTTAATTGAGTTTTCTAAAAGTAAAACTTTAAAAGGAGAAATTGTTTTGGTGATCAATAATGCAATTTAAATGTTTAAAAACCTTTCTGTCGTTGCCCTTATACTTCTATTTACGAACATTTACTCTCAGAACAAAAATCTTTTAGGAGTTTGGGTTTTGGATAAAGTTATTTATGCGGATGGGAAAGACATTGAAGTGAATAAAGAGTTGTTTTCATATAAACTGATCTACGAGGTCCGTAATAATAAAATTACAATTAACGATCGGGCGTTTGATGCGGTATTCTCTGATAAATCAATACAAACGACCACCCGGAAAATCGATTATGAGCTCCGCAGTGGCTATTTGCTGATCAGAGATAATGATGAAGATAAACTTTATGCTTTTCTAAAACGTGAAGATTTTATAAAGAAATATCCGGAATTTAAACCAAAAGAAGCAATTAGAAACGGAGATATTTTGTGGATTGCAGACGACGTCACTAAACCAAGTTACGAATCGGACCATTTCCCAACGAATTTGCTTGCAAACAGCATGTTCCGTTCATCAAAAAATGATGATTTATACTTTAAGGCCGAGTACGTTGTAACAACAGACAGTAAAATTCGAGATATTAAGATTATAGATGGATACGATTCAAGTTTTGACTCAGAATTTTTATCCGCCATCAGGGAAGCCGAAAACGCTGTTCATAATCCTTACGCGCATAACCTTTTAGTTATAAGAGAAATACATTTTTTGAGATACCTCAAAGATCTGAAAAATAAAGAAGACATATCCTTTTTTAAAATTATTGAAAAAGGGGAACAGTATTATAATAAACAACAGTTTGAGAAGGCTATTGCGGAATTTGAAAAAATACAAAACCTTAATATAGGCTTGAACCGTTTTAAAACAACTATTGATCAAGCCAATCTAAAACTGGGAATTTCCTATCTTGGTACAAATCAAATTGCAAAAGCCTGTACCACTTTTAGAAGTATTGGAGATAAAACTAATTTCACTGTAAGAAATTACTTAATAAATTTTTGCGAAATAAATATAGAATAATTATGAAACTATTAGAAGGAAAAGTGGCTTTAATTACCGGAGCAACACGCGGTATCGGAAAAGGAATCGCTGAAGTTTTCGCTAAGGAAGGTGCTAAAGTTGCCTTTACTTACGCAGGTTCTGTTGATAAAGCCAAAGCGCTTGAAGAAGAACTATCAAAAATTACTACAGCAAAAGGTTACCAGTCTGATGCGTCGGATTATGATGCTGCACAGAAACTCGTAGAAGATGTCATGGCAGAATTCGGCCAGATCGATATTTTGATCAATAACGCAGGAATTACACGTGATAATCTGATGCTCAGAATGTCCAAAGACGATTGGGACACCATCATCAAAGTAAACCTGGATTCCGTATTCAACCTTACGAAAGCGGTAATTAAACCGATGATGAAAGCAAAATCCGGCTCTATTATCAACATGACTTCGGTGGTTGGCGTTAAAGGAAATGCCGGACAGGCAAATTACGCAGCTTCCAAAGCCGGAGTGATTGGCTTCTCCAAATCCATTGCGCTGGAGTTGGGTTCCAGAAATATCCGTTGCAACGCCATCGCGCCTGGATTCATCGAAACCGAAATGACTGCTGCTTTAGACGAAAAAACCGTGCAGGGCTGGAGAGAAGGAATTCCTTTGAAACGCGGCGGACAGCCGGAAGATGTGGCCAACGCATGTGTTTTCTTGGGCAGCGACATGTCGGCGTACATCACTGGTCAGGTGCTGAATGTTGATGGCGGAATGCTGACTTAGGAAGCAACAAGATTTGTTGTATCATCAAAACCCGTCCCGCTTTTCACTGCAATCTTTTTTTTCAAAAAAGGATTTCCGTTACAATCGGGGCTAAAAGATTACCTCTTTTTACTTCATAAAAATAAAACCTTCTGTATTTAGAACAGAAGGTTTTTGTATTACTGCAACTTAACTTAGACTTGTTAAAGAACTTATTTAAGTTCTTTAATGAAACATAAAGAATTCTCGACGCCGTTATACTGTCCGTAATTTTCCATGCGTTCATA
Source organism: Kaistella faecalis (assembly GCF_019195395.1). Taxonomy (NCBI): domain Bacteria; kingdom Pseudomonadati; phylum Bacteroidota; class Flavobacteriia; order Flavobacteriales; family Weeksellaceae; genus Kaistella; species Kaistella faecalis. Next base: position 1,454,083 of record NZ_CP078067.1, read on the forward strand.
AGTCTTTTCGTAAAGCCTGATCGCGTCCAGCTGATTAATTCCGGTCTCTAGGATCACTTTCTCATAGCCCAATTCCTTAGCCCAGCGTTCCAGTTCAGAAACAATTTTTGAGGCATAACCTTTTCCTCGGAATTCCGGAATCACGAACATCCGTTTCAGTTCTGCAGATGTTTTGTCATAAGGTTTAATTGCACCGCAGCCGACAGGATTTTCATCCTCAAAAATAACAATACAGTGCTGCAGGGCATCAATTTTATTGAATTGGTCATAGAATGCGTGATCATCTCCATCAACATAGGCGAGATATTCATCCAGCATTTTAACCAACTGTATAAAATCCTGGTTTTCTGAGTTTGTTCTGATGAGTTTCATTTGCTTTAGATTGATATTTCATAAATAGCTGTGGCTGCAAAAAAAAATTAGTTCCCAAAAACCTCATTATGCTGTTCGGCAACCCTGATAAAGGTTGTTCTTTTCGAAAGTTCGCGCAATTCTGAAGCACCGACATACGTACAGGTAGACCGCACGCCGCCTAGAATATCTTTCACCGTCTCAGAAACAGGACCTTTATAAGGAACTTTCACTGTTTTACCTTCAGAAGCACGGTATTCAGCCACACCGCCGGCGTGTTTATCCATCGCGGTCTGCGAACTCATTCCATAAAAAAGTCTGAATTTTTTGCCTTGTTCTTCCACAATATCGCCGCCACTTTCGTCGTGTCCGGCAAACATTCCGCCTAACATCACGAAATCTGCACCTCCACCAAATGCTTTTGCCACATCTCCGGGAATTTTACATCCGCCATCAGAAATAATATGTCCGCCAAGTCCGTGAGCCGCATCCGCACACTCAATAATCGCCGAAAGCTGCGGATAACCGACGCCGGTTTTAATTCTTGTTGTACACACAGAACCAGGGCCAATTCCGACTTTTATGATGTCGGCTCCGGCGAGAATTAGCTCTTCCACCATTTCTCCGGTTACAACGTTTCCTGCGATAATTGTTTTATTAGGAAAATTCCTGCGTGCGTTCTTTACAAACTCAACAAAATGTTCAGAGTAACCGTTGGCAACATCGATGCAGAGAAATTCAATCTGCGGATGGGCATCCATAATCTGTTTGATTTTTTCCTCATCAGCATTCCCGGTTCCGGTGCTTAATGCGATATAATCATAAATCGAATCGGGTTGATTCTTTAGAAAAGCAGTCCATTCTTCCGGAGTATAATGTTTGTGGATGGCGGTAATAATTTTTTCTTTTGCCAGCGCCTCAGCCATTTCGAAAGTTCCGACCGTATCCATATTGGCGGCGATAATCGGCACGCCGCTCCATTTTTTCTTTGAATTCACCAAAGTGAAATTCCGTTCTAAACTAACCTGGGATCTTGATTTTAATGTTGACCTCTTCGGGCGGATCATTACATCCTTAAAGCCCAGTTTTATTTCGTATTCTATGCGCATTCTGTAATTTTTAAAGATTTTGATCCTGAAGAAACAAATAAGATGCTATTCCAGAATTCCTTTAAGATCTTTCATATATTCATAAGCCGTTAAATCAAATTTCACCGGAACTACTGAAATATAACCTTCCGACAGGGCCACTTCATCTGCATCAGGACTCGCATCCATATTGTTGAAGTATCCGGAGAGCCAGAAATAGGTTTTCCCGTGCGGATTTACACGCTGGTCGAAACTTTCTTCCCATTTGGCATCTGCCTGTTTGCAGACTCTGATGCCTTTTATTTCATCATTCGCCAGTTTCGGAATATTAACATTAAGCACAACACCTTTTGGCATCGGATTTTCCAGAACTTTCTTTACGATCGCCTGAATATGGTTTTTTGCCTGAGTGAAATCGGCGTCCCAGGAAAAATCAAGCAGCGAAAAGCCAATCGCCTGAAGTCCTTCTACACCGGCCTCAACCGCTGCCGACATGGTTCCTGAATAAATAACATTGATTGAAGAATTCGCCCCGTGATTAATTCCTGAAACTACAATGTCCGGTTTTCTTGTAAGGATTTTGTCAAGAGCAAATTTGACGCAATCTACGGGAGTTCCGCTCAGAGAATAATCTTTCTGTGGACCTTCAAGGTTTATTTCTTCAAAAGTGAGGGTAGAATTGATGGTAATGGCGTGACCTTTTCCGCTTTGCGGTGAATTCGGCGCTACTACGACCACCTCGCCGATTTCATTCATAAAATTTACCAAATTCCGTATTCCTGGTGCGGTAATTCCGTCGTCATTTGTTACTAATATCAAAGGTCTGTGCATATATCTAGGGGTTTTGAACAAAATTACTTAAAATATAGTGTTCAAATATAAATAAGGTATTAATTTTGATACTTTGTAAAATCCTGTAACAAAACGGTAAAAATATTAACAAATCAGATAATAGTAAACAATTATATGTTCAAGAAATTAAAAATCAATACTTTACTGCTGTTCATTCCGCTTACGAGCTTAGTGTTCTGCTTTAATTCCCCAAAAAATGATGACGATAAAATGTCAACAATTATGGTGAGCGTAAAAAATACGCTCAGTTATCTTCACTACGCTCCGAAACCCATCAATGATGCTTATTCTCAGGACGTTTACAAGCACTATTTCGAAATGGTAGATGCGTCTAAAAGATATTTCCTGCAGTCTGATATGGACGAATTTGCAAAACATAAGACAAAGCTTGATGATTACCTGAATCAGGGTGATTTGACCTTTTATAAACTCACCATCGACAGGCTTTATCAAAGGGTTGATGAAATCGACAAAATTACTCAGGATATCTTGAGTAAACCTATTAATTTAGAGGAAGACGAAACGCTGGTTCTTGAGCCTAAGCTCAAGAAGAATTCAACAAACGCGAAGGAACTTTCGGCAGAATGGAAAAAATACATTAAGTACAATATCCTTCAGGAAATGGAATCTTTAAGCGCTAAAGAAGAAATGCAGAAAGAGAAAAAAGATTCTGTTCAGAAGTTTAATTTGAAGGACACCATCAAACTTGAAATCCTTACTCCGGAACAGAAAAGAGTTAAAGCGACAGAAGAGGTTAAAGACCTTATCACCGACACTTTCAGAAGGTTCAAGAAAAGAAACAAGATGGATTGGTTTACTGTTTATATGAATGCTTATACCGAAGTTTTCGATCCGCACACTAACTATTATTCCCCGAAAAACAAGGAGGATTTCGATACACAGTTCACAGGAAAGGTAATCGGAATTGGCGCAATCATCCAGGAAAAAAGAGGTTATCTTTATCTTGGAGCGCTTACGATTGGGGCACCGGCCTGGAAATCTAAACAGCTTTCAGAAGGCGATAAGATTTTAAAAGTCCGTTCTAAACCAAATGAAGATCCCGTAAATGTTGTTGGGATGCTGTCCGATGAAGCTGTGAGATTAATCCGCGGCGAAAAAGGAACAAAAGTGACTTTAACCGTTGAGAAAAAAGACAAAACGATTAAAGAAGTTACGATGATCCGCGAGGAAGTTGCGATTGAAGATACGTTTGCAAGGAGCATCATCGTAAACTCTAAAGACGGTAAAAAGTACGGCTTCATTAATTTGCCGAGTTTCAATGCTGATTTTGCAGATGACAAAGGCAGAAATGCGTCAGACGACATTAAAAACGAACTGATTAAACTGAAAGCACAGAATGTACAGGGAATTATCCTGGATCTTAGAAATAACGGTGGCGGAAGTTTAACCGAAGTCGGAGATATTCTTGGACTATTCATGAATACCGGACCTTATGTTCAGGTAAAAGACGGGAACGGAAAAATCCAGACGCTGAAGAATAAAAACAGTGTTCCACTTTGGACAGGTCCTTTGGTAATTATGCAGAATGAGCTTTCTGCTTCAGCGTCAGAAATTCTTGCGGGAGCTGTTCAGGATTACGGCAGAGGGGTGGTTATCGGATCTCCGCAGTCGTTTGGTAAAGGAACAGTGCAGACCTTCGTTGATCTGAACAGATTTCTGAATACAAATGATGATTTCGGATCTTTGAAACTTACGATTCAGAAATTTTACCGCGTAACAGGTGAATCTACTCAAAGAAAAGGGATTGAATCCGACTTTAAAATGAAGGATTTCTTTACCTACGCCGAGATTGGAGAAAGGTATGATGATTATGCTTTGGCGTGGGATAAAATTCCCGCAGTTCCTTATCAGCCGATGAATTACTTTACAGCGCAGGCATTACAGAAAGACATGGAATCCCGGCTGATGAACAACAAAGCTTACCAGTTGGTACAGGAATCAGCGCAGTGGAAGGAAAATCTGGATAAAGAAGAAAGCATTTCTCTCAATCAAACCAAATTCAATGAAGTGATGAAAACCAGAAAAGCACAGATTGAGAAATTCAAAGCTCTGGATAAATTCAATAACGGGCTTACTTTCACTTTAAATCCGGATGAAATAGTCCGGGAGAAAAAAGATGAGGCATTTGCTAAGAAGTCGCAGAACTGGACGAAGAATCTACAGCGCGACCTTTATCTTCAGGAAGCGGTTGCGATTGCCGCACAGATGAAATAATCACCATTACAAAAAAAAAACCACCGCCTAATCCGGTGGTTTTTGTTTACAGCTCAGTCGTTGAATTTTGCCTTTCAGCAAGATATAATTTTGTATATCTTTATTTTGACATAGTTTTACTGAAGAAATTAAACAATGAACAGAAAAGATTTTTATAACATCCTTACTATATCGCTCGGCGCAGGGTTGTTTTTCTATACCTTTTTCGATAGTGAAAAGACGGTGCAGAATTTTTTCTTCACTTTAGGAATTTCACTGTTTTATACCGTCGTTCTCTCCACCGGAAATCATCAGATCAATACTTTTTTAAACAGGAAATTTTCCTGGGTTGAGAATACCAGACAGAGAACCATATTCGGCATAATTGCTACGGTTTTAGGGAATGTGATAATGGTTCTCTTTTGCAATTACATTGTATTTATTGTTATTAAAAACGAAGATTCTTCTAAGTTTTTTTCAGATACAATGAATTTTGTAAACTGGTTTATGATCAATTTTGCACTCATGATTTCTGCGGTTTTACATGCCAAAGGTTTTATTGCGGAATTGAAAAAATCAACGCGAAAAGAAGTGGTTGAACAGAAACTGATCGCCAAATCTGCCAACGCACAGTTCGAAAGTTTAAAGAACCAACTCGATCCGCATTTTCTTTTCAATTCGTTGAATGTACTGAGTTCCCTTATCGATGAAAATCCTGATCAGGCGCAGCATTTTACCGCCTCAATGTCGAAGATTTACCGCTATGTGTTGGAGCAGAAAGACAAGGAGCTGGTCACTGTTGAAGAAGAACTTAATTTCGCCCGAACTTATTGCGATTTATTAAAAACAAGATTTGAAGACAGTGTGAATTTTGAATTTAAGGTGAATGAAAACGACATGAAATCTTTTGTTGTACCGCTTTCCCTTCAGTTACTTCTGGAAAACTGCATTAAACATAATTATGCCACAGCGCAGAAGCCGCTTAATATTAAAATTTATTCAGAACAGGGCTTTCTTTTAATTGAAAATAATCTTCAGGCGCGCGAGCAGATGAAAGAAAGCGCTGGAATAGGACTTGCCAACATTGTTCAGCGTTATTCATTACTGACTAAACAAAATGTATTTATCGAAAAATCGGAGGATTTCTTCCGTGTCAAAATACCCATATTAACACAAAAAATAACCGCCATGACTACACAGCCAACCCAGGAATCGATGGCTTACGAAAGAGCTTCCAAAAGAGTAAAAGAACTGAAAGGTTTTTACGGAAATTTAATTTCCTATTGTCTCGTTATCCCGTTTCTTATTTTCGTCAATCTCTACACCGTACCGCAGTACCACTGGTTTTGGTGGCCGATGTTAGGGTGGGGAATAGGTTTGGCCTCCCATGCCTTACAGGTATTCGGAATCGGCCGGAGCTGGGAAGAAAAACAGATTCAGAAGATTTTAGAAAAAGAAAAACATCTTAAAAACTAAACCATGGAATTACAAAATAACCGCGATGCCAAATATGCGGAGGCAAAAAGAAAAGTTAAGGAACTGAGGGGATTTTACATCCATCTGTTTGTCTATATTATTGTAAATCTTTTCATCATATCCCGTAATGTTCAGCAGGGCGACAACCTTGCGGATATTGATAATTACTGGACCGCAATTTTCTGGGGAATCGGAGTAGTGGGTCACGCGATGCGGGTTTTTGTTCCTAATTTCATTTTGGGAAAAGATTGGGAAGACCGCAAAACCCGTGAATTGATGGACAAGTATAAATAATTTACACTTCTAAAATGATACAAACGGTAATTATTGAAGACGAAAAACCCGCGGCCCGAAAACTTGAGCGACTGTTAGGTTTGTTTCCTGATTTAGAATTGGTTGCAACGATTAATTCTGTTGAAGAAGGAATCAGTTGGTTTTCCGGAAATGAGCATCCGCATCTCATCTTTTCAGATATTGTTTTGGGCGACGGTTTGTCTTTTGATATTTTTGAAAAAGTTCCGACCAAAAGCTTCATGATTTATACCACGGCTTTTGATCAGTACACTTTGAAGGCTTTTAAACTCAATTCGATCGATTATCTTTTAAAACCAATTATGGAGGAAGATCTTCAGAGAGCGATTGATAAATATAAAAGCTTTCTCCCCTCAGAAAGTAATTATAACTTAAAGGAAATCAAGTCTTTAATTAAAGAAGAGAAACAAAAACTTTCGCGGATTCTGGTAAAGATTGGGTACAATTTAAAGATTGTTCAGACTGATGAGGTTTCATGTTTCTACAGCGAAAACAAAATCGTTTATCTTCAGACCAAAGAACGGAGTTTTCCGACAGATTTTACATTGGACGAACTTCAGGAAGTTCTGGATGAGAAATGTTTTTTCCGCGTTAACCGACAGTTTATCATCAATTCGAATTATATCAAAAACATCCACACCTCGCCTTATTACAAAGTGGAAATGGAGTTTCAGCCTGACGAAGAAATTACAGTAAGCCGAGACAGAGTGAAGGATTTTAGGGATTGGCTATCGAAGTAGATTCCAATAAAAAAAGGCGGAAAGTTTACTTCCGCCTTTTGTATTGATTTTTTTAAGTGTGATTAACTGATCACTCCGCTTCCGATTAATTCATCCTCCAGATACCACGCCGCAAACTGACCTTCTGCCACTGCAGACTGCGGGTTTTTGAACTCGATATAAAGTCCGTCCTCAAACTGATATAAAGTGGCATCTTCCAAAGCCTGGCGATACCGGATTCTTGCTTTCACTTCCATCGATTCGCCGATCAGCAAGCACAGGTCTTCTCTTACCCAGTGGATTTCCGGCGTGTCAATTTTCAACGCTGTCTGGAAAAGCCCCGGGAAATTTCTTCCTTCACCCACATAAATCGTATTCGTTTCCATATCACGCGAAATAATGAAACAGGATTCTTTATGACCTCCGATTCCCAAACCTTTGCTTTGTCCGATCGTGAAGTAATGAGCGCCCTGATGTTTGCCGATTACTTTTCCGTCGGGTTTTTGGTATTTAATTTTTCTGGAGAGAAACTGTAATTCTTCTAATTTTGAAGAAAATTGAGGTTTTTCTTGATGAAATCCTTCAAAATCATTGAAAATTTCCACAATTTCACCTTCTATTGGTTTAAGTTGCTGCTGTAGAAAAGTGGGCAAACTTACTTTGCCGATAAAACATAAACCCTGGGAGTCTTTCTTGTCCGCGGTTACCAAACCCATTTCTCTGGCAATTTCCCGGACTTCAGGTTTAGTCAATTCACCAATCGGGAAAAGCGATTTGGATAACTGCTCCTGATTCAGCTGGCACAAAAAGTAAGACTGGTCTTTATTATTGTCTTTTCCCGCCAGAAGATGAAAAATCTCCTTCCCATTTTCATCAAAATCAGAACTTACGCGTGCATAATGTCCTGTTGCAACTTTCTCAGCACCAAGCGATAAAGCTGTTTTCATGAAAACATCAAACTTCACTTCACGGTTGCATAAAACATCGGGATTTGGGGTTCTGCCTTTTTCGTATTCAGCGAACATATAATCAACGATTTTCTCCTTGTAAAGCTCGCTCATATCGATGACCTGAAACGGAATTCCCAGTTTCTGGGCAACCATTAAAGCATCGTTGCTGTCCTCAATCCAGGGACATTCGTCCTCCAAAGTCACGGAGGCATCATTCCAGTTCCGCATAAAAAGCGCCACCACATCGTGACCCTGTTTTTGCAGCAAATAGGCGGCAACACTGGAATCTACACCGCCCGATAAACCTACTACTATTTTCATATTTAAGTTACACTTTCGTCAAGGGAAAGTTTCACGCGGCAAATTTACGACATTAAATGCAGATTTTCAGGAGCAACAGAATGCGGATTTCTCCTGGAAACTTCACCCGCTGTCCGCTGTATCTTTATCTTTTCTGTCAAAAAGATAAAGGATGTCGCTTCCATCGGGGCTAAAAACATCTTTTTGTGCCTGTCCCAAAGATTTAGAAACCCGGAATTCTGAAGATTTCATCGTTATTGAAAATTTCGATTTCAAAAAAAGGCTTAATTTTATACTCAAGTATTACAACGATGAAAAAATCAGCACTTTTAATGTTACTCCTGGCGGCCTTCAGCCTCAATGCACAAATCGCCACAACAGCACACACCGGCGGTAACGAATCAAAATGGACTTTTGGGGGTTACGCTGGTCTGGGTGGTTCTTTCGGAAATGGTGGCGGCGTTTCTGTTTACCTTTCTCCCAGAGTCGGATACAAGGTCACTGAAAATCTGGAAACCGGTTTAGCAGGAAGTTTGCAATGGTCGAATACTGACTATTACTCATCTACAATGATTGGAGTAGGTCCTTTTGTGAATTACTATTTCTCCCGCAACTTTTTCCTGAGCGGTATGTTTCAGGAATATTTTATCACCCAGAAAAACAAGGTGGATAATCTTAAATATTCAGCTGATGAAGCTGCACTTTACCTAGGCGGCGGTTATATGCAGAAACTCGGTGAGCAAACCTATATGCAGATTGGCGGAATGTATAATGTGCTTTACAATAAGAATAAATCCTTTCTCGGCAGCGGTTTTATCCCAAGCATCGGGATTGTTTACGGACTTTAAAAACAAAATCTCCTGTAATTTTCAGGAGATTTTATTTTTTCAGTGATTTTAAGGTTTATTGGCGAGAAAGTATTCCGCTTCACCCTTTCCCCAGTTGGGATCTAAAGCTGATTTTGTTTTATAGATTTTGAACTGATCAAGTGATTTCTGAAACAGTTCCAGACCTCTGGCTTTACTGCCTCCAAACTGTTCAGGAGTGAAGTAAGTGTCTTCCGCTTTCATGAGTGTTATTCTGGGATTTCCGGCATCTATTTTTTCGGCTTTTGATAAGGCATCAGCGGCAAGCATCCCTTCGCTCATAAATCTCGCCTGGGGATCAACCATCATTTTCAGGCCATGAATCATCTTCTGCAGGATCAGGTTTTCTGCATTGTCTTTATTCAAATCCATGGCTAGATCCAGTGATTTCTGTGCCTCAGCAGCAATAGGATCAAGGTCTGCAACCTTTCCTTCGCGCATAGCCATTCTGCCTTTCTGAATGGTGGAAAATGCGGCGTAATAATACGGCAGCCACTGTGTTTTTTCCTTGTCGCCGATTCTTTTGAAATCATTTGCGAGCGCGGTAAATTCATCGGCAGTCTGGTGTTTTTCAATGCTGGCGATTTTTTCAGTCATTACTTTATCGTAAGCGGTTTGAGAGAATGCAATTATTCCGGTCATCAGACACATTGCGAATAACAGTTTTTTCATGGTTATAATTTTTTGTTGGTTTTACAATTTTGATGAATCAAAGGTATATGATAAGTTGTTTATGCTCAGGATATTATTTCCTGAAAGGTCGGTTTTGTATTCTGAACAGTATTTAGAGGTTATTATCGATTGCATCCTGAGTCCTGTCGATACCGAAACTGATGAAGGCGCCAATGAATATAAAAGTGTCTGCAGACGGCAGAATAGGTTTGCTCCGCAGTCCGTCACTTGAGAAATTGTACCCGTAAATATTTTTCTGGTTAAGAATATTGTTGACCGAGAGAACCAAAACCGTAAACGATTTAGAATCCTTTTTACCCAGATTGGGCAGATAGTTCAGGCTGAAATTAAGCGCGTTGAAATCCTTTACTTTACCCTGCGTGTTCAGGTAATAATTTCCGTTGTCATCCGTAAGGAAATTGTAATAAGGTCTTCCGGAAGCGTAGCTGTAAGAAAGATTAAAGCCGGTTTTCCAGTCGGTCACAAATTTCTTTGCGACTAACGAAAGTGTATGTTTTGCCGCAAAATTCGGAAAGAGACTCTGGTCATAATTCTGGAAATTTCGTTCGGAATCCAGAAATGAATAAGAAATCCAGTAATCTATATTTTTGATTGATTTTTTATCGCGCCAGAAAAGTTCAATCCCTTTAGCAAAACCGTCTCCATTGTTGCTGATTGCAACTGGTCTGTAATTTTCAACCTTGTTTTTTATTAAATCTCTGTAGTTTTTGTAAAAAGCTTCAACGCGGAAACTTCTTCCTTCTTCAGATTTCTGGAGTTGTAGAACATAATGTTCTGCTTTTTGAAAATTAAGATCGTGAGTTCCAAAAAATTGATTTTCAGGGTTCTGATAAAATGTTCCGTACGCCAGGGAACTCATCCAGTTCTTTGAAATTCTGTAAGCGAAAGCAAGTCTGGGCGCCAGATTCCACTGATTTACTGCAGTTGAATATTCGGATCGTAACCCAACTTTAGCGGAGAAATGATTACTGAAACCTAAATCAGTTTCGGCAAATACTGAGGTGATGCGGTCGTGAAAAGAATAAGGTACAGGTGAAATGGCGACATCTGTATTTTCCCGTGTTTGGTTTAATTCTATTCCGCCTCTTATGGCTGAAATTTTATTGATTTTTCTCTCTAAAGTTCCTTTAGCATTAAAATAATTCCCGGTAATATCAATCGAGTTGGGATTGAATTCCGATTCCTGATAAGTGTTGCTTAAATCAATCATGTTATTATTGAAAGTGTAAGAACTGCCTAAATTAACAAGATATTTGCCCAGTTTCTGTCTGTAGGAAATATTGTGGAAGGTGTTTTTCCCTTTTAGTGAAGTATTGTCGAAATCGGTTTCGGGTTCCAGGCTTTCGTCCTGAAGTCCAAGTCTGTTGGTATCAAAACTTCCGTAATATTTTAAAATACCTCCGCTTTTATTTTTAAGTCTGAAATTGAAATTCGTGCCGAAGCTTTCAGGAGCTTTCGTAAAAGTATTGTTGAATTTGAGGAGTTTTGTCATCAGGCCTAAATTACTGTATGCGGCAGCAATACCGAAAGATTTAGTTTTTTCATCGTTCACGTTCTGAAAGCCGCCGCTTAAAAAAATGGGTGAAATTCCGATATCAACAGAGTTTCTTTCAGGAAAATCAATACTTTCCAGGATAAGCACAGAAGAAAGCGCCTGACCGTACATCGCAGAATAACCGCCACTGGAGAAAACATTGCCTTTAAATAAGGAAGTGTTCAGCCTGTCCATCGCCTTGATTCCCGGAACAGAATTTCCAAAGAAGTTGTTAACCAGGTTTCCGTCCATAAAGAATTTAGTTTCAGCGCCGGTTCCGCCCCGCACAAAAAGACCTTCAGTTTCCCCGATTTTCTGTACTCCGGGAAGCGTTTCGAGCGCCGAGGAAACCTGTCCGTTCGCTCCGGCGGTGGTGTAAATATCGATGGGAGTTAAAAGAACAGTTGCGCGTTTCCTGTCGCTGGCTTCAATGGAACCGGCTGAAATAACAACCGCATCGATTTCTGAAATCTGCTCTTTTAATTCTGCATTGATAGTGATTGCATCGTTTTCAAGTAGCAAAGGTTTTTCAACTTCCACAAATTTAGGATTGGAAAATACCAGAATCTGCTTTCCTTTTTCCGAAGTTTGAAAAAAGAAATTACCGTTTTCATCGGTCGTGGATCCGTCGTACGTATCTTTAAGGGTTACAGAAATATCCTTAACCCCTTTGTTCTTAAAATTTACTTTTCCGGAAACGGTGATTTGGGCAGTCACAAAGAAACTCATCAGGAACAAGACAAGTGCGAAAATTTTTGAAAGGAATAATGTCGGCATGGTCAATAGTTTTATAAAGCAAATGTATTGCGGAATGAGTTTTGCTGAAATATTTTTTAACTGAAAGGGGGAATTCCTGTACTGAGCGGTTTCATTTCTAAATTTTGAAATTATGCTTACCTTTAAGAAATCATTTAACATTAAAATAAATCGTTATGAAAATCGCTAAATTTTCTATCGTTGCAGGTAGTGCGCTTTTAGCAGTATCTTGCTCGACTACTAAGAATTACACGATCAATTCCAAAAGTGGGACTGAGACTCAGGGAACAGCCAAATTTGTACAAACCGGTAAAAACGTGGCACTTGATCTAAATGTCTACAAGTTAACTCCAGGAATTCACGCGGTTCACCTTCATGAAAAAGGAGACTGTTCTGCGGCTGATGCAAGTTCTGCGGGCGGACACTGGAACCCAACAACCGAATCGCACGGAAAATGGGGACACGATGAATATCATAAAGGCGACATTGGAAATCTGAATGCAGATAAAGACGGTACTGCAAGATTACAGTTCAGTACCGATAAATGGTGTATTGGCTGTACCGATGAATCTAAAAACATTCTAGGAAAAACATTAATTATTCATGCCGGACCGGACGATTTCAAAACACAGCCAACCGGAAATGCAGGTGGTAGAGTAGGCTGTATCGAAATTAAGTAAGAACTCAACTCTTTATACAGACAAAAACGCATCATCTGATGCGTTTTTTTATTGGTAATAGGCATTAAGGAAATCGAAAAACTCCTGAAACCTGACGATATTGTTCAGTACTAAAAAAGAAAATAAACCCCACACTGAAACGTAGAGAACTGACAGCGTTTTAGGGGAATTTCGGTAGGCGTAAAACAGCCATCCGATGAGCAGCGGGAACGCAAAAACGAAATGTCCGCCGTAAATATAAGAAGTATGAAGACCGAACTTCAGCACGCAGTGTATGATGATATCTACGAAAAACGAAACCATCAGAATCTGCACAAATTTATTTTTAAAGTTTTTTACGTAACTCCAGATAGACAAAAACACTACTGCAGCAACAAAAACGTAAGGAATCCATGAGTCATAAACATCCATAAATATTGCTTTAAACTCAAATCCTTTTTTGTTATGATAATCACGGATAACGAAAGCTGGGAAAAGCATATTCCCACCGATAAACCAGGACGTAATCATATCCCAAAGCGGTGTGATTTTCGGTTTTGAGAATTTTTCTAACTGTTCGCCCGACTTATTGAAGAAATTCATGTAATTGAAATTCAATCGGTTGAGAAACAAAAGTGCAAACACCGCAACTGAAATAAGAACACGCAGGAACGCCAGACCTAACTTTTTCCAGCTGCGGAATATTTTGTTTTCAAAAAGTAGCGGGATATAAATTTTTACGGCATTTGTAACCGTTAAACCGCCAACTGAAACGACCGCCAAAGTAAGCGCCGCCGCTGGTATTTTCTGTTCCTTTTTTAATTTAAGTGCTGCGTAATAATTAAATAATATGAGGAAAAATAAAGTGTAAGTATAGGTTTCCGGTGTGAAAGAAAGCAAAATATTGGTTGAAAAGGAGGCGAAGAAAAAGAGGATTAGCAGCGAGATTTTCTTTGGTAACCTTACAATGTTATTTAAATATTTGTAAATCTGAATTAAACTAAGACTTATGGCAAAGTTGCTGCACCACGCCAGAACCAGACGGAAAGTTTCATCTTTTTTGCCGCCGGAAAAAAGATAGGCAAACTCCCGGATCCAGTCGAAATAATAATTGGCCAGAGGATGCCTTTCGAATCCGCCGCCATTCATTACAATCGCGCGGTTATCAAAACTGAAGTAAGCATCCCAAGGAATTCTGTCGTCAAAAATAATGCGGTAATTCAGAGCAATGAAACTTCCCAGAATACCATAAACGGTAATGAAAATGGTGAATAGTAGAAGTTCAAATTTTGTAGATGGGAGAACTGTTTTAAAAAAATCAGTAATTTTTTGTTTAAAAACCAAGGTGAAAAATTTCGGCAAAAGTAAGAAATTTTAAGAACTGCAGGAAAGGGTGGAGCTTCCGGTTTGTCCATCATAAAACGGCGGACGCTTTTGCGAAAACTCCGGGAAAAGTTCTTCGTAAGGATTTTCCAGAGCGTTCAGGATTTTATGCAGTAAATCTTTTTTGCCGTCAGTAATTTCATTAATACATTCAAACAAAATATAGTTTCTGAGAATGAATTTCGGGTTACTTTTTTGCATCAGTTTTCTGGATTCTGTTTTGGAAATGGTATTCAGTTTCAGTCTCCCGAGATATGACGAAATAAAGTCTTTGAAGTTCACAAACTGCTCATCAGTAATTGTGTTATAGAAAATATTTTCAAAATGCGATTTCGGCTCTGTGTCTTCGGTGATTGATTCTAACGCATTGAAAAACAATGTATAATCTATTGTTAACTCTGCCATTAAATTTTGCACATTGGTGAAAAACAGATCATCCCCATTCAGAACTTCATTAAAACCGAATTTGGCCGCCATCATTTTATCATGCTCTTTCCAGAAATCTGTACTGAAATCATTAAGCATTTTCTCCAGGATTTTTTCATCTTTAATCAAAGGGAATAATGCATTTGCAAGTTGCCAGAGATTCCACTGCGCAATTTTAGCCTGATTCCCGAATGCATATCTGCGGCCAGGCAAATCTGTAGTGTTCGGAGTGAAATTCAAACTGTATTCGTCCAGAAATGAGAATGGTCCGTAATCAATGGTGAGCCCCAAAATAGACATGTTATCGGTATTCATTACCCCATGTACAAAACCTACGCGGTACCATTCCACAATCATTTCCGAGGTTCTGTGGGCAATTTGTGCAAATAATTCTGCGTATTTTGTCGGACTTTCGGGATCGATTTTGGGAAAATAATTTTGAATCGTAAAATTGGCCAATTTGGTCAGCAGACTGATGGCGTTTTGCGCTGATATCAGTTCAAAATGCCCGAAGCGCAGAAAACTTTCAGCAGTCCGCATCATCACTGCACCTTTTTCGTACTGTGGGTTTCCGTCATACAACATGTCCCGGACTATATTTTCGCCGGAAAGCGATAGGGACAAAGCGCGGGTTGTGGGAATTCCCAAATGAAACATCGCCTCGCTCATCAGATATTCACGCACCGAAGACCGTAATACCGCTCTGCCGTCCGCATGGCGGGAATAGGGTGTTGCACCTGCTCCTTTCCACTGAAGTTCTGTTTTTTTGCCATTTTTATCAGCAATCTCGCCTGCAAAAATTGCCCTGCCGTCACCGAGTTGCCCTGCCCAATTCCCAAACTGATGACCTGCGTAGGCAGTAGCGTACGTTTTTAAATGTTGAGGTACTGTAGCGGCATTAAGAAATGCGGAGTCCTGGTCATTTTCAATTTTGCCAAGTCCTATTTCTTCGGAAAGTTTTTCGTTAAAAATAATGAGCTCTGATTCCGTAAATCCCGAGATTGGAGTCTCTGCCAGGAGTACGCCCGGTGTTTGCCTCTGCATAATATTTTGGGAGGTATCTGCCGGAAAAAGTTGATAGTATTGTTGAGTTATTTCTGTTAAATTCATGATTCAAAGTTCGCTAAAAAAAACATCCTTCCAAAAAATTGAAAGGATGTTTGTAGATTGGTTTTTCAAATATTATTTGTTGAAGTCTATTTCGTCGCCGGTATTGATGTTTTCGTTGACGTTTTCTTCTTTCTTACCGTTCGATTTTTTCGGGGTGTTAACGGGTTCTTCAACTTTAGGATTCGTAAGTTCATCCATGGTTTGAAGTCCGCCTTCGTCGCCGTAGCCACCAAGTCCCTGCAGGTCTGAGCAACTTCCGGTCCAGTTGGAAGGTTTAATGAATTTATCCTCGATAGTAACACCACTTTCTTTATCTGCCCAGACTTTTTTCATGAAAATTGCCCAGATCGGAAGTGCCATTTTCGCCCCCTGACCTTCGCCAGTGCCGCGGAAGTGGGTAGCACGGTCTTCCCAACCTACCCAAACTCCTGTTGCCAGGTTTGGAGTAATTCCCATGAACCAACCGTCGGAATTATTCTGGGTTGTTCCTGTTTTGGCAGCAATTTCGATTCCTTTCTGTACACCTCTTCTGCCTAATTCTCCTGCTGCGGTACCAAAATCGGCAACGCCTTTCATCAGGTCGATCATCGTGTAGGCATAAAGTTCATTCATTACTTCTTTGAGAACCGGTTTTACTTCTTTTATTACCCTTCCGTTTGCATCTTCGATACGCCAGATCATTTCAGGCTTGATATAATTACCGTAGTTTGCGAAAGTGGAGTAAGCACCTAGCATTTCGAAGATCGTAATATCTGAGG
The DNA here is from genome assembly GCF_019195395.1 of Kaistella faecalis. NCBI lineage: Bacteria > Pseudomonadati > Bacteroidota > Flavobacteriia > Flavobacteriales > Weeksellaceae > Kaistella > Kaistella faecalis. Next base: position 1,470,530 of record NZ_CP078067.1, read on the forward strand.
AACCTAAAGCAACAGCATACTCGTTCGGGATTTCTTCTGTAACACCCAAATCTCGTGCAGTCTGAATTACACTTTTCGGCGTTGTCATTTCAATTAGTCGTACTGCAACAGGGTTTTTGGAATGAGCCAATGCGTCTTTTAGCGTGAGCATTCCGCCGGATCCTTCTACGGTCCATGTTCCTTTTCTATAAGTTGCGTTAGAAACCGTTGAACAAGGTGTCATTCCCAGTTTCATAATCGCGGTGGCATATACAAATGGTTTAAACGTAGAACCTACTTGGCGTTTACCTTGCTTGATATGATCATACTGGAAATGTTGCCAGTTGATACCGCCGACCCATGCTTTAATTTCACCTGTTCCCGGCACCATCGACATCAAACCTGCCTGCGCAATCTGTTTATGATAGCGGATTGAATCCCACGGAGACATTTCTACTTCTTCCTCGCCATTCCATGTAAAACGCGAAGTTTTAATCGGTTTTCGGAAATCCATCATAATAGAATCCTCAGGTACTCCTGCGTTCTTAAGCTGCTTGTATCTTCCGGTTCTTTTCACAGCCTGCATCATCACACCTTCGATCTGCTTGTCATCAAGAAAATAGAATGGTCTCTGCTTACGGCCGCGCTGTTCAGCATCAAATCTTTGCTGCAGATCTGTTAAATGTTCTCTAATGGCTTCTTCTGCATAAATCTGCATTTTCGAATCTAAGGTCACATAAATTTTCAGTCCGTCTTTAAAGAGATTAAGAGTTTTACCGGTTTTCTTTTCGTAATCCTTTAAATATCCCTCTATTTCTTTTCTAAGATAGAATTTATAATAGGCAGAATAACCTTCATCGATAGATTTTACAGGATGATAATCTAAAACTACAGGAGTATCTACAGCTTTCTGAAAAGTTTGCTGATCAATATAACCCGTTTTCACCATTTGATCTAACACTACATCTCTTCTGGCTTTTGCCCGCTGTTCATTTCTCATTGGGTTGTTCTTCACAGGATTTTCGAGCATTGCAACGAACATTGCTGCTTCAGGAAGAGTAAGTTTTGAAGTTGGTTTGTTGAAATAAATTCGGGACGCCATTTCGATTCCGTTTGCGTTGTAAAGGAAATCGAATTTGTTGAAATACAGTGTAATGATTTCTTCTTTGGTGTATCTTTTCTCCAGACTTACCGCCACAACCCATTCTTTAAGCTTTTGAAAAGCTCTCTGAATTTTGTTCTGTGAAACCCTGTCGGTAAAAAGTAACTTCGCGAGCTGCTGGGTAATTGTGGAACCTCCGCCACGCTGGCCGCCATATACTACTGCTCTTGCAACTGACTGTAAATCAATACCTGAGTGCTCTTTGAAACGTTCATCTTCTTTAGCCTGAAGAGCATAAATAAGATGAGGCGGGAGTTCTTTATAGGTAACGGGCTGAGTCTTTTCTTTTTCGAATTTGCCAAGAAGTTTACCGTCAGAAGAATAAATTTCGGAGGCTACATAAATGTCAGGATTTTCGAGTTCCTTCACATCGGGCATATTGCCTAAAAATCCCTGTGAAGTTGCAAAAAATAGGGCTGCAATTCCTAGAATTACAGCAATTAGTCCCATCCAAACAAATTTCACCCACTTTTTCCAGCCGGTATTTTTCTGTTTCTTGGGCGGAAGCGGAAAGGTTGGCTTTGGCTTGCTCCCCTGGTTTTTTTTGTTTTCCATAAATGATGTTACGGTTTTGCCGTTTCTATTTTTACACCAATATCTTCAATCCCCTTTAGGCTGTCGGTTCTCATCGCCTGGACAACTCCAATCGAATAATTGCCGTTTTGCGGGAATTTATAATTCACTTTATATTGAAACAGCGTTTCTTTCGTATCTCCGAATCCTTTTCCGAGCCATTCTCCGTTTGGTTTTGCCAAAATATAATTCAGGGTATCGGTGGTTTTCTTTTTGGTTTTAGCCTCCATGAAATTCACGATAAACCGAATGTTGCTGTAAGGATATTCGTTATTATTCCTCACAACAAATATAATATTTTTTGGAGCCTGTGCATCCTCAATAACAAAATCGAATTTCTGTTCAGCTTTTTTCGGCCAGATTCCGTTCAGGTTTTTCATGTGAACTGTTTCGGAATCACTTGTACACCCCGAAAGCATTATCAAAACGCAGAAAACAACTAATATCTTATGCATTGTCATCTCGTTTTGGCTGAGGCTTCTTTTTAAATTTCTTCGGCTGCTGATTGGGATTCTGATTCTTGGCATTAGGCTGCTGTTTTTTCTCAGAAACATTTCTCCGTTCTGTTGAACCAGTAGTGGCTTTTTGCTCAGGTCTCTGGGTTTGATTATTTTTCGGACTGTTCGGTTTTTTCCTGTTCTGGTTTTTACCGGAGTTTCGGTTTTTCTTTTCGAAACGGTCCATATTATTTTCCTGAATCAGATCGACAGACTTCATCGGAATATCATGCTGGGTGCGAAGTTCTTCCAACGGAAGGGCTTTTTCACCTTTTTTGTTTTGAGCGATCAGTTTCTTTACGTCCTGAACATCAAGATCATACCATGCCATAGAACGGTCAACATACGCAAACCACATTCTTTTTTTGAAAACGTCGATTTTAATACAGAAAGCTTTTCCGTTCACGGTATCAATCGTTGTCGATGACGACGGGAAATCGCTGAGTGCATCCAGATAGCTGTCGAGTTCGTAATTCAGACAGCATTTCAGTTTACCGCATTGTCCCGCGAGTTTCTGGGGATTGATGCTTAACTGCTGATAACGTGCCGCATTGGTATTTACAGACCGGAAATCGGTAAGCCATGTAGAGCAGCACAATTCGCGTCCGCAGGAACCAATACCGCCAACTTTTGCCGCTTCCTGCCGGAACCCGATTTGTTTCATATCGATTTTCGTACGGAAAGTAGAGGCATATTCTTTAATTAACTGACGGAAATCCACTCGGGAATCCGAAGTATAATAGAAAGTTACTTTTGCGCCATCACCCTGAAATTCGACATCGGTAATCTTCATATCGAGATTTAAGGCGTAAGAAATTTTGCGTGCCTGAATTTTTACGGCCTCTTCTTTGGCCCGCGATTCATGCCAGACTTCAATGTCTTTCTGATTAGCTAAACGGTAGATTTTTAAAGGGTTGTCTTCAGAAAAATTTTTCTTTTTCATCTGAATTTTTACCAACTCTCCGGTAAGGCTCACTACACCTATATCGTGACCCGGACTGGATTCTACTGTGACTACGCTTCCCATATGAAGCGGTAAATTATGTACGTTTTTATAAAAAAATTTACGATCGTTCTTGAATCTTACCTCCACAAAATCGGTTTGCGATTGGGAAGGATTGTTAATATTCGAGAGCCAATCGAAAACGCTTAGTTTATAACTATTTCCGCAGGTATTTACATTCTCACAGCCATTCGCAGATTTAGTTCCGCATGAATGGGACGAATCGCCGGATGTTTTACATCCACAACTCATATTGATTTTTGATTATATTCATGCAAATTTAGTATAAATTTATTTGTGCAAACAATGCGGTGTCTATTTTGCTCCTGAATTTTAAATTTTCGCTTAAATCCGTCCGAACTTGCGAATAATTCAATAATAAGAATATTATTATGCAAATCATACAATGATTAAATTTAAGAAATACTATGGTTTCCATGGTGATATTTAATTTAAATATAGAGATCGGTGATTCTTTTACAACTATTAAAAATCCTTTATTTAAAGGGTTTAAATGTATTTTTTAAAAGTATTGAAATTAAACGGTGCTGCCGTAATTGAAGTTGTTTAAAATAATTTATGATTTATTAACATTTGTTTAAAAAATAATTTTATATTTGGGACATTAATAATGAATTTATGAAAAAAATTGTTGTAACAACAGCACTTTTAGCCGGTATGCTTGCACAGGCAGGTGGCTTTAGAGTGTCATTACAGGGCGTGAAACAACTCGCTATGGCACATACAAGTGCCCACGCAGAAGATGCGAGTGTAGCATTTTTCAACCCAGCAGGTATTTCTTTTATTCCAAGTAAATTAAGTATTGCTGCAGGTGGTTTTGGAATCAACTCTGAAATTACTTATCAAAATGCTTCTACTTTAGAATCATTTTCTACCGACAATCCTATGGGAACACCTATTTATGCAGCAGTTGCTTATAAGGTTTTGGATGAAGTTTCTGTTGGTTTCAGCTTTGCGACTCCTTTTGGTAGCACAGTGAAGTGGCCAACCGATTGGGCAGGACGGGAAATTGTGCAGGAGATTAAACTGCAGGCATTTTATTTCCAGCCGATGGTCTCTTTCAAACTTGCACCCTGGGTGTCGTTGGGAGGTAGTTTCATTTACGCTAAAGGTGGTGTAGACTGGACTAAATCGCTTACACAGTTTGGAGGAAACCTTAACATTAAAGATGAAAAGGCGACAGGAACAGGATTTGGTCTTGGATTTTACTTTAAACCAAGTGAAAAACTTGATGTAAGTATTGCTTACCGTTCCCCTGTTGATATGAAAGCTGATGCAGGTGTAGCAACATTTGATGTAGCTCCGAGTTTATATCCGCTAATCGGTTTAAATGCCAGCGGACAGGATAACTTTAAAGCAGTTTTACCTTTGGTGGATGAGTATACTCTTGGGGTTACTTATAAGATTACACCAAAATGGTCGGTTTCAGGTGATTTCAATTACAGTGGGTGGGATCAGTACCAGCAGTTAACTCTTGATTTCGAAAACGCGCCGGTAGGCAACCAAGCAGGTGATCCGACGGTATTAGTGTCTCCTAAAAATTTCCACAGCACCCAAACATGGAGAGTGGGAACACAATATATGGTTACGGATAATTTCGCAGCACGTTTAGGATATTATTATGATGAGTCACCGTATGAAGATAAAGATTTCATCCCTGAAACGCCATCTTTCGACGCAAACGTAATTACAGGTGGTATCGGTTACAAGTGGAAAGGATTGGGTATTGATTTATCCGGAGCTTATAACTTCCAGACAGCAAGAAAAGTTGATAACAGCTATTACGATTTCTACGGACAGGCTAAAGCTAAAGCTTATTACTTTGGTTTAGGTTTATCTTACAACGCATTTTAAGAATTATTTTAATTATGAAAAGAATATTAATTTCAACAATAGCAGTCTCAGCTTTATTATTTAATATCAGCTGCGACACAGATTTTGATCATGACGTAAGCAGTATAGTGGTTTCTAAAGGAAATGCAGATTTTACTAAATATGTAGCTTTAGGAAATTCACTTACTTCCGGATACCGTGACAATGCATTATATATTGACGGACAGAATGAATCTTACCCTTCAATGATCGCAGCACAGATGCAGCTTGCGGGTGGAGGCGCTTTTAAGCAGCCTATGATGCCTAATAATACAGGTGGTTTCACCAATCTTCCTGGTTTTGCAGGGAAACTGAATCTTCAGGTTGTTAATGGAGCTTTATCGCCAGTACCATCAGCACCGGCAGCGGCTCTGGATAATATTACAGCAGGTGGACCTTATCAAAACCTTGGTGTTCCGGGAGCAAAATCATTTCACTTAGGTGCTGCAGGTTATGGTAACATGGCAGGATTAACCACAGGGAAAGCAAACCCATATTATGTAAGATTTGCAACAAGCGGAACTTCGTCGGTAATTGGTGATGCAGTAGCTCAGGCTCCTACATTTTTCTCGCTTTGGATCGGAAATAACGACGTTCTTTCTTACGCCACAAGCGGAGGCTCGGGTGTAGACCAAACTGGAAATGTTGATCCAACAACTTACGGCTCAAATGATATTACAGATCCTAATGTGTTTGCTTCAGTGATCAGCGGCTATGTGAATGCGCTTACGGCTGGCGGTGCGAAGGGAGTTATGGCAAATATCCCGAATGTAACTTCGATTCCGTTTTTTACAAGAGTTCCTTATAATCCTTTAACACCGGCATTGTTGGGATCTAATATTACTGCGCTGAACACTGGTTTGTACGGGCCTTTGAAACAAGCACTTACCGCTTTCGGAGCGGGCGATAGAATCAATTTGCTTTCAGCAACTGCTTCAAACCCATTGTTAATTGTAGATAATTCTTTAACCAATCTTTCTGCACAACTTACCCTGGCTTTAACGCCTTCTTTGGGAGCGCCTACAGCAGCAGCTTTCGGGCAGATTTATGGTCAGGCAAGACAGGCTACAGCTGAAGATTTGGTTCTTTTATCAACAAGTTCAGTAATCGGTACTCCGGTTGCAGGCGCGCCGGCGAGCATTAATGTAAACGGAATTTCTTATCCTTTGGCAAATCAGTACATACTGACGAAAACAGAGAAGAATAAAGTTTTAACAGCCACAGCGGCATACAACGCATCACTTAAAGCAATTGCCACTTCAAAAGGCTTAGCTTTCGTAGATGCCAATGCTAAAATGACTGAACTGTCTGCAGCATCAGGAATCCAGTTTGATGGGGTGAAATATACGGCTACTTTCGTTACAGGTGGAACTTTCTCTCTGGACGGAGTTCATCTTACCGGTAGAGGATATGCATTAATTGCCAATGAATTTATCAAAGCGATTAATACGACTTATAAATCTACACTTCCGATGGTTAATGTAAACAGCTATTCAGGAGTAAAATTCCCGTAAAAGGAATTCGGAAATAAATAAACTTAAAACCACTTGAACTCTTTCAGGTGGTTTTATTTTTTTAAATTTGCACCATCTAAAAAAGTAAAAATGGCTAATCAGGCAAGTTATCTTTTTTCTACAAGGACCAGCAAGGTTCTGGCAGAAAAAATTGCTCAACATTACGGGCAGGATTTAGGAAAAATCAAGTTTCAGGACTTTAGCGACGGTGAGTTCGAGCCGGTTCTGGATCAGTCCGTGAGAGGAGGAAGAGTTTTTTTGATAGGCTCCACGTTTCCACCGGCAGATAATCTTTTAGAATTATTGCTGATGATCGATGCTGCGAAAAGAGCTTCTGCCAAAAGCATTACCGTCGTGCTACCATATTACGGTTTGGCAAGACAGGACAGGAAAGACCAGCCCCGTGCCCCGATCGGAGCGAAACTCGTGGCCAATCTTCTTACCGCAGCTGGTGCTACAAGAGTAATGACGATGGATCTGCATGCCGACCAAATCCAGGGATTCTTTGAAATTCCGGTTGATCATCTTTATGCATCAACGCTGTTTATTGACCATATTTTATCTCTGAATCTTGAAAACCTTACCATTGCCTCACCGGATATGGGTGGTGCAAAAAGAGCTAAGAATTATGCAGGTCATCTCGGTGCTGAGGTTGTAATCTGCTATAAGGAAAGAAAGAAAGCCAACGTGATCGAAGAAATGTTCCTGATCGGAGATGTAGAGGGCAAAAATGTAATCCTTATCGATGATATGATCGATACTGCCGGAACACTTTGTAAAGCTGCAGATATCTTGATCGCAAATGGAGCGAAAAGCGTAAGAGCAATGGCAACTCATGGCGTGCTTTCTGGAAAAGCCTATGAAAACATCGAAAACTCAAGAATTTCTGAGGTAATTGTTACCGATACCATTCCGGTAAAAACGGAATTATCTTCTAAAATTAAAGTGCTTTCGTGTGCTGAACTCTTTGCTGATGTAATGAAAATGGTTCACGAACACAAATCAATCAGTGATAAATTTATTATTTAATAAAAATTATCTATCTTTGCACCCTTAAAATTTTATAATACATTATAATGAAATCAATTACAATTCAAGGTACAAAAAGAGAAAGCGTGGGCAAAAAGTCTACTAAAGCTTTACGTGATGCTGAATTAGTTCCTTGTGTTGTTTACGGAGGCGCCGAAACCCTTAATTTTTCTGCTGAAGAAAGATCATTCAAAGGTTTGGTATATACTCCTGAAGCACACACGGTATCTATTGAGGTTGACGGACAAACAATTCCTGCCGTACTTCAGGACATCCAGTTTCACCCACTTACCGACAAAATCCTGCACGCGGATTTCTACCAGTTGTCTGATGACAAGCCGGTAGTAATGGAAGTTCCTGTGGTTCTTACAGGACGTGCGAAAGGTGTGGTTTCCGGTGGAGCTATGAGACAGACTTACAGAAAGCTGAAAGTGAAGGCATTGCCTGCAAACTTACCAGACGAAATCGTGGTAGATGTTACTCCGCTGAAAATTGGTAACAAGCTTTATGTTGGCGACATCAAAACAAACAATTTCACATTCATGCACCCGGACAATGCAGTAGTAGTTGCTGTTAAGATGTCTAGAACTGCAATGAAAGGTGGAGCAGTAGTAGAAGATGATGAGGATGATACTCCGGCAGAAGGAGAAGCTCCTGCAGCAGAAGCTACAAGCGCAGAATAATATTCCAGAAATATAAAAGAAAATCCCGGCACTTATGTGGCGGGATTTTTTTTGCATAAAAAAATCCTGCCAATTGGCGGCAGGACTTCTTTCTTTCACTTTTTACTCTTTACATGGGTTCCTGTTTTTTTGGAGTTGGTTTTGCAACTTCTTCCTGTTTTAGTTCAGCCGCAGTTTCTGTTTTTACAGCCGCGTCATCTGCTGCTTTCACTTCCAAAGTTTCTACAGGAAGTGCTACAGCAGCATCTGCCTTTACTTCAGCTTTCACTTCGGTTTTGGCAGCTTTTTCCGCTTTTACTTTCTTTGTCTTGTCGGTGGTTTGAGCGGTGGCGAAACTCACGCCTGCAGCCAATAATACTACTGCGAATAAGGACTTTGTCATAATAATAAATTTTAGGTTAGTGCTGAAGCTATAACGCAGGTAATGCGCAGGTAATTATCCGCGAAAGAAAACTTTAACTCAATTTATTAAAGTTTGTGATTTATTTAGAGAGTGGTTTATTTCTCAAAATTCTTCTTTAAACGTTCTACAAATTCGAATGCTGCAGGGCAAATGAGCGTATTTTTAATGGTGAGATGATTGATCTGGTAAATTTTTCTTCGGTCTGTGTGAGGGAACTCTCGGCAGGCTTTAGGTCTTACTTCGTAGATCGAACAGGTGTTGTCGGCATTCAGAAACCAACAAGGCAGGCTTTGCAGAACTTTGTCATTGTCTTCGTCGGTTCTCAGGAATTTGGCTTCGAAATCGACCTGTTTCATCCGCAGATGCTTTGCAATTCTTTCGGTATCTTTTTCGGTAAAAAGCGGTCCTGTGGTTTTGCAGCAGTTTGCGCACTTAAGGCAGTCAATTTTTTCAAAAACTTCGTCATGGGTTTCCTGAACGGTGTAATCGAGATTTTTGGGTGGTTTCTTCTTTAAATTATCAAGAAACTTTTTGTGTTCTTTCTGTTTTAAAGTTGCCTGGTTTTTATAGAAGTCGAGATTCATGATGCAAAAATAACTGATATTCGCGAAACCTGGAATCATTTAATAAATTGATTTGCGGCCGCGATAGCAGCGGTTACCCCACAGCGAAACCGCAGAATGGAGTGGAGCGGCTGAGTGAGGAGTATGAGCGGATAGCGCGAATTGTCCGCACGTAAAACAAATAGTTTCAAGCGTACCCATTAAACCAATCGTTTTAAAATCTTAATTTTGATGCATGAAAAAATTAGAGTCAAGAGATGATATTGAATTTTTGGTCAACGCATTTTATGATAAAGTCAGTAAGGACGAGAAAATTGGATTTTTTTTTAATGATGTTGCAAAAGTAGATTGGAGCCACCATTTACCGAAAATGTATTCGTTTTGGGAAAGCCTGCTGTTCGGAGAAGCCTCTTACAAAGGAAATCCTATGGCTATGCATTTCCCTATCAATGAGAAAGTGGCGATAGAAAAAGATCATTTCGCGCACTGGATCCGTTTGTGGACTGAAACTGTTGAGGAGAATTTTACAGGTGAATTGGCGGAAGCTGCCATCCACAAGGCATCCAACATTGCTAATTTAATGGCGTATAAAATGGAAGTTGCAAGAAGATTGCGATAAACGTTTTAAGAAAAAAATGTGAATTTTCGGAAGATGAAAATTCACATTTTATTTTTTAAGGAATAATAACGGTAAAGATATACGCTGCGAGATTCACGATTAACACTGCGCCGTACATAATATTTGTTTTGCCCCGACTCAGTGACAGCATTACGATGAAGACCGACAAAGCGAGTAGAATAATGGATTTCATATCCAAGCCGAGAACGAATGGGATATCGAACAGGATACATACTACTGATACCGCTGGGATGGTAAGTCCCACACTTGCGAGTGCTGAACCTAATCCCAGATTAATAGAGGTCTGTATCTGGTTATTTCTGGCGGCCCGTATTGCAGCAACACCTTCAGGCAACAATACCACAGATGCAATGATTACCCCAACCAACGCGCGTGGTGCTCCTATATTTTCCACAAAATGCTCGATGACAGGAGATAAGCCTTTAGCCATAAAAATCACTACTGCTAAACTAACGACCAATAAAGCTAAACTTAGTATAGTCTTCTGCATTGTTGGTGGGTCTGCTTCGTGCGTGGTATGATCCTCTTCTTCAATAACAAAGAAATTACGGTGACGTACCGTCTGCACCCTGAGAAAGGTGCCATAAATTACCAAACAGGCAAGGGAAACAAAAATTAACTGTGCCTCAGTATAAAACGGCCCCCGCACACTGGAGGTATAATTAGGCAATATTAGGGTAAGCACAAGAATGGCAACTAAACTTACTAAATAAGTTGTTCCGGAGCTGCGCATAAAAAACTGCTCTTTGTACTTCGCGGCACCGATCCAGATACAAGCTCCTAAAATACCGTTAAGAATAAGCATTACCGCCGCAAAAACCGTGTCGCGGGCGTAAGTCATAGCGCCCTCGCCGCCGGAAAGCATGAAAGAAATAATTAAGCCTACCTCAAGGATTGTGATACAGATCGCCAAAATGATAGTTCCATAAGGTTCTCCCACTTTGTGTGCAATCACCTCTGCGTGATGTACTGCAGCTAAAACACTCCCAAAAAGAAGGATCGCCCCGGCAAGATTAGATATTGTATTATCCACTAAAAATCCGCCGAGATAAAATAGGCCGGCGATGATAGGAACCAGAATGGTCCAGTGTAAAATGCTCTTTAACTTCATAAAAAAAATTTTTTACAAAATACAAAAAATCTATTGAAAATGAAATAATTATTTAAAAAACAAATCGGAAACTGTGTTTTCATTGCCAAAAATAATAATCCTGAAAATCTGTAAACATGTGAAAAAGAAGTCCGACAGATGCTATTTTATAACATCCTTTAAAAAAGACAGTGCCTAAAAAATATACTGCAATTGCAGGATAAGTATGAAGTGGGTGAAATCCGATGCTCGCTCTGTTAGGATCAAAAATTGGGTCTGCAAAAACATGGTCAATATCTACAGCCATGGTAGCAATCATGACAAGATAGGCTTTACGCCAATGATCTTTAAAAAACATTTTCGCAATGAAAAACGGGAAAATAAAATGCAGAAAATAATGGAAGATTTCCCGAACGTAAAATATTTCACTCATTCTAAAATTCTATTTTTCAGCGATCATCAATTCAATTGGTGCAAAATTACCATTAAATTCTGCCTTTCAAAAAATCCTGTCTTAAATCTTCATCCATTTTTTCGATCGCATAGCGTAGCGTTGTTCTGGGCATTGTATGATAATTTGTTTTCAGGAAACTAAAAAGTTCTGCTTCATTTTTGTTTCCCATTTCACGCAGGAGCCAGCCATTTGCTTTGTGCATTAAATCGTGCGGGTGATGCAGGTTATACAGTGCCAGTTCTTTGAGGAGTTCAAATTTCCCTTTTTTTACGTAGAACATCGTGGCGACAATTGCCATTCTTTTGCTCCACATATTTTCTTCGGCAGCCAACGTTCTTAAAAGATCCTCATTTTCGGTTTCGAATGAGTGCCTGCCCAGAATTTTATACGCAGAATTATCAACCAAATCCCAGTTATTAACGAACTTTTTGTAATTCAGATAAAAGCTGACAATATCGTTTTTATCTTTTTCACTCCTTGCCTTTTCGAATTTATTTACGAGCATTAATAAAGCACAATGGCGGTGTTCATGAATTTTTGAAGATAAAAGTTCAGCAATTTCCGGCAATGAAATTCTCTGCCAGTATTCTTTAACAATCTTTCGCTGGTCAGGAACCGTAACACCAATAAAGCGATCACCTTCAGCGTACCCGCCTTTTCCGGCTTTAAAAAAACGGGGAAAAAACGCAGCTTTCTCTGGAAGTGCAAGATCTTGAAGTGCGGATTTTATTTCATCTACCACTACATGCAATTTATTTGTCTTCTTCCTCCTCAAAATACTCAAAAAGGAAATCATTGTACGGGAATCTTGAAATATGAATTTTAAGGACCTCGTCGTAGATCATTTTTTTCATTTCCTCAAAATTTTCTTTTGTTAAAGCCGAAATAAATACGGTAGGGAATTTAGATTTCGACATCCAGGTTTTTTCCCATTCGTCCAGAGAAATATTTTTACGTGATTCTGGTGTTAAGTCATCCTCTTCTTTTTTCTCGTAGCTGAAATCATCAATCTTATTGAAAACCATAATCATCGGTTTCTGATGGGCGTTGATTTCCATTAAAATTTTGTTTACGGAATCGATATGATCCTCAAAACTTTCATGGGAAATATCAACTACGTGAATAAGCAAATCAGCTTCCCGAACCTCGTCTAACGTAGATTTAAAACTCTCCACTAACTGTGTAGGTAGTTTCCTGATGAAACCTACGGTATCCGTCAACAGGAAAGGCAGGTTGCCGATCACTACTTTTCTAACCGTGGTATCGAGGGTTGCAAAAAGCTTATTTTCAGCAAAAACATCGGATTTGGAAAGGGCGTTCATGAGGGTAGATTTCCCTACGTTGGTATAACCTACCAGCGCCGCGCGCACTACCTTTCCGCGGTTATTTCTTTGGGTCGCCATTTGGCGGTCGATTGTTTTGAGTTTTTCTTTAAGCAAAGAGATACGGTCACGGATAATCCTTCTGTCGGTTTCGATTTCTGTTTCACCCGGACCTCTCATTCCGATACCCCCTTTCTGTCTTTCGAGGTGGGTCCACATTCTTGTAAGTCTTGGTAGAAGGTATTGATACTGAGCTAATTCCACCTGAGTTCTTGCATAAGAAGTTTGCGCACGCTGGGCAAAAATATCAAGAATCAGATTGGTTCTGTCAAGAATTTTAACTTCAATTTCTCTTTCTAAATTCTTTAGTTGTGAAGGCGAAAGTTCATCATCGAAAATCACGGTTCCGATTTCGTTTTCTTTTACAAAATCGCGTACTTCCTGAGCTTTTCCGCTTCCGATAAATGTTTTGGAATCAGGCTGGGTTAATTTTTGAGTGAAACGTTTTACTACCGTAGCGCCTGCGGTTAGAGCGAGGAATTCTAATTCATCCATATATTCCACAAGCTTTTCTTCATCCTGATTTTGGGTGATCAAACCTACCAAAACGGCTTTTTCGTATAGGTGTTCTTTATTATCGAGCATAGTTTAGTTTTTTCTGATGAGTACAAAATTAGTTTTTTTCTTTGTCATAAATAAGTTTTAACACAATCAAAACCCCTGTTGCAACTGTTGAAATGCTGTTAGTGACCATCATAGAGATGTGCTCCTGCATAATGCCGTACCAGAGCCAAAGCCCAGAACTCACGATTCCGATGATGCAGGTAAGAAGCGCAATTTCCTCCGCAGATTTTTCTTTGATGATCTTTATGATTTGTGGGATAAATAATGCCGAGGACATCCCGCCGGCGATAAATCCGATAATTTCTGGGTTGATGTTCATTTTAAATTTATGTTTAAAAAAAGCATTGATTTAACAGACATTCCATTTTTATGCCGTGATTTTTCATAATTTTGAGTCTTACAACAATATAGTTTTTACCAAAGTGATAGATAATATTGAAACAGAACGCCTCTTTCTAAAACCGGTTTCGGTTGATGATGCATCGTTTATTTACGAATTATATAACTCGCCGCGATTTATTGAGTTTATTGGAGACAGAAACATTCGTAATACGGATGCTGCACGGGATTATATTATGAACAGGTTTCTTCCTCAAATTGAAAGATTGGGTTACGGGAATTATGTTATTGTGCGTAAAGATGACGGGCAAAAAATTGGGAGCGTTGGCATTTTCGAACGTGAAGGACTTGATGTACACGATATCGGATTCTCTTTCCTTCCTGAATTTGAAGGTAAAGGTTACGGATTTGAAGCCGCATCTGCTTTAATTAAAGTTGCTTTGAAAGAATTTTGCTTGAAAAAACTCTCCGCAATCACTACAGACGCTAACATATCATCCCAAAAACTGATTGAGAAGCTGGGACTAAAATTCCAGAAAACCGTTCGGTTACCTGATGATGACGAGGAGTTGAGGTATTATGAAATGGAAATCAACTAAAAAAGGAAACACATTAAGCATTTCCTTTTTTAATTTTTCTAACTAAACTTATTGACGCTCGCTTCGCTCGCGCTACTATTTTAATTCGGTTTCCAGTCAACAACTGCGCGGATAAACGCTTCAGCATTTTCCAGAGGAATATTTGGTAAAATCCCGTGACCCAGATTGACGATATAACGGTCTTTGCCGAAACGGTTAATCATTTCGTGAACCATTTTACGGATAGTTTCAGGAGAAGAATGTAGTCTTGTGGGATCAAAATTCCCCTGTAAAGTCATGGTGTGATTGGTTAGAACTCTGGCGAATTCCGGTTTGATGGTCCAGTCTACTCCAAGTGCAGAAACTTTAGACATTGTCATGTCCTCCAGTGCGAACCAACAGCCTTTCCCGAAAACAACCACATGGGTTAACGGACTCAAAGCTTCTACAATCTGGTTGATATATTTCCAGGAAAACTCCTCGTAATCGTAAGGTGATAACATTCCGCCCCAGGAATCGAACACTTGAACGGCAGAGACGCCTTTTTCAACTTTTCTTTTCAGATAAGCAATCGTAGTGTCGGTAATTTTTTGCAACAGTAAATGGGCCGCTTCAGGATTCTGGAAACAGAAGGTTTTTGCGATTTCGAAAGCTTTAGAACCTTTCCCTTCAACACAGTAGCATAGAATTGTCCACGGCGATCCGGCGAAACCGATGAGCGGAATATCGTTATGCAATTTCTGCAGCGTCAATTCGATCGCATCGAAAACGTAACCTAAAGTATCATTAACATCAGGAACTATAACATTCTGAACATCTTCCAAGGTTCGGATGGGGTTTTCCAGCCATGGTCCAACACCTTCTTTCATTTCGAAATCAATGCCCATTGCCTGTGGAACAACTAAAATATCTGAAAAAAGTATCGCGGCATCCAGCGGATATCTGCGGATGGGCATCATGGTGATTTCGGCTGCGAGTTCTGGCGTACGGCATCGGGTGAAGAAATCGTACTGATCACGAAGCGCGCGGAATTCCGGCAGAAATCTTCCGGCCTGTCTCATCATCCAAACTGGTGGTCTTTCAACGGTTTCTCCTCTTAATGCTTTTAAATATAGGTCATTCTTAATCATAATATTCTTTTTAATCCTGATGTATGGTTTATTTCATGCTGTGTTTCGCAATAACATTCAATAAATCATCAAGATTGCTTTCTTTACTGGTGAATACTTGGTTTTTGGTGAACTTTTTAATTTCTTTTTCGGTTGTTTCACCGATAGAAAAAATCTTCTTGTCCTCAAAGGAATTGAATTTCGCAAAACTACGAACTCCGCTCGGACTAAAAAAACACACCGCATCATAGTCTGCTGTAATCTCGGGATAGAGAAGCTGGGTTTCGTAAACGGGAATTTTTTTATAAGAAATATTCTGCAGCGGCAAGGTTTTATTCAGTACATCGAGTGCAAGGTTTCCACAGAAATGCAGAAATTTTTCTTTTGAACTGCTGTCGATAATGAATTCGGAAAGTTCCTTGGCGTGTTTGGTCACTTTAAATGTTCCGTAACCGAATTTCCGTAACTCCCTTTTTGTGGTAATTCCTACGGTGTAAATTTTATTGTATTTCTTGCTTGTGAAGTCTTCATCGGGATTAAAACCGTTTTCGAAAAAGCTCTGAACCGCATTTACACTTGTAAAAATCAATGACTTGTTTTTCAAATCAAAAGGTTCAACAGTTAACGGATTTATCCTGATCACATCCACGAAATCATAAGAAAAATGACTCCCTAATTTTTTGGAAATCATTATTTTACTTATTCTTTTAGTGAAAATAATCCTCATTTTATATACTTCAAAAAGCTAAATCTCGCGCTTAATCTGATTCATTAACTCGCGTCCACCGTTTTCAAGAACTTTCTGCGCCAACATTTTTCCGAAATTTTCATGTTCATTCCATTCGAAAATCTCATCTGTTTCGATACAGTTTTTTCCGTCCAGAGAACATAATCTTCCGATAAATCTCACTTCGTTTTTGTCATTGATTTCAGCGAAAGCGCCGATGGGAGCGGTACACCCACCTTCTAAAGTATTCAGGAAATTTCTTTCAATTTCAATACAAATCTGTGTGGGTTTGTGGTTAATATCCTTGAAGATTTCTTTAATCTCTGCGTCATCACGTCTTGAGCACACGGCAACAACACCTTGTGCCGGCGCTGAAATCATGATCGGAAGATACTCATAATCAACATTCAAACGCATTCTTTCGATTGCGGCAAGCGAAAACATTGTAGCATCAAAATCGAGTTCTTCAAGTTTGTTTAACCTGGTCTGTACATTACCTCGTATATCTGAAAACTGGGTGTCCGGAAATTCCTTAAGCCAGAAAGCGCGCCGGCGAAGGCTGCTTGTAGCAATTTTCAGGTCATGAAGTTCTAAAGTTTCCGCATCTTTCTTTCTCACCAAGACATCCTGTGGATAATCGCGTTCTAAAACTGCGATAATTTCTATATTTTCCGGTAGTTCAGTAGGAATATCTTTCAGCGAATGCACTGCAATATCAACTTCATTATTAAGAAGTGCAATATCTAAATCTTTAGTAAAAATACCGGTAATTCCCAGTGTGTATAATGGTTGGGTAAGATTTTTATCACCCGTTGCAAGTACCGGAATGATGTCTGTAGTATAATTCAGATTCTGAAGATTTCTTGCCACTTCCCGCGCCTGCCACATTGCGAGCGGCGAATTTCTGGTTCCTATTTTAATGCTTCTCATTGAATTCATTATTGGGCTGTTCGACTAAAATCTCGTGCATCAGTTTGCTGATTTCCTCTGCTTTCCAGGGATTATCGATGATGTATTTGGCAAACCTGTTGGTAATTTTCTGGATCATTTTATCCGAAAGCTGCATATCTGTCACTTCCACATATTTATGTTTTTTGTGGATATTGTGCATTTCGTTACGTTCCATATTTTTCAGAACGGCTTTAAAATGATGAATATTGGGTGCTAACTTTCTCTTTTTTTCCCACTCGAGAAAGTCTTTCGTCATTTCTCTGATGATTTCTTCGGCTTTCGGAATCTCTTTCTGCCGCTGTACCATCGTTTCACTGATGTGTAGAGATAGCTGGTCGACATCCACCAAACTTACGTTGGTATTATCGGTAATGTCTTTTTCAACATTATTCGGAATGGAAAGGTCGATTACTAAAGTTTCTTTTCCGTTTGGGAAATGAGTTTTATTGATAATCGGATGCTGAGCTCCTGTTGCAACAATCAAAATGTCAGTTTGCGCAAGTTCTTCCTGAAAATTCTCGAACTCTATATGGGGAATCTTATATTTTTCAGCAATCTTCTCAGCTTTATCTGAGGTTCTGTTGGCGATTTTGACTTTCGGTTTATAAACGTGTTTTACCAGATTTTCCACCGTATTCTGGCCAATTTCTCCAACTCCTAAAAGCAGGATATTTTTATCGGAAATTTGGGTCTGGTTTTTCAGGATATAGTGTACCGCAGCATAAGAAACTGATGCTGCCCCATTAGAGATTCCGGTTTCATTTTTAATCCTCTTGGAAATCTGGATGGCAGAATTTATTGCTCTTTCCAGAAACGGGTTAGAATTTCTTTTAACTTTTTTGAAACGGTGGTAAGCGTTCTTGATCTGTCCAATGATTTCGAAATCACCGATGATCTGGCTTTCCAAACCTGCAGCAACCCTGAAGAGGTGGTTCAGGGCTTCTTCGTGTTTCAGGATGTTGACGTACTGCATGAATTCCGTAAGGCTTACACCGATGGTTTTGCAGTATAATTCGGCAATCAGGAGGTAATTTTGCGATGTGGTATAAATCTCGGTACGGTTGCAGGTAGAAACCACAAATGCGTCACCCAGATTTTCATCATGAATTTCGCTGACAAAGTTTTTAATGTTTTCGTCAAAAAACGCAAATTTTCCACGGGTCTCGGCATCGGCTTTTTCAAAACTGACGCTGAGGACGGCAAAATTGGCGGTTTTGTGAATGTTGGTATCCTGATTCATAAAGCAACGGCAAATTTAAGACTTTAAATTGAATTGGCGAAGATTATACAAGATGAACATTATCAGTAAAATATATGAAGATTTGGTGCTTATTTTCCGAATTTTCATTTAAAAATGAAATAATTAAGAAATAAAAAAGTTATTGTAGAATAGCTTGTAACTTTAATAAAATTTTAACCTAATTTAGTCTGAATCTAATTTTTAGAACGGTTCTAAATTTATATCTTTGTACACTTAAAAAAATCACGAAAAAAATGGGTTTATTTGATATGTTCACGCAGGATATTGCGATTGACTTGGGAACTGCGAACACACTAATTATACATAATAATAAAATTGTCATAGATCAACCTTCGATAGTTGCCATAGAACGGTCCAGCGGAAAACCAATCGCTGTTGGTGAAAAGGCAAAACATATGCAGGGGAAAACCCACGAAGACATTAAAACCATCAGACCACTGAAAGACGGCGTAATTGCTGATTTTCATGCTTCTGAACACATGATCAAAGAGTTTATCAAACAGATTCCTGGAATAAAAGGAAAACTTTTTCAGCCCACTCTAAAAATTGTAATCTGTATTCCTTCAGGCATTACTGAAGTTGAAAAAAGAGCAGTAAGAGATTCTGCACAGAAAGTTAATGCAAAAGAAGTACGCTTAATCTACGAACCAATGGCTGCGGCAATTGGAGTTGGAATTGATGTTCAGAAACCAGAGGGTAACATGATTATCGATATAGGAGGCGGAACCACAGAGATCGCTGTAGTAGCTTTGGGAGGAATTGTATGTGACAAATCCGTAAAAATTGCCGGTGATGTTTTCACCAATGATATTGCGTATTATTTAAGAACACACCATAATCTTTACATCGGTGAAAGAACTGCTGAGAGAGTTAAGATCGAAGTTGGTTCAGCCGTAGAGGAACTTGATGTTGATATTGAGGATATTCCGGTTCAGGGACGTGATTTAATTACAGGTAAGCCAAAAGAAATTATGGTAAACTATAAGGAAATCGCCCGTGCATTAGACAAATCGATCATCAGAATTGAAGATGCGGTAATGGAAACACTTTCCCTTACTCCGCCGGAACTTGCTGCTGATATCTATAAAACAGGAATTTATCTTGCCGGTGGCGGCGCATTGCTTAGAGGACTTGCAGACAGGCTTCACAAGAAAACCGGATTGCCGGTTTTCGTTGCGGAAGATCCCCTGAGAGCTGTAGTTCGCGGTACAGGTATCGCCCTTAAAAACATGGATAAATTCAACTTCCTGATTAAATAATTTTATAACTTTTACGACACTTACTGATGGGATTTCTGCTGCGATTATTTTCGAAGAACGGCCTGTTCGTCTTCTTTGTATTTCTGCAGCTTATTGCTTTGGTATTGATTTTCAGCAGAAATTCAATGCAGCAGTCGTGGATTGCAGGTCAAACGGCTGCCTTTAATTCTCAGGTTTCTGGGTATATTGACGAAGGCGCCTCTTATCTGAAACTGAAGCAAATCAACGAACAGTTGGTCGCCCAGAACAAATTACTGATGGAAGAGGTGTACGGTAAGAATTCCGGGGTTCCGGTTTTCAGAAAAGTTCATGATACCATTGGCGGAGGACAGATCTACACTTTTGTCGACGGCGAGATTGTGTTCAACAGTATCAACCGGAAGGATAATTATTTCACCATCAACCGCGGAAAGAGAGATGGTGTTCATCCTCAGATGGGCGTAATGGCTCCGAAAGGTATTGCCGGAATTGTGATTAACGTTACAGATTCTTATGCTTTGGTACAATCGGTACTGAGTTTAAATAAAATCAAGATTAATGCGTCGCTGAAAAAATCCGGTTATTTCGGGACATTAACCTGGCGCGGCGATGATTCGCGAATCATGCATTTAGCTGATGTTCCCAAATATGTTCCGCTGCAAATTGGAGATACGGTTGTAACCGACGGTAAATCGGCGATATTTCCACAGGGAATTATGATTGGTAAAGTATCCGGATATGAAGTCGACAGTAAAACAGGCTTCTGGGATATTTCTGTGGAATTGAACGAAAAAATGGGGAACCTCAGCAAGATTTACGTGGTGAAAAACCTTAAGAAAGCGGAAGTTCAGAAAATTCAGGATACCTTACAGGCCACCATAAAAAGAGAGAAATGATAAGCAGAACACTTTTTACAGATATCCTGATGATCGTTTTTCTGGTGGCATTACAAATTTTTGTATTGAACCGCATTACGCTTTTCGGGAAATACACACCGGTTCTTTATCCTGTGTTTATTATGTTTTACCCGTTTTTCAGGAACAAATTTCAGTTTTTGGCATTGAGTTTCCTTTTAGGGTTAAGCATTGATGCATTTCTTTACACCTGGGGAATCAATGCATTTGCCACGACGGTTATTGCTTATTTCCGTACGTTGATCTTCCGTACTTCAACAGATACGTCGACGGATTTCTTTTCCTTCCAGTCTTTGCAATGGTCGCAGTATCTGTTCTTCATACTGTCGAGTATTTTTCTGCATCAGTTATTGGTTCAGTATATCGAATTTTTCAAATTCAGCCGTTTTTTCGAAATCTTCGTGAATATTTTGGCAACGAGTGCCATTTCTTTTATATTTATACTGATGTACGCGCTGGCCTTTAAAATCAAGCAGAAAGTTTAACGTCACCTGAATAAAAAAACCTTTACAAAAGGTTATTAACAGACACATGAAATCACAGTATCTGAAAATCACCGTATTATTAGCGCTCCTTGCCATAATTTTTATAGCAAGGCTTGCTTATTTACAGCTTTTCACAGATCGCTACGCCTTAAATGCAGCCAATACTTCCATAAAAACAGAATATATAATTCCGCAACGCGGCGTAATTTTCGACAGGAACGGTAAGATATTAGTGGGCAACCAACCTTCTTATGAAATTTCCTTTACAGAAGCTTTAATAAAACCAGATTTCGACACGTTGGATTTCTGTAATTTAATGCGGATCAGCAAACCGGATTTTATTAAAAGAATAGCTGCCATCAAAAACGAAAAATACTATTCTAAGCTTACTCCCATGACTTTTATGAAAAATCTAAGCCGTGAAGAGATTGCCAGAATTCAGGAAATTATATTTAAATATC
Source organism: Kaistella faecalis (assembly GCF_019195395.1). NCBI lineage: Bacteria > Pseudomonadati > Bacteroidota > Flavobacteriia > Flavobacteriales > Weeksellaceae > Kaistella > Kaistella faecalis. The sequence goes on from NZ_CP078067.1 coordinate 1,492,022, forward strand.
CTGCGTTCAGTATTGTGTCGAGACCTCAACGGCAGTACGAAGTTTCAACCTCCGGAAATCTTTTGGGCTATACTAATGAAGTAAATGATCGTGACATTAAGAAAGATTCTCTTTATTACCTTCCTGGAGATTTTATTGGAAAAACCGGTGTAGAAAAATCTTATGAAAAAGATTTAAGGGGGGAAAAGGGCGTACAGTATATCCAGAAAGACATTCGCCTGCGCAGCATAGGCTCTTATAAAAACGGAACTTTAGATAAAGATGTAGTTACAGGCAAAGATGTAACTCTGACTATTGACTACGATTTGCAGAAGATGGCCGAAGAAATGCTTGTAAACAAGCAGGGCGCTATTGTAGCATTGGATCCCACCAACGGAGAAATTCTGGTTCTTGCCACGGGTCCCGATATTGACCCTAATCTGTTCACCGGACCCAACAAAACAAAAAATCTGTACAGGCTCCAAATGGATACGGTATATAACAACCGGCCAACTTTTGACCGTTCCGTTCAGGCTGCATATCCTCCCGGTTCTACTTTTAAACTTCTAACTGCCGCTGCAGCGATGCAGATGGGCGTTATGGATGAAAATACCATTTTCCCGTGTGGTGGGGGTTTCAATTACCGTGGGTTGAGGGTTAAAGGTCACGGTGGCGCTGATCCGCTGGTGCCGGCGATTCAGGTTTCAAGTAACTGTTATTTCTCCTACGCGTTTATTGCGATTATGAATAAATATCCCGGGAATCCGAGCAAAGGAGTTGACGAATGGAAAAAGATCATGAGCAGTTTCGGGTTGGGAGAATTTTTAAACAATGATATTGCAGTAGGATCCCGGGGAAGAATCCCTAGCGGCGCATTTTATGAAAAAAGAAGTGGCGGAAAAAAGGACTGGAGTTCTGCTTACACCATGAACGGATCAATCTTTAACGGAATGGGACAAGGGGATGTACTTCTCACTCCTTTACAAATGGCAAATGCAACTGCTGCTATCGTAAATAAAGGTTGGTACTACACTCCTCACATCGTAAAATCAATAGACGGGAAACCTAATCCGGATCCACGATTTAAAGTAAAACATAAAACCCTGGTCGATCCCAAACATTTTGCACCTATTATGAAGGGAATGGAAGCCGTAGTCACTGGTGGCACAGCAAGAAGTTTAAAATCAAATGATTTCACCATGCTCGCTAAAACTGGTACTGCACAGGTACCGCAAGGGAAAGACAACTCTATTTTTGTTTTAGCAGCACCTGCGGAAAATCCTAAAATTGTAATTGCAGCGGTAATGGAACACGCTGGTTTTGGAGGAACATGGGCAGGGCCGGCAGCTACTGCAATTGCAGAAAAGTATTTAACCGGAGAGCTTAAGCGCGAACATCTATACAATAAATTGGTCAACGCGAGTTTCATGCCTGAGTATAAAAGACAATGGGTCGTTGACTTGAAAAGGAAAGGCCTTTATAAAGAACCCAACAGAGATTCAATGAGAATTGAATCTATTGAAGACAGCTTAAAGTTTATCAAAAACGATCAGATCAAGGCAAGACTTATTTATAAAAGAGATTCGCTTCGCGCAAGATTAAAAACCCAAACTGTGAAAAAATGAAGTGGACAGAAGGACTTGATAAACTGAGCATATTTCTGTATCTCGCTATTTCACTTTTTGCAGTGGCGAATATTTACAGTGTTGATGAAGGTTTAGGAACAAAACAATTTATATTTTTCTGTATCTCACTCTTCGTTGGGCTCATTATTTTTATCATGAGAACTAAGTTCTTTGAAAATTTTGCCAGCATCATCTATGTGTTTGGAGTGCTGTTACTGATTGGTCTTTTCCCCTTCGGAACTGAAATTTTGGGACAGAAGAACTGGTATAAATTCGGCGGTATTACAATGCAACCGGTAGAGTTTGCCAAGATTGGTGTCTCGCTGATGTTAGCAAATTATGTATCCGGGCCCGACTTTAATCTCAAAATCCGTAAATCACTGCTAACAACACTGGCCATTATCGGTATACCGGCGGTAGTGGTACTAATGATTCCCGACGTTGGCTCACTGCTCGTTTTTACTGCTTTTTTTATTGCTCTTTTCCGGGAAGGACTCAACGGATGGGTTTTCGGCATAGGCGGGATTCTGGCTGCGGTGTTTTTAGCTGCACTAGCAATCGATCCGCTATATTTGATTATTGGAATTGCTGTGATTTATGGTCTGGTAATTCTTATGAATTATTATAAAATCCACTGGCATGTTCTGTCTATTGCAGGCATAGCGGGCTCGTTCCTTATATTGTGCGGTATTGCTTACGGCTCACCAAAAGCGTTGGAAAAAATGCCGAAACACCAGCGGGAAAGAATTGAGGTTTTATATAAAGGCGAAAAAGCCTTCCGCGATACTTCCGGTTATAATTTACTTTACTCGAAAACAGCCATTGGCTCCGGAGGTTTTTTCGGTAAAGGATATAAGGAAGGGTCGGTGACTCAGGGGAAATTTGTTCCCGAACAGGAAACCGATTATATTTTCTGTACAGTTGGCGAGGAATGGGGCTTTTTCGGAGCTTCTATGCTGGTGATTTTCTATGCCATATTTATAGGCAGGATTTATTACTTATCTGAACGCCAGAAATCTGCTTTTAACCGCGTTTTCGGGTATTGTTTTGCTTCAATACTTTTAATGCACTTTGCGATAAACCTCGGAATGGTAATGGGTCTTTTCCCCACCGTTGGGATTCCTTTGCCATATTTCAGTTATGGCGGCAGCTCTCTGTTGGCTTTTTCGATTATGACATTCATCTTCTTTAAACTGAATTATACCGACAGAAACAGTCTGGTTTAAAACCTGAGCTGTAAAACCAGTAACTTCACAGCTAAAATTGATTTGTTTCTGGTGATGCCAGGTTAATGTATGGCCATGTCTTAATGTTGTAATATAGAACAAACTCAGTTAGCCCTAGTTCGGCTCATTTTATTACGGTGAAGGATTTAACAACGGGTAATTGTTATTGGTAATTTCTGCGCACAAAAAAAGCTGCCACAGGCAGCTTTAAATGATCAATTATTTATTTTAATTATTTGCAAAGTTTGTATTGAAGGTATCCTGAGAAATTATTCTCTTGGCAAACCTGTATTTAGGTCCCCAGTAAGAATCATTAAGTGAAGAAATCATTACCCCTTTTGATGTGGCGGCATGGATAAATTTCACATCTCCCTCTTCTGTTACATTTTCTACGATACCTACGTGAGAAATTCTACCTCTACCTTGTGAAAAGAATACTAAATCTCCTTTCTGAAGGTTGCTTTTATCTACTTTCTCTCCTTCCTGAGCTTGTGATGCTGCTACTCGTGGTAAAGTCATTCCGGTTGCAGCGCCGAAAACAGATAATACAAAAGCCGAACAGTCAATTCCCCTTCTGGTCATTCCTCCGTATTTATAAGGAGTACCTAAGTAAGATTCAGCTTCGGTTAAAATCTCGTCGATTTTCTTTGTAAATCTGATGGTTTTTGCAATTTCCTCATTCTTAATTGTAGCTTCTAAAGTTTTTGCTGCTGCGAGTTTTTCGTCGTTAAAACTCTTAAGTAATTGAGATTTTGCGGTTTCTAATTTTTTGTTATCGATTGATGCAAGTTTGGCATCTGATTTGTATTGATTTGCGTAAGTTGTTGGGGTTGAAACAACATAGTTGGTTACGCATGATTGTAATGAAAATGTAGCTGATACAGCAACTAAATAATACAAGACTCTTTTCTTCATATATATTTGATTATCTGTGTTAAATTGAAATACTTCTTTTTAAATGCAAAGCAAAATTAGGTATTCGAGTTCGATGGGGGGTGAAAACACCCTTTTTGAAATCCCTATTTAACACTTTTTAACACTTTTCTTTACAATGTTAAAGGAAAATAAACCGCAATCCCTTTATTTTAGAGATTGCGGTTTTATTTTTTTTATGATTTCTTAACATTTATGTAATATATCTATAATAGATATCAAATTCCTCTATAATGTATGTCCCGAAAAAATAAGCCCTGAACAATGTCAGGGCTTATCAATACTATCTTGTAAACAAAAGTTCTCTGTATTTGGTCATTGGCCAAAGTTCATCGTCTACAACCATTTCCAGCGTGTCGGAAGCATCTCTGATTTTTTCAAAACGTGGCTTAACATCATTGCAGAATTGTTCGGCACTCTCCTGCGGATTTTCAATTGATTTGGCATTTTTAATCGCTGCAAGGAGGGCGTCTGCTTCAACTTTTATAATGGAAACATGTTCGGAGATTTCTGCAATCATATTCATCTGTTCTTTCGCAAGATTCCTGAATTCTTTTTCAGTGAAAATTTCCTTTAAACCTTTTACGTTTTCAATAAGCCTGTTCTGATAGTTAAGAGCACACGGAATGATATGGTTTCGTGCAATATCTGCCAACACGGTTCCCTCAATAGCGATAACGGTGGAGTATTTTTCCAGTTTTATTTCGTTGCGCGCTTCAATTTCGCGGTGAGTATAAATCCCGAGCTCTTCATATAAATCCACAAACTTTTTGTCGAGTTCCTTTTTTAAAGCTTCCGGAGTAGTCTTCAAGTTGTTAAGGCCTCGTTGCGCAGCTTCTTCTGCCCATTCTTCCGAATAGCCATCACCTTCGAACATGATATTTTTCGACACTTTAATATACTCTCTTAAAATATTGAAAATTGCTTCATCTTTTTTAAGACCTTTCTCTAAAATAAGATTATCTACTTCTACTTTAAAGGATTGCAGCTGTTTTGCTACGATAGAGTTCATTACGGTCATTACTTCCGCGCAGTTTGCTGAAGAGCCTACCGCTCTGATTTCAAATTTATTTCCGGTGAAGGCAAAAGGAGAAGTTCTGTTTCTGTCGGTATTATCAAGTAAAATTTCCGGAATTTTACCCACAACATTTAATTTGAGTTCCGTTTTTTCTTCAGGGGAAAGCTTACCGTCTGTAACTTTTTCCAGTTCTTCCAACACGCTGAAGAGTTGGGTCCCAATGAAGGCAGAAATAATCGCCGGCGGAGCCTCGTTTGCACCCAGGCGGTGATCATTGCTCGCAGAGGCGATACTTGCTCTTAATAAATCCGCATAATCATGAACCGCTTTCAAAGTATTCACAAAAAAGGTGAGGAACTGCAAATTCTTTTTAGGATTTTTACCGGGCATCAAAAGGTTTTCACCCGTATCTGTCGCTAAGCTCCAGTTATTGTGTTTTCCGCTGCCGTTTACTCCTGCAAACGGCTTCTCATGGAAAAGGATATGGAAATGATGCTTATGTGCCACCCTTGCCATTATATCCATTAATAAGGAGTTGTGATCCACAGCAACATTCACCTCTTCAAACATCGGCGCAAGTTCGAATTGGTTTGGTGCCACTTCATTATGTCTTGTGGTAACTGGAATTCCGAGTTTCATACACTCGATTTCGAGTTCTTTCATGAAATTCATTACTCGGGTAGGAATAGATCCGAAATAATGATCATCCAGCTGCTGGCCTTTCGCCGGGGAATGTCCCAACAGAGTCTTGCCTGTAATAACCAAATCCGGACGGGACTGATAAAGGGCAGAATCTACAAGAAAGTATTCCTGTTCCCAGCCCAATGTCGGACTTACTTTGGTTACGTTTTTATCAAAGTAGGACTTACAGATATCAGTAGCAGCTTCGTCTACTGCGTGAAGTGCTCTCAATAAAGGAGCTTTATAGTCAAGTGTTTCGCCTGTATAAGAGATGAATATGGAAGGAATACAAAGTGTAGTTCCCATAATAAATGCCGGCGAAGTAGGATCCCATGCGGTATAACCTCTGGCTTCAAAAGTATTTCTTATCCCTCCGTTAGGGAAAGATGAAGCGTCAGGTTCCTGCTGGATCAGCATTCCTCCGGAAAATCTTTCAATAGCGCGGTCGCTTTCAAATGGCGTAAAAAACGAATCATGTTTTTCTGCAGTGGATCCGGTTAATGGCTGAAACCAGTGGGTGTAATGCGTTACCCCTTTGCTTAGTGCCCAATCCTTCATCGCCACTGCAATTTGGTCTGCTACATCACGCTGGATTTTTGTCCCTCTTTTTATCGCATTCTGAATAGACGTGAACGCCTCTTTAGTAAGATACTCTCTCATGGTTTCCTCGGAAAACACATTCTGGCAGAAAAGTTCTGATAATTTTGCAGGAACTGTAACTGCATTATCTTTTCTAAAATCTTTAAAAGATAACATTTCTAAAGCCTTAAATCTTAATGATGACATAATTGGGTGTTTTTTGATGGGGTAAAATTACAAAAAAATAGAAAACAAACAGGAAAAATGAGAAAAATATGGGGTGTAAGTAAAATAAAAGTGATTTAAGCCCTGTTTTACGGAGATAATTAATAAACTGTTAATCCTATCATAATAATACAAATTCGGAAATTCGGCAGATATGTATTATATTTGCCAAAAGATACACTATGGTAAATTCACGTGCACGGGAAACAACAGAAGCTATTGAAAGGCTTTATGTTTCGATGAGACACTTATTCTATCGCGGTTTTTTCAAACCATCCGGGATCTCCGGCGAAAGTCTTCGCTCCTTGCTAACAACAATTAATCCCGAAATTTACGGAACTATGGGCGTTCCGAATAAAATTGAACTCGATGGACTTCTTTATGTTCTGGACCGTTTACCGGAAGGAATTGAAGAATGCTCTTTCATTCACCTGACTTCAGATGAGGGTTTCGAAAAAGGAAGTTTTGAAGTTATTGTTCCCAAGAAAAGAAGAAGAAACTGTTACCGGATCGATCAACACCAGATGAATATCGAAGTGCTGCTTGGCCGTTCTGAAATCTACGATATCCTTACTCACCTTACCTTCTTATATATAGAAGCAGATAAAATTAGAAATCTTGCGTTTATTTCTGATGAAAACGACAAGCCGACACGCGCCTGGAGAATCATCGAAGAAGTAGCGAAAGGCGAGAAAAAATTCAGCCGTAAAGAAAAAGAAGTTGCGCTTATTCATCTTTCTTCACTTTTGGGAAGAACTTTCGATGAAACTTTGAACGCATATAACAATTTTGGCGACGATGCCAATCCGGACAGGCTTTTCAAAATTATTTATCATCTTGGAAACGAAAGTTTCAACGATAATAAAAAAATCAGAGAACGCGAAGTTCATTTCTCTGCGATTCTCCGCGAAAGAGTTGGGCACCATTTCTTCGGTGAAAAATGGGCGAATAAAGTAAAAGAAGTTTTAGCTGAAAACAATCTTCAGATGAGACCTCTGCACATCATTTCTGCGAATATGCACTCCGTGAAGAATATGCTTTACGCCAATGATGCAATTGGGAAGAAACCTACAAAAGATGTCGATTTCAAACTCTACGAAGAGATTTCCAATAAAAAATCGCTTCAGGAAAAAGTGCTTGCACATTCTCAGAAAGCCGGTTTAATTTATATAGATGACCAAAGCGGCAGTAATATCGATGTGCAGATTATTGATCTTGCAAAAACCGATCTTAAAAATACACCTTTTGGAGGCCTTAAATTTTCAGGTGAAGATGTTATCATGGTTTTCGATTATGCGTTTGGTGAGCAGGCATTTGAGGTGATGGATGAACTTCTTCGACCTTACGATTTCAACGGCGAAATCTACACAATGAAAGTGAAATCTATTTCCATCATGGGGAAAGCCGGAATTTTAATGGGTGGAAAAGGAGATATTATGATCCCTACTTCGCACGTTTTTGAAGGTACAGCCGATAATTATCCGTTCGAAAATGCATTAACACTTGCTGATTTCGAAGATGATGAACTCCAGGCTTTCGAAGGTGGCATGGTTACCGTTTTGGGAACCTCGCTTCAGAACAAGGATATTTTAAGATATTTCATGGATACTTCCTGGAAAGCAATCGGCCTTGAAATGGAAGGAGCGCACTATCAGAAAGCAATTCAGGTAGCATCAAAAATCCGTCATCACATCTCGGAAGATCTTTTTGTAATGTATGCTTACTACGCTTCAGATAACCCGCTGGAAACCGGTTCTACGCTATCTTCTGGTGGTTTAGGTCTTACCGGCGTGAAACCGACCTATCTTATTACCCTGAAGATTCTCGAAAAAATCCTGAAAAACGGTTAAAGCTTAAGAACAGTTTAATAAAAAAGCCCTTTCAGTCGAACTGAGAGGGCTTTTACTTGGGTCACTTCACCCATAAATCAAAAATTCTTATCTTTCGCTTTTAAAAATTGATTAAAGATGAACAAAGGCCTTATCGTAGTTTTCGCGTTTATTTTCGGAATGCTTTCAGCACAACAATCACCATACTATCAGCAGTTTGCGAAGTATAAAATGGATATTGATGTTGACGCACCCAATTTTACTTATAAAGGAAACCAAACCTTAACATATACCAATAATTCACCCGATGAACTGAAAGTGGTGTATTTTCATCTTTACTGGAATGCTTTTAAGCCTGGATCAATGATGGATCAGCGGGTTCAGAACCAAGGCAAAAACGGAGATTCGAGACTGCAGGTCAATGGGGTCTCAAGATTAGCCTCAATTCCGAAGGAGGAAGAAGGTGCCCAAAATATCCATTGGATCAAACAAAATGGCAAAAATCTGAAATTTGAAATTCAGGAAAGCATTATGAAAGTGGAATTGAATACACCATTAAAACCAAACTCCACCACAACATTTACGATGGAATGGGATGCAGTGATTCCGCATCAGATCCGTCGTGCCGGCAGAAACAACCGCGAAGGAATTGATATGACAATGACACAGTGGTACCCGAAAATCGCTGAGTACGATTACGATGGGTGGGCAACTTTCGATTATATCGGAAGGGAATTTCATGCGCCGTTTTCTGATTACGATGTCTCCATTAAAATTGACAAAGATTATGTGATTGGCGCCGGCGGAACGCTTGAAAACCCGCTCGAAGTTAAAGGTTACGATGCTAAAGCAAATATAAAATCCGACAGCAAGAATAAAGCAACATGGCGGTGGACCGCTAAAAATCTCCTCGATTTTGCCTGGGCTGCCGACAGAGATTATACAGTGGAGGAATTCACTATTCTGGATGGACCCAAAGTGTATTATGTTTACCAAAAATCGGAAAAAACAAAACTTTGGGAAGAGTCTAAGCCTTACGTTACTAAATTTTTCCAGTTGATGAACGCAGCTTTCGGGCAGTATGTTTATCCGTCTTATTCCTTCATTCAGGGCGGCGACGGCGGAATGGAATACGGAATGTGCACCATGATTTTAGGAGAAGGAAGATCGCTTGAAGGGTTGGTTGGATTAATGGTTCACGAAGGCGGACACTCTTATAACCAACAGATTTTGGCCTACAACGAAAGTGTGAGACCGTGGATGGACGAAGGCTTCACCAGTTATTATGATGATTATGTGATGCACCAGTTATTCCCGCCGAAAGAACCAGTGGCAAATCCTTTTGTGGGGTCCATAAAATCGTATGTAAACTTTGCCAAAACCGGAAAGGAGGAACCTGCGGTGTGGCTGGCAGATCATCATGACGATGGTCGGGCATATTCCATTGCGTCTTATGTAAAAGGCGATTTGTTTTTGGTACAGTTAGGTTATATCATGGGTGAGCAGAATCTGTCTTTAGTAATGAAAGAATTCTACAGCCAATGGAAACTCAAACATCCTACCGACCGCGATTTCATGCATGTTGCACAGAAAATTTCGGGAATGGACCTGAAGTGGTTTCACCATTACTGGATCAATACAACTAATACGATCGACTATGCGGTGAAAAATATCGAGTACGGTGCAGCATCAACAACCATCACCTTAGAAAATAAAGGGCAAATTCCAATGCCGGTAGATTTCTCCGTCATGACTAAAGATAAAAAGGTGATCAATTATCATATTCCGTTAAATATGACCCATGTCTGGAAAAGTAAAGATATCTACGGTAATTTCACTACGCTTAATTACTGGCCTTGGACGCAGAAAGAGTACAAAATCACCGTTCCGTATACAAAAGATCAGATTTCCGTAGTAGGAATCGACTTCTCGCAGCGAATGGCCGATGTAAATCCTGAAGATAATATTGTTGAGGTTAAGTAATATTTAAAACTGTTTTAATGACTTCAATTGTAATTAACATCGGGAATACCAATATCAGATTTGGACTTTTCAATGATGAAAACTGCGATATTTCCTGGATTCTAAATACAAAACCTTACCGTACCAGCGACGAACTGCAGATGCAGTTTATGATGATGTATCAGACGCATAAAATCAATGCCGAGAATATCGATAAAATCATCATTGGTTCGGTAGTTCCGCAACTCACTTACGATATTACCCGCGCGATTCAGAAAATTCATTGTAAAAAACCGGTAATTGTCGACAGAAATACCTATTCCGGAGTTCAGCCGAAGTCCAGACAAATGGGAACGGATATTTACGCAAATCTGGTTTCTGCACATCATCTTTATCCCGATGGGAAGAAAATTATTTTCGATTTTGGTACGGCTTTAACGGCAAGCTGTATTGATGAAAATGGCGAAACTTTAGGCGTAATCATCGCGCCGGGAATCATCACTTCGCTTAATTCGCTTATTCATGACACTGCGCAACTTCCTGAAATTGAATTGGTAAAGCCTAAAAAAGTTTTAGGGCTTGATACCGTTTCCTGTATGCAGAGCGGTATGGTGTACGGATTTTTGGGAATGGTGGAAGGTTTTATCGACCGCATTAACGAAGAAGTTCAGGAAGACTGTTTCGTGATTGCTACGGGTGGGGTTTCGCATGTTTACAAGCCGCTTACCGAAAAAATTCATGTGGCGGACCGCCTTCACACGCTGAAAGGTCTTTACTATTTAGGAAGAGATCTGTAAACTTCGCAAAGAAGTTTGTATAATGGTAATTTGAGATTATCTTTTATTCTGGAAGAAATCTTTTACGATTTGCGAGCATTGGCCTTCAAGAACATCAAGCACAATTTCCGTTTTGGGATGTAGCGTTAGATGTTTGTTAATGAAACCTCGCTGTTCGTCGCGCGCACCAATTACCACTTTCGAAATCTGCGACCAGTTCAGCGCGCCGCAACACATAACACAGGGCTCAAGCGTTACGTACATGGTGCAGTTTCTCAGATATTTCCCGCCGAGATAATTAGCTGCAGAAGTGATGGCCTGCATTTCCGCATGCGCCGTAACATCGTTCAGTGTTTCCGTAAGGTTGTGGGCTTTTGCAATCACGCGGTTGTTGGAGACAATTACGCAGCCAATGGGAACCTCGTCTTTTTCCAAAGCAGTCTGGGCTTCCTGAAGCGCCATTTTCATGTAATATTCGTCGGTAAACATAATTCTGAAATACGTTATTAAATATCAGTCAAAATTCATGGATAAAGGCAACCGAAACCTGTACCGAACCGCAGTTCCGTTGATGATTGCGGGAGAAAATTTTTCGGGTAGAAGATACATGGCGATTTCAGCCTGGCGGTTGAAAGTGAAATTATCGCCTTCTGCATGCACATTTCCAATGCTTCCGTCCCTTTCTACAACAAAAACCACATTGGTTTTCAGAAGTTTTTGATCTGGTAAAACCGAATCGGTATAAAATAGATCAGCGACCTGTTTCCTTAAAGTTTCGAATCCGCCCGGATATTGGGCTTCCTTATTCAGGTCTTCTTTTTTCGGATTTAAATGGAGTTCGGGCAGATTTTTAACGGTAATTTTTTCTAAATCCTCGCGGTTTTTAACTTTAATTAAAGTTCCTATAAATGCGGTATTCTGAATGCTGTCGAGTTTCACCATAAATTCGGAAAAGTCTCTTTTAATGGCGATTTTCTGTTCTATATTTTTCTCGTTATCAAACTTTTTTTTGAACTCATTATTCAGCATAAACCTCTGATAATCGAAATAGTCTTTCGCACTTCTGAACTCATCATTTTGTTGTGCAAAGAAAAAATTTGCGCAGACCAACAGCATCAGATAAACTAATTTTTTACTCACTTGTGTTTATATATAATGTAAAAATAGTTAAAAATATCGATAACAATTTTTAAAGATTTTATTTGTTACCCGATTGAGTTTTGCTCCTCTTTGAGGCCGGAAACCTTTATGTTAAGATCGCGGATGTCTTTTCTCAGTTCCAGAAACATATCTTTTAAGTTGTGATTTTCAAAATGATAAGGTTCGAAATCTTCAGGAAAAATCCCGGAAGCATACTGCCAGATTTCTACAATTTCATAAAAAGAAATTTCATACGGTTCATAAAAAGAATTATCTGCGGTTACCGTAATTGATTTTTCGTTTTTGGACTTGAAGCGTTTATAAGAAATGCCGTCATTCAGCGTCACAAATACATAACTTTTATTCTCTTTTAAATCATCAATTCTTTCAAGATATTTTCCGATAATATATGAACCATCTTTAAAAGGCGGCATCGAATCTCCCTGCGCCGGAAAAGCCCTGTACTTTCCGTTGGTGAGGAACGGGAGCGAAATTCTTTGCAGGCTTTCAATATATTCAGGGTCACTGTAGCCCGATAAATAACCCATCGACGCTTTCTGAGGGATGATTTCGATGCTGTTGTTTCCTAATTTATCTACCACAACTGGAAGCACAATTCGGTTGTCGGGTAATCGCAGAATTTCGTCAAGCGGATATTTTCGGATATCAACCGAAACCAGAAGATCAATACTGATGTTGAAGAATTTCGAGATTTTCACCAATACTTCAATTGGCGGTTCCGAGCGACCGTCTTCGTAGGAAACATAGCGCGACCGCGTGATGATTAACGTATCCGCTAATTCCTGTTGGGTGATTTCTTTTTTACCTCTTAAAAACCTGATGTTATCTGAAAAAATCGACATTGTTACAATTTGTAACAACAAAAATACGAAAATTGTTTAAAAACGTAACTAATTTTGCGTCATGAATCATGCGATTGCACATATGGATTTGGATGCTTTTTTTGTGTCCTGCGTCAGGCTTCACAACAGTGAGTTGAACGGAATTCCCCTGATCATCGGTGGTGGCGAGCGTGGCGTGGTGGCATCGTGTTCATATGAAGCCCGCTATTTCGGGGTGCGGTCGGCGATGCCCATCAGAATGGCACTGAAACTTTGTCCCGATGCAAAAGTGGTGAAAGGTGATTATGAAATGTTCTCGAAACTCTCGCATAACGTCACCGAAATTATTCAGCAGCGTGTCCCTGTGATGGAAAAAGCGAGTATTGATGAGTTTTATCTGGATCTTACCGGAATGGATAAATTTTTTGGCTGCTACCAGTGGACCCAGGAAATTGCCGCTGAAGTAACCAAAGAAACCGGATTGCCGATCAGTTTTGCACTTTCTACCAACAAAACAGTTTCCAAAATCGGAACCGGAGAATCTAAGCCCAGCGGAAAACTTGAAATCAAAGAAAAAGAAATCCGCCCATTTCTAAACCCTTTATCCATCCGCAAAATTCCTATGGTAGGAGAGGCGACTTTTCAACTGCTTTCCAGAGTTGGAATCCGGACCATCAAAACCCTTTCAGAAATGCCGGTTTTGGCCCTTCAGCAAATGATTGGCAAGAACGGAACAGAGCTCTGGAAAAAAGCCAACGGAATCGATGAGGCACCTGTCATTCCTTATTCGGAGAGAAAATCAATTTCAAAAGAACATACTTTTTCTAATGATACTATGGATGTGTTTGCAATGAGAAGCCTGATTTCAGGAATGGCAGAAGAACTCGCTTATCAATTGCGCAAAGAAAAATGGCTCACTTCCACCGTGGTCATCAAAATCCGTTACGCCAATTTCGATACGGAGACCAAACAGTGCAAGGTGGCTTATACTGCAGCAGATCATACCCTTTCCAGGATTGCTTTGGATCTGTTTAACAAAATCTACACCCGCAGAATGCGCCTGCGCTTGATTGGCTTACGTTTTACCGGATTAGTTCATGGGAATCACCAGATGAATCTTTTCGAAGATACCGAAGAACTGATGAATCTTTACCAAACCATGGACCGTCTCAAAAACCGCTTTGGCTCCGATGCGGTTAGGCGGGCTTCGGGATTTGATTTCTCTGAGGGGAATGTTGATGCTCAAAAAATGTGTAAATAATGTTCCTGAACTGTCATTCATATCACAGTTTACGCTACGGCACGCTCTCCATTGATGCATTGGTGCAGCAGGCTTATGAATCAGGAACTAAAGAATTAGTTTTAACGGACATTAATACCGTTACCGGAATCTATGAATTCAAAAAAAAGTGCGAAGAATATGGAATCAAACCAATCGCAGGTGTCGAAGTAAGAAAAGGGAACAAGCTGCTCTACATTGCTGTGGCGAAGGAATTCAGCGGGATAGGAGAAATCAACCGCGTGCTGACCGCACATAGTTGTGATGGCGCGGAACTTACTGAAAAAGCACCGTTGTTTGAGCAGGTTTTTGTGATTTATCCCATCAACAACATCCCGGAAACGCTTAATGAGAATGAATTTATAGGTTTGCGTGAAGAAGAATTGAACTTAATGATCCGTCCGGAGTTTAAGAGCAGAACCGACAAAATGGTAATTCTGCATCCGGTAACTTTCAGCACCAAAAAAGAATATAATTTACACCGGGTTTTAAGGGCAATTGAATACAATACTTTGCTTTCCAAACTTTCTGACGAAGACATTTGCAGCAAATCAGAATATCTGAAACCTGAAACAAGTGTAATTAAATCATTCAGTCAATATCCTGAAATCATCAGAAACACAAAGAAGATTCTTTCTGAATGCAGCTTTGAATTTACCTACAAGGAACCCCGAAGCACCGAAAACAAAAACAAAAAATATTTTACCGGTTCTCAGGAAGAAGACATGAAACTTTTGACAAATCTGGCTTATGAAGGATTGCAGAAAAGATATGGCGATAATGAAGCTGCCCAAAAAAGAGTTGAAAAAGAACTTAAAGTAATTGGCGATCTCAAATTTTCCGCGTACTTTCTCATCACCTGGGATATCATTCAGTACAGCAACCGCATGGGATTTATGCACGTTGGGCGCGGGAGCGGAGCCAATTCTATCGTGAGTTACTGTCTCGGGATTACCGATATCTGTCCGATAGAACTGGATCTTTATTTTGAACGTTTCCTGAATCTCAACCGGACTTCGCCACCGGATTTTGATATCGACTGGAGCTGGCAAAACCGAGACACTATTCTCGAATATATTTTTAACAAATACGGAAAAGATCACGTTGCGTTTTGCGGAACCAATGTCGAATTCAAATACCGGTCGATATTCCGGGAAGTGGGGAAAGCATTTGGCCTGCCCAAAGAAGAACTAGATGATCTTGCGACAAAGCCCATGGAAACTCATGACGGCAATAAAGTGGTAAAACTGGTTCACGAATATGGCAAACTGATGGAAAAATTTCCCAACCAGAGAAGCATGCATGCCTGTGGAATTCTGATTTCGGAAGAACCTATTACGAATTATTCTGCCCTGGAAATGCCTCCAAAAGGATTTCCTATCGTTCAGTTTGATATGAATGTGGCTGAAGACATCGGTCTTGAAAAATTTGATATTCTTTCGCAGCGCGGCTTGGGAACCATCAGTGACACGGTAGAACTCATCAAAAAAAACCGCGGAATCGAGGTTGACATTCGCGATACTTCTATTTCTAAAGATGAAGCGTTGTGTAATGAATATTTAGCAGTAGGCAAAACAATAGGATGTTTCTATATCGAAAGTCCGGCGATGCGCGGGCTTCTAAGACGTTTAAAATGCGGTGATTACAGAACTTTGGTAGCGGCGTCTTCCATCATCCGGCCCGGTGTGGCGCAAAGCGGAATGATGAAGGAATATATTTTCCGTCACAACCATCCCAATCAGTTTGAATATTTTCATCCTGTGTTTGAAGAAAATCTTAAAGAAACCTACGGAATCATGGTTTATCAGGAAGATGTGATTAAAATTGCGCAATATTTTGGCGGACTCAGTCATGCCGATGGTGATATTCTGAGACGAGCCATGAGCGGGAAAGAAAGATCAATTCAGAAACTGAATGAAGTAAAAAACAACTTTTTTGAATCCTGTAAAAAACAAGGACATTCGGAGCAGATGACCACCGAAGCTTTCCGACAGATTCAGTCTTTTGCCGGTTACTCTTTCTGTAAAGCGCATTCGGCTTCTTATGCGGTAGAAAGTTATCAGAGTTTATATCTAAAGGTTTATTATCCGCTGGAATTTATGGTTTCGGTCATTAATAATCAGGGTGGTTTTTACCGCACTGAAGTTTATGTTCATGAAGCGAAAATGTCGGGCGGAATTATTCAGAATCCGTGCGTGAATACAAGCGAATTTCAGACTTCACTGAAAGGAAAAAACATTTTTCTGGGATTTATGCACCTTCAGTCACTTGATTCCAAAATTGCGCAGCTTATCTCCGAAGAACGGGAGAGAAACGGCAATTATAAATCACTCGAAGACTTTATCCGACGCATCCCGATTGGGATTGAAGGAGTACAGATTCTGATATTTATCGGTGCGTTCCGGTTTACAGGAAAACAGAAAAATGAACTTCTGATTGAAGCAAGATTACTGTTGATCAATTTCAAACCCGAAAACAGAGGTAAAATGCTGTTTGAAGAACCTGTTCAGGAATACCAACTTCCGGAACTGAAAAGGGATTTTTTTGAGGACGCTTTTGATGAGATTGAAATCCTTGGATTCCCGGTTTCCTGCACGCCGTTTGATCTTCTGGAAACTAAGTACAGAGGTTCGGTTTTTGTGAAAGACCTGCTGAAAAATCATAAAAAACAGGTAAAGATGTTGGCATATCTCATTTCCCGAAAACACGTGCCGACCAAAAAGGGAACCATGTATTTCGGCACCTGGATCGACGTGAACGGCGATTATTTCGACACGGCGCATTTTCCGGATTCCCTGAGAAACTACGATTTTATGGGTGGCGGATGTTATCTGCTGTTGGGAACGGTTGAGGTAGATTATCATTTCCCGACGATTACCATTACCAAAATGGCTAAAATGCCCATGATTCCGGATCCGCGCTATGCTTATCACAAAGAGAAACAATACGATATTCACCGGCAGCTAAAAGAAGATGTAAGCATGACGTTCCGGAAACCTTATCCTCAGGAGCACGAAATCGGTTTACCGCGTCATAAACTCAGTAGCTAGAGTAAAAAACTCAGCGTTTTTCGTATTTCCAGTTGCGTCCTTTGCCTTCAGCAATCCATTCCAGCGCCTGTTCCATTCTTTTGTTGCGGGTGGCTTCAGTCTTTGCATCGGTGATCCACATGATGTATTCTTTTTTAAAGGATGGCGATGCGTTTCCGAAGACTTTTTTAGCATCAGTATTTTGATTGAGTGCCTCAGAAAAATAGGCCGGAACTTCTGTTGCTTTCTTTTCGGGAGCAGCTTTCTTCAGCGTAACGCCCATATCGGTAAGATCCATGGCTTCTTTAATCGCCGCTTTCAGTAGAACTCTCGATGGAAGGTCGTCGATGCTTGTAATTTTTCCTAACGTAAACATTCCGGTTCTTTCGGCATCTTTGGTAAGTTCCGTAATGGTTTTCATTTCCTTTTCGAGCCAGAAACCAAAGCCGCAATGCTGCTTGAATGCCGTGAAAGCACAGAGAATTTTTCCTTTATACATGAAATGCGGGAAACTCCATTTCCAGCCTTCCTCAACATCGGGGCAGGTTTCGTGGATGATTTCACGAAGATAATGGAGAATGGGTTTTGCAAATGGCTGGGCATTATCAATATAGGCATCGATTCGTGGATCTGCTGTAGACATGATTTAAATGTTTAAGTAAAAATAATAATTTTCGGAATACAGAATTTACAACACATGAAAAAAGCTCAGAAATGAAATTGCAGCTCAGTTTGCACCAAAATAAAAAGCATTGAAAACTCAATGCTCTTTATCCTTTCATTTTACTTTTTACCCATTTTCCCGGGACAGGATTTAATGAAAAAAGCCGGAGGCAATCCGGCTTTAATTTTATACTACACCTTGCGCAAGCATGGCCTCAGCCACTTTTACGAAACCTGCGATATTCGCACCTTTCACGTAGTTTACATAGCCGTCTTCTTCTTTACCGTAATCTCTACAAGCTTTGTGAATACCGATCATAATTTCCTTCAGTCTCGCATCAACTTCTTCTGATGACCAGTTTAATCGGATAGAGTTCTGGGTCATTTCTAAACCGGAAGTTGCAACGCCGCCAGCATTGGAAGCTTTCCCCGGGGAGAAAAGAACTTTCTTCTCCAGGAAATAATTAATTGCATCTAAAGTTGAAGGCATATTTGCAGCTTCGGTAACGCAGATTACTCCGTTTGCTACCAGATTTTTTGCATCTTCCAAATTAAGTTCGTTCTGTGTTGCTGCAGGAATTGCAACATCACATTTTACTTCCCAAGGGCGTTTTCCTGCATGGAATTCTGCAGTTGGGAATTTCTTCGCATAATCTTCGGCTCTGTTATTGCCGGATGCACGAAGTTCAAGTAGATATTCAATTTTTTCGCCGGAAATTCCGTCTTTATCATAGATATATCCATCAGGACCGGAAATGGTAAGTACTTTTCCGCCTAATTCAGTTACTTTTTTAACCACACCCCAGGCTACGTTCCCGAAACCTGAAACACAAACTGTTTTTCCTTTGAAATCCTGACCAATGGTTTTAAGCATCTGCTCAGCAAAATATACCACACCGTAACCTGTTGCTTCCGGGCGGATTAATGAACCACCGTAAGCCAAACCTTTCCCGGTTAGAACTCCTGTAAATTCGTTTCTTATTTTTTTATACTGACCGAATAAATATCCGATTTCTCTTGCTCCAACACCAATGTCTCCAGCAGGAACGTCAGTTTCAGGACCAATGTGTTTGCACATTTCCGTCATGAAAGCCTGGCAGAAACGCATGATTTCCATATCAGATTTTCCCTGTGGATCGAAATCTGCACCTCCTTTTCCACCACCCATTGGCAATGTTGTTAAAGAGTTTTTGAAAGTCTGTTCGAAAGCCAAAAATTTAAGAACGGATAAATTTACGGTAGGATGAAAACGGATTCCGCCTTTGTATGGCCCAATTGCAGAGTTCATCTGAATTCTGAAACCGCGGTTTACCTGAATTTCTCCTTTGTCATCAACCCACGGCACGCGGAAAATTATTGTTCGCTCCGGCTCGGCCATTCTTTCCAGAAGTTTTTTTCCGGTGTATTGCTTTCTTGTTGAAATGAAAGGAATTACAGTAACTGCAACTTCTTTTACGGCCTGAAGAAATTCCGGTTCATTCGGATTTTTAGCTTCAATTCTGGCCATGAATTCCTGAATTTTCTGGTCTACGTTATAATTCTCCATAAGGGTTGATTAATATTGTCAACAAATTTAATTTTTTTTTCAAAACTTGCAACAAAAATTTTAATAATTACTAAAATATTAATGATATTAGAGTTTATTTTTATTAAATTCATAATTTTAACACTTATAATATCAATTATTGAATGTTAACAGAAAATTAATAAATTTTTAAAAACACTTGAATGCTAAATGGCAAGATATTGTCTTCCCGAAAGTGCTTTGATGTATCCTAAAATTTCAAGCTGAAGTAAATCGGGTAATATTTTATAAGACGGGATCTGAAGTTTCACCGATATTTCATCAAGGGAAAGCGGAATATTTTTATCCAACGATTGCAAAAGCGTTTGCTGAAATTCAGGAAGTTGAATCTTTATTTCTGAACTCGGAAACAGTTCGCCTGTTTTTTCGATATCATTAGAAAACCCCAATTGCTCTACGAGAGACGAAACCGTAGAAATCGCTGCTGCCTTATTCTGAAAAATAAGGTGATTGCAGCCCTGGCTGTATTTATCTGTAATCTTTCCGGGCAGTGCGAATACTTCCCGGTTGTAATTGTTGGCAAAAGTCGCTGTACTCATTGATCCACCTCCGAAAGCAGTTTCCACCACGATAGTTGCGGGAGATAAACCTGCGATAACTCGGTTTCTCTGGATAAAATTTTCGCGGTCGGGTTTTTGGCTGGAATTGAATTCAGTAAAAAGAACGCCGTTGTCTTCTAGTATTCTTTCCGAAAGTTTTCTGTTCTTACTTGGATAAAGCGTGTGGAATCCATGAGCCAAAATGGCAACGGTGGCAATATTTTTCTGGATTGAAACTTCATGAATTTCAGTATCTACTCCTAAAGCAAGACCGCTGATGGTGATTATTTTTCTGTCCTTCACTTCATTCAGAAAATCCTGCACAAAGTTTTTTCCGTAAGAAGTGATGTTGCGCGTTCCCACCATGCTTACCGGTTTGAGAGCGGTGTTGTAGCAGCCTTTCTGGTAAAGAATTGCTGGTGCATCTTCGCATTCATTAAGTTGATGGGGAAGGTTTCCAAGATGCCGAAGGTTGATTTGAATGTTATTTTTTTCGCAGAACTTGAGTTCATTTTCAGCGAATTTTAAATGATCCTCATTCCCAATTTCCAGGGAAATTTTTCTGCCGATGCCGTAAATGTTTTTGAGCCCGGATTTCGATAATTCCCAAACTTCCTTTGCAGAGCCTACTTCGCTCACCAGTTTTCTGAAGACCATGTCGCCAATCAGCGGGCAGTGTCGAAGCGCAACAGAATAGAGAGTTTCTTCGGAGAACATGGGCGATTTTTCTCAAAATTATTAAAAATTATTCATTTTTACGGATTTTGTCTAGATGATCCCAGGGATCTTCTTTTTTAAGATAAGGCAGCTCCTGAAAATCATCCGGATGGTTTTCTTTGTATTCCTGCCAAAGTTTATCATCTTTCTCGCTATAGTAGTTCGGGAACTGCCATATAAAACGCTTGTTCTTTTCGCCGGTTTTCCTGAAAACAAACGCCATGATTATACCTACCACCGCTCCGGAAAGGTGCGACTGCCAGGAAATTCTGCTGGGCTCTTCCAGCTTTGAGAATAATTCCTCTGGCATTACGCCCCAAACTAAACTTCCATAGTACAAAGCGACAATAAGGGACACGGTAAGCAGTTTCATATTCCACCGAAAAACGCCGCTGAAAAAGAGAAAGAAAGCAAGTACATATACGATCCCGCTGGCGCCTATGATGCACACGTAATTGAATTCGCCGGTAATTATATCAATGGGAGGCAGCAGCCAAACCAAAAATGCGGATGCCAACCAGCCAAGGAAAAAGACTTTTTTCGCAATGAACGGATAAAACTGAAAAAGCAGAAAGATGAGAACGAAAATGGGAACAGAATTCCCGAAAATATGTTCGAGATTGCCGTGCAGGAAAGGGGAGAAGAAAATACCCTTCAACCCGTCGGGATTCAGCGGGACAATGGCTCCGCTGCATCCATCAAAAAAGCCAAGATATTGCAGGAAAAATCCCAGCCACATTGCCGAAACCATTGTGGCTGCGTAAATTACCGCCTTGTAATTGAGGGATTCTTTTAGCATTCTTCTCTTTCGTCAAAACTGTGACCAAAATAATTTTTAAGTAAATATGGCTAATCTTTAGCAATCGAAAAACTAAAATAAGACAAAAAGTAATAAACAATTGATGCTGAAGTTTTAAGGTTTTATATGTTTGCCTTAAATTTGCAGCCTATGAGACAGTTTATTGCCTTTTTTTTATTGTTGATGTCGGTGTTTGCCTATTCCCAGGAAGGCAGAAATATTTTAAAGGAAATTGATTCGATTTCGCAGCGACGATGGGATTCTGTGTCTTTGGATTTAGACAGTCTTGCCAATCCTAAACTTGTCAATTTCGATGTGCATTTCAAAGATACCATTGTGATCCGCGATAAAGTAGTGATTTCCAACATCACAGAAGATATACCAATCACGCCTTATAACCTCCTGAAACTTAAAGAACCGGTACGGTGGTTTTACTTCGGCCAGAATAATCTGGTGTTCAACCAATCATCTTTTTCGAACTGGAACTCCGGGGGGAATAACAATATTGGCATTATCGGAAAAATCAATTATAATTTAAGTTATAAGAACCGCAAACATTTTCTTGATAACAACCTTCAGCTTGGTTACGGTTTTGTGACTACACAGGGAGAATCATCCCGAAAAACTGAGGATTACATCAACCTCATGACCAATTACGGTTATGACATCGGTAAGAATTTCTATCTCTCTACCGGTTTTCAGTTTTTGTCGCAGTTTTCTCCCGGCTACAATTATTCGGTTACGCCCAATCCTGAATTCGAAGACAGGGTTTCCAGATTTATGTCACCAGGTTATTTAAATGCCGGTCTCGGTATCTCCTACAACCCGAACGAAAATTTCCAGGTAATTTTCAGACCCGTCAACGGGAAATTCACTTTCGTTACCGATCCTTTTCTGCAGAAAGCGGGGAAATATGGTTTGGAAAGAGACGGACAAAGCGTTCGTTCGGAATTAGGTGCGCTCGTGAACATTCTTTACCGCCTGAAAATTTATAAAGACATCAATCTGGTAAATCAGGTGAACTTCTTCAGCAACTATGTAACCCACCCAGAACGGGTTGATATTGCATATAACGGAACTTTAAACATCCGTTTCAACAAATTTATTTCCACCGTAATCAGTCTTGATTTGCTTTATGATCACGACCAGCTTCAGAAACTTCAGATGAAACAGACGCTGGGTGTCGGATTTTCGTACAATTTAGGTTTCGAAAACAGAGAGAAAAACAAGAAGTTGATTAAGCCTTTCGCAGATTAACTGGCGTATTTCCTAAAGATTTAAACATTCCAGAATTCCCGGTCGAGGCTTCTATACTGAATCGCTTCGGCAATATGACTCGAATTTAAGGTTTCGGCGAGTTCTAAATCGGCGATGGTTCTGGCAACTTTCAGGATTCGGTCGTAGGCTCTCGCTGAAAGATTCAGTTTTTCCATCGCGGTTTTGATGAGGTTTTGCGAGGTCTCATCGAGTTCGCAGTATTTTTCAATTTCCTTCGGACCCATTTGGGCATTATAATGAATGTCAGCGTTGTGGTATCTTTTGGTCTGAATTTCCCTCGCCTTTAAAACACGGGTGCGGATTTCGTCACTTTTTTCGCCTTTTCTTCTGTCAGAGAGCTGGTCGAATTCCACTTTCTGAACTTCAATATGAATATCGATTCTGTCGAGCAAAGGACCCGAAAGTTTATTCATATACCGCTGCATTTCAAACTGCGAGGAAGTATTGTTGGGATCATCCGGAAAATAGCCGCTGGGACTTGGATTCATACTCGCCACGAGCATAAAACTCGCAGGATAATTAACGGTGAATTTTGCGCGTGAAATCGTGACTTCACGGTCTTCAAGTGGCTGGCGCATTACTTCGAGTACAGTTCTTTTGAATTCGGGCATTTCGTCCAGAAATAGAACGCCGTTGTGCGCAAGGGAAATTTCCCCGGGCTGTGGATAACTCCCGCCTCCTACCAATGCCACATCTGAAATTGTATGATGTGGACTTCTGAAAGGTCTTACCGTCATTAAAGAAGTTTCCGTGCCAATTTTGCCGGCTACAGAATGTATTTTGGTAGTTTCTAACGCTTCCTTCAGGGTTAATGGCGGAAGAATACTCGGAACCCGCTTTGCAAGCATGGTTTTGCCGCTTCCCGGTGGTCCGATAAGAATAATGTTGTGTCCGCCCGCTGCAGCAACTTCCATGGCGCGTTTGGCGGTTTCCTGGCCTTTCACTTCAGAAAAATCGGTCGGGAAGAAGTTGATTTTATCCTGAAATTCTTTTCGGGTATCAATAATAGTTCTTTCCAGCGGGATTCCCTCATTAAAAAAATCGATAACTTCTTTGATATTTTCGACACCGTAAACTTCCAACTGATCTACTATAGCAGCTTCACGGATATTCTGTTTCGGGAGAATGATTCCTTTAAAACCTTCTTCCCGTGCTTTTATTGCAATGGGTAACACTCCTTTGATGGGTAAAAGACCACCATCAAGAGAAAGTTCCCCCATAATGATGTAATTTCCTATTTCTTCGGCTTTGATCTGCTCTGAAGCGGAGAGAATTCCCAGGGCGATGCTGAGATCATATGCTGAGCCCTCTTTTCGTAAATCCGCCGGCGCCATATTGATGGTTATTTTTTTGCCGGGAATCTTAAACCCTACGTTCTTCAGGGCTGCTGAAATTCTGTAACTGCTTTCTTTGATTGCATTATCGGGAAGTCCCACAAGATGATAGCCTACGCCGGAAGTATCTACATTAACCTCGATCGTAATCGTTTGCGCAGAAACTCCGAAAATGGCGCTTCCGTAAATTTTTACTAGCATATCTGTGTTTTGAGATAAAATTAATAAAAATTAAAAGATGTTTTTGGGAAATTTTATACTGAAGCGGAATATTGGATGTTAAGCACAAAAAAAACTCCTCAATTTCTTGAGGAGTTTGTGGGCCCTGAGGGATTCGAACCCCCGACCCTCTGGGTGTAAACCAGATGCTCTGAACCAACTGAGCTAAGAGCCCTTATCCGTTATTTGATGTCTCAAATTTTGGTGTTGCAAATATACAAGCTTTTTTTATTTCTGCAAATTTTTTTCAAGAAATTCTCCCACTACAAAGTTGCTTCCCCCGATAAAAATCATCTCTCCGTTTTTAAGATTCTGTTTTGCAGAAAGATACGCACCGTTCACTTCATCAAAAATTTTGTAATTTATTTTTGATTTTTTCAGCTGATCTTCGTAAAAAGATGGGTGGAGACCACGATTGAGGTAAGGTTTGGCAAAATAGAAGGTCGAATTCTCGGGTAAAATCTTTAAAACTTCATCAATTTTTTTGTCTTTTACGAAGCCAAGTACAATATGTTTGAATTTCGGAATAGAATTTAGCTGCGCAAAAACCTCTTCCAAACCTGCCTGATTGTGTCCGGTGTCACAAATAATAAGCGGATCTTTTGAGAACTCGAACCAGCGGCCGATAAAACCTGTATTTTGCTGGACATTCAGCAAGCCGCTTTTTAACTTTTCCTGTGGAATTTCCATTCCTAAAATTCTAAGTTCGTCTATAAGTGCTAAAACTACTTTAATGTTCCTCTGCTGATAATTCCCTTTTAAGTCTGAAGGTAACTCGGCATTAATTAGAGTTGCATCAACCCAATCTGAATTATTTTCTGCAGCCTTATTTCTGATGATTGATTTTACAGTTTCATTTTCGTCTCCGCTGATAATGGTTATGTTATTTTTGATGATTCCTGCTTTCTCTGTTGCGATTTCTTCGATCGTGTTTCCAAGGATGTTCTGATGATCTAGTGCCACATTGGTGATGGCTGAAACTAGAGGTTTAATGATGTTTGTCGAGTCTAATCTTCCGCCAAGTCCGACCTCAATAATGCCGAAATCTACTTTTTGCTGCGCAAAATATTCGAAAGCCATGATTGTTGTGAATTCGAAAAAGGAGGGTCGAATGTCTGCAGGCAGTTTTTTGAGTTTCCGGATGAAGTCGTAGACGAATTCCTGGTCACAGTTTTTTCCGTTCACCTTGATTCTTTCGGTAAAATCGATGAGGTGCGGTGAATTGTAAATTCCGATTTTGTAACCCGATTCCTGAAGGACTGAAGCGAGCATATTACTTGTAGACCCTTTTCCGTTGGTTCCGCCGATATGAATGGTCTTAATTTGATCCTGTGGATTACCGAAAAACGCACAGAGTTTCGTGATATTTTCGAGGCCGGGTTTGTAGGCTTTTTTTCCGTCGATCTGGTAATTCGGAGCTTGCACAAAAAGCCATTCAACCGCTTCCTGATATTCCTGATTTGTCATGGTGTAAATTTGATTAAAGTTTTTAAATTCAGGAAATTTTTAAGGATTTTATGTCATTAAAATTCCTGAAAAATCTTGTGAAATCCTGAACATGCTCCTGATTGAACGGCGTGTATGAGCTCTCCGCAATAAGGGAAGCGAGTAGTGAAAGCAGGGAATTAGCGTCCAAAAATTAAAAGGTAATTCGGTACGTTCCTGTTGATGAAGTGCTGGCTCTTTCGGCTTTTACATACTGTTTCACCCAGGCTACTGAAGTCGAAGCGACGCAGGGATCGGAAATCCCACCAGATCTGCGCGCTGAAGTAACATTTCCGGCTTTATCTACCGTATAAGCAATGCTGATCGTTCCGCTGGCAGAACAGTTATGTGAAGGCTGAGCACCGCCACGTCCCATAGTTCCCGGTATGAAACCTACGAGATTTCTGTCGATACCCACTTTACTGTCGCCGTTCCCATCGCCACCCAGCGGGTCGCCTTGGTTTCCGGTAGTTCCGTTTGTTCCCTGAGTGCCGGTTTTGGTACCGCGCCCTTTAATTAAATTTCCGACAGCTGCGGTTCCTTTTCCGTCGCCCGTTCCGGTAGTGGAGTTTGGTGTTACGGCTTTTTTTGCTGAAGTTGTAGCTGGAGCTGCTTTCACAGGCTTTTCGGCTTTGGGAGCTGAAACTTTCGTGCTATTTCCTGTAATAACTTTTTCTTTTACCACGGGTTTTGTAACAACGGTTTTGGCTTCCGGTTTGGTTTCGGAAATATTTTCCTGAACGGGTTCTGGAATAGCAACTTCAGTATTTGCGGCTAAACTTCCCTCCTGATTTGGAGGTTCTTCGGCATCAGCGCCGTTTTGGTTATCACCGAAATTAATCAGCATCGTGGTGATTTCCTCGGGCTTTTCGGTAATTTTAGTGAATTTATAAAAGAATATTCCAAGGAAAACCAACAGCGAAATAAGGAAAGTAATGATCGCACTGTTCCTTCTGTCTCTTTCTTCCGCTTTCTTATGTTGTAAGGTGTAATTCATTAATTCTCCTGAGTGGTTGCAATCGCTAAATTAAATTTATGCGTTTCTGCGATTCCCATTACAAAAACCACATCTTTGTGCTTAGTGTTTTCATCTGCCCGAATAGTGAAAGAGGGATTTGCCACATCTTTCAGTGCTGTTACCAGAAGATTTTCAAGCTGTTCTTTCGGAATCTCCTTATCGTTTACAAAATATTTGCCATCTTCCTTAATGGTTACAGTTGACGGATCCTGAACGCTGGGATTGGTAGCGTCGGCTTTCGGAAGTTTCACGTCAATCGCGCTTTGGCTGATTGCCGAACTGGTGATCATGAAGAAGATCAACAACAGGAAAATAATATCTGTCATCGATGCCATGCTGAACTCAGCATTTACTCTATTTCTGCGTTTCAGTTCCATTTACAGTGGTTTGTTTAGGGCATCAAGAAAGTCGTTAACATGAGTTTGGATTTTCAGAACAAGTCTGTCAACGTTGGTTACCAAAATGTTATAGAAGAAATAAGCAGGAATCCCTACAAATAAACCCACAGCCGTAGTTGCCATCGCGGTATAAATTCCGGAAGCCAAAAGTTTAGGACTCACAGCACCGGTAACATTTGAAATTTCGAAGAAAGCCATAATCATCCCTACTACTGTTCCAAGGAATCCAAGCATGGGAGCCGCTCCCGAAGCGGAAGCCAGAATGTTCAGGTTTTTCTCAAGCTTCGAAACCTCTAATTGTCCCTGATTCTGCATCGCATTCGAAATGTCAGAAATCGGTCTTCCGATTCTTGCCAAACCTTTCTCAATCATTCTTGCTTCTGGCGAGTCGATGGTTCTGCAGTAATCTACAGCAGTCTGTATTTTGCCTTCCTGTACAAAATCTTTAATGTTTTCCAGAAAATTTGGGGTTTCCTTGGAAGATCTTTTGATGAAAAAATATCTTTCGAGAAATATATAGAGCGCCAGAATCCCTAGCAGAAAGATTGAAATCATAATGGCATTACCGAGCAGTCCGCCACTGAAAAGAATTTCCCAAAGAGAGAACACATGTTTTTCGGTCGTGGTATTAATGACTTGTGTAGGAGTTTGTAAAAACATTTTTTAATTCTTGATTATAAAGTTGAACGGCAATTTTAAATTAATATTGTAAAAATGCCGATGAATAGAAGTTTAATTGATAAAGCAAGCGCAGAAAATTACTCTTCCTCTATAATGATTTCATCTGGCTTGAAATGACATTTGAGTTTGAAAGGAATTGGTTCATCGGATCCGGTGTAGAAATCATCGATATTTCCTTTCCAGTAAAGCTGCAGTTCGCCTTCGGCATCCGTATCGAATTTTAATTCGTTATCGTAGAGATAGGCGTCTTCATCATCAAACAGGTCGACCTCGGTATAAGTATCGTCGTCGGAATCATTGATCACAAAGGTTTTACCGTTAAGTTCTGCCTCATCAATAAGAAAATCGAAGATCTTTAGCGACAACTGCGGAAACGGATATTGCAGAGAATCATCATCTACATGATCCAGCGAATCATCTGTAATAATCTCCACTTCCAGAAAATGTTGTTTGTTGCTGTAAACCGCTTTGCAGTAAGTGCTTCTGAGGTGATATTTAAGGGTTTCTTCAGGGTGGTAGATTTTTAAAATCCCTTTCATTTCTTTAAGAAAATAGTGTTAATTAATTGTTTGTGATCTAACCCAACAAAGATAAAAAATTGATTGATTGCGCAAAATTATTTGTTTCTTTTTTGAATTTCCCTAGATATGGTTTTTTGAATTGAAACTTTTAAACAAAATACTATAATTTAGCAATTCATAAAAAGAAAAGAAATGAATAAAATTTTTCACAGAATACTTATAATTATCGGTATATCGGCCGGTTTAGCTTCCTGCAAGAAATCCGATTCACCCATCACCAGAGAAACGCCGCTCGAGATAGATTCAATTGCGGCAAACTACTACGAGCAGTATCTGAAGCTTTATCCGCTGGAAGCCACTGCCCAGGGAGATTTGCGGTATAACGACCAATTACCCATCAATATTGACAAGGATTTTATTTCCGGCGAAATCTCTTTTTATAACACGGTGCAGAATCAACTGGATAAAGTTGATTATGAAAGCCTGAGCGACGAAGATAAAACCACGTATGATGTGTTAGATTACACGTTGAAAGATAAAATAGAGCGCTATGCCTACCATCCGGAATACATTCCCTTCACGCAGTTTGGGGGCCTTCCGCTGGATTTTCCTTTGCTGGGAAGCGGGCAGGGAAGCCAGCCATTCAAAACTGAAAAAGATTATGATGACTGGCTGAAAAGAGCCGAAAAATTTCCGGTTTGGATGGATACCGCTATTGAAAACTTCCGGGAAGGAACTGCAAATAATTATGTACTGCCAAAGAAATTGGTCGTAAAAATGATTCCTCAGATGCGTGCAGAGGAAATTACTTCAACAGATTTCGATAAGAATATTTTTTTCGGGCCGGTGAAGAATTTCCCGAAAAACTTTACTGATGCTCAGAAAGAAAAATTAACAGGATTATTTAAAGAATTAATTTCTAAAAAAATTATCCCGTCATACACCAAGATGGGCGATTACCTGGAGAAAGAGTACCTCCCTAAAGCCAGAAATTCAGATGGAATCAATGCGCTGCCAAAAGGAAAAGAAATCTATGCCTACTACGCAAAAAGCTGGACGACTACCGGTAAAACCCCAGAGGAAATCAATAAGATAGGTCTGGAACAGGTTGCGGGTATACGCGCCGAAATGGAACTGGTAAGACAAAAAGTACAGTTCAGCGGGACCTTAGACGAATTTATCGCCCATGTTAAAACCGATCCAAAAGCATTTCCATATAAAACCAGTAAAGAAGTTTTGGACGGCTTCAACGGTATTTTAAAGAAAATCGAACCAAAGCTGAAAACCATGTTTACAGTAACGCCAAAAACACCCTTCGAAATCCGCCAAACCGAAAAATTTAGGGAAGCCAGTGCAAGCGCCGAATATATGGTGGGCACTCCCGACGGTAAAAGACCCGGTATCTTCTATATCCCGATTCCGGATCCCACAAAATTCAATGTAACTTCAGGCATGGAGTCTCTGTTTTTGCACGAGGCTATTCCCGGTCACCATTACCAGATTTCGCTGCAGCAGGAAAACACTTCACTGCCCAAATTCATGCGGTTCGGCTGGTTCGGAGCTTATGGCGAAGGCTGGGCGCTGTATTGCGAGTCACTTGGGAAAGAATTTGGACTTTATACAGACCCTTATCAGAAAATGGGTTCACTTAGTGATGAGATGCTTCGTGCGGTGCGTCTGGTAGTTGATACAGGCTTACATTCCGGAACCATGAACCGTGAGGAAGCCATTAAATATTTTCTGAGCAATATTTCGTACGATGAAGCTGCGGCAACTGCAGAAATCGAGCGTTATATGGCGATGCCGGGACAGGCATTGAGTTATAAAATTGGCGCACTGAAAATCCGTGAACTTCGGGATCAATATCAGAAGGAGCTGGGCACTAAATTCAGTTTGGCGAAATTTCATGATGAAGTGCTGAATCAGGGATGTCTTCCCCTCGACGTTTTAGACCGGAAAATGGAACTCTGGGCAAAGAAGCAATAAGTTGTTTAAATTAACTATTTTCATTAAAAGGATGTAAATTAAGCTAAAATAGTGCTCCTTATTATTTATGATTAATGATTTACATCTGCTAACACAAAATTTTAGTAAATTTGTTATTTTAGTACTATAAATATTAATCAGCAGTTCATGGGCGTAAATTTTCCGATCTCACCATCATCACTTTCCGAAGGATTCCTTACGAATGTTTTGGAAAAAACCCCTTTCGGTTTTGCGTTGATGAATGGTGAGTATATTGTTGAATTTGCCAACGATATCTGGCTGGAAATCGCTCATAAAACCCGTGATGAAGTCATTGGTAAAAAATTTTCCGATCTGTTTCCTGAAACTGGCGAACAGATAATTCCGCATTGTGAAAATGTAAGAAAAACAGGTAATGCTTTTCATGCACCCGAATTCTCCATCAAATTAGTCCGTAATGGAATTTTGCAGGACGTATATTTTAATTTTATTTACCATCCAGTATACAATGAGAGTGGTAATTTTCAATGTTTTGTAACCGTTGCAATGGAAGTTCCCGAAATGATTGAGATTAAAACTAAAGTTAAGGAAGATGAAGAACGTTTGCGTCTCGCTACAGAAAGTTCCCACACAGCCACCTGGGAGCTAAATCTGTTAACGAGGGAAGTCATTCATTCGCACTATCTTTCTGAAATCTTCGGCTACGGAAGTGACGAACTTGTGTCTCACCAACAGTTACGCAGCCACCTTTCCGAGTACGACCGCATACATGTTGTGGAAAAAGCTTTTGAAGAAGCTCTGAAAACGGGAATCTACAAGTATGAAGCCCAAATCACCGATAAAAATGGTGTTGAAAAATGGGTGGCGACTAATGGGAAAGTATTTTTTGACGGCCTGGGACAGCCTACCAGAATGTTAGGCGTTATGCAGGATATTAGTGAAAGAAAAAAAAGTGAGATTTTGCTGAAGCAAAGCCACCATCAGCTGAATACCGCCATGGAAGCTACCAAACTTGGGACTTTCGATATGGATCCGGAATCGCTGCAGAAATACAATTTTTCGCCAAGATTCCTCGAGATTTTCGGGTATGATGCTACTAAAGAAACCATAGGCTCCAATATTTTAGAGAAACACATTCATAAAAACTTCATAAAAACACGCGCTGAAGCTTTGCGGGAAGCTAAAGAAACCGGTGACCTTTATTACCAGACAAAAATTGTTTTACGTGATGGCAGTGTAAAATGGATTGAACTCTATGGCCGACTTCTCCCTCCCGCCAACGGCAGTAAAGCTTACATTTCGGGAACCGTCCGCGACATCACGGATTTGAAGAATTTCGAAGAGAAAATCAGCGCAAGCGAGAAAAAATACAGATTCCTTGCCGATTCTATGCCTCAGATGGTTTGGATTGGTGAGCCCGACGGGAAACTTACTTATTTCAATAAATCAACCCTGGATTATTCAGGCAAGGATTATAACCATTTTATTGATGGCAACGGTTGGCTCGAAATCGTGCATCCCGAGGAGCAGAAAGAAAATTTACGACTCTGGGAAAAAAGCGTAAAAACAAAGAAACCTTTCGCTTACGAACACAGATTCCGTAATAAACACAATGAATACCGATGGTTTATGAGTCGCGCCTATCCGGAACTGGATGAGCTGGGTAATGTGACAAAATGGGTGGGCACCAGCACCGATATTGATGAGATGAAGAGGCAGGAAAATCAGAAGAACGATTTCATAAAAATGGCAAATCACGAACTGAAAACACCGGTTACGACAATAAAAGGTTACGTACAGCTTCTGAAGAAAATGCGCGGAGATTCCGAGGACAAGTTTCTCGTAAATTCTCTAAACACGATTGAAAATCAGGTGAATAAACTTACGGTCTTAATCGGGGACCTTCTGGATATATCGCGAATGGAATCCGGCAAACTTCCATTGAACAAACGGGAATTCTCCCTTCTGAAACTGGTTACAGAAACGATCGAAGATATAAAAGCTTCAGAACAGAGTCACCAAATCAATTTTGAACTGAAACACACGACCGATGTTGAGGTTTATGGCGATAAGGAACGCATTACTCAGGTTCTTAATAATCTGCTGACCAACGCAATTAAATATTCACCGCTGGCAACTGTCGTTAATGTTAAGCTTTATGTAGAAAAAAATCATGCCGTTGTTTCTGTTGAAGATTTCGGGATTGGTATGGACGGTAAAGAACTTAAGAAAATCTTCGAACGATTTTACAGGGTTTCGGGTGATGATGAAGAAACTTTCCCAGGCTTCGGTATCGGATTATTCATTGTAAAGGATATTATGGACCGCCACGACGGCAAAATCTGGGTCGAAAGTGAAAAGAATAAGGGCAGCAAATTTTATTTTTCCCTCCCAATTTTTACGAATTTATAAGAAAAAACTATGGAAATATTAGTGGTTGATGATAACAGGGACATCTGTATGCTTATCGAAAACATCCTTATTTCTGAAGGCTATAACGTGCAATCGTGCTGTAATCCTCAGGATTTTAATACCATTATCGAAAAATCTAAACCTAAACTCATCATTACCGACATGCTGATGTCGGGTTTCGACGGTCGAACTTTAACCAAAGACATCAAGCAGAATCCGCAAACGCAGGACATTAAAATCATGCTGATGTCAGCACATCCTGACGCATCAAAAATCAGCGAAACAATTGGGGTAGATGATTTCCTGACAAAGCCTTTCGAAATTGATGATTTGGTTCACAAAGTTCAGGAGCTTTTAAAAACCACCTAAATCTTATTTTTCGAACAGCATTTTCGTTAAAAAATCTTTGTCCTGATTTCCCCTTGCCGGGGAATATTCGCGGCCGTAAAAGATGATCTGAAGGTGAAGACGGTTCCACACTTCCTTTGGGAAAAGTCTTTTAGCGTCATTTTCGGTTTCTACTACATTTTTTCCCGACGTCAGTTTCCACTGTTTCATCAACCGGTGAATATGGGTGTCTACAGGAAATGCAGGAACACCGAATGCCTGACTCATCACTACCGAAGCCGTTTTATGGCCAACTCCCGGAAGTTCTTCCAGTTCTTCGAATGTTTGGGGAACAATTCCGTTATGTTTTTCCACTAAAATTTCGGCGGCCCTTTTCAGGTTTTTGGCTTTTGTATTTGCCAAGCCTATTTCTTTAATTAAATATCGTATTTCATCAACCTCCAGATCCTTCATTTTAAAAGGATCACCTGCAACCTCAAAAAGTTTGGGTGTAATTTGATTAACCTTTTTATCCGTTGTCTGGGCTGAAAGTGCTACCGCGACCAAAAGCGTATACGGATCGGTATGATCAAGCGGAATCGGAATTACGGGGTAAAGTTTTTCCAATTCTGTCATCACGGTTTGTGCTCTTTGTTTTTTGGTCATTTCGATTATTTATTATTGGGAGGAAGTCTTTATGATTCGCAAATATAAAAAGTATTAGATGTTTTTTTAGCCTAAAATATATCGTTTTACGGTTTTCCTTTTTCAAGAGTGAAAAAGGAAATATATTTTTACCCGTCATTAATATTTTAATAGTTATGAAAAAAAATTTATTATTAGCTTTTGTTGCTGCATCCTTAATCTCGTGCTCAACAGTGCAGTCCGGAACTTCCAAAACAATGGATATAGTAGGAACGGGGGTGATTCATAAGCCTGTAATCGCTGATCTAAACGTTAGTCAGGAGAAAGTCTCCAGGACAATGACTTTTACAAATCTACAGTCTTTAGAAACTGCTAAAAATTCTGTGGTACGTGAATTATTAAAGGAGAAAGATGCTGATGTCTTAGTGGAACCTACTTTTGATTCTTCTACGAAAAACGGAACAACGGAATTAACGGTATATGGGTGGGCTGCAACTTATAAAAACTTCCGTCAGGTAGAAGAGAAAGATCTTAAGGTGCTTGAAGTAAGACCGAATTTTATTCAAAAAGCAGAAACGACTCAGCCGGCTACGGAACTTAAAAAGGGCGGAGGAATTGGTTGGATTATAGGTGGTGCAGCCTTAGTAGTAGCGGCCGTGCTCGCAGCAGGATCCTTATAATGCAGTATGGTACAAAGGATAAGTCATTTCGTAAAGAAATGACTTTTTTATTTGTGGCTGTTAATATTTCCTGAGCAAATTAAGGTTAAATTTGTGCAAAACTAAGCGTTATGTTGAAAGTTGGAGATAAACTCCCCGAATTTGAAAGTGTTAACCAGGATGGAGAGGTTGTAAAATCCGGGGATTTTTTAGGCAGCAAACTCGTGATTTTCTTCTATCCAAAAGCCAACACACCGGGTTGCATCTCGGAAGCTTGCGATTTGAATGATAATTTAACGATTCTTAAAAAAGAAGGCTATCAATTATTAGGAATTTCAGTCGATCCCGTAAAAAATCAAAAAAAGTTCCATGCAAAATATGGATTTCAGTATCCTCTACTTGCCGATGAAAACAGAGATATTATCGAAAAATTCGGGGTCTGGCAGCTGAAAAAATTCATGGGCAGAGAATTCATGGGAATTGTGCGCACCACATTTATTTTCGATGAAAACGGAATCTGTACCCGCGTTATCGAGAAGGTGAAAACCAAGGAAGCCGCGAAACAAATCTTAGAAAACTGATTATTTAGCCCAACATTCTTTGGGCTTTTTTTACGCCTTCCGCTAAAACATCAATTTCCTCGAAAGTATTGTAAATGGCAAAACTTGCGCGTACTGTGCCGGCAATATCGAAAAAATTCATAATAGGCTGAGTGCAGTGATGGCCGGTTCTTACGGCAATCCCCAGCTTGTCTAAAATCATCCCGACATCCGAAGAAATTCCAACACCTTCCAGATTGAAGGAAACCACGCCGGTTCGGTGTGCTTTTTCGCCGTAAATTTTCAAACCTTCAATCTCTAAAAGTCTCTTCTGGGCATAATCCAGCAATGCATTTTCGTGATTCTGAAGATGTTCGTGGCCAATATTTTCAATAAAATCAATTGCAGCTCCCAATGCAATGTTTCCGCCAACATTAGGTGTGCCAGCTTCAAAACGAAAAGGGAGATCTGCGTACGTTGTTTTCTCGAAAGAACAGGTCGCGATCATCTCGCCACCGCCGTGAAATGGCTGGATTCTATTCAGAACTTCTTCTTTTCCGTAAAGAATTCCTGTTCCCATGGGTGCGTAAAGTTTATGTCCGGAAAAGACGAAAAAATCACAATCCATCGTTTGAACATCGATTTTAAAATGTGGAGCAGATTGGGCACCGTCTATAACAATAAATGCATCGGATTTTGCTCTTGTTTTTGCGATAATTTCCTCAATCGGATTTACAATTCCCAAGGCATTTGAAACCTGATTAACAGAAACAATTTTTGTTTTTTCGCTGAGGTTTTCATCTAAGAAATCGAGTTGCAGAATTCCGTTTTCGTCCATCGGAATCACTTTCAGTTTTGCGCCGGTTCTTTCGCAAAGCATCTGCCACGGAACAATATTCGAGTGATGTTCGAGGTAAGAAATAATAATCTCGTCGTTTTCTTTAATCAGGTTCGTGAGCGAGTAGGCGATGAGGTTAAGTCCTTCCGTTGTTCCTTTCGTAAAAATAACTTCGAAATCATTTTTGGCATTAATGAATTTCTGGATCTTTCTTCTGGAAAGTTCCATTTCTTCTGTCGCCAGCTGACTCAAAGTATGTATCCCGCGATGAACATTCGCGTTGATTTCCTTATAATATTTTTGCCAGGAATCTAAAACACTAATTGGTTTCTGCGAAGTTGCGGCATTATCGAGGTAAACCAAAGGTTTGCCGTTGACCTGCTGATTCAGAATCGGGAACTGGCTGCGGATATTTTGTAAATCGAACATAACTTATTTAGAATGCTTCAAATTTACGGAATTTATATTTGAATACTATGTATTCCGATTGATTGTATTAATAATGATTCGCAACCTCATTTACCAAAAACGCTACCTGTACCGGTCTTCCTTTTTCGTCCTTTGGCTGGTCTTTATAAGTGCCGGTTCTCACAATTATCATATTCTTCTCAGGAATGATGATGATGTACTGTCCGTATAATCCCCAGAAATAATAATGTTTGATGGCGGTATCATTATTGATCCAAAGTCCCATTCCATAAGTGTTTTTTGAAAGTTTGGTCGGAGTTTTCATCTCATTTAAAAACGCTGAGCTGATGATTTGCTGATCGCCGACTTTCCCGTCATTTAAAAACAATTGTCCCAATTTCGCAAAATCCCGTGAGGTAGAATGAATACAGCAAAATGTCTTTTCCATCCCAAATTCATCGGTACTCCAATCAGCATTATGCTCCATTCCTAGAGGTTTCCAAAGTTTTTCGGAGGCATATTGGGAAATTGTTTGATTCATGGATTTTCTTAAAGCAAAACCCAGCAATTGAGTTGCGCCGCTCTGGTATTCGAAATCGGTTCCCGGTTTCTCTTTAAAGCTACGTAGCAGAACAGCTTCCTCCAGAGATTTTCCGTAATAAGCTTTGGCATTCTGAAGGAATGGATTTTTATAGTCTTCGCTCCATTTCAAACCGGCTTCCATTTTTGCCAAATCGCCGACCGTTAAATCTTTCCCAAATTCAACATTTTTATAATTCTCAAAAAAAACGGAATAACGCTGATGTAAACTGCTGATTTTTTTTTCTTCAATCGCCTTACCAAGCAGCAAAACCGTCACGGCTTTCGCCATGGAAAAGGAGTTGGTTTTTGAGGTTGCGCTGTAGCCGTCCCAATATTCTTCGTGAAGAAGTTTTCCATTTTTAATGATTAAAAATGATGCAGTATTTGAATTTTTAAGATCCTGAACCAAAGTTTTAGGCAACGCTTTTTTATTGTAAAGAGAGTCTTTTTCCCACAAAACAGTATTTCCTTTCGCGATGGTATGCGACGGAAAATATTTGCCGTCATCAATCGTAGAACCCGATTCTCCCCGGAGATAGGTCTGGCGGATGCCATTGAAGAGATAATCGTAGCCGAAAGAATACGTAAGTGCGATGAGCAAAGCAAAAAATACAAGGATTCCTTTTAGAATTTTCAAAAACATTTATAAATCTTTAATCACAAATTTAAGATTAAAAAACAAAAAAAGTTCCGGACTAAATCCGGAACTTCAGCTTGATATTTTTAGTACGATTAAATCTTAGAAAGCAAATTTCTGAAATTCGTTTTCTCGTCAATGATTCTTCGCAAATCGGCTACGGGAACTCTTTCCTGCTTCATTGTGTCGCGGTCTCTTAAAGTAACCGTGTTGTCCACTAAAGAATCGTGATCGATCGTGATGCAGAAAGGCGTTCCAATCGCATCCTGGCGTCTGTAACGTTTTCCGATGCTGTCTTTGTCTTCATAAATCACGTTGAAATCAAATTTCAGATCGTTAAAGATTTTCTCACCATATTCACCTAAACCGTCTTTTTTCATCAAAGGTAAAATCGCCGCTTTTACCGGAGCCAAAGCCGGTGGAAGCGAAAGAACTGTTCTTTCCGAACCGTCTTCCAGAACTTCCTCTTTCAGTGAATTCGAGAAAATCGCAAGGAACAAACGGTCTAAACCTACAGAAGTTTCCACCACATAAGGAATGTAGTTTTCATTTCTTTCGGAATCGAAATACTGTAATTTCCGGCCCGAGAATTTCTCGTGCGCTTTTAAATCGAAATCTGTGCGGGAGTGAATTCCTTCCAGTTCTTTAAATCCGAATGGGAACTTGAATTCAATATCTGCCGCAGCATTTGCGTAGTGAGCTAATTTTTCGTGGTCGTGGAATTTATAGTTTTCTGCGCCCAAACCTAAAGCCAAATGCCAGTTCAGACGTTTTTGTTTCCATTCTTCGTAGAAACCAAGTTCGGTTCCCGGCGGTACAAAAAACTGCATTTCCATCTGTTCGAATTCCCTCATTCTGAAGATAAACTGTCTCGCCACGATCTCATTTCTAAAGGCTTTACCAATCTGAGCGATTCCGAAAGGTAATTTATGACGCGAAGTTTTCTGAACATTCAGGAAGTTCACGAAAATCCCCTGTGCAGTTTCCGGTCTAAGATATAAATCGGTTGCAGAATCTGCAGAAGCGCCGAGTTTCGTTCCAAACATTAAGTTGAACTGACGGACATCGGTCCAGTTTTTAGAACCTGTATCCGGATCAGCGATTTCCAGCTCTTCGATTAAAGCTTTTACATCCGCTAAATCTTCATTTTCCAAAGATTTTGCCATTCTCGAAAGGATGGTTTTCTGTTTTTCTCTGTATTCTAAAACGCGTCCGTTTGTGGTTTCAAATTCATTTTTATCGAAAGCATCACCGAATCTTTTCGCGGCTTTTTCAATTTCTTTCTGTGCTTTTTCTTCAAGTTTCGCACAGTAATCTTCCAACAGAACATCGGCTCTGAAACGTTTTTTCGAATCTTTATTGTCGATTAAAGGATCATTAAAGGCGTCAACGTGACCGGAAGCTTTCCAAATCGTCGGATGCATGAAAATCGCAGAATCAATTCCCACAATATTTTCATTCATCTGAACCATTGCTTTCCACCAATATTGCTTGATGTTGTTTTTCAGTTCCGCACCATTCTGTCCGTAATCGTAAATCGCTGATAGTCCGTCATATATCTCACTCGAAGGAAAAATAAAACCATATTCTTTCGCATGTGAAATCAGTTTTTTGAAAACATCTTCCTGTTTAGCCATCGTTTTTAAGTATTTGTGCAAAAATAGTGAATTTTACTCATAAAATTGGGTCGAATATTCAGGAGCCGGGAACCTGCTCTCCGCTGTATCTTTTGCTCCGCTCCGCTCCGCAAAAAGGATGCCGCTGCGATCAGGGCTATTTGGGTGTAGATTTCGTTAGAAAGTTTGCTGACAAATCCTTAAATTTGCTAAACTTTTCTCCATGTACAAATCCTTCATCCGCCCGATTCTCTTCAAATTCGATCCTGAAGAAGTTCATTATCTTACTTTTTCATTATTAAAGAATTTCTCATTTCTCACTAAACTGTTTTTCCCGAAACCATTAGAAGACAAAAGGCTGGAAAGAGAAGTTTTCGGCCTGAAATTCAAAAATCCGGTTGGGTTGGCTGCAGGTTTTGATAAGGATGCGAAAATGTTCAGTGAACTTTCAGATCTTGGATTTGGTTTTATTGAAATCGGAACTTTAACCCAAAAACCGCAGGATGGAAATCCTAAAAAAAGATTGTTCCGCCTGAAAGAAGATTCTGCCATCATCAACCGGATGGGTTTCAATAATGGCGGAGTAGACGCGGCGGTAGAAAGATTAAAGAAAAATAAAAACGTGCTGATCGGCGGAAATATCGGGAAAAACAAAGTGACGCCAAACGAAGAAGCCGTCAACGATTATATCATCTGTTTCGAAAAACTTTTTCCTTATGTTGATTACTTTGTAGTAAACGTAAGTTCTCCGAACACGCCAAATCTCCGTGCTTTGCAGGAAAAAGAACCTTTGACGAAACTTTTAAGTGAACTGCAGGAACTCAATTCAAAAAGAGAAAAACAAAAACCAATTCTTCTGAAAATCGCGCCGGATTTAACAGATGAACAGCTTTTAGATATTATCGATATTGTAAACGATACCAAAATTGCCGGAGTTATCGCAACAAACACTACACTTTCCCGTGAAGGTTTGGTTTCCAATAACAAAGATGAAACGGGTGGGCTTTCAGGAAAACCTTTAGCGAAGCGTTCCACGGAAGTCATTAGATTTCTTTCAGAAAAAAGTGAAAAAGCTTTCCCGATCATCGGTGTGGGCGGCATTCATTCTGCGGAAGATGCGCTTGAAAAACTGGAAGCCGGAGCAAGTTTAATTCAGCTTTATACCGGATTTATTTATGAAGGCCCGCAGCTGATTCATGATATCAACAAAAAACTGCTGCAGACCATTAAATAGAAATTTAAGAACTGTAAACGTTCAGTAAAAACTTTAAATTAAAAATTGTAGGTGAGCGCTAATCCCTCTCTGGTAAAATCAAACTGATAATACTGCGCTTTTGGAGCAAATTTATTCTCAGTTTCAACTCCTTTTTTTACTTTGTTTTTTCCAATCACCGCAAGTGGAATCGCAACGGCCACAACGCCAATGCCGACTCCTACCAGCGTCCAGCCGGGTTTACTTGTTTTTACTTTAGTGAAATTACCCGTATTAGGATTGTAAATGTTTGCGCTTTTTTCCTGAGTCAGTGCGTTCGGAAGTCCGGCACCGATGAGTAAACCACCGCTAAAGCCCATAATATTTGCAATGGTTCTGTAAGTTCGTCCTTCCTGAATATAATTTTTAGCAACTGGATTTGTAAATTTGGTTTTGTACTCGGAGAGCTTATAACTTACTCCTTCTTTTTCGAATTTCTTAGCGCTTTTACTGAGTTTGATCTCTTGTGAGAAGGAAAAGCTGAATAGTAATGCTGCGAAAAAAGTAAATATTTTTACCATGAATTTTTTTTACTAAAATAGTTAAAATTCTGAGCTGTGAAAGTTAAATAAAAAAATTCGCGATGGTATAAATAACTAATCCCACCAAACCGCCGACTAAAGTCCCGTTAACGCGGATAAACTGAAGATCTTTTCCTACTTCAAGTTCCAGCTTTTCGCTGAGTTCTTTTCCTTTCCAGTTTCCTACCGTTGAACTGATAAGGTTTCCGGCGAGGTGCGTGTTTTTCAGGATATATTTATATGCCGTAACGCGAACCCAGTGATCGATTTTGTTTTGAAATTTTTCGTCGGTTTTGAGATTGTCGGCAAGTTCCGACAGGTTTTTCTTGATATATTTTTTTAAGGTGGAATTTTCCTCTTCTAGCTCTTTCGACAGCGATTTTTGGATAGAATTCCAAATGTCCTTCGAATACTGATGAAGTTTGTCTTCTTTCAGAAAATCATTTTTAATCCCGCGGAATTCTTCGGCCCATTTTTCTTCGGTTTGAATTTCATGAGAGAAAGCATAGAGTTTTTGAGTGATCTCAGTCCGCAGAGAATGGTTTTGATCAATTTCAACTTCTTCAAAAAATGTTGAAAGGCCGTTGGTTATTTTTTCAGCGATCGTATCATCTACAAATTTTGGAATGAGGAAATAGCTTTCCTTTTTTACGCGGTCTTTCACGATTTCCTGATGTTGAAGGACGTAATCCTTGATCTGTTTTGAAAGATTGGTGATCATTCTCTGATGGTCGTTTTTATCAAGAACGTATTCAAGTCCATTGCCTACAATCTGGTTAATTTTCAGATCGTCAGTCATTTCTTTTGCCTTATTTCCAATGAAATTTACTACTACAGTATCATCGAGTTTATGAAGAATATCCAAAACGATATTGGAAAGTTCCTTTACCAGATTCTCCTGATTTCTTTGTTTGGAAAGCCAGTCTCCAACGAAATGTGAAATTTTCAGTTTCTGAATATATGGCCGGATGTTTTGTGGAGAAAGAAAGTTGGAGACCACAAAATTGCCGAGATTGTCGCCAATGCGTTCTTTACTGTTTTCAATCAGATTAGTGTGCGGAATTTTTAAACCCAAAGGATAATTGAAAAGTGCTGTAACCGCAAACCAGTCGGCCAAAGCGCCTACCATTGCAGCTTCGGAAAAAGCTCTGATATATCCGATCCAGTGAGCCGGATTTTTCTTTTCAAGAATAGTCATGATTACAAAAATAACAGCCATCAAAACAAAAAGTCCTGTCGCAAACGTCTTGTATTTCCAGAGCTGTTTTTTTTTCTCTTCGTCGTTCATTGTATCAAATTTACTAATTTTGAATTCTAATTCATCTCAAATACTAATTATGATTAAAAAGAGTTTTTAAAAGATGAAAATTATAATTT
Organism: Kaistella faecalis; assembly: GCF_019195395.1. Taxonomy (NCBI): domain Bacteria; kingdom Pseudomonadati; phylum Bacteroidota; class Flavobacteriia; order Flavobacteriales; family Weeksellaceae; genus Kaistella; species Kaistella faecalis. The sequence goes on from NZ_CP078067.1 coordinate 1,534,160, forward strand.
CAATGCTGATGCTCATTTCACTGCAAATGTGTTCTCAGGTAAAACAACCTCAAAATACCGAAGTAATGGAAAATTCCACAACAAAAAACAATCCATATTATTCCCGGACGGACCGAAGTAAACTGAAGATCTCTAACTCTGAATGGAAAAAAATTCTTTCACCCGATTTGTATGCAATTGCAAGAGAAGCCGATACAGAAAGACCTTTTACAGGGAAATACAATGAATTTGACGAACTAGGCGATTATTATTGTGCGGTTTGCGGAAATCATCTTTTCCGTTCAGATTCTAAATTCTCATCCACCTGCGGATGGCCGAGCTTCTTTGAAGCTGATAAGGAAGGAACAGCGTATAAACGCGACTCGTCCCACGGAATGGAAAGGATAGAGGTGCTTTGTAAGCGTTGCGATTCGCATTTGGGACACGTTTTCAATGACGGACCGCCGCCAACAGGAACCAGATACTGTATGAATTCTGTTAGTTTAGAGTTCGTAGGGGATTCAGAGAAAAAATAAAAAAATTGCGGAACTTTTGATTCCGCAATTTTTATTTTAAACAATTAATCTTTAAATCAAAGGCGCTCCCACCTGCAGATCGCATCGGTGATGAGGTTCACCATGCGCCGGATTTAATGCCGGTTTTGGCCCTAAAGCTGACGTTGAGGAAACCGATGGTGCCGGTGCAGCTGAAGGTGAAATAGGATTGGTATTGAAATTATTACTTACCGGTGCCTGCTGCGGAACAACCTGAGGTGCTGCGGCCTGAACCGGTGCAGGACTGTCGAGCGGTGCGCCTACCTGAATGTCGCAACGGTGATAGGGTTCACCATGAGCGGGATTTAATGCGGGTCTGTTTACGTCTGTGGAAGTGGTTACCGTTGCAGAATTCTGGGCAGTAGCATCAGTTGCAGCAGTATTTTCTCCCGCTGGAGCCGCAGTTGCTTCTGACGTGGCTTTAGTTTGAGATTCTGTTGCTTTTGTGTTTTTGCACGAAACTGTAAAAGCTGCGGCTGCAAAAAGCAATAATGATATTTTTTTCATAAGAATTGATTTAATTTTTTCTAAAACGAAACATCCAGACCAAGATACACATTTGCCGGCATAATCGGGGCATACACCATTCCGCCGTCGAAATAATCGCCAAATGGATTCTTCGCGTCAATAATCGGCTGGTCCTGTGTATAGCTTGTCAGGTTTTCTCCACCCAAATATACACGAATATTTTTATTGAAGTTTCTTGAAATCTGTGCATTCAAAGTCGCAAAGGAATCAGAATATTCAGGAAGTCTGAATTCTGCAGGATTTGCATTTAAATTGGGTAATTTCTGCTTTCCCACAAGCTGTAGTGTCGTATCAAAACTCCAGAAAGCACCTCTGTCATTTTTATCAGTAGCATACGACGCATTAAAGAAGCCCCGGTTTTTTGCCATAAATGGGATCTCTCTTTTTCCTCCTGAATAATCGGCCTGAACATCATAATATTTGTAGGCTAAACGAAGTTCAAGATTTTTTGCAGGAGTAAAGTCGAGCTGAGTTTGAAAACTGTTTGCATACGAAGTTCCGTCAAGATTATAAAACACAATTTTGTTTGGAGAGATGTCCAGATCTGCCAAAACCTGATCCTGGAAATCGGTTCTGAAAAAATCCGCAACCAATGTCGCTTTTCTGTTGAACAATTTAAATTCCTGCTGAAGGCTGGCTCCGTAATTCCAGGCAATCTCTGGCTTCAAGTCATAAATGTTTCCGCCGTTTCCTAAGATTTCAATCTGGCGGTTTGAAGCAAAATACTGTTGATTTTCTGCAAAAATATTGGCCGTTCTGAACCCTTTTCCTGCGGAAAGTCTCAGAATTGTTTTCGGAGAAATATCGTATTTAAAATTAAGTCTTGGGGTAAACTGTGTTCCGGCAAGGTTGTGAAAATCTGTTCTTGCTCCGGCCACCAAAGTGTATTTTAAACCGGTTAAAGTATATTCAAAGAATACTCCGGGAATAGTTTCTGTCCTCTGAAAATTCTGAGTTAGATAGTTTTCATCAAAATCATCATACAGGAAACTTGCTCCGGTTTTGTATTTATGATTGGTATTTCCGAAAATACTTTCAAATATTAAATTGGAATAAAAGGTTTTCTGATTTCCCAAATAATTTCTGTTTCCAAAAAAACTGTCCTGCTGATGATAGGTGAACTGATTCATCCATCCGATACTTTGATAAGGTTTTCCTTTAAAAACGTATCCTGTTTTATTCCAAATGTCGAATTTAGAAATGTCAATTCCCACTCCGTAAAAGCTTTGCTGTGAACGGTCTGTATTTTTATCGAAATCTGTCTGACCGCCGAATCTTTCATCTTTAACGAAACTTATTCCGAAATGTGTCCCCAAACCTGAGTGTTCCAAATCATTGTAATTCAGCAAATAAGATGCATTAATCTGGTTTCCTGTCGGTTGGTCTAAGAAACCGTCGTCATTCGTGTCCATCTTTGCTAAAGTGGCATTTCCGTGCAGAAGTACCGACTGGTTCCAGTGGTCCGTAAGTTGGGTAGTTGAGGTGATATTGGATTCAAATCTCCCATTGATGTCTCCGAAAAAATTGATGGCAGTTTCGGGTTTTTCCTGCATTTTTAAAAGTTCGGTATTGATTTGTCCGGTAATACTTTCGAAGCCGTTGGTCACGGTGCTTCCTCCTTTCGTAAGCTGAATTCCGCCAATCCATCTGCCGGGAATTAAATTCATTCCATAAGGTGACGCCAAACCTCGGATGGAGGGTAGTAATTCTTTAGTTAAAGAGGTGTATTTCTGATCTAAACCCAACATTTTCAACTGTTTGGTTCCGGTAACGGCGTTGCTGAAAGATACATCAACAGTGGCATTGGTTTCAAAACTTTCAGAAAGGTTACAGCAAGCTGCTTTTAGCAATTCCTTGGAACTGATATTGAACGTAAGACCCGTTTCTTTTTTGTTAAGTGCTGTAGCCTCAGCCATTTTTATGAGTTTTACTTCTTCAATACTTTTGTCAACATGATCTGCATGTTGGGTAAAGTCTTTTTTAGGAGCAGGTACTTCTTCTAGATGGACTAAATCGCTTTTCACGCCCAAAGGCAGGGTGCGGTCATATAAACAGCAATCGGGAAGATTATTATAAACTGCATCACTTGCTGTGTATTTTTCATTATCATGTCCTACCTCGGCAATCACTTTCAAAACTGCGTCTGCTGATGTTTTTACGGGATTGAAACTTAGGGTCACAATTTGGGTTTCAGGATCCCAATTCGCTGAATCTGCGCCGGCGGTTTTTGCAGCTTTTTCAATTCTTGTCTTACACGAAACGCAGTTTCCTCTTACAAAAAACTGATTTTCCCCTTTTGTAGGTTTGCTCGGTTCTGCATTTGTTACTGTTAGAAAAGAAGGTTCTCTTAGGTAAAGACAACATCCGGGAAGGTTTCTGTACACTTCATCCGTAGCCGAAAATTTTTCGTTGTCGTGACCTACGTCCGCGATTTTTTTTAGAATTTCATCAGAACTTACTTTTCCCGCATCATATTCTACTGTAAGCTGCTGAGAATCTGAGTTCCAGTTGGCGTAAGTTGCCCCGCTTTTTTTGGCGGTTGTTTCTATTCTTTCTTTACACATTCCACATTCCCCTTTTACTTTAAAGGTTGATTTAGTAATGGTTTGTGAATATAATAAGTTGGATAATAAGAGTGAAAAAGCCACAAGACTTTTTAAAAATGTTTTCATTTTTTAAAATATATTAATTTAATAAAGTGAGCCAAAAGCACATACTTTAGGCTGTGAGTCAATAAATTAAGCTATTTTTGGCGGTTGCCAGATGTTATGAAAACTTGAGGAAAAAAAAGAAATTTCGTAATTGAATTTCAGCTGATGAGTGAGAAGAACTTTATCTGCCGACTGGTATGCATCAGAAAGGTAAAGATTCAGAACAAAATTCACTGAACACGAATGACAGTTCGAGCAGTCATTGCTGCAAGTATTTTTCTCCGATGTTCCCGAAGGACTCTCCGAATGGCAGGATGTTGTTTTTTCAGTTTTGCAACAGTCATCTTTCTTCGCTTTTTTGTCGCAGCATTCCATTTTCGCATCCTGTGCAAAAAGGGTCTGCGTTGGAAGAATAAAAACTCCCAAACCAAAAATTATTAAAAAGATTTTTAACGTTCTTAACATCTGAAAGCAAAATTACAAAAATAATTCTGAACTAGAGGCGAGTTAAAGTTTCTTAAAAAACAGTTAAAAAAAGCAGTTGCAACGATCTGATAACTAATTAACTGTATTTTTGCCGGGTCAAATTTATTTAACATAATACAGAATGAAGAAAGTCCTTTTATCACTGGTTACCGTCCTCTTTTTTGCAACATCGTTTTATACGCTCGATTCAACAAAGGAAACAATACCAGAAACTCCCAATAAAAAAACCTCCCTACCGATACTAAAAAAATCAACTTTAAGAGAAGATAACTCAGCAGATATTTACAATGCTATCAGTTTTGAAAACAGCAATACATTGAATCCCGAAGTTTTTAATAAGGCGTTTTTAGGTTTCAACAATCTTAAGAAAGCCGATAAACTTCCTGAAACTTCAAATTTAATCAGTATCGTCGATTTTTCACTTTCATCAACACAAAAGCGCCTTTGGGTAATTGATTTGGAGAAGAAAGTTGTAGTTTTCAATTCGTTGGTTGCGCACGGAAAAAATACGGGAGAAGAATTTGCACAGAAATTTTCGAACACCGAAAGTTCTTACCAAAGCAGCCTTGGTTTTTACATTACCGAAAGTACGTACAACGGCAGCAACGGATATTCCCTCAAGCTTTTAGGGATGGATCCGGGTTATAATGATGCGGCTCTGCAAAGAGCGATCGTGATGCATGGAGCAGATTACGTGAGTGAAGATTTCATCAAATCTCAAAAAAGAATTGGCAGAAGCTGGGGTTGCCCAGCAGTTCCCAGAGCTTTGGCAGAACCGATCATCAATACAATAAAGGGTAAAAACCTGTTGTTTATTTATTATCCTGATCAGCAATATCTTTCAAAATCTGAGTGGCTGAAAAACAGCGAAACGATCTAAAAGAAAATCCCGGATTTTGATGAATCCGGGATTTTTTTTATTTCAATTCAATCGGGTTGTTATTTTTCTTCATTTCTTCTTTCATTCTGTCTTCCATTTGTTTTCTTTGGGCAGGATCCGGTGTTCTCATCGATCCGCCTCGTGTTTGCGGCGCGCTGATTGCTGATCCGCCCCTCATTGATGTTTGCATAAAAGATGCGGGGTCTTTCCGGAAAAGCGCTTCTTGTTTTTCGTAATCTTTTCTTTTCACTTTTACGATATTGCCACCTTGGCTTAAATTTGTCAACGCACCGATTTTCTTAGTTTCCTTTAAATCGAAGGAATAATCACCTTTTGAATCTTCAACTTTTACAATTAAACCAGGAAGTCCGGAAAATTTATAAGGTCCATCCTGAAAAGGAACATCAGTGGTAAACCATGCAAACCATGTTCTGCCGCCAAAATTAGTCTGGGCTTTCTGGGTTTTGTAATCGCCGATTTTGGCAGTTTCCGCAAGAATTTTCCATTCCATAGTACGGTCTTCGTCATAAGAATACTGATCGCGGGCAATTCGCGAATTATAAGTATTTTTTCCGGTTTTAAAGTCTTTTTCTATAGTGAAATCTATATGGGAACGAAGATTTTGCATCTGAGTCCGGTCGAAACTTCCGCCGTTTGTCTGGCGCATTCGGGTGAACAGAGAATCACGCTGAAGGCGTTTTTCGCCATAGAAAATTGATTTTTCCGGAGTAACATCCAGATAAGCATTTTCTGTTTTTATTTCGCTGCGGTTTGTAGAATCGATCTTCATGGTGACCTGATATATAAATCGGTTTGCCTGTGCGAAGATGATTTGTGAGGTTAATCCTAAAACAATAAGTCCAATCTTTTTCATTGATTTTGATTTGGTTTTTGATAAAAATTCTGTCCGAATGTTAAAATCATTCTTCTATCATTCAGATAGACAAATATACCGCCACGAATTTGATATTCATTATATTATTAGTAATTTTGCAATCTAAAATCAGTCTAAATAAAAACAATGATAAAAGTTAGCGATCATGCAAAAGAGAAAGCCATTCAGCTGATGACTGAAGACGGTTTTAAGCCTTTTGAAGATTATATTAGAGTCGGCGTTAAAAGCGGCGGCTGTTCCGGACTTGAATATGTGTTGAAGTTCGATAATGAGAAGTTCGATTCTGATCAGATATTTGAAGATAACGGCATTAAGATCATCATCGATAAGAAATCAATCCTTTATCTTGCTGGAACCACACTTGAATATTCAGGAGGTTTGAATGGAAAAGGGTTTATATTCAACAATCCCAATGCAAACAGAACGTGTGGGTGTGGAGAATCTTTTAGTTTATAAAAAATTATGTCAAAATATACAGAAGACGACTTAAGGGTCGATCTTGAAAACCAAAAATACGAATTCGGCTTCGAGACAGATATCGAGTATGAAGATTTTCCTACCGGTCTGAATGAAGACATCGTAAGAATGATTTCGGCAAAGAAAAATGAGCCGGAATGGATGACCGAATGGAGACTTGAATCCTTCAGAATCTGGCTGAAAATGGAAGAGCCAAACTGGGCAAATGTACAATATGAGAAGCCCGATTTTCAGGCGATTAAATATTACGCAGCTCCGAAGAAAAAGCCGGAACTGGCAAGTCTGGACGAAGTTGATCCGGAATTGCTGAAAACTTTTGCCAAATTGGGAATCAATATTGAAGAGCAGAAAAGACTTTCAGGAGTTGCTGTAGATATCGTGATGGATTCCGTTTCTGTGAAAATAACATTCCAGGAAACGCTTCTGGAAAAAGGAATTATTTTCTGCCCTATTTCGGAAGCTATCCAGAATTATCCGGAATTGGTAAAAAAATATATAGGAAAAGTAGTTCCAAGAGGCGATAATTTTTATGCAGCTTTAAACTCGGCAGTATTTTCAGACGGAAGTTTCTGTTATATCCCTAAAGGCGTGAAATGTCCGATGGAACTTTCTACTTATTTCCGAATCAACCAGTCCGGAAGCGGGCAATTCGAAAGAACTTTAGTGATTGCTGATGAAGGAAGTTATGTTTCTTATCTTGAAGGCTGCACGGCGCCGGCAAGAGATGAAAACCAGCTTCACGCCGCGGTGGTGGAACTTATCGCAATGGATAATGCAGAAATTAAATATTCTACAGTCCAAAACTGGTTCCCGGGAGATGCTGAAGGAAAAGGCGGAGTTTTCAATTTCGTAACAAAACGCGGAATTTGTGAGAAAAATGCAAAAATTTCATGGACTCAGGTGGAAACTGGTTCTGCAGTAACCTGGAAATATCCAAGCTGTATTTTGAAAGGTGATAATTCCATTGGTGAATTCTATTCCATTGCCGTGACCAATAATCATCAGTATGCCGATACCGGAACGAAAATGATTCACATCGGGAAAAATACCCGTTCAACGATTATTTCAAAAGGAATTTCTGCCGGAAAATCAAATAATTCCTATCGTGGATTGGTGAAGGTAATGCCTTCAGCAAAAGGTGCAAGAAACTTTTCTCAGTGCGACTCGCTTTTGATGGGCAATGAATGCGGCGCACATACTTTTCCTTATATCGAAATAAAAGATCCAACCGCACAGTTAGAACATGAAGCTACGACTTCAAAAATCGGTGAAGACCAGATTTTCTACTGTAACCAGCGCGGAATCAATACAGAGAAAGCGATTGCACTGATTGTGAACGGTTTCGGTAAAGAAGTTTTAAACAAACTTCCAATGGAATTTGCGATCGAAGCTCAGAAATTATTAGAAATTTCCCTTGAAGGATCAGTCGGTTAATATCAGTTTAAATAAGATAAAGATTCAGAAATCAATTATTGAATTTAAACAAACAAAAACAGAACTAAATTATGCTAAATATCAATAACTTACACGCTAAAATAGAAGACGGCGTAGAAATTTTAAAAGGAATTAATTTACAGATCAACCCGGGCGAAGTTCACGCGATTATGGGACCGAACGGTGCCGGAAAATCCACACTTTCATCCGTGATTGCCGGAAAAGAAGATTACGAAGTAACTGATGGTGAAATTCTTTTTGAAGGTAACAATATCATTGAAGATGCGCCGGAAGACCGCGCACATAAAGGGATTTTTCTTTCTTTTCAGTATCCTGTAGAAATTCCGGGAGTTTCTGTGACGAACTTTATCAAGGCTGCTCTTAATGAAACCAGAAAAGCTAAAGGTTTGGAAGATATGCCTGCGAAAGAAATGTTGGCACTGATTCGTGAAAACTCAGAAAAACTGGGGATTAAGAGGGATTTTCTTTCAAGATCTTTGAATGAAGGATTCTCAGGAGGGGAGAAAAAAAGAAATGAAATCTTCCAGATGATGATGCTGAATCCAAAATTAGCGATTCTGGATGAGACCGATTCAGGTTTGGATATTGATGCATTAAGAATTGTTGCAGACGGCGTTAATTCTTTCCGAAACGAAGGAAATGCAGTTTTGCTGATTACCCACTACCAAAGACTTTTAGATTATATTCAGCCTGATTTTGTACACGTTTTAGCTGACGGGAAAATCATTAAAACAGGAGATAAAAATCTTGCGCTGGAACTTGAAGAAAAAGGCTACGACTGGCTATTGAATTAGTTTGAAATGGTTTGAAAATTTACGGTTTCTGATTTTTGGGGCCTTAACAAAACAAGCACAAATCAAACATCATCAAACAAATAAATATGGCACTTTTAGAAAATATACAAAATAACCACGCAGCTTTTTTAGAAACCCTGAAACACCGTTTTCTGGATGATCAGAGGGCCTCGGCTTTAAATAAATTCTTTCAGCTCGGAATCCCCACTAAGAAAGACGAGGAATATAAATACACCAACCTGAAGGAGGTTTCAGAGAAAAATTATAACTTTTTCCCGAAAGAAACTCACAATATTACCAAAGAGCAGATTGATGCACTTCATTTAGGGGAAGAAAATTTCGACTGGATTGTCTTTATTAACGGACAGCTGCACAAAGAACTTTCAAAAATCTCCATTGAAAATGTGGAATTCCTTTCCTTTAATTTTGCGTTGAACGATGCAAAACATAAAGAGGTTTTCGAAAAATATTTCAATACAATCGCTGCGCGGGATCTGGCTTTTACCAACCTTAATTTAGCGTATTGCAAACAGGGATTTTTCTTAAAAGTTCCGAAAAATATGGTGATTGAAAAACCGATTCATGTTTTCTATCTTTCTCAGAACCAAGATGAAAATACGGTTTACAACACCCGGAATTTACTGATCGCGGAAGAAGGTTCCAAAATTGAAATCATCGAAAGCCATCACAATTTCGACAGCACTTTTGTTTTTACCAATTCTGTGACCGAAATCTTTACTTACCAAAACGCAAAAGCCGACTGGCATAAAGTACAGAACGACAGCGATACGTCGTATCTCATCGATCATACCTTTGCAAAACAAGAGCGCGACAGTTTAACGACGGTTAACACTTTCACTTTTGGCGGAAAACTCGTAAGAAACAACCTCGATTTCATTCATAACGGAGAGAATATCAACTCTTTCATGAACGGAATTACGATTATCGGCGGCGAACAGACCGTGGATCATCACACCGCCGTTCATCATAAAACCCCGAATTGCGAAAGTTACCAGAATTACAAGGGAATTTATAAAGACAAATCTCACGGCGTTTTCAACGGGAAGGTTTTCGTGGATAAAATCGCCCAGAAAACCAATGCCTATCAGCAGAACAACAATATTCTGCTCAATGAAGGTGCCACGATCGACACCAAGCCGCAGCTTGAAATTTTTGCTGATGATGTAAAATGTTCCCACGGCTGCACCGTTGGTCAGCTGAATGAAGATGCGCTTTTCTACCTCCGTGCACGCGGAATTTCGAAAAATGAAGCACAGGCTTTGCTGTTATACGCGTTCGCAAATGATGCGATGCAGAACATTGATATTGAGCCGCTTAAAATAAAAATTTCGAAACTGCTCGCCGAAAAACTGGAAGTAGATATCGAATTTTAAAAATTAAAAACGTGTTTCTGACACGTTTTTTTTATTTTTAGGGCGGACAATTCGCGCTCTCCGCTCATACTCCTCGGTCGACGGCTCCACTTCGTTCCGCCGCCTCCCTGCGGGGTAACCGCTGCGATCACGGCCGCAGACCCGTTTTCAAAACAAAACCAGTAATCCAATGAATTTAGAAAATATTACCGATCACCTTGAAGCTTACAAACAGCACGGACAAATTATCGATGCTGCCAATTTTGTCATCAGCAGTTTTGGTTTAGAGCATGAAAATTTTGCTGGCTTTGGTTTCCGTCCTGAGCTTGAGCCGAACAAATTGCTTCTCACTGCAGAAGGGGAAATAGGAGAAAGACAGAAGGTGATGATTCCAAAGAATCTTTTCGATTTCGATCTGAATTTAGTGGTCAATATGCTGGCTCACGAAATGCTGCACGTGCGTCAGAAAGCTCCGGAAAATTTAATCGAAGACAAAAACGAAAGGGAATTCCAGGCGTATTACGAAATGCTTTTTCATAAAGTTTTCCCCAATGTTCCGGAAGTTTCAGATTTTCACAAAAAATTCTTCGGCGAAAAAGCTTTGGAATATTACAGAAGAATGGGCGAGAACTCCGAATTGCAGGAGAGTTATAAAGAACAAAAATTGGAGATTGAAGCGTTAATTTCCTCAGTCACCTCATAAAAAAAGGAGACTTATTTCGTCTCCTTCACTTTTTTAGATTTCTTCGGCATTTTTGATTTTATGAATTTCTTTCGCGCTTTCACTGATTCCAGACTTTCGGAATTGAAACAGTACTTCTCCGTTTCTTTCAAAAAGTACAGTGCGTTCTTGAAACTTCCCCTCATCTCGGAAAGTAAGGCTCTATTATACATGATGGCGTACTTATCAATTCCTTTTATTTTTAAAGAATAATTAATCAGTTTTTCAGCTTCCTGAAAATCTTCGTTATCCAAAAGACATTTAATATAATATTTTGGAGTATTGAGATTGGTTACATCGCACTGCATCGCTTCTGCGAAATAGAGTTTAGCCTTCTCATAATCAAGGAGCATTTCGCTGTAGATTCTTCCCATCAGGCACAGCGAATCTGCATCTTCCGGGTCGTAAGAAAGCGCATAATTCAGCGCTTCCAAGCAATCCGGCAAGTTGTATGGATAGTTATCCAAAGCTTCGAAATAATATTTACTTTTAGTTAAGGTCATTTCTGTATTTTTTTAATTCATTTTTCAGTTGATATCTTTCTTTTTTGAAAGATTTTTCCTGATGATTCTTTTTAAAATCGGTTCCCGAAAATGTTCTGACCGGATTTCCACGCTGAACATTCAAATGATTATTCCAGGTTTCCTGCATTTGTTTTTCCAATTGCTGAATATGAAATTCCATTACTTTTTCTTTTAACCGGATAACTGAAAGTTTCTTATTCTCCAGTTGCGAACGCGAATCCTGTACGAAAACGCTTTGTCTGGTTTTCAAATAAGTTGCCCGAACTGCGGTTTCCACTTTATTCACGTTTTGTCCGCCACTTCCCTGACTCCTCGCGGTCTGAAACTGAATATCTTTTTCATTAAATTCAATTTTCTCCAAACCTTTCTGTTCAAAAATCCCGATAAACCAATTGCTCCGTTTGTGAAGTTTCCTGAAAGTGCTTTTTCCAATCCAAAGAATGCTTCCGAGCCAGGATTTTAGAAATTCATTCACGTCTTTTCCTTTTAAAAGTAAAGTCACAGATTTCAAAGTCAGATTTTCATCTCCATTTTCGCGATGAATGATTTCGTAATCAATTTTATTTTGTTTTGCTTCCTCAAGGAAAACCTTCAGAACTTTGGCAACTACCCATTGGCATTCTGAAGGCCCTCTTCCTGAGGTGATTTGTATTATTTTGTCCATTGTTTTTTAGGAGCTTAATCCCGCTTTCCGCTGTATCTTTTTTGCCCTCGCTTTTTTCAAGCCCTTGCAAAAAAAGGATGCCGCTGCAATCGGGGCTATGGATTTTCTTCTTTTTATTATTATTTGTTATAAATTATTTAATGTTTTTCGAAAGAATTAAAATGCAAGTATTTGACATCAAACACCCAACATCCCGCATCCAACATCAACCATTATTTATCCATCCTCACAATTCGGGGTTGAAAAGTTCCGAGAATATCTACCAAAGCGCTTTGCGCGTTCATCACTTCGTTGATGTCTTTGTACGCCATTGGTGCTTCTTCGGCATTTCCGCCCATCAACGTGACATTTTTGAGTTTCAATTCTTTTTTAATGTCATTTTGAGTGAAAAGACTTCTACATTGTCCTCTCGAAAAAGCTCTTCCAGCTCCGTGTGAAGCAGAGTTCAGTGAATCCGAATTTCCTTTTCCACGAACGATAAAACCTTTTGCAGTCATTGAACCTGGAATCATTCCCAACTCGTTTTCGTTGGCTGGAGTTGCGCCTTTTCTGTGTACAATCACTTCTTTTCCGTTGTGGATTTCTTTCCACGCAAAATTGTGGTGATTTTCAATTCTGGCTTTCACTCTTCCTCCGACTGCTTTTACCAATCTTCTGTGAATATCTTCGTGACAAGCCGATGCGTAATCCCCTGCGAGATTCATCGCCGTCCAATATTCTAATCCGAGATGCGTGTTCAAATCCAGCCAAGCGAAGTTTTGTGCTTCTTTTGGCAAGGGACATTGTTCTGTCGCAATTCTCGAATAATATTGAGCGATTTCTGCTCCCAATCCGCGCGAACCGCTGTGTGAAAGAATTCCGAGGTATTTTCCTTTTGGAAGATTGATTTGTTCGTCTTCTTCCGTAATTTCCACTTCCCCGAATTCTACAAAGTGATTTCCACCGCCGGAACTTCCCATTTGTTTAATGGTTTTTCCTTTTAATCTTCTCAAAATCGGAATTAAATCAAACGTATCTCTGTCGAAAATTTCGTGATCGATGTGAGATTTGTGTGTTTCGTACATTCCGAATTTGGTGTGTTCGGCAAGAGCTTTTTCGTATTTATCTCTTGCTCCGTCGAGATATGAAACCGGCGTATCCAAAATACTGAGCGACATTCTGCAACCGATATCCATCCCGACTCCGTAAGGAATCACTGCATTTTCAACCGCCAAAACTCCGCCGATTGGAAGTCCGTAACCGCTGTGTGCATCGGGCATCAAAGCACCCTGCGTTGAAATTGGCAGTTTCAAAGCGGTGTACAATTGGTTTTTTGCTTCATCTGAAATGTTGTTTCCGAAAATGTTGAAAGTTGCTCGATTTGTGTTGAGCATTCTTTTTTCAGTTTTCTTTGATGAAAGCAAAGCTTCTGCGATTTGTCCGAATGTTAAATCTTTCTCGAAGTTCTCCGGATTCTGCTGGATTTCTTTTAATAAAGATTTCACGTAATGAATATTTTTGGTTGCGAAGTTTCTTTTCATTACTTCTAAAGCGATGTTGACGCTCTGATTATTTGGATAACCTAATTTTAATATATCTTTTCCTTTAAGTTTTAAATTTCCCATTGTTTTTAAATAAGATGTTAGATGTGAGACATTTTTGCATCGAATATTTTCTCTACTAAAATTTTAGTTGAGTTGTTTTTTGTCACAACGTTTTTATGACAAATGTTGATTTGGAGCCGAATTCCCTAGCCCCGATTGACTCTTATTTTTTATTTGATTTTTTGAATCGTCGAATCTCGTTCCTCGATTTGCAGTGGAAATCCTTTTTTTTGCGATGGCTTGAAAAAAGCGATGGCAAAAAAGATTGCAACGGAAAGCGGGAAATAGCTCCTAAAAAAAGATTTCGGGGAAACTGTTTTGAGTTTGAAATATTGCGCAATAAAAAACCCGAAAATCTTGCGACTTCGGGTTTTGATATTTCAATATACTGTTATTCTATGAGTGTACCAAACCACGAAGCCTCGCCTTTGCAAAAGGCAATCCTACTGATGTATGTAGATTAAATTTGAACATTGCTTCGTTGTTTTTTAATTGGTTAAACTTGATTATCAGGTGCAAAGATATTATTTTTTTTGAATTGGCAAATTTTAGCTTAACATTTTCTTTAAAATTTCACACGCCGATTTGGGTAAATTAGTTCCCGGCCCGAAAATATGATCCGCGCCGTTTTGATAAAGAAATTCATAATCCTGCTGCGGAATTACACCGCCAACAACGATCGTAATGTCGTCTGCACCGAGTTTTCTCAATTCATCTACAACCTGCGGAACTAAAGTTTTATGGCCGGCAGCCAGGGAAGAAACGCCTAAAATGTGAATGTCGTTTTCCACCGCCTGTTTTGCCACTTCTTCCGGTGTTTGAAACAAAGGTGCAACATCTACGTCAAATCCCATGTCAGCAAAAGCAGTTGCCACAACTTTTGCTCCCCTGTCGTGGCCATCCTGACCCATTTTAGCAACCATAATTCTTGGTCGGCGTCCTTCGTGGTCTTCAAATTTTTGGGTTAAAGCAACGGCTTTATCAAAGTATTCATTTTTGCTTGCGTTCATGGCGTAAACTCCCTGTATTGTTCGGATATTGGCTTTATAACGACCGAAAGATTCTTCCATCGCGTCGCTCATTTCACCCAAAGTTACTCTTCTCCTTGCTGCTTCGATGCAGATTTCCAGGAGATTCCCATTTCCGGTTTTGGCTGATTCTTTCAGCTGACCGATAATTTCGCTCACTTTTTCAGCGTTTCTTTCCGTTTTTATTTGGTGAAGTCTTTCAATCTGTTTTCTGCGGACTTCAGAATTATCAATATCCAGAATTTCCAGATCCATCTGTTTTTGGGTGGATTTAAAAGAATTTACTCCAATGATAAATTCTTCTCCGCTGTCTATTTTTGCCTGCTTTTTAGCGGCAGCTTCTTCGATTCTCATTTTCGGAATTCCGGCTTCGATGGCTTTGGTCATTCCGCCTTCTTTTTCTACTTCATCAATGAATTTCATGGCTTCCTCAATCATCTGCTGGGTTAAACTTTCCACTAAATGACTTCCGCCCATTGGATCAACGACGTCGCAGATTCCGCTTTCCTGCTGAAGGATAATTTGGGTGTTTCTGGCAATTTTTGCTGAATAATCGGTTGGTAACGCGATAGCTTCATCCAGAGCATTAGTGTGCAGAGACTGGGTTCCTCCCAACGCAGATGACAAAGCTTCGATTGCGGTTCTCGTAATATTATTGAAAGGTTCCTGTTCTGTTAAACTCCAACCAGACGTTTGTGAATGCGTTCTTAATGCTAAAGATTTCGGATTCTGAGGATTAAACTGCGTTAAAAGATCAGCCCAGATTACCCGCGCGGCTCTCATCTTTGCAATTTCCATAAAATGATTCATCCCGATTGCCCAGAAAAAGGAAAGTCGCGGCGCAAAATCGTCCACCTTCATGCCGGCTTTAATTCCTGTTCTTACGTATTCTAGTCCGTCTGCCAAGGTGTAAGCCATTTCGAGAACCGGCGTAGCTCCGGCTTCCTGCATGTGATATCCTGAAATGGAAATGGAATTGAACTTGGGAATATTTTTAGCCGTATATTCGAAAATATCAGCGATGATTTTCATGGAAGGAGTTGGCGGATAAATGTAGGTGTTTCTCACCATGAATTCTTTAAGAATATCATTTTGGATAGTTCCGGAAAGTTTCTCCTGTGAAACGCCCTGCTCTTCTGCAGCAACAATATAAAATGCTAAAACAGGCAAAACTGCGCCGTTCATCGTCATGGAAACCGAAATTTCATCCAAAGGAATTTCATTGAATAAAATTTTCATGTCTTCCACAGAATCAATAGCAACACCGGCTTTACCAACATCTCCAACTACTCTTGGATGATCTGAATCGTAACCGCGGTGAGTTGCCAAATCAAATGCAACGGATAATCCTTTTTGTCCGGCAGCTAAATTTCTTCTGTAAAAAGCATTGGATTCTTCTGCAGTCGAAAATCCGGCATATTGTCTTATAGTCCAGGGTTTCTGAACATACATCGTGGAATATGGACCGCGTAAATAAGGTGCAATTCCTGCAGAGTACTCCTTTTCAGTTAAATGTTTTGAGTCTTTTTCGGTGTAGGAAGATTTCAATTCCAAACCGTCTTTTTCGAAATTATACAAAGTGTGCTGTACATAATCCAGAGAAAAATCCGGAGTTTCGGCAAGAATCTTTTTACGCATTGTTCTTAAAAATTAAAAAAGTAAAGTTACAAAATTTAGGCAAGGCATCATATTTAGAATTTGTATGGGAATAAAAAAAGCCTTCCCAGAAGGAAGACTTTCTTATTCTATTGAGTGGATAAATTATTTTGTAATATCACCATCACCGTCAGTAGCGTCTTTAGCTGCATCCTTTACTTCTGCTGCACCTTTCTCAACTGCATCACCTGTAGCGTTTATTGCTTCACCAACTGCGGTAGAATCAGAGATAATTGGTAAAGAATCGTTATCAACAACAACTGCAGTTGCTGTAGAATCTGCGTTTACATCTGTAGCAACAGTTTCGGTTTTTTTACAAGAAATTAAAGTTACTGCTGCAAAAGCAGCTGCCATAAAGATTGATTTTTTCATAATATAATATTTTTAAATTTTTGCTAATATATATAAAACGTATTAAAGTCTTAATAATTTTCTTCCTCGCCTTTCATTTTCTCCGCATTCTCTGCCATAATCACCGCATCAATCATTTCCTGCAAATCCCCATTCATATAGGCATCGAGATTATACATTGATTTGTTCACTCTGTGATCGGTAACTCTTCCCTGAGGATAATTATAAGTTTTAATTTTTGCTGACCGGTCACCTGTTGAAACCATGGATTTACGCTGAGCGGCAACATCTCCAACTGCTTTCTGCACTTCAATGTCGTAAAGTTTTGTCCTTAACATCTCCATTGCAAGTTCGCGGTTAGCCAACTGTGAACGTGCCTGCTGACATACAACAACCATACCAGAAGGCTTATGCGTTAGCTGAACTTTTGTTTCTACTTTATTTACGTTTTGCCCACCAGCTCCCCCGGATCGCGAGGTCTGCATTTCGATGTCGGCAGGGTTTAATTCGAAATCTACTTCCTCTGCTTCCGGAAGAACAGCCACGGTAATCGCAGAAGTATGAACTCTTCCCTGAGACTCGGTTTCAGGGACACGCTGAACGCGGTGAACACCAGATTCGAATTTCATAATTCCGTAAACGCCGTCGCCTTCTACTTTTAAAATTAATTCTTTATAGCCTTTGGAAGCTTCGCTGGAATCGGTTATTTCATGTTTCCAGCCTTTTGTCTTGAAATACATTGCGTAAGCTCTGTAGACATCTTCCACAAAAATAGCTGCTTCGTCACCACCGGTTCCAGCACGTAATTCGATGATTACGTTTTTATCATCGGCCGGATCCTTCGGGATAAGGAGTACTTTCAGTTCTTCTTCGAGACCGGGAATTCTCTGGATGGCTTCATTTTTTTCAATTTTAGCCATTTCTACGAATTCCTTATCAGATCCGTCGGCGATAATTTCGTCGGATTCTTCAATGGTATTCAAAGTCTGTTTATATTGATCGAAAACGGCAACGATTTTTCCGAGGTCGCTGTATTCTTTGTTCAGCGAGGAGTATTTTTTCTGGTCGGAAATTACATCGGGCTGAATAATGAGGTCGGCAACTTCATTATAACGCTGTTTAATGGCTTCGAGTTTTGGGATGAGTGACTTTGACATTTGTAGAAATTTGTGGGGGCAAAGATAGGAAAAAAGCAGAAAAGAATATTTCTTACCTAAGAACAACCGTCCTGTCTTATAGCCCGGATTGAAACGGCATCCTTTTGCAGAGCGAAGCGGCGCAAAAGATAGAGTGGAAAGCCGGAATTTGTATGGAAAGAAAACGGAAAAAGCTGCTCCAAAAAAAAATCAGTCTCTGAAAAAGAGACTGACTGTATATATGATTTTGCTTTGTGACTGCTGTTCCCGGAAATTAAAGTGGGAGAGCAGTGACATCAACTAGTGATGACCGTGGCTGTCGTGGCTGTGTAAGAACGGGCCGTGACCTTTAGGGTTGCTGTAAACCAATTCTACACCTTCCTGTTCTGTAAGCGTTTTTCTTCTGATGTCTTCAGGATCGAAAGGTTTGGTTTTACCGAAATATTCCATTAATCCGGAAGTA
The DNA here is from genome assembly GCF_019195395.1 of Kaistella faecalis. NCBI lineage: Bacteria > Pseudomonadati > Bacteroidota > Flavobacteriia > Flavobacteriales > Weeksellaceae > Kaistella > Kaistella faecalis. The sequence continues at coordinate 1,552,358 of NZ_CP078067.1, forward strand.
AGCCAGATTGGGATTACGTAACCGAAAAACATGAAGATACACCAGAATCCGATAAGGAACATGCAAAGGAAATATACGGTCCAAAGGAACTGGTAAAACGGAAAAAATGCTGATAACATCATCATTGTAATAGATTTTAGGCAAAAGTAGGATAATTTTTGTTTTCGGGCAAAAGATTTCCTGTGATTTTTCGCTATTTAAAATGATTAAAAAATATTAGTGAGAAATGGATTCGAAAAAATCATTCCCTTTATCATCGGAGATGATGAACGCCGGAAAATTCTTGATTTCTATTTTTCGTACGGCCTCCATTCCAAGTTCTTCAAAATCAACAACCTCTACCGATTTGATGTTTTCTTTGGCTAAAATGGCTGCAGGTCCACCGATAGAGCCGAGATAAAATCCGCCATATTTTGCACAGGCGTTAGTGACATCCTTGCTTCGGTTTCCTTTTGCGAGCATAATCATGCTTCCGCCGTGGGACTGGAATTCGTCTACATAAACATCCATTCTACCTGCAGTTGTGGGTCCGAAACTTCCGGAAGGCATTCCGTCCGGTGTTTTTGCAGGGCCTGCGTAATAAATCGGATGGTTTTTGAAATAATCCGGCATCGGTTTTCCGCTATCGAGAAGTTCTTTAATTTTTGCGTGAGCGATATCGCGTGCAACGATTAAAGTTCCGTTCAGACTTAAGCGTGTTTTAATCGGATATTTAGAAAGTTCTGCTAAAATTTCCGGCATTGGCTTATTCAGGTTGATTGAAACTGCTTCTTCCAAATGCGGCGGAGTTTCCGGAAGATATTGTTTTGGATTGGTTTCCAACTGTTCCAAGAAGATTCCTTCACGGTTGATGAAACCTTTAATATTTCTGTCAGCAGAACAGGAAACGCCCATTCCGACCGGACAGGAAGCTGCGTGACGCGGCAAACGGATTACACGTACATCATGAGTCAGATATTTTCCGCCAAACTGAGCTCCAATTGACGATTCCTGGCAGATTTGCTGAACTCTTTTCTCCCATTCGAGATCACGGAAAGCCTGGCCGCCAATGTTTCCTTCGGTGGGAAGGTGATCGTAATATCCGGCACTTGCTTTTTTCACGGCTGCTAAATTCGCTTCAGCAGAAGTCCCGCCAATGACTAGCGCGAGGTGATAAGGCGGGCAAGCTGCTGTTCCCAAATCCATGATTCTTTCGCGAATAAAAGCTTCCAGTGAGCTGTCATTCAGTAAAGATTTAGTTTTCTGGTAAAGAAAGGTCTTGTTTGCAGACCCGCCGCCTTTTGCGAGGAAAAGAAATTTATATTCTTCGCCTTTTGTGGCATAAATATCAATCTGTGCCGGAAGATTAGAACCTGAATTCTTCTCTTCAAACATCGTTAAAGGCACGATTTGCGAATATCTGAGATTGCGGGTTTGGTAAGTATTATAAATTCCTCTTGAAATCCATTCCGCATCATTAGCTCCGGTGTAAACATTTTCGCCTTTTTTTGCTACACAGATTGCTGTGCCGGTATCCTGACATGATGGAAGTGCGCCTTCAACGGCAACTGCTGCGTTCTGCAAAAGGTTATAAGCGACGAAACGGTCGTTGTCGGTCGCTTCGGGATCATCAATAATATTCCGGAGTTTTTGAAGATGCGAAGGCCGAAGCATGAAAGAAACATCGGCTAAAGCCTGTTCAGCAAGAAGTTCCAGTGCCCGGGGATCGATGGTTAAGATTTCTCTGCCGCCAAGGTACTCTACTTTTAAATATTCTGAACTGAGTTTTCTGTATTGGGTATCGTCTTTAAGAATAGGAAAGGGTTCCTGATAGTGAAATTCCATATTTGATTTTTACGCGACAAAAATAATCAAATTAAAGGGATAATACCGAAACCTTAGCAGGACTTTTATCACATAAAAAAAGGCACAGAAAGTGTAAATTTCTATGCCTTTTTCATCATTCATCTTGTTGAGTACAAAGATAAACCGTGATCATGTCAATTTTTGTCAAGCACTTGAAGATTCATGAATGAATTACTGGAAGTTAAGGGGGTCTCGGATTGATAGTGATCCAGAATTTCCTGATGTTTCTCCTTTACGAGCTGTTTCAGTACCGTAGGTTTTATAACTCGGGCATTACTCATCCACTGGAAAATCCAGCCTACCAGTTCGCGGTTGATTCCGCAGCGCAGGGTCATAACATAATTACCGTTGTCGATTTTAGAAAAATTCTGTGAGTGGTGCCAAAAATGGTGTTTTACGAATTCTGCAGTAAGTTCAGAAAATTCAATTTCAATATCGTAGATTTCATCGTCCATATTATTGGTAATACCAAACCGGTTTTCCATTTCACGACTCAGGGTGGCTAGAAGATCCCTGTTATCAAACATATTATTGGTCAGGCTGTATTTTTTAAGCTGGTTGAGCGCGATAGCTATAATTTTATTTTTTCCTTTCACAAAGCCTAATAGATGAATAACACCGCGATGATAAAGAATCTGCAGCGGGAGGAAATCTACCGGATACGCAATAGCCTGTGGGATCGAAGTGTAGTCGTAACCTACTTCTAACAGTCTCATTTCTCTTTTATGCTGAATGCTCCATATGGCATCATTCAATGTTTTTTGATAGCCATCTAAGGAAAGCAGCTCATAAAAATAGCTGTTAGCAATCTGCTGGTCGGCGAAAACCGAAAAATCTTCGAAATTACTTTTGCTATAATTTTTATAAAAGAGATTCTCGATCCGGTCAAAAGTTTCTTCACGGGATTTCACCAAGGGTAGCGGCATTAGGTTTTTAAAAAGCAGATAACTCTGGATATCGAACTCATTGAGTTTTGCTGAACTTTTATCATACTCAATTTTCCAGGTTTTTTTGTTTTTTTCACCTTCTGTAATAATGAGTTTTTCATTGTGCTGCACAATATCTTCGAGTTCATCCAGATAACGGTATAATGTTCTTTCAGAGATATTGAGGTCGTGAGACTTCGCCCACTGCTTAATAACTTCAATGTTTACAGGTCCCCGCTTGAGACGGTTGTAAATTCTTAGCAAATTTCTAGATTTCTTAGACATAAATTTTTCTTCTCTATCAAATTTAGTTAATTATCTGTATAATATGGAGTTAATCTATTTATTTTTAATTCTGCATCAAATAGTAAAAACGTAACTTTAATCCTTAAAAATTTAACATCAATGAATTACAGAATAGAACACGATACAATGGGAGAAGTTCAGGTTCCTGCTGATAAATTTTGGGGCGCGCAAACAGAACGGTCCAGAAACAACTTTAAAATAGGACCAGAAGCATCGATGCCGCATGAAATCATCGAAGCCTTTGCCTATCTGAAGAAAGCCGCAGCCTTTACCAATGCCGAATTGGGAGTGCTAGCAGAAGAGAAACGGGATGCGATTGCAAAGGTCTGCGACGAAATTTTAGCGGGAGAACTTGATGATCAGTTTCCGCTCGTGATCTGGCAAACCGGTTCCGGTACGCAGAGCAATATGAATGTGAATGAAGTGATTTCAAACAAAGCTCATGTGAACAGTGGCGGAGTTCTGGGCGAAAAATCAGGAATTCACCCGAACGATGATGTCAACAAATCACAGAGTTCCAATGATACTTACCCTACAGCGATGCATATTGCCGCGTACAAAAAGGTAGTTGAACATACGTTGCCGGCTGTTGAAAAACTCAGAGATACGCTTCACGCTAAATCTGAAGAATTTAAAAATATCGTAAAAATCGGCAGAACGCATCTTATGGACGCCACTCCTTTAACCCTCGGGCAGGAATTTTCCGGATACGTAGCACAGCTTGATTATGCCATGAAGGCCATTGCCAATACTTTTGACCATCTTCAGGAAATCGCTTTAGGCGGAACCGCCGTAGGGACAGGACTGAATACACCGGAAGGTTATGATGTGCTGGTGGCGAAATATATTTCTGATTTTACCGGACTTCCTTTTGTAACGGCGCCCAATAAATTTGAAGCTTTGGCAGCACACGATGCGATCGTGGAAAGTCATGGTGCGCTGAAACAATTGGCCGTTGCACTATACAAAATCGCACAGGATATCCGTTTTCTTGCGTCCGGACCCCGTTCCGGTATTGGAGAGATTTTAATTCCTGAGAATGAACCCGGATCCTCAATTATGCCCGGAAAAGTGAATCCTACACAAAATGAAGCATTGACCATGGTTTGCGCACAGGTTTTAGGGAACGATACGACCATTTCATTTGCCGGAACTCAGGGAAATTATGAACTTAACGTCTTTAAACCTGTAATGGCGTATAACTTCCTACAGTCTGCACAGTTTTTGGGCGACGCCTGTATTTCGTTTAATGACCATTGTGCAGTTGGAATTGAAGCCAATGAACCAAGAATAAAAGAACTTGTCGATAAATCTTTAATGCTGGTTACCGCATTAAATACTCATATCGGTTACGAAAATGCAGCGAAGATTGCGAAAACCGCACACCAAAACGGCACCACTTTAAAGGAAGAAGCAGTTAATCTGGGGCTTTTAACCGCCGAACAATTTGATGAATGGGTAAAACCGGAAGATATGGTCGGAGGTTTAGCATAATTCAACTTATCGTAAATTAAAAATCCCCGGAAACTTTCCGGGGATTTTGTTTATTAATCTACAGAGACGGAACTGGCGAAAAAATCTTCGAGTTCGCGCAAGGTTTCGGGATTTGTTCTGATGTCTTTCACGAGTTCCCCTTTGTTTAAGACAACAATTCGGTCGCTCACTTCGGTAGTATGAGCAAGGTCGTGACTGGAAATAAGAAAAGTAACTGACTCATTCTGAGACCATGTTCTGATGAGTTTTTTAAGCTTTATCTGTGTGGAGGGATCCAGATTTGCAAATGGTTCATCGAGAATAATTATTGCCGGAGTGCCGATAAGCGCTCCAACAATTCCTACTTTTTTTTGGTTGCCTTTCGATAGGTCTCGTACATATTTTTTAGCATTCAGAATTTCATCGTTGAAGAAATCGTCAAACTGTTTCAGGAACTCATTAACCGTCGTCTTATCCTGCCCGCGTAGCTCGCCGATAAAATAAAAATACTCTTCGGGCGTCAGATAACCAATTAGAAATGATTCATCAATAAAGGCGGAAACTTTATTTTTCCAGTTTTCGTTTTCATTTACTTTATCACCGCCAATTTCAACAAAGCCGGATGATGGCTCTATTAAATCCAGCAAAAGCGAAAAAAGAGTAGTTTTACCGGCGCCGTTATTCCCCACCAATCCAAAACTTTCGCCTTTAGGGATTTGGAGAGATTCAATATGAAGAACTTTTTTGCTGCCGTAAATTTTAGAAATATTTTGAATGTTTATCATGTTTATAGCTTAAATTATGCTGTTTTTTTAAATGCTTCTATTGTTGAATATTTTTCGGATCTGTAAATTTTCACGATATAATCGAAAATTTTATCACGCAGTAAAAATCCGATAAGACCTAAAGCTCCCAGACTTGCAACCGCAATTTCGATTCCCGCGAAAAATTTCACGAGTGCAAAAACGCCCATTGGCAGTACCATTTGCGGAATCATTATCAGCATTACTTTCATGTTAAAGTTATTTCCTCCGCCGCCAAATGATTTGGAGCTGGAATTGAGGTCAATAGGTTTTTTGTTAAATGCTCCAGCCAAAAGAGTGAGGTAAGAGTTCACCCCAAGATTATAAAGTCCGGCGGCAAAAATAGTAAGATAAAATTCCCAGCTGATGAGCAGGTAACCCAGCGCCAAAACCATAGAAACAGCGGTAGCGAGCACCACGAGCGCCCATTTCGCTTTCAGATAGTCTTTATAGGGAACTTTCTGCGTCATCATCAGCGGATAATAGGAGCTGTCCCAGGAGGGTACTCTTTGGCCAAACATGAGCATAAAACCACCGGTCACAAAGATTCCGAGAAAGACCCGCATAAAATCTGTAGCATAAGCTTTGCCTGAAAAATATAGAAGTCCGTAGAATAAAAACATAATTCCCGCAAACAACGCAGACTTTGCAGCTTTGCTTCTTTTCAGAAGTCGGATATCATTATTGATGAAAGTGCCAAGTGTTCCGAAACGGTTAAGGAAATCGATATTTTCGGTTTTACCTACTGCCTGTTCAAGTTCCAGTCCTTTGTCGAGATAAAAGTTGCTGTAAATATTGCGGTAAGCCCAGTATCCGGCAGCAGCGGCTAGCAATACAGGAATCAAAAAGGCACCAGGAAATTCATAAAAAGCTTTAAAAATTTTTTCGGAAAAAGAAGAAAGATGAACGTAGGCGTAATATTCCAGAAAACCGAAAATAATCATTATCGCCGCTACAGTATAAAGAACCAGATTCTGTTTGTTCAATACAATATTTACGAAATTACTGAAATAGAACACTGCCATTATCCCTGTGAGAAACATTAAAACCCCCGGGATAGAATAACTTCCGTGGAAAATAAGCAAACCGCAAAACGGCAACAGAAAAAGCAGATAACCCCAATTAAAAAAATTAAAAATAATTTTCAGGATGGTATAGTTCACCAGTTTTTTCTTGGTGATATTTTGCGTGAGAAATGGTTTGATGTTTTGCGTTGGCATTTGCTGAATAAAATACCTTAGAACCAAATCCAGTGCTGCATAGTAAAGGAAATACCGAGAAAAAAGTGCTATAGGATCAGTCTTTAACTTGTCGACTGAAATAAAATAAAGACCCACCGCCATCATAACAAAAGTAAAACTCATTCCGGCATACGCGAAAGCCATCAGGATTTTCATGGCAAGCTGTGCCCCGAATTGTGGATTCCTGATAAAACTCTTGAATTCTAACTTCAGTAATTTTGTATACATTTCATGGTTTTAAACATTAGTTAAGAACCAACAAGATTTGTTACAAAATAGATGAGATTAAAGCCCTTTTATTATGTTAAGAGATTTGTTTTGAAGCAGAAAAATGATTATTTCATCAATTCCTGCGCTTGAGAAATGGCAGCATCTGTAATTTTACTGCCGGAAAGAAGTTGCGCAATTTCCTGAAGCTTCTCCTCCTCGCTAAGCGGAATAATGTTGGAGCGCGTTCTACCTGAAATGTCTTCTTTAATAACTTTATAGTTATTGTTTCCTTTTGCCGCAACCTGTGCGAGATGGGTAATTACGATAAGCTGCATGTTTGTTGACATTTCCTTCATTACATTTCCCATTTCTTCCGCTACTTTCCCGGAAACTCCTGTGTCGATTTCATCCAGAATCAAAGTCGGAAGCTCGGCATTTTCCGCCATCAGTTTTTTGATCGAAAGCATCACTCGTGACCGTTCACCGCCTGAAATTGCTGATTGAATGGGCTTCAACGCAAAACCGGAATTCGCCTGAAACAAAAGCTGTATATTTTCTTTGCCAAAGCTGTTATAATTCGCACTTTCGCTTAGTTCTACGGCAATCTTCGCTTTTTCCAGACCCAACTGTCTGAGCAATAATTCAATTTTATTGGTAAAAATTGGAATGTTCTTCCGACGGTGGGCCGATAAGTCGGCGGCCATTTTTGCCAGTCGGTTTTCAGAATCGGTTTTTTCCTTTTCGAGTTGGATGATGAGGTTTTCCAGATCGGCAAAACTGTTTTGTTCGCTCAGCAGATTGTCACGGATTTCTATCAATTCAGAAACACTGAGAACACTATGCTTTAACAGCAAAGCATTTACAATATTTAATTTTTGGTTCAGTGCGAGCAGGATTTCGGGACTGGTTTCCATTTTTTCAGCCTCGTCCTGAAGTTCAAAAACAATGTCTTTAAACTCAATGAAATTTTCCTGAAATCTCTGGTTAAGCAACGTAAACTCATGAGAAAGATCGGCAACTTTTCCCAGTTTACTTTTAATATCGGTAATCGAGTCGAGGATGCCAATTTCTTCCGCATCAAGTTTGGCAAAAATTTGGGTCAGATTCTCGGTGATTGCCTCAGCGTTTTCCTGTTTTTTTACCTGATTCTGAAGTTCTTCCAGATCTAGTTCATCCAGATTTGCATTTACCAGTTCATCTACCAGAAAAGCTTTATAGTCGCTTTCTTTATTACTTTCGGCGAGCTGTTTTTTATGATTTTCTAAATCTTTCAGCAGGGTTTTATATTGAGAGAATTCAGTTTGGTATTTTAAAATGAGAATTTTGTTTTTCGAAAGACCGTCAATGATCTGAAACTGGTATTCTTCATCAAAAAGATTGGAGGTTTCGAACTGTGAATGGATGTCGATTAAATTTCTCGAAAGAATTTTCAGTAAATCCAATGTCACCGGAACATCGTTGACGAAAGCCCTGGATTTTCCGTTAGGTAGTATTTCGCGGCGGATAACGGTTTGAGTTTCAAAATCAAGATCGTTTTCTTCAAAAAAAAACTGAAGATTTTCGTTGATGGAGAATTCAGCTTCCACGATGCTTTTAGTTTCCGAATTCTGAATGGATTTGGCATCAGCTCTTTCGCCCAAAATGAGACGCAAAGCACCAAGAATGATCGATTTTCCTGCACCGGTTTCTCCCGTAATTACCTGTAAACCTTTGTTTAAAGTAATTTCGAGGGTGTCGATAAGTGCAAAATTCTGGATGAAAATTCTTGAAAGCATGTTTTAAATAGCGAATTACAATGGTTTGAAAACTAAATTAAACGCAAATTTAATGTTTTGCCTTTTAAGTCGGAAATTAAATGATGATCATAAATTCCGCTGTCATTCAGTTTATTTCCACTTATTCCATTTGCTGTCGATATCTTTTGGTGAAAGTGTTGTGAAAAGTGATTTCAGATCCGCCATATTCACATTCGGGCTGTTGCCGTTGCTGAAGATGTCGAATATTTCCTGCTTTTTAGTGTCAATAAAAATATTGATCGGATAGTTCATCTGAAAATTATTTTCATACGTTTTCAGCTGCATCAGCGCATCTGCAATAATTTTCTTGCCGGAAGCCTGATCCTGTTTCCCCAAATTATCTAAACCTGCGCGGTGATAGGTGTAGAAAATGTTTCGCAAGGTGTTTTGCTCGGGTTTCATGATATTGTCGATTAATGCAGCGCGTGTTCGGGTACCTTCGATCAGCGACCAGCCTGCGTAATTCTGATTCTGTGCGTTATTTGAGATTTTCTGAGCTTTTTCGAACCATTGCTGCCCGCCACGAACTTTAAAGCTGTCGCCGTCGTAGCCCAAAATTGTGTAAACATAGAAACTCACCACATCGATTAAATTTTTCCCGGAAAACTGTCTTTCATTGAAAACAAGATTTTCATTTTCGGCATAATCAAACCCAAAGTTGGTGTCGTTAATATTCATCAGGGGCGTTTCATAGGTCGTATTGAAAACCGGGCGAACTGCCTGCACCACAATACTTCCTTTAAAATTATTGCCGCCACGCTCGGAAATTACAATTGCAAAATTGCATTTTATCTTTTCGAAATTCTGAAGTTTTTTCCCTGTCCAACTGGTATTGTTGATGAAATCCCGAAGATTTTTTTCTAAAGTTTTGTAAACCTGATTATTACTTCCGCTCATTTGTTGGGCGTTTACCTGAACTGTGGCCAGAAGTTCCTGTGCAAAACCCAAGTTAAAGGAAAATATAAGGATAAATAGGGTGAGAAGTTTCTTCATGTTTGTGATAATAATTGAAAACGGAAATTTAGTCATATTATTTCAGAATTTCTTCTTCCATAAAGTTTAAAATATCTTTTGCGACTTCGTTTTTTGTTTTCAAGTTAAATTCTTTCCGGTCGGTTTTGGTGAAAATTTTAATTTTGTTGGTATCGCTTTTAAATCCGGCTCCTTCGTCGCGCAGAGAATTCAAAATAATCATATCGAGATTTTTTTTCTGAAGTTTACCCAATGCGTTTTCTTCTTCGTTTTGAGTTTCCAGCGCGAATCCGATTAAAAACTGTTTCGATTTTCTCTCTCCCATGGTTTTAAGAATGTCCGGGTTTTTAACCAATTCGATCGTTAAAGAGTCATCATTTTTTTTGATTTTTTCTTTGGCAATTTCCTTTGGAGCATAATCTGCAACAGCAGCGCTCGCGATGGCAATGTCTGACGTTTCGTAATATTTAAAAACTTCGGTGAACATTTCTTTTGCTGAGGTTACACGATGAATTTCAATATCCGGATGAGAAGTACTCAAAGAACTTGGTCCAGAAATCAAAATCACTTTCGCTCCACGTTTTGCAGCTTCTTCCGCCAAAGAAAATCCCATTTTTCCTGAAGAATGATTCCCGATAAAACGCACAGGATCAATTGCTTCGTAAGTTGGACCGGCTGTAATGAGGACAGTTTTACCGGACAAAGTTTTCAGGCCCTGGTTTGAAACTAAAAAATTTTCAATTCTTTCAGCAATCGTTTCCGGCTCTGCCATTCTTCCCTGACCCACCAATCCGCTTGCCAGCTCTCCTGTTTCGGCAGGAATAATAATGTGACCGAAATCTTCAGCCAATTCCAGATTCTGTTTTGTAGAAGGATGTTCATACATGTCGAGATCCATCGCCGGCGCAACCATTACGGGACATTTTGCCGACATATAGGTTGCAATCACCAGATTGTCACACATCCCGTGAACCATTTTTGCTAAAGTATTGGCAGTGCAGGGCGCAATTAAGATTAAATCTGCCCAGAGCGCGAATTCAACATGATTGTTCCAGGTGCCGTTTTCCGAATAAAAATCAGAGAACACCGGATTTTTTGAAAGGGTAGAAAGGTTAAGTTTCGAAACAAAATTGTCTGCCGAAGGGGTCATTAAAACCTGAACTTCTATGCCTTTTTTTATGAGGTCGCGGATGAGGTAATTGATTTTGTAAGCGGCAATTCCGCCGGTAATACAGATGAGTATTTTTTTTCCCTGAATTGCCATTTCAAACTGTTATTTAGGTCTAACGAATTTAGTTAAAATTTTAGAATTACCGAAAGCCAGAGCGTTGGTGTAGAATAAAAAAGTCACAAAAGCTTTTGCTAATGTGACTTTGTATAATTTTAGACAGAGATTAGTTTCTCTCGTCTGTATTTCTGAAGTAAATTTCGTCATCAAGCCATTCCTGGATTGCAATAGACGTTGGTTTCGGAAGTTTCTCGTAGTGTTTTGAGATTTCGATTTGCTCTCTGTTTTCGAAAACTTCTTCCAAAGTAGAGTTGTGCACCGCGAATTCATCTAACTTATTGTGAAGTTCTGAGCGAATCTCTGCATTAATCTGCTCTGCTCTTTTCCCCATAATTACAATGGCTTCGTAGATAGAACCTACTTTTTCTTCAATTTTATCTTTGTCGTAAGTGATGGTACTTAATTCGGCTTTAGAATCTTTAACGCTCATTTTCAGTGAATTATTTATATTTAAAGTCTGCAAATATACAGCTTATTTTTGAATATTAAAAGTTGCTGCCGGTGCCGGAGTCGAAAGTGCTGCGCTGTCTCTCTTGATCTGGTTGGCTTTTTTCTCAGCTTCTCGCTGGTCTTTTTCCAGATTCAGTCTGGCTTCTTCTTCCTTTTGTTTTTCCTGAAGTTCTTTTTTTCTAGCTTCTACTTTTTTCTCCAGTTCAAGGAACGCTTCTTTCTCTTTAGCGAGTTTGTTTCTAAGATCTACAGCGATCTTGGCATTTTCGGTACCCGGCATATCGCGCTCGACCTGTTTTGTGAATGCCAAAGCATTTTCGATACGGTCTTTTTTCAGGTCGTAAACTGAATTTACGGCAAGTTCGTATTTAGACCTCAAGATGTATTCGTAAATTTTCGGAGCTAGTTTTGTACTTGGGAAATCATTCAAAACATTCTCGAAAGCTACATTAGCCGCTTTATAATCAGCCATTTTGTAATACTGTCTCGCGTTTTCGTATGCTTTGAATTCGAGTTTATAACTCAATTCATCAATCAGTTCATTAATGTTCTTCGATTTTTCTGAATTCGGATAGTTATTCAGGAAATTCTGAAGTTCATTAATCGCCAGTTCGGTACTCGTTTGGTCAAGATTGTAATCCATAGATCCTTCGTAAAAACATAGTGCCGACATATATGCCGCATCTTCCGCACGTGGATCCTGAGGAAAGGTTACCGAAAAGTTTTTGAACTGGTGACCTGCAAGCTTGTAATTTTTATCGTAGTAATTGGCGTATGCTGAATTGTAAACTACATTCGGAGCATCATCTGTTCCTGCGACAAGGTTTGAAAGCCGCTCGTACAGCGCCAGGGCGTTGGTCCATTTTTTATTTTCGAAATTCTCGTTCGCAACTTTCAGGATATAATCTTTGTCTGCACTTTTCATTGCCATTTCCTGTTGTTTGTCACAGGCCGATAAAGCAAAAAAAGCCAGCAGTACTATCAAATATTTTTTCATAAATCTTTTAAAGCGAAAATGATGGATTTTCATCTTCTGCGGTTCAGTCTGCAAAAATATAATTTTTTTATCAATAGATTTTTTTTTGTGATAATTTAACTAATAAATTAACTGAATTTTCTGTTCCGAACTCGATTTTTCAGGTAAATCAGTTCGTCTGATATCCCAAAAGTGAAAAAACGGTGACCAAAAGGTTAGCAAGAACTTTTTTTTCTGCATCCTGAAGATAATTTTCCTCCCTTCCCGAAACATAAAGTTCGTAGAAATTTTTATTTCTGATGACAAACAGAGAAGAGCCTAAAATCAAAGTCAATACATCTTCCGGCTTTGGCGCATTATGGAAAACTCCTGACGCGACTCCTTTTTTAATAACATCATCAAGTTTTGTAGTGAATGTGGTATAGAATTCAAGCAGGTCGTCTTTAAGGTGTTCGGTGTGGCGCAGTTCCTGTGTTACGAAACCGTGGAAATAATTGAATCTAAATAACTGATTTACAACATATTTAACCAATTCTTTCATCTGCATCTCAGGTTTTCCGTCTTTAATGACTTCGGCAAACTCCGCGAAACTTTCGCGCGTTTTCTGAACACGGTAACGGTAGAGGTACGACATCATTTTTTCCTTAGAACCGAAATAATAGGAAATCATGGCCACATTAATATTCGCCTGCGAAGAAATATCTCGGATTGATGTTCCTTCGAAACCTTTTTTAGCAATTAATTTTTCCGCAACATCCAAAATATGAATCTGTTTTTCAGAAAATTTCTTCTTCATAGTTGTTATTTGAAGTAAAGTTAATAAAATAAATAGTAGTTTCAAACGAATGTTTAATGTTTTAAATCAGATTTTTAATAATTTTGAGGATGAACTTTTTCGATTTTCATCATCACGATGCAGACAGAAAATCTGGAATTTATAACTTAAAATTTAATGAAGAGGCTCCGGGAAATTTCTTTTCTGCGGGCATTCATCCTAATGCAGTTTCTGATGATTTCGATGAAAAATTGATTTGGCTGCAACAGATTTCTGCTCACGAAAACTGCGTTGCAATCGGCGAATGCGGACTTGATGGTTTGATCGGTGTTGACGAAGAACTTCAAAGGAAGGCGTTTTTTGCCCAGATCGAAATCGCCAATTCTGTGAAGAAACCTTTAATCATTCACTGTGTAAAAAGATTTTCGCAAATCTATCAATTCCGGAAATTAGCTAAAGTTCCGATGATTATTCATGGGTTCAACAAACGCAAAACAATAGGCGATGATCTTTTGAAAAACGGATTCTGTTTAAGTTTTGGAAAATCAGTTCTGTATAATGTAAATTTGCAGGATTTTGTGAAGCACCTTCCGATCGAAAAACTGTTTCTTGAAACTGATTCTGCAGATTTTGAAATCAAGGAACTTTACCAAAAAGTAGCAGACTTAAAAAACATGAGATTGGAGGATTTGAGCGAAAAAATCAAAAATAATCTACAGAATATGCAAATTCCGATATAAAAATGCAGAAAAAGTGGCTGGAGCGAACAGAGCTTCTTATCAAAGAACAGGGAATTGAGAAACTACAGAACGCAAATCTCCTCGTGGTAGGTTTGGGTGGAGTAGGCTCTTTCGCGGCTGAATTTCTGGCGCGCTCGGGAGTTGGAAAAATGACCATTGTTGATGGCGATACAGTGGATATTACAAATATCAACCGCCAACTTCCTGCACTGCATTCTACTGTCGGTAAGTCAAAGGTAGAAGTCGTTTCGGAAAGACTGCTGGATATAAATCCGGAATTACAGCTTACTAAAATCAATGAATTCCTGAATCCCGAGAGAATGGCGGAAGTTATTGGAGCTGAAAAATTCGACTACATTCTCGACTGTATCGACAGTGTAACCCCGAAACTTGCACTCATCATCACCGCAAAACGAAAAAAAATAAAGATTGTAAGCTGTATGGGAGCCGGCGGAAAAATGGATCCGTCTAAGGTCATGGTGCGCGACATCAGCAAAACCTATAACTGTTTTCTGGCTAAAAATGTAAGAAAACGCCTGAAAAAAGAACAAATCAATAAAGGTATCCGCTGTGTTTTTTCCAATGAAATTCAGAACGAAGAAAGTTTGAAGATGACTGACGGCGCCAATTTCAAAAGGTCTTTTTACGGCACAAGCAGCTTTATGCCTGCGATTTTTGGATTATACGCGGCAGCCGAAGTTATTAACCACCTTCTCAAAAATACTGATGACTGATTTCAGATTTCCCAAAACGGAAAAACTTAAACATAAACGGGAAATCGATCTGCTTTTCGCGAAAGGAATGTGGCGGAACTGCGGAAATCTGCGCATCATTTCGATTGATTTGGAAAAGAAACCTCAGGAAGGTTTTGTGATTCCGAATCAGAAATTTGGAGTGTCTGTTTCGAAGAGATATTTCAAGAAAGCCGTAGACCGCAACCGGATTAAAAGATTGCTGCGCGAAGCATACCGTCTTAACAAAGAAATTTTCACCGACGTTTTTGGGGGAAAATCAATATCAATGATTTTCTGGATTTCAAACGAAAAACCAAGCAGTTTTCAATCTCTGGAAGAAAATTTCGTAACCCTCTGTAAATCAAAAAAATAAAATTTAATTTTTTGGAATGCATTATTTTGTAAATTTGATTGTTAATCTAAATCCATCAAAAAATGTCAGATCAAATTCCATTTCTTCCCTATATCATCAGTGCATTCATCGGGATCGGACTTGCCGCAGCGACAGGTTTCAGGGTTTTTATGCCCATGTTTGCTGTAAGTCTGGCTTCTTATTTAGGCTGGATTCCCATGAATGAAAGTTTTGAGTGGTTAGCCGGACTTCCAACATTAATCACAACAGGGATTGCGATGGTTGCTGAAGTTCTTGCGTATTATATTCCATTTATCGATCATCTTTTAGATACAATTTCGGTTCCGCTGGCCACTATTGCCGGTTCGGTGATGTTCGCCAGTCAGTTTGCCGATATCGGAACTTTTCCGCAATGGGCTTTGGCTTTAATTGCAGGAGGTGGAACTGCCGCAGCCATCAGTTCGGGATTTGCGGGAACACGTGCTGCATCTACAGCCACAACTGGTGGTTTGGGAAATTCGGTAGTCGCTACAACAGAAACTGCGGGTGCAGGAATTATGTCTTTTCTGGCGCTTGCGGCACCGGTAATTGCATTTATCGCTGCCGTGGCACTCATTATTACCGTACTGGTTTTAGGAAAAAAACTTTGGCGGAAATTCAGGAATTTTAATTCAGACCAAAACGCTAAAGTGATAAATGTAGACGCAGTGGACCAAAAAAATTTGGAATAGCTGGCTTTTACTTCTGGAAAAACATTTTCACGGCGACCACGAACATAAGAATTGCAAACACTTTTCTCAACATTTCCTGAGAAAGAGTAATGGCTGTTTTACTCCCCAGATAGCTCCCAAGAACGAATCCTGCACAGAGCAGAAGCGTTGTTTTAATATCAACATTTCCTGTTTTGTAATAATTCATGACTCCAAGAATTCCAACCGGTAGAATTAAAAGCGCCAATGTGGTTCCCTGCGCTTTATGCTGAGTGAAACCGAAGAGTAAAACCAAAACCGGAACCATCACGATACCTCCGCCGATGCCCACCAAACCGCTTAAATAACCGGCTAATAATCCCAACAGTATAAGTCCGATAATAAGTGTAGCATCCATTTTCATGAGGTTTAGGTTATTTGTTCTGTCTTAAATCTTTAACGAAACTGATCTGTTCGGCGAAATGAGTTTCTTTTTCCGGATGTTTTTCTGATAGGATCTGGTAAGCTTTTATAGCCTTAGAATACAGTTTCTGTTCAACATAAAGTTTTGCAAGTGTTTCAGTCATCAGGTGAGAAATATTATCACTTTTTTCTTTCACTACAAAATCTGAATCTTCTTTAAGTTTTGAAATTTTCGGTTCTTTTACGATGAAATTATCAATAAAAGTGTTTTTTACTTCAGTTTTAGAAAGCGCTGGTTTAGCCCCGGAATCTATTTTGCTTCGGTCAATTTTTAGCCAGTTCTGCCAGGTGTTAATGAAAGTGGGAACATTGCTGTCATTGGGTTTAACTGTTTCTTCTTCAGTTTTTTCTGCCGCTTTTTCAGATTCAATCGGCGAAACGTTCTGCCCGAAAAACGAAACATTGAAGACAGGTCTTTCCTCACTTTTTTCTTCTGCAGGAATTTCCGAAACGGTTTGTATGTTTTCAGATTCAGGTGGCGCAGAAACACTTTTCTGAGAAACAGGCTCATCTTCTTTTCCAATTAACGCGTCAGGGGTATTCCCGGCAAAAGACATGGGTTTCCACGCTGTATTTTCTGGAGAAGTGGTTTCTTCTTTCGTAACCGGTTTTATAATTTCCCCGATTTCGTCATCTTGCTGCGTCACTTCTGAAATAATTTCTTCTTCAGTTTCGGTCACTGTTTCCTGAGAGGTATTTTCTTCAGGTTTTGCGACTTCGAAAGTCTGGGTTTCAGAAAAGTTCAAGCCAGTGTTTTGAGTTTCCTCCTCTTTCTCTTTGGTCTCAGGTTTTTTCCTCGACTTCATTTTTGCTTCAACTTCTGCAATCAGTCGCTGCATCTCGATTTCGTGCTTGTTGAGCTGCGGTTTTGGGACTTCGTAAACAGTCCTTTCCCCGGGTTTCGCAACGATTTTAACTTCAGACAAGAATTCCTGCGTCCCATGGAAACTGATTTCCGCCGGATCTTCTACCATATCATTTTTTAAAGAAAGATCTTCATCAATGACGGTTTCAGGTTGTAGTGGCTGTATATCTTTTTCGATACGAAGTTCTGTCTGTACGATCGGGAAGGACCTTTCGGCTTCTTCCGGCAAGTTTTGTTCTTGGGTGCTTTCGGGAATTACATTCCCGGTTACTTCGGTTGGCTCCTGAACCGGTTTTAGAATCTCAGTGGTGTAAGGTTCATTTGGTTTATTTTCAATACTTTGCGTAATAATTTGTCCGGATTCCAGAGTGGATTCCAAATCAATAACCTCATTTTTGCGTTCAAGAAAATCCTCTTCGCCTTCGAACAGAATCCTGTTCAAAGCGCCATTTACGTAAACGGGTTTGGGCTGCTCCTGCTGAACGGACTGTACTGCTGGGAAAATCTCCGCTCTCTTTTCTTCGTTCTTCAACTCAAGAACATCGGTCTGCGGTTTTTTCTCTAGCTCTGAATTTTTATTAATAAACTGATAAAGTATTTTTTTATCTGTTGTATATGCGGCAGTGGTAGCAAGTACGTTCTGGTATTCTTCCGGATTCAGCTTATGAATTCCGTACAGTTGTAACGCTCTGATGTTCTGAACATAAGGGTATTTTTTTATTTCTGAATTCAGGATATCTAAATCCTTAGTCTGAAATAAATCGGGGTTTTTTATTAATTCTAAAACTCTTGCGTTCATTACCAGTTGGCTACAATATCGTTAAAAATTTTATTGATGATTCTTTCGTTCACCACTTTCACCTGTGAGGCTTCAATAGCGTTTATATCCAGATCACTGCTGAAAACCGCTTCGTCGGAATAGGTTCTGTCGAAACTTTTGTCTGGTTCTATTTTGTTTTCGTAATGTACTTTAACAGTGATTGTTAACTTGTTTTGCGCTGCCTGAATATTTCCGCCCGGAGCATTTACCGCAGTAGATATGGTGGTTGGTGTGATTGAATAGTCCGTGATTTCACCTTCAATCAGGATATCAGGATTTTCAACAGCGCCTTTTAAAGTTGTTCTCTGCAGAAATCTGTTCTGGATATCGGTAGAGAACTGCTGGGCGAGATTTGGATTCATCAGCGCAGCATTATTTGGGAAATCTTTTATCTGAATCGTTTTGGTTTCCGGGCTCAGCGATGAACCTGTGAAACTGTAACAGCTTTGAAGAAAGAAAAAAGAAAGAAGAGAAAAGAATAAAACTTTTTGCCTTCTTTGTAATATGATAGTATGCATTAATCTTCTAAATTATATTGTTTGATCTTTCTGTAAAGTGTTCGCTGCGAAATTCCCAGCTCGTCTGCCGCCTTGTTTCTTCTGCCTTTATGCTTTTCTAAAGCTTTTACAATCAGTTCTCGCTCATTGTTTTGAAGCGAAAGCGAATCTGGTTTTGTTTCTTCGATTTCAATATCTTCTACGTCGCCATAATCATCAGATCCTTCGGAGATAATCGTAGAGTTCTGGAACTGATTTGCATTGTTATTTTCAAAATACAACAGTGAGTTTGCGTTCTGAACCTGAGTTTCCGGCGTGAACACCCTGTTGATCAGATTTTTTTCCTGATTGCTGAAATCGTTGTTCCCGCGGTTCTTAATGAGTTCCGAAGTTAATGATTTTAAATCATTCAGGTCATTTCGCATGTCGAAAAGGATTTTATACATAATCTCTCTTTCAGAATTAAATTCCGAATTCGAAATTCCAGCACCGTTTTTCTGCACCACAGCCGGCAAATTTGTAGTAGTGGGAATATATTCAGCCAGTTTCACAGAATTTACGGTTCTGTTTTGCTCTACTACGGTCATCTGTTCCACAAGATTCCTCAACTGTCGGATGTTTCCGGGGAAAGGATATTTCTCGAGGTAATTCACCGCATCATCTGTCAGTACAAGTTCCGGCATTCTGTATTTTTCAGCGAAATCTACCGCGAACTTCCGGTAAAGCAAATGAATATCTCCTTTTCTTTCCCTTAAAGGCGGCATGTCGATCTGAACCGTATTTAAGCGGTAATATAAATCTTCACGAAACCTTCCGTCGTGGATTGCATTAAGCATATTGACATTTGTTGCTGCTACAATTCTTACATCCGTTTTCTGAATCTGGGAAGAACCTACTTTCATAAATTCACCGCTTTCTAAAACACGCAGTAAACGCACTTGAGTTTGCAGCGGCAGTTCACCTACTTCATCAAGGAAAATTGTTCCTCCATCTGCGACTTCAAAATATCCTTTTCTGGTAGATGTTGCGCCGGTGAAGGCTCCTTTTTCATGACCGAAAAGTTCAGAATCAATGGTTCCCTCCGGAATTGCACCGCAGTTTACAACAATATAGGGCTGGTGTTTTCTTCTTGATTCACCGTGGATAATCTTCGGGATAAATTCTTTTCCAACACCGGATTCCCCCATCACCAATACGGAAATATCGGTTGGTGCAACCTGAATAGCTTTTTCCAAAGCACGGTTAAGCGCAGGATAATTTCCGATGATTCCGAAACGTGTTTTCAGTGATTGTAAATCGGTCATTTTTTAAAATTCAAAGTTTGCAAAAAGTTGTAGAGATTTACTTTTGGATCAAATTACACCGTAATCTCAGCTGCGGTTGTCCCCAAAAGTGTTCCCTGTGTATTGCCGTGAACAAAAACAGACACAATGTCGCCTAATTTCTGACCTTCGAGTTTATCAAAAACACAGACAGCGTTCTGCGAATTGCGGCCTTTCCACTGGTTTTCGTTTTTTCTTGAAGTACCTTCGATCAGCACTTCATGAATTCTGCCAACATAACCCTGCATTCTTGTGCGTGAAAGTTCGCCCTGAAGTGCGATGACTTCTGCCAAACGTCTCTGCTTCACATCCGCAGGAACATCGTCTTCCATTTTTTTGTGAGCGGGAGTTCCCGGTCTTTCGGAGTAAGCAAACATATACCCGTAATCGTATTCTACGTCCCTCATAAGTGAAAGCGTAAGTTGGTGATCTTCTTCCGTTTCGCCGCAAAATCCAATGATCATGTCCTGAGAAAATGAAATATCGGGAACAATTTCTTTACCTTTTTTGATGAGGTCTAAATATTCCTGACGTGTGTGCTGGCGGTTCATTTTTTCTAAAATCCGGTCGCTTCCGCTTTGAACCGGAAGATGCACATATTTACAGATATTGTTATGTTTCGCAATCACCCGGAAAACCTCTTCTGTCATTTCGTGTGGATTTGACGTTGAAAAACGGATTCTCATTTCAGGTACTGCAACGGCAACCATATCAAGAAGTTGTGCGAAGTTCACCGCGGTGAGTTTCTGCATTTCGGTAGCGTTTTTGAAATCCTTTTTGGGGCCGCCTCCGTACCAAAGGTAGGAGTCAACGTTTTGTCCCAAAAGTGTGATTTCCTTATAACCGCTGTTCCATAAATCCCTGCACTCATTGATAATTGAGTGCGGATCGCGGCTTCTTTCGCGTCCCCGGGTAAAAGGAACTACACAAAATGTACACATATTATCGCAGCCCCGGGTAATGGTAACAAATGCGGTAACGCCATTTCCACCCAATCGCACTGGATTGATGTCGGCGTAGGTTTCTTCTTTGGAAAGAATTACATTAATGGCATCGCGTCCTCCATCGGTTTCTTTTAAAAGGTTTGGTAAATCTCTGTAGGCATCGGGTCCCACAACTAAATCAACCAATTGTTCCTCTTCGAGGAATTTGGTTTTTAAGCGCTCGGCCATACAGCCAAGCACGCCCACCGTAAGATTGGGTTTTGCTTTTTTTAGATTTTTGAACTGCGACAAACGCATTCTTACCGTTTGCTCTGCTTTTTCACGGATGGAACATGTGTTCAGAAGAATTAAATCAGCTTCTTCCTGATTACGCGTCGTGTTATAACCCTGCTCATTAAGGATGGATGCAACAATCTCGGAATCAGAGAAATTCATCTGACAGCCGTAACTTTCGAGAAAAAGTTTTTTAGTGTTTTGGGGTTTTTCTGCGATGGCGAAGGCTTCCCCCTGCTTGGTTTCGTCTATATATTTTTCCTGCACTTTTGTAGATTTTAGGTGGTTTGAAATTTAGAAATTACCTGAAAATGCAACAGCCAAATTCTCTTTATTCAACCCGAAAGATTAAAGCGCAAAGATAATAATTTTAGTGACAGAATGGCAGGATATTTAATCCATTTTAAATGCTAAAGGTAATCTGAAGCGATATCTCACTGGAATTCCGTGGATGTTTCCAGGAGTCCATTTGTTGCGGATCTGCGATATTCCTTTAACTACCATATCGTCAAAAGCTTTTAGGCCTGAAGATTCCGCCAGCTGTATATTGCTTATTTTCCCGTCCGGTTCTACAATAAAAGTTACCTCAAGTCTGAAAGTTCCGTTAAAAGTAAAGCGCGATAAGTCAATGCTTTGAAAGACCTTCTTTCGGAAATTATTAATCCCACCCTCATATGTTGCCATTTCCATATCGTTTACAGGATCGTAACCTTCCGGTAATTCTTGAAACAGTTCATGAGGAATGATCCAGAAACTTGTAACGGCGGCAACTTTATTACCATCTACAAGAGCTGGATTCCAACCGGTTAAGTATTTGGCAACCTCTTTTGTAAGTTCAAATGCACATTTGTTTTTCTCCAGACTTTCAGAGTCTTCGCTTTTAACATACTTGATCTTCTTGTCGGGATACACTACAATCCGGAAACTGAAAGCTTCTTTTTTATTTTCGCAGGGCTGGAGTTTTTTATCTTTCAGGACCTGATGAAAGTCTTTGTAAAACTGAACATTCCCGCCAGTATAATCCGTTTGTCCGGCAGGGTACTGCTCGTATATGTCTTGTGCAAAAGAATTTGAGTAAAGTATAAGTAAGATAAAAATAAAGTAATAGCGCATTTTAAAAATCTTAATATTCAGGATCAGTAGTAGCAGTTAAATGGTATTTATAGCGGAAATCTACGGGAATGCCGTTAACTGTTGCGGGTTTCCATTTTTTCTTCATGCTTTTAAAGGCGTAAAAAAGCATACGGTCAAATTCTTCCAGTCCGGTTTTTTTGGTCAACACAATATCTTCCAGTTTACCCTCTTTGGTGATGATAAACTCTGCTTCTATCGTGAAACGGTCTTCCCACCGAAACCTTTTCAGGTCCAGATTTGACTTCAGCTGTTTCCAGAAATGGTTCATATGGTCTTCGCCGGCATTATTGTAAACGGGAGTTGTCACCGCCGGAGAATATTGGGCATTATTTTCCTCGAAAATCTGGTCCGGAAAAATCATAAAACGTGCAATAGCAGGCTGTGGGGTACCATTTATAATTGCAGGATTCCATTTTGTCTGGTATTTCGCAGCTTCACGTGCAAGATCAGAGGCGCATTTGTTATCGGCTAAGTAATTGGGATGCTGGTCTTTGATAAAATTGATCGATGCATCAGCATTAATTAAAACCGAAAATTGGTAGAACTGTGATTTATCTGCGCAGGGCTGCAGCTTTTTTTCTAAAACAATGTCGTGAAAGTCTTTGTAATAAGCCTCGTAACCGCCGATATAAGGAGATTGAGCCGTAGGAAATTCGTGAACAGTTTGAGCCGACAGGAAAAGCGGAAATGCTAATAAAGGCCAGAGCAGCTGTTGTTTCATAGGGGTTTTTCGCTTAAGTATTTGAAAAAGACATAGGCATTCTAAACTTAAATCTTACCGGTACTCCGTGCAAAGTCGCTGGTTTCCACTTGTTTTTTATCTTTTTAATGCTGCGCAGAATCATCTCATCGTATTCTTTGAGACCAGATGAATTTTCCAGCTTCAAATTTTCCATTTCGCCTTTCTCATCCAGTACAAACAAAACCGTGACAGTTACTTTTCCTTTACCCTTTACGTAGAAGTCCTGAGGATCGGTCCTTTTCATAACTTCTTTCCTGAAAGCATCAATTCCACCCTCAAAAGTGGGCAATACTATTAAATCCTCAGCATTATACCCGGCTTTGAAGTTGTTGAAAAAAGCATCCGGATAAATATAGTATTGTTCTACAGCTGCTTTCGGGCTGCCATCGATTTTAGCCGAAACCCATCCAGGCATATTTTTTACAACTTCTTTTGTAATTTCCCGGGCACATTTGTTTTCAGATTTCTGTAATTTTTCGGGGTCATAAAGGACCGCTGTGTCATTTTCCAGCACTACAACATATGCGGATAGAAATTCATTTTTGTTGTCGCAGGGTTTAAGTTTTTTCTCAAGCAGTACTTTCTGAAAATCTTTATAAAAATTTGTTTTGCCTCCGAGGTAGCTGTGCTGATCGTTGGGAAAAGTTATGAGTTGAGTTTGGCCGCTTAAAAAAGTACTGATAAACAGAAGAAAATAGAATAATTTCATTCAATAATATTTTCCTAAATATAAAAAAAACTTTGCACCGAATGCAAAGTTTAATTTTTTAAAGATCGAAACTTTCTGTCCTGAAATTTATTTTCTGTCTCAGCTTAGAATCGACCGGCGAACCGTTGCAGTTTGCAGGCGTAAATTTGGGATTCATCTTCCTTAATGCGAGTTCAATGTCACGGTAAAGAAGGTTGCTGTTCGGAACTTCGGGTTTTAATTCCAAACGCTGCAGATTTCCGTTTTTACTGATGTTGATGATCAGCTCGAAAGTACCGTTCACTGAATAAAATCCTGTATCCAGATAACCGCGCATATTCGTTAAAAGCGTCTGTTTGAAAGCATTTTCGCCACCCGGAAACTGGGCGTAAACCGCATTTTCGCATTTTAGTCTGTAAAATTCGAGCGGATTATTGATGTCGTAAGAAATCGCCAGTTTGCCTCCTTCTGTAGTGTTTTCTGAAATGTCGTTATCCTCAACAAGGTATTGCGCATTTAAAAACGTACAGGAAAGAATAAACAGTAATGCTAATTTTTTCATTGCTTTAAATTTTGATTAAAGTTACCGCTTTTCTGAAAGAACTTAAAATTTTCAGCCCGCTTTTAATCGCCGTGATCAAAATGGTCTGTAGTGAAATTTATTTTGAGAACATATTTAGATTCTATCGGTACATCATTTTTCTTGGCAGGGATCCATCTGGTTTTAACTCTTTTCATCGCGAACTGCATGTCGTCAATAAACATCTCGCTGTATTTCACCTGTGGATATACCTGTACATTTTTAATCTTTCCGTTCACATCAATGGTGAACATAAATTGAAATAATCCGTTGACTGCATATTTCCGGAGATCGATATATGCGTTGATCATTTCAAAGAGTTCAGCGCGGTAGGCGTCTTCGCCGCCGGGAAACTTCGCTCTTTCGATAAAGGTTATTTTGGGTTGGTTCTCCTCTTCTGCTGTTTGGGAAAAAACGGCTGCGGGAAAAAGAAAGAGTAAAAATAGAAGTTTTCGCATTGCATGAATTTCCATTAAAAATAGAAAAACTTTGCAATTACTTACAAAGTTTTTCCCAAATTCTAAAAGCAGTTTATAAAACCTCGATTTGATTTTTCAGTAAATCTTCGAACTCATCGCGTTTTCTGATCAGGTGAGCTTTACCGTCAAGAAATAAAACTTCTGCAGGCTTCAGTCTGGAGTTGAAGTTGGAGCTCATTTCGAAACCGTAAGCGCCGGCGTTACGGAAAACCAATATATCGCCTTCGCGGACTTCGTTTAGCTTTCTGTCCCATGCAAAAGTATCGGTTTCGCAGATATTACCTACTACGGTGTAAATTCTTTCTGCACCTTTTGGGTTCGAAAGATTTTCGATGATGTGATACGAATCGTAGAACATAGGACGGATCAAATGGTTGAAACCTGAATTTATTCCCGCAAAAACCGTCGCTGTAGTTTGCTTGATGACATTGGTTTTCACGATAAGATGACCGCTTTCGCTTACAAGGTATTTCCCCGGCTCAAACCAGAGTTCGAATTTTTTTCCGGAGTTTTTAGAAAATTCTGCCACTGCTTTTTCCACTTTTTTTCCTAATGCTTTCACATCGGTTTCCATATCGCCTTCCTGATAAGGTACTTTGAAACCGCTTCCCATGTCCAGATATTTCAAATTCGGGAAATGTTCCGCCAGTTCGAACATGATTTCCAGTCCCTGAAGGAAGACATCGGGATCTTTGATTTCACTTCCAGTGTGCATGTGAAGTCCTTCGACATTGATATTGGTGGTTTTCATTACCCTTTCAATATGACGAAGCTGGTGAATTGAAATCCCGAATTTAGAATCGATGTGTCCGGTAGAAATTTTATAATTGCCGCCGGCAAAAATATGCGGATTGATTCTGACGAAAATCGGGTAAGCATCACCATATTTATTCCCGAACTGTTCCAAAATCGAAATATTATCGATATTGATGTGAACTTTCAGCGTCATGGCTTCCTCAATTTCAGCAAGATCTACACAATTCGGCGTGAAAAGAATTTTCTTCGCATCAAAACCTGCTTTTAGACCTAATTTTACTTCATTAATAGAGACGCAGTCTAAACTTCCGCCCAGGTTTTTCACATATTTTAAAATATTAATATTCGAAAGTGCTTTACAAGCATAGAAAAACCGAGTGCTCTTATGGAAAGAAGAGGTTAGTTTTTCGTACTGAATTTTAATAGATTCTGCGTCGTAAACGTAGGTGGGTGTACCGAACTGTTCGGCAATTTTCAATAAATCTTTATTGTTCATTTTTATGGTGATTTTACATTAAAAAAGCAAGCCCAAATAGAGCTTGCTTGAATATTTTACAGATCAAAATTTGCAGCTCCTAAACACCAATATTTTCCTTAGAGAAAAACTTTTTCCCCTTAGAAGCAACCTGTTTTATTGATGTAAATCTGATCATATTTAAATTTCTGTTTTTAAGATTTTTGGCAAAATTAAATGTTTTTATTTAATTGGGCATTATTTTATTTTTCCGGTGTCGGAATTATTTCAAAATCCTCTCTCAGCAAAGCAAGTTTAAAATCATTCTCAAGGTCCGTGGTTTTAGTATCCAGATCGATTTTTATGGCTGCGATTTTTTTCCAGGTGTTGATTTGCGTATGAAGTTCGTAGAAACCATAAGCGGTCACATTGCCCTTTTCAAAAATCATAAAGGATTTTTCACCTAAAGTTCGGCCAGCAGACAACCACATTTCGTTGCGGTTTTTCAGACTTGTGGCTTTCTGCAGCTGATTTACATCAGCATACTTTTCCTGGGTTTTGATGAAACTCACGGCCTTCAGTCCTTGTGTAAAAGAAGTGAATTTTAAAAGTGGAGTATCTTCTTTTTTGGTGGCTATTTTTTCAACTACGTATTTTCCACCCTTATGGTATAACCCGAACGGATGATTTTCCCGCTTGCGCAAACCTTTGGTTTTCATCATAAGTTTTGCCAGAATATTATTTCCAGTAAGTTCATAATGAATTTGCACAACATCTTCCTGTAGCTGTATCCAGCGTTTGGATTTGGAGTTAAACAGCATTTTGGCGAACTTACTCAGGTCTTCTACAAAATCGGAATGTATAATTTTTCCTTCGGCGTTCTGCAAATAAATGATTCCTCTCTCGGAAGGTAAATCCTGCGTGAGTTCCTTGATTTTATTGAAGTACGTTTTCGCATTTAATTCATCATGGTGCTGCTGTATGATTTCTGAATCTTTATCCTTAATCATCAGGAGTTTAAAGAGGTCAAGTGTTGCCCGAGCGTCGCCGGAAGCCCGATGGTGATCTACGAGCGGGATTCCTAATGATTTCACCAGTTTGCCGAGAGAATAACTTTCTGCTTCAGGTATCAGTTTCTTAGCCAGCGGAATAGTGTCTAACGTGTTGATTTTAAATTCATAACCTAATCTTTTGAATTCCTGACGAAGCATCCGGTAATCGAATTCAATATTATGTCCAACCAATGTCGTGTTTTCGGTAATTTCAACGATTCTTCTGGCGATTTCGGGAAATTTCGGTGCAGTTTTCACCATTTTTGGCGAAATTTTGGTGAGTTTCTGCACAAACGGGGTGATTTCGCTTTCAGGATTTACCAAAGAAATAAACTGGTCTACGATTTCGTGACCATCATATCTGTACACTGCAATTTCAATAATGCTTTCTTTTCTGAAACCTGCTCCGTTACTTTCTATATCAATTACTGAATACATTTTGTCTTTTTCTGGCATTAGCTTTTGGAGAATCCTAAGCCGGGTGCAATTTTACCTTTTTCTTCCGCCTAAACCAAACATTCCCAGAACAAATTTTGCGCCTTCGCGTGCAAGGGTTGTCGTAAAGGTTCTTCCTGCGCGGGATTTCATCACAGATTCAAACATGCCTGGTTCTTCTTTCACCGGTCTCGTTTTTTGAGTAGGCGCAGCATTCTGAACTGCCTGTTCCATTCTGCTGGTCAGCATTTCATAAGCCGAATCTTTATCCACACTTTGCTCGTATTTAGCAACCAATGCCGAACGGCTCGTAAGGTCTGCAACTTCAGCATCATTTAGAATATCCATTCTGGATTCCGGCGATATCAGATAGGTGTGCACCAAAGGAGTAGGGATTCCCTTTTCATCGAGCGCGGTAATAAACGCCTCGCCAATACCGAGATTTTGAATAAGTTCATCAGCTTTATAAAACTCAGTGATAGGATAATTATCTACAGCTTTAGAAATTTCTTTCCGGTCTTTAGCAGTAAATCCGCGAAGTGCATGCTGAATTTTCAGACCAAGCTGCGAAAGTACATTCTCGGGAACATCTCCAGGAATTTGGGTAATGAAATATATTCCCACGCCTTTCGACCGGATGAGCTTTACCATCGTTTCAATCTGGTTAAGCAGCGTTTTAGAAGCTTCCTTAAAAATAAGATGAGCCTCATCAATAAACATAACCAGTTTTGGTCTTCCGGAATCGCCTTCTTCGGGGAAATTCATATAAATTTCAGCAAAAAGCGAAAGCATGAATGTCGAGAATAACTGTGGTTTACTTTGAATATTGCCAACTCTCAGGATATTTACGACACCTTTGCCTTCTCTTTGCCGCAAAAGATCTTCAACATCAAAACTCGGTTCACCGAAAAATTGCGCGGCACCCTGCTGTTCGAGTGCAACAATTGATCGCAGAATCGCTCCTAATGAAGCCGGTGCAATAGATCCGTAATTATTCGATAGATCGGCTTTTCCCTGAGGGTTATCGGTAACATACTGCAGAACTTTTTTTAAATCTTCAAGGTCGATAAGCGGTAAACCTTTGTCATCGCAGTATTTGAAAACTATGGAGATAATGCTTTGCTGGGTATCATTCAGTTCCAGAATTTTCGAAAGCAGGATAGGTCCGAATTCTGTTACTGTAGCACGGAGTTTTACGCCTCTTTCCCCGGAAATCGTCATCAGTTCTACCGGAAATGCCTGTGGCTGATAAGGTAGTTTTGTTTTTGCGTAGCGCTCAGCAATGTTTTTATTCTCCTCCCCAGGTTCTGCGATTCCTGAAAAATCGCCTTTAATGTCTAAAACCAGCGATGGAATTCCCTGATGGGAAAGCTGTTCTGCGAAAGCCTGTAACGTTTTTGTCTTACCCGTTCCTGTGGCTCCGGCGATCAGGCCGTGCCTGTTAATGGTTTTCAGAGGAATAGTGACGCTCACATCGGTTACAACCTCACCGTCGAGCATCCCTTTGCCGAGTGTTATAAATTCGCCTTTCGGAGTATATCTTGATGAAAGTTCCTCTATAAATTTAGTTCTGTCTGCCATTTTGAAATCGGGTTTTAAAGGTTAAAGGTAAAAAAATATAAGGATTTTTAATTCGTCAGTGAGTAAAAATAATAGGTTTCGAAGAGCAAATTATTTTAGTTCCTAAAGTTTTATAGTGCTGATACTTCTCATGCCTGGCAACATAGGGCCGAAAAAGTGAAGCTTTTTTAGTAAATTTGTTAATTGTCAAAATTTAAAGTAATGGAAAGGAAGCTCATTATAGACCAACTGATTGCTGAACAGCGTAAGGTGATTCAGAGCCTTCAACGGTCTGTTCATCAGTATGAAACCGCATCCGATTTGGACGAAGAAAGCACCCACGATCCGGAAGATTTTTCTCACCAGACCGAAGCTAAGGATATGCAACTCCGTTTTGAAAAAATGTTGGCTGGAGCTGAAGAAATCTTAAAGTTCCTGGCTAGCGAAGAGAACTCCAGCCACAGCATTATTGAAAGAGGCAGCATCATCGAAACTGATCAATCTTTCTTCTTTGTAGGAATTTCCGTTCCGGTGTTTACTATTGAGGGTAAAGAAGTGATTTCACTTTCTGAAAAAACTCCCGTTTTTACAGAACTTAAAGGAAAAGCGGTAGGAGACCGTTTCAAAGTAGGTAGCAGCAATCATATCATTAAAGCTATTGCGTAGTATCGATTAGTAACAATGGTTACTTTGATGTTGCGTTTAAAGAATTAGTTTTGCCAAAAAGTAGCAGATGGAATTTTTAGGATATTTTTCGGCAATAGTAATAGGTCTGGTAATGGGCCTCATTGGTGGTGGCGGCAGCATTCTAAGCGTGCCGATTTTTGTATATGTTTTTGGTTTTGATGCAGTGACTGCTACAGCACTTTCTCTTTTTGTAGTAGGAACTACAAGTTTGGTAGGTTCCGTAGGATTTATCAGGCAGAAACAGATTGATTTTAAAACGGCTTTTACCTTCGGACTTCCCTCCATTTTAGGGGTCTTGTTTTCCAGGAGACTTATATTACCTCATTTACCGGAATATATCATCAACCGATGGGGCATTACCCTCACGAAAGATATGTTTCTTCTGCTGCTGTTTGCTGTTTTGATGTTGATTGCTTCCTTTAAAATGATCCGTAAAAATGAAAGACCCAGACTACAGAATTTCGAAGATACCAACTATACGATATTGATCTCGCAGGGATTACTTGTGGGAATTATAACCGGTTTAATCGGAGCGGGCGGCGGATTTTTAATTGTTCCTGCTCTGGTCATGCTTTTAGGCGTGAATATGAAGAAGGCGGTGGCAACCTCGCTTTTTATCATTTCAATGAACTCTATTTTGGGCTTTGTAAGCACAATGGAAATGGTAAGTCATGACTGGGGTTTTCTGCTTATTTTCAGTGGTTTATCGGTTCTGGGGATATTTATAGGGATCGCAGTTTCAAAGAAAATGGATGGCCGCAAACTCAAACCTCTCTTTGGATGGGTGGTCTTGGGAATGGGCATATTTATAATTATTAAAGAAATATTTTTAAAGCAACAATTTTAATATGAAAAGAGTAATTTTATTGAGCACTATGGTGCTTTTTCTGGCTTCATGTACAAAGACAGAGACGGGCGCAGCCCAAACTTCAAACACCGAATCATCTGAAATCGCATTAGTACAGGAGCCGCTGAAACTGAAGAATCTTAAAGGCGAAGAGATCTCCGTAATCTATTTTTCTGAAGGCGATGTTGTCGCAGTGAAAATTCAGAAAGCAGGTGCAGATGAGCAGAAACTGTCTGCCAAAACCGTAAACCCGAGTGGGAATCCTGTATTTACGAACGAAAGTTATATGTGGGAAATCACCCAGGACGGACGGGCCGGAAAACTATCTGATAAAGACGGTAACGTAACCGAGTATAACTAATCAAGTGTCATTATCGATTCTTTCAATGTCCATTTGTATGGTGATGCATTCAAATAACCGAAATTTGCAGGTATAAAAATTAAAACAATGAAGATAGAACAAATATATACAGGTTGTCTGGCGCATGGAGCTTACTACATCGTTTCAGAAAACGAAGCCGCTATTATAGATCCTTTGCGCGAAACATTGCCTTACATAGAAAGACTTCAAAAAGATGGCGTGACTCTCAAATATATTTTTGAAACACACTTTCATGCAGATTTTGTTTCGGGGCATTTGGATCTTTCGAAGAAAACGGGAGCTTCAATTGTTTACGGACCCACAGCAGAACCCGATTTCGAGGCAATTATTGCAGAAGATAATCAGCTTTTTGAAGTTGGGAAGATAAAAATTAAAGTGCTGCACACGCCAGGTCACACCATGGAAAGTTCCACTTTTCTGCTGATCGATGAAAGCGGAAAGGAGACTGCGATTTTCTCTGGCGATACCCTGTTTTTAGGAGATGTTGGCCGGCCTGATCTTGCGCAGAAAGCAGCGCACATGACTCAGGAAGAGCTGGCGGGACTTCTCTATGACAGCCTGCAGAGTAAAATTATGCCACTTGCAGATGATATTACCGTTTATCCTGCACACGGCGCAGGTTCCGCATGCGGGAAAAATATGCAGAAAGAAACCGTGGATACTTTAGGGAACCAGAAAAAAACCAACTACGCACTTAAACAACCGGACAAGGAATCCTTTGTGAGAGAAGTTTTGGACGGACTTTCTGCACCGCCCCAATATTTTGGAATGAATGTCGCCATGAACAAAGGCGGATATGAAAGTTTTGAAAACGTGTTGCAGAAAGGTAAAAATCCCCTTAGCCCCTCGCAATTTGAAGCTACTGCTGAAGATTCCGGAGCGTTGATTCTTGACACGCGTTCAGCGGCAGAATTTCACAAAGGATTTATTCCAAACTCCATCAATATTGGTCTGAAAGGTGATTTCGCACCTTGGGTAGGCGCGATGATTGTTGATGTGAAGCAACCTATTTTATTGATTTGTGATGATGGAACTGAAGAAGAAGTTATTACAAGACTTTCACGAGTTGGATTCGACCATGTTTTGGGATTTTTAGAAGGCGGCTTTGATTCATGGAAGAATTCAGGGAAAGAAACGGATACGATTCACCGGATTTCGCCGGAAGAGTTTGCAGAAAAATTCGCTGCAGATTCAAAGGTTGTCGATGTTCGAAAAGAGAGTGAATATGAAGCTGAACATGTAAATGATGCCTTCCGCAGACCGCTCGCCGAAATCAACAGCTGGGCAGGAATGCTTGATAATGATGAACATTTCTTTATTCACTGTGCCGGCGGATACCGAAGTATGATTGCAGCCAGCATCCTGAATGCCCGCGGAATCAGGAATTTTTCTGAAATCGAAGGCGGTTTTAATAAAATTAAAGAAACGGATGTGCCTAAAAGCAATTTTGTGTGTCAAAGTAAAACCCTGTAACAATGAAAAATCTGCAATTACTTTTTGCAGCTGCAATGATGCTGCTTTCCTGTACTCCAGCAAAACCGGCACTGACCATTCCCTGTGTAAGCATTAAAGAAATTGTAAAAAATTCTGAAACTACACTGGTTGATGTTCGGGTTCCGGAACAGTTTGCAGAAAAGACAGCGGAAAATGGGGTAAATATTCCGTTGGCAACGATGCAGGACAGTATCGGTTTCTTCAAAAAGCAGAAAAATATTGTTGTTTTCTGCAATACCGGAAAACAGGCATCCGAGGCGATGGATCTTCTGAAGAAAAACGGTGTTGAAAATGTTTATTATGGCAAAACATTAAAAAATGTTGAAGCGATACAGAAGGAAAAAGTACAAGAGTGATTCACATTATATCTGAGATGAAAAAATTAGATCTTAATGAAAACTATTATTATTTGCTGTGCAAGCGGAATGCTTCGGCAAAGGTTATCCTGCAGGAAAACGGTTTCGAGGTTTATAATGGGGGCGCATGGACTGAGTGCAGAAAAAACTTAAGTAACAGCTTTAAACACCGCTCACCTAAAAGTTCATTTTAACGATAAATCCTAAAACTTATGTCACAAAAATTCCAGGAACTCATCAATTCCGAAAGACCTGTTCTTATCGATTTCTTTGCAATCTGGTGCGGGCCATGCAAGGTACAGTCATCAGTCCTTACCACCGTCAAAGAAAATATTGGCGAGCTGGCAAGAATTGTAAAGATAGATGTTGATGAATATCCTGCAATCGCTGCTGAATACGGAGTGAGAGGTGTTCCGACTTTGGCAGTTTTTAAAAATGGAAATCTACTTTACAAACAGAGCGGAGTACATGATGTAAATACTTTAACCAATCTTCTTCAAGATATTGCAGAAAATTAGATTACTTAATTTCAAAGGAATCGCGGTCGCCTAAAAACTGAAATTTTTCGCGGTACTTTTCAAGATTTTCATGATCCAAAACTGCAGTTACCATATTCGCCTTTACTTCTGAGATAACACTTCCGTCAGCAAAAAAACATGACGAACTTTCCGGATAGTTCAGGTTATTGCCATCCGTGCCAATCCGGTTAAGACCAAAAACATAACTCTGATTTTCGATCGCTCTTGCCTTTAACAAAGTATTCCATGCATCAATTCTTGTTTCCGGCCAGTTTGCAACATAGATGATGGCATCGTAATCGTCATTATTTCTTGAGAAGACGGGAAACCTGAGATCATAGCAAACCTGAAGCAAAATTCGCCAATCTTTATATTCTACAATAACTCTTTCTTTCCCGCGGGAATAGGTTTTATCTTCCCCAGAATAAGAGAACAGATGTCTTTTGTCGTAATAATTATAGCTTCCATCGGGTTTTACGAAGTAAAAACGGTTAACAAATCTTTTATTTTCCAGAACAGAAGCACTTCCGCACACTGCGGTGTTGGTTTTATTGGAAAAATATCTCATCCAGTTCAAGGTTTCACCATTTCGATCTGCTACCTCTTCAGCATTCATATAAAATCCGGTGGAGAACATTTCAGGCAAAATAAACAGATCTGTCACAACCTCGGACAGCTGATTTTCTAAGGCTTCGAAATTTTCTGTTTTATTTTTCCAACAGATATCGAAATTTAAACCGGTGATTTTTAAATTATTTCTCATAAATCTTCATAAAAAACGTGATTAAATATAGAAAATGTCATCGCCTCTTCCGACATGTTTTTTTCCTTTGGTCTCATTTTTGATTATTCAAAATTATAACATTAAAACTATAAATTATAACATTATGAAAAAGTTACTATTAGTATGCTCAATGTTCTTTTTAGGACAAATGGCATTTGCACAGGCTTGGAACGGCAAAGGAGATCAAAAACTTCAGGTAGGTTTTAACGGTTGGGGATACGGAAATGGTATTACTGCAACTTATGATTATGGATTAGGCAGTATCGTATCATTAGGTGCGGGTGCAAACTTCTATTTTGATGGGTATAAGGACGATAACAAAGATAATAATGTTTTCTTATTCGGTAGATTAGGATTTCATTTACAGGAACCATTAGGATTACCTGAAAAATGGGACATCTATCCGGGAATTAACTTAGGAATATTAGGTAAAGATTTCGGATTCGGCGCTCATTTGGGAGTTAGATATTTCTTCAACAACAATGTTGGTATCTATGGTGAATTTGGTAACAATGGTAGCTTAGGGGTATCATTCAATTTCTAGAAAAACTCACTTTTCATATATATAAAGAGGTTCTCATTTTGAGGACCTTTTTTATTTGGCATGCTTTTGATAATTCGTATCTTCGCAAATCTTATAAAATTTTAATTAAAATCAATGACATTAATACAGTTATTTCAATTCATACTCAGTATTTCGATCTTAGTAGTCCTGCATGAATTAGGGCATTTCCTCCCCGCTAAATATTTCAAAACCAAAGTTGAGAAATTCTATCTCTTCTTTGATCCATGGTTTTCTCTCGCAAAAATAAACTTCCGCGGTACCGAATATGGTATCGGCTGGCTTCCTTTTGGCGGATATGTGAAGATTGCCGGAATGGTAGACGAAAGTATGGATACCGAGCAACTGAAAAAACCGGCAGAACCGTGGGAATTCCGAAGCAAACCAGCTTGGCAGCGTTTAATCATTATGATGGGTGGTGTTACGGTAAACTTCTTTTTAGCATGGTTAATTTACTCAAGTTTAAGCTATTTTAAAGGTGAAACGTATCACGATAACTCCAAA
The DNA here is from genome assembly GCF_019195395.1 of Kaistella faecalis. Taxonomy (NCBI): domain Bacteria; kingdom Pseudomonadati; phylum Bacteroidota; class Flavobacteriia; order Flavobacteriales; family Weeksellaceae; genus Kaistella; species Kaistella faecalis. Next base: position 1,587,152 of record NZ_CP078067.1, read on the forward strand.
TTCGAAAATGGAATTGCCGTGTCGGACGCCGGTAAGAAAATGGGTCTTGAGACAGGAGATAAAATCTTAAGAATCGACGGAAAACATGCCGAGCGTATGGAAACGTCAACCGTAAATATGCTTTTTGCAGATGAGGTTACTGTTTTGAGAGATGGTAAAGAGATAACCTTCCCTATAAATGAACAGGGAGTTGCTGAGGTTTTATCACAGAATGAAGCCAAAGCTTATTTCACTCCCCGCTTTCCTGTTGTAATCGGCAGTCTGGAGCCAAACGGCGGTGCGAAAGCAGCGGGACTTGTGAAAGGTGACAGAATTGTTGGTATCAACGGAAAACCTTTACCTTATTTCGACGAACTTGGAACTGAACTGGCAAAATTCAAAAACCAGAACGTTGTTTTGGATATTGAAAGAAATAAAACTGTTCAGCAAATTAATGTTAAAGTTAATGCACAGGGTAAATTAGGTTTTGGTACCGATGTAAATGTAGCGCAGGCCGCATTGGAAAAAGCCAGAATTACAAAGAAATATACTGTACTTGAAGCAATACCTAGAGGTTTAACAAGAACGATTGATGTGCTTACGATGCAAATCAAACAGTTCAAAATTGTTTTCAATACCACTACTGAAGGTTATAAAAAAGTTTCAGGACCTATCGGAATTATCAAACAAATGCCGGAAACTATTAATTGGGAATTTTTCTGGAGTTTCACCGCAATGTTCTCCGTGTGGCTTGCATTCCTTAATTTGATCCCGATTCCGGGGTTAGATGGCGGCCATGTCGTGTTTACACTATGGGAAATGATCACCGGAAAACCTGTTCCGCAGAAAGTTTTAGAAAATGCCCAGATGATTGGTGTAATTTTCTTACTTGGATTGATGGTCTTAATCTTTGGAAACGACATAGTTAAGTGGATTACAGGGAAATTTTGATAAAAACTTTGCAAAAATATTTTGCAAGAATTAAAAAAGTTTCTATATTTGCACACGCTTAAAGCAAAGAGCAACACTCCTCTTTAGCTCAGTTGGTTAGAGCATCTGACTGTTAATCAGAGGGTCGCTGGTTCGAGCCCAGCAAGAGGAGCAAACCATCACAGAAATGTGATGGTTTTTTTGTTTTTAAAGGGTGTAAAATCAAGATCAAAACGGAGCATGATCAGGATCAGTATCAAAACTTGTGTTTAAGCAAAAATGTTTTGTAATCTGAATAGAAAAAAAGACCGATCTCTTACGCCTCTAAAGTTGCTTCTGAATTTTTTTATTTTTGCGTTGAAAGATTCTGTCCCAGAGATTCTGTCCCAGTTTAGGCTTTTGTGCGAATCCATTAAGGAACTCAGCAGACCCTGCCAGCATTGCCTCATTTTCATTGCCAGACACTAATGGAGTTGAAGTAACGTCATCATAAAGGCTGAAGTACTCCCTACCCCAATCCTCTCCCAATCCTAAGTATGGATAATGTATGAAGAGTGTATTAAAAGAATCAGTCCTGAAGTTTTGTAATTGGTCCTCAATATTTATTCGGCGGTCCTCTTATACATTCGTAAAAATTATCATTTCGCCACAGCCTACTAAAAAACCCATCATTTTGATGGGTTAATTTTATTCAAACTGCATTGTTAATGGCATTGCAAATATTGATTGTATTGGAACTCCGTTCAGTTCAGCTGGTTTCCATTTTCCTTTATTCATCGTTTTATACAGCGTTATAATGGTCAGCAAATTAAATTCCCTGTTGCTGCCCTCCGCAGTTACATTGCTTACATTTCCTTTTTCGTCAACCAGAAATCTTGCCACTGTCCGTAAGGTCCCCTCAGTATCAGTAATGGCCGAACTATCAAAATCCTGCGAAATCAACTTTCGGAATCCGGTAATGCCCGTTTCGTATTCGGCGAATTTTGTAAAATCCTTCTTGAGATCTTCAGAATTGACTTGTGGATCGTCCTTCTGAATATGTTTTATAGCTGCCTCATAACCATCGAGTCTCTCAGTATTAATCTTTTCCTCTTCCAGTTTTCTTTCCTCGTTGCGAACCTTTTTATACTTGTTATAAATTTCCTTATTCTTACTGCTGTAAATTCTGTCTATTTCTACAATTTTTGAAAGTTGAGCGTTATAAAGAGAAAACATTAGAAGCCCCAATAAAATTATTGACTTTTTCATCTTATATTTTCTTCACTGCTCGCGCGATATTAATAATCACTTTCACTGCTTTTTCCATCGATTCTAAAGCTACGTATTCGTAAGGTCCGTGGAAGTTGATTCCCCCGGCGAAAATGTTCGGGCAAGGCAATCCCATGTAAGAAAGCTGTGCACCGTCTGTACCACCACGTATGGCTTTAATTTTAGGCTCTATATTGGCGTCTTTCATTGCCTGTTCTGCAATGTCGATAATATGCATTTTTCCTTCGAACTGCTGCTTCATGTTGCGGTATTGTTCTTTGATCTCAATTTCTGCAGTGCCTTCGCCGAATTTTTTGTTGAATTCCGCAACTTTTTCTGTGATAAACTCTTTTCTTGCTTCAAATTTCTCAGCGTCGTGATCACGGATGATGTACTGGATTTTCGCTTCAGAAACATCAGATTTAAGATCTGTCAGGTGATAAAATCCTTCAAAGCCTTTTGTTGTGGAAGGTGTTTCGTTTTCCGGAAGCATTTTAATGAATTCTGCTGCCAAAAGCGATGCATTTACCATTTTACTGAAAGCATAACCCGGGTGAACACTTAAACCGTGAATTTTAACCACCGCGCCTGCAGCGTTAAAGTTTTCGTACTCCAGTTCACCGACTTCGCCGCCATCCATCGTGTAAGCCCATTCTGCACCAAATTTAACGACATCAAATTTATGAGCACCTCTGCCAATTTCTTCATCAGGTGTAAATCCAATTGCGATTTTACCGTGTTTAATATCTGGATGGGCCAAAAGATATTCTGCAGCGGTTACAATCTCCGCAATTCCTGCTTTGTCATCAGCGCCAAGAAGCGTGGTTCCATCTGTTGTAATCAAGGTTTTACCCACATAATCTTTAAGACTTTCAAATTTAGAAGGCGAAAGTATGAACCCTGTTTCTCTATTGAGAAGCAAATCTTTCCCGTCATAATCGTCCCAGATCTGAGGTTTTACATTTTCACCGTTAAAATCGGGCGATGTATCATAATGAGAAATAAATCCCACAACAGGTTCATCATCATTTTCCAGATTAGATGGAACGTACGCATAAATATATCCGTTCTCATCCAGAGAAACATCGCTTAAACCCAGGGTTTTCAGTTCTTCAAAAATATAATTGGCAATGTTCCACTGTCTTTCAGTTGACGGTGTTGCTTCACTTTCCGGATCGCTTGTTGAAAATATTTTTACGTAATTAATAAAGCGGTTTTGCAGCTTCAGTTTCCACTCGAGGTTGAATTCTATGGTCGTCATTTTTAATATAATTTGATTTAAACAAAGATAGCGATTTTGTCTGAGGCTCAACTTTGTAAAGCTGCTGTTTTTAGCTTTTGAAGGCTCTGCAGTACTAAAATGGGCGAAATATTCACCATTCAAAAAAATTATTATCTTTGAGAAAACCTAAAAGAACCCATGTTTTTAACTGAATGTCCGCGCGATGCCATGCAAGGTTGGGGCGAATTTATCCCCACTCAAAAGAAGATCGATTATATCAATACATTAATGGATGTTGGTTTTGATGTCTTGGATTGTGGGAGTTTTGTTTCGCCAAAATCGATTCCGCAGATGGCTGATTCCGGAACCGTGCTTGATGAAATCGACAAATCCATTTCCGATACAAAGTTATCGGTGATTGTTGCCAATTACCGCGGCGCTGAAAAAGCTTTGTCACATGAACAGGTTGATATTCTGGGGTTTCCGTTTTCTATTTCGGAGACTTTTCAACACCGGAATACCAATAAAAATCAGGAAGAAGCTTTTAATGATATTTTAAAAATCAGTGAACTCCTGAAAACCGATGGACGAACATTAAACGTTTATTTTTCGATGGCTTTCGGGAATCCTTACGGTGAAATGTGGAAATGGGAAGATGTGGATTTCTGGGCAAACCGATTCAGTGAAATTGGAATTAAAAATATTTTACTCTCCGACACTACGGGAACCGGCACTGTCGAACAGATCGAACTGCTTTTCGACAAAATTCCTGCAAAATATCCTGATATCGATTTTGGGGCTCATTTTCATAACCGCTACGAAGATTCTTACAAAAAACTGAAAGCCGCTTACGACAACGGTTGCAGAAGATTCGATTCCGCTATTAAAGGAATTGGCGGCTGCCCGATGGCGAAAGATGATTTGGTAGGAAATATGCCGACCGAGCAGGTCATTAATTTTATGGCTTCGGAAAAAATCGAGCATTCGCTTAACTTACTGAACTTCGAAAGTGCATATAACAAAGCGAAAAATATTTTTCATTTTTAATCAAGATCACTATGACCTCAAAAATAACTTACCTCGGCGATCTGCGCTGCGAATCTCAACATCTGCAGTCGGGAACCATTATTTTTACTGATGCACCTACCGATAATCATGGCAAAGGTGAAGTATTTTCTCCCACCGATTTATGCGCGACTTCTTTAGCGCAGTGCATGCTTACCACCATTGCAATTTTAGGAAAAGACAAAGGCCTTAACATTGAAGGTTCCTACGCAGAACTGCAGAAAAACATGAATCCTCAGCCAAGGAAAATTTCGGAGATTGTATGTACTTTATATTTCCCCGGAACTTTTACGCCGGAGCAGAAATCTTTCATTGAAGAAACCGCGATGAACTGTCCTGTAGCTCTTTCTTTAAGTTCAGAAGTCAAAAAAACAGTAATCTTTAACTATGGTCATTAACGCTTCTGAAATGGCAGGTATATTTTTTTTAGGTTATATATTATTTTAATTTTCAGTGACTTATGTCATATTTGCGTGAAACTATCGTAAATTATTGCTATCTTTATGGTAATAAAAAACGCAAAACTATGACTTCAACAATTACTTATTCAGGCGATTTTACAATCGTATCTCAACATGAAAAATCGGGGGCGGAAATCACCACATGTGCGCCTTTAAGAGACGGCGGAACATCAGAATATTTTTCTCCTTCAGATATTTTCGGGATTTCCTACGGGCAATCTATGTTAATGGCAGTGGCTGTTTTGGGAAAACACAAAGGGATCGATATCACAGGCGCAACTTGTGAACTGAAAAAATCTACCCACCCCGAACCCAAAAGAATCGGTACAATATTCTGCATCGTAAGAATTCCAGGAGAATATACGCCGGAACAGAAGAAATTTATTGAACATACAGCCCTCAACTGTCCGGTATCACTATCCATACATCCAAATGTACAGCGGACTGTGCTTTTCGAGTACGGACTTTAACCAAAATAACAATGCCGGAAATTTCCGGCATTTTATTTTTAAAACATTCCCAGTTCAAAACGGGCTTCTTCACTCATCATATCCTTGTTCCATGATGGTTCGAAAGTGAGTTCCAAATCGACCTCTTTCACTCCTTCAACTTCAGCAACCTTTTCCCGTACTTCCGCGGGCAAACTTTCTGCCACGGGACAGTTAGGTGTGGTTAGAGTCATAATTACTTTCACTTCACCCTGGTCGGAAATCTGTACATCGTAAATAAGTCCAAGTTCATAGATATCTACGGGAATTTCGGGATCGTATACTGTCTTTAAATTTTTAATAATATTTTCGCCGATATCGGCAATCTGATCGTCTGTTAAAGCCATTGTAATATTGCGGAACTCCTTCTGCAAAGCGCAGCAAAGTCCATTTTTATTTAAAAGTTAGTCTGTTTTCCTTTCGAGAAGTTCTTCCTGGCGCATCCGCCGGAAAATATTTGCCAAAGTTAAGACATCTTTTTCACAATATTGAACAATTCTAAATAAGTCTTTTTCTATATGGTAAATCGACGAAACCATAGAACCGTCGATATCATCCTTCGGAGTGGGAATTCCGAAAACATGAGCCAGTAATTCCAGCGAGATGAATGATTTGTAATCACCAAATTTCCATAACTCCATAGTATCCAGGTGCGGAATTTCCCAAGGTTTTTTCCCAAAAAGCTGAAATGGCCGCGGCGGCTGCATTCCGTTGATAAGAAATCGTCTTGCAATCCACGGAAAGTCGAATTCTTTACCGTTATGTGCGCAAAGAATCACATCATGAAGTTTGGGTCGGTTAAATATCTCGCCGAATTCCTCAAGCAGTTTTTTCTCATCGTCTCCGTAAAAACTTTTAACCATAAGTTTTTCACTTTTTTCTAAAATCCCCACAGAAATACAGATGATTTTACCGAATTCTGCCATAATTCCGCCTCTTTCTCTGTAAAAATCTTCAGCTGTGAAATCTTCCTTTCGCTGCATCCTTGTCTTCTTATCCCAGAGATATTGGTCGGTCTCATTCAGATCTTCCCAGTTGCCGGCTTGCGGTACAGTTTCGATGTCCAGAAAAAGAATTTTTTCTAAAGGAATATGTTGAATCATGATTAAGATTTTAAAAATAATTTTCGAAAATTTATGTAATGCTGGTAGTGGTTAACCTACAATTGATCCGTTTTTTACGGGTAGCGAAGGAGTTATAATGGTAACTTCCTTTCCTTCACCGTAAACACCCAGTAAAAGGCAATCACTTAGAAAATTTGCGATTTGCTTTTTGGGAAAATTTACCACCGCCAGAATTTGTTTGCCCTGTAGATCTTCCTTCTTATACAATTCGGTGATTTGTGCTGACGATTTTTTTATTCCTAAAGCACCGAAATCTATTTCCAGCCGGTAAGAAGGCTTCCGGGCTTCGGGGAAATCGGAAACGGAAATAATTGTTCCGGTTCGGATGTCGATTTTTTCAAAATCCGCGAACGTAATTTCAGGCTTGATAGTCATACCGATTATTTAACCGAAACGATATAATCGTAAACAAGTTGGTGTTGTTCGTCGTTAAGCTTCGCTTTTGGTGCCATCCTGTTCATGATTCCCACCCAATCCTGGGCCGAATGTGACGTAGGATTTGGGAGATCATGGCATCTTCCGCATGAGTTTTCGAAGACCGTTTTTCCTAATGCTAAATTTTCAGCAGTCTTGGTTTTTGTTCCTTCCACCACCACTGGTTTTTGTGTGCAGGAAGCTAAAAATCCGAACGCTGCAATCGCTGAAAGAGTAGTGATTGCTTTATTTGATGTTCTTTTTTTGGTTCTTAAATCCTGAGTTGTATTCATAGTTAATTTGCTTTGTTTCTCTCAAAAATAAACAAAATTCTGCTTAAATTTGTTTAGACCTGAAAAATTCAGGAAAATTTTACCTATATGAAGATTTCTTGGACCAAACACCGCCTTCAATTAAAAGAAACATTTTCAATAGCTTACGGTAGTTATGATTTCCGGGATTCCTTACTGGTAAAACTTTCACAACATAATCAAACTGGTTATGGAGAATGCGTCGCAATCAATTATTACGGCATTAATCTGGCAGGTTTTGAATTAAAGCTCAAAGAAATCCAAAACCAATTGGAGCGTTTCGCAATAGTAACACCAACTGAATTTTACATTTTTCTCTCAAGTTTGCAGCTACATTCATTTCTTCGGTCTGCATTAGACTGCGCTTACTGGGATCTTTCGGGAAAACTGGAAGGAAAGACATTCAATGAACTTAACTACTTCAGCTCTTTTGGATTGCCCCAATCTTCTTTTACCATAAGCATCGATTCCGTCGATATTCAGCTAAAGAAAATCAAAGAATCTCCGTGGCAGAAATTCAAGGTAAAATGCAACGGACTCGACCGTAATAATGTTTTCAGGCTACTGGAAAGTGGAAAGGAAATCGCGCTGGATGCCAATGCAAGCTTTTCTCCACAAGACTGTGTATTTCTGCAAAATCATCCCTTATCCGAAGGATTCACTTATATAGAACAGCCGTTACCAGTGGGCGAGTATCAGATTTTGAATAAAGAAGGTTTCGCGAGATGGATGGCTGATGAGGACTGTCAGGATCTTTCTTATCTCGAAAGACTCCAACCTCATTATTCAGCCATTAATATTAAGCTGATGAAGTGCGGAGGAATAACCCCAGCACTGGAATTGATAGAAGAAGCAAAAAATCATAATTATAAAGTGATGATTGGCTGCATGACAGAGTCGTCAGTAGGAATTTCAGCAGGAATTGCTGTAGCATCATTATGTGATTACGCAGATTTAGACGGAGCTAATTTAATCTCAAATGATTATGCGAAAGGAAGTCTCGTAGAAAAAGGAATATTAGTCCCCAGCCGGAAACCCGGATTGGGAATTGAGATGATATCCTGAAAAGAATTCGTATTTTTGAGTTAATGAAAGAATTTTCTGTAGAAAAACTTATCCAAGGGGTTAAAGCGGGTGACAAAAGATTGCTGGGGAAAGCTATTACCTTGGTGGAAAGCAAAAAACCGGAACATCGTGAACTGGCGGAACAGCTGTTGAAAGAAATTCTGCCTCTAAGCGGCAAGTCAGTCCGTATTGGTATTACAGGAGTTCCGGGAGCAGGAAAATCTACATTTATCGAAAATTTCGGCAGGTTGTTGATCGAGAAAGGCCGAAGGGTTGCTGTATTGGCTATCGACCCGAGTTCCTCACTTCATAAAGGCTCAATTTTAGGAGATAAAACGCGCATGGAAGAACTTTCGAAGGAGGAAAATGCGTTTATTCGTCCTTCTCCAAGTTCAGGATTTTTGGGTGGCGTGGCAAATACCACCTTTGAAACCATGCTGATCTGTGAAGCTGCAGGTTACGATACGATTTTAATAGAAACCGTGGGCGTGGGGCAAAGCGAAGTCCTCGTATCTGATATTACGGATGTCTTTCTTTTTCTGAAGATTATTGGTGGCGGTGACGAACTTCAGGGAATCAAACGCGGAATTATGGAAATGGTCGATATCATTTTCATTAATAAAGTTGAAGAAGACAATGTACAGAAAGCAAAAAGTACCAAGTTGGAACTAGTGCGTGCACTTCAATTTTTACCTTCAAAGGAGAAGAACTGGAAAGTCCCTGTATTGCTCGGTTCGGCATTAAAGAATAATGGGCTGCTTGAAGCATTTGAAAAGATAAATGAGTTTATTGACTTGAAGGTTAAAAGCGGAACCTTTAATGAAACCAGAAAAAACCAGGCAGAAAAACGTTTTGATTATTGGGTTCAGGAGTATATTCTGCAAAGAACCAGAGAAAACCAATCTGTAGAAAACTCCTATGAGCTTCATAAAAAAAACGCCTCCGCACTGACGTCAAATCCCAGTACGGAAGCTAAAATTTTTGTTGATGAAATTCTGAAGAATTCCTCTACTTCTTAGAAGCTATATTTTCCATGATATATCCGTCATAAGAAATCGTAGCGCGGTCATTCGAATCTATGGAGACGTAGCTTTTTCCATTTTTAAACACCTCCATGATGATTCTTCGGATATTGGGCTGATCCTTAGTAATAATAGTATATACGGTACTTCCTTTCTTTCCGGGCTGTTCACTCAAACTGAAATCTTTCGACGTGAATCGGTAAGAATTTTTTGAAGTGTCGTAGCTTGGGTTGTACATTCGTCCGAAATAGGGTAATTCAACAGCGAGGTCCGATTTTTTGAGCTGTATGGTATATCCATAATCAAGTTCCAGCATTCGTGATGAACTTGAGGTAGGCAAGGAATTCATTACATTTACCACATCATAATTTGTGGGATTGGCTTTTTGGGCCATGAATGTAAATTCCCCTGACTGAAGCAGATTAGCGACTTTTTCGGATGGGATTACGCCGGCCGAAGTGCATGAATTTAGTAAGACAATCAGAATTGTTGCGCTTAAAATATTGATAAATTTTTTCATTACGTTTTTTTCTTTGTTCTATACAAAAATAATGCAAGTCTTAGGCGGAAAAAAATTTATGGAATAAAAATTGTTTATACGAATTTATTACTGAAATATTCAAGCTATGAAAAATGTAAATAAAATTTTAGGTATCGGTGCATTATCTGTAATGATGATCGCCTGTACAACCAATCCTATTACCGGGAGAAAATCTCTCCAGTTAGCCAACGATCAGGAAATCTCTGCAATGGCTTTGCAGCAATATAGAGAAGCAATGTCTAAAGCTAAAATTGTAAGCGGGACAACTGCATCGAAAAGCGTTCAGAATGTTGGCGCAAGGATTAAAAATGCCGCCAACAATTACTATCGTGGTATAGGCCGCGAGGGCGACATTACAGATTACCAGTGGGAATTCAATCTTATTGATGACAAGCAGGTGAATGCCTGGTGTATGCCTGGCGGTAAAGTAGCAGTTTACACAGGTATACTTCCTATTACCAAGAACGATACGGGACTAGCAGTAGTTCTGGGTCATGAAATTTCACACGCATTGGCAGGTCACGGTAACGAAAGAATTTCGCAGGCGATGGTTGCACAGTACGGTGGTGCAATTTTGGGAAGTGCCACAAGTGGTCAGATGGCAACTATTTTCCAACAGGTTTATCCAATCGGAGCACAAGTTGCACTTTTGAAATACGGACGTGGCCAGGAACTTGAAGCTGATGAAATGGGATTATACCTAATGTCGATGGCAGGTTACGACCCAAGACAGGCACAGCCGTTTTGGGAAAGAATGGAGGCTTCTTCCACCGGAAACCGACCGCCAGAATTTCTCTCAACCCACCCAAGTCCTGAGAACAGAAGAGCTGATTTAGAAAAACACATGCCTAAAGCTTTGGAATATTATAGAGCATCTGGCGGAAAAATTTAAGAAAGCAATAACATTTATATAAAACCTTCTCAAAAAATTCTTATTTTTGGGAAGGTTTGTTAATTATAACACTATGAAAAATTTACACTTTATCGGATTTTTACTTCTTGGATTAGCGTTTCTACTTTATTACATGCTCCCGGAATTTTCGGTGGTAAAATTATTTGAGCCGATTAATCTCATGGGAATTCTCGCCGGAATCGGTATTGGTCTCATTATCGGTGGGATCGTAGGATATGTAAGCAAAGGTTCTGCACTTAAGGAAGAGCAAAGAAGAAAAGAGCTACAGCAACTGCGAAGAGAAAAAGAAGATCTGGAAAGACAAGCCGCTGAACTTGCAAGACAGCAAAATCTGACACAGAATAACCCAAATGAAAATCCTCAGAATTACTGATTCTGAGGATTTTTATATGTGCAGGTCTTTCTGTTAAAACTTATAACCTAAACCGAGAATTAACATACTTGGTCTGCTATCGTACCGGATAGTCTGATTGGTGTTATTGTTAATAAAATCTCTTTGGTCATCAGTGAAAGCTCCTTCGTAACGTCCGTTGATGATAAATCTCTGCAACTGTACCTGCGCACCGAACTGATATCCTACGGTGAAATCATTCTTTGCATTTTCTCTAAAATCATTAAACTGATTGTCAGATGCGAGATTGTATGATGCAACTGGACCTACGAAAACTCCCAGCATATCTCCCATCACATTATAGCCCAACAAAACGGGAACATCTACACGGTTGCTTTTCACCTCTAAAGTAGTATTGGTAGTAGGCTCTGTGAATTCAGACTTGAGCGTTGTGTAATAAATCTCAGGCATTAAAAAGAGCGATAGCGGTAAATTAATTTTCGCTGAAAGACCGAAATTAAACCCCGCATTATTCTTCCCAGATTCATTGTAAGCACCGGAAGCGGTGTTACTGATGTTTTTCCAATTTGGTTTATCTGTTTTAAAAAGTAGATTCGCCCGTCCGGAAACCTGAACCTGTGCTGAGGCGAATATTGAAGCTCCTACAAGGGCGATACTAAATAACTTAGTCATTTTCATTAGATTTTGTAATAATATTATCGATTGACGTTTTATTTGTTTCCAGGAAATACTCACGCAGTTCCTTGAACAATTCTGACGAATAAACGAAGTCGATGAGGTTTTTATTGCCTGCATTAATCAGGACATCTTTATTTCCCTCCCATTCTTTTATTCCCAAACGTAGGTATACAATTTTCTCGCCAATCGTCATCACAGAATTCATGTCGTGACTGTTGATGATCGTTGTGGTATTATATTCCTTGGTGATCTCCATAATAAGATCATCGATAATATTTGAAGTATATGGGTCCAGACCAGAGTTTGGTTCGTCGCAGAAAAGATATTTCGGGTTGTTTACAATTGCGCGGGCAATAGCAACCCTTTTTTGCATTCCCCCGGATATTTCTGAGGGAAATTTACGGTTTGCCTTTTCCAGGTGAACTCTTCCGATAACTTCGAAAACCCTTCTTTTCTTTTCTCTGAAGGACAGATTGGTAAACATATCAAGGGGAAAAGTAATGTTTTCTTCCACTGTCATCGAATCGAAAAGTGCGCTTCCCTGAAAAACTGTTCCTATCTCTGACCGCAGTATCTGCTTTTCGTCTCTAGACATTTTATTGATGTCGCGTCCATCAAAGAGAATTTCGCCTGATGTTGGCTGATATACATTGAGTAAACTTTTCAGGAAAACTGTTTTTCCCGATCCACTCTGACCTATGATGAGGTTTACCTTTCCGGTTTCGAATGTGGTGGTAATGCCTTTTAAAACTTCAACCTCCTCAAAACTTTTCTTCAAATCTTTTACTTCAATCATCAGCTCAGGAACATTTGTGTTAATATTAAGTTGGTAATAATGATGGAAACGATGGTCCACACCACAGCCTGTGTACTGGCACGGCCTACCTCGAGTGAGCCGCCTTTAACATTATATCCGAAATATGCAGGAATAGTTGCAATAAGAAACGCAAAAACCGCGGTTTTGAAGAGCGCATACCATATAAAGTGTTGAGGCATATACATTTGAATTCCTGTTATATAATCAGCTTTACTCCAGTTTCCTGTAGCAGTTCCTGCCAAATAACCTCCCCAAATACCGAAAACAATACTGATCGCGATAAGCAATGGGTTGAAAACAATACTTGCAAGGATTTTCGGAAGTATAAGAAAATTGGGAGAGTTAACGCCCATAATATCAAGTGCGTCTATCTGTTCTGTTACTCTCATCGTCCCAATACTCGATGCAATATAAGAACCCACTTTTCCTGCAAGAATTACAGAAATAATGGTGGGTGCAAATTCTAAAATAAGGACCACTTTTGTTGCGTAGCCAATAAATGAATTAGGAATGGGGAATGTTGATGCCTTGAAATTATTAAACATCTGTATCGCTACAACCGCTCCTACAAATATGGAGGTAAAGAGTACCAGTCCGAAAGAATTAACCCCTAAATCGTGAATTTCTCTCATAAACAGTTTCCCGAAAACTGAGGATTTCTGTGGTCTTTTTATTGTTTTTGACAGCAGGAGAAAATAGGCCCCGATCTGGCTCAAAAATTTTTTTAACATTCGGCTAAATTAGTGTTTTATTTATTTCTATGTTTTTTAATTGGCATTTTTATCACCGCCAATCACCAGAAAAACAGTTTTTAAAATGATCACCAAATCCAGACTGAAGCTCCAGTTTTTAACGTAAAACGCATCAGCCAGAATTCTTTTCTGCATTTTAATGTCCATATTTCCGCTGTCACCACGCAGCCCGTTAACCTGGGCGAGTCCGGTTACCCCAGGTTTTACCAAACTCCGTACCGAATAGCGCCCGATTTTCAATTTATAAAAATCATCTACCAGAAGCATGTGCGGTCTGGGCCCTACCACCGACATATCGCCTTTCAGAACATTTAAAAACTGCGGCATCTCGTCTAAACTTGTTTTGCGCAGGAATCTGCCGATTTTGGTTATTCTTGCATTGGTCGGAAGTGAATCTGCATTCACGTACATTGTACGGAATTTAATGCATTTGAAAACCTGGTCATGAAAACCGTAGCGCTTTTGCAGGAAAAAAACAGGCCCTTTGCTGTCCGTTTTAATAAGAATGTAAAGAATAGGGAAGAGCCAGGTGCATATACCGATTAATATGATGAGTGAAAAAATAATATCGAAGGTTCGCTTCAGAACGATATTGGTAAGATAATCCAAAGGAAATTTAGAACGCTCCAGTATCGGCTGCATTTCTATGTAACCCAGATCATATTGGAAAAAGTTATTCTTCACAATACTCGGAATCAGGGAGATTCTAACTTTGTGCAGCTCCGCAAGCCTGTAGATTTCCTGCTCATCATTCTTTTCATAACCGTTTGACGACAGGTACATGGTGTGGATTGCGTGGTCTTTCCAGAACGCAATTAATTTGTCCAGATCAAAACATTTTTCTGCAGGGTATTCGAAAATCCGGAAACCATAATCCTTTCTATCGGTTAAAATATTTTTTAGGATTTCTGATGACGAATCATGGGTGAGAAACATGATATTTCGATAATTAATCCCCAGTGTACGAAGATATTTCAGCGTAAAAAATACAACAGATTTGATAAAGAAAAGCAGAAAAAAAAGATTAATTGCAATGAGAAAACGGTCCTGCTTCAAGAAATCATTATTACTTACTTTGGCCAATAAAATCACCCCAAAAATAAAGATGAAAATATGAGTAACAAGCCGCTCCAGATAAATGGTGTAGGTAAGATTACGTGCTACAGAATAGAGTTTTGTTCTGCCACTTAGCAGGATCCAGAAGAGAGCAAGAAGAACCAGGGATAATAAATTCTGCTCCCAGATATCTTTTTCGTATTGAGCCTCGTTATTCCTGATAAAAAAGAACAAAAAAACACTGGTTATTACCAATACGTCCAGTAGTATAAATGTGATCTTAAAATATCGAGAATATCGAATTTTTTGCATAAAACCGAATTATAGAAAGAGTAAATTTAACATAATTTACGGAATATTCAAATATTTGTGGGTCTGGACTGATGCCTGCCACTTAGGATTTGCAAGAATAAAATCTGTAATCTTCGGGTACATTTCATTTCTCCGGCTCCATTCACTTTGCAGATAGAGTTTACAATTTTCAGAAACTTTTGCCGCCTGTTCTTCAGCGAATTTAAAATCATTGTTATTGAACACGATCATTTTGAGTTCACTGGCTTTTGAATAAATCTCATCTTTAGGCAAACCGGTTTTTTTCGGTGAAAGGGTAATCCAATCGAGGATTCCGCTCATTTCATAAGCCCCCGAAGTTTCAATGTGGATTTCGCAACCCAGTTCTTTAAGACGAGTTGTGAGGACATTCAAATTCCACATCAGTGGTTCACCGCCGGTAAGAACAATCGTTTTACAGTAACTGGCAGCGGTTTCGGCAATTTGCAAAGCATCCATAACAGGATGAAGGTTCGGGTCCCAGCTTTCTTTCACATCGCACCAGTGGCAGCCCACATCGCAACCGCCAAGGCGGATGAAATATGCGGCTTTTCCGGTGTGTGCACCTTCGCCCTGCAAAGTATAAAAATGCTCCATCACTGGGAGCATTTTACCTTCTTTCAATAAAATATTTTCTTCTTCTTTAGTCATTATATACTGAAGTTTTATATGCTAAAATGGTGTTTTTCATCAGCATCGCCCGCGTCATTGGTCCTACACCGCCGGGTACAGGAGTAATCCAGCTCGCTTTTGTTTTGCAGCTTTCGAAATCTACGTCACCCACTAACTGATAACCTTTTTCTGAGTCATCTTCTATTCTGGTAATTCCTACGTCAATAATTACAGCTCCTTTCTTAATCATATTCGCTTTCAGGAAATTGGGATCGCCCAATGCGGTAATTACAATATCTGCGTGGTGAGTGAATTTCTCGATATGCGGCGTGTAGGAGTGCGTAAGCGTTACCGTTGAATTCCCAGGGAAATGTTTTCTTCCCATCAAAATACTCATTGGCTTCCCGACAATACGGCTTCTTCCGATGATTACACAGTGTTTCCCTTCGGTCTGGATACCGTAACGTTCAAGCAAAGTGAGTATTCCGAAAGGAGTGGCGGGTAAAAATGTGTCCATTTCCAAAGCCATTTTCCCGAAATTTTCCGGATGAAAACCATCAACATCTTTCCGCGGATCTATTGCCATGATGATTTTTTCCTGATCAATCTGTTTAGGTAACGGCAACTGCACGATGAAACCATCAACATCTTTGGAAAGGTTAAGTTCCTTGATTTTCTCTAAAAGTTCTGCTTCAGACACAGTGCTGGGGAATTTAACCAACGATGATTTGAAACCTACTTCTTTACAGTCCTTGATTTTGTTGTTCACGTAAGTCATGCTCGCACCGTTGCTGCCTACCAAAATCGCAACCAAATGCGGCGGACGTCTTTTTCCCGCGATAATTTTGTCAACATCGGCCCTGATTTCTTGTTTGATTTCTTTGGAAACTTTCAGTCCATCGAGAATTTTTGCCATTTTACTTTTACTTTAGATTATGATTTATTTCTTAGCTTTATAATAATTCATCAATCCGTTGGTCGAAGAATCGTGTGAGTTTACCGAGTTTTCACCGCCAAGTTCTGCTAAAATTTTCCCTGCCAGTACTTTCCCCAGTTCCACGCCAAATTGGTCAAAACTGAAAATATTCCAGATTACACCCTGAACAAATATTTTATGTTCGTAAAGCGCAATAAGCTGTCCTAACGAGAAAGGTGTAAGTTCATCAAAAATGAAAGAATTGGTTGGTGAATCACCAGCGAATACTTTGTAATTAAGCAGTTTCTCGATTTCTTCTTCCGATTTTCCGGCGGCGAAAAGTTCCGTTCTTACTTCGTCGGCATTTTTACCGAACGCCAAAGCTTCAGTTTGGGCAAAAAAGTTGGCCAATAATTTATCCTGATGATCGGAAACTTCGTTGCAGGATTTCGCATAAGCAAGGAAATCCGCAGGAATTAATTCTGTTCCCTGATGAATCAACTGATAGAATGCGTGCTGCCCATTGGTTCCGGGTTCTCCCCAAATGATCGGGCCGGTTTCATATTCTACGTATTCGCCGTTTCTGTCCACAGATTTTCCGTTGCTTTCCATATCTCCCTGCTGAAGATAAGCCGGAAATCGGTCTAAATACTGCGAATACGGAAGAATTGCATACGTTCCTGCCCCATAAAAATTACGGTACCAAATGCCGAGGAGTCCCATAAGCACAGGAATATTTTCCTTGAAATCTGCTGTTCTGAAATGAGTGTCGGTTTCGTTTGCACCTTTTAGTAACTGTTCGAAATTATCGTAACCTACGGCAAGCGCGATACTTAAACCAATGGCGCTCCATAGCGAGTATCTTCCGCCAACCCAGTCCCAGAATTCAAAAATATTTTCTTCTGCAATTCCGAATTCTTTTACCGATTTGGTGTTTGTAGAAAGTGCTACAAAATGTTTGGCAACATCATCCTGAGAACCTTTATTCAGGAACCATTCTTTTGCGGATGCCGCGTTGGTCATTGTTTCCTGTGTGGTAAAAGTTTTGGATGCTATGATAAAAAGCGTGGTTTCCGGATTTAGTTTTTTCAGGGTTTCTGCAATGTGATTTCCGTCTACATTCGAAACAAAATAAACGTTTAAACGCGTCTTAAAATGCTTCAAAGCAGAGCAAACCATCACCGGACCTAAATCTGAACCGCCGATGCCGATATTTACAACATCTGTAATTTCTTTTCCTGAAAAACCTTTGTGTTGGCCGGAAATAACTTTCGTGGAAAAAGTTTTCATCTGATCGAGAACTTTCTTAATTCCCGGTTTTATGTTTTCGCCATCAACCAGGATTTCATCGTCTGAAAAATCCCGCAAAGCAGTATGCAGAACAGCTCTGTCTTCGGTTTCATTAATTTGCTGACCTTCAAACATGGCAGAAATTGCAGATTTCAGTTGAGTTTCTTCCGCCAATTTCAGTAACAGGTTTAATGTTTCCTGATCAATTAAGTTTTTAGAAAAATCGAAAAGGTAACCCGGTCTTTTTATAGAAAAGTCGTTAAATCTGTTTGGATTTTGCTGAAAAAGTGATCTGAAATCAAAATCATTTTGTGCAAAATGATCTTCAAGATTTTGCCAGGACTGCGTGGATTCAGGATTTATTTTTGGTAACATCTAGGGGGATTTTAATATTTAAAAATCTATACAGTGTGAAGTAATAGAATCATGCAAATTTAAGGAAAATTGAACGGATGAGAAACTTTGTGTCGGTTAAGAAACTTTTAAAAAAAGATTTTTATTGAAAACAATTCGAATCTTACTTCTTCTGTAAGTTTATCATTTACTGACCTACCGGTTTGTTTCGAGCATATGCGGGAATAACGACTGCTGCGGCAACAACTCCAACTGTAATCAAAACTGTTCCTAAAGTATTGTTCTTTTTAACTTCAGCAATTTCTGCTTTCTGAATATTAATCATTTTCCCATTTTCATCTTTTCCTGAAATTTGTTCTGCATCTGTATTTGTAACCTGAATTTTTTGTGTAGAACCATTGTTCTGAACAAATGTGTAAGTTTTATTGGTCTGTACAGCATCTTCTAAATGGACCTGTTTATTAGCGGATACCAAGGTGGTAGTGCATGAATTGAATAACAGTGTAAACGCAAGTAACGCAGCCGATGTCTTTTTCATGAATTTTTTTTTAAAATTAAAAAACATAAATGCGAAATCATTCGCAATTTTTCTTTTAGAGACAAAAAGTGATATTTATCATTAAAGAAAAAGTCCGCAATTTGGCGGACTTAATTTGATAGGGTAGTTTTTTTATTTTTCAATTGCAAGGTCGATGACTTCACTAATTCTGTTTACAAAATTGATCTTTAGATTTTTAAGATAATCTTTTTTGATTTCTTCAACATCCTTACGGTTAGCCTCGCAGAGAATGATCTGAGTAATTCCTGCTCTGGCCGCTGCAAGGAGTTTTTCTTTAATTCCACCCACAGGAAGCACTTTTCCCCGCAAAGTAATTTCCCCGGTCATGGCCAAATGGGGTTTTACTTTTTTATTCTTAAAACTTGATACGATGGAAGTTAGCATCGCGATTCCCGCTGAAGGCCCGTCTTTCGGAGTAGCACCTTCAGGAACGTGAACGTGAATGTTTTTTTTCTGAATATCTTCTGAAGAAATTCCAAGTTCATCATGTTTTGCTTTGATGTATTCCAACGCAATTGTTGCAGACTCCTTCATGACGGTTCCCAGATTTCCGGTCATGCTGAGGTTTCCTTTTCCTTCGCTTAAAATACTTTCGATAAAAAGAATGTCTCCGCCAACCTGTGTCCACGCCAAACCTGTTACGACGCCCGGAACACCTGTAATTTCGGAAAGACTTTTAGGTCTTGGAACACCAAGGATTTCATCAGTTTTATCAATAGAAATTTTTGGATTATATTCTTTTTCCATCGCGGTCTGCAATGCGACCCATCTTGCTATTGAGGCAATTTTTTTCTCCAGACCACGTACGCCGCTTTCGGAAGTATGAGCATCGATGATATGTTTCAGTTCGGGGTTTCCGAGTTTGAATGACTTTGCATTCAGTCCGTTTTCGTCCTGCTGTTTTTTAATCAGATGTCTTTTTGCAATTTCTACTTTTTCCTCTAAAGTATAACCGGCAATTTCGATGATTTCCATCCTGTCGAGGAGCGGGCGCTGAACGGTTGACAGTGAGTTTGCCGTTGCAATAAACATCACTTTCGAAAGGTCATATCCCATTTCCAGGAAGTTATCATAAAAGGTACTGTTCTGTTCAGGATCAAGTACTTCCAGCAATGCAGAACTTGGATCACCATGGATTCCCTGACCGATTTTGTCGATCTCATCGAGAACAATTACGGGGTTTGAAGTGCCTGCTTTTTTGATGGATTGCAGGATTCGGCCGGCCATTGCGCCAATATAAGTTTTGCGGTGGCCCCGAATTTCAGATTCATCGTGAAGGCCTCCTAAAGAAACCCGCACATATTTTCTTCCCAGGGAATCTGCAACTGATTTACCCAATGAAGTTTTTCCGACTCCTGGAGGTCCTACCAAACAAAGAATCGGAGATTTCATATTGTTTTTCAGTTTCAGAACTGCCATGTGTTCGAGGATTCTTTTCTTGATATCCTCGAGTCCGAAATGAGCTTTGTCTAAAACTTTTTGGGCTTTGTTGATGTCGAAAATATCTTTGGAGTAGGTTTCCCAAGGCAATTCTGTAAAGAAATCCAGGTAATTACGCTGCACATTGTAATCTGGTGAATTCGGATTCTGTCGCTGAAGCCTGTTAATTTCTTTCTGGAAATGATTTTCAACGTCTTCACTCCATTTTACTTTTTGTGCTTTCAGTAAAAGTTCTTCCACATCCGATTCGGGGCCGCCTCCTAATTCTTCCTGAATTGCTCTGATCTGTTGGTTCAGGAAGTATTCGCGCTGGCTTTTATCGAGTTCGCGGTTTGTTTTTTGGTGAATCTGATTTCGCAGTTCAAGCTTTCTGTATTCATCATGCATCAGCTCATAACATTTCTGTGCACGGTTCATGAGACTTTTTTCTTCCAGAAGTTTCTGTTTTTCTGCGGAGGTAAAATTGGCATTAGTACATATGAAATTCAGCAAATCCTCATTATCGCTCATGTTTTTGATCGCGAAATTGGCAGCGGACGGAATGTTTGGATCCAGTTCGACAATTTTGAGTGCCAAATCTTTAATATTCTCTAAAAGTGCCGCATACTCCTCTGTTTTTTTAGATGTAACATCTTTTAACTTGGTGATTTCTGCTCTGAAATAAGGTTTTGATTCAACGAGATTTTTAATTGTAAACCTCTGAAAGCCTCTTGTAATTGCGGTAACATTCCCTTCAGGAAGTTTTATAATCTTGATGATTTTTGCTAAAGTTCCTGTTTTGTACAGATCATTTTCTGTAGGGCTTTCGATATTTGAATTGTTCTGGCTTACGATCCCAATGAATTCATTATTTTTCTGGGCTTCCTCCAGCAGCCTGATCGACATTTCCCGTCCTGCCGTAATGGGAATCACCACTTTTGGGAACATTACCATATTTCTTACCGGTAAAATCGGGAATATTTTCTGTTCGCTGCTGTTAGGTTGATCCATTTCTGAAAGGTTAATTTCTTCTGCTACGATACTGAATCCATCAGTTATAATTTCATCAAAGTTGAGATCATCAAATTCTGTCATAATATTGTGGAGTGACAAATTGTCATTTATAATAGGTGATTAAAGTGCTGTTAAGTAAGATTACGCTTTATAACAGCCTTAAATAAATAGGTGAGTGTAATTTCACAAGCACTGTGCCAAGGCAATATTTAGACAAAATTACCATGTTTCCGAAAAAATAACTTTAAAATGTGTAAAATTTTTCTTAATCTCTTAAAAATGTGTATTTTCGCAAACTGATAAAATTATACAAAAAAGATGGCAGTTTTAGGAGAGATTAGAAACAGACCTTGGCTTTTAATGGGAATTATCGCTGTTGCGATGTTGGCATTCGTGGTAAATCCTGACAGTTTAGAAAAACTGTTCGGCGCAAAACCAGGTGTTTACGGAAAGGTAAACGGCGACGAAATTACAAAAGAAGATTTTGATGACCAGTTGTTTATGCTTCAGCAACAAGCTCAGCAACAAGGGCAACCGGCTACAGGTTTGGAAGAGCAGGCATGGCAAATGGTAGTGCAATCGAAACTGATTAAGCAACAGTTCGATAAAATGGGACTTACCTTAACCGATGACATGTTCTATAACCAATTGCAGTTTGATCCAATGTTTGCACAAAACCCTGAAAACTTTGATGCAAAAGGCAATTTCAAAGTTCAGGAAATCAAAAAGCAGATAGAGGAACTTCAGAACAGTGGTAATGTCGAAATGTACAACAACTGGCTGAAAACTAAAAAAGCAATTGAATACAGAATGATGGCTCGCCAGCTTTTTGCAAATGTTTCCACCGGAATCACCGTGAGCAAGAAAGAAGCTGAGGAAATGATGAAGCAGAGAGACCAGATTGCGGATATCGATTTTGTAAAAGTTGATTATGCAGCATATGCTCAAAAAAATCCTGTAAAAGTTACTACTCAGGATTTAGCAGATTATATTAAAAAACACCCGATTCTCTTCAAAAGAGATGCAAGCAGAAATATCGGACTTGTATATTTTCCTGCAGCGGCAAGTCCACAGGACGAAGCGGTAACACAGGCGGAAATTAATAAATTGTTTTCACAGGGAACAGATATGAGTGACGGAAAAGAAAACTTCCAGAATACAACAAACGACTCTATGTTTGTTTCTCTTAATTCCGACCTTCCTTACAATCCAACCTATTTTTCAGCAGAACAACTTCCGGCTTCAATTAAAGATAAAGTTGCCGGTGCTGCAGTAGGAACTACTTTTGGTCCGTACAAAGAGCAGAATTTTTATGTTGTCTCTAAAATTTTAGATAAAAAACCTTCAGACTCGACCTTGTCAAGACATATATTAGTTTCGTACAAAGGAAATCAGGCCGGAGCGAATGAGACCAGAACAAAAGAAGAAGCTAAGAAATTGGCAGATTCTATCGGTGCAGTATTGAAAGCAACACCTGCTAAATTTACAGAATTCTTAAAATATTCATCTGATCCAGGTTCTGCTGGGCAAGGTGGAAGTGTTGGCTGGACAACTCCTGCAACGCCTTTCGTGCCTGAGTACTTAAGTTTCCTTGCGAACAATGGTAAAGGATCAACGGGAGTAGTAGAAACTCAGTTTGGTTATCATATCATCAACATCGAAGATAAGAAATCCGGAGCGATGACTTACAAAGTTGCCAATCTGGTAAAAACTGTAAAACCTTCAGACAAAACTGAAAGCGAGGTTTACACCAAGGCTACCAAATTCATCCAGCAGGTTCAGGGGAAATCATTTAATGATTTTGCCAATGTTGCGAAGAAAAACAATTATCAGTTCTTCAATCCTAAAGAGGTTGGCCGTTTCCAAGGTCAGTTACCTGGATTGGGTACCGATAAAGATCAGGAGATTATTGCCTGGGCATTCAACAAAAAACGTGACAAAGGAGATGCAGATATCTTCACCGTTGATGGAACTGGAGACCGTATCGTAGCCTATCTTAACGGAATACAGGATCCCGGTACTGCAGATCCGGAAGCTGTTCGTGACCAAATTGAACCTATCGTTAAAAATAAAATTTTAGCGAAACAGATTTCAGATAAAATTACAGCTGCCAAAGCGACAAGTTTAGACCAAGTTGCAAAACTGTTTGGTACTTCTAAGCAAGCTGCACAGGTTAACATGCTGAGCCCGCAGATTGCTGGTGCTATGGAACCGAAAGTGGCAGGTGCAGCATTTGGTGTTGCCAAAGGCAAAGTTTCAAATCCAGTAGAAGGAATGACCGGTGTTTATGTAGTCGTTAAGAAATCAGAAACACTTAACAAACAACCGGGAGATATCAAGCAGGTAACCCAGGCATTAGCAAGCCAGAATTCACAGCAGTTCGGACAAGCTCTGTTGAAGAGTCTTCAGGATAATGCTGACATCAAAGATTTCAGAATCGAAGTTTATAATCAGGCTGCACAGCAGTAATCTCGGAATTAAAAATATTATCAAAAGCGACTCTTATGGGTCGCTTTTTGCATTGCTGACCCGAGATTTAAAAATTTCGTTGAAAATGTATTATATTTGTTCATTATAAAATTAAAGAAAAGTGAAGTTCACAAAAGAAATAAAAGCAGGATTAATCGCAATTTTAGCCATAGTAGGATTTGTAATTCTGTTCCAATTCATGAAAGGTAAAAGCCTTTTTACTACCGACAATATTTTTTACGCAAAATTCGACAATGTAGAGGGCTTGGCAGCGTCTAACCCAGTGTCTATTAATGGTTTGAAAGTTGGTCAGGTTGATCAGATTATCCCGATCACGGAGCCCGATGGGAAAATCCATTTTGTAGTGAAAGTGACCGTTGATGATAATTTTGAATTTTCAAAAAGATCCACTTTAGAAATTTTCGAACCTGGATTGATGTCCGGAAAAGAAATGAGGGTTAATCTGGCATACGGAAGTCCAATGGCTAAAGACGGTGATACCCTGAAAGGCGCATTTACGCTTTCGATGATGAATAATATCTCATCACAGGTAGGTCCTGTGAAAGATCAGGTACAGGTGGTTTTAAGAAGGGTAGACAGTCTTATGATGAACGCCAATGCCATTACTGATGCGCAAAACCAGCAGGCGATCCGCGCATTGCTGTCCAGCCTGAACCGTACGGTAACTTCGTTTGAAGCTACTTCTCAACAGACTAACTCACTTCTCGCCAATAATGATCCCCGTATTCAGAAAATGCTTGATAATGCGAATCTCGCAACAATAAGTGCCAAAACAGCCATCGATAAATACGGAAGAGTTGCAGACGAAGTAGATGTGCAGAAACTAAACAATACGATTGATAAATTAAGTTTAACAGCTGATAAACTGAACGGTGTTATTTCCGGCATACAGAATGGTGAAGGATCGCTTGGTAAACTCGCGAAAGATGAGCAACTTTACCAGAATCTTAATGAATCATCAGCAAATTTAAATAATCTGATTCTGGATCTGAAAGCCAATCCAAAAAGATATCTGAATTTCTCCGTATTCGGAAAGAACAGTACGCCAAAAGACTAAAAACCCTTTCAATATGCAATATATTGACAATATTATTTTCTTCATTGCCCTTATTGCGGGCTTTGGATTCTTTTTTAAAAGCTTAAAGGAAATCTATCGGAACATCCAGCTCGGCAAGAAAATCGACAGGACCGACAACCCTTCCGTCCGATGGAAAACAATGGCAAAAGTGGCCCTCGGCCAGAGCAAAATGGGCAAACGACCCATTGCCGGGTTTCTGCACGTGATTGTTTACGTAGGCTTTGTGATTATTAATATTGAGCTTATTGAAATTATCGTCGACGGTATTTTTGGTACTCACCGTTTCCTTGCCGGAATATTTGGTGACACCCTCTATGGTGTGTTTACTGCAACTCTGGAAATTCTGGCGCTTTTAGTCATTATTGCAGTAGTTCTTTTCTTTATCAGAAGAAATTTCTACGGTGTGAAAAGACTCACCATGAAAGAACTCTTCGGTTGGCCAAAACAGGATGCGAACTGGATTCTGCTCATTGAATTTGCCTTAATGACGGCGTTTTTCACCATGAATTCCGCCGATTGGGTTCTTCAACAGAGAGGAGTACTTGCAGAACACGGTAACTTTCCTGTTTCATCCGGTTTAATTGCGCCTCTTTTCGGCAATTTTGGTGACAGCACCCTTGTTTTCCTTGAAAGAGGAGCGTGGTGGTTTCACTTTGTGGGGATTCTGTTCTTCATGAATTACCTGTATTATTCAAAACACCTTCATATTATTCTTGCCTTCCCTAATACATGGTTTGCTAATCTGCAGCCGAAAGGTAAATTTAATAATTTAGATTCTGTTACCAAAGAGATTAAACTGATGATGGACCCCAACGCTGATCCTTATGCAGCGGCTCCGGAAGCAGATCCAAATGCTGTCCCTGACAAATTTGGTGCGAATGATATTTTTGACTTAAATCAGGTTCAGCTGTTAAATGCTTATTCATGCACGGAGTGCGGACGATGTACTTCCGTTTGTCCTGCCAATATTACCGGCAAGAAATTGTCGCCACGTAAGATCATGATGGATACGCGCGACCGTATTGAAGAAGTTGCTAAAAACATCAATAAAAACGGGAAATTTGTCGATGATGGCAAGAAATTGCTCGATGATCATATCCAGAGAGAAGAACTTTGGGCATGCACAACCTGTAATGCATGTGTTGAAGCTTGTCCGGTATTGATTGATCCGCTATCTATCATTTTTGAAATGCGAAGATTTCTGGTCATGGAACAGTCTTCCGCACCAAGCGAACTGAACGTTATGATGACAAATGTAGAGAACAATGCAGCTCCATGGGCTTATAACCAAGCAGACCGCTTGAACTGGGCAAAAGAAAACTAATTTGAAAACACCGGAGATGAATATTGCCCATAGCCGGTTACTCATTACTCATATAATATGGATTTCACAATAAAAACAATGGCAGAATATGCTGCCGAAGGAAAAGCACCTGAAGTTTTATTTTTTGTCGGCTGTGCCGGGAGTTTCGACGACAGAGCCAAGAAGATCACCAAAGCTTTCTGTAAAATTTTGCATAAAGTGGGCGTAGAATTCGCTGTTCTTGGGCAGGAAGAAAGCTGTAACGGGGATCCTGCAAAACGCGCCGGAAACGAATTCATCTTCCAGATGATGGCACTTACGAACATTGAAATCATGAATGCTTACGAAGTAAAAAAAATCGTAACCTCGTGTCCGCACTGTTTCAACATCATTAAAAATGAATATCCGAGCTTAGGGGGAAATTATGAAGTTCTTCACCATACCCAATTTCTTAGGAAACTGATGGAAGACGGCCGTCTGAAAATCGAAGGCGGTAGTTTTAAAGGAAAAAAAATAACGTTTCACGATCCTTGCTACCTCGGAAGAGCCAATGGCGAATATGAAGCGCCAAGAATGCTTCTCGAAAAACTGGATGCGGAACTGGTAGAGATGAAACGATGCAAATCCAACGGGTTATGTTGTGGAGCAGGCGGAGCACAGATGTTCAAGGAGCCTGAAAAAGGTGACAAAGACATCAATGTGGAACGTACCGAGGAAGCACTTTCAGAAACTCCAAATATCATTGCAACAGGATGTCCGTTCTGTAATACGATGATGACAGACGGCGTGAAACATTTCAACAAAAATGATGAAGTTGCCGTTAAAGATATTGTAGAGCTTTTAGCTGAGGCTGAAGATTTATAGCTCAAAATCTTAAGTCTAAATTAATTTAAAAATGAAAATAGAAGAATCTAATATTGTCGAAACAAACGATTACAGAGTAATTATTTACCCGGCTTCCCGTCCTTTTACGGCTAAAGAAAGCAAAATAATTACAGAAAAACTGTATGATTTTCTGGCTACCTGGGCCGCGCACGGAAAACCACTTTCATCTTCATTTAAAATTGAAAAAAATCAGTTTATTGTCATTTGCGTTGATGAAGAGAAAGAAGCAGCTTCTGGCTGTTCTATCGATGCTTTAGGGCAAGTAATGAGAGAAATTAATGCGGAATTTCAGTTGGGATTATTCGATAGAATGAAAGCAAGTTTTGTAGAAAACGGTGAAGTTAAAACCATGAAGTTACAGGACTTCAGAAAAGGGTTAAAAGATGGTGAAATCTCTCAAGATATTGAGGTTTTCGATTTTTCTAAAAACACTTATGTTGCATTCCTAAGTGATTTTCTTATGCCGCTGAAAAAAAGCTGGGCCGGAATTTATGTAGATTAAATTCTTAAAAATATTAAATAAAAAAACCGTTCAAAATTAATTGAACGGTTTTTCTGTTTACTCCACGATCTTAAGCGTTGTTTCTGGCTTCTTCAGCGATCAGATTTAATGCAGAACCTGCTTTAAACCAGCCGATTTGCTGTTCGTTATACGTGTGATTTACAAGGATTAAATCTTTGGTGCCGTCTGAATGAACGAACTCCAGTTGAAGAGGATGTGAAGGCGCGAACTGATCCAAATCAAGGAAATTCACGGTATCATCTTCACGGATTTTGTCGTATTCTTCAGGATTCACAAATGTTAAACCAAGCATCCCCTGCTTTTTAAGGTTCGTTTCGTGGATTCTCGCAAAAGATTTAACCAAAACAGCTCTTACTCCCAAGTGTCTTGGTTCCATTGCGGCATGCTCTCTTGAAGAACCTTCACCATAGTTCTGGTCACCAACTACAATCGTAGGAACGCCGGCAGCTTTGTAAGCTCTTGCAACAGCAGGAACTTCTCCGTATTCGCCTGTCAGTTCGTTCTTAACTTTGTTGGTTTCCATGTTGTAGGCGTTTACAGCACCAATCAACATGTTGTTGGAGATATTATCTAAATGGCCTCTGTATTTCAACCAAGGACCTGCCATAGAAATATGGTCTGTAGTACACTTACCGAAAGCTTTAATCAAAACTTTAGCACCAGTGATGTTCTGTCCGTCCCAAGGCTCGAAAGGCTCCAGTAACTGAAGTCTGTCGGAAGTAGGGCTTACCGCAACCTGCACATTTGAACCGTCTTCTGAAGGCGCCTGATAACCGTTATCATCTACCGCGAAACCTCTTTCCGGAAGTTCAAGACCTTTTGGTTCGTCCAATTTGATCTGCTCGCCGTTTTGGTTGGTTAAAGTATCAGTGATTGGATTAAAATCCAGCCTTCCTGAAATTGCTACTGCAGCCACCATTTCCGGTGAAGCTACGAAAGCGTGGGTATTCGGGTTTCCGTCGGCTCTTTTCGCAAAGTTTCTGTTGAAAGAGTGAATGATTGAGTTTTTCTCGCCTTTATCAGCACCTTCTCTGTCCCACTGGCCGATACAAGGTCCACAAGCATTGGTAAATATTCTTGCTGATTCAAATTTTCTGAAAGAATCAAGGAAACCATCCCTTTCAGCAGTAAATTTAACCTGCTCAGAACCAGGGTTAATTCCCAGGATTGCTTTTGGCTTTACACCTTTAGCAACTGCATCTTCAACAATTGAAGCGGCTCTTGATAAATCTTCGTAAGAGGAATTGGTACATGAACCGATCAATGCCCATTCAACATCAAGCGGCCAACCGTTTGCTTCAGCTTTCGCTCTGAATTCTGAAACTGGCGTCGCTAAATCCGGTGTGAAAGGTCCGTTTAAGTGTGGTGCCAATTCATCAAGATTAATTTCAATTACCTGATCGAAATACTGCTCAGGGTTTGCATAAACTTCCGCGTCACCCGTTAAGTGTTCTGCAATTGCATCAGCAGCGTCTACTACATCCTGTCTGCCAGTTGCAGCTAAATATCTTCTCATGGAATCATCGTACCCGAAAGTTGAAGTTGTTGCTCCAATCTCGGCACCCATGTTACAGATTGTTCCTTTTCCTGTTGCAGAAAGGTTTTGCGCTCCTTCGCCAAAATATTCAACGATGCATCCTGTTCCGCCTTTAACGGTTAGAATTCCTGCTACTTTCAGGATCACATCTTTTGCAGAAGTCCATCCGTTCAGTTTACCGGTTAATTTTACCCCGATTAGTTTTGGCATTTTCAGTTCCCAGGCCATTCCGGCCATTACATCTACTGCATCTGCACCACCTACACCAATGGCAACCATTCCTAAACCACCTGCATTAACAGTGTGAGAGTCGGTTCCGATCATCATTCCGCCTGGAAATGCGTAATTTTCAAGCACAACCTGGTGAATAATACCTGCACCGGGCTTCCAGAAACCAATTCCGTATTTATCACAAACTGAACTCAGGAAGTTGAACACTTCGGAGTTCTTATTGATCCCTTCCTGCAAATCTGCTTCCGCTCCAACTCTTGCCTGAATAAGGTGATCGGCATGTGCTGTAGAGGGAACTGCAACTTTGGATTTTCCGGCCTGCATGAACTGTAATAACGCCATTTGTGCCGTAGCATCCTGCATCGCAACACGGTCCGGAGCGAAATCTACATAAGAATTCCCTCTTTCGTAAGCCTGGCTTGCATTTCCTTCCCAAAGGTGTGTATAAAGGATTTTTTCAGAAAGTGTTAATGGTTTTCCCACGGCTGCTCTTGCTGCTGCAACTCTTACAGGATAACGCTCATACACTTTTTTGATCATGTCAAGGTCGAAAGTCATATCTGTTATTTTTTATTAAATTAAAAGAAGCTCAAAATTACAAAATTTTAACCTTATAAGTGATTATTATCATTTAGATTAAATATAAATACTATGCTGATAATCTATTTATCATTATTTTTAAAAAATAATATTTAACACCCATCGCCATTATTAAAAACAAAGGCTTTTTACTCTTTCTATTTCCTGTGATAATAGTTATAGGTGCATTTTACTATTTTTATAACCCTGAAAATTCTCCTTATTTTTTTAAATGTTCTTTTAAGCTTGTCACAGGTTTAAGTTGTCCCGGCTGCGGTAGCCAACGCGCAGTTCATGCGCTGCTGCACCTAAATTTTAAAGAGGCCTTCCACTTTAATCCTTTATTAATTGCATCAATTCCTTATGCTGGTTTAGGTATTGCATTTAATGCTGAAGTGTTGAAATCTAGGTTTCCGAAAACAAGAAATTTGCTGTACGGAAGTAGGGCAATGATCGCAGTATTAGTAATAGTAGTCTTGTTCTTTATTTTCAGAAATATTTAAAACCTTATTTTTGGCAGAAATATTGCAAAAATTCCTTTATGAAGAATGCGTTAAGTGTAGTGTTGCTGTTTCTTTCTTTTGTTTTCTATGCCCAGCAGAAAAAGGTCAGCAAATCAAATTCAGTAAAACCAAACACAGATTTAGTGAAATTAAATGATTCGATTCCAGCCCTTATTCCCCAAAAAATTGACGGTAAATATGGCTTCGTGAATCAGAAAGGTAAAGTCATTATAAAACACGAATACAGCAATGTTGGGTTTTTTACAGAAGACTGCAATCTGCTCAGTTCACCTAATCCTAAAGCGAGAATTTTTGGTTCTTCAAAATATGCTTCCGTACATTTAAATGGTATGGATTTCCGCATTAATCATTTGGGGAAACGCGTTTACCAGTTCAGAAAGAATGATTTGGGAAAATGTACGCCCGAGTTTAAAACTCAACTTTTTCACGCATACATCATGAATAATGCCTACGGAATTATTGAAGATGCTAAATTCGAAAATCCCGGAGATTACAGGCAGTTTACCATTTATCCTCAGTATGATTATCTGCATATTTTAGAAGGTGATGATTTAAGAAACCCAATGATTATTGCTTCTTACAAAGATAAATTCGGAGTAATCGACATTTATAATAAAGTAATCGTACCGTTTGAGTACAGCGATATTAAAAGAAACTTCAGCTGGAAACTTGCCCGCCTTTTCGAAGTAACTAAAGATGGTAAAAATTATTATTACGTTGACACCAACAATATCGCCTATTAATTAAATATTTTGTAGTTTAGCCGGTGAAATTAAAGGGGTGCTGTGAAAAGCTGAGATTATACCCAATGAACCTCGAACAGGTAATGCTGTTTAGGGAGCGGTCTTCGGACTGATTTATTGTATAATTTTTTTCGTCCCCTTTTATTCAATTAATCTTAAAAATTAAAAGAATGAAAGGATTTGTTATTTTAGGACTTGCCATAAGTCCGTTCTATCTTGCGCAAACGGCCCAGGATACCTTAAAAATTCACGAGATAGAAAGTGTGAATTTCACAAAAAGGCTGCCGGTTTCCAAAGAAATCATTAATGTCGAAAAAGATTTAGGCAATAAAAATCTTGGACAGGACTTGCCGATTCTTCTCAAAAACCAAACATCATTAATTGCGACATCAGATGCTGGAAACGGTATTGGTTACACGGGTTTCAGGATTCGCGGAGTTGGTGGCAACGGAATTAATGTAATGCTGAACGGAGTTCCTTACAATGATTCTGAATCTCAGGGAACATTTTTTGTGAACGTTCCCGACCTCACAAGTTCAGCATCGCAAATCATCATACAGCGAGGCGTGGGTACTTCAACAAACGGTGTTTCCGCATTTGGAGCCAGTGTGAATGTGATCTCAAAAAATCCCGAAGAGAAATTTTACCTAAAATCAGACAACAGTTATGGCTCTTTCAATACCTACAAATATTCTGCGGAAATAGGTTCAGGAAAATTATGGAAAGACAGATTATCAATGATGGGACGGTATACGAAGATTCATTCGGACGGATATATCGACCGTGCTTTTTCTGATCTTGATTCGTATAATTTAACCGCGCTTTTTGAGGAAAGTAAAACCAAAATCCGGTTGATGGCTTTTGGAGGGAAGGAAAAAACTTATCAGGCTTGGAACGGTGTTGATAAAGCGGCCTGGGAAACTAATCCACAATTTAACTTTTCAGGTGCCATTTACGATGCGAACTGGGAGAATATCGTGGGTTTTTACGATAATGAAACCGATAATTACCGGCAAAACCACTATCAATTATTATGGGAACAGAATCTGAATCCGAACTGGAATTTAGAAACTACGTTTCATTATACCAAAGGCAAAGGATTTTACGAAAATTATAAACAGGATGCGAAATTATCAAAGTATAATTTACCAACTTTAAATATTGATAATCATAACGTTACGCGAACGGATTTTATCCGTAAAAAATGGCTGGATAATGATTTTTACGGTGCAGTTTCTACCTTATACGGAAAGGTTGGAAATACTGATTTGAATTTCGGAATTGTAGCAAACCAATACATGGGTGACCATTTCGGAAACGTTTCTGCAGTATTTTATCCTCAAATTTCAGAACACGAATACTACAGAAACAATTCAGTTAAAACTGAAGTTGCCGGATTCGCCAAAGCAATTTTTTCGGTAAGTAAATTTGAATTTTTCGGCGATCTCCAGCTGAGAAACATCACTTATGACACCAAAATTCTTCAGCAGGGTGATGACGAAGGTGTTGATCTCAGTAAAAAATGGACTTTTTTCAATCCTAAAGCCGGAATTACGTACAAGATTCCTTCCGGGAAAATATTTATATCCGCCGCAGTTGCCCACAGAGAACCAAACCGCGATGATCTTTTCGCGAATCCTGAAACCGAAGCAGAAAAACTTTATGATTTCGAAGCCGGAATTGAAAAGACGCTGGGAAAAGTTTCATTCACAGGAAATCTTTATTATATGAATTATGTAAATCAACTTGTACTTAACGGACAGATTAATAATATAGGCGAGTTTATCCGCGTCAATTCTGGACAAAGTTATAGATTGGGACTTGAGCTGGGTGCAGCAGCAAAACTATCGGAACAATGGAATTTGTCGGGAAATTTAACCTTAAGTAAAAATGAAAATAAGAATTTTAAAAACGAGACTTCAGAAGGACTCGAAATTCTTGGTGACACACCCATTTCATTTTCACCGAACATCTTAGCAAACCTGCTTTTAAATTACAGTCCAACTCGAAATTTTAGTTTAGGGATTCAGAATCAATATGTTGGAAGTCAGTTTTTAGACAATACAAACACCACTGCTTTAAAACTGAGCAGTTATTTTCTTAGCGACTTTAATGCGAAATACACCTTAAATCTTAAGCGGACTGAGGTTGATTTTAAATTTTTGCTTAATAATATCTTCAACAGAAAATATGTAAACAACGGTTATGTTTATGATGGACCGATCTATTTCTCACAGGCAGGGATGAACTTTATGTTTGGAATGAGTCTGAAATATAGATAGATATGTCCATACGTTGTGCCAAAAATAATTTTAGTTAGTCGATTGTTTTTTCTAAAATTGAAGTAATTTTACTTCCTAATTTTAAACAATGCAATTATGAAAAAACTCTCTTTACTTTTCGCGTTTTTTGCAGCGGTTACCATCTCCGCGCAATTTACAGTACAGACTATTTCCCAGGGCGTGGTGAAGTTAACTTATGGTGCTTCAAATGATTATTCCATTTACGATCCGGGATTCGAAGTTCCTACCTTTTATGTTCACGTCTGGAGCAATGCGGGCGACAACAGTACGGGAACGGTTTACGATGACTCGTGGACCAATTCTAACGTCACGATGAACTGGGACAGCGGCGCCGGAGCTTACGTGGGCACTATCAATTTGAATACGAAGGTTTTCACTAACGGTAATAAAACTTTTCCTTCAGGCACAACTGTTAACAATTTAGGATTTGTATTCAAAGACTTGCAGAATGGAAATACAAAACAGTCCGCAGATCTAGCGGCAACTTCTTTCGGTTTCACTACAACTACTACCAATTCTTCGTTAGCGGTTTCCAATTCTTTGCTGGGTAAAAAATCCAGTGTGATGGGAGGGAAACTTTATACTTCCACCAAAGGAAATCTGGCGATTTCGGTATATGAAATGTCTGGAAAACTGGTTAAATCATTCAATACAGTTGCAGACGGAAGTGTAATTGATCTCAATGTTTCCAAAACTGGACTTTATCTGGTAAAAATTAGCCACGGTTCTGAAAGTGAAGTCGTTAAATTTGCAAAATAATTTACAAATCAACTGATTAAAGGCTGCTTTCCGAGGCAGCCTTTTTTTATTTTTGATTAAATCAGGCAAAAAACATAAATTTGCGGCATATGAATTTTTCTTTTCTCATTCTCGAATTTCTGAAGCAGCAGGGCCAGGTCCCGGTTCCGGGTTTCGGGACTTTTTATTTGAAAAATACCAATGCTCTTGTCGATGAAGATGCGCAAAATATTCTTCCACCAGGCAAAGAAGTCGCTTTTAAAATCGATGATTCCTCTGCTGATGGCAGTTTTGCTCGTTACATTGCGCAGCAAAAGAATATTCCGCTTATCGACGCAGAAATTGAAGTGAAAAAGCAAACCAATTTCTGGTATTCAACACTTGAAAAAGAAGGAAAATTCGTACTCGAAAATTTAGGAACTTTTATCCTTGATGACAGCCAGATCTATTTCACAGGTAAACGCACCGACAATCTGTCGCCCGATTTCTACGGACTTGAAGAGATTAATATCTCAGAAATAAAGAATTCAAATAAACATTTGCATAATAGCAGTGAAAACTCTTCTTACCGTTTCAGCAAGCCTGTTTATTGGGTACCTCCGTTGGTTTTAGTTATTTCTGGGCTGACCTATTTCGCCATTGCACAGCCCGAACAGATCTTCGGAAAAAAATCTTTCAGTAAAGACTTTGACATTAAACCGGTAGAGAAAATTGTGAAAGATTCAATTAAGAAAGACTCTACTACAATTATAAATCCCGTGCTGGATTCAGCCAAAAATGATTCCTCTAAATCAGCTGTAGTGGCGCAAGTTCCGGTTAAAAAATGGACTTCCAAAAATTATTCAAAATCTAAATGGAAAAAAGCAAAAAAGCGTCAGAATCATTAACGGTAATGACCAACATCGTTTTACCGAACGAAACCAATTCCCTCAGAAATCTTTTTGGTGGCGAGTTGCTTGCTAAAATGGACCGTTGTGCTTCAATATCGGCAGCAAGACATTGCGAACGACGCGTGGTAACGGCTTCTGTAAACCATGTTTCCTTTAATCATCCCATTCCGGAAGGCGGAATTGTAGTGTTGGAATCTAAAGTTTCCCGTGCATTTTCAACGTCGATGGAGATTTATGTGGATGTTTGGCTGGATGATCCTATTAATCAGAAAAAAATTCATACCAACGAAGGGATTTACACTTTTGTTGCAGTAGACGAGTTTAACCGCCCAATCCCAATTCCCAAAATGGAGCCGGAAACCGACGAAGAAAAAATGAGATTCGAAGCTGCATTAAGAAGAAAAGAACTTTCCCTTATTCTTTCAGGGAGAATGAAAGCTGCGGATTCGGTAGAACTGAAGAGATTATTTTCAGTCTAGCTTCATGAAAATTCTTCAACTCGATAAAAATCATCCTTTAATTACAGAACAGCTTTCTGCAAAAGGATTTTTATTGGATGAAGATACCACTTCAACTTATGCCGAAGTTTTAGAAAAGACTGCAGGTTACGATGGAATCATTATCCGTAGCAGAATTCCAATTGATCAGAATTTCATTGAACACGCCAAAAACCTGAAATTTATCGCCAGAGTTGGTGCAGGAATGGAAAATATCGATGTAGATTTTGCTGAGAAGCGAGGCATAAAACTCATCAGTTCCCCGCAAGGAAACCGCGATTCGGTTGCGGAACACGTGGTGGGAATGTTGCTTATTTTAATGCACAGGCTTTTTATCGCATCAACCGAAGTTAAAAACGGAATCTGGAAACGCGAAGAAAACCGAGGGGATGAACTGCTGGGAAAAACTTTTGGAATAATCGGTTACGGAAATATGGGAAAAGCGGTAGCAAAACGACTTTCTGGTTTCGGTGTAAGCGTAATTTTTCATGATATTATTCCTAATCTATCCGATAAGTACGGTACGCAGGTTTCGTTGGAAACGTTAAAAAAAGAAGCAGATATTCTCAGTCTTCACCTTCCGATTACGTCGGAAACACATCATCTAATTGACGCAGCATTCATTTCTGGGATGGATAAGGATTTTTATTTCATTAATACAGCCCGTGGAAACAATGTTAAAACGAGCGATTTAGTTGAAGCAATTTGCTCTGGTAAAATTAAAGGCGCCTGCCTTGATGTTTTGGAATATGAAAAACCTTCCTTTGAAAACCTGGAGACGGAAAATAAGGATTTAGAATTCCTTCTACAGTCAGAAAATGTCATCGTAACGCCCCATATCGCAGGCTGGACGCAGCAGAGCAAAAAAAAGCTGGCACAGATTATCGTCGATAAAATTCTGGCTTCCTTTCATCGCAGTTAACAAATCTTTATGATTTGAGTCCTATAAATTTTTGGCAAAATCCCTTATCTTGCGGGACTTTTATGTTCAAAAACTCTTCAATGAAATTATTACGGAGCATTTTTTTTCTTGCCATTTTCATACTCGTTTTATTTTCCTGTAAAAAAGAAAACAGCAGCAGCGACGAAAACGATACCACTTTACCGAATTTTGGAAACGTAGAACTTGATAAAATTTTTAAGCAAAAGGACAACAAACTTAAGAACAGGGATTCAATAGTTACTGTAATTGACAGCTATTACAAAACAGTTTGGGAGAAAGGCGATCTCTGGGGAAGTTTTTTAGTAGCAAAAGGCGATGAAATTTTATATGAAGGCTATCGCGGTTACACGCAGGATAACAAACAGGCTCCCGTTAATGATACGGTTGCACTTCACGTGGCATCTATTTCCAAATCAATAACCGCTATGGCAGTAATGAAACTCATTGAAGCAGGAAAATTACAGCTAGATGATCCGCTTACCAAATATTTTCCGGGTTTTCCCTATCCAAAAGTTACTGTTTTCACACTGCTCTCGCAGCGAAGTGGTTTGCCAAAATACGAATATTTCATCGAAAAAATCACACCTAAGCCAGCGGAACTTTCGAAGGAATTTATCTCGAATAAGGATATCCTCAACCTATTAATAAAGTATAAACCCGAACTTGCACGGGAAACTGACACAGGATTTATGTACTGCAATACCAATTATGCGTTACTGGCGCTTTTGGTGGAGCAGGTTACGAAAACGCCTTTCCCTGAAGCGATGCAGCAGATCGTGTTCCGGCCTTTAAAAATGAAACACACCTATATTCTTCAGGAAAAAGATATGGAAAGTGCCGCGAAATCTTTTTACCAGCGCGGTCCGCGGGTTTATCCTTACGACAGACTTGATTTGATTTACGGTGATAAAAATGTCTATACGACACCGAGAGATCTTCTTAACTTCTCTAAGGCGATGTTTGCCAAAAATTTCCTTCGCGATGATCTTCAGAAAATGGTTTTCGAACCGTACAGCAACGAGAGACCCGGAATCAACAATTACGGACTTGGCTTCCGGATGAAGGTTTTCAATGAAAATGAAAAACTTACTTACCACAACGGGTGGTGGCACGGTACAAACTCTGTATTCGGACATCTGTTAAAATCGAATGTCACCATTATTGCCATCGGAAACAAATATTCCAGCAGGGTTTATACTTCGCTGGCGCTTTCCGGCCTGTTTGAAAACTTCCCTTTCGAGACCGAAAAACTCCTGAAGACGATGAACCAGACTGATACTTTAAAAAATGCCGCAGGAACAGATTCGCTCAACGGGAATGATTCTTACAGCGAATAATTTTCTTAATTTTGTTCAAAATTATTTAATGAAGAAACTGGGTTTTCTTTTCATCTTAAATCTCCTTTTACTGTCCTGTGCAAGGGTAGGTTCGCCGGTTGGCGGTGTGAAGGATTCTATTCCGCCGAAAGTCATCAGTACGAATATCGATACTTCCAGAGTTAACGTCCCGCGGGATATTAAGGAACTGCGTATTGATTTTGATGAGTATATTACGCTTAAAGAAATCAACAAGCAGTTGATTATCTCTCCGCCGCTTCAGAAAATGACTAAGATTCTTCCGTCGGGAATGGCCAATAAATACCTTCTGATTAAATGGGAAGATACGCTTCAGGCAAATACCACGTATAATTTCAATTTCGGGAACGCTATTGTAGATAATAATGAAGGGAACCCGCTACAGTATTATAATTTTGCGTTTTCTACCGGCGAAAAAATCGATGATCTGTATATCAGCGGTGAACTGAAAAGTTTAATAAAGGACAAGGAATCAAATTCAGCCGAATCCAGTTTGGTCGTTGGGCTATATCAGGACAAAGATTCTATGGATTACCGCCAGAAACCTTATTATATTACTAAAGCTGATCCCGATGGATATTTTGAACTGAATTATCTTTCGCCCGGAACTTACAGAATTTTAGCTTTTGAAGACAGCAATTCCAACTCTGTTTACGATGCCGGAAAAGAGAAAGTAAGTTTTCTGAAAGAGAAAATCGTTTTAGATAAAAATATTTCTGGCCTCAAACTCAACCTTTATCCATCAAGGAAACCGCAGAAATATGTAGAGATGAAAGAAACTCCCGGTGGAATTTTAATGATTTTCGAAGGCAATCCGCAAAACGTAAAAGTACTTTCTCTAAATGATAAACTGCAGGATTACAAAGTGACCCACTCCCCAAAATCAGATTCTGTAAATATCTGGTTTGATGCTAAAAAGCTTAATTTAGGAATTGCGAGTAGCGAGAATATGAAATTCAGTTATGATGATGGCCTGAAGCAGGATACCGTTTCGGTTTTTTACCGCCTGAATACAAAGAACGAAATGGCGATTTCTAATTCAAAAGGTAATATTTTACCTCCTAATCAGGATTTTGTATTCAGTTCCAATTATTTTATTGATAAAATTCAGCCTGAAAAATGGACATTGGTTTCCGACAGTATTCAGCAGGAATTCACTGCTCAGATTTCTGACAAAAATCCTTTTGAAATTCAGATTAAATCGCAGTTCAAGGAAGGCAAAAAATACTCTTTAACCGTACCTAAAGAAACGGTTTCTTCTTTCTATGAAACGATTGTGAAGTCTTACCGCTTCGATTTTGAAGCTGATAAAACGGAAAATTACGGAACACTGGTGATTACACTTGAAAATGCTCCTGAGAAAAGTTTTTGGCTGCAGTTGCTCTCCGAAAATGGCGCGGTTTCATATTCAAGATATGGCAAAGAAACTAACCTCACTTTCGGTTCACTGAAACCCGGAAAATACCAGTTAAGAATTTTAGTTGATAATAACGAAAACGGAATATGGGATTCTGCGGATTTTGCTTCTGGTGAATTTGCGGAAGATGTATATGTTTTTGAAAAAACTGTGGAAATAAGAGCACTCTGGGAAATCCGAGAAAAATGGAATCTCCAGTCTACTGAACCTGCGGCTTCTGAAATTACAGCTGCTCCGGAAAATCCTCAAACACCAACGCTGCCAGAACAGCCTGAAAAACCTTAATGAAAACTTTTAAAACTATCGTTTACTGGTCGCTTATCGTGATTGCTTTGATTCAGTTTATTCCGGTCGACAGAACCAATAAGCCGGTGGATCAGAAAGTAAATTTCGTTGCAGTTTTCGATACAACGCCAGCGGTTAAAAATCTTTTGAAAAATGCCTGTTACGACTGTCATTCCAATGAAACCGTATATCCCGATTACGCTTATGTAGCGCCGGTTTCATGGTCGATTAAAAACCATGTGAGTGAAGGTCGGGAACACCTAAACTTCTCTGAATGGGGAAATTATAATCAGGATCTTAAGAAAAGCATGCTGCAGAATTCAGTACATTCCATAAAGGATTATACCATGCCTTCCGTAGGATATATCGCACAGCATCCTAAGGCCAATCTTACCGCCGCCGAAAGAAATTTACTCACAAATTACTTCGAAAGTATCCTGAAATCAGCAAAGTACTAGTTTATCGTCTTACCTGTCTAGGTCTGTTGAAGATGGAAAGAATTACGCCGGCAAAAAGACCAATGGTTTTTATGGCGATAAATTTAGAATCCTGAGGTAAAAATGCACCGATGATACAAAGTGCCGCTGCCGCATACATCGGATATAGCAGGTTTTTATTCGTTAAAGTAGGTGCCTGAAAAAAGAAACTCGCCCCGATTAAAACATAAAATAATCTGTGATAAAGCAAATTGTTGATTTCCGGGGAAAACAGGTCGAAGAAGCCTACGATAAGGCAGATTAAAGCTGCGATAGATAATATTCCCTGAATGGCTTGTGTATTGGTATTCATTTAATAGCTTTCGGTTTTGTTAGGGAAATCAGCGGTTTTTACATCTTTTACGTATTGTGAAACGGCGCCCGTGATTTCGGTGTATAAGTCTAAATATCTTCTTAAAAATTTTGGTGAAAAGCCCTGATTCATTCCCACCATGTCGTGGTATACCAAAACCTGTCCGTCGCAATCCGGTCCGGCACCAATTCCGATGGTCGGGATGGAGATGCTTTCTGAAACCTTTTTCGCCAAATTTGCAGGAATTTTTTCCAGAACCAAAGCAAAACAGCCCAGTTCTTCCAGAAGTTTGGCATCGTTCAGCAGTTTTTCGGCTTCTGCATCTTCCTTAGCACGAACTTTATAAGTTCCGAACTTGTAAATTGATTGAGGCGTTAATCCCAAATGTCCCATCACAGGAATTCCGGCGTTTACGATTTTTCTTATGGAATCTTCAATTTCAATTCCACCTTCAATTTTCACAGCATGAGCACCACCTTCCTTCATCATCCGTACTGCAGATTCGAGTGCTTTTTCTGAATTACTTTGGTAAGTGCCGAACGGTAAATCAGCAACGATCAAAGCTCTTTCGACACCACGGGAAACGCACTGCGTGTGATAAATCATCTGATCGAGCGTAATAGGAAGTGTGGTCTCGAAACCGGCCATCACATTGGCAGCAGAATCTCCGATAAGGATTGAATCTACACCGCCTGCATCCACCATTTTAGCAGTCGTGAAATCGTATGCAGTAAGCATGGTGATTTTCTCTTTGTCGAATTTCATTTTCCGCAAAGTCTCGGTGGTAATCTTTTTTATTTCAGAATGTACAGACATGGCTGATGAATTTATATTTGGCTTCTGTGAAACGAAAGTGGAATGAATCGATCATTCCACCCGCAATTCACAAATTATTTATAGCGTTACGTGACCCAGTTTGATGAGTTTCTCGTGATTTAAAATCTTGATGTTTCGGCCTTCCACTTCAATGAGTTCGTCCTGTTTGAATTCAGAAATCAGGCGTATTGCACTTTCAGTCGCAGTTCCGATGATGTTGGCAATTTCTTCTCTCGTTAATGAGATTTTAATGAACCCTTCAGGATCAGTTCCTAATTTCTGCTCAAGTAAAAGCAAAATTTCGGCAAGCCTTTCGCGCACGGTTTTCTGTGCCAAAAATGTAACTGTGTTAGAAGATTCACCGAGTTCGAACGCAATTTTCTGTAACATTACGAAGGACAGCTTAGGGCCAACTTCCAGAAGGTGAAGGAAAATTTCCGATGGCAAAAAGGTTGCCTCCACATCAGTCATCGCTTCGGCTTTTGCCTGAAACTGTTCACCGCAAAGCAGAGAACGGTAACCGATTAAATCGCCTTCCTTAATGAAGCGCAGGATTTGTTCCTTGCCATAAACGCCTTGTTTTGAAAGTTTCGCTGTTCCTTTTTTGAGGAAAAAAACTCCGTTTGGAGTTCCGCCATCCTCGAAGATGGTTTCGCCTTTATGAAATTTAAGATTCTGTTTTACGGAAATATAATTTTTATAATCTTCCGGCGAAAGCATTTCCTGAAAGGACTCATCACTGAACACCTTTAAGAGACTTTCCTCAATTAACGTTTGTTTTTCTAACGACATATTTTTATGACATTTATCAGCAAAAATAGGGTATTTATAACCTCGGCACAAATTTATTTATCATAATTTTGCATGAAATTTTTTATATAAAATGCCTGAAAACTGTTTCCATTGCGGACAAAATATTGAAAAAGAGCGAATTTCATTCGATGAAAAGGTTTTCTGCTGCAATGGTTGCAAATCGGTTTATGAAATCCTTAATCTTAATAATCTGCAGGATTTTTATGAACTTAATAAACGGTCGGGAATCCGCCCGAGCGATGAAGCTAATTCACAGTTCGATTACCTGGATACCCAGGAAATTTTCGACAAAGTGACTGATTTTTCGGAAGGAAATACGAGTCTTGTTAATTTTAAAATTCCTGTAATTCACTGTTCGTCATGTATATGGCTGTTAGAAAGTCTGCAGACTCTGAATCCAAACATTAATTATTCGCAGGTAAACTTCACCAGAAAAACGGTGCAGATTTCATTCAACCATAATGAATTGAAATTAAGTGAGTTGGCGAAATTCCTGACGAGTTTGGGTTATAAGCCTGTTGTGAATCTGGAGAGTGCGGAAAAGAAGGAAGAATCTTTAGACAAATCTCTGATCATTAAACTTGCAGTCGCAGGTTTTGCGTTTGGTAACGGAATGCTGTTTGTGTATCCGGAATACGCTGCCCAGGTAATGGGAACAACCGATTTCTGGATGGAGCAGTATAAAAATCTTTTCCGATTTATTACTTTTCTGTTGGCAACACCAGTTGTTTTTTATTCAGCTTCGGATTATTTTAAATCTGCCTGGTTCGGTTTAAAAAATAAAATTGTAAATATTGATGTTCCTATTGTTTTGGGAATCATCATGCTTTACGGTAGAAGTATTTATGAAGTTGTAACCGATTATGGTCCCGGATACTTCGATACGCTTTGCGGACTGCTGTTTTTCATGCTTTTAGGCAAACTCTTTCAGAAGAGAACTTACAGCGCGCTTTCTTACGACCGGGATTACAAATCTTTTTATCCGATTGCTGTAACTAAGGTTGATTTTAACGGAAAGCAGGAAAATATTTTACT
Source organism: Kaistella faecalis (assembly GCF_019195395.1). Classification (NCBI taxonomy): domain Bacteria; kingdom Pseudomonadati; phylum Bacteroidota; class Flavobacteriia; order Flavobacteriales; family Weeksellaceae; genus Kaistella; species Kaistella faecalis. Next base: position 1,629,858 of record NZ_CP078067.1, read on the forward strand.
TTCGGATCTGAAAATCGGCCACCGGATTATGGTGCGTAATCAGGAAATTATTCCGGTTGATGCTATTTTAATTAATGGAGAAGGAAATATCGATAACAGTTTTATCACCGGTGAAAGTGCGTCTGTTCCTAAAAAACCTGGCGACAAGATTTTTGCCGGCGGTAAGCAGGTGGGTTCAGCGCTGGAACTTGAGGTGATTAAAACGGTCAACCAGAGTTATTTAACTCAATTATGGAACAAAGAAGCGTTCCGAAAACATGAGACCGGCTTGGACACATTGACCAACCATATTTCTAAATATTTCACTTTTATCATTTTAGGAATCACCTTGATTGCCGGGATATATTGGGGAAGAATCGATTTCGAGAAAATGTTTCAGGTTGTAGCGGCAATTCTTATTATTGCCTGTCCCTGTGCGCTGGCGCTCTCGGCTCCATTTACTTTCGGACATGTGATGCGGATTTTGGGCAGGAATAAATTCTACGTAAAAGATACTTTAACCATCGAAAAAATATCGAAAATAAATACTTTGGTTTTCGATAAAACCGGTACCATTACTCATAATAAAGAGGCGAATATTCACTTTGAAGGTAATGAGATTGAAGATTTTGATCTCAAAAATATTAAATCGCTCGTAAAAAATTCAAACCATCCTCTGTCAAAAGCGTTATATGACTTCCTGAAAGTTGAGGACGAATATTTTCCGGTAGAAAAGTTTGCAGAAACTCCCGGCAAAGGCTACGAAGCAGAAGTACGTGGGATAAATTATAAGATTGGTTCTGCAAAATTAGTTGGCGAAGAATCTAAAAACCTGGAAACGGCGGTGTATATAAGCAAGAACAATACTTTCATTGGGAAATTTGTTTTTAAGAATGAATACCGTAAAAACCTGAGCACCTTATTTAAAAATCTTGCGGGTTACCGGGTTCATGTTTTGAGCGGCGACAATGCTTCGGAGGAGGCACAGCTTAAAAAAATCATTCCCGATTTTGATGGAATGGCTTTTAACCAGAATCCGGAAGACAAACTGAATTATATAAAAAACCTGCAGGACCAAAACGAAAAAGTTGCGATGCTTGGCGATGGACTCAATGATGCGGGTGCACTTAAACAAAGTAACGTAGGAATTGCGGTGGCAGATGATACAAATTCCTTTACCCCTTCCTCGGATGTGATTATGTCCGGTGAAAAACTGGAGAAACTGAACGATTACCTGAGTTTTTCAAAGGACGCCATGGTAATTGTAAAAATGACCTTTGCAATCAGTTTTTTTTATAATATCATCGGGTTGAGTTTTGCGGTTACAGGTCACATGTCGCCATTGTTTGCGGCGATCTTAATGCCGATAAGCTCGATAAGCGTTGTAGCATTTACTTCGATTTCCACCTGGTGGAGGAGTACTAAATATTTTAAATTGAGATAGAAAACCGATAAAAAAAATATGGTTTGGCTTTACATAATTCAGAATCAAAAGTTTACGTAAGGTCCTGTTACTATTTAGAGGGATTTTAAATTAACAAACTTTAACGTTTCTTGAGGAATATCATATTTTTTGAGTAAATTTGAACCGGTTTATCCCTAAATTTGCACCGCACATGGATATATTATATTTAATGATTCTTTGCAGCGTGTCGCTGGCCGTAGTCTTTTTGATTGTTTTTATCATCAACGTAAAAAAAGGCCAGTTCGAGGACGATGAATCCCCTGCGGTAAGAATCCTGCTTGATTCAGAAATCATAAAAGAGGAACCTGAATCCGATCAAGAAAAACCAGAATTAAAAAATAAAACAGAAGCAAAAAGTGATTAGTTAATATGGAAACACAAAAGTTTAGTTATGACAACAGTATTGTGCGGGCGTTTCTTTATGCAACCGTAGTCTTCGGGCTTGTCGGTTTTTTATTGGGACTTACTGCCGCATGGATGCTTTTCTATCCGGAACTGCCTGAATTTTTTCTCGGAACCGATGATCCCACGATCGTAAGTTTACAAAGCGGCAACCTGCAGGGACTTATTAATTCTCAGGGTGCATTTGGTTTTGGCCGGATCAGGATGCTGCATACCAGCGCTGTAATCTTCGCATTCGTCTGCAACGGTTTCTTTGCAGGTGCTTACTACTCAATGCAGCGTTTGCTTAAAACCAGAATGTACAGCGATACCCTTTCATGGATTCACTTCTGGGGATGGCAGCTGATGATTGTAGCTGTTGTGATCACTTTCCTCATGGGAATCAATACTTCCAAAGAATATGCAGAGCACGAATGGCCTATTGATATTTTAATTACCATTATCTGGGTGATTTTCGGTATCAATATGTTCGGAACCATCGCAAAAAGAAGAGTGCGTCACCTTTATGTTGCAATCTGGTTCTATCTTGGAACTTGGGTAGCGATCGCAATGCTTCATATTTTCAATAACTTAGAGGTTCCTTTGTCTTTCGTAGGCTGGAAATCATACTCTGCTTATGCAGGGGTAAAAGATGCATTAGTACAGTGGTGGTACGGCCATAACGCGGTAGCTTTTGTATTGACAACGCCAGTTCTCGGTTTGATGTATTATTTCTTACCTAAAGCAGCCAACAGACCTGTATTCTCTTATAAATTATCGATTATTCACTTCTGGTCACTAATATTTGTTTATATCTGGGCTGGTCCTCACCACTTACAGTATACTGCAGTACCGGGCTGGGCGCAGGCTTTGGCAACAGGATTCTCTATTATGCTTATTGCACCATCTTGGGGAGGAATGCTGAACGGACTTCTTACTTTAAGAGGCGCTTGGGACAAAGTTCGTGAAGATCCGGTTCTTAAATTCTTTGTTGTTGCAGTTACCTGTTATGGTATGGCAACTTTTGAAGGACCTCTTTTAGCTACAAAAACACTTAACAAAATCGGTCACTATACAGACTGGGTTATCGGTCACGTTCATGTTGGAGCCCTTGGGTGGAACGGATTTATGACATTCGGTATGGTATATTTCTTATTACCGATCCTATGGCGGACAAAACTTTGGTCTGTGAAATTAGCTAACTGGCATTTCTGGTTAGGTACTTTAGGAATTATTTTCTACGCAGTACCTTTATATATCGCAGGATTTACACAAGGTTTGATGTGGAAACAGTTTAATCCAGACGGAACTTTAGTTTATAAAAACTGGCTTGATACTGTTACAGCGATTATTCCATATTACCAAATGAGATTTGTAGGTGGATTCCTATATATTTCCGGAGCGGTTTTAATGGTTATTAATGTTATTGCTACAGTAAGACAGGGATCTTTCCAGAAAGAAGTTCCTGCAGAAGCACCAGCTTTGGCAAATGTTACCAAGAAAAGAAAAGAGGGAGAAGGACTTCACTTATGGTTAGAAAGAACTCCTATACTTTTAACGGTACTTTCATTTGTAGCGGTTGCGATTGGTGGTTTCATAGAGATTGTTCCAACTCTGGCAATTAAGGATAATGTTCCTACCATTGCTGCAGTAAAACCTTACTCACCATTAGAACTTGAAGGTAGAGACCTTTATATCAGAGAAGGATGTAATTCATGTCACTCGCAAATGATCAGACCTTTCCGAGATGAGGTAGTAAGATTTAACGGGAAAAACGGACAGTACTCTAAAGCAGGTGAATTTGTGTACGACAGACCATTCCTTTGGGGATCAAAAAGAACAGGTCCGGATTTGCACCGTCAGGGTGGTAAAAACCCAAGTTCATGGCATTACAAACACATGCTTAATCCAAGGGTTACTTCAGCAGGATCAATTATGCCACGATATCCATGGTTAATCGCCAACGATCTGGACAGAAGTAAAATGGTGGATAAAGTGAAACTGATGAAAAATGCATTTGATGTTCCTTATACAACTGCGCAGATAGATTCAGCAGATCAGTGGGCAGATAACCAGGCAGCATTCATTGTTAAGCAGATTTATTCTGAAGCAGCTGATGTGAAACTGGCTTATGAGCAGAGAAAAGCCGCTGAAGGCGCGAACTTTACCCCACTTGAAAAGAAAGAGATTGTTGCTTTGATTGCTTACCTGCAAAGATTAGGTACAGATATTAAAACTACAGAAATTAAAACAGCAAGTTCAAATTAATCATTAAAAAAGTGCCTAAATGATACCACAAAATGTAAAAGATATTCTTTCCAACGGCGAAAATGTCGGTTTTTACCAGACATTGGCAATGTTGCTGTTTCTTTTCTTTTTTCTGGGGATTGTATACTATGTTTTTTCACGTCCGAAGAAACATTATGATGAAGAGGCCAACGCACCTTTAGATGATGATATTGAAGATAAAAACTTATAATTTTATAAACTAACCCACAATGAAACAAAGAACACCGGTTTATATAACCATTCTCATTATAGTGTGCCTATTATATATTGTACTCTATATGTTTGTTCAGAATTCTTCTTTCCTGTCATCACCATATTTTTGGGGAACAGTAATCATTGCTGCAATAATAGCACTGATTCAGCACTCAATTGGTGATCTGGTTGAAAACGCAAAGTTTAAAGCGCTTTCAGAAGAAGATAAGAAATTGTATATAGAATCTAAAAAAGTGCCTTATTTTAAAGCGCTTTATAACAGTGCATTTAAAAAACAGTCAGCCACAGAAGAGAAAGATATACTTATCGACCATGGTTTTGATGGGATTATGGAGTTGGATAACCAGTTGCCAAAATGGTGGTTGGGGCTATTCTGGTTCGGTGTTGCTTATTGTGCGGTGTATATGGTTTCGTATTTCTTGACAGATTTTGCGCATCAGGGTGTTGAATATGACGAAGAATACAAGGCGCAGACTGCAAGCATTGCTGAGTATATGAAGAATACTCCGCCTCCAACAATTGAAAACGCCGTTTACTCACCGGATAATATTGCGGCGGGTGAAGAGGTTTTCAAAACGAACTGTGTATCATGTCACAGTGACGGAGGTAAAGGTGGAATCGGTCCGAACTTAACAGATAACACATGGATTAACCAGCCGGAGAAAACTTTATTCAAAAATGTATTCCATATGGTTGAAAACGGAAGCCCGAATAATCCAACAATGCAGGCATTCGGGAAAAACGGTGTCCTTACAGGATTCGATATTCAGAATGTAGCGGCATATATTTATCACATTAACCAGGAGCAGCCACCTGTAACACAGGATAAAGGAGGTGCAGCACCACAGGGTACGCCAGCAAACTGGGAGAAATAAAGTTTAACATAATCTGTATAACTTGAAAAAACATAATTCGTTATCTTTGTAAAAGCAGATAACGGATTATGTTTTTCGTTTTAAAAAATAGTAAGAAAAATGTCGGAAGATCAGAACTTCAGAGGCGGACAGGGGCAAGTAGTAGAAGCAGAAACTTTCAGAGATTCTGTGGGAACCATGGATCAGGCAGGGAAACGACGGTGGGTATTCCCCCGGAAACCCAGCGGAAGATATACCAATTACCGTACTCTTGTAGCCTGGTTTCTTCTGGCAATTTTCTTTGCACTTCCGTTCATAAAAGTTAACGGTAATCCTTTCCTTCTCATAAATGTAGTCGACCGGCAGTTTTTCATTGGTGGCCAGCCATTTTACCTCCAGGATTTTTTCATTCTCGCACTGGGAGCTATCACCTCAATCGTATTTATTATTTTATTTACTGTTGTTTTCGGAAGGATATTCTGTGGATGGATCTGTCCTCAAACTATCTTCCTCGAAATGATTTTCCGTAAAATTGATTACCTGATCGAGGGAGACCGTAACAAACAGATGAAACTCGACCGTCAGGAATGGAATTCAGAGAAGATATGGAAGCGCTCTTTAAAATGGTCTGTTTTTATTGTCATTTCACTCATCATCACCCATTGGATGTTTATGTATATTGTGGGGTATCAGGGTGTCTTTAAAATGATTAAAGAAGGGCCCTTCACCAACTTTACGAGTTTTCTGGTGATGATCATTTTCACTGCTGCATTTTATTTCACCTTTGCATGGTTCAGAGAGCAGGTTTGTACCCTCGTTTGTCCTTATGGCAGATTGCAGGGCGTACTCATCGATAAGCAGACCATCAATGTATATTACGATTTTAAAAGAGGTGAAAACCGCGCAAAATGGCGAAAAGGCGAAGACAGAAGGGCAGGTGGAAAAGGAGACTGTATCGACTGTAATCAATGTGTTGTTGTATGTCCTACAGGAATTGACATCAGAGATGGTCAGCAGTTGGAATGTGTTAACTGTACCGCCTGTATTGATGCCTGTGATGAAGTGATGGTAAAGGTTGGACTCCCGAAAGGTCTTATTCGCTATGCGACCGAAGATGAGATCGAGAAAGAGACTAAGTTTAAGTTTACAGGAAGAATGCAGGCATACTCTGTCGTGCTGCTTCTCATGATTGGATTTTTAGGTTTTCTTCTGAACAACCGGGGTTCAATGGAGGCTAAGTTTATTAAACCTGCTGGCTCATCATTCTTCGTGAGAGACGGAAAAATAAACAATACCTATAATTATACGTTCCTTAATAAATCCAACAAAGATCAGCTGGTTACAATCAAAATCATCGAGCCGCTTCACGGTGAAATTACCATAAGTGATACCAATAAGATTCTTCTCAAAAAAGATCAGATGACCAAAGGAACGGTAAATGTTAGTTTCCCTGAAAAAGAAGTAAAACTGTCTAAACAAAATGTAATAATCGGCGTTTACGATCAGAAAGGTGAACTTCTCGACACCTTCGAAACGTATTTTGAAGGTCCATTTAAATTCCAATTTTAATTATGTTCAAAAATTTTAGCTGGGGACACGGTGTTATTGTAGCGCTTGGCTTATTTATGTCCTTTATTTTATTTATGATTTTCGTGTATTCGAACGGGATGCAAAACTCTGAACTTATATCCGACAGTTATTATGAAGATGAACTTGCGTATCAGGAAATCATCGATGCTAAAAATAACGCGGATTTGCTTAGCGAAAAACCAGTTTATATACAGAATGCTGCGGGAATAACCTTAACCATTCCACAAAATGTGAAGCCTGAAAATTCAAATGTTCATTTTGAACTTTTCAGAACCGATGATTCCAATCTTGATGTAAAAAAAGACATCACGCTTGATGGTAAAAACCAGTTTCAGATTCCTGCAAAAGTGATTTTCCCAGGCTCATATACTTTAAAAGTGAAATGGAAAAACAATAAAAAACCTTATCAGGTCGATTACGACATCCAATGGAAATAGCACTTATTTTTTCTGCTCTGGCTTTGGGATTCGCTTCGGGTTTCCACTGTATCGGTATGTGCGGTCCTATAGCGCTGTCATTGGGTTTAACCAAGAAGCAGGCAACCAATTATTATCTTCAGAACCTAACTTACCAGTTTGGGCGAATTGTGACCTATTCGTTACTAGGAGCGTTGCTGGGTATTTTAGGTAAAGGTTTTGAGATGGCCGGATTTCAGAAATATTTAACGATTCTTGCCGGGATTCTCCTCGTGATCATGGCAGTGTTTTCTTTTGGCGGTAAGGATTTTGCTTCTAAAATTCCGTTTTTATCAAAGTTTCTTTTCAAGGTGAAAATGAATCTTGGAAAATTTATGCAGAAGGCTGATTACAGATCGCGTTTCAGCACCGGAATTCTTAACGGTTTTTTACCGTGCGGCATGGTTTACATGGCGCTTACAGCAAGTTTGGCAGCTGGCGGAATATGGCAGGGAGCCACTTTTATGGCATTGTTTGGTCTTGGAACTTTACCATTCATGTTTTTTGTTGTTTTGCTCGGGAACTTGATGACTACAGCATTCAGAATCAGAATCCTGAAATTCGTTCCAGTGATGATGCTCGTTTTAGGCGGACTTTTCATCCTTCGCGGTCTGGAACTCGGGATTCCATATATTTCTCCAAAAGAGGAGGCGTTACACATCATTCATAACGATTCTCCGGAACATCAGCAGGGCAATCACGAAACCTGTCATTAAATATGTATATTTGAATCTAAACAACACGAATGGATTCAAAATTTACTTTCTTCCTGCTTATAGTAAGTTCCATCATATTTTCTCAGAAAAAAAATGAAAAGTTTTTCGATGAAGATATTTCAATTAAATATGAAAAAGTGCCAGCTTCAGATGTTGGAATAGGAGTGATGGGAAGCTTCGACAAGCAGGCATATGCAACTTTTGTAGGAAGTAATGTCGCTGAGAAAAACCAGCAGTATTTTCATTATATCAAATTCAAGAGTATCAATTTCACTGAGAATTCATCACAAATTTACCTTTGCATTTATAAAAACAACAGAGGTTTGCCGGGAGAAATACTTGAGGGTGCAAAGTTTCTTGTAAACATTCCAGCTCACAAGTCATTTGTTACTGCTGATTTATCAAAACTTAAAATTAAAGTTCCAGAGAACGGATATTTTGTCGGCTTTGAATGGGTTTTATCTAAAGAGAACGAAATGAAAGGTAAAATATCGGCTGCAAAATTACCTTATAATCCTACAATTTCAGGCTTCACAGATAATAAGGTAAATCTTTATTCAAGAAGCAAAGAATGGAGAAGACAGCAAGATTCAGATCTCGTTGCAGGTTTAGCTCTGGAGATTTCTTATTTTCAACTTACTTCAGATAAAATCGAGTAAGTTCTAAATTCAGTCACGATCATACCTTTTTTCCCACTTCTCTGAATTTTAACTTAGGTACAGAATTTGAATCCAAATGCAGTACGTAAAAAAGAAAGAAATGATTAATCACTTAAGAAGTTGGGTGTCAGCGCTTGCAGTTGTTGTGTTGCAGTCGTGCTCTGTAAATACAGAAACTACTTATTATAAGGATGCAGCAACCAGTATGGAGTCCAACATTCTGATGGATCAAAGCATGCTCGGAATGATGAATATGATGGGCGAGAATCAAGGTCTGATTAAAAATTCAAAAGAACTCAGCGCTCTTTCCACAGAATGGAAGAGTTTGTACGATATCCAGAAAGACGGGAAAATTACGCTTAACAAAGATTCAGCTAAAGTACTGCAGAAACTTTTTCTGAAAGTTAATAAAGAAAAGGGTGAAGTTTACGGACTTTCTCTAAAATACGATAAACTTTTACCCGGAGAAATCGCCAGCCTTCTGTCACAGAGTAAACAGCTGAAAAACCTGCCTCTTCAGAACGTAGCAAGCTGGAATGGCAAAGTTCTGACCATTGACACCGATAAGTTCAATTCAACTGAATTCCTCAATGAAATTGCTAAAAATACACCGGGAGAAGAAACAGGTAAACCTAAGTCCAAGAGCGATTCACTGGAGGCTTATGGACGACAAATGGCTCAGGGAATAGCCGGAATGATGAAGATGTTTAATATGAATCTTACGAGTACAATGAAATTTCAGAAACCGATTAAGACGATCGTGGGCAAACATGATTTTGTGAAACAAATAGATAATAAAACCATACAGATCAGCGTCAGGAGCAAAGACCTGCTTGACGGCGGAAAAGCCCTTACCAACAAAGACCAAAAAATAATTATTACTACAGAATAAAAAAACCACCGATATGCCGGTGGTTTTTTTGTAAATATAAGTCACTTCTTAATCGATAAGATCAAATTTTGTGTATGCTGCAATTTTTTCCGGAATTTTAATTCCGTTTTCTGTTTGGTTATTTTCCAGAAGTGCTGCCATAATTCTTGGCAAAGCCATTGCAGAGCCATTCAAGGTGTGGACTAACTGTGTTTTTCCTTCGCTTTTAAATCTGCATTTCAACCGGTTTGCCTGGAAGGTTTCAAAGTTGGAAACAGAAGACACCTCAAGCCATTTTTCCTGCGCCGCACTCCAAACCTCGAAATCGTAGGTCATCGCTGAAGTGAACCCCATGTCGCCGCCGCAAAGTCTCAGAATTCTGAAAGGAAGTTCCAGATCCACCAAAATAGATTTTACATGCTCCACCATTTCTTCCAGTGCAGCATAAGAATTTTCGGGCTTTTCCAGACGTACGATTTCTACTTTCTCGAACTGATGAAGGCGGTTCAAACCACGTACGTGAGCACCGTAACTTCCAGCTTCACGTCTGTAACACTGCGAAAATGCTGTATTTTTTATAGGTAAATCCTTTTCGTCAAGCAAAACATCGCGGTATAAATTGGTTACCGGAACTTCTGCGGTCGGAATTAGATATAAGTTGTCTTCGTTGGCGAAATACATTTGACCTTCCTTGTCAGGAAGCTGGCCTGTACCGTAGCCGGAAGCTTCATTTACCACGTGTGGCGGATTTACTTCAAGATAACCCGCATCCGTGTTTTTATCAAGAAAATACTGTACTAAAGAGCGCTGAAGTCTGGCTCCTTTTCCGAAATACACCGGAAAACCAGCACCCGCAATTTTCACGCCCAGTTCGAAATCGATCAAACTGTATTTTTTCGCGAGTTCCCAGTGCGGGATCGCACCTTCTCCCAGGCCTTCAACATCATGGGACTGGTAAATTATTTCGTTGTCGTCGGCAGTTGTTCCGGCCACAACTTTTTCATAAGGTATGTTAGGGATCAGGTACAAAATCTCTGCAAGTTTTGCTTCTGTATCTCTCAATTGTTGCTGAATATTTTGGGAATTTTCTTTGTACTCCGCGGTTTTTGATTTGGCAGCTTCGGCCTCGTCTCTTTTTCCTTCTTTCATTAAAATTCCGATTTCTTTCGAAATTTTATTCATTTCGGCCAGATTCTGATCGAGATCGAACTGAAGTTTTTTTCTTTCATCATCAGTAGAAATAGCTTCATCAACCAATTCTATCTGCTTGAAATTTCTCTTATTTAAACCTGCTGTAACGCGTTCTTTGTTTTCGCGCAAAAAATTAACCTGTAACATTTAAATCAAATTTAGATTTTGGATTTTAGATCGTCTAAAATCAAATAGCTCCCGCAAATTTACTATTTTTAAAGAGGATTTTGCTCGAAATTATTTTTGAATTTTCACAATATTAGGCTCGTCGGCAACCTTCGTGAACTGCAAAACATTATTGTACCATACTTTGGTAACCCGAAATATTTCCGGAGTGAAGCTGTATTGCACCTTCATTGTATCATTAACGGACGCAGTGGTAGAGTCGGTAAGACGTTTGGTGAATGAAAGGGCAATCCTGGATTCATATGTTTTGGTATTTCCCGTCGAATCTATTCCAATTCTTCTGGCTCCTGCGATGTACTCGATATAACTCAGCGTATCCTGATCTTTTTTAGTAGAGAAATTCACCGGTGCCGAGTCGGTAAGTCCGTATACATCATTCATTCTGATATTGGTATAACCTCCTTGGATATTACTGTTAAGCATATCCTGTCCCGCAGAATCAATATAGAGACGGATAATCTGATCAATTTTCTGCACGCCAGCCTCGTCATTTCTGCACGACAGCAATGCGAAAAAAATTAGAAGGGAAAGGAAAAATACATTTTTCATTAAGGCAAAGATAATTTATTTTAGTTTTTTAAGGTAAGTATAAAAGTAAATCATCAGGAGTAATCCGTTTGCTAACATCGTTATGCTTAAACTCAAAGCCATTCCGGTAATTCCGTACTTACCGACCAAAAAGAACGAAATTAGAGGCAAAAGAATTAATGTAAAAACAGAAATAACTGTGTTAACACTCATTTTACCCACTGCAGAAATCAGGTTCCCATAAAGGTTTCGGAGAAGCATATTGAGGCAAAATCCCGCGAGCAAAATAACAAAAACCCACGAACTGTCATCATATTTTACACTGAAGAAAAATTTGAGAATCTCGGATTTTAGCAGGATTCCAAATCCCAGTATAAGTACCGTAATGGGTAAAAATATTTTATAATAGTTGGAAATATAGTTTCTTAAGAAGTGTTTATTCTGATAGTTTTTTGCCAGAACCGGAAAATCGCTTTGCATAAATGTAAGCGCAAGGAAAGTAATATTGGCCGGAAGCAGGATCGCGACTTTGTAGTCAGCTACCGCATTTTCGTTCATAAGAAAACTCAGCATCAGCACGTCAGCGGAAAATAATGCGTCAGACAACAAAGCTGTGCCGGAAGCGTGCAAACCATAATCCCACAGTTCTTTTTTATTGAAACTAAAATTCTCGGTTAAAGAAGAGAAATGTTCTTTTTTAAACCAGAACAATGCGATAAACGGAGTGAGTGCCGAGGCCGCCAAATAGCCTTGCAAACCGAAAATGTAAGTGAGTATAAGTAAAGAAACAACTCCTGCAATATTTACAACGTTGTTGACCTTTGCAAACTCTGAATTCTTACCGAAAATCCTTAGTTCAGACTGAATGTGGTTGAAAAAGTAATGTCCAATAAGCCGAAATGCAAAGAAGATAAAGAGGTGAAAAACATTCTCATAGCGATCGATATAAAATATGCTGACCACTAAAAATATGATGCTGAGCAGGACCTGGAATCCCAAACCCTTTAGAAAAAGGTATTTTGCAAGATGCTTCTTTTCAATTAAGTTATCACCTAGGGAACCAAATCTGAGTAAACTCTGCTGACTTCCGAATCCGCTGAATGGCGCAAAAACAGCAAATACCGATGCCACGATACTTATGATTCCGAATTCGCTTTCAGGTAAAATCCGTATGATGAAAAGTGAACCCAGGAAAGCACAAATCTTCGCAATTAGGAGTGACAGGAAAATATGCTGCCCTTTGTTTCTGAAGAAATGCTGTAAAAATTCCTGTAGACTTTTCACAATTTAAAAAAAGAGTTTAAAGATGGCTAAAATATTCACCGCCTGAGATTTGTCGTGAAATGTTGCAGAGCTGAAAAGTTCTTTCACATTGTCTAGAAGGTCCGGATACTCCTCAACTCGGTATAAATTTTCTTCGAAATATTTCTGATAATATTTTTGAATTTCCGGATCATTATCGTAATAAAACTGGTACGGATACATGCTGGCATGTTGCGGAATTTTCAGGATTTTTTCTGTCAGTATTTTAAAACCTCTTTTGATAAACTGGTCTCCAAAACCTGTTTTCCATGGGGCATCGGGCTTAAGTAACGTGCGTTCCCAACGGTATTTTGTAGCTTCTTTACAATGCCTGTTAATCCATTCGAGATAAAAACGGTGATTGAATTTCCATTCTTCGGGAAGAGAAATGGCGAGTTTCAGAAAATCTTTAGACATAAACGGTGAAGTCTGATACCGTTTTTCCTGAAATACATGCGCTCCCAAAACTGTCCGGTTATACGCTATATTCCTAAGAAGAAATAGCTCCTCAGTCTCGTAACCGGTTAAAATTTGATCTAAATTTTTCTGAACCTTCGGGAGGTAGTTGGGATTGACAACAATCTTAAAACTGCTTGGTTTTTTGCGTTTCGGTTCTGTGTTAAATCCTCCCAGAACACCGTCACCAATCTGTCCGCTGTGGAATAATCCAAAATTTTCGTACTGCATTTTTTCGACCGCATGTCGCGCATGAATACCGCCGGTATAAAAAACCATTCCCTCAGAAATCTCAGTGAGTTCGTCAATTTTTTTGAGGAATTTTCCGCCATCCAGAGGAATGAACTCATAATGAATCCGGTAATCTTCCGCTATTTTGCGGGAAATCGTATGATCGAAATATCCGGATTGTGAAAAACAGAGCGCATTTTCCGGGACTTCATTGTTTTTAATGGCGTACATCATTGCCACCCGGCTGTCTAAACCGCCACTGAGCAGCGAAAGATGATTTTTACCTAACTCAGTGTCTTTCTGATATTCCATCAATACCGCATCGGTAAAGACTTCATGAATCTTGTCGATGGCTTGCGTTTTACTTCCTATAAACGAGGGTGTTTCCGAAAGATTAAAGTACTGTTTTTCTTCTACCTTTAAATCAATGCAGGTAATTTCGAGATAATGACCATCCAAAAGTTTAGAAATTCCTTCAATCGGAGTTTTCTTTTCAGGTAAATTGCTGAAACAGAGAAATTGATAAAGAGATTCAAAGTCCGGATTTGAATTTTTGCCGGAATTTTTAAGACTTTCGTTAAGTCGTACCAAACTCGTATCAATGAAAAATTCATTCCCGAATTTTCCATGGAAAACCCTTTGTGTTGAAGTAATATTGGTAAATACAAAAATTTTTGAGCGCAGTTTATCGTAAATAAATCCGCGGATTTCACCTTCAAATTCATTAATGATGTTCTCCTTTTTCTGAATGTAAAGTTCGCGGATTAACGTTTCAAAATCTTTTAGCGCATATTCGTGAAGGAGTTTTTTTTTGTTCAGTAAAACGCCTTCCAATAAAAAATCAAAATGTTCCGTCTGAAGGTGAAAATCATCATATTCACCTGAAATAAAAGATTTTATAACGATATTTTGCTTTGAAATCTGAATGGAAAATCCTTTTTTCATTCTGGTAAGTATTCAATTTTTGTTTGAAAAGTTAATTTACATAAAATTATACACGGAAAAGAAGTTTTTGAGATTTTAGTTCAAAACCTGGCGATAAATTTCATTAAATTTTTGTGCGATTTTACCCATGGAGAAATGATCTTCTACAAATTCGTGCAATTTATTTGGATCCTCGAATTCTGTTTTTTGCTTTAAGACCTTTTTCATCGCTTCGTAAAGTTCATCTTCGGAATTGCTGATTAAAATCCCATTTTTACTGCTGATGATTTCCGGTATGCCCCCAACATTTGTTGCAATAGCAGGTGTGCCTGTAGAAAGTGCTTCAAGCAGAACACACGGGAAGTTTTCGTAATCGCTGAAAAGAATAAAGCAGCTACTCCCGCGCATCTTTTCGGATACTTCATTTAAAGTAAGCATGGGAAAGGTTTTTATATAACTTTCAGCACCAAATTTTTTTACCAGTTGATTCAGCTTTTCTACATCGCCGTCACCACCGATCTGTAGTTCAAAATCAGGAATATCTTGGTATAAACGCACCGCTGCACCGAGAATCTTTTCAGGGTTTTTCAGCGGAATCAGGTTCGAAATATGTAGGAAAGTAAATTTTTCCGGAGCTGACGTTTTTAAATGAAATAAATTGGTGTCAACTACATTTTGAATGACTTCCATTTTGTTTTTGAATCCCAGCGATTTTAAATCCTTCAAAAGATATTGGCTCACCGGCAGAAGATAAGAGGCTTTTCCGGCAATTTTCCTGGCTGTAAAAAGCTGAAATTTAGAAAGGCTGTGACGCTTAATCCTCAGAAAACCCGACCAGTGCTCGGTTACTACAAATGGAATTTTGTGCCTTATCTTTAAGTAAAGTGCAAATAGTAAATTGTTCTGCAAAACATTTGCATGAACCAGATCAGGCTTGTGAATTTTAGCAAAGCCTTTTCTGTAGGCCTTCATTCTTCGGATAAAATTAACAGCGGGATTAGCGGTTTGTTGGTAGTAAACGATCAGAGTGCGGATTCCGTTGATCATCTTATCATCGAAAATAAAGTCCTCTTTCTGGGTCGGATCACCGATGGCGTGAAGAACCTCTACATTATGTAACTGCGAGACCGCTTCCGCGTGACGCTGAACAAAATTTCCGTTAGTCGGCTCTAATCTGTTCGGAAACCACGATGAAATAAAGAGAATTTTGTACCGCATGTTGTTATAATCAAACAAAAATAGGGAATTATTTTAGCCAAAAAAAGCCTGAATGGGATTCAGACTTTAATTAGATGTTTCACATGCAGCCCAAACTGCGTCATTTTGCGGAAGAGGCGCTACAACCACCAGACTTTCTTTGGTTACGGGATGAATAAATTCTAACCTGCGTGCGTGAAGATGAA
Organism: Kaistella faecalis; assembly: GCF_019195395.1. NCBI lineage: Bacteria > Pseudomonadati > Bacteroidota > Flavobacteriia > Flavobacteriales > Weeksellaceae > Kaistella > Kaistella faecalis. The sequence goes on from NZ_CP078067.1 coordinate 1,645,551, forward strand.
TCCCGCCATCAGCATTGCTTCTTGCGGCACCATATTTTAAATCACCTTTTATCGGGACGCCAATTTTTGATAACTGCGCGCGGATCTGGTGATGCCGGCCAGTTTCCAGATCGATTTCAAGCAGCTGAAAATTGTCCAGAGACTTCAGAATTTGGTAGTTTAAAATAGCTTCCTTGGCATTTTCGGTGGGTTTTATAAAAACGGTAGACTTGTTCGTTTTCTCATTTTTCTGAAGATAATGTACGAGTCGCTGGCTTTGCGGAATCATTTCTTTAGCCACAACCGCCCAGTATGTCTTTCGGATTTCACGGTTTTTTACCATTTGAGTTAAACGAGTCAATGATTTGGAAGTTTTCGCATAAATCACGAGACCAGATGTAGGTCTGTCAATACGGTGAACCAGTCCTAAAAATACATTTCCCGGTTTTTGATCTCTTTTTTTAATGAAATTTTTAATAATATCAAGCAGTGATGCATCGCCGGTTTTGTCGCCCTGAACGAGCTGACCTGCTTTTTTGTTGATGATGAGAAGATGGTTGTCTTCGAATACGATCTGAGAGTCGAAGTTTAATGTTGTGGATTGCTGCATGAGTACTATTTCGAGTTCCAAAATTACAACAAAACTCTGCTTTAGGATTGTTGATTTTTATATTTCTCCAGAAAAATCCTTTGAGAATCAAATGCGATGTCTTCCGAATCGATTTCGTTTATCCTTAGCCAAACTGTTTCGGATATTTCAGAAATCTCCAGATCAGCATCAAATTTTTCATCAATTCTATATTCGTAAAAGAGATCTAAAGTGTTGTAAACGATGTTTTTATACTCATATACATTCGGTAAGCTCGCCAGATATTTGAGTTTAGAAATATCAACCTGAATTTTCATTTCTTCGTAAAGTTCCCGGACGCATGTGTGTTCTGCACTTTCTTTGGGATCCACAAAACCACCGGCTAAATCGAGCTTTGCTTTCTTGGGCTCCTGATTTCGTCGGGTCAAAAGGATTTCATTTCCGCAGCGGATCACTACTGCTACAGCGCCAGCTACATTGTGAAAAAGTACGTAATCGCATTTAGTGCAGTTCCATTTTTTCTCCCCGTCCCACTTTAAGCTTTCATTACCGCACTTAGGGCAGAATCTGAGATTTTCCATCAATCGATATTTCGTGGATGATAATTAAGAATTACATCCCGCAGTTCTTCATTCTTCAAATGGGTATAAATTTCGGTCGTGGTAATACTGGAATGGCCAAGCATTTCCTGAATATATCGTAGATCGGCTCCATTCTGTAAAAGATGAGTCGCAAAAGAATGACGAAAAGTATGTGGGGAAATTTTCTTGTTAATCCCGGCTTTTTCGGTTAATTCTTTAATAATGATAAAGACAATTACCCTGGACATAGAAGATCCGCGGCTGTTTAGAAACAAAATGTCCTCACACTTTTTATTGATTTTATATTTTGACCTGATGTCTCGTATGTACTCTTTAATCAGTTTTGAGGTATAAGCAGCCAACGGTACAAAACGGGATTTGTCACCTTTCCCTTCTACTTTCAGATAAGATTCTTTGAAATTGATGTTCGAGATCTTGAGATCGATAAGTTCGGAAACACGAAGACCGCAACCGTAGAGCACTTCAATCATACAGTGGTTTCTGCGTCCTAAATCTGTTGAAATATTGATGACTTTAATAATTCTGTTAACGTCGTCAAAACTTAGTGTGTCAGGTAGATAAAGCCCCAGTTTGGGTCCTTCCAGCAGTGTTGCAGGATTGTCTTCGCGGGCTTCGTCTTCCACTAAATATTTGAAGAAAGCTTTGATTGAAGAAATCCACCGCGCTTGGGTGCGTTCGCTGAATTTTTTCTTTGAAAATTGAAACAGGAATTCCTGAATGTTCTCGTAGGTAATTGTGAGGGGGCCGGTATTGTCCATGTCGAACTCAGCGTAATCTCTTAATTTCCGAACGTCCCGCAAATAGGCATCAAGCGTATTGTCGGAGAAGTTCCTTTCGAATCTTAAAAAGTTTTCGAAATCTTTAATTTTTTCATCCCAGGTCATATATTTGTGTTTTATAAAAGTTCTTCTTTCGGAATTTGCAGAATTTCTATTCCATGATCCCGAAGAAACCCCACCCCGGCATTATCTGAATAATCATCCATATATACTATTTTCTTTATGCCTGCCTGTACAGCAAGTTTGCTGCATTCCTTGCATGGCGATAAAGTTAAATAGAGTGTGGCATCTTTTGCCGACTGTGTAGAACCTGCTAATTTCAGAATTGCATTGGCTTCTGCGTGCAGAACGTACCAATGGGTTTTCCCGGCTCCGTCTTCACAGCAGTTTTCGAATCCGGAAGGAGTGCCGTTGTAGCCGTCGGAAATAATCATGCGGTCCTTTACGATAAGCGCACCCACCTGTTTTCTTTTGCAATAGGAGAGTTTTGCCCATTCCATTGCCATTTTAAGATAGGCCTTATCAAATTTAGTAGATTCCAATAACGAAATATTTTTTTAATACTTAAAATGCAGGTTTCCTTTTTTCTAAAAATGCTGCGACGCCTTCTTTTTTATCGTCCATTTCAAACAATTCGCCGAAGGATTTTATTTCTGTTTCAAATCCATTTGAAGTTCCTGCAAGATTTACTGCGGCAATTGCTTTAGAAATTCCCATTGGGGAGTTTCTAGAGATGAGTGTCGCCAATTCTTTGGTTTTCTCTAAAAGTTCCGAAGAACTAAAAACTTCGTTTACCAATCCGATTTCTTTAGCCCTTTCTGCCGTGATCATTTTAGCGGAGAAAATAAGTTCGTTGGCAATTCCTTTGCCTACCAATAGAGGCAAACGCTGTGTCCCGCCGTAACCTGGGATCAGTCCTAAAGTTACTTCTGGTAATCCTAATTTTGCATTGTCTGAAGCGTAACGGATATGACAGGCCATCGCGAGTTCCAGACCGCCGCCAAGGGCAAATCCGTTTACGGCTGCAATTACTGGTTTATTTAGATTTTCGATTTTATTGAACAATAAGTTCTGCCCGTTTCTGGCTAAATCTTCAGCCGCTTCGGTTCCGAAGTCAGAAAACTCTTTGATGTCTGCACCTGCAACGAATGACTTTTCACCACTTCCGGTCAAAATAATTACCCTTATTTCGCGGTCATCATTTAGTTTTCCAAAAGCATCACTCAGTTCCCGTATTGTTTTATAATTGAGGGCATTGAGACTTTCGGGCCGATTTATTGTAACAGTGGCAATTTTTCCTTCGTTTCCTAGGATTATATTTTCGTAAATCATCTTTATGTTAAAAGTTTTTTTCTTTCCTGCAAATTAGCTTTTTTTTTCGGAATTTTCAAGAATAATGCAATGATATATGCATTTTGGGCAAACTTCAGGCAGTTTAATACTCACTTTTGGAGTGATTGATCATATTTCCATCAATGTTGATCTGTAGACCCATCGCAATTTTCATCCCCAGCTCAATATTTGCGCGGAAAAAATGGCAAAGCTGCCGGTTTATAATCTCTTCTCTTTTGGGACCGGAAATCCCCTTCATCGAACTGATAATGTTGTGGATTAAATTCTCCCTGTCCTGCTGATTCATTGCTTTGGTATAAAGCAGCCCGGGCTGTGTATAATGATCATCATCATTCTCGTTACGGTTGAAATGAGCAACACTGCTGCTGTCTAAATCATACTCGAAATTTCTGTACTGCGGATTCGGTTTGATATCGTCGAAACTGTTCGGATAATAATTGGGTGCATCCTGATACCTGCTGGAATCTGCCATGGCACCGTCTCTTTGGTAATTATTCACTGCAAAAGGACAGCGGTTTACTTCCAGTTGGTTGGCGTTAACTCCTACGCGATATCGCTGCGCGTCGGGGTAAGAAAACAATCTGCCCTGCAGCATTTTATCGGGCGAGAAGCTAATTCCGTTAATGAGATTACTTGGTGAAAACGTAGCCTGTTCCACATGTGCAAAGAAATTGTTTGGGATTTCATTCAATTCCATTTCTCCCACTTCAATAAGCGGGAATTCGCTTTTCGGCCAAACTTTGGTAACGTCAAACGGATTCCATCGGAATTCTTTAGCCTGATCTTCAGTCATTACCTGGATGTAAAGTGTCCATTTCGGAAAATTACCTTCTTCGATGGCATTCACCAAATCTTCCTGCGCGAAATCCGGATTTTCACCCTTCATTTGTATAGCGCTTTCATTCGTGAAATTTTTGATTCCCTGTTGTGATTTAAAATGAAACTTAACCCAAACTCTTTCGTTTTCATGATTAATCATGGAAAAAGTGTGAGAGCCAAACCCGTGCATATGTCTGTATCCATAGGGGGTTCCGCGATCCGACATTAAAATGAGGACCTGATGAAGTGATTCTGGATTGTGACTCCAAAAATCCCACATCATCGTGGCGCTTTTTAAATTTGTTTTTGGAACACGTTTTTGGGTATGAATGAAATCGGGGAACTTTTTGGCGTCTTTGATGAAAAATACTGGCGTATTATTTCCAACTAAATCCCAGTTGCCGTCTTCGGTATAAAACTTAAGGGCAAAACCGCGCGGATCTCTTTCGGTATCAGCGCTTCCTTTTTCGCCGCCCACGGTAGAAAATCGTGCAAACATCCGGCATTCACTGCCTACTTTAGAAAAGAGTTTTGCTTTCGTATATTTTGAAATATCATGTGTAACTGTGAATTTTCCATAAGCACCGCTGCCTTTCGCGTGTACAATTCTTTCAGGAATTCTTTCTCTTACAAAATGTGCAAGATTTTCCTGCAGAATAAAATCTTGGAGAAGGACCGGTCCACGGGCACCAACTGTTTGTGAATCCTGATGTTCGAAATAAGGTGCTCCTGAACTGGAGGTAAGTTTTTTTGAGTCCATAGATCAATTGTTTGAGGACACAAATTTAAGGAATTTAGTGTTGGAGGAACGTTTAATTTTTGACCCAAATCAAGAAAAGGCTGTATCTTTGTGATAGATAAATGCAATTAAATGAACATTCAGCAATTAGAATATCTTATCGCGGTAGATAAATACAAACATTTCGGTAAAGCCGCGCAGGCCTGTTTTATCACACAACCCACTCTTAGTGCCATGATTCAGAAGTTTGAGGATGAGCTGGATGTGAAGATTTTCGACAGAACCACTCACCCAATCCGTACTACTGATGTCGGAATACAGATCATTGATGAGGCCAAACGGGTAATTGATGCGGTGAACGAGTTGCGGAACAAGGCAAGTTTGCTGAACAATGTGTTGGCCGGGAAACTGAACCTTGGAATTATTCCGACGGTTTCAAGTTATATTTTACCTTCAGAAATTTTTGATTTTTTGAACGAGAATCCAAAAATTGAGCTCAACGTAAAGGAAATGACGACCGACAGTATTATAAAATCGCTGAAATCCGGTGAATTGGATGCGGGAATTATTTCCACACCGTATGATGCAGCGAGCGAATTTTACCAGCATTTTCTGTTCAACGAAGAGCTGATGATTTATTCCTCAGAAGCTTCTACGAAAGATGATACTTTTGTGGTGCCTGAAGAAATCGACAGTAATAAAGTATGGCTTCTTGAGGAAGGAAACTGCCTGCGCACCCAGTTTGAAAATATCTGTCCTTTAAAAGAAAATTCTCTGAAGCCTAAAAATCTGGATTTTCTAGCCTCGAATATTAATACTTTAATACAGATGGTTGACAAAGTTGGGGGAATTACCATTCTTCCTGAACTTGCTATTCCGCAATTATCTGATACACAAAAAGATAAAATCGCAAGATTCAGAAAGCCTTTTCCTTACCGGGAAATCAGTTTAATCTACTACAAGCCTACCTATAAGCAGAAAATATTAGATGAAATGGCGCATTCAATCAAGGAATCCCTCGACAGTAAATTGAGTTTTAACAGCAATCCCGAAGATTATATGAGTGTGAAACCGCAATGATTTTAATTAGGTTAATAAATTTTGTGATTCAACAAATATCTGTAAATTTGCAGACTGATACTTTCAAGAGGAAAAATTTGAACTGATTGCAACCTCCCTAAAAAATGCTAAAACAGAATTTCTATTTTAGTTTCTTTTGTAATCGCTTCCTTTTTTTCTTAAATTTTAATTTAAAAAAACAAAAGAAATATGTCCTATTTATTTACGTCTGAGTCCGTTTCAGAAGGTCATCCTGATAAAGTAGCCGATCAAATTTCCGATGCACTCATCGATAATTTTCTGGCCTATGACCCAAGTTCAAAAGTAGCGTGCGAAACCTTAGTCACCACAGGACAAGTTGTTTTGGCAGGTGAGGTGAAATCGCAGGCCTACCTTGACGTTCAGGATATTGCCCGAAAAGTAATTAACGAAATTGGGTATACCAAAGGCGAATATATGTTCAATGGTGATTCGTGTGGTGTGATCTCCGCGATTCACGAACAGTCTCCGGATATCAATCAGGGTGTTGAACGTGCAGATGAAAACGCAGATTTCGAAACAAAAGCAAATGCTCAGGGAGCCGGTGACCAGGGAATGATGTTTGGTTACGCGACGAATGAGACCGATAATTATATGCCACTTGCTTTGGATTTGGCCCATACCATCCTTCGCGAACTTTCAGCTTTAAGAAGGGAAGGAGAAGCGATTCCTTACCTCCGTCCGGATGCAAAATCTCAGGTAACGATTGAATATTCTGACGATCATAAGCCTATTAGAATAGATTCAATTGTAGTTTCTACACAGCACGACGATTTCGGAAGTGATGAAGCAATGCTCGCAAAAATCAGAAAAGATATCATCGAAATCCTGATTCCTAAAGTTAAAGCTGCTCAGAAATTAGAAATTCAGGCACTGTTTAATGACCAGATCAAATACCACATTAATCCTACCGGGAAATTCGTAATCGGAGGACCACACGGTGATACCGGCTTAACCGGGAGAAAAATTATCGTAGATACCTACGGAGGTAAAGGTGCTCACGGTGGAGGTGCATTTTCGGGGAAAGATCCGTCGAAAGTCGATAGAAGTGCCGCCTACGCAGTAAGACACATTGCGAAAAATCTTGTTGCAGCAGGGATTGCGGATGAGGTCCTGGTACAGGTTTCTTACGCGATCGGTGTTGCTGAACCTTGTGGTTTGTACATCAATACCTACGGAACTTCAAAAGTAAGTTTCCATGACGGGGAAATCGCTGAGAAAGTTCAGAAAATATTTGACCTGAGACCATATGCAATTGAACAGAATCTGAAGCTGAGAAATCCAATTTATCAGGAAACCGCTTCTTACGGACATATGGGAAGAGATTACTATACAGGAAGTAAAACTTTTAACAAAGGAAAATCTAATGAGTTGACCGTTGAAAATCTTGAGTTTTTCACCTGGGAAAAATTAGACAAGGTTGAAGAAATCAAAAAACAATTCGGGATATAATTCCTTAAAATATTTAAACTGCTTTATTCTGAACGATAAAGCAGTTTTTTTTAACTTTACCGTCGAAACAAAATCCTAAAATGAAGAAAATTCTGGTGCTGCCCATTCTGCTGTTGCTTTTTATGACCCAGTACGCGAAAGCGCAGCTTACAATGCATAAGCTTGTACACGTAGGATATGTTTACCAGAATCAAAGTTTTGCAGAAGTAGGAGGAAAGCTTCTTTTTCTGGAAAATGATGATATGATTTACAGATTGGGAGCAGCTGCAATGTTAGGCTCGGCGAACGGGGAATTTGCAGTTTTACCTAAGCTTCAGGGTGATATTTTAATTAATTTCGAAAGAAATGTCGATATCTATCACTCTTATTATTTTCTTGCAGGTGCAGAAGTGACTACCAAATATGTTGCACCTAAGATTGGAGCTACTTTATTCGGTATCATTGATTTAACGGGAGGTTACGCTTTTCCGATTGATAAATCCGGAATTAACGGAAAAGAATTAAAAGGCCTGAATTTGAATTTTACTCTCAATATACCGATCGTTATGTTGAATGATTTAATGAAATAATAAATTATTTTTAAATTTCTCAGAATTTTTAACACGGTATTAACTTTTTTACTATTTTTACCAGCTAAACAAAACCATTTCTATCGATTAGACTCTACTTCTTACAAACCCCGCATCCCCAACCTGATTTAACTGATCGGGACTATATCACGGGTAAAAAACAGAAGTGAGTTATGAAAACAAAAACAGATAGCTGGTTGATTTCGGAGTACCGTAATGGTAACGAAAAAACACTTTCAATTCTTATAGAGCGCCACCAAAAAGATCTATTTTCTTTTATTTTTTATAAATTAATGGATGAAGATCTGGCCAATGATATCTTTCAGGATACTTTCATGAAAATTATTGTCACCCTGAAAGAAGGGCGATATAATGAGGAAGGCAAATTTATCCTTTGGGCAAAACGAATCGCTCATAACCTAATTATTGACCATTACCGTTTGAAATCGAAACACATCAAAGTTTCCGAGACTTCGTATGAGAATGATGAATTCTCAATATTTGATTTGATTTCCGGTAAAGAAGAGAATATTGAAGAACGGTTGATAAGCCAGCAGATTCAGGACGATTTGATGAAAATGCTCATATTTTTACCCCAAAATCAGCAGGAAGTCATCAAGCTTCGTTTCTTTGACGGTTTAAGTTTCAAGGAGATTGCAGATCAAACTGAAACCAGCATTAATACAACCTTAGGCCGCGTGCGCTACGCACTAATTAATCTCCGTAAAATTATGGAAGAACATAAGATTATTTTGACCAGATAATAATATTTTAAAAAAACTTTCGTTTTTAGAGAAACAACTTTTCGCCTATGAAAAAAAATGACACTCTAAACGAAAAACTTTTGAAACCAAAAAAGCAAACTATTGATTTTCTCTTAAGTTATTCTAAAAGCATCGCGGTTTTGAAAACTAAAAGTAAAAACCAAATTGTTTCCAAGAACTAATCTTAATCCCTAAATTTGTGCTGTATGAAAATTCAGCACATTTTTTTTGATCTCGATAATACGCTTTGGGATCACCGCAGAAACGCTTATCTAACCCTAAAAGATATATTTACCCGGGAAAACGTACAGGAAAAATATAACCTTGGCTTCGAAGATTTCCATAAAGAATATTTTACGATCAACGAGAGACTTTGGGCGCAGATCCGCGATGGCGAAATCGATAAAGAATATCTGAGAAAACACAGGTTTTACGATTCTTTTCTTTTTTTTGGGATTGATGATTTCGAACTGTCACAAACCCTCGAAAATAATTTTCTTGATGAAATTCTTAATTATAATGATCTGGTAGAAGGGGCTTTCGAACTTCTGGAATATCTTTCCGAGAAGAAATATAAACTTCATATCCTTTCCAATGGTTTTAAGGAGGTCACTTACCGAAAATGTGAACTTTCGGGCATTAAAAATTATTTTGAAACCATTACGAGTGCCGATGAAATCAACATCCGCAAACCTCACCCGGAAGTCTATGAATACGCACTGAACAAAGCCGGCGCGCAGAAAGAAGAATCCATGATGATTGGTGACGACTGGATTGCCGATGTAGAAGGTGCAAAATCTTTTGGGTTGAAAGTGGTTTTCTTTGATGTTTTTAATGATAATTATAAGGCAGATGAAGTTACCGTTATTAAAAAGCTGGCCGAGTTAAAAACAATTTTATAATAGAAAAACCCTTTCAGAAACGAAAGGGTTTTGTTTTTTTATGTGAAATCGGAATTACATACCTAAGCTCTCGCGAACTCTCTTCAGGGTTTCTGAAGCTACTTGTCTCGTCTTGTCGGCGCCCTGTTGTAGTTTTTCATCTAACTCCGGCAGATTATTCATGTAATATGCAAATAACTCTCTTTCCTTCGCAAATCTAGTAAGGATGAGATTTAGAAGCTCCGTTTTAGCATGTCCGTAACCAAAATTTCCGGCAAGATATTTCTGCTCAAGAACGGCAGTTTCTTCAGTTGTTGCAATAAGTTTGTATATCGCGAAAATTTTGTCGGTTTCCGGATCTTTTGGTTCTTCCAGAGATTTCGAATCGGTTTCAATCCCCATCACCTGTTTTTTCAGTTCTTTTTCAGAAAGAAAAATATTAATGATATTTCCGCGGGATTTACTCATTTTCTGTCCGTCTGTTCCGGGAACATATTTGGTGTCTTCCTGAAGTTCTGCATTAGGCAAAACAAACACTTCACCCATTTGGTGATTGAATCTCGCGCCCATGTCCCGCGCCATTTCAAGGTGCTGAAGCTGGTCTTTGCCTACAGGAACCACTTCTGCATCATAAAGCAGAATGTCCGCAGCCATCAAGACCGGATAGGTAAAAAGACCGGCGTTCACATCTTCCAAACGGTCTGCCTTATCTTTGAAAGAATGCGCTAAAGTAAGCCTCTGATATGGAAAAAAGCACGAAAGATACCATGAAAGCTCACAAACTTCGGGTATATCGCTTTGTCTGTAAAAAAAAGTCTTCTCCGTATCCAATCCGCATGCAAGCCACGCTGCAGCAATCTCGTACGTGTTTTTCTTCAGTTCAGCAGCATTTTTAATCTGGGTGAGCGAATGCATGTTTGCAATAAAGAGAAACGATTCGTTTTCAGATTTTTTCGACAGTTCGATTGCAGGAATAATTGCGCCCAAAAGGTTTCCCAAATGCGGCGTTCCTGTTGCCTGTATTCCGGTGAGGATTCGTGACATATTAGTGTAAATTCTGTTTTAAATATAGGATGAATGCAGCTTTTTAAAGCCGTACAAAAATAAGGAAATAAAAAACTCCAGACAATTGCTGAAGTTTTCTTTACTGTTTTAAAAGTCAAATCCTTCCGGAAATGCTTTCTTTCTGAAAATCAGCAGTAATACTCCGCCTACGGTTATCGCAGCATCTGCAATATTGAAAATGTATTTGAAAAATTCAATATGCTTTCCGCCGATAAGAGGCCAGCTTTCCGGCACCCACCAGTCTACAAGGGGAAAATGCAGCATATCTACCACGCAGCCCTTCATGAAATGAGAATAGCCGTTTCCGAATTCTGTAACCTTTGATATTCCCCCGTAATCGATCCAGCGGTTTACACTCTCGTCGTACATCGTACCGCTGTCGAAGATCATTCCGTAAAACATTCCGTCGATCAGATTACCAATTGCTCCGGCAAAGATCATCGCCATCGGGATTAAAAGATAATTGCTGTTGATGCCTTCCTTAAGCCATTTGCGGAAAAGATAAATCATGCCGCCGATAAGGAATATGCGTAGAATTACCAACGCATATTTCCCAAGAAGGCCGCCAAAATGAAAGCCGTAAGCCATTCCGGGATTTTCTACAAAAGTAAGTTTGAAACCAGGTAAAACATCAACACTTTCGCCTAAATGAAAAGTGGTTTTAATGTAAAATTTAGAGATCTGATCGATTAAAAGGATGATGAAAGTGATTAATGCGATTTTCTTCATTACAGATCAGTCTTTGGTTTGTCTTTAGTTTGTCTGGTTATTTTTTGGTCTTTTTTTACCGGAGTTCTGGGTTCAGATTTCTGCGGAGACTTGGTGTTTCTGGTATGAAACTTTTCATATCGGATTCCCATATCCTTCATCACGCTTTTCAACGCGTTGAGTTCCATCTGGTTTTTGGGATGAACAATTAATGATTCCATTTTAAGGTTTATTTTTTTGAAAGTTCTTCGAGGCGTTTTCTGTCTTTTTCTGAAAGATCGTTCACTCCGTTTTTGCCCATTTTAGCAAGCAGACTGTCGATTTCAATCTCGCGGTTTCTTCGTTCGGCATTGTACTGATCATCGATGGTGTAATATTTTCCTTTATTTGGGACGAATTTTTCTTTAAGAGCCCGCCGAAAAAAGTAGATGAAAATTACTGAGACAGCAAACAAAAGGTAGAGGACCTCCATTCTTATTTTTTTTAGAAATGTAAAATGTACAAAGTACAATGTATTTTAAGTTGAAAATACACTATACTTTGTACATATTACTTAGTACTTTAGCTGAAACTATCGCTGCAGATTTTTAGCTTCAATACTTAGTGTAGCGTGCGGAACAGCTCTCAACCGGTCTTTTCCAATTAATTTTCCTGTTACTCTGCAAATTCCGTAAGTTTTGTTTTCGATACGGATAAGTGCATTTTTCAGGTCGCGTACGAATTTTTCCTGTCTTCCGGCCAAAATTGCATTCTGCTCTTTGCTGAGGGTTTCCGCACCTTCTTCAAATGCTTTGAATGTAGGCGAAGTATCATCAGTTCCGTTGTTTTGGTCGTTGATGAAACTTTCGCGGATCAGCATTAAATCTCTTTCTGCCTTTTCTATTTTTTGCTGAATAAGTTCTTTAAACTCCTTCAGGTCACTGTCACTGTAACGTTGTCTTTCTTCTGCCATGTTTTTTTGTTTGAAATCGTTTGTGTTTTTTAGGGTGTGAAGAATTTCGAATTCTTAATTAAATTTCCGTTTACATCAAACTTTGTTTACCAATAATTTAAATTTCACGTCGTCAATTTCAATTTCATCAAAATTTGAAAGTGAATTTACAATTTCTATTTTATCTGACAATACTTCTTCCGAAATATATAGTTGATTGTTAATAAGTTCCTTTTCAAAAGGAGAGTTCGCCTCAACCTGAATGGTTATGCGGTCTGTAAGGTCGAAGTCTTTATCTTTTCTAAGATTCTGTACACGATTGATGAATTCTCTCGCAATTCCCTCTGCTTTCAGTTCGTCGGTGATCGTCAAATCCAGTGCCACAGTCATTTTTCCTTCATTGGCAACCGTCCATCCCGGAATATCTTTGGTGAAAATTTCAACATCGTCTGTTGTAATTTCATAACCTTCAATCATCATTTTTCCATCTTTTTCAAGCATAGAGATCTGCTCAGCACTCAAACCTGAGATGGCCGCGCCGACGGATTTCATGTCTTTTCCAAGCCTTGAACCTAATGTTTTAAAGTTGGGCTTAATCTGTTTCACAATCAGATGTGAAGCTTCGTCAGCGTTGATCAGTACCAGCTCTTTCACATTAACTTCCTGTTTGATGAGTTCGGAAACGGCTAAAATCTGTGCTTCAGTCTTCGAATCCAAAACGGGAATCATTACTTTTTGAAGAGGCTGACGAACCTTTATATTTTCTTTCTTTCTCAAAGAGAAAACCATTGATGTGATCTGTTGCGCCAAATGCGTTTTTTCAACTAAATCCTGGTCGATAAGTGCTTCATCCGCTTTCGGGAAATCAGTTAAATGCACTGATTCTGCCTGATCTTTACCGGTAATTTTATTCAGATCCTGAAACAACTGATCCATAAAGAACGGCGCAATGGGAGCCGCAATTTTAGAAACGGTTTCGAGACAAGTGTACAGAGTTTGGTAAGCTGAAATTTTATCTTCTGAATAATCACCTTTCCAGAAACGCCTTCTGCAAAGTCTTACATACCAGTTGCTTAAGTTGTCATTCACGAAGTTATTGATCGCTCTTGCAATCTTTGTTGGTTCGTAATCGTTGTAAAATTCGGTAACTTCTTTTACGAGAAGATTTAATTCAGACAAAATCCAGCGGTCAATTTCCGGACGGTTTTCAACTTCTTTTTCTGAATAATTAAATCCGTCAACATTCGCATAAAGCGCGAAGAATGAGTAAGTATTGTATAAAGTTCCGAAGAATTTACGGCGTACTTCATCAATGCCTTCCACATCAAATTTCAGGTTTTCCCAAGGATTTGCGTTGGCAATCATATACCATCTTGTCGCATCAGGACCGTATTTCTGTAACGTTTCGAATGGGTCAACAGCATTTCCGAGGCGTTTAGACATTTTTTGTCCGTTTTTATCCAAAACCAAACCGTTCGACATCACATTTTTATAAGCAACCGAATCAAAAACAGCTGTTCCGATGGCGTGAAGCGTATAAAACCAACCTCTTGTCTGATCAACTCCTTCCGCGATAAAATCCGCAGGGAAAGCTTTTCTTTCATCGATCAGTTCCTTATTTTCAAACGGGTAATGAAGCTGCGCGTACGGCATAGAACCGGAATCAAACCAAACATCAATCAGATCGGATTCGCGTTTCATCGGTTTGCCGGAATCTGAAACCAAGATAATTTCATCCACAATGTTCTTATGCAAATCGATTTTCGCATAGTTTTCTTTGGACATGTTTCCGTTTTCAAATCCTTCAAAAGGATTTGTGGACATGAAACCAACGTCAATAGATTTCTGAATTTCAGTCATCAGTTCTTCAACAGATCCGATGATTATTTCTTCTTTCAAATCCTCACTACGCCAGATCGGCAACGGAATTCCCCAATATCTGGAGCGGGAAAGATTCCAGTCGTTTACATTTTCAAGCCAGTTTGCAAAACGTCCTTCACCGGTAGATTTCGGTTTCCAGTTAATGGTTTCGTTCAGTTCTACCAAACGGTTTTTCACCGCCGTCATTTTTACGAACCATGAATCCAACGGATAGTAGAGGACTGGTTTGTCGGTTCTCCAGCAATGCGGATAACTGTGAACGTATTTTTCAACTTTAAAGGCTTTGTTTTCCGTTTTTAACAGGATGGCCAGTTCAACATCCCAGGACTTTTCCGGAGCTGAACCTTCGTCGTAATATTCGTTTTTAATATATTTTCCCGCAAAAAGTTCAGGTGTATTTCCACCTGAAATAAATTTTCCCTGGAGATCAACCAAAGGCACAAGGTTGCCGTTTTCATCCTTCACCAACATTGGCGAAATACCATTCTCTTTGGCAACGCGCGCATCATCCGCACCGAAAGTTGGCGCGATGTGTACGATTCCAGTTCCGTCTTCTGTTGTAACGAAATCTCCAATGATTACTTTAAACGCATTTTCAGGATTTTCAGCCGGTAAAAACCATGGAATTAGTTGCTCATACACGGTTCCGGCAAGATCTTCACCGGTGAATTCAGCGAGAATTTGATAAGGAATTACTTTGGTTTCTGAAGTGTAATTCGCGAAATCTTCATCGCTTCCCTCCGAATATTTTTTTCCAAAGTTCTTTTGAACCAAGACTTTAGCTAAAATAATGTTGATTGGCTCAAAAGTATATTGATTAAAAGTTTTAACCAATACATATTCAATATCTTTTCCAACAGCAAGCGCGGTGTTCGAAGGCAATGTCCATGGCGTCGTAGTCCAGGCAAGAATGTGAATCGGCTCGTGATTATTTTGGTCAAACTCTGCCCAGTGATTTACACCGCCGCAGGTTTCGTTTTCTAAATTGGTGGTTTTACCTGAATTAAGCTTTGAAGTCAATGCATCAGCCAGTTTTTTAACCTTAAACTGTGCAACAACTGTTGTGTCTGAAACATCGCGGTAAGTCCCGGGCTGGTTGAGTTCGTGTGAACTTAAACCTGTTCCGGCTGCCGGCGAGTAAGGCTGAATGGTGTAGCCTTTATAAAGTAAACTTTTGTCGTAAAGCTGTTTCAGAAGCCACCAAACGGTTTCCATGTATTTTGGCTCGTAGGTGATATAAGGATCTTCCAGATCTACCCAGTAACCGATTTTTTCTGTAAGATCATTCCAAACATCGGTGTAGCGCATTACTGCATTTCTACAGGCCTGATTGTATTCTTCAACGGAAATTTTAGTCCCGATATCTTCTTTGGTAATGCCTAATTCTTTCTCCACGCCCAATTCTATTGGTAAACCATGGGTGTCCCAACCGGCTTTCCGGAAAACCTGTTTTCCGTTCTGGGTTTGGTAGCGACAGAAAATGTCTTTCAGTGCTCTTGCCATCACGTGGTGAATCCCCGGCATTCCGTTGGCAGAAGGCGGACCTTCGTAAAAAACATACTCAGGTTTTCCCTGGCGGATTTCTACAGATTTTTTAAAGGTTTGATGCTCATTCCAGAATCCTGAAACGTTTTGAGCGACCGCGGTGAGATCTAGATTTTTATATTCGGTAAACTTCTTCATTGTCAGTCAGTTCAAATAGATTGATCCTAATTAAGTTTGCGAATATAGCAATTTCTGACGTATTTTAAGCGCTAATTTTCAGGTTTCGGAATGGAGATTTCTACCGTTGTTCCGCTTGCGATATTATTTTCGTGAAGATCGGTGTAAACAACACTGAAATTACCTGCGCCGAAATAATTTTTCAACATATCACGCGCGATTTCAATTCCAAGTGATTTGGTGTGCGTGCTGCGGATGGCGTTGATCTTTGCAGCTCTGTCTCTGCCGATTCCGTTGTCGGTGATTAGGATAAGAATTTTATCCGGTACTGATAATATTTCGACGCTAATTTTTTTATCGTGTACCGCCGCAATTCCGTGCAGAATGGAGTTTTCTATAAAA
Source organism: Kaistella faecalis (assembly GCF_019195395.1). Lineage (NCBI taxonomy): Bacteria > Pseudomonadati > Bacteroidota > Flavobacteriia > Flavobacteriales > Weeksellaceae > Kaistella > Kaistella faecalis. The sequence goes on from NZ_CP078067.1 coordinate 1,661,824, forward strand.
GGCTGCAGTACCATAGGTGGCAATCTCACCCGATCGGGATCAATATCCGGGGCTGCGTGAATCGTGAAATCTATTTTATTTTCAAACCGCAGATTTTCGATATCCATATAGAGTTTCAGCGTCTGCAATTCTTCGGTAAGGGTAAATTCCCTCAGTGATGATGCTGCTAAACTTATTCGGATAATTTTAGAGAATTTTGTCAAATAATCTACGGCGTTTTGGGAATCGTTTTCGAGAATGTAATATTTAACAGAATTCAGTGCGTTGAAAATGAAATGAGGATTCATACGGCTCTGCAGCAGTGAAAACTTAAGGTCAGAGATTTCCTGCAGGTATTTTATCTTGTCGTTTTCTACAGTTAAGCGTTTTTCGTTTTCCCTGGTCATTTCATCTTTAAGCCGTTCATTTCTCTGCAGTTCCAAGATTAAATCTTTGTGAAAGGTTACTTTTTGCTCATGATTTATCCTTTGTTTATGACCTAACGCCAGGGAAAATGCTATGTTTTCGATAAGCAAGCCCACGAAATAAATAAAATCACCCATTTTCCTGCTTAGATTAAGAGCAGGAATTTCGCGCACCGTTCTCTCTCCAACTATGGAACATATGAACAAGATAATCCCGCCGAAAATGATATAATATTTAAGATTGTTCTTTACTTTAGTAAGAATATAGAATGAAATTACGGTCTGCAACGTAATTAGATATATGAATGCATTTTTGTACCAATTGAAGATATGATCTAAACCATAAATTTTGTGTCCAATAAATATCAAAGCGCCTGCAATTAAAAGTACGATTACCGGAAAGACAATAATGCGGTACCATTTCCGGTTAATACTTTTAATATTTAAAAATTCCGCAAAAAAGAAAAAATAGATACAGTTGAATACGATCGTGAAAAATATTTTGGAATCGTTATCCAGACCAGCTGTTTTAGAAAGTGAAGCTACAAAGCCGCTTTCCGCAACAGGCATATAGGCAATGAACGAAAACATGGTATAGAGACTGTAAAGCAGGTAAGATTTATCTTTATTCTGCAGAAACATCCCAAGATGAAATACAGCAAGAAGAAGTAACCCACCCAATACCGTATACAGAATGCTGTTGTGGGCGTCCTTTTCGATAAGGGCAGTAAAAAGATCTGTCATGCTGTACCGGAGTTTGTTCAAAAATAGAAATTTATATCATAAAGCGTGAAATTTATTCATTTATTGCAAATTAATTTTATATTTTATCGTGCTGAGGCATTGTTCTTTCCGTCTGCATCAGCCGTTAGAAAATGCGATCATCGCAGTGAATTCAGAGCTGGTGGAAATAACATTAAAAAAAAACTTCTACTTTTGCAAAAATTTTCTTGATGTCAAAAAATTTAGTCATTGTAGAGTCGCCGGCGAAAGCAAAAACCATTCAGAAGTATCTGGGAAAGGATTTCGAAGTGAAATCCAGTTTCGGACACATCCGCGATTTACCCAAAAAAGGAATGGGGATTGATTTGTCAACATTCACCCCGGATTACGAAGTTTCTCCAGATAAAAAGAAACTCGTTACCGAACTGAAAGCCGCAGTGAAGAAAGCCGATATGGTTTGGCTTGCTTCCGATGAGGACAGGGAAGGTGAAGCTATTGCATGGCATCTTGCAGAGGAACTGAAATTAAAAGACGACAACACGAAACGTATTGTATTTCATGAGATTACAAAAAATGCAATCCTGAAAGCAATAGAAAACCCCCGTAAAATTGACCAGAACCTGGTAAACGCGCAGCAGGCAAGAAGAATTCTGGACCGTATCGTAGGTTTCGAAATGTCACCTGTGCTGTGGAAAAAAGTGAAAACAGGGCTTTCTGCAGGTCGTGTGCAGTCTGTAGCTGTGCGGCTGGTTGTAGAAAGAGAACTCGAGATAAGAGGTTTTCAGCCTAAATCAGCGTTTAAGGTAGAGGGCATTTTCCTTAATAATAACAAGCAGGAAATTTCTGCGAAACTCAAAAAAGACTTTGCTAAAGAGAGCGATGCTGAAGATTTCCTGAATCTTTCCCAAAACACAGAATTTAAAGTTCTGAATGTGGAAAAAAAACCTGGAACCCGTACTGCTTCAGCACCATTCACCACTTCAACTTTGCAGCAGGAAGCGAGTAACCGTTTAGGTTATGGTGTAACTGCGACAATGCGGGTAGCACAAAGGTTATACGAAGAAGGTTTTATTACTTATATGAGAACCGATTCCGTGAATCTTTCTCAGGAAGCCATCAACGGCGCAAAATCTCAGATTATATCTGAATTTGGTGATCAATATTCCAATCCGCGCAATTATACCACCAAATCAGCATCAGCCCAGGAAGCGCACGAAGCTATACGCCCGACAGATTTTTCTGTAAAGAGAATCGGCGATGAGCAGCTCAATAAACTGTACCAGTTAATTTATAAAAGAACTTTGGCAAGTCAGATGACGAATGCCAAAATCGAAAAAACAGTGATCGAAATCGGTAATCCGAAACTTCCGCAGCATTTCGAAGCACAGGGCGAGGTTATTGTTTTTGACGGTTTCCTTAAAGTATACGGAATCACAAGGACCGATGAAGATGATGAAGAAAACAATGAAAAGTTATTACCGAAAGTTTCAGTAGGGGAATTCCTGGATTATAAGAAGATTGAAGCCACCGAAAAATTCACAAAACCCGCTGCAAGATATACCGAAGCAGGTTTGGTGAAAAAACTGGAGGAATTGGGCATCGGAAGACCTTCAACCTACGCCCCAACCATCCAGACTATTCAGAACCGTGAATATGTGGATAAACGCGAGATTCTTCCGCAAGAAAGAGAAATTCTTAAGATGTCTCTGAGCAAAAAAGAGCTCAAAAAAGAAATCTTAACAGAAAAATTCGGCGGTGATAAAAATAAATTTGTCCCAACCGATATTGGCGAAGTGGTAAATGATTTCCTGACGCAGAATTTTGCTGAAATTTTAGATTTCGGATTTACTGCAAAAGTAGAGCAGGATTTTGACGAAATAGCCAGTGGATCAGAAAAATGGAAAGAAGTTTTACAGGGCTTTTACAAAGATTTCCATCCTAAAATTGCTGATGTAGAAGAAAATGCTGACCGCGCAAACGGAGAACGAATACTTGGTGTTGATCCCAAATCCGGCAAAAATGTAATTACAAGAATAGGCAGGTTTGGACCGATGGTTCAGATTGGCGAGCAGGATGACGAGGAAAAACCGATTTTCGCAAGTCTGATGCCTTCGCAGAATATCGCAACAATAACGTTAGACGAGGCTTTGGAACTCTTCAAAGTTCCTTTTGATTTGAAAGAATTTGAAGGTCAGTCTGTTACAGTCGGTGTCGGCAGGTTCGGGCCTTATGTGAAATGGGGCGAAACTTTCATCAGTATTCCACGTGGGGAGGATCCTCTTTCTGTTACTCAGGAACGTGCAGAAGAAATCATTAAAGAGAAAAAGATTGCAGATGCACCAATCGCAACTTATAAGGGCGAGCCGGTAACAAAAGGAAGCGGGAGATTCGGACCGTTTATTAAATACCAGTCACTTTTCATTAATGTTCCGAAGCGTTATGATTTCGAAAATCTTTCTCAAAGCGACATTAACGAACTTATCGATGCAAAGCTTGAAAAAGAAGCCAACCGATATATTCAGCAGTGGGAAAAAGAGAAAATCTCCATTGAAAATGGCAGATGGGGCCCATTTGTTAAATTCGGGAAAACCATGTTCAAAATTCCTAAAACAAAGAAAGATGAAAAGTATACTGCGGAAGAACTTGCAGACGTTTCTTTGGATGAGGTAAAAAAATGGATCACCGCACAGGATAAAAATGCTTTTAAGGAAAAACCTAAAAAAGCGGTTGCCAAGAAAACTACAGCCAAGAAAACTACAGTTAAAAAACCTGTGTCAAAAAAGAAATAGTTACTAAGTACAAGAATATAAGACCTGATGATTTGTTCATCGGGTCTTTTTCTTTTTAAACGTAACATTCACGGCAGTGATAGCCCGGAAGTATCATTTTTTTAGCAATTTAGCTTTGAAGTATTATTTAATTTACAAGGCATTGAATATTAATTTTTTTTGAGAGAGGCAGAATCTTCTGAATCGCTTTCTACGAGGGTTTTTATCTCATATATAGTCACTTACATTCTTTGAAAATTTTATTTCTGACGGTTTAATTGTGAAAATTTTTAGTTTGAATGTGGATTATATTTATATATTTGCCTCCGCACAGATGAATTTAGGAAAAAAATACTATTTGGATTAGAAAACACAAACACAAACGATGCTAAAAAAATTTACAAGTTAACCTTTGTAATATTTTTTTATCTATGACCAGACTTCATCTGTTAGTATTTTGCTTTTTAGCAAATGCCGCGTATTCGCAATCAGCGAATTATGCTAAAGCTCCCAACAGTTACATTTACGATTTAGAATTAGCCCAGTCAAAAAATTACGGGGGCATAGAAATTCCCGTTAGAAAAGCATACGAAATTTGGTCTAATTACGAGTATTTGAAAACCAACGGCTCCTTTACTCCAATTCCTGCCGGAATTCAGTCCGCTTCAATTTATTGGGAAGATGTTCCGGGACTTGTAGAAAAAGTGAGTATTTCATCTTCTTCCAATCCGGCGGATTCTAAAATCAAGGTAGCTATCAATAAAGGCAAAGGCAAGGGTAATGCTGTAATAGCCTTTAAAGTTGACGGAACCATATACTGGAGCTGGCATATTTGGGTAACCGATGATCCACAGAATGGGGTAGCTTATTATCATGGTACAGAAACTGATATTGATGGAAATCTGATTAGTGTCGAATACATGGATAGGAATTTAGGCGCTGTTACCGATAGTTTTTTGGGTAACGAGTGGCAGAAATCCGGTGGTTTAATGTATGAATGGGGCAGAAAAGATCCATTTCCGCCTTTAGTTTACAAGGATGCAGATTTCTATGAAGTTTCCGGCGAAGTAGGAGTTTTGAGACATCGTCAGATCGATCCTGTAAATACGATTCCGGTGCAGGTAAGACCTTTCAATGAAATCGAAAAAAACATCAAATTTTCGGTCAACAATCCGATTACGTATATTATTAATACTGATGCTACCGGAAACTGGTTTTCGAGCAGCAGATACAAAGTTGCAGGAACAAGTCCCAATTATATGACATGGGATTTATGGTCAGATAATGCGAAAGGCGGCAACAGCAACGGAAACAGTTCTAACGCAGCATTGAAGAAAGAAAGCCGCTCTTATGAACTGAAGTCTGAACTGGATCCATGTCCGAACGGCTGGCGGGTACCGTCATATTATGGCCGCGAAACCCAGAACAATAATTTAGCTTTCTTCGGAAAGCGCGACTGGAATAATGATGATAATGTGGTCGCAAACAGACAGCTTTTTCCCACATCGGTAAATCCAAGTCTAGACGGGATCAGGGTTTACCCAGGTTTGGGAATGGATTTCACCAGTGCGCAGGGAGGAGTCAGAAATTTAGGAGTTATACCGGTGTCGGGCGGATACGTATATTATCCCAATTCAACTGCACCTAATGCGCCGGTCGGCATCACATTTCAGGACGAAAATGCTAATGGTGGTCTGTGGAGTGCTACTTATTCCTACGATGGGGCAAGAATATTTTCAATGGTCTCGGATCCTTTCAGAACAAATACCAGCGTAGGTCTTCATGCGATTTACAATAACCAGACAAATCCCACCAAATCCGGAAATGCGGTAAAATGCATGAAAGATCCCAATCTTGCAAAAATCGGTGATTTTCCGACAGAATATTTTGCAAGCGCAAAAGAAAACTACACTGAAGGTTTAGAGAATCCTAACTCTTACGTGGTTGTAGATCAAAGCGAATTACAGATACCGGTGAGCAAGGCATTTTCAGTCTACAATCAGATTCTGTCTGATCAGGAAATGCTGGATGATAAAGACCTTATTGCAAACGTGCTTTGGACTACCAATACAGCATTGATCGAGGAGGCTTATATTAACCATCATCCTAAAGATGCCAGAAAATCCTCAATCGTTCTTAAGCTGAATCCGTCAGAAAAAGGAAATGCAGTAATCTCCCTTCACAATAATAATAAAGACAATCCTGTGCTTTGGAGCTGGCATATCTGGGCGACCAACGAAGATCCTACTGTAAATGCGGTGACTTACATTACAGAAAATGAAGTTCCGGCGGACTATAATTTTGTAAACGCCACTGTAAGTAAAATGCCGCCTTTAAAAACTGTCTTTATGGACAGAAATTTGGGTGCGGAAAGCAGTGACATTAACTCTGGGTTGGCTGGCGGACTCCATTACCAGTGGGGAAGAAAAGATCCTATTCCTTCATTTGCAACCATGAATACCGACATCATTTACCTCGAATCTAAAGGACAGCAGGTTTTTTGGCCCTATTTATCTTTTAAAGGTGAAACTATTAATTACATCGACCTGAACGGGAAAAATTACGAATATGATTACACGGATTCTTATGAAGTTTACGGATCATCAAATCCTGTGCGCTCCAAGAAAATAAGCGAAAATATCAAGTATTCGATACAGAATCCGCTAAGGTTTTTATACCACAAAGGAACAGGAGCAATCTACGATGGCGGTAACCATTATGGTAACGATTTGAAAAAAGTACGCGACTGGGTTTCCGATGAGCGTGGTGTAGCAGACAACCGATGGGGGCATGCAGACAAAAAATCGCCTTTCGATCCCTGTCCTGAAGGCTGGCGTGTACCTGATGTTTCCCTCACACATCTTTACATCGGTTCCAAAGGAAATTCACCTTGGTTCAACAGCTACAGCAATGATGCCTACGGTAAACCCGGTGTAATCCAGGACCAGTGGCACGATATCGCCAACTTTTATAAAGGAAGCTCGGCAGGCAACAACGGGTGGAAATTCGAAGATTCATCCTTTGCCATCGGGCAGTTCCCTAAAGACGGTATAAGAGGCGAGTTGGGAGGAAATAAAGTAACACTGGAAAGAACCGGAGTTTGGACTGCAGCTATGGCAGATATGAATACCGGTTTTGCACTTGCAATGCAGTTTGAAGGGAATAAAATGCAGTCCGGAACCGGAGTTTACCCACAGGCAGGCATGAACGTGAGATGCGCTAAAGATGAAAAAAGACTGCTGGGAACCCCGGTAGAAAGAAGCAGCCAGATACTTACCACGCAGCAGCCGCAGACCGTAATTCAGCAGCCTGAAAAACGCGACCTACAGGTATATCCAAATCCTTTCAAAGATGAATTTCATGTCGCTAATCCCGATGCAGTGAGCTTCGAGATCTACGATTTCAGCGGCAAACTTCTTCTTAGCGGCAAGATTAATAACCAGAAAGTATCCGCTGGAAAAATGCAGAACGGGATTTATCTCATTAAAATTTCAATGAAGGATGGCTCGGCACTTACCAAAAAAATGATTAAACAATAATTGACTGATTAATTACCCAAAGCACAATCTTAAGGTTGTGCTTTTTTTGTTACTTTTGTTGATCTAAACCTCACATTTTTCATTATCAGACCATGAACATCGAAGATATTATCATTACGCCCCGAGAAATTAAAACTGAAAAATGGCAGCTCGGCAGTATTATATCTCACGATATCCAGGAAAATGGTATTGTACTTATCTTCTGTTCAGACTATCGCGGAGTGAAAAATGGTGAAGCCGAAATTCTCGATTTCAGGAAAGTGAGGAATGAATTTTACAGACTGTCCAAACTCGATTTCGAGGTTTCGTTATGTGATTTAGGCGATGTTATTTCGGGCAGGACGCATCAGGATACGCACTACATCCTTCAGGAACTTCTTTCTATGTGTCATTACAAAAATGCTGTTCCGGTGATTATCGGCGGGAGCAACGATCTCGCATTCTCTCTGTTTTCAGCACTTAATTTTCATCAGAAAAATTTAAATTACACTCAAATTTCAAATATTATTTCCCTCGCTAATGAGGGAGAAGAAATCACTGAAAAGAATTTCCTTTCAAGAATCTTAAGTTCAAAGAACTTCACCATCAAAAATTATCACCACCTGGGCTATCAGAAACATCTTAATGAAACAGACTCGGTAAAATTGATGAAAGAGGTTGAATTTGATGTGATAAGGCTTGCAGAAATGATGAATTCTACGGAAAAAACTGAGCCTTTTTTCCGGCGCGCAGATTTGGTAACAGTAAATTGCGATGCGGTAGAAAGTCCTGGCGACGGATTTTCGGTAAACCCTCAGGTGAACGGATTGAACAGACGCGAGATCTGTGCCTACATGAAAGAAATTGGCCTTAGCGAAAACCTGAAATCAGTCGGAATATTCAACTTTAATGCACATTCAGATACCTTCATCAACCACCAGTTGCTTGCGCAAATGATATGGCATTTGATTGAGGGCATAAATATTCAGCACACGCATCCCAAAGACCGCCAGTACGAAACCTTCTGGGTGATGATTGACGAGGAGCAGTATGCATTTAAACGCGACAGTTTTTCGGGATTGTGGTACTTTGGCGACGAAGAGAAACCGGAAAATCTTATTCCGTGCTCCCGCCTGGAATATGAAGATGCAAAACGCGGTCATTTAAATATCCGTTTTATTAAAAACTGATCCCTTTAAATGATCTTAACAATTTATATTCAGGTAATTACAATCGCATGACAAGAAGAGAGCACTTAAGAAGAACGGTGAAAAACATCAAGAATCAGTTTGTAGGAGAACCGGTGCATCGCAGGCATTTTCTGGCAGCGTTTTACAACCACTACATTTCTAAAAACCTAAAGCTTCCGGTTTTCATTAAATTTCCTAAGGCACAGTTCAAATACCAGAATGTAACTTTAGAAACACGCCCGAATACGATTGATTTCTGGGCAACACTGGAAAGCTACGAACCGGATCTCACCCAATTTCTAACCGAATTTCTGAATGGTGAAAAAGGTACTTTCATCGATGTGGGTGCGCACATCGGCAGGTTCAGTACGCTAATGTCAAAACAGGGCTGGAAAGTAATCTCCTTTGAACCTTTAAAAACGAATTTCAGGGCACTTGAGCATAATTTGAAGTCAAACGGAGTTTATGAAAATGCGCAGATTTTTAATGCGGGACTTGGCAATAAGACCGACAATGAGACCATTTATTTCAACAGTCTTGAACTGGGTGAAGCGTCTGTAAGCGAAAAAAATGGCGACAGCAAAGATGAGGTGAAGATTCTGCGGTTTGATGATCTTTACCAGGATTTTGAAATTGAGAATTTATGCATCGTGAAAGTTGATGTGGAAGGTTATGAGGAAGAGGTTTTGGAAGGGATGCACGAATTTGTAAGCACACACAAACCGCTTTTTGTCATCGAACTTTGGGCAGAAAAATCACCAAAACTGGTTGAATTTCTGAAGTCGCAGGGTTATAAGCGGTTGCATATTTTCTGGTTTGTAGAAGAAAAACACAGCCCCTACATCAGCCAAATGTACGAGAGATACAACCGCTACCACTTGAATTATGACTATGAGTAAATCTTTACCCGGCATTTTCTCAAATCCATTTCTGCTTATTCTGGTTACGGTACTCATTAAGATTCCCGTGTTTTTTACGCATCATATTCAGGAAGACTCTTTTATTACCTGGCGTGTCGCAGGTAATTTGCTGAATTATGGTGTTATAGGTTTTAATGGTGAAGAAGAGCTTTCGGCTTCTACAACACATTTGTATGTTCTGGTGTCTGCTTTTTTTCAGTTGAATTTCGGGGAATATTTTATTTATCCGCAGCTTATTTTCAACTGTGTTCTTTTTGGAATAGGATCATGGTGGTTAGGAAAAGTTCTGTTTCGGAAAGACTTAGTGACCCGTGGAATTTTTGTGATTTTACTGAATATGGTTCCGCCTGCGCTTACAGCATCCTGCCTTGGAATGGAGTATGGAATCCTGTTTTTTCTTTACAGCGGCCTGATCTATTTTGGATTACGGAAGGGCAAAGAATGGGCATATTTCATCTTCCCGGTGCTGCTGCTTTGGACCAGGATCGATACCGTCATATTCCTAGGTGTATTTTTTGTAGCGGATCTTATCATCAGAAAAAAACTCAATCCGGCTTTTATTTTCGGAGGAATTGTAGGCCTCGTGAGTGTTGTGGCTTTTAATATGATTTATTTTGGGGAGCTGGTAAACCATACAATTAAGGCTAAAAAAATTGCCTATAAAAATCTCTCCAGAAATAATAGTTTAGAGTTTCTGCTCTTCCAGTGGGCGTATTACGGCGGACTGATCAAAAAATATTCACTATTTACATTTTTAATCTTCACCGGTTTTCTTGCTGCGCTGGGATATGGCATTTACAAAATGATAAAGGAGCCAGCCGAGATTACCTTTCCTACCAAAGTAATTGTGCTTGCCATGTGTGCCTTTGCGCTGATTAAAATTACGGTTTTTGCTTTCCTTCAGGCCTATTTCGATTGGTATTACTGGCTGCCACGGGTTTTTCTGTTTGTGGTGGTTTTATATTATTTGCTTCGGTTTGTCCCTGTTAGAAAGACAGTTCTGCTGCCATTGATCTTTACATTTTGTTTAAGTTTATATGGATTCCAACTGCTGCAGTCGTGGGCAATCGGTTATATGGAGGAGACCCAGAGGATGCAGATTGCAAAAGATATTCAGAATGAAAATCCCGACATTGGCGAGTCTATATTTTTGGAACCGGCAGGCAAAATACCGTATTATACTCATTTATACACTTATGATGAAGTAGGCCTGGTCAACAAGAAAATAACTGCTCACATGCAGAAAGATGAAAAGTACTGGTGGATGAATGCTGTAAAGGAATATAAACCCGATTATATTGTGACCATCATCTACAAACCCGGTGACGCAAAAAGTTATTACAGAATGACTGCTACTGATAAGGCTTATTTCGACTCCCATTATCAGTTTATAAAAAGCTATCCGATTGCAGAGCTTCACCAGAATGCGCCCCAAATTCTGCGCTGGATTTACGGAATCCGCCCAATTGGTCAGGATTATTATTTGTACCATTTAGCCAAATAAAAGGACAGTTGATGATTAAAATTTCAGTTATTGTTCCTGTTTACAACGTTGAAAAATACCTCAGAAATTGTTTAAATTCTTTGGTGAATCAAACTTTACAGGAAATTGAGATTTTAATAGTGAACGATGGCAGCCCTGATTCTTCGCAAATTATTATTGATGAATTCAGTGAAAAATTTCCTTTAAAGATTAAATCTTTCGTCAAGGAAAACGGAGGACTGAGTGATGCCAGGAATTTTGGTCTCGATCGCGCAACCGGAGAATTTATCGCGTTTGTAGACAGTGATGACTCGGTTTCTGAAAAAATGTTTGCCGAAATGTATGCACTCGCCAAAAAACACGAGGCTGAAATGGTCATCTGCAATCTGCAGAAAGTTGACGAGGCGGGAAAAATCACACAGAAACTCACCCAAATTCCCAATATGCCGGAACGGATTGTTCTGGAAGATCATTTTTCAGTCTTTGCAGATTTATCCTATTTCGCGTGCAATAAAATTTTTAGAAGAGATTTATTCGCAGGCAAAAGATTTGAAAAAGGCATTCATTTCGAGGATATTCAACTTATTCCGCAGTTGCTTCTGAAATGTAGTGTTATTGCTCGGACGCAGAACTATCATTATCATTATCTGGAACGCGAAGATTCGATCACTAAAACGCATACAGAAAATGGTTTGGATATTCTGCATGCCGTTGATGAGGTTGAAAAAGCGTTTGAAAATTCCAGATATTCCCACATGAAAAAGGAAATAAAAAACTTTAAAATTCTGGAGGGCGTTTATACTTTTCTTGCCTATCTCGCTTTTGTGAAAGATGAACAGATCTATCAGAAGATGTCGCGGGAACTGAAGGTTTTCCTCCGTAAAAATAAGATTTCGACTGTAGATATATTGTCGTATAGGCGTTTCGGTCGGAATTATCTGCTATATTTGCCATTGAAGAAAAAAATTTATTATTTGCTGTATTTCATTGGGCAGGAAAAACTGCTGCGGAAATTGGTATAGAACACGAATCTATTTATGCCCATTCTACATCCCGTTTTTACCGTAATTTTCCTCTTTCTTGCATTTGCGAGTTACTGGGAAATTTTCCGGCTGGAGAAAAAACAGAGTGTTTTTACGTGGGTTACCGCCATCCTGATTATTCTTGCAATCGGGTTCAGGATCGATGTGGGAGCAGATTATCCTGTCTACAAAATGCTTTTTTCCGGATTTGCTATTTACACAACCTACGGAGATGTTCTCGATAAGGCGCTTTTCCGGCCAAATTCTGAAGAGATTGAATGGATCTTCGTACTCATCAATAAACTCGTTTTCGATTTTGGTTTTCCGTTTTATATCGTAACCTTAATCATGGCGGTAATTGCGGTTTCGCTGAAATTTACTGCTATTTATAAGAATGTTGCATTTCCCACATTGGCATTACTGTTTTATTTTATGCCGATTATGTTTTTTGAGGATTCGGGGCAAATGCGACAGGGCTTGGGAATTGCGGTTTGCGTGGCTTCTTTTAAGTTCATTAAAGAACGTAATTTGCCCATGTTTTTGCTGTGCATTTATATCGCCCTGGGATTTCATAAAACGGCAATCATATTTCTACCCGCATATTGGCTTGTGCTGATTCCCATGAACAGTAAAAGGATTTTCTGGGTTTTGGTAATTGCGCTGCTTTCCTCACCCTTCGAGCTTTACCGCGTAGGAAGTGCTTTTTTTGGTTCAATAGCTCCTCAGGATATTTCCGGAGCATATACTGGTTATCTGGATGACCGGTACTATGGAACAGAGGTAGAAACCGGCCTTAATGATTTGGTGAAGATTATATTTATTGTAATTTTAATCCGATATGATAAGAAAGGTTGCGATGAGGTTTGGTGGTACGAATATATGAGAAATCTGGCCGTATTTGGGATGGCGCTGTTCTATTTCTTCCGGTCTAATGAAATTTTTGCAGTCCGGCTTCCGGGAGCATATATGTTCTTTGTAACGATGTTCTGCCTCAGTAATTTAGTATACGCTGTAAAAGGACGGCAAAGACAGATTCTCTATCTGGGATTTATGATGTATTTTGTAGCCATGTTTTTCTACTTTGGAAGTGGAAATGCTCACCGTGGCGGATTTACTACAGAACGGTATAAAAATGCACTTTGGTAAACAGTAATGGATGAAATAAAAGATTTACTCGCACAATCCGGAATACCACAGTTCTATGTTAAGTTAGGGCTGGGATTCCTTTGTTCGTTTCTGCTGACATTTTATACGATTCCTACCGTAGTGAAAATTTCGAGGCGAAAAAACCTGATGGACGAACCCGGGGCGCGCAGTTCGCATTTAAGAAAAATCCCAAACCTGGGCGGGATTTCTATCTTTTATTCTCTGGCAGTTTGTGCCTCTATTTTTGCGTTCGAACTTTTTGATATGTACAAATTTCTGTTCGCTTCGCTGGTAATACTTCTGTACATCGGCGTGATGGATGATATCGTGGTGATGCGTGCTTATAAGAAACTCTTTGCACAGATTATCGTGACAGCCCTTATCGTAATTGGTTCAGATGTGCGTATCAGAAGCTTTTTTGGACTTTTTGGAGTTTATGAGCTCAATTATTTCTTCAGCGTGGCAATTAGTATTTTTACTTTCATCGTGCTCATCAACGCATTTAATTTAATTGATGGTATTGATGGTCTTGCCGGGGGTTACTCCATCCTTTGCAGCGCGATGTTCGGAATCAGTTATTACAGGCTGGGTGAGTACAATTATCCTCTTGTGGTGCTTTCCGGCGTTATTATAGGGTCGGTAATCGGTTTCCTGTATTTTAACCTTTCCAATTACCGGCAAAATAAAATATTCATGGGAGATACCGGATCTATGATTCTAGGTTTTCTTCTGGCCTTTACAGCAATCTGTTTTATTGATATTTTCATTGATAAGCAACTGCCTGAAGTTCCCAGATATTACCTCCAGTCAGCGCCGGCAATTGCTATGGCGATTCTTATACTGCCGATAATTGATACTCTGAATGTATTTCTCATCAGAATCATATCCGGGAAATCACCTTTAGTGGCCGACAAAAATCACATTCACCATTCTTTGCTGAGGTTAGGCTTAACTCACCGGAGGTCAACTGTTTATATTTTGCTGTACTATTTGTTTATCGTAAGCGTTGCATATTTTTTCCGCCATATTAATGTTAATCTCCTGCTTTTAGTCATTATAGTTCTTGGTTTTGTAGGCGCATATCTTCCGAAAGTTGTGTTATTATTAAGAAAACCTGTATAATTATTGTTATTTTTGTAAAAACCACATTTTAAAATGATGAAAACCCATAAAGTTTTATTTTTCCTCCTTATTCCTCTTCTGCTTTCGTCGTGCATCTCTACAAAAGACGTCCGGTATCTTCAGCCCAATGAAAGTCTGGTAATCAACGAAGAAGGTTTGGTTCCCTATAATATTCCCATTTACAGAGTGACTAAAAACGATATGCTGAACCTGAATATTGTAACTACACCAAAAGGCGACGCAGCACAGTTTTATTCCACATTAAATGCGCCGCCCGCTGCAGCGGTAAGTGCAGCTTCAGGATCAAATTCTGCAGGAGTAATGAGCTCCGTTGGTGGCCAGGGCGGAAATTCAAATTTCTATTTCAACGGACTGAAAGTAGATTCCAAAGGTGACATCAATATCATGGGAATTGGCTTTGTAAAAGCGGAAGGAAGAACTATAGAAGACATTACTCAGGAAATCCAGAACCGGGTAAATGAAAATTTTGTAGAAGGTAAATCAGAAGTCCGCCTCAATACCGACGGAATTACCTACTATATTTTAGGAGATGTGGAAACCATAGAAATTTCCGGCGAAAAAAAAACACATAAAAACACTTTAACAATTACCGAAGCACTTTCCATTAATGGCGGACTTAACAGGACGGTGGACCGAACCAACATCAAAATTCATAGAAAGCTGCCCGAAGGGATAAAGATTGCCCAAATCGATCTAACCCGCGAGGATGTAATGAATTCGCCTTATTATTGGGTGCAGAACGGCGATGAGATTTTCCTCACCACCAGATCCAAAAACCTGAACGGATTAGGCAAAGATCCGATCCAGACTCTTACAACAGGGGTTTCTGTAATTACCACCGCAATGTCGATTTACTTAATTCTAACACGACTCTAATGATTCCCGGTAAAGAAAACACAAGTAAATCTGCCTCTCAACAATCCGAAAAAGTCGGTTCTTTCGCCTTTTTTGATGTCGAGCATTTCGTCAGAAGAATTATTAGAAACTGGTATTGGTTTGCACTGATGGCGGCCTTTGGGTATGCTATTTCATGGGTGTACAGCAAGTATTATGCGCAGCGCATTTATGCTTCTAACCTGTCACTCAGTATTTCGAATAATACGGCTAGCTATTTCACTCCAAATCAATCGATTAACTTCATTTGGGGTCAGAATGGAAATCAGGACGGGATTTATCTGAAAAAGATGCTCCTCTCCCGTTCACACAACGAATACCTGGTAAAGCAACTGGACCTTTTCATTAATTATTCAACCAAAGGAGTCATCAAACAGACTTACCTCGACAAATATGATTCTCCGGTTTTTCTTGAAGTTGATAAAAGCCATCTGCAACAGGTAAACTATCCGATTACGCTTATTCCTAAAACCGGCGGAAGATATGAGGTTGTACTTCCGGATGAAGGTCAAACAACATCGCTCTATTCTTATGTTACGGAAAATTTCACGACCGTTTCCCCTTATAACAGGCCTGCGAATAAGGTGATTTCGGTGAACGAATGGTATGTGTCCCCGAATTTTAAATTCAGACTGGTAAAAAATCCACAGCCGACTCCGATTGTTTTAGAGAATATAATTCTTAATCTGTCAACTGTTAATCAAACAGTTAATGACCTGGTTTCAACCATCAATGTCGATTTCGATAAAGAAATCAATACCATTATGATTATTTCTAAAAGCGGTTATAATCTGAACGGAACGGTGAACTTTCTTAATACCTCGGTAGATGAACTTCAGCGAAAAAGACTTATTGACCGTAATACTGTAGATAAAAACACTGAGAATTACCTCTACGAAAATCTAGCAAAAATACGTAAGAAATTAGATTCCAGCGCTTTAGTGCTTAATAATATGAAGATCAGTGAAGGTCTGTATGATATTAAAGACCGCGATGAAAAAGCACTTTTACGGATCAAGGAGCTCGAAACAAAGAAAGCAGATCTACTCACGAGGATTAATTCACTCAACAGCATCAGAAATACCCTTGCATCGCAGAATCTGGACCGAATGATCAGCATGAATGCAGCCGGAATTGAAGACGGAGTTTTCAGCGCTACAGTATCAGAGCTTAAAGCACTATATTTAAAGAGACGCGAACTTGCGTTGATTTACACCCCGAATTCGGAACCGATGCGCGAAATCAACAGGTTGATCAACGAAGCGAGGGGGAATTCAAATGGTTCTCTCCGAAATTATTATACCACTTACCTGAACGAAATCGCTAAGATTGACAGGCTGATTGCAGGCGAAAGTATAGATTTAGTAGCGTACCCGGAGAAAGAAAGGAAATATCTGGACGCAGAACGGGGATACAATATGATTGAAGCAACCTACAACACTTTGCTGACCAAACAGAACGAAACGCAGATACGGGTTGCCACCAATAAATCCGATATTACCGTAATCGATCCTGCAAAGAATTTGGGACAGGGACCTATTGCTCCGGACGTGCAGAGAACGAAATATTCTATCATCGGTGGTTTGCTTTTGCTGCCATTATTGATTATTGGAATTTCTGAAGTGTTGGATAACCGCGTGAGGAACATTAAAGAATTGCTTCAGGCCACCAGGATTCCGCTTCTTGGAGTTATCGGCAAAAATACACATGATAATAACCTTACAGTTCTGGAGCAGCCACGATCATCAATATCTGAGGCCTTTCGGGGAATACGTGCCAATCTGAGGTTCCTTCATAAAGAAGATAATAAATCAAAAGTGATTTTACTTACCTCTTCGGTGGGTGGCGAAGGAAAAACCTACATTTCAATCAACATCGCCTCGGTACTGGGTTTAAGCGGAAAGAAAACAATTCTTTTAGGAATGGATTTAAGAAAACCGAAGATTTTCGGGGACTTCAAAATTGATAATAAATACGGAATTTCTAACTATCTTACCGGTGAAGTTGACATGGAGAGGATTATAAATCAGACCAAAATCCCCAATCTTCATGTAGCGACATCCGGCCCTATTCCGCCAAATCCTTCGGAACTCTTAATGAGCGACCGCAATATAAAATTCCTTGAAGATTTGAAAAAGATCTACGATTTTATCGTCATCGATTCTCCGCCGGTTGGTTTGGTTGCAGATCCCTTTGAGCTCATGAAGTATGCGGATGCGAGTATTTACGTTGTAAGGCACGAATATACCGAGAAGTATATGTTGAAGATGATTACAGAAAAATACCAGAATCGGGAAGTGCAGAATCTGGGGCTGGTTTATAATGATTATCAGCAGCAGCAGGGCTACGGTTATGGGTACGGGTATGGTTACGGCTACGGTTACGGTTATTTTGATGAGGATAAGAATTACCAGGAACCCACGCTGATTAAAATCCGGAATAAACTGAGAAAACTTTTCGGCCGAGCTTGATCTTAATAACCCTCGCAGTGGAGGGTTTTATTATAGTGAAATCATAAACTGGTATAATTGCCGTTTTTAGATCAATAAATTATGCTTTTTTGAGGTTATTTAACTTAAAATTAAGAATTTCCTTAAAGTAAAAATGTTTTATATTTGCAAAATTATTTATGAAAATTGATGTTCAGTCATTCATGCACAACAAACTGATTTATTCCTTCTTTGCGCTTATTTTAATGTCGGGTTTCTATAAGGGACAACGGCACGAATTGGGGGTGCAACTGGGCATGAGTAACTTGGTTGGCGATATCGGTAGAACAAACTATATTCTCCAGAAACCTGTTTTAAGCAACATTGGTGATTATGGGATTCCTTTCTATGGCGGAATATTGTACCGAATGAATTTTAATCCGTACCAAACCGTACGGTTGAATGTAGGATACAGCCATATTCAGTTTTTAGATTCTGTGGCGAAAGAGCAGTACCGCAGGAACAGAAATCTGTGGGGAACCAATTCGATTCTTGAGGCTGATTTAATTTTCGAATATAATTTTTTCCCGGTAAATGATGAACAGAAAAGCCTTGCAAGTCCCTATATCTTTGCAGGTGTGGGCGGCTTACTTGCAAATTCTACCAAAGTTTCACTGGTTAATGATTTCAGACGTGATGCAGGTGGTACAGCAATTGCCCCTACGAGCAGCACCGATTTCGAGACCTCTCCGACTTACGAGTCGGGTAACCAGCTTACAATGGCAATCCCGTTCGGCGTTGGTTTGAAGTATAAATTTAATTATAACTGGGCACTTTTCGGAGAGTTCATGTTCAGGCCTACATTTTCAGATTCAATCGACTACAGTGTTGTAAACGATAAAGAAGTGAAGGTTACTTACAATAAAGATATTCTGGCCCCGGGATCTACAAAATCACTGTTGCAGGAGAGCCCTTATCTTCAGGTAGCAGAAGAAAGAGCCGCAGAATTTCTGAAAAACCGTGAAGTAGGAAATATAAATTCAAAAGACTGGGTAAATACCGTATCGATAGGCCTTACCTATTCATTTGGCAGACCCCCTTGTTATTGTGGAGAGTAAAATAATGCAGTCGTTTAAAGAGAGAATCAATACGCATCAGCTTCCCCAGCATGTCGCCATTATTATGGATGGCAACGGAAGATGGGCGAAATCACGTGGTGAAAAAAGAACTTTTGGCCACAAACACGCTATTAAAGCAGTTCGGGAGGCCGTAAACGCATGTAACGAAATCCATATTCCTTTCCTTACCCTTTACACATTTTCCTCAGAAAACTGGAACCGTCCGGATGATGAGGTAGATACGCTGATGAGCTTGATTTCTGAAACCATCATTTTAGAAGCCGAGGAAATCTTCAGTAAAGGTTTACGGATGCATATCATCGGTGATGTTGAAAAATTACCTGCCGACGTGCGCGCAAGTATGCAGCATTTGGTGGATATCACTAAAGATAACAAAAAAGGAAACCTGATTCTTGCCTTGAGTTACGGCTCACAGCATGAAATCCTTAGCGCGGTAAAACAAATCAGCCACAAAGTAAAAACCGGTGAACTTACGGAAGACGAGATCACGGAAAAAGTTTTTGAACAGCATCTTTACACCAAAGATTTCCCCCCTGTAGATTTATTGATCAGAACCAGTGGCGAGGTACGTATCAGCAATTTCCTGCTCTGGCAGATCGCCTATGCAGAGCTGCAGTTTCTGGATATTCTGTGGCCGGATTTCGGGAAAGAAGATTTTTTCAAGTGCATCTACGATTACCAGAACAAAGAGAGAAGATTCGGCAAAATTAGCGAACAGCTCGACGAAAATATATAAAAGAAAAGTTAGCAAGATAAAAAATGAAGTTTAAATTCTTACCCATCATCATGTTTGCGGCTTCGGCGCATTTCTATGGTCAGATAACTCCCGAGCAGACGCCGCAGGACAATAACCCGGTGTACGCTCAGAACGAAACAGGATCCTACATCCTTAAAGACATTGTGGTAGATGGCGTAAAAAAATATACCCCCGCACAGATCTTAAGATTTACCGGTCTTAACAAGAACGAAAGCGTAGAAATTCCAGGGCAGAAAATAAGTAACGCCATTAAAAAACTGTGGGAAACACAGTCTTTTTCTGAAGTTGAAGTATATATTCAAAGCATCGAAGGCGAACAGATCGTGCTTCGCTTCAATCTGCAGGATCTTAAAGACCTTGGAGAAGTGAAATTTACAGGTAAAGGAATTGGGAAGTCGAAAAGTGAAAAACTCGCCAAAGACAACAACCTGAAACCCGGAACCAAAATCACCCAGAATTTAGTTTCAACCCTGAAAACGAATATTCCGAAAGAATATATTAAAAAGGGTTTCGCTGACGCCAAAGTAACTATTGAGGATAAAGTTAATGCCCAGGATCCTGAATTGGTAGACTGGACGATTAATGTGGAAAGAGGTAAAAAGGTGAAAATCAGCCATATTGAATTTGAAGGAAACGAGAATGTGTCAGACAGCAAACTGCGCAAAAAAGGTTTCAAAGACACGAAGCAGAAAAGATTCGGTATTCAGGGCATTCTGAAACCATCAAAATTCATTGAAGAGAAATATGAAGAGGACAAGAATAATCTTGTAAACTACTATCGCTCATTAGGTTTTCGTGATGCGAAGATCGTTTCCGATTCCGTGTGGAGAAATCCTAAAAATGATTTTGAAATCAATGTAAAACTTAGTGAAGGAAAAAAATATTATATTGGAGACATCAATTTCCTTGGAAATACAGCGTTCTCTACCGATTATCTTCAGAAAGTTTTAGGATATAAAACCGGTGACATTTATGATGCTGTTGGTTTCAACAAGAAAGTAGGCGAGGATGGCGGAAAAGAAGACGATTCCGATATCAAGTCAATTTATATGAACAACGGATACCTGTTCTCTAACGTTACTCCAATCGAAAAATCAGTTGCAGGTGATTCCATCAATTTGGAAATCCGGATTAACGAGGGCGAAAAAGCAACATGGAACCGTGTGACATGGAGTGGGAACACCACAACGCATGACCACGTAATTTTGCGTTCATTGAGAACAAAACCGGGAAGTTTATTTGCTAAAAGCGATATTAAAAGAACGTATTTTGATTTGGCCGGGATGCAGTTTTTCGATCCGCAGCAGGTTGGTCAGAACATCGTTCCGAATCCACAGGATAACACAGTAGATGTACACTGGACGCTTGTGGAAAAAGGTTCTTCTCAGGTTCAGCTTCAGGCCGGTTACGGTGGTGGATCATTTATCGGTACTTTAGGACTTACATTCAACAACTTTTCACTGAGAAACTTTTTAAAACTTAAAGATTTTAAACCGGTTCCTCAGGGTGACGGGCAAACGCTTTCGATCCAGGCTCAGGCCGGGCAATATTTCCAGAATTACGGGATTTCATTCACCGAGCCCTGGTTGTTCGGTACAAGACCTACTGCACTTTCTGTAAGTGTAAACCAGTCTTTGGTAAGATATTCAGACCAGTTTGGCGATACTCAGAAACTGAACATTTTCTCTGCAAGTGCGGGATTAAACAGGCTTTTGAGATGGCCGGATGACTATTTCTCCCTATATACAGGAATCCAGTATCAAAGCTATGATTTCAGCAATTATCCGTTCCAGTTTGGTAATGAAACTGAATATAACGGTTCTGCAAAAAATTTCAGTTTCAATGTTGGTTTGAGCAGAATGTCTGCCGGTTTAGACCCAATTTTCCCGACGCAAGGTTCCAACTTAGAAGCTTCGGTTAAGTTTACGCCCCCTTATTCACTCTTCAGCGACAAGAATTATGCTGCAATGAGTAATGTGGAAAAATACAAATGGCTCGAATTTTATAAAGTGAAGATGAAAGCTGATGTATATAATACGGTTGTTGGGAAGATGGTACTTAGAAGTACTGCCGAGATGGGCTTCCTGAACGGTTATAACAAAGAACTTGGTGCACCGCCGTTTGAGAGATTTTATGTAGGGGGAACTGGATTGTTTGGTGGAAGATATGACGGTAGGGAATTGGTGCCGTTACGCGGTTACGAAAATGCATCCTCAACAGGCGGAACCCTGGAAGATGTAACTCCATACGGTGGAGCAACGATCTATAACAGATTTGCGCTCGAACTCAGATACCCGATTTCTATGAATCAGACCGCAAAAATTTATGCATTAAGCTTCCTGGAAGGCGGTAATGCATGGAATTCGTTCGGGACCTATAACCCATTCCAGCTGAAACGTTCGGCAGGTGTCGGAGTTAGAGTTTACATGGGCGCGTTCGGACTTATCGGTTTCGATTTTGCTTACGGTTTCGATAAAACGCTTATGGGTACTGAACCTGCAGGATGGAAAACCCACTTCCTCATGAATCAATCATTATAAAAGGTTATTAGATGAAACAGATCAAATTATTTTCGCTGCTCCTTCTCATATTTTCTGGTGCTCTTGGTGCACAGAAAATCGGAGTTGTCGATACCGATTATATCCTGAGTAAAATGCCTCAGTACAAGGATGCGCAGGACAGGCTTAATGAGCAGATTGCCAACTGGCAGACCGAAATCCAAACATTGCAGTCGGATTTTGATAAGAAAAAATCCCTGCTGGAAAATGAGAGAGTCCTTTTGGTAGGCGATCAGTTGAAACAGCGCGAAAAAGAAGTTGATGACCTTGATAAGAAAATCAAGAACATGATCAATAACCGTTTCGGTACTCTTGGTGAAATCAACAATGCAAGATCAAATCTCACCAAACCTTTCCAGGACCAGATATGGAACGCAATCCGTACAGTGTCAGAGAAAAACAGTTTGGGCATAGTTCTTGATAAAAGCAATAACATTAGTGTAATTTTCCTCGAAAAGCGTTATGATTATACAGATAAAGTGTTAGATTTGTTGCTGAAAAACTCAGGAACAAAAGGCACGGAAAAGCCTGCAAGATCAGGAATGAGCGAGGCAGATGCAAAAGAGGAAAAATTAAGACTGTCTAGAGACAAAGAGATCAAGAATCCAGCAACGCAGTCTAGAAGATCAAAATAAATTTAAACAACAATAAATTATTCAACCCCAATTATGAAAAAATTAAGTGTATTATTTGCAGCAGTAATGATGTTGATAACAGCAGGAGCAGTTAACGCTCAGAAAGTTGCATCTATGGATTACGAAGCTGTATTGGCAGCAATGCCTGAAACTAAGAAAATGACCACAGATTTAGATACTTTCAGCAAAACTAAAGGTGACGAACTTCAGAAGCAGGCAGAGTCTTTCCAAAAAGAAGTTCAGCAATACCAGGCTGATGGTGCTAAAATGACAGAAGCTCAGAGAACTGCTAAAGAAGGTGAATTACAGAAAAAGCAGCAGAATCTGCAGGCGTTGCAACAAACTGCTCAACAAGATTTGGCTTCAAGAAGAGATGCAGCGGTAAAACCGATCATCGACAAACTGAACAATGCAGTTGCTAAAGTAGCTAAGGCAAACAGTTTTGATTTCATCATCGATTCTACGGCATTAATCTACAAAGGTGGTCCGGACGCAACTCCGCTTGTAAAAAAAGAATTAGGTCTTTAATAAACCCTTTCTATAACCTAAACCATCCCGATACTTTCAGGATGGTTTTTTAATTTTGTAAAATGGAAAAAGAAATTTCATCAGTAGAGAAAGTGCGCTTCAGCGACTGCGATCCTATTGGTCACCTTAATAATGTAAAATATCTGGAATACATGCTTAACGCAAGAGAAGATCATGTAGAAAGCGGTTACGGTTTTACTTATGAGGGCTATACCCGCCAGACAGGATGCACCTGGATCACCGTACAGAACGAAATTGCTTATCTTAAAGAAGTGCGTTATAACGCCAAAGTGCAGATTTCGAGCAAAACAATAGAACTGGGCGACCGGCTGTCGAAAGTCGAGATTCTAATGAAAAGCGAAGACGGAAAAACCATTCACAGCATACTGTGGCTTACCGTAATCTATTTCAACATGAAAACACGCCGATCAGAATCACAGCCTGAAGAAACAAAAGACCTTTTCCGCAAATTTTTGGTAAATTTAGAGGAGAAAGATTTCCAAAGCAGAGTTTCATATTTCAGAAAACTGAATAAATCAGCCGCAAAATGACAAAAAGAATACTGATTATCGGAGGTAACGGACAGTTAGGGAACTGTATCCGAAAGATTGCTCCTGATTTTGAAGACCGATACGAATTTAATTTTACCGATTCAGCAACGCTTGACATTACAGATGGGTCTGCAGTTTCTGATTTTTTCTATGACTATAAACCGCAATTCTGTATTAATGCTTCAGCTTATACTGCGGTAGATCTTGCGGAAACAGAGCCTGAAAAAGCCTTTGCAGTAAATGCAGACGGAGTGGCCAATTTAGCTGAAGCTTGTGCTGAATATAACTGCGTATTGATTCACGTTTCTACCGATTATGTTTTTGATGGTGAAACTGAAATTTCTTATTCTGAAGATAATTTTACGAATCCGCAAGGCATTTACGGAGCCTCAAAACTGAAAGGTGAAGAACTCTCGATGGATATTAATCCAAAGACAGTGATTATCCGCACATCGTGGCTGTATTCAGAGTTTAATAAAAATTTTGTGAAAACAATGCTGAACTTATTCTCCACTAAGGATGAATTGGGAATTGTTGCGGATCAGTTTGGTCAGCCTACCAATGCTAATGATTTAGCAGAAGCAATCATGAAAGTCATCGACACTGAAACAAAAACCTTTGGTATTTTTCATTTTTCCAATTATCCTGAAACAAGCTGGTTCGGTTTTGCTAAAAAGATTGCAGAATTTTCAGATTCGGGAATTAAACTCAATGCAATTACCACGCAAGATTTTCCTACTCCGGCCACAAGGCCGAAACGAAGTACAATGGCTTTAGATAAAATAGAAAATATTTACCGCATTGAACTGAATCATTGGGAGAATTCTCTTGAAGATTGCATACAAATTCTACAGAAATCATGAAAAAATCAGTCTTTTTATATGTGATTCTGTTCAGCCAGGTTTTGTTCGCACAGAATGTTGTGCTTAATAAAGTTTCAAAAACAAATTCGAACAGCGATAGGTTTCTTTATAAAATAAATCCCGAGGTAGTAACTTCAGAATACCTGGGCGAAATTGAAGTACAGGGATTTTCTGACGACGATGTTAAAGTTTTCGGGATGATCTACAAAAAAGCAAAAGAAGTGGGAGCAAATGCTTTCTCGTATCTGCCTTTTGAAGCTGTGGAAGGTGGAATGCAGAAATTTGATCCGGCCCATTACAGACTCAGTCTTTATTATGTTGCGCCCGATCAGTTCTCCAAGGAAGACAATATTATTTATCTTATTGCCTCACCGTTTAAGAAACAGACGATCGCCATCAATAAAGCTAACAGGACTTTTCAGCCGCGTACTTTTACAAAAATGATGCTTACTCCAGGCGAAGTTTATACCGTTTCCACTAGAAAACTTTTGGGTTCGGCTATCAAACTTTCTGCACAGGAAAACCAACCCGTACAATTTTTTCAGTTTTCGGCCTTTTCAATGAATTCTAATACTGATGGAAACGCTGGTATTAACCTAAAATCTGGAGATATTACCAGACTGGAGCAGTCTTATGCTCAGTTTTTAACCACCGTTTATCAGTATCAGGAATAATATTGCTGCAAATTATATTTAAATTTAGACAGATGAAAGTAGATATTCTGGCCATTGGCGCCCATCCGGACGATGTAGAACTCGGTTGTGGAGGAACATTAGCTAAATTAATTTCCGAAGGGAAAAAAGTTGCGATTGTTGATTTAACGCAAGGCGAACTCGGTACACGCGGAACTAATTTTACCAGAGCTGAAGAAGCCGCGGAAGCTTCCAGAGTACTTGGGATTTCAGCACGTGAAAATTTGAAAATGAAAGACGGTTTTATTCTCAATACTGAAGAGTATCAAATGCAGGTGGTGAAAATGATCCGTAAGTATCAGCCAGAAATTGTTTTTGCTAACGCAATTGACGACAGACATCCGGATCATGCGAAAGCCTCGAAATTGGTGTCAGATGCGTGTTTTCTTGCAGGATTGGTGAAAATTGACACAGTATTGGATGGTGAAAACCAACAACAGTGGCGTCCAAAGCAGGTTTTCCATTACATCCAATGGAAAAATGTAATTCCGGAATTTGTTGTGGATATTTCAGATTTCATGGAGAAGAAAATAGAAGCCTGTCTCGCCTATAAAACCCAGTTTTACGACCCCAATTCCAATGAACCGATGACTCCGATCGCGACGAAGGATTTTCTGGAAAGTTTAACTTACAGAGCTCAGGATTTAGGCAGATTGTCGGGTGTTGGTTTCGCTGAAGGATTTACTTCGGAAAAGTTGCTTGCTTTCAAAAATTTTGACGGAATAGTTTTGTAATTTCTCGAAAAACCCTATATTTGCAACCTCAAACGGTGATTGTAGCTCAGTTGGTTAGAGCGCCGGATTGTGGTTCCGGAGGTCGGGGGTTCGAGACCCCTCATTCACCCACTTAAAACGCATTGATTTTCAGTGCGTTTTTTTATTTTGTAATACTTTTATTTTCATTCTACTTGATAAGCAAATAAAAAAAGCATCCTTAATGGGATGCTTTTGTTTTATTAAACTTCGTCGTCGGATTCAATGGTGAATGAACGGCTTTTAAAATCTTTGTCGTGTCTCTCAGAAATCACGTCTTCACCTTTCTGGCTGATAATAAAGTCTGTAGATTCTCTGAACATGTCCTCGAAACTTTTGAAATCTTCTTTGTAGAGATAGATTTTATGTTTTTCGAAAGTTGCTTCTCCGTTTTCCCCAAAATTCTTTTTGCTTTCGGTGATTGTCAGATAATAGTCTCCCGCTTTAGTTTCGCGAACATCAAAGAAATATGTTCTTCTTCCTGCTTTCAACACCTTTGTGAAAATTTCATTTTCGTGGCGTTCCTTGTAATCACTCATTTGTAGCTATTTTTTCAAATCTTATTTAACAAATATAAAAGATTTCTTTTAATTGCAAAATAATTAATTGGTTTTTGTTAACAAAAATGAATTATAAGTAACGAATCCGCATTTTTATGCCGATGCTGTCGTTTCTACTTTAGTGAGATTCAATATTTTATCTGCACGTTTTGCGCTGCTTTCGCGGTGCGTAATGATGATTGAGCTGCTTTTCTGGATTTCGTTTTCGATATTCTGGAGAATGTTTTCTTCGGTTTCAGTATCCAACGCCGACAGAGAATCATCAAAAATTAAAATCTTCGGTTCTTTAATCAGGGCTCTGGCGATACAGATTCTTTGTTTCTGGCCTCCGGAAAGCATAACACCTCTTTCCCCAACCATTGTTTTGTACTGATCTTTAAATTCTACAATATTCTTATGAACATCCGCCTTTTTTGCATATTGTTCGACCAGTTTTAAAGAGGGCTTGTCCACCGCAAAACCGATATTGTTTTCGATTGTATCCGAAAACAGAAAACTTTCCTGAGGAATATACCCGATCTGTCTGCGGTAGTTTTCCAGATTATGTTCTTTCAGGTTTTTGCCGTCAACTAAAATTTCGCCTTCCGTCGGGTCAATCAGCCGGCAGAGTAGAAGTGCTACCGTTGATTTTCCGCTGCCCGTTTTTCCCATTATCGCCAGTGATTTCCCGGCTTCGATCGTAAAACTTAAATTTTCTAAAGCTTTGATTCCAGTATTCGGATAAACGTAGGATACATTCCTGAATTCAATATCTCCTTTGATCGGATAGATTTCGTTATTGGTATTGATGATTTCGGTTTTCATGTCGAGAAATTCATTTATCCTTGCCATCGATGCATCAGCTCTCTGGTTTACTGATGTAACCCAACCGACCATAGAAAATGGCCAGATCAGAATATTTATATACATGAAAAAATCGGCAATTTTTCCTACGGACAGTTCGTTGTTCAGATATTTTTGTCCGCCGATTACCAGAATTACTACATTCAAAAGCCCAATTACAAATAGAATAATGGTGAAAAAGTAAGCTTCAGTTTTCGCCAGGTCCAGGGCTTTATCCTGATAGTCTTTAACTTTTATACCGTAATTTTTCTCAATATACTTTTCCTTGGCAAAAAACTTCACCACGCGGATTCCGGAGAAACTGTCCTGTACGAAGGTCGAAATCGCAGACTGGCTTTTCTGCATGATTTTCGATTTGTGATTAATAATCGAACTTACTTTATATATAACGTAAGAGAGAATAGGCAGCGGAACCAATGACCACAACGTCATAGAAACGTCGGTTTTCAGCATATAAATGCTTGTAATGATGAGCAAAATAATAAGGTTCACTACATACATTACGCCTGGCCCCAGATACATTCTCACCGCGACAACATCTTCACTAAGCCGGTTCATTAAGTCACCGGTTGTGGTTTTTTTGAAATCGGTTAAAGACAGTTCCTGATAATGGGTGTAAATTTTATTTTTCAGTTCGTATTCAATTTTCCGTGAGGCAACAATGATGGTTTGCCGCATCATGAAAGTGAAAAAACCTGTGAGTATTGATGAAACAACGATAATCGCTACGTAAATCAGTACCTGTTTGTTAAAGCCCTGATTCGCGGTTTGTGCAATCTGGTCAACAGATTTCCCTACAAACTGCACCTTATAAATACTGAAGAAGTTGCTGGCGATAATAAACAGGAATCCCCAAAACAGCAGGATACGGTGTTTCCAGAAATAAGGGTTTAGGGTTTTCAGTGCGTTCATAAATTGGCTTTTGGCATTCTGAATTTTTGCGGAAAATTTTCCTGATGCAAAAGTAATAAATTGAAAACTGATCGAGCATTTTTATTGAAATTCAAAACGCCAGGCGGGAGAGCAGTTTGCAAAAAAATGCTATCTTTGCACGCATAAAAAGCTCTTTGAAATGTTAGGAAGAAGACAAATCCGTGAAAAAGTTGTAGAATCGGTATATTCATATTACCAAAACCCTATTAAAGCAGACGTTTTAGAGAAAAACATGTTCTCGCAAATCGAGAAAATCTATCATCTCTATATCTATCAGCTTAATTTTTTGGTGGCACTGAAAGCGCTCGCTGAAAGACAGATTGAGATTGGTAAAAATAAATACATCAAGACCGAAGATAACATTAATCCCAACCAGAAATTCATCAATAACAAAGTTTTGAATATGCTGGAAGAGAATACCGAAAGACTTTCTTTCACCTCAAAACACCAGGATCTTAAATGGGATCTGCACGATGAATTATTGGTAAAGACTTTCCAGCGAATGACTGCGGGGAAGCGTTATCAGGATTTTATGAAAGAAGAAGGAACTTCTTTTGAGGAAGATCAGAAATTCATTGGTAAATTATTTCTGAGATATATTGCAGAGAATGAAGATTTTCATGATTATATCGAAGGTAAGGAACTGAGTTGGGCTGATGATTTCCACATTTCAAATTCCATGATTCAGAAGACTATTGGTTTTTTTAAAGAGAATGAGCCAAGCCATACTTTAATTAAGATGATTAAAGATGAAGAAGACCGCGAATTTGCAGGAAGGCTTTTAAAACAGACCCTCAACCACTGGGAAGAAACCGAGAAAAAGCTCAAAGGCAGACTTGAAAACTGGGACATCGAGAGAATCTCGCTTATCGATAAAATCATCCTGGTTACCGCCATCTGCGAACTCGATTATTTTCCGCTTACGCCAGGCAGAGTGATTATCAATGAATATATCGAGATATCGAAAGTCTTTTCTACGGACCGTTCCAACATTTTCATCAATGGAATTTTAGATAAGTATACCAAAGATATTAATAGAAATTAGTAAGAATTTATGAAAAATTTAGTGAAATTATTACCGCTTGTTGCCGCACTCGCTTTAGTAAGCTGCAAGAAAGACCAGACCGCTGATCAATTGGTTGTTGAAGAAACTACACAAACAGCAGCTGCTCCTGAGGTAGCTCAGGAAACTGCACCGGTAACACCTGCTGCACAAGTAGGTCCGGCAACCACTGTTGCACTCTCAGAAGCTAATTTTGCTTTTGGAAAAATTAAAAAAGGTGACAAAGTAGAGCATGTATACGAAGTTACCAATACCGGGGCAAATCCTTTAGTAATTTCTGAAGTAAAACCTGCTTGTGGATGTACCGTTCCTGATTATACCAAAGAACCAATTCTCCCGGGACAAAAAGGTAAAATCACCCTGAAGTTCGATTCTGCAAGTTTCGACGGATTGGTAAGCAAGCAAGCTGAGGTGTATGCCAACGTAGAAAAATCACCTATTGTGATTAGTTTCTCAGCAGATATTCAGCCCTAATTATTTAAATTAAATTAATATGATAGCTATATTTTTACAGGCTGCGCAACCGGAAGGTTCTATGATGCCTACAATGATTATGATGGGCCTAATGTTCGTTGGATTTTATTTTCTGATGATTCGCCCGCAGATGAGAAAGGCCAAGCAGGAAAAAGGTTTTCAGGAAACTTTGAAGGTAGGAAGCAGAGTGGTAACCACCTCTGGAATGCACGGCAGAATTGCGCAGATCCAGGAAGACGGAGTGGTAATTGAAACGCTTTCGGGTAAATTAAAGTTTGAAAAAGCTGCAATTTCAAGAGAATTTACGCAGCAGAGATTCCCCGATTCCGCGCCGGACGATAAGAAATAATATTCTTAAAATAAATAAAAAGAGCAATCCAAACGGGTTGCTCTTTTTATTTATATCAATATTTTCAACTAAATATTAAAATCAGAAGACTCGCCACAAAAATTCTGAATATGGTTACCAGCGGATAGACCTGAGCATAACTTTGAATAGGCACATCAGAATCCAGATAATTGGTACTGAAAGATAATGCCGCGGGATCTGTATAGCTTCCGCTCATGATTCCGGCCAGCTGCAGGAAATTAATCTTCATGATAAAACGGCCGATAATAACCATCGTGATCAGCGGTATGAAAGTAATCGCTGAGCCAAAAAGAAGCCAGTTCCATCCATTGTACTGTATGAAATTTTCATAAAAACCATCACCTGCATGAATTCCCACCGCGGCGAAAAACAGGCAGATTCCCAAATCTTTCATAAAATAAATTGCGCCGTTATTGATATAGGAATGGATGAAAGAGATTCCGCCATATCTGGAAATCAGCAGGGCGACAATCAGTGGGCCGGCTGCAAATCCTAATTTTATCGGAACCGGTAGACTCGGAATTGCAATCGGAATTGAACCTAAAATCACTCCCAGCAGCAAACCGCCGAAAAGCGAAAGAAAATCCGGCTCGAGAAGTTTTTTTTCTGAATTTCCTATAATTTTTTCTACTTCTTCAATCGCTTCTTTAGAACCGATTACCCTTAATTTATCGCCATAAAACAGTTCAAGCGAAGGTCGCGGAAGAATTTCCCGCCCTGCACGGAATACGCGCGTTACCTTTAAATCATAGGTGTTGTAAAGATCAAGTTCAGAAAGTTTTTTATGAATCACCGAAGGTTTGGTAACGAAAATATTTTTATTGTGAATGTCAGAATCGGATTCGATGAAAAGATCACTGGATGGCCTGCCAAGTAGGGCAATAAAATCATCAACATCTTTCTCCAATCCCACCAGCATGAGCACGTCGCGGTCTCTCAGATGCATGTCGGAAGTAGGGGACTTTACCGCTTCGCTACCACTGTGTTTAAGCCGCGAAATCACAATATCATGCCCGAAATCTTTGATCGACTGGTGTATTGTTTTTCCGAAAAATTCAGGATTCGTAACCCTCATTTTTTTGTGAATCAGCGGAAGTTCACTGTTAATTTTCGACATGCGGAATTTACGCATCTCCGTTTCCGGATGAATTTTAAGCAGAATTTTCGAAAGGATAATCGTTCCGATGATTCCGAAAACGCCTAGCGGATAAGTGATGGCATACCCGATGGTTGGGTCATTAAAGGCACGGTCGGGAAATGACGCCTTTATTTCCTCGATCGTATTTTTTGCTGCTCCCAAACCCGGTGTATTTGTCACAGAACCGCTCATGATTCCCACCAAATCTTCCATTTTCAAACCCGTCAAATGGTACAGAATAATCGTAATTACCCCGCCAAACAGTACAGTTGAGACAGCTAAAATATTAAACTTTAAACCTTCATTGCGGAATGAGGAAAAAAACGATGGCCCAACCTGTAAACCAATACCATATACGAAAAGTATCAAACCGAAATCACGGATGAAGTTTAGAATTCCATGATCAATGCGATAGCCGAAATGCCCCAAAATTAGTCCCGTAAACATCACGGCCGAAACACCAAAGGTAATCTTGCCGAGTTTTAACCTGCCAAAGAAAATTCCCGATCCCACCGCTAACATAATTACAACGATGGATTGAGTTACAGTAGGGTTTTCAACAGGAAGTAGTAATGCTTTTAACCAATCAAACATGTCTTGAATTTTAATCAAATTTAGTGCTTATAACTTCAAAAAGAGACAATAAAAGAGTGAATTATGTCAGACCTAGGTTATTCTTTCACTCTTAAAAGCTGAAAGCCAATCCCACAGTTCAGGCAGTTCTTGGTTTCGCAGAAATTTTTGTAGTGATAGATAAAAGCCTGACTTTCCAGCGAATTACCGATTTCTAATCCTAAGGATTTCCAGCCTTCTGTCACAGTATTTTTTTCAGGGGGAATTTTCCGGTAAAAATCGAGAATTTCATCGTTTATATCTTCATCTGAATTTTTGTGATAAGCATATTTAAAGGGCAGCACCGCGTTTATAATAATCAGGTTTACGAAATCTTCTGTAAGAGATTTTTCGCCTTCTACCGGAGAGATTTTCCGGAAATTGAATCGGTTGTTCCAATATTCGCTGGCCTTAACGCCCTCGAAAATTCCCTTAATCTCATCAATGTTTTTGGCAAGAATAAGTTTTGAAAAAAGGTTTTGATTTAAGTGGTACAGAGATGCCAGCTGAGAAAGCCTTACCGTGGGAAAATTTGGCGGCCGGAGTTTCGAAAACTTAGGGGTAATTTTTACAGCAGGCAACTGGAATTTTGCCTGGAGAAAATCAAATTCTCTTTTCCAGATTTGCATCTGTTCGTCCTCCGGCTTTTGTAGCCAACCGCAGATGCCGAAAAACAGGGCTTCGAGTTGAATTTGGTTCTGACGGATCTTATTCACCACCGAAAAATCGAGACTTTCTGCAAGCTGGCGGAAAATTTCAGCATTAACTTTCAACCCAAATCCATACGCTAAATGCTGAAAGAGGACAGCTTCGTAGTTATTTTTGTTGAATTTCAAGCCTTTTTCGATTTCAAGAGACTTTTCATCTAATTTTTTCAGCAGCGTTTCTTCAGGAAAATAAAAAGGAACTGCGTCGGGTCTGAACAGATTTTCGCAGGGAATAAACTGGTGGTTTCTGATCATGGAATCATAATTCCTGAGCAAGGTTTCATCAATATAATTTTTCAGTTCAAGCGTCGGAATATTTTTATCTTTAAGTTCATCAACATCGACATCATGATAGAACACTGCATGTAAAATTAAATTTTCAAATTCAGGATTGCCGGAATGCTGATGAAAAATGTAATCTGAAGATTTTACGTGCAGTTCGATATTTCCTGCTAAGATCAGCTCACTGAATTTTATTTTGCCATAAAGAAAATCTGGGCCGGAGTCGAAATTCCATTTTCCAAAATCCAGAATTTCCAGATTGTTTCCTTCCACATCTTTAAAATCAAAACTCGTGAAAATCTTGAAATTCCAAAGATATTGAAGGAGCTTCTCATTCATCTTCGAGGCGGTTTTATATTAGTTCTATTATGGAGTCAGGGCCGGATTTTTGAAGTTTTTCAGCGTTTCCTCGTACATCTCTTCATAAAGCGGCAAAATATTTTTAAGGTCGAATCTGATAGCCTGTTTCTTTGCGTTTGTTTTCATTTCCATTAGCAGATCTTCGTTGCTTAAGAGTTTTATCGCGTAGTTGCTCATGGCTTTTACATTGCCAATTTCAGCTAGAAACCCTGTTTCTCCCTGAATATTTACTTCCGGAATTCCTCCCGCGTTTGAGCTGATGACCGGCGTGTGTGCAGCCATTGCTTCAAGCGCTGCCAATCCAAAACTTTCCTGCTCAGAAGGGAGTAAAAACACATCGGAAAGCTGCAGAATCCTGTACAGATCGTTCACTTTTCCCAAAAGCCTGATTTTATTGATTAAGTCGGGATTCTCTTCGAGGAATCCGTTTACTTTCTCCATATCCGGACCTTCGCCGATAATAATGAGTTTAGATTTTACATGTTTTTCAACGTCTTTAAAAATCTCTAAAACATCTTCGATCCGTTTCACGGGCCGCAGGTTGGATACGTGAATAAGAATTTTTTCGTCATCAGTCGCAAACTGACTTCGGCTGCAGTCGGTACATTCATCAAACTCAGAATTATCAATAAAATTGGTAATGACCTTGATTTCCTTTTTAATATTGAAAAGTTGGAGCGTGTCTTTTTTTAAACTTTCGGAAACGGAAGTAATTGTATCTGACTGATTGATGGAGAATTCTACGGCATGTTTATAACTCGGATGCTGCCCAACCAGCGTGATGTCTGTGCCGTGAAGTGTCGTCACCAGCGGAATGTCTCTGCCTTCTTCCTTCAGCATTTGTTTCGCAGTAAAGGCTGCGTAGGCGTAAGGGATAGCGTAATGCGCATGCAGTAAATCGAGTTTATAAAGATTAACTACGCGGTAAATCATTGAAGAAAGCGCGATATCATACGGCTGATACTGAAAAAGAGGATAGGTTTGAACGTTTACCTTGTGGAAAAAAATATTGGGATTGGTAATGTCAAGTCTTGCGGGAAGATTAGAGCTTATAAAATGTACTTCGTAACCTTTATTGGCGAGCGACATGCCTAATTCTGTAGCAACAATGCCACTTCCGCCATAGGTTGGGTAACAGAGAATTCCGATTTTCATAACTGTATTTTTGTTAATTGAAATTACTCAATTACTGTTTTATTGTTTTTTTGTCCTGTAGGGCCGCTTTTCGCGGAAGTTTTCAGATCTAATCCCGCGCCTGCTTTCAGACTGGAATTTACCAAAACCGGCAGCCGGCCTGAAATATTGGTGCTGCCGTTCAATGCATTCGCGCCAGCAGTCATTGAATCATCATTGTTTTCATAAGCTACCAATACCGTGGAAACTTTAGAAATATCTACATCTTTTAATGCATAAGCGGATCCGAAGACATTAAGAATAATCTGATGGTTTTTGCTTAAATCTGCCAATGCCTTTTTGCTTTCGGCCGATATTTTGTAAGGTTTGTAAGCGGTGGAATTATCCTTATGAAATCCAACAATCACTTTTGAATTTTTCGGAATGGAGGAGATTTCTGAACTTTTCTTTACAATAACTGTAGTTCCTAAATTTAACTGATTTGCAAATGTTTGGTAAGGGGCTTCTTCCAGAGGAACGTAGTAATAGGTTTCTTTACAGTTAAGCGGAAGCAGTTTTTTATCGTCTTTAAGCAAGGTCAAAGCGTTAGCGTATAGATTCTGAACCAGTATTTTGTGGGAATCATTATTCAGATCATGCTTGATATTTTCCGGATTTCGGGGTTCATATTTATCCAGACCAAGGTAATACTTGGTCAGCAAAATTTTCTTCACACTTTCTTCTACGCGTGACTGACTGATTTCTTTATTATCTATCGCCAACTGAATCAATCTTTTTCCTTCTTTTACGCCCTCCGAAAATAACATGATATCGTTTCCGGCTTTAAAAGCAAGGGCATCCAGTTCACCCGGTTTATACCGTTTTGCTACAGCTCCCATGTTTAAAGCATCGGTAATAATTAAACCTTTGTAACCCAATTTCTCTTTGAGCAATCCCGTAATAATGTTTTTGGAGACAGAAGCGGGGATTCCATTTTCTTTTTCTAAAGCGGGTACATAAAGGTGGGCCACCATAACGCCGCCAATTCCTTTGTCCATAAGCGCTTTGAAAGGAGCGAGTTCAACTTCGTTCAGACGCTGGAGATTGTGAGAAACAACCGGTAAGTCCAGATGGGAGTCGGTGTTCGTATCACCGTGACCGGGAAAGTGCTTAATGGCTGCTAAAATATTATTTTCCTGCAAACCGTTGGAGTAGGCTAAGGCAGAACTGATTACATTTGGAACTTCAGAACCGAAACTTCGGTTGCCAATGATGGGATTATCCGGATTGGTATTTACATCAACTACCGGCGCGAAATTCCAGTTAATTCCCATTCGTTTGGAATCTTCAGCAATTTTTGCTGCCATTTGAGTAATAAGATTTTTGTCCTGAATCGCCCCCAGAGTCATGGCCCAAGGAAATTTGTGTGCCGCCGCGATTCGCTGAAAAAGTCCCCATTCTGCATCCATCCCAATCATGAGCGGAACTTTCGATTTTTTCTGGAATTCATTCACAAGAGTAATTTCCCGCGCAGCATCATCCTGCATCAGGATTAATCCGCCAATCTGCTCATTTTCTACGATGCTTCTCACATTACTGATATGTTCTTCGTCCTTATTGGTATAAAGTGCTACGATGAACAGCTGACCTAATTTGTCGTCCTGTGAAAGGTTATTATAGGTTTGATTAACCCAATTATTTGCCTTTTTTAAATCATCTTTTGATAGATTTTTCGGCTGATATTGAGCAGATAACTGCAGGGAAAACAAGAAAATAAAAATAGAGGTAAAAGGATGTTTCACTTTTTTCATTGATATAGATTGAGACGTTTAACAAAAATACGATTTTTAATATTCAAATTCTATATTTATTGGCATGCATATTGAGTTGTACGAAACAATTCAAACTTTAAAAATAATAGAAATGAAAAATTACTTTACCATACTGCTTTTGGCTTTATTTGGCTTTTTGGCAGTGAGCTGTACCGATAGAAATGATGATGTATTAGTAGATGATAATGATACTTATCCAATGATGCGTGATGTTACCGGCACATTTAACAGCGGAAACAGCTATACCATCAATCAGGGAATTAATATCGCCACTACCGATGTCGTTTTAGTATACAGAAATATAAATTCAGCTTCCGGCGGAAGTGCTGTTTGGCAGCTTTTACCTAAAACCGAATATTTGACAGGCGGCAGAGAATTAGACTACAATTTTTTATTCGATACCGCGGATATTGAAATTTATACTGAAGCCAATTTCGATCAGGCAACACTCAGTGCTTCGGAAGCAACAACGTACCTCAATAATCAAAGATTCAGAATTGTTTTAATTCCTGCCTCACAAGGCAAGAATGCAAACGTGAAATATGAAGATTATGAAAGCGTAATTAAATTTTACAATATTCCGGACCGGGATTAAAATATAAGACTTATCATCCATGTAAACCCGCTGAAAAATTCAGTGGGTTTTTTCAATATGATTTTTGTCTGTTTTTGGGCATTTTCCTTATTTTCCGAGTAACATAATTTTTAAATCAGACAGATTTTCTTACATTTAAACTTCAATTTAAATTTAAAATTATGAGTGTTCATATCGCAGCAAAAAAGGGTGAAATCGCTAAAACAGTTTTGCAACCCGGCGATCCGCTTCGTGCGAAATATATTGCCGACAATTTTCTGACTGATGTAAAATTGGTAAGTAAAACCCGCAATATCTTTTATTTTACAGGATTATACAAGGGTAAAGAAATCTCAGTAGGTGCGAGTGGTATGGGCGCGCCAAGCATCGGAATCTATTCTTATGAACTTTATACGGAATATGATGTAGATACTATTATAAGAATTGGAACATGTGGTGGCTACACTCCTGAACTACACCTTTTTGATGTACTGAATGTTGAAAATGCCACAAGTGAATCCACCTATGCAAAATTTGCATGGGGCATCGAAGAGGAGTTGATTGAAAATCAGGGAAATGTTTACGGACTAATTAACGAAACTGCCAAGAATATGTCACTTAATTTAAAGCCGACAAATATTCATACCAGCGATGTTTTTTACAGAGCAACTCCTGGAATACCTGCAATCGCCGAAAAATATAATTGTACCGCCGTGGAGATGGAAGCGTTCGCACTCTTTGCTAATGCAAAACATTTAGGCAAGAATGCGGCAACAATTCTTACGGTTTCAGATATTATTCCTACACAGGAACAGATTTCGGCTGACCAGAGAGAGCAGGCTTTAACACCGATGATTCAGCTGGCACTGGAAACTGCTTTGCATCTCTAAAATAGAATCACATTACTGAAAATAAAGAACGCTTTGATTTTTCAAAGCGTTCTGTTTATAATATCATCGTCATCTTCCAACAGATGCCCAAAATAGTCTTTTTTAACTTTCAGGTAACTTTCGCTGTCTGAAGTAGAATTAATCTGCAGCGGAATCCTTTTGTTCAGGCGAATATTGCTGTCTTCTACAATTTTCATTTTCGCCGGATTATTGGTAAGAAGATTTATTTCTTTTACTCCTAAGATAGTGAGTACTTCTATCGCATCTCCAAAATCTCGATCATCTGCCGGAAGTCCTAATTTCAGGTTGGCTTCTACCGTATCGAAACCTTTTTCCTGAAGACAATATGCCTTCAGCTTATTGATAATACCAATGTTTCTTCCCTCCTGACGAAGATAAATAATAATTCCGCCGTTTTCGTGGATGAATTTCATCGCTGCATCAAGCTGCTGCCCGCATTCGCATTTCTTTGAATGAAAAACTTCACCGGTAATACATTCTGAATGAAAACGTACATTGATTGGTTTTGAAAGATCGGTGTTTTCGGCAATAATCGCCATGTGCGGCATCCAGTCGTTTTCGTCTTCAGAAAAAGCAATCATTCTGAAATTCCCGTACTCGGTGGGAACCTGAGCTTCC
This sequence comes from Kaistella faecalis, assembly GCF_019195395.1. NCBI lineage: Bacteria > Pseudomonadati > Bacteroidota > Flavobacteriia > Flavobacteriales > Weeksellaceae > Kaistella > Kaistella faecalis. The sequence continues at coordinate 1,700,329 of NZ_CP078067.1, forward strand.
GCTTGAATTTTTAACATGTAGAATCAGTTTTTAAAGGTAGATAGTGAATCTTTGGAAATATTGCCTTGCAGAAAACTCATATTGGTCTTAATTCTTACCAAATATCTATTGAGCACCTCATCTTCGTCTTTATTAAGGAATTTTCTAAGTTTCTGGAGTTTCTTGTATGACTTCTCGAATTTTATTCTCGAGCTTTCCATTTCAATAAGATTATAGGCATTAATTGCGCTTATATAATCTTTTAAATGTAGTTTCAGTTTCGTGACTTCAGAATTCACCGCATCATTCCGGAATTTAGGAAATGAACCGATTAAGCTGGTAATTTCTGATGAGTATATAATAAGATTTTTTCGATCGCTTAATGAGTACGTGAGGCCTGTTCCATTTAAAGAAACAGAGTTTTCACCTACGGGCGAAAGATTTATCTTTTCGGCAGAACAGGAAAAAATAAAAAATAACAGTAAAATGTAACGAACTTTAAGTTTGGTCATTTTTCACGTTTTGATACAGGACCGGATTAAGACTTTCATCATTATACATTTTCATCTGTTTATAAACTTTCATCTTAATCTTACCGCTCTCAATATCAAAAAGCAAATGGTCTATTGCTTCAGACAGATCTTTTTTCTGCTCCAATAATACATTAAGCTTATTGGTACAGTTAAATCTGTGTTCTTCACTTGCAGAAGTTCTGTGAGCTTCAAGTGACATGTGGTAGACTTTCAGTGCGAGAATCGACAGGCGATCTACTGCCCATGCAGGGGTTTCGCTGTTGATTTTTGCGTTGGAATCCGGAGTTATATCTGAATATTTCTGAAGAAACCAACTGTCGATAAACTCTACCAAATCAGTTCTTTGCTGATTCGAAGAGTCTATTCTTCTTTTAATTTTTAAGGCTTCAAGCGGCTCTATATTTTCGTCGCGAATAATATCTTCCAAATGCCATTGAACGGTATCGATCCAGTTCTTTGCATACAAAAGCCATTCCAAAGAATTTTTTTCAAAGGAATTGTTGATAGGAGTATCTACATCATCGTTTTGGTGATAATCATTAATCGACTGATTAAAGATTTCCCAGGCACTTTCGGAAAAACTCATAACTGAAAATTAGTTCGCAGGATTTGAATTGTTTTTCGGGTCTTCGGGAGTTTTTTTGTCTTCCTCTTTCACAGCATCTTTAAATTCTTTGATACCTGAACCCAAACCACGCATCATTTCAGGAATTTTCTTACCTCCGAAAAGGATGAGTAAAATTACAGCAACAATAAGTAGATGCTGCCAGGAAAGTGCTAATATAGTAAGTGTAACCATGTTCTAAATTTTGTGCAAAGTTAAATTATATTTTTCAATTTACCCAACCCAATGGGTCCACAGGATTGGTACCGTTCCAAATCTGAAAATCAAGCGTGTAAGTCCCGTCGAAATCGGCACCTACAGTGCCAATGGACGTTCCCGCTGAAACCTGCTGGTTGGCAGATACCATAGTGTTCGATAAATTCGCGTAGATTGTAAAATAGTCGCCATGTTTTACAAAAACCATTTTAGATCCGTCCCCGGACGCAACTACTCTGGAAACGGTGCCAGGCGCTACACATTTGGCTACAGTTCCTTTGGCTACAGCAATCTTGATCCCGTTATTTTCCTCTATAATATTTTTAAATACAGGATGCGGTTGCCGCCCGAAACGGTGAGTAATGGTTCCGTATGCGGGCATTCCCATTTTTCCGCGGTTCGCCGCAAAATTATTTCCTACTGCACTGGAGACTCCATAATTGGTCATCGCCTTGGTTTCTGCAGCTTTTTTCTGATCTTCATTTTTCTTGCTTAGTGAAGCTTCAGCTTCTCTGGCATCTGCGGCTTTATCTGCGGCAGCTTTTGCGTTTGCTGATGCAATCGCAGCGTCTCTGGCGGCGGCAGCTCTTCTGGCTTCTGCTTTTTCTGCGTCGGCTGCTTTTTTAGCGTCCTCAGTTTTCTTGGAATCAGCAGCGGCCGCTATTTTTGCTTTCTCGGCCTCGTCAGCTGCTTTCTTATCAGCAATATCTTTCAGTCGTTTAGCTTCCTCATCGGCTTTCTTTTTTTCTAATGCTAAAGCCTCAAGCCGGGCTTTGTTTTCAGCCTCAATCCTAGCTTTTTCACGATCTGCAGCTATTTTTGCAAGTCGGATTTTCTCGGCTTCGGCTTTTTTTCTTTCCTCTTCCTTTGCTTTTGCAATACGGATTTCCTCGGCAATGATGGAACGGATTTGTCCTTCCAGTTTTTTAGATTCAGTCTGCTTCTGCTTCAGTTCTGCGGTAAGTTGTGCTTCGTTTTTCTTAAATTCCTGAAGAAGATTTTCCTTCTGTTTTTTTTCTGCAGCAATGGTGAGTAAATCTTTCTGCTGGTTAGATAAGATAGTTTCTTTGTCTTTTACAGACTTCTGTTTCAATGAAATATTCTGGAGAAGTACCTGTGCAGCTTTGGAGATTTCAGCAGCTTTTTTATCCTGATAATCAGAATAATCTTTTAGATACTGAACCCGGCGTAGAGCTTCGCCCAGGTTTTTTGAAGAGAGAATGAAGGTTACCTTATTCTGTACCCCCTTATTCTTATAGGCTTTAACTAGAACTTCGGCGTAATTTTTTCTCAGAACAGCCAGTTCCCGGTTTTGCCGGTTAATTTCAAGCTGACGGAGATAGATATCGTCCTCAATCAGTCTTTTTTCCTTTTGGGTATTGGTGTAAACTTTTTCGCGAAGCTGAATTTTTTTCTGAACATCGTTAAGGTAAGCTACAGAAAGTTTAGACTGTTGCTGAGTTTTCGCTAAATTGGCATTGATGGAGGCAATCTGTTTCTTAAGTTCTGCATTCTGCTTTTGAAGTTGTTCCTTCTTCTGTGAGAATAAAATCCCGAACAGAAAAAGTCCTATTAAAAAGCTTAATTTCTTAATCATCTAATCTCAGTTTTCGTATAATTATTGGGAACGGAATACGGAGTTTCCATCTTTGAACTGTCAAATTTCGTATTTTCCAACATAATTTGGCTCGTTTTTGTGCCTTTTATTAATATTTTAACGTTTGTTGGCAAATTCATAGATTCGAAAGTAGTCCAATTTGAATATGAAACTTCCAGATTGTCCGCAAAGTTCACGTTCTTTAAATTAACTTTTGAAAGATTAAAATCATTAGCATAATCTAATTGCACGGCATATTCAGATACCTTCCCGTCGTTCTCAAATTTCAAGTTTTTAGCAGAGGTCAATGTATAACCCTGGGCGTTTTTAGTTAAGACAAAATCCTTTTCATTTACCGGAATAAAAGTTTTACCGATGAGAAGATTTTGCAGCGAATTAAAATCGATGAAGTTTACATTCAAAAGGTTATTGAGGTAAGAAAAATCAGATTCGATATAGGTTTTATTCCACTTCTCATAGCCCTGAATTCCATCCGGAGTTGCGATTCCGCGACCCACATTCAGGAAAACTGCAATCATATTCATCCACACTTTTTGCCCATTTTCAATGTAAATTGTCGCATCGAGTGTAGGAATAAAGTTTCCGGTTTCCACATTGACTCTTGAATTAATCTTGACTTGCTGGAAATTCGGTTTTTTATTAATTTCTTTAAAAAAGGCAGAAGTCTCCGCCACAGGAGCGTTGGTGCTTAAAGGTGCATTGGCAGCATTTTGTGTTTTACACGAGAGGAGTGAAACTGAAGCCAGTAGGATGATGATATAATTTTTCATAAGAACTTTTACTTTATATTGGGTAAAAAGTTTGCAATATTAACGCCAAACCACACAAATTGTTTTGTGTGGCTTGCGTTAAGTTTTTGTATTGATTGATCAGCTTTTGGAAAGAAAATCCAGAACCGAGTAATCTCCCAGTGAAATTTCCCTCGCAACGCCGAAGTATTGTGCGGAGTTTCCAATCATCGAATTGCTCAGGTTTCCGTGATCTATTAATGTATCTTCCTGAATCAGTGAGTGATCGATGTTTGAATTAATGATTTTGGTATTGTTTCCTACCGAAACACAAGGTCCGATTTTCGAGTTTGAAATCTCTACATTTTCCCCAATAAAACACGGCGGAATGATAAGACAATTCGTGATTTTAGCGGTAGCGGGATAGTTGGCAACATTCTCTTTTTCATAATGAAGGACTTTACCATTAGTCTCCACTGTAGCATTTTTATTGCCACAATCCATCCAGTCGTCAACTTTTCCCAGAGAAAATTTTGCGCCCTTCTGACGAAGGTTTTCCAGAGCGGTTGTTAACTGATATTCGCCTCCCTGTTTGATGTCGTTACTCATGATGTAATTAATCTCATCCATCAGTTTCTCAGCCGAATTGAAATAATAAATCCCAATAATGGCAAGATCAGAAACAAAGGTTTTAGGCTTTTCGACGAAATCTGTAATAAATCCGTAATCGTCGAGCTTTACTACTCCGAATGCGGAAGGATCATCCACCTTTTTCACCCAGATAACGCCATCGGAATTTTTATCAAGAATAAAATCTGCTTTAAAAAGGGTGTCTGCAAATGCTACAACTACATCTCCCCGCATGGACGCTTCAGCACATTTAATTGCGTGGGCGGTGCCAAGCGGTTCGTCCTGGGTATAAACACTTCCTTTTGCACCTAATTTCTCTGCAATTTGAATTAAAGAGGCCTCAACCTGAGGTCCGAAATCACCGATAATAAAAGCAATTTCATCAATTTTTTCACCTGCAACTTTAGCGATATCTTCTACAAGGCGCTGAACAATAGGTTTTCCCGCGATGGGGATTAATGGTTTAGGAACGGTTAATGTGTGAGGTCTTAATCGGGAACCTCTTCCCGCCATCGGAACGATAATTTTCATAATTTGTTTATTTTTTTTGGCTGCGAATTAAACTTCAGCAGCAATATTTTTAATGTTTTAATTTATTTCCAAAACGGAAATTATTTAGAGGTACTTCCGAATCCGCCAGCGCCGCGATCCGTTTTACCAAGTTCTGCTACTTCTTCCCAAACTGCAGTTTCATGTTTGGCGATTATCATTTGAGCAATCCGGTCGCCGTTATTTATCGTGAAAGGTTCGCCTGATAAATTTACTAAAATTACGCCTATTTCTCCCCTGTAATCTGCATCGATGGTGCCTGGCGTATTCAATACAGTGATTCCGTTTTTTATTGCAAGACCACTGCGGGGGCGGATCTGCGCTTCAAAACCCTGTGGTAATTCAATGAGTAGCCCTGTGGAAATGAGTTTTCTTTCTAAAGGTTTTAATGTTACAGATTCCTCAATGTTTGCGTAGAGATCCATTCCGGCAGATAGTGCCGTTTGATATTTTGGTAAAGCGTGTTTGGATTTGTTGATGATTTTTATTTTCATTGAATTTTATCTCTTAAATTTATTCAGTAGACTTTGCGGAATCAGCTTCTGGGTTTTAATTAAAATAACGGCTAATACTACAAAAATCAGATTACCCAGCCAGAAATTGTCTTTGAAGTTTTGGTAATACACGAGCGAAACAATAATCGTTACGCAAATAATAATAACATTCCCATAAAGATTATACGGAAGCGGGTGCTTAATTTGCCCCCAAATATAAGAAACTACCATCATTACAAAATATGAAGCGATAGTTGCCCATGCAGAAGCCCAGTAGCCGTACCTCGGAATAAAATAAAAGTTAATGGCAATGGTAACCGCGGCGCCAAGAAATGAAATATAACTGCCCACGATGGTTTTATCTGAAAGTTTGTACCAAACGGAAAGATTCAGGTAAATTCCTAAAAAAAGGCTTGCAAAAAACAGGATCGGAAGGATTGGAATTCCCTCGTAATATTCCGGATTTCTAAGGTAAAATCTCGAAATCCACTCCAGATTCACACAGAGAAAAACAATGATCATACAGTTTACCGCAATAAAAACATCCATGAGTTTCGCATAGGTTTTCCCTGCATTTTCGTTTTTTGAATGACTGAAAAAGAAAGGTTCAATTCCCAGCACATAGGCCTGCCTGAATAGCACCACAAACGTTACAATCTTAGCCACTGCACCATAAACGCCCAATTCGTGCCTTCCGATTTCTTCGGGCAGAAGAAATTTAAGAAACTGCCTGTCCATGGTTTCGTTGATGATTCCGGCCAAACCTGCAATCATGATTGGCCACGAATATTTGATCATTTTCTGCCAAAGTTGCCATGAGAAATGTTTCAGTTTGGCGACGAAAATCTCATTAAATAAGAGCAGGAAAGTTACGCCACTCGCAACAAGATTAGCGACGAAAACATAACCGATACCAAACTGAGGATTATACTTTAAACCTAAAAATCCATCCGGCATCCTCGGTAAAATTTGAAGAAACAGTATAACCAGCAGAAAATTGATAACTCCGTTGGTGATTTTCACCGTAGCATACTTTACCGGTCTTTCATTCTTTCTAAGCATTACGAAAGGCATCGCGCAAAATGCATCCAGTGACAGGATGATCACCAGAATTGTCAGCAAATCCACCTGTGTGGGCGTTTTGAAAGCGACTGCAAGTTCATTGCTGAAGGTGAGAGAGAAGGTAAGAAACAGGAGCGTTGCCGCAGCTACACTGAAAAATGCGGTAGATATCAGTCTTTCATCATTCTTTTCATCCAGCGCAAAACGGAAAAATGTTGTCTCCATACCGTGAGTCAGCAAAACTGCAATAACTCCTGCTACCGAATAGAAATCCGCAAACGGCGCATAAGCTGCGGGCCCGAAAGCATTAGTGATGTAAGGATTAATGATAAAGGGGAACAACCGGATAATTACCGTGGTAAGTCCATAGAGCGCAGTTTGTCCCAGCAGTTTCTTGTACAAGATTCAGATATTTCTGCAAATGTATCGTTTTAATTAAAATCAAAAAAATTCGCTTATAAAAGTTAATCTCTTTTATGGGCTGGGAGAAATGTTTCAGAATGAAATTCTTAAATTTACACTGAAATAAATCTGAACAATCACTAATGAAAACACTTATTAAATGCGCGCAGGTCGTCAACGAAAACAAGATTTTTGAAAGCGATTTGCTTATTGAAAACGACATTATAACAAAGATTGAAAAAAATATTTCTCCCGAAAGTGCTGATCAAGTGATTGATGCTTCAGGTAAATATCTTTTGCCAGGAGTAATTGATGATCAGGTACATTTTCGCGAACCCGGATTGACGCATAAAGGGGATATTGAAAGTGAATCAAGAGCTGCGGTGGCAGGCGGAGTTACCAGTTTTATAGAACAGCCCAACACTGTTCCGAATGCCGTAACACAGGAACTTCTGGAAGATAAATATAAAATCGCATCCGAAAAATCTCATGCAAATTATTCGTTTATGATGGGTGGCACCAATGATAATCTGGAAGAAGTTTTAAAAACAAATCCCAGAAACGTGGCCGGAATTAAACTCTTTCTCGGTTCTTCCACAGGAAATATGCTCGTCGACAATCCTGAAACTTTAGAAAATATTTTCAGCAAAACCAAAATGCTTATTGCTGTTCACTGTGAAGATGAGGCGACCATCAGAGCCAATACCGAAAAGTACATGAAGGAATTTGGCGATGATATCCCGATGAAATTTCATCACCTGATCAGAAGCGAAGAGGCGTGTTATATTTCATCTTCTAAAGCGGTGGAACTGGCTGAGAAAACCGGAGCGCGCCTTCATGTTTTTCATGTTTCTACGGCAAAAGAAACTGCCCTTTTTAGAAACGATATTCCTTTAAAAGATAAAAAAGTCACTGCCGAGGTATGTGTTCATCATCTCACTTTCACCGATGCAGATTACGAAACCAAAGGAACTTTAATCAAATGGAATCCTGCGGTGAAAACTCAGAAAGATAAGGACGGTCTTTGGAAAGCGCTTTTAGATGACAGAATTGATGTAATCGCCACTGATCATGCGCCGCACACCTGGGAAGAAAAACAGAATGTTTATACCAAAGCACCGTCCGGCGGTCCGCTGGTACAGCACTCTTTAGTTCTGATGATTGAAAATTTCAAAAACGGAAAAATTTCGCTGGAGAAAATAGTGGAGAAAATGTGCCACAATCCGGCAATACTGTTTCAGGTGGAGAAGCGTGGATTTATCCGAGAAAATTATAAAGCAGACCTGGTATTGGTCGATTTAGATGACGGTTTCACTGTTTCCAAAGAAAATATTCTCTATAAATGCGGCTGGAGTCCACTGGAAGGAACTGCTTTTCATTCGCAAATTACCCACACCTTTGTCAATGGAAATATTGTTTTCGAGAACGGAAAAGTTTCGGAAGAAAAATTCGGAGAAAGATTACTTTTCGAGAGGAATTTTTGATTTTTGCCCGGCTTCATATCGTATTTCCAGCATAGCGATTCCTTACCCCAGCTTATATTTTTCCTTAAATTTACAAAAACAAAGAATATGAATCTGTATACACAACCGATGCTCAAAGAAGGAGCATTAAAAGATAAAGTCGCCATTGTAACCGGTGGCGGAAGCGGTTTAGGAAAAGCAATGACCAAATATTTCCTGCAACTCGGCGCAAAAGTGGTGATCACATCCAGAAATTTGGAAAAACTTCAGACTACGGCAAAAGAACTTGAAGAGGAAACAGGCGGTAAAGTACTTTGCGTTGCATGCGATGTGAGAAACTGGGACGAAGTTGAGGCGATGAAGGAATCGGCGGTGAAAGAATTCGGTAGAATCGATATTTTACTCAACAATGCAGCCGGAAACTTTATTTCGCCAACCGAGAGACTTACACATTCGGCATTCGATTCCATTCTTGACATTGTTTTGAAAGGAACTAAAAACTGCACGCTTTCGGTTGGCAAATATTGGATTGATAACAAAATTCCGGGAACAGTGCTTAACATCGTGACCACCTACGCATGGACTGGTTCTGCATATGTAGTTCCATCTGCCTGCGCAAAAGCGGGAGTTTTGGCGATGACCAGAAGTTTGGCGGTAGAATGGGCAAAATACGGCATCCGTTTTAATGCTATTGCGCCGGGACCGTTCCCAACAAAAGGCGCCTGGGACCGATTATTGCCCGGCAATCTCCAGGAAAAATTCGATATGCGGAAAAAAGTGCCTTTGAGAAGAGTAGGCGAGCATCAGGAACTTGCCAATTTGGCGGCGTATCTTGTTTCCGATTACTCAGCGTATATGAATGGGGAAGTAGTGACGATTGATGGTGGAGAATGGCTTCAGGGAGCCGGAGAGTTCAATATGCTGGAAGATATTCCGCAGGAAATGTGGGATATGCTCGAAGCGATGATTAAGTCCAAAAAGTCTAATTAACAGACAATCAATATAAAAGCTCAAAAACGGCAGTTTTTGGGCTTTTTTTATACCACAAATCTTAATGTTTAGACAAACAAAAAACGCCCTGAAAATCAGAGCGTTATACCTAAATTTGTAGACCCACAGGGATTCGAACCCCAACTGATGGTACCAAAAACCAGAGTGCTACCGTTACACCATGGGTCTGTCTTTATTTTGGTGGTGCAAATCTAGAAAATATTTTATTACGGCGCAATACTTTTTCAAAAATTATTTTCAAAAATTAAAATTTCAATCTTCTTCTATAATATTTTTATTCCGTATTTTTGAGCAAATAATTTTACAGATGAGCAGTATTGAAGATAAAAAGAAAGCACTTTCGTTGGTGCTTGACAAACTAGATAAAACCTACGGTAAAGGAACCGTAATGACTTTAGGAGATGCATCCGTAGACGATTCAATCGAAGTGATTCCTTCTGGTTCACTAGGTTTAGATTTGGCTTTAGGCGTAGGAGGATATCCGCGCGGCAGAGTTATTGAAATTTATGGACCGGAATCTTCAGGAAAAACAACATTAACCCTGCATGCTATTGCAGAAGCACAGAAAGCTGGCGGAATCGCTGCATTTATTGATGCTGAGCACGCATTCGACAGGCACTATGCTTCCAAATTGGGAATTAACCTTGATGATTTGATTATCTCGCAGCCAGACAACGGCGAGCAGGCTTTGGAAATTGCCGATAACCTGATCCGTTCCGGGGCGATCGATATCGTGGTAATTGATTCCGTTGCAGCTTTAACTCCAAAAGCAGAGATTGAAGGTGAAATGGGTGACTCGAAAATGGGACTTCATGCAAGACTGATGTCACAGGCTTTGAGAAAACTTACGGCAACCATTTCCAAAACAAAATGTACCGTAATTTTCATCAACCAGTTAAGAGAAAAAATCGGCGTAATGTTCGGAAATCCTGAAACAACAACCGGAGGTAATGCACTGAAGTTCTACGCATCTGTGAGAATTGATATCAGAAAAGCCAGCGCACCGATTAAAACCGGTGACGAAGCTGTAGGAAGCCGTGTGAAGGTGAAAATCGTAAAAAACAAAGTTGCTCCACCATTCAAAATGGCGGAATTTGATATTATGTACGGTGAAGGCGTCTCAAAAGTGGGAGAGATCCTGGATATGGCAGTAGAAACCGGCGTGGTGAAGAAAAGCGGCTCATGGTTCAGTTATGAAGAGACCAAACTTGGTCAAGGACGTGATGCGGTGCGTGATATGTTAAAAGACAATCCTGAACTTGCTGAAGAACTTGAAGCAAAGATTAAAGAAAGTTTGCTCAATAAATAGTTAACGATCAAACAGAATATTTAAAAGACAGCTATTAAGGCTGTCTTTTTTTTTAAAAAAAATCAGGAAATGACAATTTGGCATTTTCCCGACCATGGTACTTTTTTTGAAAAATTCAGTTCAAATTAAATCTAAATATTATGACTAAAGGAAATATTAATGTTTCAGTGGAAAATATTTTCCCGCTGATTAAAAAGTTTCTCTACAGCGACCACGAAATCTTCCTTCGCGAACTGATTTCTAATGCAACTGATGCGACCTTAAAGCTAAAACATCTCACCAACGTGGGTGAAGCTGATGTGGTCTACGGTAATCCGCAGATCGAGGTTAAAATTGATAAAGAAAACAAGAAACTTCACATCATCGACCAGGGCCTTGGTATGACCGGTGAAGAAGTGGAGAAATACATCAATCAGGTAGCCTTTTCAGGCGCTGAAGAATTTCTTGAAAAATATAAAGACAGCGCGAAAGATGCGGGAATTATCGGACATTTCGGGCTGGGATTCTATTCCGCATTTATGGTGGCGGAAAAAGTTGAGATCGTAACCAAATCTTATAAAGAAGGTGAATCCGCGGTACGCTGGACGTGCGATGGCAGCCCGGAATTTACTTTGGAGGAAACCACAGATAAATCCGACCGAGGAACGGAAATCGTCCTTCATATCGCGGAGGATTCTACAGAATTTCTGGAAGAGTCAAGAATCCGTGAGCTCTTGCTGAAATATAACAAATTTATGCCTGTGCCGATTAAATTCGGAACAAGAACTGAAACTTTGCCGTTACCGGATGATGCCGGGGATGATGCAAAACCGGAAACTAAAGAAGTTGATAACATTATCAACAATCCAACTCCGGCGTGGACAAAAGCGCCTGCTGATCTAAAGGACGAGGATTATCTGAGTTTCTACAGAGAGTTGTATCCAATGCAGTTCGAGGACCCATTGTTCCATATTCACCTGAATGTAGATTATCCGTTTAACCTGACCGGCGTCCTCTTTTTCCCGAAATTGGCGAATAACCTGAACATCGAAAAGGATATAATTCAACTCTACCAAAACCAGGTTTATGTAACTGATGAGGTGAAAGGAATCGTTCCTGACTTCCTGATGTTATTGCGGGGAGTGATCGATTCGCCTGATATTCCGCTGAATGTGTCGCGGTCTTACCTTCAGGCGGATGGCGCGGTGAAGAAAATTTCTTCTTATATCACCAAGAAAGTTGGCGACAAAATGGCTTCGCTGATTAATGAAAACCGCAATGATTACGAAAAAAAATGGAACGATATTAAAATCGTGATCGAGTACGGAATGATTTCGGAAGATAAATTCTATGATAAATCAGAGAAGTTTGCACTTTACCCTGATGTAGACGGAAAATATTTCCTCTGGAATGAGCTCACAGAAAAAATCAAAGCAAATCAAACGGACAAAGACGGTAATTTAGTGATCCTGTACGCAACCAACGAGCATGATCAGCACAGCTATGTTCAGGCAGCTCAGGATAAAGGTTATGAAGTTTTACTGCTGGATTCTCCGATTGTGCCGCACCTGATTCAGAAACTGGAATCTTCGAAAGATAAAATTCAGTTTGCGAGAGTAGATGCTGATCACATCAACAATCTCATTAAAAAAGACGAACCGGTAATTTCTAAACTGAACGATACAGAAAAAGAAACGCTGAAAAAAAGTGTGGAAGAGGGTGTTGCCGACACCAAATTCACCGTTCAGCTTGAAGATCTGGAAAGTACTGATGCACCGTTCATTATCACCCAGCCGGAATTCATGCGAAGAATGAAAGACATGCAGGCGACCGGTGGCGGCGGAATGTTCGGGATGGGTAATTTCCCGGAAATGTATAATCTTGTCGTAAATACGAACAGCGAACTGGCAAGTAAAATTCTGGCAACAGAGAGTACTGACGACAAGTCCTCACAGATTAAGCAGGCGCTGGATCTAGCGAAATTATCACAGAACCTGTTGAGAGGAAAAGAACTGACCGATTTTATTCAGCGCAGTTATCAGCAGCTTGCCAAATAAGCCGAAAATTAATTTTTCAGATCATACCATTTTATAAAGCAAAGGCAGACCGCAAAGGTCTGTCTTTGTTATTTTTTGCGCGGCGCCGCAGGCGCCGCGCAAAAAACTATAATTCATCCAACGGATTCCAGAACACCTTCTTGAAATCCTTGATTTTATTTCCCTCCACGCTAATGCCTTCTTTTTCCAGCTTTTCCGTAAATGCTTCCAGACAACCTGCTGTGATATGCCCAGAAGAATTGCACACCCTGTGAGCCGGAAAATTTTCACTGTAATCACGCAGTGCATTTCCAACATGCCGGGAGTGATTCGGGTAACCCACGGCCTTCGCAATCGCACCGTAGCTGGTAACTTTGCCTTTGGGAATCAATTGAATGATTTCAAATACCTGTTTATTAAACTGCGGATCCATCATCAAACTTTATATCACGGTATTAATTTTTCGGCATCAGCAAACTCCCGTCCCCGTAGCTAAGAAAACGGTAGTTGTTATCCAGCGCATGGCTGTAAATCTTTTTCCAGTCATTTCCGATCAGCGCAGAAACCAGCAAAAGAAGTGTAGATTGTGGCTGGTGGAAGTTGGTGATTAGGCCCTTTACGATTTTGAATTCATAACCCGGGGCAATAATAATTTCGGTCTCAATAGATAAATGATTTTGCTGCGTGTTTTTTATCCAGGTCAGCAGTGCGTTAATAGCTTCTTCCGGAGTTGAGACCGCTTCAGTCTCGTAAGGCAGCCATTGGGTAATTTTCAGGTCTTCGTAATTGATGTTCGGACGCTGCACGATTTGGTTTCCCATCCAGTAAATACTTTCGAGCGTTCGGGTAGATGTAGTGCCTACAGTAATAATCGGTTGCTGAATCTTGGCTAACAAATTTTCAAGGAAATCAATGGTGATATTGAGGTATTCAGCATGCATGATGTGATCTTCCATCACTTCAGATTTCACGGGTTTAAAAGTCCCTGCGCCAACATGCAACGTCGTAAAAAGAGATGAAATCCCTGTCTCCTCAAAATCTTTAAGTACCCTTTTCGTAAAATGCAGTCCTGCCGTCGGCGCGGCAACAGATCCCTCGTTTTCTGAATAAACGGTTTGGTAAGCATCTTCATCAACCTTTTCCGCAACTCTTTTGATGTAGGGTGGCAAGGGCGTAACACCAGCTGCATCCATAATTTTGCCGAATGGAATATCGCCTGGCGACCACGAAAATTTTACGAGATAAGCATCATCCAATTTGCCGACAATTTCAGCGGAAAGTTTTACCTCAACTCCTTCCAGTTCAATAGTTTTTGATAATTCTTTCTCTCTCCATCTTGATACTTTACCGATAAAACAGATCCAGGTCACTGAATTCTGTTCTAAAAAATGCTGCCCGTAATCAATCGCCTCACCATGCGGTTCGAGACAGAAAACTTCTATCTTTGCTCCGTTTTCATTTGTAAAAAACAGTCTGGATTTTACAACTTTTGTGTTGTTAAATACCAAAACAGCGTTATCAGGGAGGTGCTGACTTATATTCCGGTAGATGTCTTCCGAAATTTTTCCGTCCTGAAAAAGTAATAGTTTTGAGTGGTCCCGAGGATTTACCGGGCTGTACGCTATTTTTTCTGCCGGTAAATCGTAAGTAAAATCTTCGATTTTTAGATGTTTTGGATGCATTCTGCAAATCTCTGAAAATCTTAAGTTTTTCACCAGAAAAATTTCGGTTTCTAATAGATATTATCAGACAAAAAAAACTCCCGCAAAAGATTGCAGGAGTTTAATTATTTATGATTCTCTATTAAGAATTCTCTAAAATATAGGTGAACATCAGTGGTGCGCAGATTGTTGCATCACTTTCAACGATATATTTTGGGGTATCAATATCAAGTTTTCCCCAGGTAATTTTTTCATTAGGAACAGCGCCTGAGTACGAACCGTAAGAAGTTGTGGAATCAGAAATCTGGCAGAAATACGCCCAGAACGGAACATCTTCCCACTCTAAATCCTGATACATCATCGGAACTACACAGATTGGGAAATCTCCCGCGATCCCGCCGCCGATCTGGAAGAAGCCAACGCCTTTTCCCCCGGAATTTGCGCGGTACCATTCAGTTAGATAAATCATATATTCAATACCGGATTTTACAGTATGAACATTCAGTTTGCCTTTAATAACGTTGGAGGTGAAAATATTTCCAGTTGTGGAATCTTCCCATCCCGGACAAACAATCGGAAGGTTTTTCTCAGCCGCAGCCACAATCCATGAATCTTTAGGATCGATTTCATAATACTGTTCCAAAACTCCTGAATTCACAACCTGATAAAGGAATTCGTGCGGGAAATAACGCTCTCCTTTTTCTTCAGCAGCATGCCAGACATCTTCCAAATGAGTCTGTAAACGACGGAACGCTTCCTCCTCAGGAATACAGGTGTCGGTTACGCGGTTGAAGTGCTGATCAAGAAGTTCTCTTTCCTGCTCCGGAGTTAAATCTCTGTAATTCGGTACTCGTTTATAATGAGAATGTGCCACCAAATTCATTACATCTTCTTCAAGGTTGGCGCCGGTACAGGAAATAATGTCAACTTTATCCTGACGGATCATCTCAGCCAGAATTTTACCCAATTCTGCAGTAGACATTGCTCCCGCCAAAGTAATCATCATTTTTCCGCCGTCTTTCAGGTGAGCAACATAACCCTTGGAAGCATCGACCAAAGCTGCTGCATTGAAGTGGAGGTAGTATTTTTCTAAAAATTCTGTAATCGGTTTATTCATTTTTTTATTGTTTATGCAAAGATAATATTTTAGGACGGAAGTCTCAATTCACAAAAATCTAAATCAAATTCCTGTTAACTGATCCTTCCGGCATTTTTCATTAAAAAAGTACAACCTGGCAAAGGCTGTACTTTAATTAAATCATGGAGCGTAGAATTTATCTGAAAATTAGTTCTGCCAATGTTCAACTTTCAAAATTTCGATTCTTCTTTCGCCGTCTTTAAAAGGATATTCTACGATGTCACCCACTTTATATCCCATAGTTGCCAGCGCCATATCGGACAGGATTGAATGTTTGTTCTTTTTCGGTTTTGCCTGCTCAACGCCCACAAAAATATATTCTTCTTCTTTGTTTAGGGTGTGGTCTTTTACAGTAACTACGCGGTCTACCGTCACTACATCTTCGGGAAGTTCCCTTCTTCTAACCTGCTTTGCATTCCGCAGTTCGGAAGTAAGTCTTGCTTCTTCGTTTGGGGTTACTTTTTTTCTTCTGAGGTGATCCTTAATTGCGTC
The DNA here is from genome assembly GCF_019195395.1 of Kaistella faecalis. NCBI lineage: Bacteria > Pseudomonadati > Bacteroidota > Flavobacteriia > Flavobacteriales > Weeksellaceae > Kaistella > Kaistella faecalis. The sequence continues at coordinate 1,716,233 of NZ_CP078067.1, forward strand.
GTAGATTCCGGTTGTTAAAATTATGTTTTCTGACATTTCTGTATATTTTTTTGAATTCATGACATGCTTTATGCGATCCAACGCAGGCTGTAAACATCAAAAGACGTTTTGCCTGTGAAAACACATCAAATGGTATTGAGATTAAAATGTTGGAATTCCCTGTCTTGGACCCGACAGGGTTTAATTGATGAAGTCTTTGGAACTTTTCAGAAATGAATCAGTATGCAAATAAAGCAAGGACAGCAAAAGCCTAGATATACCGGTTTCGGATAAAAAGAATGATGTGACCATTAACTTATTGAATTGATTTTTACAAACTTAAGAAATAACCATTTACTAAACAAGTGTTTAGCATAAATTAACATTGCGGCTACAACCTGAATTTTCGGTTTTCCTTTTTTTCCGAGAGTTGTTTTTTTGCCTGAATTCTTTTTTCTACCTGCCTTTTGCTTGGTTTTGTAGGTTTGCGGAGTTTTGGTTGGAAGAGCGATTTATTGACCAGATCAAGAATTTTCTCAGTGGCCATCTTTTTATTCTGAAGTTGGGTTCTGCTTTCGGAAACGGTGAGCTGAAGAATACCCTCAAGATTAATCCTGTTTTTTAGTTTTACCGCAATTAATTCTTTTTCTTCTTCTTTAAAAAAATCACTTTCACTAATATTCCACATTACGGTTACAGAAGTTTCTACCTTATTTACGTTCTGTCCGCCTGCGCCGCTGCTGCGGGAGGTTCTGTATGTAAGCTCCTTTGTGAAATTTTTCATGTAGATAAGAATGGCTAAAACAAATGTAGCAATTCTTTGCGGTTAATTTTTCCGTTGGGAATCCTGGGAAATTGAGGAATAAAGTGAATTTCCTTTGGAAGATGATTCTTTGAGAATTTTTTTTCGATCTCTTTAAAGGCCAGTTCCAGCTGCATGGAGACGTTAGAATCTCTATTTCCTTCAATCACTGAAATCAGTTTCTGTCCCAATTTTTCGTCTTTAATCCCAAGAAAAGCCACTTCATTATGCAGATGTCTCTTAAGTAAACTTTCAAGTTCTTCGGGATGAATTTTAAGTCCACCGGAATTGATTATATTATCGATTCTGCCTAAAAATTTAAATTCATTTTCTCCTTTTAGCTCGACTAAATCATTCGTCTGAAGAATTTCTGGATTAAGTTTTGGTGCTGAAATCTGTAAGCAGGATCTTTCATCCAGACAGATTTTTATACCTTCAAATACAGAAAAGTATTCTTCGGCTAAGGGATAAATCTGTTTCAAAGCAATATGAGAAAGCGTTTCGCTCATACCGTAAGTTTCGTAAATATGGGGTGAAGGATGATGGATGTCGGGTGACAGTTGCTTACGAATTTTAGTTTTTAAACTTTCAGAAACCTGAGCGCCACCAATAATTAAGTTTTTAAGGAAACGGATTTTGTCTAAAGAATTTTCAACCTGGAGCGGCGACATCGCGCAGAAATCAACTTCCTGTTCAAAATTTACCAGCGGTTTTGAGGAAGGGGTTGCAATAAGCAGTTTCAATTGTCTTTCTACAGCCCGTACCACCATCATCTTACCCGAAATGTATTCGACGGGAAGACAAACTAATGCAGTGTTGCCCGGTTTTAAATTCAGGAAATCACAAGTCATCTTTGCAGAATTCAGCATTCTGCTTTTTTCGATTTGAAAGATTTTTGGAATTCCTGTCGAACCTGAAGTTTGGACTGAAACATCATGAGAATCTGATAGCCATTCTTTTAAAAAAGAAATCACTTTTTCCTCAAATTGGGTTCGGGGAGAAAGTGATTCCGGATTAATATTTTGCGTAAAATCGATGATCATTACATTCTGTCAACTGTTCCGATTCCCAGTAGTGCGAGTCCTTTTTTTATCGTTTTTCCTGTTATTGCCGAAAGTTCCAGACGGAATTGTTTGGCAGTTTCATCGTCCTGTTTCAGGATCGGGTTGTTCTGATAAAAAGAGTTGTATGATTTTACAAGTTCGTAAATATAGTTGGCCACCAAAGCAGGAGATAGCGTCTCAGCAGCTTTAGAAACCACGTCTTTGAAGTTGAGCAGATTCATAATCAAATCTTTTTCGGAATCATTGATTTCATACTCAGAAATGGTTTGCTCCTGATAATCTGCTTTGGTCAGCAAAGACTGAATTCTTGCGTAGGTGTATTGAATGAAAGGCCCTGTATTACCGTTGAAATCGATACTTTCTTTCGGATTAAACAGCATTTTTTTCTTCGGATCCACTTTCAGCATGAAATATTTCAAAGCGCCTAAACCTACAATTTCGTAGGATTTTTCTTTCTCTTCTTCGGTAAGGTTCTCAAGTTTTCCCAGTTCTTCTGCTTTTTCTTTGGCAGTATCCACCATTTCCTGCATCAGATCATCCGCATCCACTACGGTTCCTTCACGGGATTTCATTTTGCCTTCGGGAAGTTCTACCATTCCGTACGAAAGATGGTAAAGATTTTCAGCCCAACTGTATCCGAGTTTCTTCAGGATTTTAAACAGTACATCGAAATGATAATCCTGCTCGTTACCTACCGTATAAATTAATTTCTGGATGTTGTTTTCTTTGAAACGCTGAACCGCGGTTCCCAAATCCTGTGTCATGTAAACCGATGTTCCGTCGGAGCGGAGGAGTAATTTGTGGTCCAGACCCTCGTCAGTCAAATCGCACCAAACCGAACCGTCGTCTTTTCTGTAGAGAACACCGCTGAGTAAACCTTCCTGAATGAGGTCTTTCCCCAATAGATAGGTGTTGCTTTCATATTGAACCTGATCGAAGTCGACGCCCAGCTTTTTATACGTTTGGCCGAAACCTTCATAAACCCAGGAGTTCATTTCGTTCCAAAGGTTTCTTACGCTTTCATCACCTTTTTCCCAGTCCAAAAGCATTTTCTGCGCCTCCAGGATAATGGGTGCCTGTTTTTTTGCAGTCTCTTCATCATGCCCTTGCGCTACCAAATCAGCGATTTCCTTTTTATAGTTTTTGTCGAATGCGACGTAATAGTTCCCCACGAACTTATCACCTTTTGTCCCGGTAGACTGTGGCGTTTCCTGATTGCCGAATTTTTCCCAGGCGAGCATTGATTTGCAAATATGAATTCCGCGATCATTAATGATTTGGGTTTTGATCACATCGTAACCATCTTCTTTAAGGATTTGTGCCACCGAGTAGCCCAATAAGTTATTACGGATATGTCCTAAGTGAAGCGGTTTGTTAGTGTTTGGGGAAGAATATTCTACCATAACGGTTTGGTTTTTCTTCTCTGCGGAGTCAAAATTTTCTTTTACGTAATTAAAATTATCGAGGAAGAAACTGTTTTTGATTTTCAGATTCAGAAATCCTTTTACTACGTTGAAGTTCTCGACAAAGTCCGCTTGCGTTGAAAGTGCGTCGCCAAGTTCCATCGCAATAAGATCAGGACTTTTCTTAAGGACTTTCACCAAAGGAAAAGTAACGATGGTGAAATCACCTTCGAAACCCGTTTTGTTCTGCTGTACTTCAAGTTTGACGTTGTTTCTCTGGTTTACATCATCAATCTGAAAAACATTTTGAACGACTTCAGCGATTTTGTTCTCAATAATATCTTTAATATTCATCTTCAAAATTTTGAATGACAAATATACGGAAATAAAAAAACCACTCCGAAGAGTGGTTTATTAATTATAAAAACTTAGTTACTTAGTTTTTATCCCAGATAAGTTTGGTTTGCATTGTATCACCTCCAATTGCAGCTGATGCAGCAGCATAATTTTCGGCATTCAATGTTTGGATAACTGTTGGATAGTATAATCTAGTTGGTAAATCAGTAAGACCAGCGATTAGCGGTTCAAATACATAAGTTGTAGCTCCGGTTGTAGGATCTGGTACGTTCAATGCATAAGTCTCACCAGGTAAAAGAAGAATACTTGTATCAGGATATCCTGTTCTTCTATATTCTGCCCATGCTTCATAAGGCTGCATGTAAAGCGCAACATATTTCTGAGTAAGAACATTTGCCTTTGTGGCTGGTGGAAGTGTAGCGACGAAGGCAGTGATTGCCGTGCTGCTAACACCCCACTTCTGCATTGAGGCAGTAACTCCGTTTACATAGTTGAGTTGGCTCCATCCGTTAGCCTCGCTTAATAAAAATTCTACTTCTGAATACTCCATGAGAATTTCAGTGTAATCCGGCTTGTAAACATATTTGCTAAAGAAGTTTGCTTGTCCCGATTGTGCTGTAGACATTGACTGATCAAGACCATATGGCTGACCGGTGTAAAGGCTGAGATCTGTAGACTCAGATAGGGACCCATCAAGAATTCTCGCTTTTAGAGTCTTGTTAGGATCAGCAGCGATTTCTTCAGCAGATAATTTATTTTTGGATGCATACTTAAACAATCTTGGATCCAGTCCAAAGTTACCATTTGTACCTTTTAACAGGTCAATAAATGTTTTGGATACAGAAAAATCTGATCGGGTAAGGAAGTCATTATACATTGGTGATGGGTTCGTCTGATTTGCCTCATAAGTAACACCAACATTATCATCATTTGAAGTCATTACTCCTTGCGCAATGGCATCTGTAATGTGAGCCTCTGCTCCCGGCACTACACCTTTTACGCGGGTAGCAACTCTAAGTCTGAGTGAATTAGCAAACTTTTTAAGTTTAGTAGGATTACCGTCGAAAAGTAGGTCTCCTTTAGTAAATACTGAACTGCTAGTTTCAACCATTTCAGAAGCCTCCTTAAGCTCCTTCATAATGTCAGCATAAACCTTTGCCTGAGAAGCAAATTTTGGTTTTAAATATTCATTTGCATTCAACGCCTGGAAATCGGCATCACTATTCCCGTAAGAATAGTAAGGAATGTCTCCGAACGTATCTGCAAGATTAAGGAATACATAAGATAACATTACTCGTGAAGCAGCGATCTGGTTAGCATTAGAGCCATAAGCACTTGCTTGAACTGCAGTCTCAGGATCAGTGTTTACTTGAATAATCTTTTTGTAATTTGATGCAGCAGTATATAGTTGGGTCCACAGGGCATCACCACTTGTTAATCTGTATTGGTATCTGTCTTCTTCAGTATATGCTGTTTGTGCAGAGTACTGAACCCATGGAAGTGTTACTCTTCCCGATTCAAATGAATTACGGGTTGCATCGGTTACAATTTTGTTCGAAGCATTCCACACCCCGTAAGTCAGTGCTGTTTCGGGATTGTTTGGATTGGTATTGATTTCATCGAAGTCCTGAGTACAACTCACCATTGCGGCGGAGGTTACTACAGATACTGCGAATGCATAAGCAATCTTTTTTATATTTTTCATTGTTTAATTAAAATTTAAAGTTAACGTTAAATCCGTATTGTCTTGTTGAAGGAAGTGATCCACCTTCCAGACCCTGAATATTTCCAGACCCATAAGAGGTGTTTTCAGGATCCATTCCCTTCCAAGCCAAATTCCACGCAAATAGGTTCCTACCGAATGCTGAGATTCTAACTCCTTCTAAGAAGCCACCGATAAGCGACTTAGGTAGGTCGTATCCAAGTGTTACGTCTCTTAGCTTAATGTAGTCTGCATCAAATACATTTAAAGCATCTACAGTATTATAGTGCATCGCACCATATTGCTGTGCAGTAATGTTCCTCGTATTAGGAGTTCCATTAGCTAATACGCCTTCTAAAGTAATACCGCCAGCTCTGTTCCCGCCAAAAGCAGATTCTTCGATCATCCCCGAGTACATTCCCCACATATGTGAGGTAGAGAAATATTTACCTCCTTTCTGCATATCAAATAAGAATGATAAACTTAGGTTTTTGTATTTCATGGTATTTCTGAGACCCATGTTGTAATCAGGTAATGTAGAACCTAAGTTTTTGATTCCTGAAGCTGCGTAACGGCCGTTTGAGCCAATTACCTTATTTCCGTTTGCATCATAAACAAAATCTGTTCCATAAATTGCACCGTAAGATTCGCCCTCAACCGCTAATAAACGGGCTCTAAACGGAGCATTGGTTAACTGGTAAGTAGTTACGTCTTCATATAGTTTTACGATTTCGTTTTCGTTCTTAGCAAAGTTCCAGTTAAGAGTCCAGGAGAAATCTGCTGTTTTAACCGGAGTTACAAAAACCATTGCTTCAATACCTTTGTTACGGATTTCACCTGCGTTGATCAGGTTCGTTCTGAATCCTGTTGCAGGGTCAATAGTTAATGGGAGAATTGCGTCCGTAATATTAACATCGTAGTACGTAACATCTAAACCAAATCTGTTTTTGAAGAAATTGGCTTCAATACCAATCTCTTTGGTTTCTTTCATTTCCGGAAGAAGATCTGGGTTGTTATTTTGTGTGCCTAACGTATATCTTGGAGCGCCACCGAAGTTTGTCGGTTGGTTAAATACATTGGTTAGCTGGTAAGGAAGATAATCACTCGCTATTCTTGCCCAACCAGCTCTAATTTTACCGAATGACAGCCAATCTGTTTTCAAGACGTTAGAGAAAACAAAACTACCTGTTACAGAAGGATAGAATCCGTCGGCAGCAGTTGTACTGAACCAGTCGTTTCTACCTGTTGCTTCAATGAACAATGTTTCCTTAAATCCTAAGGAAACTGACCCAAAAACAGAATTTACTCGTCTGTTATTATCATCGTTTTGAGCCAAAGGTGTGTCAATACTGTTTTTTAAGTTGTAGAAATTAGGTTGTACGAGACCACCTACAGTCTGTCCGAAAAGCCTGCTTAACTTAGAGTTTCTTCTGTTTGCTCCAACGAAAGTGTTCAAGGTGAAATCATCAGAGATTCTAGGATTCCAGTGAATACGCCCTTCATAATTAAACTCGGAAAAATTTCTTGAACTGGTTTCATAACCTGAAGTTGATTGAGAACCAATTGCTACACGGGAATCATTATCCTGTGCGTAGATATCCGCATACACCTTACCTACAACATATAAATTATCTAGAATGTTATAAGTTAAACCAGCGTTACCGTAAAATCTGTTTCTTCTGTCGTTCGAAACGTTTTCGTAGATTGTCCAGTATGGGTTGTCAGAATAAAGAGGCGTTCCATCGTCCCAAGCTGTCCTGTTCCAGCTTCTTTGATTTCCGTTTGCTAATTTATAGTCTTTCAGTTTAGAGAAGTCAAGCTGTCGTTGTCCCCACTGGTAGAATTTTTGAGCTACAGAGTTATCACCATATCCCTGTTCAGGTCTGTTGAAACCGTGAGTCTGTACAAAATTCAATCCTGTTTCAACTTTAAGTTTTTCACTCAGCTCACTATTAAGGTTAATAGCAAAATTGTGTTTCTTGATACTACTGTTTGGTACGATACCAGAAATGTCTGTATTTGTATACGAAACCCTTAGATTAGATTTCTCGAAAGATTTAGATACCGCGATATTATTCGTTAAAGTAATACCTGTATTAAAGAAAGAATCTACATCGTGCTCAGGCGCAACCCAAGGAATAGTCTTCAGATAATCGCCTGCAAATTCAGGGTCAAATGCGTTCCATGGTAAGTACATCAAGTTTGGATCATACTTAGGCCCCCATGACTCATCCATACCATAGTCATTAATGTTATATGTTTGACCATTAATTTCCACCGTCTCGAAAGTGTCAGCTAAACCACCTCCATAGTAATTCTGTAGCTGTGGACGGATGTAAATTGATTCAAAAGAAACACCTGTGTTAAGCTCAATAGAAGTTTTGCCTCTTTTTGCCTGCTTAGTAGTGTAAATAATCACCCCGTTGGAGGCTCTTGAACCATAAAGTGCGGCTGCCGGGCCTCCTTTCAATACTGTTACTGATTCGATATCGTCAGGATTGATATCGAAAGTCGTATCACCATAATCTCTACCTCCGGCACCTCTTTGAGTATTAGTGTCATTGATGTTACTATTGTCTAATGGAACACCATCAACAATAATTAAAGGTCGGTTTTCTCCGATAATTGAACTTACCCCTCTCATGGTAATTCTGGTAGAACCTCCCATTGAAGACGGAGAAGTTACCGTAACCCCCGCTACATTTCCGGATAAAGCACTTAGGGCGTTGTTTTGCCCAGCATCGGAGATAGTTTCTCCACTCACTTCCTGAGCGGCATACCCGATAGACTTTTTCTCTCTTTTAATACCCAAAGCCGTTACTACAACGCCCTCGATATCCTGCGTTCTAGCGGTGTCTACCTGTGCATTCACTAACGCAAATGAGGAGGTTAAAACTACAGCTAAGACGCTTGTTGTTAGTTTCTTCATATCAAATTAAATTTTTTCATTGTAGCAAATGTGCAAAACTTTCACAATATGACCAAACATTTTGTTAAATAATTCTTAATAATATAATAATTGTACTGCGTAGCCATATAATATCTAAAGAATGTGTTAAATCTGTGAATTTGTCAAAATTTGTGCCTTTTTTATGATAATTATCATGTGGTATTATTTAAAGTGGTAAAATGATATAAGTTTTTCGCAGTGTTTTTTGCTGATTCTGTAGTGAAAATTAAGTTAAATTAAGTTAATCAAGTATTAATTTTTGAATTGTAATATCATGATAATCGGTGTTTTATCCTCCATTTACCTGATTAAACATTAGAATGCGTTGGCACATAATTCTTTTTTTTATTTAGGATATCGAAGGGCTTCCATTCACTTTAAATATTTGTAATTTTACACCGCAAATTATTGGAAGTACCTCGCATAAAAGGATAATGGAATTACTAAAAAGGTGGTCTAAAACAGATTTAGAAGCGGGCTGTGATGAAGTCGGACGAGGTTGTTTATGCGGTCCTGTGGTGGCAGCTACCGTTATTGTCGACGAGACTTTCAGCCAGCATTTAGTCAACGATTCTAAGAAACTCACATTCCAAACCAGGATGCAACTAGATGAATATATTAAAAGCAACGCAGTTGAATATGCTATCGCTGAAGTTTCACCCCAGCTTATCGATGAGCATAATATACTTAATGCGAGCATCCACGCGATGCATAAAGCGCTTGATCAGCTGAAAAACCGGCCCGGACTTATTCTGGTTGATGGAAACCGGTTTCATCCATACCAGTTTATCCCTCATGAGTGTATTGTAAAAGGAGATTCCAAGCTGCTTTCCATTGCATGCGCCTCAATATTAGCGAAAAATTATAGAGATCAATTGATGATGAAACTTCATGAGGAATTCCCGGAGTATGGTTGGGATACCAATATGGGTTATGCGACTAAAATACACCGCGATGCACTCAATAAATGGGGTCCCACAGTGCACCACAGAAAATCTTTCAGGCTCGATTATAGTAGCGAAGAGCAGTCTTACGCCGGATAAGTCGAAAACATCTAGCTACTTCTGGGTGAATTTTCAAAAAATCGACATATACTCATCTATCACCTAAATCAATTATAGTTTCATTATAACTCCACTATGACTCCAATGTGGTATTAGAGTTATAATGGAGTTTTATTGGACTTATATTAGACTTAGGTAAAAGAAAACCTGAGCCTTTTGAGAATGAATGGTGAACCGGACATAAAAGTATAGGACAAAAAAAGCGGAAAATTCATTCCGCTTTTTTTTAAGTATATAATAAGATGTCTTATTTCTTTTTATTCGCCTGTTGCTGTTGTGCTTTCTGCTGCTCCTGAGCTTTCTCCATCATTTCACGCATTCTTTTCTGGAATTTCCCTTCTTTCTTAGGCTCTTTCTTTTTGTTGGCCTGAATAGTTGCATGAATCTTTTTCTCATCAAGAATCCAGTATTTAATAACGAGGATAATCAGGATGTTAATCGCGTTCGATACAAAATAATACCAGGAAAGACCTGAAGCTGAAGTGTTAAGGAAGAAAAGAAAGGTGATAGGGAAGATGTACATCAGCACTTTCATATTCGGCATACCTTCCTGCTGTGGCTGCTGAATGTTCCCTGAAGTCATTACCGTATAAATTAAAATCACTACCGTACACGCAATCGCGAAAATACTTAAATGCTCGCCCAGGAAAGGAATATTGAACGGAAGTTTAATCACATCATCGTAAGCGGTCAAATCTTTAGCGAACCAGAAACTTTTCCCCCGAAGGTCAATCATATTCGGGAAGAACCGGAAAAGCGCATAGAAAATGGGGATTTGAAGCAATGCCGGCAAACATCCCGCCATTTGGTTCACCCCGGCTTTACGGTAAACCGCCATCGTTTCCTGTTGCTTTTTCATCGGATCTGCATCCTTGAATTTTGCGTTTACTTCGTCAATTTCCGGACGAATTACCTTCATCATCGCACTCAGTTTATGCTGCTTGAACATCACCGGCGAAAGAATGATTTTAACAATAATCGTCATTAAGAAAATTACCCAGCCAGCAGCCAGTCCCCAGCTGGAGATCAGATTGTACATTGGGATGAAGAACCAACGGTTCATGCTGCCGATGAATGACCATCCTAAAGGTAATAACTCATCGAAATTTTTGTCATACGATTTCAGCAATGGCAAATCCAAAGGAAGAAAATACCATTTGAAATTCTGGTTCAGTTCGCTTCCTGCCAAATCAACCTGTCCGTTGAAATTAAATTTTTTCAAAAATTCGCCTTCATCGATCATTTCCTGAGAACCTTTCGAGTTTTTAAAACCGTGCTGAGGTTCTATCACAGCAGAGAAAAACTGCTGTTTTATAGCAAGCCAGTTCAGTGTTTCATCCGGTTCGTCCATTTCGGTTCGTCCATCATAATCGAAACTGCTGTAATTATCGAATGAATAATTGAATTCTGTATGGGTTTGCTCCTGAGCGCGTCCTTTTTCCATTTCGCGTGCACTGAAATCCCAGATGAAATCTGCTTTCTGGTCAGAAACCAATTGGCTCAGGCCTTGTGTTTTGATATTAAAATCTACCGTATATTTATCTAAAAGCGTATAAATAAACTGAATTGCAGCCCCATTTACATTCGCCTGCATCGTAACGGTGTTTCCGTTTTGTGTAGGCGTAAAAATCAGGTCTTTGGTGTTGAAGGTTTTGCCGGTTTTGTCTTTGAACTGAAAACCATAAGAGGAATTATTCTTATCGAAAAACATTAAAGCTTTATCGTTGGCATCGGTCTGTCTGTTATATGCTTTGTATTCATTAAGCTGAACTGTAGAAATTTGTCCGCCCAGGGTAGAAATTCCAACACTCAATTCCTTGTTTTTCAGTTCGACCTGTTGTATGGAAGTTGCTTTTACACTGTCGTTTAGATTAGTGACTAACGCGGGTTTTGTTGTGTTTACAATGTTGGTTTGCGTTGTTTTCGCCTGATTTTGGGCATCCAAAAGCTGCTGTTCTGTAGCCTGTTTGTTTTGGAAGTAAAACATGGCACCAATCAGAATCATGGAAAACAGGGCGAAACTTATCAATTGGTTTTTATCTAAACCGCTATTTTGTTGCATCTTTCTTTATATTGAATTTTTGATTATTGGGTATGAACTACTATTAAATCAACCCTTTAATTTTGGCTGACAAAAATACTGATTTTTTTGGCAATGAAGAATTTTTTGTCAACTCATTTAAAAACAAAGAGATAAAAAACATTTTGTCTTTTATCTCCTGTAATTATTTTTTGCTTGCCGCCTTTATAAGTGCTTTAAACAAAGGATGTGGCGACGCAACTGTACTTTTATATTCGGGATGGTACTGCACACCAATGTAAAACGGGTGATTTTTAAGTTCCAGCGTTTCTACCAAAGCAGTTTCCGGATTCAGGCCGGTAGGCGTAAGACCATTTTTCTCGAATTCCTCCTTGTATTCGGAATTGAACTCGTAACGGTGGCGGTGCCTTTCAGAAATGTTTTTGGAGCCATAGATCTCCTGGAGTTTGGTGTTGGGTTTCAATGCACATTTCCAGGCGCCTAACCTCATGGTCCCGCCTTTGTCGACAACATTCTTCTGTTCTTCCATTAAAGAAATTACAGGGTCCGGAGTCGAAGTGTCAAATTCCATAGAGTTGGCCTTTTTGTAACCCAAAACGTTTCGGGCAAATTCTATGGTCATGATTTGCATTCCCAAACAGATTCCCAGCAACGGAACATTATTTTCCCGTGCGTATTTGGCGGCAGATATTTTTCCTTCGATTCCTCTGTCACCAAAACCTGGCGCAATCAGCATTCCGTCGATGCCTTTAAAGGTTTCCTTTGTGTTTTCTTCGGTAATGTCGCCACTGTAAACCCAGCGGATTTTTACTTCGGTCTCGAGATCGGCACCTGCATGAATAAATGCTTCTGCAATTGATTTATAGGAATCCTGAAGCGATACATATTTTCCAACCAAAGCAATTTCCACAGATTTTTTTGGGTTCTGGTATCTTTTCAGGAAGTTTTTCCAGTCTTTTAGATCCGCATCTTTCTCAGACTTTAAATTAAGTTCTTTCAGTACAACATCATCAAAATTCTGTTTCTGAAGATAAAGCGGAACTTCATAAATGGTGGCCAAATCTTTACATTCAATAACATTTTCAAGAGATACATTACAGAACTGCGCAAGTTTTGCACGCTGTTCTTTGGGGATTTTATGCTCCGTTCTGCATACCAGAACGTCCGCCTGAATTCCCGATTCCATCAGCTGGCGCACAGAGTGCTGGGAAGGTTTTGTTTTCAGTTCGCCGCTTGCCGCTAGATACGGAAGCAAAGTGAGGTGGATCACCATGGAGTTGTTTTCTCCCAGTTCCCATTTCAGCTGTCTCACACTTTCTATATAAGGAAGCGACTCAATATCGCCGACAGTACCACCGATTTCGGTGATGATGATGTCATAGTTCTGTTTTGCCAGAATTTTAATTCTGCGTTTTATTTCATTGGTGATGTGTGGAATAACCTGCACCGTTTTTCCTAAAAAGTCTCCTTTTCTTTCTTTTTCAATAACCGTCTGGTAAATTTTACCCGTGGTAACATTATTGTTTTGGGAAGTGGTTGAGTTGAGGAATCTTTCGTAGTGTCCCAAATCCAAATCGGTTTCTGCACCGTCTTCGGTCACGTAACATTCGCCGTGTTCGTAAGGATTTAAAGTGCCGGGATCGATATTGATATAGGGATCAAGTTTCTGAATGGTGACATTGAAACCGCGGGATTTTAGAAGAAGTCCCAAAGAAGCGGATACAATTCCCTTTCCCAAAGATGAAGTAACACCTCCTGTTACGAAGATGTATTTCGTGTTCTTTTTACTCATTAGATTAGGTTTGTGCAAAGTTAAGTGAATTTGCAACGCGGTACAAATTAATCCTGTCGAAAGTCATTTAAATAAAAACTGAAATTTTAAAAATTTTCAGTATGTTGCAATTCAGGTAGTTAAGCTATTTAAGGTATGAGAAATGTCATTTTTAATTATCGGGAAATGCCCTTAACTTTACATAGTAATTCAGCTCCAATAAACACTGAAAATTAATAATAACTAAAATATTAAAAAAATGGAAAACACTATCAAATCCGCAATCCTTCTCTTCGCTTTCACCTTTTTTGGACTGGTTAACGCCCAGAATATTACAGGAAAATCTTCAAAAATTACGGTTGACGGAACCTCTCCGATGCATGATTGGGTGATGACTTCTTCTTCATCTAACTTCAGCGGTACTGTAAGCGGAAATGCCATTACAAACGTAAAATTCAGCATGCCGGTAAAAAATCTTAAAAGTGCAAAAGGTAAAATGATGGATAATAAAGCTTATGAAGCTCTGAAAGCTGATAAAGCCCCGAACATCAGTTTCACTGCGACTTCGTTAAGCGTAGGTAAAGGTAATTTAGCCGGAAAACTCACAATAGCAGGAGTTACAAAAGACGTCAGCTTCCCGGTAAATGTGGTTAAAAACGGTGCATCTTATAATATTACAGGAACAGAAAACCTTAAATTATCGGATTTCGGAATGGAAAGACCCGGATTCATGGGTGTAAAAACCGGTGACGCGATTAAGGTTACGGTAAATATTGTTGCCAACTAGTATCATATATTTTCTTACAAAATAACCGCTCAGAAGCGGTTATTTTTTTGGGCTAAAATCTGCTTAATTGAAAAAAAAGCAGGAAATTCGCAACATGGCAAAAGTGAAAACGGCATATTTCTGTCAGAATTGCGGCACGCAGTATCCGCAATGGCTTGGGCAGTGCAAAAACTGCGGCGAATGGAATACTTTGGTGGAAGAAATTGTAGAGAAATCTCCGGTCAAAAGTTTCTCCGACCGATCCAAGCAGCACATCATCAATATCATTGAAGTTGAAACCCATGAGGAACCGCGTATTACGACACCTTCAGAAGAATTGAACCGTGTTCTGGGCGGCGGAATTGTTCTGGGCTCTGTAACGTTAATCGGCGGTGAGCCCGGAATCGGGAAATCAACTTTACTGCTGCAGCTTGCTTTAAAAATGAAGAAGAAAATTCTTTACGTTTCAGGCGAAGAAAGCGCGTCCCAGATTAAAATGCGTGCAGACCGGCTCACAGAACTCCAGAATCCGCACTGCTATCTTTTTACAGAAACCTCCGTCGAAAAAATTCTTCATGAAGCCAAAAAACTGAAACCGGATTTTGTCATCATCGATTCCATTCAAACACTTCAAAGCCAACTGATTGAAAGTTCTCCCGGAACTGTTTCGCAAATCCGCGAATGTTCAAATGAAATCATCAAATATGCTAAAGAAAGCAACACGCCGGTATTTTTAGTCGGTCACATCACCAAAGACGGACAAATTGCCGGTCCCAAAGTCCTCGAACACATGGTCGATGTTGTTCTGAATTTTGACGGCGACCGAAATCATTTGTTCAGATTGTTGCGTGCGAACAAAAACCGTTTCGGTTCTACCTCAGAGATTGGGATTTACGAAATGGTTTCTCAGGGTTTAAAGGAAATTAAAAACCCTTCAGAAATCCTCATCACCAAGAAATTTGAAGAGCTTTCAGGAAATTCCGTGGCCGTAACTTTAGAAGGAAACCGCCCGATGCTCATTGAAATTCAGGCTTTGGTAAGTACTGCAGTGTACGGAACCCCGCAGAGAAGCTGTACGGGTTTCGATTCGAAAAGGCTCAATATGCTTTTGGCGGTTCTGGAAAAGCGTGCAGGTTTTCAGCTGGGCGCCAAAGATGTTTTTCTGAATATTACAGGCGGCATCAAAACCGATGATCCAGCGCTGGATTTGGCTGTTGTGGCTTCTGTGCTTTCCTCCAACGAAGATATTGCGATTTCCGAACACTTCTGTTTTGCAGGAGAAATTGGGTTGAGCGGAGAAATCCGGCCGGTTTCGCAGATCGAGCAGCGTATCTCAGAGGCTGAAAAACTCGGCTATGAAAAGATTTTTGTCTCTAATTTAAATAAGATTCCAAAAAAGAAGTTTGGAATTACCATTGTTGAAGTAAGTAAGATTGAGGATTTTCATGAGTATTTGTTTTAAATTTACTTATGAATTTTCTCGCCCATTCTTACCTTACGTTTACCGATGAACAGATTGTCGGGCAGTTCCTGCAGGATTTTATCAGGAACAAAGACCGGTTTTCATTCCCCCAAAAAATAGGAGAGGGAATTACTTTGCACCGCGCGATCGATACCTTTACCGATGCCCATCCGGAAATTCATGAGGCTAAGAAGATTTTCAGTCCACTGGTACGATTGTATGCTGGGGCTTTTGTGGATGTGGCTTTCGATTATTTTCTTGCCAATTCATTGCCCGATAAAATATTAAAAGAACATTCAGAAAAAGTGTACCGCGTTTTGAGAAATCATGAAGAATTTCTTCCCGAAAATTTCCTCAGAATGCTCGACAGGATGGAAAAAGACAACTGGCTTTACAACTACCGCGCAGATTGGGGAATTGAGTTTTCGATGAAAAACGTACTGAACAAAGCGAAATATCTGAATAAAAATCTGGCGGTTTTCGAAGTTTTCCTCAATAATAAACCGCGGCTGCAATATCATTTTGATCATTTTTTTCCTGATCTTGTTGAAGAAGTACAGAAAATTGATTCGGGATTCCGTTCTTAGAAGTTCTGGTACAGATAGCGGTCGGGATAATTTAATCTTTGGCTTTTTCGGGTTCCGTTCACGATGATGTGGACGATATTCAGCTGATCATCGAATAAATTATACAGAAAACTTACTGCCGTTTCCACCTTTTTTGGCTGAATGACTTTCTCAGATTCCAGATAAATGTTTACAGACTCGCTGTCTTCTTCGTAACCTAAATATTTGATTTTCAAAAATTTATTATCTGCTTTCAGTTTCAGGTATTCTTCACAATACTGAATCAGATAAGCGTTAATCTGAGATTTATATTTTGCATCATTAAAGTGAACGGCTTTTCCGTATTTTTCTTTAAGGGCATTTTCCAGATCATCCAGAAAAAACTTTCCGCTTATTTCGAAAGTTTCTGATTTAGAATTGTAATTAAATTCTACAGATCCAACGTGATAAGGGTGGATTTCGTTTGCTGAGCTAAGGCTGAAAACCGAAAAAAGGAGGATGAAAAATAACTTTTGCATGGGTCAAAAATAGAAATAAATTTTGTATTATCGTCCCGCTAAAAATATGCATGATATGAACGATTTTTTATTTTATCTGAACCTGGGTTGGGAACATATTATTTCACTGGATGCGCTGGATCATCAGCTTTTTGTGCTGGTTTTGGTCGCTGTTTTTGTGATGAAAGACTGGAAGGATATTCTGTGGATTATTACCGCATTCACAATCGGTCATTCGATTACATTGGCCTTAAGCGTGTTCGATATTGTACGGGCGCCAGCGAAGTGGGTAGAATTTTTAATCCCACTTACCATTGTGATTACGGCTTTTGATAATATCCTGATGAGAAACCGGCCGAACAACCTGATGAAGATGAATTTTTATCTCGCGCTTTTTTTCGGTTTGATTCACGGGATGGGATTTGCCAACACGGCGAGAATGATGATCGCCAATGAACAGCACATTTTCGTTCCCCTGCTTGGATTTAATATTGGATTGGAGCTAGGTCAGATTGCAGTAGTAGCGGCTATTTTAATTATACAGTTTATCCTGCTCAACCTTTTTAAAGTCAACCGAAAAGACTGGATTATGTTTATCTCTTCAGGAGTTTTTGCACTGTCCTTAAAAATGACATTAGAAAGAATTCCGTTTTAAGCTGTAAAAGTTTACATTTATAATAGGTTATCTGTAACGATTTCTTAATTTTGATGACTATTGTATCATATCACCACATTCCTATGAAGTTCAAATCCATTTTTTTATCACTTTTTATTCCTTTGGGAATTTTTGCCCAGGATATTAAAAACAATCCGAACAGCAACCACGGCAATAAGTTTGAGCAGCTTGGCACAATCCTGCCGACACCAAATGTTTACAGAACTGCTTCCGGCGCGCCGGGCCAGGGTTACTGGCAAAACCGCGCTGATTATGATATTACTGCTTATCTGGATGAGGATAAAAGAAATTTAAGAGGCTCTGAAACTGTTACCTATTACAACAATTCTCCCGACGATCTGGATTATCTGTGGCTTCAGCTCGATGAAAATGAGCAGTCTACTGTAAAAAATGCCGGCTATCATGATTCATCGTTTATTCCAAAACAGACCACTACAGAGCGTTTGAAAGTCACAGACCTTCCTGAAAAAAACAACGGCTACGGCGTAAATCTCGAAAAAGTAACTGATGCTTCCGGAAAACCTTTAAAGTATGTCGTGAATAAAACCATGATGCGTATTGACTTGCCTAAAGTTTTGAAAAAAGGTGAAAAATTCGTCTTTAAAATCGACTGGAATTATAATATTCCGAACCGGATGACGATGGGCGGAAGAGGCGGCTACGAATTTTTTCCTGAAGACGGCAATGATTTGTACACCATTACTCAATGGTTCCCAAGAATGTGCGTGTACAGCGATTTCAAAGGCTGGCAGAATAACCAGTTCACCGGAAGAGGCGAATTTGCCCTTGCATTTGGTGATTATAAAGTAACGATGAATGTTCCTGCTGATCATATCGTGGCTTCAACGGGAGTTGGTAAAAATTTCGAACAGGTTCTGACACCTGCTCAGCTTCAGCGATGGAAACAGGCGCAGACCGCAAATGAACCTCTGGAAATTGTAACGTTGGAAGAAGCGAAAAAAGCTGAAAAGAACAAATCAAAACAGAGAAAAACCTGGGTTTTCGAAGCTGAAAATGTGCGTGATTTCGCCTGGACTTCTTCAAGAAAATTCGTTTGGGACGCGATGAAAGTTGTAATTCCTGAAAATAATAACCAGGTCATGGCGATGAGTCTTTATCCAAAAGAGGCGTATAATCTTTACCGAAAGTTTTCGACGAAGGCAGTTGCGCACACCATCAAAACCTATTCGGAATTTACCGTTCCTTATCCTTACCCGGTTGCACAGTCGGTGGAGGCTGCTAACGGCATGGAATATCCGATGATCTGTTTTAATTACGGTAGAACTGAAAAAGACGGAACCTATTCCGAAGGAATCAAAAACGGAATGATCGGCGTAATTATTCACGAAGTCGGACATAACTTCTTCCCAATGATCATCAACTCCGACGAAAGACAGTGGAGTTGGATGGATGAAGGTTTGAACACTTTCGTAGAATACTTAACCGAGGAAAAATGGGACAATAAATTCCCTTCAAGAAGAGGTCCGGCGCACACGATTGTAGATTACATGAGACTGCCGAAAGATCAACTGGAGCCCATCATGGTGAATTCAGAGAATATTATTCATTTTGGTCCGAACGCTTATGCAAAACCGGCCACAGGACTTAATATTCTGCGCGAAACCATCATGGGAAGAGAACTTTTTGATGAAGCATTTAAAACGTATTCAAAAAGATGGGCTTTCAAACATCCCGAACCGGCAGATTTTTTCAGAACGATGAATGACGCGAGCGGGGAAAATCTCGACTGGTTCTGGCGTGGCTGGTTCTACGGAACCGATGCGGTAGACATTTCCATTGATAAAGTTACGGTTGCTTCACCTGATGTAGATGCAGTTCCGAAACCCCGGGAAATAACGTACAATATTGAAAAGCCTTTGCAGAATGATTTCGAGGACATTTCTAAAATCAGAAACCGGAACGATAAAAACACCGAGTTTTATACGGACAAAGACAAAGGAACTCAGGATTTTTACTGGAGATATAACCGGGGAATGGAGAAAGTGGATGACGCGAAGAAATATTCCATGAAAGTCGACAATATGGAGAAAGTGCCTTCAAAAGACAAAGCGCAGCTTCAGAATGTTATGGCTTGCCAGATCGATTTCAGCAACAAAGGCGGGTTGGTAATGCCGATTATTCTTGAATTTACATTCGAAGACGGTACCAAACTAACCGATAAATCATCTGCCCAAATCTGGCGAAAGAACGAGCAGAAGGTTTCCAAAACCTATTATTTCGCTAAAAAACTGAAATCAATTCAGCTTGACCCGATGAGAGAGACTGCGGATATTGACACCTCAAATAATTTCTGGGGCGAAATTCCAGCGCCGGCTTCCAAATTTGAAGTCTTCAAACAGAAAAACGAAGCTGCCGCAAGAGGCGCAGCACAGGGACAGGTAAATCCGATGCAGGCAGCGGGAAAGAAAAACTAAATCTTTAATCATCAGAACGTATAAAAAGTCATTCAGCAATTGAGTGGCTTTTTTTTTCTGCCATAATTTCACATTCCTTTAACAGTGAATGACAGATTTTCAGATTACTTTTGTTGGCATCGTTTTAGAGAAAAACAGTTCATCATTTAATAATTTAAACCAAAAAAATATGTCAGTAAATTTTAAACCATTAGCAGACCGCGTTCTGGTAGAGCCAACTGCTGCGGAAACTACTACCGCATCAGGAATCATTATCCCCGACACCGCAAAAGAAAAACCACAGGAAGGTATTGTTGTGGCAGTAGGTCCGGGCAAAAAAGATGAGCCAACAACCGTTCAGGTGGGCGACAAAGTTCTTTACGGAAAATATTCAGGTTCTGAATTAAAACTTGATGGCAAAGATTATTTAATTGTAAAAGAAGGTGATCTGTTAGGAATCATTGGCTAATTTGTAAAAAGTAATTCAAATTAAATAAACATAAAAGTACATTTTACATTGTACGTCATACATAAATACAAGAAATAATGGCAAAAGAAATAAAATTTGATATCGAATCAAGAGACGCCCTGAAAAGAGGGGTTGATGCATTGGCTAATGCAGTAAAAGTAACTTTAGGTCCTAAAGGCCGTAACGTTGTCATCGAAAAATCTTTCGGTGCACCTCATGTTACCAAAGACGGAGTTTCCGTTGCAAAAGAAATTGAGCTTGAAGACCGTGTAGAAAACATGGGTGCTCAGATGGTGAAAGAAGTTGCTTCTAAAACCAACGATATTGCAGGTGACGGAACAACCACTGCAACAGTTTTAGCTCAGGCAATCGTTCGCGAAGGTCTGAAAAACGTAGCTGCTGGTGCTAACCCAATGGATCTGAAGAGAGGAATCGACAAAGCGGTAATCGCGGTTGTCGAAAACCTTAAAACTCAGTCTCAGGAAGTAGGTGATTCATCAGAAAAAATCAAGCAGGTAGCTTCAATCTCGGCGAATAACGATGATACGATCGGAACGCTGATCGCTGAAGCGTTCGGAAAAGTGGGTAAAGAAGGTGTAATTACTGTTGAAGAAGCAAAAGGTACTGATACAACCGTAGATGTTGTGGAAGGAATGCAGTTCGACAGAGGTTACCAGTCCCCGTATTTCGTGACCAATCCAGAGAAAATGGTTGCAGAACTTGAGAATCCTTATATCCTTTTGGTAGAGAAAAAAATCTCTTCCATGAAAGAATTGCTTCCGGTTCTTGAGCCGGTTGCGCAGGCAGGAAAATCACTCTTAATTATCTCTGAAGAAGTAGAAGGCGAAGCTTTGGCTACTTTAGTGGTAAACAAACTGAGAGGTTCACTTAAAATCGCAGCGGTAAAAGCTCCTGGATTCGGTGACAGAAGAAAAGCAATGTTAGAAGATATCGCGATCTTAACAGGTGGACAGGTAATTTCCGAAGAGAGAGGCTTCACAATGGAGAACGCTACTCTGGAAATGCTGGGAACCGCTGAAAAAGTAACCATCGATAAAGACAATACAACCATCGTAAACGGAGCTGGTGAAGAAAGCCTGATCAAAGGCCGCGTAAACCAGATCAAAGCGCAGATGGAATCTACAACTTCCGATTACGACAGAGAAAAACTTCAGGAAAGACTGGCTAAACTGGCTGGCGGTGTTGCCGTACTTTATGTAGGTGCAGCTTCCGAAGTTGAAATGAAAGAGAAAAAAGACCGTGTTGATGATGCATTGCACGCGACCAGAGCTGCCGTTGAAGAAGGAATTGTTCCTGGAGGTGGGGTAGCATTGGTAAGAGCAATCTCTGCAATTAATGTAGAAGGCGCTAACCAGGACGAAACAACCGGTATCAAAATCGTGAAAAGAGCCATCGAAGAGCCGTTGAGACAAATCGTTGCCAACGCAGGAGGCGAAGGTTCTGTAATCGTTGCCAAAGTAGCTGAAGGAAACGGAGATTTCGGTTTCAACGCGAAAAACGACGAGTACGTTAACATGTACGAAGCAGGAATCATCGACCCAACCAAAGTGGTGCGTGTAGCTTTAGAAAACGCAGCTTCAGTTGCAGGGATGCTTCTAACTACCGAGTGTGTAATCACCGAGGTGAAGAAAGACGAACCAGCCATGCCAATGGGCGGCGGTATGCCGGGCATGATGTAGTAAGCTTTTGGCTTCTGGCTGTTAGCTATGGGCCTTTCGCAAATAGCCAATCGCCAACTGCCATCCGCAATATAATCCGTTCAGAATTTTCTGGGCGGATTTTTTTGTAGCCGGGAACCTGCTCTCCGCTGTATCTTTTTGCTCGTCGTACCTCTTCGCAAAAAGGATGTCGCTGCGATCACGGCTAGGGTGCTGTTTTTTATGGAAAATAAAAAGCTCGAATAATAAATTAATAATCGGACATTTGAATATTAACTACAATGAATATGATAGACATTCTTAACAATTTTGATAATGAAATAACAGATATTTATAAAGCATATCGTATGTCACATTTTTCATTGTATTTAATGGAAAATAAATTTTATGAGTATAAAGAATTTAATCCTCAGATTGCAAACTTCTTAATTCAGGAATCTGACACTGGTGAAGAAATTAGATTTACGGAAGAAGAGGTCAACAAAAATTCTGAAAATGGTTTATATCAAAGAATTATTGCTGGAAATACAATTGCTATGTTTTATAATTTGTGGGAGGATAAATACAGGAAATTGATTGCTGATGAATTAAAAGTAGAAAAAGGAGATATACTTGTAGATTTTTTCGGAGACCTCAGATTAATTAGAGCTTCAATTACCCATAATAATTATAATGCAATTTCTGACTTAAAGAAATTAAAAGTAATTACTTTTATGTATGATGGTTGTTTATTAAAATTGACAAGCTTTGAAGTTGAAAAGTTGTACAATGAATTGCGAATTCAAATAAGAAAGTTTGATAAATTGGGACTGGAATCATTTCCACCTCGTCCTAAATCACATTGACATCAATCTCTTTCAGGATTTCTTCATCTTCCAAGAGTTAAACTTTCCCTTCAATCGCCAAATCATTACCCTCAAACCCTAAAACGTTACGTTACCGACCTAAAAGTTTAAGTCAGGAACCTAAATGTTTACCCACAGAACCTAAAATTTTACGCTCTAAACCTAAAGATTGGGGTCGGGAACCTAAAAGATGAGGTTCCGAGCCTAAACATTGACGTCCGAAACCCCAAATTTACCTTACGGAACCCCAAGTTTTACAAAAATGAGGTTACTAATCCCAGCCTTTCCCTAAAATTTAACATCAATTTCAAGGATTAAAATAAATACTTACCTTTGACGTTAGTAACGTTAAAGATATGATTGCGAATTTTGGGAATAATGACACCGAGAAAATATGGAATGGAATTGTTTCTAAAAAACTTCCTAGAGAAATTCAGGATGTTGCAAGAAGAAAATTAAGAATGATAAATAACTCTGTTGATGTTGCTGACCTGAGAATTCCACCTGCAAATCGACTTGAAAAATTAAAAGGAGGTTTAAAGGAATTTTACAGCATCAGAATTAACAGTCAATGGCGGATTATTTTCAGATGGGAAAATGGCAACGCTTTTGAAGTTGAAATAATAGATTATCATTAGTTTTAGAAACCAGTAGCTACAAAAAGATGGAAAAGTTAAAAAATATAACACCAGGTGAAATTTTATTGGAAGAGTTTTTAATTCCTCTCGAAATTTCGCAATACAGATTATCAAAAGATTTAGAAATTCCCCAGACAAGAATATCAGAAATTATTAAAGGGAACAGAAGAATTTCTGCAGATACCGCGGTAAGGTTAAGTGCCTATTTCGGAAATTCTGCAAAATTCTGGCTTGGACTTCAAGATGATTATGATATTGAAAGCGAAATGTCTGCAAAATCAGATGAGGTTAAACGAATTCTAAGAATCAGAAAAGATAAAGAGGAGAATGTGGCTTGAAACGAGATTTACCTTGGGTAGTATAAAGTAAAACTGCTCACCAATAAGGCAGATTAGTCTTGAGTTTCAATTCCATCCAAACATAAAAAAGCCCGCCATACCGGCGGGCTGTATATTTTATAACAACCTATTAAATCGTCGTTAATCTCAGCGTATTGGTTTTACCGCCTTCGTAAGCCGGTGTTGCGTTGAGGTTGATCACGAAATCGCCCTGTTCTACAAAACCGTTGCTGTGCGCCAGCATATTCACCTGAATAATGGTTTCGTCGGTAGATTTCTGCATATCGTAATAGAATGCACGTACGCCCCAAAGCAGGTTCAGCATCGTAAGCACTCTTTTGTTGGAAGAGAATACAATGATATTCGAGTTCGGTCTGTGCGCAGAAATCTGGAACGCGGTGTAACCCGAGTAAGTCAGCGTAACAATCGCTTCTACATTTGCAGATTTTGCAATCCTTACCGCTGCCAGACAAACCCTGTTCGTAATAAAACGCTCATCAACACAGTTGAATTCGTGCTCGATCGGAGAATTTTTGTTTTGGTAGAAATGAGTCTGCTCAATATTTTTCACAATCTTCGACATGTTTTTCACCACATCAACCGGATATTTACCCACCGAGGTTTCCCCGGAAAGCATCACCGCATCAGCACCATCTAGCACCGAGTTTGCAACGTCGTTTACCTCTGCTCTGGTTGGTGTTAAACTTGTGATCATCGTTTCCATCATCTGGGTAGCAATGATCACCGGTTTCGCATATTTTCTGGCGATTTCTACAAGGTTTTTCTGGATGGCAGGCACTTCTTCCATAGGAACTTCCACGCCCAAATCTCCACGGGCAACCATCAGTCCGTCGCATTCCTGCAGAATCTGTTCGATGTTTCTTACGCCTTCCGGCTTCTCGATTTTCGCAATAATCGGAGTTTTCAGTTTGTTGGTCGGATGCTTTTTCATGAGTTCCTTCAGATCCACGATATCCTGTGCATGGCGCACAAAGGATAAAGCAATCCAGTCCAGTTCCAGATCAAGCATGAAGTTTGCGTCTTCCACATCTTTTTCAGTAAGTGCGGGAAGCGAAACATTGGTGTTCGGCAGGTTGACCCCTTTTTTAGAACTCAGCGGCCCACCCTGTATTGTTTTTGCCCTAACGGTGTCAATTTGGTTGGTTTCAATAACTTCTAAAACCAGTTTTCCGTCATCAATAAGGATTCTTTCACCGACTTTCACATCCTGAGGGAATTTCTGATACGTCATGTAAACCCTCGTAGAGTCACCTTCTATTTTTTCGTTGGTAAAGGTGAGGATGTCGCCCGGGTTAAGATAAGAACCTTCTTTTACAACACCTACACGGAGTTTCGGACCCTGAAGGTCACCGAGAATCCCTACCGAGAAACCGTGTTCCTGGTTGAGTTCGCGAATGGTAGCAACGTTTCTTTTAACTAAATCGTAATCGGCGTGAGAAAAATTTATTCTGAAAATATCGGTGCCTGCCTGGATGAGCTGCAGCATTGTTTCCTTGTCGGATGAAGCTGGCCCAAGGGTGGCGATAATTTTGGTTTTTTTTAGATATTTATTCATAATATTGAATTAATTGATAAAGCTCCTCGGAGGGGCTCAGACGAAAATTCTGTATTTGGAACAGCAGATTTTCAGGGAGCAAAATTACGGAAAAATCATCAAATGGCTCGGATGTTTTCATGATATAATCTACATCCTGAAAATGTTCGAAGAGGAATTTGATTTCAGTTTCACCGGAAAAGAGTTCGGATGAAATTTTTTTCTGAATGTGGTGCGAAGATTTATTCGAAATAAAATGGATGCAAAGTTTAGAATCACAGTGGAAAGCACGGAATCTCGGAAAAAAATAATCGTTGTAGTTTCCCTCGAAAGCAAGGTCTGAAATGCGTGAAAAATTAAAAGAATTCTGCGAATTGAGGTGGTAGAAAAGTTCGTGAGCGGGTACATCTTTGGCAAGGCGTACTAACCCTATGTTGAGGTCTTCTTCTTCTCCGTCAATATCCAGCAGGATCTTTTGAGTTTTCAAGTATGCTTTGTTTTTTATTTAGAATATAAAATGCTCTTTGTGCGGCTTTCTCTTCGGCTTTCTTCTTTGAAGTGTCTGTAGCGTTGGCGATCTTTTCCTCTTCCAGCCATACATAAGTCCGGAAGACCAGGTTTTTGTTAGGTTGCAGTTCTTCGCAGGTTTCGTAGCGGATCGAGACTTTCTTTTTCTGGCTCCATTCCAGAAGCAGACCTTTATAACTTACGATCTTATTTTCGAGCTTGTTGATTTCCGAGGGGGTTAGAAGCCTCTCGAGGACTACTTTTTTACAGGTTTCATAATCAACATCAAGGTAAAGTGCACCAATCAGCGCTTCGAAAAGGTTTCCCGATATGTTTTCGCTAAGCGTGCTGGGTGAATCGTTCTGCAGAAATTTCTTAAGTGAAAGTTCATCTCCCAGTTTGTTAAGGTTTTTCCGGTTGACGATTTTGGATTTCATCTGGGTCAGATAGCCTTCATTCGCATTCGGATACGTTGAAAACAGATGACAGGATATGATGGCGCCCAAAACAGAATCGCCCAAAAACTCGAGTCTCTCGTAATTGTTCTTTTTTGAGGAGGAAGTTTTTAAAGAAAATGCTTCCCGGTAAAGACTGATATTCTGCACACTGCAACCGGTAATTTTACTGATTTCGTTGCTGAGGTAATAATCTTTTTCGGAAAGGTTTTTTTTTCTGTTAACTAGGAATTTAGGAAAATACTTCTTTAACTCCATAGAATTTTTTGTTTAGATTTTGGAGAAAAGTACACACGCATTGTGGCCACCAAAGCCGAAAGTATTGCTCATCGCAACATTAACCTCTTTTTCTACCGCATGGTGGAACGTGAAATTAAGGCGGCTGTCGATTTTTTCATCATCAGTAAAATGATTGATGGTTGGCGGAACAATGTTGTATATAATAGTATGTAAAGCGGCGATAGCCTCAATTACTCCGGCTGCACCCAATAAGTGACCGGTCATTGATTTCGTGGAATTGATCTGGATATCGTAAGCGTGATCTCCGAGTAATTTAGAAATAGCATTAGATTCTGCGATGTCGCCTAATGGAGTAGAGGTACCATGCATATTGATGTGATCTACTTCGTCAGCCGTTACCCCTGCATCTTCCAGGCAGTTTTTCATTACAAGGTAAGCGCCGAGACCTTCCGGATGAGGTGCGGTCATGTGATAGGCATCTGCACTCATTCCACCGCCTTTCAGTTCAGCATAGATGGTTGCACCGCGTTTTTTCGCGTGTTCGTATTCTTCTAAAATGATTGAACCTGCTCCTTCGCCAAGTACAAATCCGTCTCTGTCTTTGTCGAAAGGTCTGGAAGCTGTTGTAGGATCATCATTTCTAGTAGAAAGTGCCATCATGGCGTTAAAACCTCCAACACCACTTGCTGTAACTGCAGCTTCGGAGCCCCCGCAAACAATTACATCAGCTTTACCCAGTTGGATAAGCATTTTAGCATCGATGAGCGCATTGGCAGATGAAGCACAGGCAGAAACAGTGGTATAATTGGGACCGTGGAAACCGTATTCAATAGAAATCTGGCCGCCGGTAATGTCCGCAATCATTTTTGGAATAAAGAATGGATTGAAACGTGGGATGTCGGTATTCGCCCAGCCCAGAACTTCGTTTTCGAAAGTTTCTAAACCGCCGATTCCTGAGCCCCAAATTACCCCCACTCTGTTTTTATCGAGTTCGCCGTTCAGGATACCGGAATGTTCCACCGCTTCTCTGGCAGCAACAATTCCCAGCTGGGTATTTCTATCCATTTTCTTCGCTTCTTTTTTGTCGAAGTGATCTAATGGGTTGAAATTCTTGACCTCGCAGGCAAATTTGGTTTTGAATTGGGAGGCATCAAAAAGAGTAATAGGAGCGGCACCGCTCTCGCCTTTAATAAGACTTTCCCAGTATTCTTTGGCATTATTTCCAATAGGGGTGATAGCACCAAAACCGGTAACAACTACTCTTTTTAATTCCATAAATTTTAGATTCTTGTTAATAGAAAATTATTTGTTCACCACTTCCTCAATATAAGTAATAGCGTGACCCACAGTTGTAATCTTTTCTGCCTGATCATCAGGGATCTGAATGTTGAATTCTTTTTCAAATTCCATGATTAATTCTACAGTATCCAAAGAATCTGCTCCTAGATCGTTTGTGAAGCTAGCTTCTGGAGTTACTTCTGTTTCCTCAACGTCGAGTTTATCAGCGATAATAGCTTTTACTCTTGATGCAATGTCTGACATAGTAATTTAATTTTAATTAGTTGTTAATTGGTGCAAATATATAAAATTCTTTATCAATAGAAGTTTTTTTGTAAATATTTACGTTTTTATTTAGGCTGTGAATGGGTTATTTTTATCCCTCTTAACACAAGTCTTGTTGCTTATAATCTGCTTTTCAGTATAGGTTGGTGATGATCGTGAACAATATTTCCGTAATCATCTTTATTTCCATCAGAAATATTTCAAATTTTATTTTTAAAGAACAAAAAGGTCCGGTAGAAATACCGGACCATTTATTAATTAATGAGCAGTTTAGTTATTTCTTAACCACTTTGAAGGATTCATTTTTCCCTCCCTGAAGGATGGTACTGATGATATATGTTCCTGGTGCCATTCTGCTCATATCAAGTTTACCGTTAACTAATTTTGAAGAAACTGGGATCTTTTGTCCTGCAATGTTGTAAACATGTACAGTTTCGATTGTTTTCTTCGAGCTGATGGTAAGGAAGTCTTTCACTGGGTTAGGATAGAAAGAAACTTCTTTAGTTCCGGCCTCATTTACTGCAGCTGTAG
Source organism: Kaistella faecalis (assembly GCF_019195395.1). Lineage (NCBI taxonomy): Bacteria > Pseudomonadati > Bacteroidota > Flavobacteriia > Flavobacteriales > Weeksellaceae > Kaistella > Kaistella faecalis. The sequence continues at coordinate 1,744,567 of NZ_CP078067.1, forward strand.
CACATTCTGCGTCGATCATCATCATTCCTTCATAATGTACGCCCGGAGTGGCGGTTGAAGCGCCTTGTACCCAAGTTGCACCGCTGTCTGATGACTGGTAGTCAGAAGAAGTTAACCAGCCCTCGTTATATATGGATCCAATCCAGTAAAAACTAGTTTGCGAAGCTGAAGTGCCAGTTATTGCTACCCAATACTTAGTGTCTGCTGCTGCATTCACCGGTAGTTCAAAGTTGCCTAGATCAAGGGTTATTCTATAGGTTGGCAACGTGGCGAAGGTGCCAGGCAGTGTAAGTACATTGGTAGGAGTAACTCCTGTTAATGTTGTCATCACTGTGCTTCCAGGAGTATTGGAACCGCTATCTGCCAGTATTTTTAAATCATATGATGTGATATCAGATGCGCCTGCTGCCGCCTGAGATACAATGTCGAATTTCACTGACTGCAATTTATAAGTTCCGCTTTCTTTAGGAACAAAAAAGTCGTTGGCAACCATATATGTTGCTGCGGCTAAATTTTTCGTCATATTATGCGCTGTATCTGGCACCCCTGTATAAGTTTGATCGCAACCATAATCCGGTTCTACTGGTGGTGGCGGCGGTGTTCCGCATTTTACTATTCTGGCGTGAATTGTACTTCCGCCGTCGCAGTTGCTTGAAAGGTGAGAATAGAATCTCACTACACCTGAAACTGTTGGTGTGTAAACTACAGATCCGGTTCCTGATGCCAGTACTTCTGTACCAGCTTCATTACCAATAGTAATAAAATAAGCACTGTTCGAGGTAGAGAAGGTGTAAGCGGTACCTGCTACCAGGTTTACTTTTGAGTACTCATTAAGGTAAGCGGCGGTAGTAATGTTTGCATTAGCCCCATTACAGTTAGGAGTAAAAGTTGCGGTTGGCCACTGGTTATTGGTTGCTGTTAGACATCCTGTTGGTGCAGGAGCTCCTATTACTAAAGTATAGTCTTCAGTTTCGCCGTAGCCTTGGTCCTCATCACAGGCTAGTGTGTTGTCATCTGAGTTCGCGCCATCTGCCGCAACTCTTACCCTCATTCGGTAGTTTCCGTTTGCTGTGCCTGCCACAATAGGGATGTTTCCTGTTACTGTTAATCCAGATGCAACTGTATTTACATTGCCTACATAAGTGAATTCTGAAGCATCGAAGATGTCGTTTTTGTTGTAATCAATCCAAACTGAAACGTTTTCGTTGGGCCATCCATCTCCTACTGTAACAGCTATCGGATAAGTCTGTCCGGCCAGTAATGTTGTAGTATTAGATATAGAGGTGTAATCCCCATACCCTGCCGGGCTACATGTAGTGGTGTTGTTAATGCCTGCAAAAGTAACATTCGAGATTAAATCTCCATCCGTACAGTCAAGCGCTGGAGTACAATAAGCAGCAGGAGCGTATGCGAGGTCTGCTTTAGCTTTGGCTGTTACTGATTGTTTTTTCGGATGTACCGAGATTTTAGATTTTGCACTCTGTGCAAACGTTAGCATCGGCAATACCGCCAATAACAACAAAGGTAATTTTTTTCTCATAGGTCTTAAATTAAATTAATTTTTTTAATTGGACTAAAATATGAAAAATTATTATATAAACAACATATAAGATGTGTAATTCGCAATGAATTATCAAAATGTGTAAAAATTACGCTATATTTTGGTGGTATTGGTGTGTCTTAAAAGCAACTAAACGCTTTGTTGGTCAGCTTTGGATGGAGTTTGTTAATTTCCAGATCATTAAGCTGGATTTTTACTAATTATATGCTGTAATCACAGCATCAGCCACTCATTTATCAAGCTTGCAGCCAGTTTTGCGGTCCGGTTTTCTAAGTCCAGCCCTGGGTTTACCTCGGCGATGTCTAAAGCACGAAGTTTTTCCGACTTTAATATATGACGGAAATAATGCATAAAAGCCGCATCTGAAAAGATACCGTTGTATGCCGCAGCAGATACTCCCGGTGCGATAGAAGCGTTAAATACATCCATGCAGATGGTAAGGTAAAGAATGTCACACTGCCTAATTGTTTCATCAATTGTCGCGTAAATTGAGGGCAAATTTTCAAAGAAAAGTTCATCTGCCAGCAGGTATTTCATTCCGTATTGATGAGCAGTGTCGAACAGTTTAAGGGTGTTGGAATTTTTCTGGATTCCGATATGAAGCGAATTGATTTCGCCTTCCTGAGCGATTTGCCAGAAACCGGTTCCGGAACTTGGACCAACAGATTCTTCGGGCTCGCGATTATCAAAATGCGCATCGATATTGATGATTCCGATTTTTTGATCAGGAAACGCGTTTTTAATTCCGGAGTAATGTGCAAATGTTACCTCATGGCCGCCGCCAAAAACGATAGATTTTCCTTTTCTTTTTAAGACTTCTGAAACTTTAGCTGCGAGTTCTTTCTGTGATTTTTCTAAATCACCGTCATCGCAGGAAATATTCCCGAAATCTTTTAAAACAAATTCCGGATTGACCACCGGAAAATTGGCGGTGTTTTTCCGGATCATATCCGGAGCGTCTTTTGCACCGACTCTTCCTTTATTTCTTCTCACGCCTTCATCTACCGCAAATCCATGCAGAACGAAATCGTTCGGTGAAATCGAAGCGTAATCGGTTTCCAGTGAAACTCTTTGAAAAATCCGGTGATAAAGTGGGTCTTCGCCGTCAAAACGTCCTTGCCAAAGCATAGAATAGATTTGTTTTTGTTTTTAAAAATTCAAATTAAATTGTTCCCGAATATATTCTAAAATCTTTTGAAAGGATTTCAGTTCATCAATTTCAGGGAATTTCTGTAAGTAACTTTCTGGATTATTATACGTGAACTCATTATAATATTGTCCTGCTTTATAGATTACAGAATATGAGTTTCCGTCTAAAATTGAGATTTTAGAAGTTTGCATAACAAAACCTTTTTCATCTTCGTCCCAAATAATACTCTTCTTTTCCTTTTTATATTCAAAAGCATCTTCCATTGGTAGCTGCCCAATGTTTAACGCTTCTAAAGTCATGAATATAAGCTCAATGTTTTTGTCAGAAGAGATGTTTTTTGTTATTGGTGAAATAATTTGAAACTCATTAGAACTTATCTCTTTAGGTAAGAACCACTGTATCGTTTCTGCATTCCATTGCTTACTGTTTTTGTAAACTCGGAATACTACGCCGCTATTTGTAATTCCTCTGTCTTTATAAATTCTAATTTCTTTTTTAAGATAATTATCAGACAAACCTGTCAACTTATCAAGATTTTGAGCATTTAAAATAAATGAATTGATAATGACAAATAAGAAAGATAATTTAAAATACATCTATACTAATTGTGCATTTTTCTCCGCATAAGCCATGGCCGCTTCCTTCACCCAAGAATGTTCGCGCTGGGCCTCTCTTTTGGTCTCCAGGCGTTTTTTATTGCATGGTCCGTTTCCTTTTAAAACTTCCATGAATTCATCCCATGGCAGTTCGCCGAAATCATAATGTTGGGTTTCCTCATTCCATTTTAAATTCTCGTCAGGTATTTTCAAACCTAAAAACTCTGCCTGCCCGACTGTCACGTCTACAAATCTCTGTCTTAAAGAATCGTTGCTTTCTCTTTTTACCCGGTAATTCATAGATTTCTGAGAGTTCGGAGAAGCGTCGTCATTGGGTCCGAACATCATTAAAGCCGGCCACCAGAAGCGGTTCAGTGCTTCCTGAGCTAAATCTTTCTGCTCTTTAGTCCCGCGGCAAAGAGTCATCAATATCTCGTAACCCTGTCTTTGGTGGAAAGATTCTTCCTTGCAAATTCTGACCATTGCTCTGGAGTAAGGTCCGTACGAATTTCCCATCAGCATGACCTGATTCATAATTGCAGCACCGTCAACCAGCCAGCCAATTGCGCCAATATCTGCCCACGAAAGCGCCGGATAATTGAAAATGCTGGAGTATTTTGCTTTTCCGGAGAGCATATCGTTGTAAGTGGAGTCTCTGTCAGCAGCGATCTCGCCGTTGTTTAAAGTTTCCGTTGCGGCATATAAATATAAACCGTGGCCGGCTTCGTCCTGAATTTTTGCCATGAGCGCCATTTTTCTACGAAGCGACGGCGCTCTGGTAATCCAGTTGGCTTCCGGCAGCATTCCTACGATTTCGGAATGGGCGTGCTGAGAAATCTGTCTGACCAACAGTTTTCTGTAATCGTCGGGCATTACATCTTTGGGTTCCACTTTATTCTCGGCCTGAACGTATGCTAAAAATTTTTCCTGATTCATTTCTTTATATGTATTGTTAAAATACCATTAACCTATAATTTTCCTTCGCTTAAATCATCTTTCAGATAAATCCCAACGCTGGAGTCAATAAATTCTCCCGCAACAAAACTGATGGTTTTGTCATTTCCTTCGATCTGATATTCTTTGAAGTAATAAACATTTCCGTTATCCGGGCCTTTTACTTCAACTTTTTTGTCGACGCAATGCCAATAATGATTCCAAATGTTAAGTCCTTCGATTTTGAACTCTTCATTTTCATTGACTGCTTTTGCGAATTTCCAGTTAGTCATGGTTTAAATTTTTAATAAAGTGAATTTACTACGGCAATTCACTTCTGATTATACATCATAATTCAGCATCACCACATTGGTAGTAGGGTGACACTGGCAGGTCAGTACAAATCCGCGCTCCACTTCTTCTTCTGTAAGTGCGAAATTCTTTTCCATAAATACTTCACCTTCCATCACCTGGGCTTTGCAGGTGCAGCAAACGCCGCCTTTGCATGCGAAGGGAACAGGAAGTTTGTCATGCAGCGCCTGATCCAGAATGCTTCTTTTCTTTGAATTCAGGTGGAATGAATATTCATCATCATCAATAATTAAAGTCACCATGCTTTCAAGATTCGGGATCGCTTTGAACTCATCGCTCATTTCAGCGTTTTCGCCATCATCTGGTGCTGCGTAATATTCGTACATAATCTGAAGTGACGGTACTTTTACTTCGTTTTTCAGAAATCCGGAAATGTCCTTTATCATTTCTGCTGGCCCGCAGATAAAATAGGTGGATTCCTGAGCGGGAATTTCCGGAAATCTCTGAAAAATCTGCGCCAGTTTTTCTGCCGAGATCCTTCCTTCAAATAGCTCATCTTCAAAATGTTTTTCGCGGGAAAGAAGGTAAATTACTTTTAAGCGACCTTCGAATTTCCCGGCCAAAGCATCAATTTCTCTTTTGAAAATAATGTCGTTCAGGCTTTTATTGCTAAAAAAAAGATATCCTTTACTTTTCGGTTCCTGATAAAGTGCTTCTTTTAGGTTTGAGAGTACCGGTGAGATTCCGCTTCCTGCAGCGAGTCCCACATATGTCTTCTCGTTTGAGGGGTGATAGTGTGTATAGAAATGCCCCATCGGTGCCATTACTTCAATGTGATCACCTTCTCTGAGTTCGTTATTGAGGTAGGATGAGACTTTTCCGTTCTCCAAATGTTTAACCAGAATTTCAAGTTCAGAATTTCCTTCGCTCGGTGCGTTGACGATCGAGTAAGACCGCCGAAGATCTTCGTTCCCGAAAACAAAGCGTACGTTAAGATATTGCCCTTGCTTAAAGGTGAATTCGTGTCGCAGATTTTGTGGAATTTCAAAAGCGACATTTACGGAATCATTCGTTTCCTTCTTTACTCTGGCTGTTTTTAACAGATGAAAATGGTGCATATTTTTTATTAAAATAACTCATTAAGGTGAGTCCAACAAATATACTTTTTTTTTGAATGGTACAAAAAAGCAGTACGTCAAGTTGCAATGAGATGATTCAATGTTGACACTGTGTCGGAAATTTTGTCTTAATACACAGAGAGTCAATTTGTTGAAACCGGAAAATTTGTCCTGAAAAGATAATTTTTGGCTTTAAGAATACTTTTTGAGTAATAGGAATTGATTAGAAAAATGATTGATATCGATATTAAGGATTCGTAAATTTGTATGGGTTCTTAATATTTTTTAAAACTAAAAAACATTACAATGAACTTAAATCAATATACTGTAAAATCACAGGAAGCCATACAGAAAGCACAGCAGATTGCTATGGAATTTGGCAACCAGAGTATCGAACCGCAACACTTGCTTGAAGGTGTTTTTCAGGTGGATGAGAATATCTCAGATTTTCTTTTAAAAAAATCCGAGGCAGAATTAGCATTGGTACGTGAAAGAAACCGTTCAAACATTGAAAAACTCCCGAAAGTGGAAGGAGGGAATATTTATCTCTCGCAAGCTGCAAACAGGGTCTTGCTTGATGCTCCAAATGTCGCTAAAAAAATGGGTGACGAATATGTGACGATCGAGCACTTGTGGCTGTCTCTTTTCGAGAGTGGCTCCGACGTTTCCAAAATGCTGAAGGATATGGGCGTGACTAAGAAAGGCCTGGAAACCGCTATTAATGAATTACGCAAAGGATCTAAAGCGACTTCAGCAAGTTCCGAAGAGACTTACCAAAGCTTAAATAAGTACGCAAAAAATTTTAACGAACTCGCAGCCGAGGGAAAACTGGATCCAGTAATCGGACGTGACGAAGAAATCCGTAGGGTTCTGCAAATTCTGTCCAGAAGAACGAAAAACAATCCGATTCTCATCGGTGAACCCGGAGTTGGTAAAACTGCTATTGCTGAGGGAATTGCGCACAGAATTATTTCCGGAGATATCCCTGAAAATTTAATGGACAAAACCCTTTATTCTCTGGATATGGGCGCTTTGATTGCCGGGGCCAAATATAAAGGAGAGTTCGAAGAACGTTTAAAATCAGTTATCAATGAAGTTATAAAATCCGACGGGCAGATTATACTTTTTATCGATGAGATTCACACATTGGTTGGTGCCGGTGGCGGTGAAGGAGCGATGGATGCGGCAAACATCCTGAAACCTGCTCTTGCCCGCGGGGAACTGAGGGCAATCGGTGCAACGACTTTGAATGAATATCAGAAGTATTTCGAGAAGGATAAAGCGCTCGAAAGACGTTTCCAGAAAGTAATGGTAGAAGAGCCTGATACCGAATCTGCGATTTCAATTCTTCGTGGAATTAAAGATAAATATGAAGCGCACCACAAAGTACGCATCAAAGATGAAGCAATTATTGCCGCGGTAGAGCAGTCTCAGCGTTATATTTCCGACCGTTTTTTACCGGATAAAGCCATCGATTTGATTGACGAAGCATCTGCAAAACTCAGAATGGAAATTAATTCCAAGCCTGAAGAACTGGATGTTTTAGACAGAAAACTCATGCAGATGGAAATTGAGCTTGCTGCAATTTCCCGGGAAGGAAATGAATTGAAAATTAATCATCTGAAAGAAGATATTTCAAAAGTTTCGGAGCAGCGTAATGAAATCAATGCAAAATGGCTGAAGGAAAAACAGAAATCTGAGGATTTAACCTCAATTAAGAAAGAAATTGAAGCGTTGAAACTTGAGGCTGAGCGCGCATCAAGAGTTGGTGATTATGCAAAAGTTGCCGAAATTCAATACGGGAAAATCAAGGAAAAAGAAGCTGATCTGCACAAGCTCGAACTTGAGATGCAGAACAACCTTAACGAGCTGATTAAAGAAGAAGTTACCGCAGAAAATATTTCAGAAGTAATTTCGAAATGGACCGGTATTCCCGTGACTAAATTATTACAGTCCGAGCGTCAAAAACTGCTGCACCTCGAAGACGAACTTCATAAGAGAGTAGTAGGTCAGGACGAAGCTATTGTTTCGATTGCCGATGCGATCCGAAGAAATAGAGCGGGGCTTAACGACGAAAAAAAACCTATTGGATCGTTCCTTTTCCTTGGGACAACAGGTGTCGGAAAAACTGAACTCGCCAAGGCGCTTGCCGAATATCTTTTCGATGACGAAAACAATATGACCAGAATCGATATGAGTGAATATCAGGAAAGGCATTCTGTATCACGATTGGTCGGTGCGCCTCCAGGATATGTGGGTTATGATGAAGGCGGGCAGTTAACGGAAGCAGTCAGACGGAGACCGTATTCGGTTGTTCTTCTGGATGAAATCGAAAAAGCACATCCAGACGTATTCAACACGCTGCTTCAGGTTTTGGATGACGGAAGGCTTACGGATAACAAAGGCCGGGTGGTAAATTTCAAGAATTCGATCATTATCATGACTTCTAATTTAGGATCTCATCTTATTCAGGAAAATTTTGAAAATATCACCGATGATAATATTTCCGAAATCGTGGACAAAACCAAAGATGAGGTTTTCGGTTTGCTGAAGCAGACTTTAAGACCTGAGTTTCTGAACAGAATTGATGAAATTGTACTTTTCCAGCCTCTCAACAGAAAAGAAATCGGAAAAATCGTGAATTATCAGCTGCGCGGATTTAATAAGATGCTTGAGAAACGTGGAATCTTCATGACTGCTACAGACGATGCTGTCAGTTATCTGATGAATAAAGGTTACGATCCGAGTTTTGGTGCAAGACCGCTAAAACGGGTTCTTCAGCAGGAAGTTTTGAATAAATTATCCAAAGAAATTCTTGCCGGGACTGTAAATGACGGCGACAGAATTACTCTTGATTATTTTGATGAAACCGGATTGGTTTTCCGGCCAACAGTATAAGTTCAGCTTAATATATATTAATAAAGCGGTCATTTATTTGACTGCTTTTCTTTTTATAGAATTTTTACTTATTTCACCATATCGTTGTTAAAGAACTATTTTATTAGGTGTTTAACTGGTTTTTCATTATTTAAATTGAAATGTTATGTTTTTAAGTTAATTCATCAATAATCATTTTATGATGAAAAATAATTAACTGAAAATCATTTATTTAAATAAAACAACATTAGTTCTTGTGTTTATTTGAAAGAAATCTATTGCACAGTAATTTTCAACTCTATAAATTCGTTTCTACAAAATTTAAATTTAGACAATGAAAAAACTGTTATTCGGCGCATTTGCTTTGTCAATGCTAGCTGCGTGTAATGCGGGTGAAGATCACCTGCTTAATCAGGAACAAACTGATGATTTAACATCGGGTAGTTCTGTGACCCAAAGAGTATGTCCTTCTGAGGACATCAGGAAGGAGGCTTTGGCCAATAATCCTGACCTGATGGCCAGATTTGTTGACAACGAAAGTAAAACTGAAAAATTTATTGACGATCTTAAGATGGGAAGAGTATTGGCTGATGGTACAGTAGAAATTCCTGTCGTTGTAAATGTACTTTACCGAACTGCTGCCGAAAACATTTCTGATGCGCAAATTGCTTCGCAAATCGCAACGCTGAATAATGATTTTGGAGGAACAAATTCCGACGTGAATAAAATTCCTTCCGAATTCGCTTCTGTTGCGGCTGGTGATACCAAAATTAAATTCCGTTTAGACCGCGTTATCCGTAAATCGACCACGGTAAGATCATGGAGAACAAATGATGCCATGAAGAAGACTTCATCAAAAGGTCAGGATGCCTTTAAGCCAGCTAACTATTTCAATATATGGGTTGTTGGTGATATGGGTGGAGTTCTTGGTTACGCAACTTTCCCTGAATCTGCAGGGCTTTGGAATGACGGTGTGGTAATTGCCGGAAAATATTTCGGTACTACCGCAAACGCGCCATACAACTTGGGACGAACTGCAACTCATGAAGTGGGGCATTACCTGAATCTTCGTCATATTTGGGGCGACGGAAACTGTGCTACAGATTATGTAGATGATACGCCAACGCAACAGGACAAGAATTTCGGGAAACCAACTTATCCGCAGTACGATCTTTGCGGCGGAGTTAACCGTTCAATACAGTTTATGAATTATATGGATTATGTTGATGATGCTGCGATGTATATGTTCTCTGCAGGACAAAAATCTAGAATGCAGGCGATTACAAATGCATCAGGTGCAAGATCAGGACTTAGAATTTACTAGAAAAAACTTGTTTCAATTGATAATCTACCGGTTTTCCGGTAGATTTTTTTTTATTTATAAAGCGTTTGTTTTCAACTGATTTAAAAAATTAACTTTTTTTAGCATTAGTTTGCGCGGTTTTTGATATTGAATGTTGAAATTTAATTTCAACATTTGTGTTTTTAGAATCCACTGCAACATGCCGTGGATTCTTATTTTATTGATTGTCAGACTAAAGATTCAAATTGAGTAAATAATTTCACTTTAATTTTGTTATATCAGAAATTATATATTTCTTTGCTGTATTCTAATGCCTTTAAAAGCGAAAGAATAAATTTTTTTTCATCATTTGTGTTTATCCACCGGAGTCATCTGGTGGATTTTTTTTGGCTGATTATCTGAATTTTAATTCTGCTAAAACCGGAAAATGGTCAGACGGGTAAAGCAAATTTTCTCGCCTGTCATTAATGGTTCTTATTGAGATACACTCAAACCTTTTTGTGAAAATATAATCGATTCTGTCCTTTGGTATTGTGTTTACATCAAAAGCTGTAAAAGTTCCGGTTGGGCCGTAATGCGGTTTTACCGAATGGTAGAATGAGTTGTTGAGGTTTTCTGACAGAAGTTTGATGGGTTTCGTATCATCTGTAAGATTAAAATCGCCGGTAAGAACCACGGGAAGATTTTTTGTATTTGAGTTTTTCATCTTATCCAGAATTAATCGCGCAGACTTTTCCCGTGCGACATTTCCCACATGATCGAAATGAACATTAAAAGCCCAAAACTTCTTACCGCCCTTTTTCGTTTTAAAAAGAGCATAAGTGCAGACTCTGTTGTAAGCAGCGTCCCAGCCTTTTGAGGGTTCTTCAGGTGTTTCGCTCAGCCAGAAAGTTCCCGATTGCAGAACCTGCAGCTTTTCCGTATCGTAGAAAATGGCTGAATATTCGCCATTATTAGCTCCGTCATCACGTCCAACGCCAACGAAATCATAATTTTTAAGACCTGTTTTGATGTCCGCCATCTGTTGCGGAACCGCTTCCTGAACGCCCATTACATCAGGGTGATAGTAATTCATCAGTTTTAATGCGTCATCTTTTCTGTTGATCCAGGAGTTTTCTTTGTCGGAATCCAGCGAAAGTCGAATGTTAAAGGTCATTACATTTAAATTCTGAGCATTGATGTTAAGACATAAAAATGTACCGATCAGGATGATTAGATTTTTCATTTTAAGTTGAATTTTACAGGGTTAAAGGTAAATGTTTTAATGCGCTTTTCCTGAAATCCAAGCTGTTTTCTTAAAAACGGTCAGTTCAATAACTTTTCCTTACTTTTGCACCTCGAAAATACTCATTACTAATTGCTTAATATATATGTTGTCAGTTCAGGGCCTAGGTCTTCATCACTCAGGGAATTATCTCTTTCAGAATGTAAATTTTACCATTAAGAAAGACGATAAAATTGGTCTCGTCGGTAAAAACGGAGCCGGAAAATCTACGCTTCTGAAAATGCTCACCGGCGAAATTAATTTCTACGAAGGAAATATCGTTCCTGAAGGTAACATTACCATCGGATTCCTGAAACAGGATCTTGATTTTGTAAAAGGCAGAACTGTTTGGAATGAAACCCTGCAGGCTTTCGAACAGATCAACGCAATGAAAAACGAGTTGGATGAGGTGAATCATCAGCTGGTTACGAGAACTGATTATGAAAGCGATTCTTATGAGAATTTGATTCATAAAATGACCGAATTGAATGATCTTTTAATGCATCACGATGCCTACAATCTGGAAGGTGATGTAGAAAAAGTTTTGTTAGGTTTAGGTTTTAAAGCCGACGATTTTCATAAAATCACCGACGAATTTTCCGGAGGATGGAGAATGAGGATCGAACTTGCAAAACTGCTTCTTCAGAAGAATGATCTGATGCTTCTCGATGAGCCTACGAATCACTTGGATATGGAGTCGATCATTTGGCTCGAAGAGTTTCTGAAAGATTATCCGGGCGCTATCGTTTTAGTGAGTCACGATAAACAGTTTATGACCTCCGTCTGTAACAGGACTTTCGACATCAACAATAAAAAAGTTGATGATTACAAAGCAAATTATACAAAATATCTTGAATTAAGTAAAGAACGTAAAGAAAAACTTACGCAGGCAAAGAAAAATCAGGATGTTGAAATCAAGCAGATGGAAGATAACATCAACCGTTTCCGCGCTTCGGCAACCAAATCATCTTTCGCACAGTCTTTAATTAAGAAACTCGATAAAATCGAAAGAATTGAAATCGATAACGAAGATGTTTCCAAATTCAATATCCGTTTTGTACAGTCGGTTGTGCCTGGGAAAGTAATTTTCGAAGCTAAAAATTTAGGTAAAGCTTACGGACACAAACAGGTTTTCGATAAAGTTGATTTCTTTGTAGAACGTGGTGACAGAATCGCGCTTCTTGGGCAGAACGGACAGGGAAAAACAACTTTGGCTAAGATTCTTTCCGGGGAAATTAGAGATTATTCAGGTGAGTGGAATCTTGGTCATAACGTGAACATCGGCTATTTCGCGCAGAATCAGGAAGAGGTTTTAACACCGAATAAAACGGTTCTGGAGGAAGCGGAAGACGCTGCAACCGAAGAAACCCGCCCGAGAGTCCGCGACTTGTTGGGAAGCTTTCTTTTCCAGGGTGATGATGTTCAGAAAAAGACGAAAGTGCTTTCCGGAGGGGAAAGAAACCGTTTAGCGTTGTGTAAATTGCTGCTTCGGCCTTTCAATACGCTGATCATGGATGAGCCGACGAATCACCTTGATATTCAGTCCAAAGAAATTATCAAACTTGCGCTTCAGAAATTTGAAGGAACCTTAATCGTAATTTCTCACGACAGAGAATTTTTACAGGGACTGAGCGACAAAATATTTGAATTCCGCGATGGAAGAATGAAGGAGTTTTTAGGAGACGTCAATGAATATCTGGAATTCCGTCAGAAAGAAAGTATCCGCGAGGTTTCTGCCGAGAAATCGAAACTGCAGGAATTACGAAACGAACCTGTTGTAGAAAAAGTGGTTGAAAAACCGGTAGAAAAGAAAACCGTGATTGTTTCCAAAAATCAGAAGGTCATTCAGAACAAAATCAAGAAAGTTGAAGAAAAAATCGCGGAACTTGAACTGAAGATCGAGGAAATGGAAGCGACATTCACCAAAGAAAATCCGTCCGAGGAAATTTTGGAAAAATACAATAGCCAAAAAGCAGAACTGGATCTGGCTTTGCAGGAATGGGAATTCCTTGGAACGCAATTGGATTAAAGCCATCGCAGCAAATCTATAAATCATCACCGAAGAAATCCGGTGATTTTTTTTGTGCTGATCGGCTGATAAGAAGTCGCGTCGGAATTTGATTAAAAACTTCTAAAATTGGTGGGTTTGAAGAAATATCTGGCGGTTTTCGTTTCGTCAGCATTTACATCTAAATCATACCACGGTGAAATTTTTTTATCAAAAGGATTTTTCAGTAAATGGATCGATTGAGCCGGCGTAAACCCTTCTGCCAGCAAAAACAGTTTCTTTCCCTGCTGATTTTCAGAAACACCTGCAATAAAAACGATATGCCCCGGACTTCCCGCAGTAATCAGGATGTCACCAGTTTTTAGATCCCGCGTATTCAGGACCGGCTTTGTTTCTTTATTTAGAGAAATCGTTCCGGCATAATTAAAAACCAGATCCAGGTACTTCCGGAAATTTTCTCTGGAATCATCAAAGTTTTCTGTTTTTCGAAACTGTACCGCATTGCCATTGACAATTGCGCGGGTTCCGTTTTTATAGTCGTTCCACGTCATTAAATCTCCGCTGGTAAAATGAAATTTAATTTCGTCGTATTTTTTTAATTTAAATAAATATTCTGCCCGTAACCGAATAATCGCATCGGCACATTGCTGCAAATCTTTTGTTCCAGTATCAATATCAAAAATAGCTTCATGGAGATGTTGTGTTTCGATTTCTGTTCCGTCATATTTCAGGATAGGAGAGCCGTATGCTTTCAGTGGAAAAGATTCAATATATTCCGCAAAGGAAAATGGTCGTGAAGTTGAATATTCGTAACCATCTGGTGCAGGAAATCTTTCCTTGATCGTGTTTTGATCTTTTTTTATTTTTATAAGAGATGGTGTTTCCAACCTTTCAGAGCCTTCACTGCCGTTGTTTTTAGCTGAAGAATCTGTTGTTTTATTACAACTTAAGACGAGAAATAATAAAGTAGAAAGAAATACTGTTTTCATCTATTAAATATAATTAAATTTCCGAAGCGAGATTATCGTTCTTCACTGTTCCCATATTCTAAAACATAGTACCAACTGCCTTACATCCGACCGAATTTCCTATCTTTGAATTTCAAATTAAAATTCAATGAATCACAGTCCTGTAGAAGGTTTTTCTAAACTTTCTAAACAAAGAAAAATCGATTGGCTCATCAAAGAATATCTTAATGACGACCGCAGTTACGAGCAGATTTTACAGCAATACTGGAATGGCGATGCAACGCTTCAGAAGCTTCACGAAGAGTTTTCCGAAAATACAATTTCCAACTTTTATATGCCGTACGGAATCGCACCCAATTTCCTTATCGATGGTAAATTGCTGGCGCTACCAATGGCAGTTGAGGAAAGTTCTGTTGTTGCAGCAGCTTCCAAAGCAGCCAAGTTCTGGATCGATAAAGGCGGTTTCAAAACGACCATCATTAATACTAAAAAATTAGGTCATACCCATTTTATTTTAAATGTAGAGCCTCATAAACTGCAGCATTTTTTCAATTTTAAACTGAAGAAAAAACTGTTTGAAGCAACAGAGGAAATCACCAAAAACATGAGAAACCGCGGCGGCGGAATTCTTAATATCCGTCTGATCGATAAAACCGCGGATCTTGAGAATTATTTCCAGCTGAAAGCCAGTTTCGATACGGTGGATTCTATGGGAGCTAATTTCATCAACTCCTGTCTGGAGCAATTCGGAAAAACTTTGAAAGAAGAAGTGGCGAATGAAGAAGCTTTTACTCAGGAGGAAAAAGATTCTCTGCAGATTGTGATGAATATTTTATCGAATTTTACACCTGACTGTATCGTTAGAGCTGAGGTTTCCTGTAAGATTGAAGATCTGAAAGACGACAGCGGAATCTCCAATGAAGAATTTGCAACTAAATTTAAGAGAGCTGTAACGATTGCTGAAATCGAACCTTTCCGCGCAACCACACATAACAAAGGAATCATGAACGGTGTTGACGCTGTAGTAATCGCGACCGGGAATGATTTTCGGGCTACAGCAGCCTGCGCTCATGCGTACGCAGCGAAGGACGGAAAATACACCAGTTTGACACACTGCACGATTGACGACGGCATTTTCAGATTCTGGATTGATCTGCCGATTTCTGTCGGTGTTGTAGGCGGTTTAACGAATCTTCATCCCCTCGTGAAATTTTCGCTTGCACTTTTAGGAAAGCCTTCCGCGCAGGAACTCATGAGTATTCTCGCGGTTTCAGGCCTGGCGCAGAACTTTGCGGCGCTGCGTTCTCTGGTAACTACGGGAATCCAGAAAGGTCATATGAAAATGCACCTGTTCAATATTTTGAATCAGTTAGGAGCTACTGAAGAAGAAAAAAATCATTTCGTTACGTACTTTAAAGATAAAACCGTGACACATCACGAAGTGATTACGGAGTTCAATAATTTGAGAAACAAAAATTAGAAAATGTTTCAACTGTTTTTAGGCCTGTTGCTTTTAATTTTCGGAGTCTTTCTGAAAACGACAAAAGATCAGGGATTTGCAAAATCGAAGAAATTTGCCTGGATGTTTATTGGAATTGGAATTCTTTCAGTTGTAGGGCAGTTATTAATCATGTATCAAAAAGGAGAATTATAATATGAAGACATTTACGTTAGTTGTCGGCGCGGTTTACGGACTGCTTTCCGTTATTTTAGGTGCATTCGGTGCGCACGCATTAAAGAAAGTTTTATCGGTGGAAAAACTCACGAGTTTCGAAACCGGAGTAAGATATCAGATGTATTCCGCATTGTTTTTACTCATTGTGGGTTATATTTTAAAATTCGAAACTCCTTCAGAAAAATGGATTTCGATTTTAATGATCGCAGGCACATTTATTTTTTCGTTCAGTATTTACCTGTTGGCGTTCAATGGCGTTTCCGGAATGAATTTTAAATTCTTAGGACCCATTACCCCAATCGGCGGACTGATGATGATCATTTCATGGGCAATGCTGATTTTTTATTTTCTGAAGAATAAAATTTAATTATGAAGCTAAAACTCGCCATTATTAGCGTGCTGTTGTTTGGAGTTTTTTCTGCACAGCAAATGAAAGAATATAAGGTAGGAACACCTGTAAAAATAGCGGTTCCTTCCAATTATGTTAAAAGTTACAACCTGAATGATTTTGCTATCGCACAGTTTAGCAATGCGGTGAATGAGAAATATGTAGTTGTTATTCAGACGGAAAAAGAACATCTTAACTCAGTTCAGGTTTCATTTGCAGATATTGCAGAAGCAGGCAATTATTATGTAAAGTCTCTGTTTGATGGATTAGCTGAAAACGGTAAAAAAACAGTTTCCGCACCTAAGAAGATGAAAATTGGTAATAATGATGCCGCAGAACTACTGGTTCAGGGAACATTTATCGATGAGGAAGACCATACAGAAACTGATCTTTTTTATCACCTGACGGTAGTTGAAACTCCGGCTTATTATTATCAAATAATTTCGTGGAGCCAGTTAAAAGACCGTAACAAAAATTTAAGTGAATTCATGAACATTGCAAAATCTTTTGCTGAATTATAAGAGGAATTTATGTTCTTTTTCATCGCAGGAAACACCAAAAAATTAGTCGGTCACGAAACCAGAAAAATCAGTAAGAACGGTTTTATGGTGAATGCTGAGATTAAAGTCTTCAAAAATTACATCACCTTATTTTTCATTCCGCTTATTCCTTTAGGAAAAAAGTACAGTATTTATATTCCGCATACAGATGAATATTACGCGACTGATTATTTTTCTAAAATGCCAGAGAATTATTTAGAAATCTGTAAAGACGTCGGTAGAAAATTTTAAAAATGACCAAAGCAAGAATCGCATTATTCATCGGGATTTTGTGTATTTCCATATTTCCCGTCATCGTCCGCATGAATCTTACGTCGGGACTCATTTCTGCATTTTACCGAATGGCAATTGCAACTGCCATTCTTTTGCCTGTGGCGCTTTACAAAGGGAAACTTGGTTTAAAGAACCGTAAACTGATACTCCCGATTGCGATTTGCGGAATACTTTTCGCCTCAGATATTGCCGTCTGGAATATCTCGATTCAGCACTCATCAGCAACCCAGGCAACGCTGCTGACAAATCTTTCACCGATTTGGGTGGGCGTTTTTTCATTTGTTTTTCTGAATTACCGCCCCAGAAAAAGCTTCTGGCTGGGAACATTGATCGCTTTAATGGGAATGATGGTTTTCGTTGGTGTTGACACGATTTTAGAATTGAAATTAGACACCGCTTTTTTCCTCGGAGTTTTATCGGGATTACTATATGCTTTATATATTTTAGTAAGCAAAACAGTTTTGGAAAAAGTTGAAGTGATCACTTTTATCACCTACAGTATGATTTTCTCTACGGTTTTTCTCTTCATTGTAAATATCGCTTTTGGGGAGGAATTTTTTTGGTTTTCCAGTCAAGCCTGGATTTCGCTTTTTGTTCAGGGAATCGTATGTCAGTTAATTGCGTGGCTGCTAATCAGTTATGCGACTCAAAATATGAGGGCGACCCGCGTTTCGCTAAGCCTTCTCAGTCAGGCTATTTTTGCGGCGCTTTTGGCTGCAGTGTTCATCGGTGAAAAAATTACTCCCGTTCAGATGATTGGAAGCATCATCATATTGGCAGGCATCGCAACCACTTTCTATGAAAAGAAAAAACAGGAAATAGCGTAACCTTAACTTTATAAACCGTTTGGTGACAAAAATCTTGTAGGTTCAATCATTATCTTCTCAAATTTTCTTAAATTTGTCAATCTTTAAAAAAAATTAAATCTAATTCAAATATTATGAATCTTCACGAATACCAATCTAAAGAGATTTTGGCAAAATATGGAGTAAACATCCAGAGAGGTTTTGTCGCAAACAATGTCGAAGAAGCTGTAGATGCCGCTAATAAATTAAAAGAACTCAACGGAAATGAAGGCTGGGTAGTAAAAGCTCAGGTTCATGCCGGTGGTCGTGGAAAAGGCGGTGGCGTGAAGTTTTCGCCAAATTTGGATAAACTTAAAGAAAACGCAGGAAACATCATCGGAATGCAGTTGGTAACTCCACAAACTTCCGCTGAAGGTAAAAAAGTGAATTTCGTTCTCGTAGCCGAAGATGTTTATTATCCGGGAGAAACAGAAACAAAAGAATTTTATGTTTCTATCCTTTTAGACAGAGCTCAGGGGAAAAACATGATCGTATATTCTACCGAAGGTGGTATGGATATTGAGCACGTTGCAGAAGTAACTCCACATTTGATTCATAACGAGGTAATTGATCCTGCTGTTGGTCTTCAGGGTTTCCAGGCAAGAAAAATCGCTTTCAACTTAGGTTTAAGCGGAGATGCTTTCAAGGATTTCACAAAATTCATCACTAATTTATACAGCGCTTACGTAGGTATTGACGCATCACTTTTTGAAATCAACCCGGTTCTGAAAACTTCAGATAACAAAATTATCGCGGTAGATGCTAAAGTTTCTTTAGATGACAACGCACTTTTCCGTCACAAAGATTTAGCAGTATTAAGAGATACAAGAGAAGAAGATCCTACAGATGTAGAAGCTGGCGAAGCTGGTCTTAACTTCGTGAAACTGGACGGTGACGTTGCATGTATGGTAAACGGAGCTGGTTTGGCAATGGCTACAATGGATATTATCAAACTTTCTGGCGGTAACCCTGCAAACTTCCTTGACGTTGGTGGAACTGCAGATGCAGAAAGAGTTCAGAAAGCTTTCGGTATCATCCTGAAAGATCCGAATGTAAAAGCAATTCTGATCAACATTTTCGGTGGTATTGTACGTTGCGACCGTGTAGCTCAGGGTGTTGTGGATGCTTACAAAGCAATGGGAAGCCTTCCTGTTCCTTTGATCGTGAGGCTGCAGGGAACCAACGCTGTCGAAGCGAAGCAATTGATCGACAATTCAGGTCTTCCTGTACATTCAGCAATTACGCTTGAAGAAGCTGCCAATAAAGTAAAAGAAGTTTTAGGTCACTAAGATTTCAATTAAATAAAAAATCCGTTCAATTAATTTTGAACGGATTTTTTTTGTTTTTTAGGAGCCGGGAACCTGCTTTCCGCTCTATCTTTTTCTCCTCGTTCCTCGTCAAAAAAGGGTGCCGCTTCAATCAGGGCTAGGGAGCCGTTATAAAAAAGAAGACTATTCCTGAGCCGGACTCCCGGAATCAATCTGCGTCTGTGTTGCCAGCTGAATTCCGTTCTCATCGAGTTTTTTCTTGATTCTTAAAAGCGCCTCGCTGCGAATATGTGCGATCTTTTCTCCGGTTTTCATCTGAAACCTTGCTTCCAGATAGAAGATTCCGAGACTTTGTTTCAGGAAAATTACTTCTGCAGAATCCTTATTATCGGCAAAATCAAAAGTGTGGATTTCATCCAGAATCACTTTTTTAGCTTTATCTAAGTCCTCATTATTGGGGATTTCTAAATCGATGAAAATTTTTCTTTGCGATGACGCAGAATAATTAATGAATGGCGCACTGAAAATAAGCTGATTCGGAATGTAAACTTTCTTGCCTTCATCAGTGATAACTTTAGTGGTAAGAAATCCAATCGTTTCCACGGTGCCTGAAATTCCTTTAATTGAAACATAGTCGCCCACAGCAAATGCTTTATCAAAACTGATCAGCATTCCCGAAAACATTGAAGAAACCAAATCCTTCAGCGCAACACCGGCAATCACACCGGCAACACCCAAACTTCCCAGGAATTTCATCACAAATCCGCCCAATCCCATAATTTCAAAAGCGATAAAAGCACCCATTAAAATAATGAGGAATTTAAAAACCCCGATCAGCGTAACGATGGAGTTGCTTTTGCTGTTCGGAAACAGCCGGTGAAAAATCTTTACTGAAACTTTACTCAGATAAGAGCTCATCATCAGAATCAGAACAAAGACAATAATTCCGACGGCGATATTGGGTGTGGTTTCTGCGAATTTGGTGTACCAGCGTTCCAGAACGCGGTAAACGATATCTATGTATTTAATTTTAGTTACATCTACTTCCATATTTCAAATATATCCTTTTTAAAAGGTTTTGACCAAACAAATTTCAGTCCAGAGAATGTTAACGGGTAAACTTGAAAATTCATTATCTTTGCCCTCCACAAGAAAGACGGCCTGTTGATTCCGGGAAACTGGGGTAGGAAAGTCCGGACACCACAGAGCAGCGAAGCGGGTAACACCCGTCGGTCGCAAGATCAGGACCAGTGCAACAGAAAGTATGTATATTAATTTATAGTGAAACCAGGTAAACTCTTTGCGGTGCAATGTTAAGTATATCGGATTCCCGGTTCGCCGGGATAGGAGTTGCTCGCTCCAAAAACCGAGGGGTAAACAGCTAAAGTTTTGCAGTAATGTAAAGCGCAGATAAATAACAGGCATTTTCGTTTCGGCGAATTTACAGAATCCGGCTTACAGTTTTTCTTGTGGTTTTTTAATGAAACAGAAAAAGCAGAAATTTAGGTTTCTGCTTTTTTGGTTTTATTAATGAATACTTTCATTGAAATAATCACGATCGCAAGTCCCGAAAGGGTGATGAGCCAATACAACAAACTGAATTTTATTTCCTGAAAATACGTGGGAATTGTATTGTTATAAAAGGCAAATATTGATACGATTACATTATTAAGAAAATGAGTAACGATGGGATAAATAATATTTTTGCTTTGATAAAATATTACTGATAGAAAGATGCCCCAAACGAAGGTTGGCAAAAGATTGCTAAGATCCTGAAAATGAATTATTGAAAAGCAGAAACTGGAAACAAGTATAGCTTTTAAGAGAGAGTTTTTCTGCAGCAATTGCATGAAAATAAACTTTCGGAAAACAATTTCTTCAATAATTGGTGCAGCTATAATTGAGGAAAATAAATAAAAGTAAGCAGAGCTATTAAACTCAGAAATTTTTTGAGTACTCTTTATGACCGTAAAGTTGTGATTAAAAATGTAATTGTATCCGTTAATAAAAATCTTATTGAACAGTATTATTCCTACTACAATAAAGAAAATTAAGAAGACTGATGAAAAGTGTACAGTCCGAATTTTGTTGGTTTCTATCAGTGGGGATTTAATGAATAATCGGTAATAGATATAAAAAGAGAGTAAATTTAGGCTTGTGGAAATAATTTCGATTGGTACTAGATGTTTTTCAGCGGTCAAGTCAAAAACCTCAATCAGTAAAATGGGGATTATTTGAAATATCTCTAAAATAACAACGAAAGAAACTGTTACAAAAATCGCTCTCCAAATCGTCATCTCTATTCGCTTTCCAATTGCTTTCTTGCTCCCTCCAGCTCTTTCTGGTCAGCTTCCGAAAGTTTCGGGAATTTCAGATTCATTCCTTCCAGTGCATCAATGATAATCTGTATCGCGGCAACTCTGGCGAACCATTTGTCATCCGCCGGAATCACAAACCAGGGCGCGTAATCTTTTGAAGTTTCGTTGATGGCGTCTTCGTAAGCCTTCATGTATTGGTCCCAAAGTGCACGCTCAGGTAAATCTCCCATGGAGAATTTCCAGTTTTTTTCCTGCTCATCGATGCGGTCGAGAAATCGTTTTTTCTGTTCGTCTTTAGAAATGTGGAGAAAAATTTTGATAACGGTGGTGCCGTTTTCTGACAGGTGTTTTTCAAAATTTCTGATGCTTTCGTAGCGTTCTTCCCAGAATTTTTCATCAAAATCCGAAACCGAATCCCATACTTTTTCGTTCAGATTATATTCCGGATGTACTTTACACACCAAAACGCTTTCATAATGGCTTCTGTTGAAAATCCCTATTTTTCCTTTTTCTGGAAGTGCGATATAATGACGCCACAAAAAATCATGTGAATATTCTTTCGGACTTGGCGATTTAAAACTGTGTACTTCGCAGCCCTGAGGATTTACGCCGCCGAAAACATGTTCAATGAGAGAGTCTTTTCCTGCGGCATCCATGGCCTGAAGTACGACAAGTAAAGATTGTCCGGAGTCTGCATAAAGCCGTTCCTGAAGTTCACGGAGTTTTACTTTTTCATCAACAAGCATCTGCTCTCCATCTTCTTTTTCAAGTTTGCTTTTATATTCGGTTTCGGTATCATTGATCGAAAATTTACCTTTAACAATAAAATTGTCGCTGAAATCTAAATCCATAATTCTTATTTTCCTTAAAAATAAAAAAATCACTCCATTTACGGAGTGATTTAAGCTTTAAATTGTGGAATATTATTAATTCGCTGCTTTTTTAGCATTTTTTCTGGCAGTAGCTGCAGGTGCAACTGTTGCTTTTGCAGATAACTCAGCTGCGGGTGCAGCGACAGCCTGTACCTCTTTTCTGGCAGCAGCTTCAGGAGCTACATTACCGTCAACAGTTCCTTTGATTGTGATTACGGATCTACTGCTTTCTGTATCGTTAGAAAATACTTCAATAATTTTGGTAAATGGTCCTACGATGGTGGTGTTGTAACCTACTTTAATTTGAGCAGTTTTTCCGGGCATGATTGGGTCCTGGCTCCATTCCGGAGTGGTGCATCCGCAAGAAGCCTGCACTTTGGAAATAATAAGCGGCTTGTCACCTGTATTTTTCACGGTAAACATTCTGTGACCATCAGCACCGGTTTTCACGGTACCATAATCGTAAGTAGTCTTATCAAAAGAAATAGTTTGTGCAGATACAAATGCGAAAGATGCTGTTAAAAACAGACCTGCAAATAGTTTTTTCATATTTTTAATTGTTATTTTGATTTATTGATAAAAATTGAAGGACAAAGTTAAAAATTATTTCAATACCTGAATAATTTTTTTTATTTACCTATTTTTGCATTTATTAAGATAAAGAAAGATCCTATGCAGATTTCAGACAAATACAGCCCGCAGGAAACGGAAAACAAGTGGTACAGTTACTGGCTCGAAAATAACTATTTCCATTCAGAGCCCAATGAAAAGCCTCCTTATACCATTGTAATTCCGCCGCCAAATGTAACCGGAATTCTTCACATGGGTCACATGCTGAACAATACTATTCAGGATGTATTGGTAAGACGCGCCAGAATGCAGGGTTTCAACGCGTGTTGGGTTCCGGGAACAGATCACGCATCGATTGCTACGGAAGCTAAAGTGGTAGCAAAACTGAAGTCTGAAGGAATCAACAAATCGGATATCACAAGAGAAGAATTCCTGAAACACGCCTGGGACTGGACCGACAAATATGGCGGAACCATACTCGAACAGCTTAAAAAGCTTGGTTGCTCCTGCGACTGGGAAAGAACCCGTTTTACTATGGAACCGAAGCTTTCTCAGCAGGTAATCAAATCTTTCGTTGATCTGTACAACAAAGGTTTAATTTACAGAGGCTACCGTATGGTCAACTGGGATCCGGAAGCGAAAACCAATATTTCCGATGAAGAGGTAATCTTTAAGGAACAGAATGGTAAACTTTATTATTTAATATATAAAATTGAGGGAACTGAAGATTTTCTTTCAGTGGCAACCACGCGTCCGGAAACAATTTTCGGGGACACCGCAGTCTGCATCAATCCTAATGATGAAAGATATGCGCACTTAAAAGGTAAAAATGTAGTAGTTCCGATTGCAAACCGTGTAATACCGATTATTGAAGATGATTATGTCGATATCGAATTCGGAACAGGAGCTTTGAAAATTACGCCGGCTCACGATACGAACGATTACGAAATCGGTCAGCGTCATGGTTTGGCAATGATCGATTCTTTGGATGATGATGCCAATTTAAACAGCCACGGACTGCATTACGCAGGAAAAAACCGTTTCGAAGTTAGAAAAGCCATCGCGAAAGAACTTGAAGAAAAAGGACTTTTGCTGAAAGCTGAAGATTATGTAAACAAAGTAGGAACTTCCGAGAGAACAGGAGCCGTGATTGAACCTAAAGTTTCCGTTCAGTGGTTCCTTAAAATGTCGGAAATTGCAAAACCTGCCTTAGATGTGGTGATGAATGATGAGGTGAAATTTCACCCTGAAAAATTCAAAAACACCTACAAACACTGGATGGAAAACATCCGCGACTGGAATATTTCACGTCAGTTATGGTGGGGACAGCAGATTCCGGCCTATTTCTATGGTGAAGGAGAAAACGATTTCGTGGTTGCCGAAACCATTGAAGAAGCTCTGGAGTTAGCTAAACAGAAATCTCAAATCTCAGATCTAAAAATTTCAGATCTAACACAGGACGAAGATGTCCTCGATACATGGTTCTCTTCCTGGTTATGGCCAATTTCCGTTTTTGATGGAATGCTCGATACCGAAAATAAAGAAATCGATTATTATTATCCGACTTCTGACCTTGTAACCGGTCCCGATATTATTTTCTTCTGGGTGGCACGGATGATTATGGCAGGTTTGGAATACAGAAACGAAGTTCCCTTCAAAAATGTGTATTTCACAGGAATCGTACGGGATAAGCAAAGACGCAAAATGTCGAAATCGCTTGGTAACTCTCCGGATCCTATTGAACTGATTGAAAAATATGGTGCTGATGGAGTTCGTGTAGGGATTCTATTGAGTTCGGCTGCCGGAAACGATTTGCTTTTCGATGAAGAGTTAATGCTCCAGGGCCGTAATTTTGCAACCAAAATCTGGAATGCCTATAAACTCACCCAAGGCTGGTCTCAGGACGAAAGCATGAAAGCAAACGAATCCGACAGGCAGGCAATCGAATGGTTCGGAAACCAAATGGATAAAACCATTGCCGAAATTGCCGATCAGTTCGAAAAATTTAGAATTTCAGATGCTTTACATCTTGTTTACAAACTTGTTTGGGATGATTTCTGCGCCTGGTATCTGGAAGTGGTGAAACCGGCATTCGGTCAGCCCATTTCCAAAGAAGTTTATGATCAGACAATTGCATATTTCGAGGAATTAATGAAAATGCTCCATCCTTTCATGCCGTTTTTATCTGAGGAATTATGGCAGAATATCGCTGAACGTTCACCGGAAAATGCACTGGTAATTACGCAGCAAAGAAAATCCAAGCCTTTCAGTGAGGAACTTATCAAAAACTTTGAAATCTCAAAAGAAATGATTTCCGGGGTAAGAAATTACCGCCAGAGCAAAGGAATTTCACCAAGAGAAGTGGTTGAAGTTTTCACCAACGCAGAATCTTTCAGCAATGAAAATCTCGTGAAAAAATTAGCGAATATTTCTGACATTAATTTTGCACGAAAGACCGATAAACCTAGTTTTACTTTTCTGGTGGGCGGAACAGAAATTTCTATTCCGTTAAGCGAAAACCTTGATCTTGCTGAAGAAAAAACCAAAACCGAGGAAGAATTAAAATACCTGAAAGGTTTCCTGATTTCAGTTGAGAAAAAACTTTCTAACGAAAAATTTGTGGCTAACGCAAAACCTGAGATTGTAGATGCTGAGCGTAAAAAACAGCAGGATGCACAGGATAAGATTGCCTTATTGGAAGAAAAGATGAAAACGCTCTAAACAATCATTTTAAAAATGACTCACCTTAAAAATATCGCCAAACTTTTCAACAAAAATTTTGTTGAAAGTCCTTTGATTGAAACCTTCGATGGAGGAAAAATACATCTTTCCACCGGAAAAATCGTTGCCTGCGATCCTTTGATTACCAATGATATGGCTGCTTTTAAAATTAATTTCCCACAAGGTGATTTTCCGGTTTTGGTGCATAAAGAAAGGGAGAGCAACTGTATCGCGTATGTAGAAATCGTTTTCAGTGATGCGCAGATTTCTGAATGGAAACTTGCCACAACCGAGGGTCAGGATATCGATGAACTGAAAGGTGAGGAAATTTTCGGGTATCCCGTTGAAAGCGGGATGGGCTGTTTTATGGATGTTGAAACTCAGGATTGCCTCAATCATTTGGAAACAAGATTATTTCACCGAAAGGGCGCCGAGTTTATGGGAATTTACGAAGAATTTTTCCATGAATATTTTTTTGACGAAAATGGGGCTATTGACCAGTTTGCGTTCCTGAAGCCAGATGATGAAAAACCCGGAAATATCTTTGCTTTCGAAACAGGTTATGGCGAAGGATTTTATGCAAGCTACATCGGTTTCGGAGTGGATGGTGAACCGGTAAAAATTGTATCAGAGTTCATTGAAATTGAAGTTAATTAAAAGTTAAATAATTTCTTAATCTGCAATTAAAAGAATAGTTTTGTTTGTCTTCAAAAATTATTAAATCCCTACAGAAACTATGAATATCACTTCTGAACAACCGAAAATTATTGTTGTTGGCAGTTCTTCCATAGATTTGGTGCTGAATACTGAACATCACCCAAAACCTAATGAAACGGTGATGGCAATAAAATCGGAGAGTTTCTTTGGTGGCAAGGGTGCGAATCAGGCCGTAGGAACAGCAAGACTCGGTGCAAGCGTATATTTTATAGGTTGTATTGGTGTAGATCCTTTCGGACAGCAAATTCTCAGGAATCTGGTTGATGAAGGAGTGAATGTAGGTTATGTAGCCGAAACCGAAGAGTCCGCCACCGGAACGGCATATGTTACCGCTGCGGGTGGAGTAAATTCTATTGTCGTGGTTCCCGCGTCTAATTATTGCCTCAAACCACAACACATTGCCAATGCTGAAAAGTTTTTTGAAACTGCTGATTTGGTTTTGCTCCAACTTGAAATTCCGATGGATGTAGTTGAATTTACAGTCGAGTTAGCAAAGAAAAACAATGTAAAAGTTGGCATTTATGCTTCTCCGGCGAAAGAACTTTCAGTTCAGGTTTTGGAAAGCGCAAGTTTTATCGTAGCAAAGAGCAATGAATTATCCATTGTTTTCGGGCAGGAAAAACGGGAAGAGATTCTGAAAAAGTATGCGAACAAACTTTTTGTACGGGATGATTCAAATTCTACTACGTACTTCAACGGTTCCGAAATGAAATATTACAGGAACGATCACGATTCTGTACTTCACAAACTGGGCATGGGCGATGCTTTCGTCTCCGGTCTTTCGATTGCACTCTGTCACGGCAATTCTGTTGATGAATCAGTAAAATTCGGGAATGATGTTTCGCTGAAAGTAACCAAAAACAGAGGTTCACAACGCGGTCTGCCTTATCTTAAAGACTTCGCGGGACAATAAACAGTTATCTCCTGCATAGTGAAATTGGCTGTCAATAACAGGAATTCGTTAATTTTAGAACTTAATATTTCACTTTAAAAAAGTGAAATGCTTTCTATGAAAGAACTAGTTCTACAAACCTCAGATCATTTTCCGATCTCTGCCAGGATTTTCGAACCCGAAATTTCCAACAGTAAACTATTGCTCATCAATTCTGCCACCGGAGTAAAACAGCAGGTCTACTTTTCGTTCGCTAAATATTTCGCTGAAAAAGGATTTACTGTAATAACCTACGATTACAGAGGCATCGGCGAGTCGAAGCCCCATAAAATGAAAGGATTCGAAGCTTCGATGCGAATTTGGGGAACCAGGGATTTCAAAGCAGTGACAGGTTATATTAAAGAAAATTATCCGGCGTATACCAAATTCTGCCTCGGTCATTCGGTAGGTGCGCTGATTCTGGGCATGAACGAGGATTCTGCAATTTTTAAAAAATTTATTTTCGTGGCAACTCAGGATGCTTATATCGGTCATCTTTCCTGGAAAGTGGCGATTACTGCCGCCTTGGGTTTCGGTCTTGCACTTCCTGTCGCTGTTATTTTAAAAGGTTATTTTCCGGCCCATCGCTTTGGTTTGGGAGAGTCGCTGCCGAAGGGAAGCGCTTATGACTGGCGTACTTTAATTCTCAATCGGAAATCAACCAGCCGGCTTCTCGAAAAAATTAGGAAGGATTATTCTAAAGAACTAAATCAGGAAACTTTTATCATTCATGCCGAAGACGATTCGTGGGTAACAATGAAAGGAATGGAAAGCCTCATGAACAATTCATATCCCAATTTAAAGAAAACCTACCGGGAAATAAAAGTGTCAGAATCTCCGAAAAAAGAGATTGGTCACATCAATTTCTTCAGAAGTTATAACCGCAATCTCTGGAAGATTGTTTCAGATAAAATTCAATAATCGAGAATTTTGTGGAGATAATGCCCTGCAATCTTTATATTTGAATAAATAAATTGAAGATCATGGGCGAAACACAAAATAATGATGAGGTTTTCCGCGAAAAACTCGATCAGCTGAATGACTTTGAGTTCAATGATAAGGTTGCTGGTGTTTTTGACGATATGGTAAACCGATCGGTACCTTATTATGATGAAATGCAGCGGATGACCAGCGAACTGGTAAAAGATTTTGCCAGAAAAGGTTCATTGGTTTATGATTTGGGCTGCTCTACAGGAACTACCATGATTTTGATGGATAAAACTGTAAATCCTGAAATAAAATTTGTGGGAATTGATGATTCCGAAGAAATGCTCGGCAAATGCCGGGAAAAACTCAGCAGGTTTAATCTGCACCGCGAAATCGATTTAAAGGTAGCCGATTTAACCCAAAATGTACCGGTTGAAAACGCTTCGGCAGTAACCATGGTGTTGGTACTTCAGTTCATTCGACCCATTCACCGACTGGATATTGTGAGGAAAATTTACGAAGGCTTGAATAAAGGCGGTGCGTTCATCTTGATCGAAAAAATTCTTACCGAAGAAAAATCCTTTAACCGAAGTTTTATTGATTATTATTACGAATTCAAACGGCGGAATAATTACAGTGAACTCGAAATTTCCCAGAAACGTGAAGCCCTGGAGAATGTGTTAATTCCCTATAAACTGAGCGAAAATTTAAATATGTTGAAAGAGGCGGGTTTTGAAGAATTTGAAGTCTTTTTCAAATGGTATAATTTCGCCGGAATCATCGCAAAAAAAATATAATGATACAGATTGGCAATTTTTTCTTTAAATACAGGAACCAACTTTTCATCGTTCTTTATCTTCTCCTGTTTCTTCCTTCGCCGCCACTGTTTGGTGAAGATCAGTTCGGACGGAAATTCTACTGGATTCCCATCGTTTTGGGGCTTTTGGTAACAGTTTGCGGACAGCTCATCCGCGGTGCAACGATTGGTTTGGCTTATATTGTTCGGGGTGGAAAAGACAAAAAGGTGTATGCGGATGGTTTGGTGACTGAAGGTATTTTCAGTCATGTCCGAAATCCGCTTTATGTTGGCAACATTCTCATGCTTCTCGGTGTCGGAATCTTGGCAAATTCCCTGTATTTTGTGGCGATTGTAATGCCGGTTTTTCTTTTTATTTACCAGTGTATCGTCTTGGCGGAAGAAAATTTCCTTCGCGGCAAGTTTGGCGAAGGATTTACTGAGTATACCCATCATGTAAACCGCTGGCTTCCCAATTTTTCGGGAATCGGCAAAACTTTTTCCTCTATGAATTTCAAATGGAAAAGATGGCTGATTAAAGAATACAATACCCAATTTATCTGGCTTTCTGGAATTGCACTTATTCTGCTTTTTAAATATCCGCATTTTACGCACGATGATGATCAACTCAGAAATATGTTAGCGATCATGTCGGTGCTTGTTTTTGCAGTGTATTATTTCAGTATCCGGTACATGAAGAAATCTAAAAAATGGGCTGAATAATCGGTCAGGAAATTCAATTTTTAAAATTTTATTTATGAAAATCTACACCAAAACAGGTGATAAAGGCGAAACAGCCTTATATGGTGGAACCAGAGTTTCCAAAGCATCGGCCAGAGTAGAATCCTACGGAACAATCGATGAACTTAATTCATTTATTGGTTTTGCAAAAACTGAAATCAAAGATGGTAAAGTTTTGGCGCAGCTCAAAAAAATTCAGTTTGATTTATTTACGGTGGGTTCCGAATCTGCAACGCCGACCGATAAATTGACTTTAGCCAACGGAAAATCGCGTTTATCATTGGTGATTTCAGACACTGAAATCGAAGAATTAGAAAACTGGATGGACGATTTCGAAGAAGAATTGCAGCCGCTACAATATTTCATTCTTCCCGGCGGTGGAAAAGCTGCAACATCACTCCATATTTGCCGCACGGTTTGCAGAAGAGCCGAACGCAGCTTAGTTTTTTTGAATGAAACCGAAGAAGTTCGTCCTGAACTCATCAAATATCTGAACCGACTTTCGGATTACCTGTTTGTGTTGGCAAGGTATATTTCTAAAATTAATAATGAGTCAGAAGAATACTGGAATCCAAATGACCGGTAAAGCATTACTTTTCATCAATGGAGTTCCACCGAAAAATCTTCCGGAGACGGAAGATTATGCTATGATTGCCTGTTCGGACGGGGCTTTTCATTATTTGAAGGAGAAAAATTTTCCGCTCGATAAGCTAGATTTTATTTCGGGTGATTTCGATTCGCATTTAGGAAGCGATGAAGCAATTTATCACGACAGATTTATTTTCACGCCGGACCAGGACAAAACCGATTTTCATAAATCTTTGGAAATTATTCAGGAAAGGGGAATCACTGCTGTCGATGTTTACGGTGGAAGTGGAGGCGAAATGGATCATTTTCTCGGGAACTTAACCGTGGCTTTTCTTTTTAAAAATGAATTGGAGATTACTTTTTACGATGAGTTTTCAACCTATTTTTTTGCGCCGAAAAACTTGATATTAGAGAATGTGAGAGGAAAAACTATTTCGCTTTACCCATTTCCTCTCACAGAAAATATTACCACTAAAGGATTAAACTGGCCTTTGAATAACGATACTCTCGATCTTTCAAAACGAATAGGTACCCGCAATTTTGCTTCCGAAGAAACGGTGGTTATTAATTACGGGAAAGGCGACTTAGTGGTGTTTGTGGAGAATTAAAGCTGCTTGTCCGTTACCTTAAAATCTTCTTATTTACCCTAATCGATGATGTTGACATCGCTTAAAAATTGAAGAAATTTAAACCTAAAAACCAACTTTTTTCACCAAATTTGCAGTCTTAACAATTACATACTTTTACCAGGAAATGAAAATTAAATATTCAGAACTAATTGACCAAACCCTGTATTTCCCGACTGAAGAATTCAACGTTTCGGAAAATACACTTCAGTTTCACGATATTCCTTTGATGGAGGTCGTCGAGAAGTTTGGTACACCTTTGAAATTTAATTATCTGCCGAAAATTTCCACCAATATTCAGCGTGCAAAGGCCTGGTTTAAAGAAGCCATCGAAAAGAACGATTATAAAAAAGGCTATACGTACTGTTACTGTACCAAGTCGAGCCAGTTTGCTTTTGTGGTAGAAGAAGCTTTGAAAAATGATATTTCTCTTGAAACTTCTTCGGCTTATGATATGGATATCATTAAGTCGCTTTACGAAAAAGGCAAGTACGGCAAAGACGTTGAGGTGATTTGTAACGGTTTTAAAACCGACGATTATCTGGCGAAAATTTCTGATTTAATTAACAGCGGTTTTCAAAACATCATTCCGATTCTTGACAATTACCGCGAACTTGATAAACTGACCGAAAGTATTGATTCAACCTTCAATATCGGAATCCGAATTGCTTCTGAAGAAGAACCTAAATTTGAATTCTACACCTCCAGATTAGGGATTGGGTACAAAGATATTATCCCCTATTACAGCCAGAAAATTGCGGAACATCCGAATGCGAGGCTTAAGATGCTTCACTTTTTCATCAACACCGGAATCAAGGATACTGCGTATTACTGGAACGAATTGTATAAATGTCTCCGCGTGTATGCAAGACTTAAAAAAATTGCTCCGGAAGTGGATTCCCTCAATATCGGCGGTGGCTTTCCGATTAAAACTTCTTTGAATTTTGATTATGATTACCAGTATATGGTGAACGAAATCGTTTCGCAGATCAAAAAATTCTGTGAAGAAGAAGGCGTTGAGGAACCAAATATTTATACCGAATTCGGTAGTTTTACCGTTGGCGAAAGTGGCGGACATCTTTACAAAATTATTTCCCAGAAACGCCAGAACGACAGGGAAAAATGGAATATGATCGACTCCTCTTTTATGACGACTTTGCCTGATACATGGGCGATCTCCAGACACTTTATCATGTTGCCGCTCAACCGTTGGGAAGATACTTACGAAAGAGTTTTCTTAGGAGGCTTAACCTGCGATTCCGACGATTATTATAATTCCGAACAGCATACGAACGCGATTTATCTGCCGGTTTTCAGCGACACAAAACCTTTGTATATTGGGTTTTTCCATACGGGGGCTTATCAGGAAACTATTGGCGGTTACGGCGGAGTACACCACTGCCTGATGCCACAGCCACGCCATATTCTAATCAATAAAGACGAGGACGGAAATTTCACCTACGAAGTGTTCCGCGAAGAACAGAGGCCGGAAGAAGTTTTGAAACTTTTAGGATATTAAAAATTCAAGGAGCAACAGAGGTTTGCTCCTTTTTTATGTTCGGTCCCGCTTTCTGTTGTAATCTTTTGCGGCGGCTCCGCCGCCGCAAAAAAGGATTTTCACTCCAATCGGGGCTAGAAGATCCAGTGGAAATTTTTTCCACCGACGAAAATGCCGGATTGCGCTCGCTTCGCTCGCGCCGCCTTTGAAACTTAAAAATATTTCCCGATGTTTTCAAACTCAATATCCGAAAAATCCGAAACCAGCAAGCTTGCCTTGTCGTAAACCTGGTTGCTCGAATGAGCACTTTGGTAAGCTACACAAAAAATTCCGGCAGAAAATGCAGCTTCAATTCCGTTGGTGGAATCTTCGATGACCATACAGTTTTCCTTCGGTTCGCCAGCCATTTTCGCAGCGGTAATAAAGATTTCGGGATGAGGTTTTGATTCCTGTAAATCTGCACCGCTGATCTTTCCGAGAAAATATTTTTCCAATTCAAACTTTTTGAAAACCCAGTTGATGGTATTCATGTGAGCTGAAGATGCAAGAATGAGTTTCAGGCCGTTTTCAAAATAGTTTTCAATGAGGTTTTTGACTCCGGGAAGAAGTTCAAAATCACTATCTGTATCAAAATAGTGTTTAAAATAGCTGCGTTTTATAGAGGCCAACTCTTCGTGCGAATACTGCAATTCGAATTTTTCGATTAAGGTGCTGCAGACTTTTTTTGTTGATGAGCCTGTAAAAGTGGTGTACAATTCTTCCGGAACTTCGATTCCCAAATCATCAAACATTTTGAAATATGCTTTTCGGTGAAGCGGTTCCGTATCCACAATTACACCATCCATATCGAAAAGAACTGCTTTTAAAGGCATATTGAATTTTTCACAAAGGTAAATAAATTCACATTTAGCTTTATACAGTCGTTGTTAGCTGTTTCTTTCAATCATGAATATCACAAAGTAGAAAAAAGCAAGCATTGCAACTAGAGCTGCTATCGATTTCCAGTTTGCGAAATTCACAGTCCAACCCATCCAGGGAATTCTTTTGGGCGGAAAAATTCTGTCGTCTTCTTTATTGTAATAAAAAATTCCCCAAATCCATTTTCCGGAATTACTTTCTAAATTATCTTTTTCCATCAGTAAAGCTTTGAACTAAAGATATGAAATTCTAACTTACCAACTGTCAGCGAATTGCCGGTTATGTTTTACGGTTGATTTTTTTATCTTTGAAAATTCAAAATCTATAATTCAAAATTCAAAATTTCACATGAAAACATACGCAGGAATTCCGGAGGAAAATGCACAATTAGAAACCTCGAAAGTAGTGCTTGTAACCGTTCCTTACGACGGAACTTCAACCTGGGGAAAGGGCGCAGACAAAGGCCCGGAACTTTTTCTTGATGCCTCAGAAAATATGGAGCTTTACGACATCGAAACCGGAACAGAACCTTATTTGGAAGGGGTTTATCTTGCGGAAGAAATCGCCGAGAAATCTTCACCGGAAGCGATGACGGAAGCGGTTTATCAGAAGACCAAGGAACTTTTGAACACGGATAAGTTATTTACGCTTTTTGGTGGCGAACATTCAGTTTCAATAGGTTCCATCCGTGCGGTTGGTGAAAAATTTGAAAACTTAACCGTTTTGCAGTTTGACGCACATACCGATTTACGTCCGGATTTTCACGGTTCTACCTCAAACCATGCATGCGCAGTGTATGAAGCAAGTAAAAAACACAATTTAGTACAGGTCGGAATCCGTTCTATGGACGTGGAAGAAATGGAACATGTGAATAAAGAGCAGTGTTTCTGGGCGCACGAAATCGCGACAAACCCGAACTGGATTGATGATGTTCTGGCAAAAGTTTCCGGAAATGTGTACATCACCATCGATCTGGATGCTTTTGATCCTTCGATTGCACCTTCTACAGGAACTCCGGAACCGGGCGGACTTCAATGGTATCCAACACTGGAACTGCTGAAGAAAGTTTTCGAAAAATGTAACGTTGTTGCTTTTGACATTGTAGAATTAATGGATTCCCCGATGCCAAAACCCACCGCGTTCCTGGCGGCAAAGCTTTATTACAAAATGTTAGCATATTATCATATTTCCAAATAAGAGGAAGGATAATGAAAAACGAAAATCTCTTTCGGCACTGTGCTGAAAGAGATTTTTTGATATTTTTTTTATCAAATTACTTTAAAACATCGGCTTCAATAAAACTGTCACTGAAGATTTTAATGAAAGCTTTGGTATAATCTTCTTTTGTTGCAAAGTTCGGATTATCCATAAATTTTTGAGGATTCACGGAAAACAGCGGGAACCAGGTGCTTGAAATCTGAATTTGGATTCGGTGTCCTTTTTTGAACGTGTGTACCACATCCTGCAATCTGAAATTCACGGCTGTTTTCTGGTTGGCGACCAGTGCTTCAGGTTTTTCCTTTGAATTTCTGAATCTCGCCGGCATAATTTCACTGCGCACCATTTGGTGGTAATTTCCGTAGATGACGCCATCTTTCTTTTCCAGTGGTTTAAAATCTTCCGGATAAACGTCAATCAGTTTCACCGCGAAATCTGCATCAGTCGAAGTGGATGCGATATTCAGATTTGCCATAATTTCACCTGCGAAAGTCAGATCTTCGGTTAATATATCTGTCGTGAAAGTTAAAACATCTGGTCTTCCAATGGCGAAACGCTGGTCTTCACTCATATAATTTCTCGGTGTAAATCCGTTGAACCCTTTTAAATTATCAGAACTTAATACCGGGTTATTGGGATCGCTGTAATACTCCGAAACCGTATTGGCGGCGCTGTTTTTTAAAGTTCCGTCCGCGAGGTAAAAGTTGAGTTTTGCCGCTTCTTTTGGGGGATAAGTTTTGAATTCTTTCCACTCTTTTTTTCCGGTGTCATACATAACCGCTTCCGGCAATCCTGCATCAGTTTTGGTATTTCCTTTCAGATAATGACTGAAAAATTTGGTTTCCAGATTTTTCTGGTAATAAGTCGCGATGCTGTCTCCGAAATAAATATCGTTGTGAAAATGCTTTCCGGTTTCCCTTCCCCAGGCTCCGTGAGAAAACGGTCCCATAACGATAGTGTTTTTAGCTTTCGGACTGGTTTTTTCAATGGTTTTGTAAATGTTTAATGGTCCGAATAAATCTTCAGCGTCGTACCAGCCACCCACAGTCATTACGGCATGGTTAACGTTTTTCAGGTGAGGTAAAAGACTTCTTTTCTGCCAATATTCATCGTAATTCGGGTGATTCATAATTTCGGTCATAAAGAAATTGTCTTTATAATATTTTTCATAGCCATCCTTTAGAGTTCCCATGTCACGGTAAAATTTCAGGCCGTCTTCGGAAGTTTGTTTGATTGAAGAATCGGTATACCACGCTTTGTTTTCCGCTTTGGTTTTGTGAACGCCAAATACGGGAAAGGTGCGGAAATAACCGAGCATAAATTTACCGTTGTGCAGGAAATCATCATTCCAGAAATCTGAGATCGGTGCCTGTGGCGAAGACGCTACCAAAGCAGGATGGTCCGCCAAAATTCCGGCAGCAGTATAGAATCCGGGATATGAAGTTCCGTACTGACCAACTTTTCCGTTGTTGTTAGCAATGTTTTTCAGGAGCCATTCAATGGTATCGTAGGTGTCGGTACTTTCATCAACGTCTTTTTTAGTTTTACGCTCAACCTGTGGCGTCATGTTGGTAAAAGTTCCTTCGCTCATGTATCTGCCACGTACATCCTGATAGACGAAAATATATTTATCGTTCATCAGGTATTTGTTGGGACCTAAAGAAGACCGGTATTCATTTTCGCCGTACGGCGCAACGCTGTAGCAGGTGCGTTGCATGATGAACGGATATTTTTTTGTTTTGGAAAGGTCTTTCGGAATGTAAATTGAAGTGAATAATTTCACTCCGTCCCGCATGGGGATATAAACCTCTTTTTTGGTAAAATTTTCTTTAACGAAAGTATTGTCAGATTTAGTTTGGGCAGCAACTGCCAGGAAACAGAACAGAAGAATAATCTGTAAGCATTTTTTCATAGATAGTAATTTTGAACGAATGTATAGAAAAATTCAGAAATTTAATTGTTTAAAATATTAATGATGACCTTATTCGGAAATCTTAGTGATTCCTCTCTAAACCTGCTTCCACGGGACGGAACAGTAATTTATTATGGCAAAATTATTGATAGGGAAGATGCGGATCGCTTTTACCACAAACTTTTAGAAAAGATTGAATGGAAAAATGATGAGGCTGTTATATTCGGAAAGAAGATCTTCACAAAAAGAAAGGTCGCATGGTACGGAGACCAAGGGTTTGAATATACTTATTCGAAAACTACCAAAACTGCATTACCGTGGACTGAAGAACTTCTTTTATTGAAGAAAGCCATAGAAGAAGAAACTGGCGAGAAATTTAATTCATGTTTGCTGAACCTTTATCATTCGGGTAATGAAGGAATGGCATACCACAGCGATGCAGAAAAGGACCTGAAGAAAAACGGTGCGATTGCATCAGTAAGTTTGGGGGCAGAAAGAAAGTTTTCCTTCAAGCACAAGGTGAGTGGTGAAAAAGTTGAGCTCATTTTAGAACACGGAAGCCTTTTGGTGATGAAAGACGAGACCCAGTCTTATTGGCTTCACCGCCTTCCTCCGACTAAAAAAGTGACTCTGCCCAGAATTAATCTAACCTTCAGGACTATCGATGAACGCCAGTAAACTCTAATATTAAACTTGTATATTTGAATTGTTTCTTTTTAAAACGGTGTAAATTCTTAAATGCGCGGAAATTTTAAGAAAATTTTATCATTCTATTATAAAGGGGACTTCTGTTTTATATTTAAATTTGAAAACCAATATTAACATTAATAAATTCACTATGAAAAAAACACTCGCAATGGCGGCGTTAGCGCTCGCTGTATCCTTCGGATCTATCGCCTGTAAGAAAAAAGTTACAGATGCCGACCTACAAACCCAGGCTACAACAGTAGTAACCTCTAACCCGACAGCATCCGTTGAAGTGAAAGACGGTACTGCGCATTTAAGCGGAACTTTCGCCGATCAGGCTTCAAAAGATGCAATGATTGCTTCTTTAAAAGCAATTCCGGGAATTAAAGATGTAATGGATATGGCAACCATTGAAGCTCCAGTGGTTGTAGAAACAGTATCTGCTGTTGATCCTGCAGTTCAGCAAAAGGTATCCGACGCTGTTAAAGATTTCCCTTCGGTTAAGGTTGAAGTGATCAACGGCGAATTAACGCTTACAGGAAATGTTTCTCCGGAGCAGGCAAGAAAAATCAAAATGTCTGTGGATGGTCTACAGGCTGGAAAAGTTAACTATAATTACACCGTAAAATAATCAGTCATGAGTGCATTACAGGATAAATACGCAGGAGTAATTTCAGCAGCTCAGTCGGCTGGTGTCTCTAATCTTCAGGTAACAGAACAGGACGGTATTCTTTATGTGTCAGGAAGCGCAGCGTCTACAGCAGCGAAAGATGCAGTATGGAACGCGCTTGGAGCAATCGATTCTACTTATTCAGCTTCAGATATCAATGTTGATGTTCAGGTTTCCGGATTAGCTTCCGGCTCATCTTTAACAGTTGCTACTGAAGATTCTAACCTTAATATCAGACAGGAACCTTCTACAGATGCGGCCATTGTTGGCAAAGCTGGAAAAGGCGAATCTGTAACTTTAGTAGAGCAGACCTCTGATGACTGGTGGAAAATAAGAACTGCCGATGGCGAAGAGGGATACGCTTATGCAAGATATTTAAGAGCTTAATCGGATTTCCAATCAAATTACAAACCTCTGAATCTTTCAGAGGTTTTTTTATGACCTTTTTAGAACTGATTTATTATTTGTTTTTTTGATGCTTTGTTTTGCATGAGCCCATAATTAAAGATAATCCGCAAAAAAACATATATTTGTATTCTTACAAATTTTATATTCAAAGATCGCCATACGCGGTTAATTCACAGAAAAAACAATAAATTCATGAAAGGTCAAAACAAACTGTTCATTGCCATTATCGTTGCATTAATAGTAGGAGTTGTAATGGGCGGTATCGTACACACCCAATACCCGGAAAGTTCCGAAGGATTTGCTCAAAACATTAAACTTTTAGGGACTGTTTTTATCCGGTTAGTACAGATGATTATAGCGCCGCTGGTATTTACCACGCTCGTGGTGGGTATTGCAAAAATGAGCGATATAAAAATGATTGGCCGTGTGGGAACAAAAGCAATGCTGTGGTTCATTACCGCTTCTCTGGTTTCATTAATGATTGGGCTTGTTTTCGTGAACTGGCTGGAGCCGGGCAAAGTAATGCAGCTTCCGATTCCTGCGGCGGGTGATGCCGGCGATGTAGTGGCAAATAGCCAGGGGCTTTCTTTAGAACAGTTTGTAAAACATATTATCCCGAAAAGTTTATTTGAAGCATTCGCAACAAACGAGGTTCTGCAAATCGTAGTATTCTCCATTATGTTTGGAGTTGCCTTGGCAAATATGGGGGAGGAATACACAAAACCGATCGTTCGTGCTCTCGATATTTGTGCACACGCAATTTTGAAGATGGTAGGTTATATCATGTGGTTTGCACCACTGGGTGTTTTAGGTGCCATCGCGGCGGTGGTAGCTACTAACGGTTTTGATATCTTTAAAGTTTATGCCATTTATCTCCGCGATTTCTTTTTTGCTCTTGCTATTTTGTGGTTAGTATTACTTATTGTGGGATATCTGATTTTAGGAAACCGTCTTTTTGAATTGTTACGCAGAATAAAAGCACCTTTGCTTATTGCTTTTTCTACAACAAGCTCCGAGGCAGTTTTTCCGAAATTGGTGGAAGAACTCGAAAGGTTCGGCTGTAATAACAGGATTGTATCCTTTATTCTTCCCTTGGGATACTCTTTCAATTTGGACGGAAGCATGATGTATATGACTTTTGCTGCAATTTTCATCGCCCAGATTTACGGAATTGATATGTCACTCGGGCAGCAGATCACCATGCTTTTAGTATTGATGCTGACTTCCAAAGGAATTGCGGGAGTGCCGCGCGCGAGTTTGGTAATTATCGTAGCAACGTGTACGATGTTTGGAATTCCGCCGGAAGGTATCGCCCTGATCTTACCGATTGATCATTTCTGTGACATGGGAAGAAGTATGACTAATGTTTTGGGTAATGCGCTGGCAACTTCTTCTGTTTCTAAATGGGAAGGGCAGCTCAACGATCATGGCGGAGATTTATAAGCTTTTATCAGGCCTGAAAATCACTTTTAAATAAGTTTACAATTTCAATGAAAAATAAGTTCGGAACTGCAGTAACTTTAGGTTTTGCACTCTTTGCAATGTTTTTCGGTGCAGGAAATCTCATTCTGCCTCCATTTATCGGGCTGAAATCCGGAACTGAATGGTTCGCTGCGGTTAGTGGCTTTTTCACCACTGGAATTGTGGCGCCTTTTTTAGGCGTTCTTACTGTTGTTCTTTTTGGGACATCGTTTACGGATCTGGGCCGAAAAGTAAACCCGCTGGTCGTAACGGTGCTTGCATTCTTAATTATGCTGTGCATTGGTCCGCTGGTTGCAATCCCGAGAACCGCTGCCGCAACTTTTGAAATTGGTATTCAGCCACTTTTTCCTGATTTTAATAATATCCTTTTTTCTGTATTGTTTTTTGGAGTAGTTATATTTTTGTCCGTGTCGAAATCCCGGATCGTAGATATCATCGGGAATTTTCTTACGCCATTTCTCATTTTAAGTTTAGGGATACTGGTGGTAATGGGAATCATAAATCCGCCGGATGTTTCCCATATTTCGGAATTGAACAGCCAGCAATCATTTGTCTTTGCTTTTCATGAAGGATATCAAACCCTAGATGTGTTGGCATCGGTAATTTTTGCGGGTATAATTATTTCTGCCGCGATCGATAAAGGATATACCAATGCTAATGACCGTTTCAAAATTACCATTGCAGCGGGCTTAATCTCGATGATTGCATTGCTGTTTATCTATGGCGGTTTAATTTATCTCGGTGCGCACTCGGGCTTTCCTTTGTCTGAAACAGTATCCAGAACAGAACTTCTTCTGCATATTTCAAACGCGGTATTGGGTAATAACGGAACGGTGGTTATTTCTTTTGCTGTCGCATTGGCTTGTCTCACTACTGCAATTGCCCTTACCTCGGCAATGGGCAGTTTTCTTGAAAAACTCACTTTCGGAAAAATCAACTATAAAATGGGAGTGTTGCTTACCTGTTTGGTTTCCGGTTACTTCTCAGTAAAAAGTGTTGAAGAAATCATCGATTACGCAGTGGTAATTCTTGGTTTTATTTATCCAATTACGTTTGCGCTTATCCTTACGGTTTTGTTTTTCGGTAAACTTATATTCTCCCGGGCTCCATTTATCGCCGCGGTTACGGTTGCTGCCTTGGTGGCGTCGCTTTCGGTATTCCAGCATTTTAATCTTTTTCCGCAATCGATAGCTCAGATCAACAGCTGGCTTCCTTTATCCCAGCACCAGTTGGGTTGGCTGCTCCCGTCATTCCTCGCTTTTTTCATTGCCGCAGGCTTTAATTCTGGACGAAAAAAAACATCCCGGCAAAATTAATACTGATTCATGTCAGTTCATCTAACTTTTATTCATTCTAAATTACAGAAAAATTTCCGTAATTTTGTCAATCAATTTTTAGCAGATAATTATGTTGACGAAAGAAAAAGTTCAGTTATTTCTGAAAGAGATAGAAGTAGATGATTTAGTGCACAATTTCCAGGTGATGGGAAATGATGTATATATTGATATGACCGCGCATTCTCCTGCAATGCACGAAAAAAAGAAACTGGAAGCCGCTATGAAACAGGCATTCGCATCAGAATTTGGTGAAGATGTTGTGTTGAAGTTAAAAATCGCGTCTCCCGAACCTTCCGAAGTTCAGCAGAACCAAATCAAAGGAAAACAAATCCCGGGAATCCAGAATATTATTGCCGTTGCATCGGGAAAAGGTGGAGTAGGTAAGTCTACCGTAGCCGCTAACCTTGCTGTAACCCTTTCTAAAATGGGTTTCAAAGTAGGGATTTTAGATGCTGATATTTACGGACCATCTGTTCCTACGATGTTTGATACAGTCGGTGCCAAACCAATTTCAGTGGAAATCGACGGTAAGAACCTGATGAAACCTGTAGAAAATTATGGTGTGAAAATGCTTTCAATCGGTTATTTTTCAGGTGCGAATCAGGCAGTAGTTTGGCGGGGACCTATGGCGAGCAAAGCTTTGAACCAAATGATCCGCGATGCGGCTTGGGGAGAACTTGATTTTCTTTTAATCGATCTGCCGCCGGGAACCGGAGATATTCACCTATCAATCATTCAGGAAGTTCCTGTAACCGGAGCTGTAATCGTAAGTACGCCGCAGCATATTGCACTAGCAGACGTGAGAAAAGGAATCGCAATGTTCCAGATGGAAAGCATCAATATTCCTGTGTTAGGTTTAATCGAAAATATGTCTTACTTTACTCCTGAAGAATTGCCGGATAATAAGTATTATATCTTTGGAAATCAAGGGGCACAATTTCTTGCAGAAGACTTAGGGATTCCTGTGTTGGGCGAGATTCCAATCATCCAGAGCATAAGAGAAGCGGGCGACGTTGGCCGTCCCGCAGCAATGCAGGAAGGTGCAGCAATCACCGAAATTTACAGGAATGTAGCCCAGAAAATGGTGGAAAGTCTTGTGGAAAGAAATAAAAATTTACCCGCAACCGAAGCGGTGAAAATTACAACTATGGCGGGCTGTTCCCCGAAAAAATAAGATTGGAAAATATCAGGGATTTATCCGGATTTCCGATTACTAAAGACCAAATTATGAAAACAGAAATCAATCACGAAACTACGGTTACCAAAGTGATGTTTGCATTAGACAGTATTCGTCCGTTTCTTAATAAAGACGGAGGCGATATTGAGCTTATCGATGTGAAAGACCAGAAAGTATACGTAAAACTTCATGGTAACTGCAACGGTTGCCCCATGAGTTTTTCAACCATGAAACTGGGGGTGGAAAGTACCATCAAACAACATGCTCCGGAAATTCTGGAAGTCTTGAATGTAGAATAAGCTCGCAGCTAACAAGATAACTCAGGCAATTCGTTTTTTGAATTGCTTTTTTTTATGCAGTGATTTTCTGTCAGTAAGAGGTGATGAAAAATTCCGGATGAAATAAAAAAGTTTTGAAATTAAATTGATATTTTAGCAGATTAAACCATACAGCATATGATTGCCATTGTCGACGGCGGCTCCACGAAATGCGACTGGGTAATTCTCGAAAATTCCGGGAAACCCAATCTGAAAACCACCACGCTGGGATTCAACCCAAATATCATAAATCCTGAGTTTATCATGCAGGAAATTGATAAGAATCAGCAGCTTTTCTTTCTTAAAAATCATATTGAAAAAGTTTTTTTCTACGGATCCGGATGCGGAACTCCTGATAACAAAAAGAAAGTGGCCGATGAGTTCGCCAGAACTTTTCCCAATGCTGAAATTACAGTGAAAGAAGACATGACGGCGGCCGCATATGCAGCCTACAACGGTACTCCCGCGATTATCTGTATTTTAGGTACAGGTTCCAATTCATGTTATTTCGATGGCGAGAAGATACGTACAGATTTGCCCTCACTGGGCTTTCTCATTGGTGATGAAGGCAGCGGAAGCGCTTTGGGAAAACATCTTTTAAGACGTTATTTCATGAAGAAGCTGCCGAAGGATCTGGAAGATGATTTTATCGCAACTTATAATCTTACAATCGAAGAAGCAATTAAAAGAATGTACCATAATCCCCGAGCTAACGCCTATTTAGGAGAATTCAACAAGTTTGTGGCAGACCGAAAAAAGCATCCTTACTTTCAGAATATGGTTTTCGATGAGATGAAAAATTTCCTGGATTATCAGGTTCTGCCGTATCCGGAAGCAGGAAAGGTTGAAATTAATTTTATTGGCTATATCGCCTTTATTTATGAAGATATTTTAAGGGCGGCCGCTGCAGAACTCAATTTAAAAATCGGAAAAGTAGTGCAGAAACCCATTGAAAGTTTAGTAGATTATCACAAAAAGTATATTCTGGATTTAAACTGATTACCAGAAAAGAATTTATTAATGCAGAGATTTTATTAGAAATCTTATTCAGAACCTGGGAAACCGGTTTCTGATATTGAAAAAACAAAAATTATGTCAAGCAAAACAAACCGCGACGAGAAGAACTTTAACCAGGCCGCACTCGATTATCATAAAACAGAACCCAAAGGAAAGATTGAGGTAATTCCTTCAAAACCGCACTCCTCGCAGCGCGATCTTTCTTTAGCTTATTCACCAGGGGTGGCAATTCCGTGTCTGGAAATTGAAAAAGATCCCAAAACGGTTTACGATTATACAGGAAAAGGGAATTTGGTTGCCGTAATTTCTAACGGAACCGCTGTTTTAGGATTGGGAGATATTGGTGCAGAAGCATCAAAACCGGTAATGGAAGGAAAAGGTCTGTTGTTTAAAATCTTCGC
This sequence comes from Kaistella faecalis, assembly GCF_019195395.1. Classification (NCBI taxonomy): domain Bacteria; kingdom Pseudomonadati; phylum Bacteroidota; class Flavobacteriia; order Flavobacteriales; family Weeksellaceae; genus Kaistella; species Kaistella faecalis. The sequence goes on from NZ_CP078067.1 coordinate 1,788,515, forward strand.
AGATATCAATGTTTTCGATATTGAAATCGATGAAAAAGACCCCGATAAATTTATTGAGATTGTAAAAGGAATTGCGCCGACTTTTGGGGGGATTAACCTTGAAGACATCAAAGCTCCAGAAGCTTTTTATATTGAGCAGCGTTTGAAGGAAGAACTCAATATTCCCCTGATGCACGATGACCAGCACGGAACAGCAATAATTTCTGCAGCAGCGTTAATTAATTCACTCGAAATTGCCGGAAAGAAAATTGATGAAGTAAAAATGGTGGTGAACGGCGCCGGAGCTGCGGCCATTGCCTGCACCAAACTTTACGTGGAATTGGGTCTGAAGAAAGAAAATATCCTGATGTGTGATTCCAAAGGAATCATTAATCATAAAAGAGAAAATCTTACCCCAGAAAAGATAGATTTTGTCGCACAAACTGATCTGGAAACGCTTTCGGATGCACTGAAAGGCGCTGATGTTTTTGTCGGTCTCTCAAAAGGAAACGTCATGACACCGGAAATGCTTCTTTCAATGGCAGACAATCCTATCGTTTTTGGTTTGGCCAACCCGAATCCCGAAATAGAGTATGACCTGGCAATGGAAACCAGAAAAGATACCATCATGGCAACTGGCCGAAGCGATTATCCTAACCAGGTAAACAATGTACTCGGCTTCCCTTACATTTTCCGTGGCGCGCTCGATGTGCAGGCGACCGGCATTAATGAAGCCATGAAACTTGCTGCAGTGCACGCAATTGCGAATTTGGCCAAAGAACCGGTTCCGGAAGCGGTGATTTTAGCCTATAATTTAAAGAATTTAAGTTTCGGAAGAGAATATTTCATTCCTAAACCTTTCGATAACAGATTGATTACTAAAGTTTCCATGGCCGTAGCTAAGGCTGCTATGGAAAGCGGAATCGCCGGAAAACCGATTGAAAACTTTGAGGATTACGAAAACGGTCTTCTCGACAGAATGGGCCGTGACGAAAAACTCATCCGTATGATGCAGAACCGCGCGAGATCGAACCCGAAAAGAGTTACCCTCGGAAATGCCGAAGAATACAACGTGCTGAAAGCTGCACAGATTCTTTATGAAGAAGGAATTGCACAACCGATACTTTTAGGTGAGAAAAAATACATCAAAGAGCAGATGAAGAAATTCGGGATCGAAATCGATGTCCCGATTGTTGATCCTGCAGATGATGACCAGGAAGAAAACCGAAAAATTTATAGAGAAGACCTTTGGAAACTCCGCCAACGCAAAGGCATGAACGAATATAAAGCCAAAAGATTTGTGCGACAGCGCGATTATTTTGGTCCCTTGATGTTGAGAAATGGTGATACAGATGCGTTAATTGTTGGTTTTTCCAAAAATTATTCGTCGACTTTAAGACCTGTGCTGGAGATCATTGAGAAAGAAAAAGGAGTAGACAAAGTTTCATCGATGATGATGATTTTGACGGAGAAAAAACCGATTTTCTTCGCTGATACTTCAGTCGTGCAAAACCCGACAGCTCAGGATTTGGTAAGTATTGCAAGAATGTCTGAAATTGTGGTGAAATCTTTTGCGATCGAACCGCGAATTGCCATGCTTTCTTTTGAGAATTTCGCGGGGATTTCCGAGACATCTAAAAAAGTAGCGGACGCGGTAACCATTCTGCATGAGAAATATCCGAAAATGATCGTGGATGGGGAAATACAGCCGGATTTCGCTATGGATGCGGACCACCTTTCAGATTATCCGTTCTCTAAACTGGGAACTACGCCGGCAAACGTATTTGTATTCCCGAATCTCGAAAGTGCGAATCTTTCCTACAAAATTATCCGCGGAATGAAAGTGGCGCAGGTTGTGGGGCCAATCTTAATGGGTCTGAAACAGCCGGTTCACGTGCTTCAGATGCGCGCAAGTGTTGATGAAATCGTTAACTTAGCAACGATCGCAGTCCTGGATGCCCAAAAAAGGGAGGAAATGAAACAGTAATAAAACTGAATAATAATTTTTAAAAACTGCGGACTCATATCCGCAGTTTTTTTATTTCAACACTTCAGAAAAGTGCTCGTAGTAATTTCCAGTTTTTGCTAAAAAACATGTAAAAAAATGGATCTTTTACGGAAAGGAGAAAAGAATATGGATTAAAATTTTAAAAATCTTATATTTGGCTCTTTCAAAAACATAAAATGATTTATTCTTTAAAAGGGACAGTTCAGGAACTTAATCCCACTTCAGTAATTATTGATGTAGGCGGTGTCGGTTATTTTGTCGGGATCAGTTTGCAGACTTCAGAAAAACTGGTTTTAGGCCAGCCAACGTTTCTCCATATTCAGCAGATAATTCGTGAGGATGCGCACTTGCTCTTCGGGTTTAACACAATTTTAGAAAAAGAACTCTTCAATCTGTTAATTTCTGTTAATGGAGTAGGTCCGGTTTCTGCCATCATTATGCTGTCCTCTTTAAGTCTTGAAGAAATCGCTTCGGCCATTATGAACAATAACAGTTTACTGCTTCAGAAAGTGAAAGGAATCGGGACGAAAACCGCGGAAAGAATCATTGTGGATCTGCGTGATAAAGTCCAAAAATTCAAGGTTTCTGATGAAAATATTTCTACATTTGTAAATAATAAAGTAAAAGAAGAGGCGTTATCTGCATTAGAGGTTTTGGGGATTTCTAAAAAAATGAGTGAGAAGATTGCAGACCGTGTTCTAAAGCAAAATCCGGATTTCTCAGTAGAAGATTTGGTGAAGCAAATTTTAAAAAACATTTAACATTTGGAGAAGAATAGTTTTTTTCAGCATAAATTTTTTCTGTTAGTATTCCTTTGTGTTTCTTTTGCGAATGCTTTTGCGCAGGTAAAACCTGCCGACAGCAGCTCAGTAAGGCAGGATTTTTCGTTACCTAACCCCACCCGCTACGAGGCATTTTACGATGTCGCAAGCGGAATGTATGTTCTGTATCCTAAAATCGGAAATATGGTGGTTGGCAATCCTGTGTCGATGACTTCGGCAGAATATTATCAGTATATGCTCAATAATCAACTGAGCGAATATTACAAAGAAAAATCATCAGTCAACAATCTTGGTTACAGAAAAGACCAGACTGATGCAGAGAAAAAAGGCCTGCTCCCGAGTCTGAATATTAAAAACAAACTCTTCGAATCGATCTTTGGAGGCAATAAAATTGAAATTATTCCTCAGGGCTTTGCTTCTTTCGATATTGGCGGTCTTTACCAGAAAATCGACAACCCTTTAATCTTACCTCAGAACAGAACGAATTTCGCTATTGATATTCAGCAGCGAATTCAGTTGGGATTGCTGGGTAAAGTAGGTGAAAATTTACAGCTTAAAGCCAATTATGACACCCAGAGCGGGTTTGCTTTTGAGAACAGAATGAATCTCGTGTGGCAGGCAAAAGGAACCTGGAAGGATCTGCAAAGCAAAGGTTTAAACGATAAAACTACCGGCGGCGAGGACAAAATCATCAAGCGGGTTGAATTCGGAAACGTCAATATGCCACTTTCTACAAGCCTGATTCGTGGTTCCGAATCACTGTTTGGTTTAAAGACTGAATTTCAGTTGGGTAAAACCACCGGAACCCTTGTATTCTCACAACAACAGGGAGAAGCACGTAACATTATCGCGCAGGGTGGCGGCGTAATGAATACCTTTAAACTCAATGCCATTGATTACGAAGACAACCAGCATTACTATTTAGGTCATTATTTCCTGAATTCTTACGATAATGCATTACTGAATTATCCTCAGATTAATTCCAGAATCAGTATCACAAGGATCGAGGCCTGGGTTTTGGATCAGGGTTCGGGAAATCTCCAGGATCAGAAAGGAATTTTGGGGATCCGTGATTTGGGAGAAGGAGTTTCGGGTTACCCGGATAATTCGCAGAATAATCTTTACCATGGAATCGTAAGTCTTGGCGCTGGAATCCGGGACGTCAATACTGCATACAATGCGATTAATGGGCAGTCTTTTCCAAATGCTAACGGTTCTCCTGAAACATATACTGATGGGGAGCAGTTTATTTTCAACAGAAAAGCCAGAAAGCTTAACCAGAATGAATTCAAATTTCATCCGCAATTGGGATATTTGTCACTCAACCAGAGGCTTAATGACAATCAGCTGTTAACTGTCGCTTATACCTATACACTGAACGGAGACAATAAAGTGTATAAAGTGGGTGAGTTTTCGGAAGAAAGTCCGGTGCTCATCACGAAGCTTTTGAAATCGAATACCAAAACCACGACGACTACGCCGATGTGGGATTTGATGATGAAGAATATTTATGCGCTTAATTCAAACGACATCAATCAGGACGGATTTTTACTGAATGTTTATTTAAGAGATGCCCAGAGCGGAAAAGTAAACTATTTGCCGAATACACCGGTTCAGGATATTAATCTCCTAAAACTTTTCAATTGGGACCGTCTCAACATGAATAACGATTTACAGCAGAACGGAACCACAACCGGAGACGGGATTTTCGATTTTGTACCCGGAATTACGGTAGACCCTGAAAACGGAAAAATAATTTTTACTAAAGCAAAACCTTTTGGTGCTTATTTGCAAAGCGTCTTGGGAAGCAGCGATCCGAAGTTCGTGTTTAATGAATTGTACGATCAGTTCAAAAACGTAGCCTCTGAAAACCGACTTGCTTTAGGATACACCATGGAAGGCCGATTCAAAGGTTCACAGGGAACGGGAATTTCTTTGGGAGCGATCAACGTTCCCCAGGGCTCGGTGAAAGTTACCGCCAATGGAGTTCAGCTTCAGGAAGGGATTGATTATACCGTAGATTACATGCTCGGAACGGTGAATATCATTAATGAAACCGTGAAACAGTCCGGTCAGGCGATTAATATTTCCCTGGAAAACCAACTGACTTTCAATACCCAGAGAAAGAGATTTTTAGGACTTAATCTGGAGCGAAAATTCAATGAGCATTTAACCATCGGCGGAACGGTGGTAAATTATGCGGAAACACCTTTAACTCAGAAGGTGAACTTCGGTCAGGAAGCGGTGAATAACACCATGGCAGGCTTCAACATCATGTACAATAATGAATTGCCGTTTCTTACCAGGCTTACCGATAAAATTCCTTTTGTAAATACTGAAGCGGCTTCAAATCTGAGTTTTGCAGCAGAAGGCGCTTATCTGATTCCGGGACAGAATAAAGGAATCGGCGACCAGTCTTATATCGACGATTTTGAACAAACCACATCGAAAATTTCTTTAAAGGAACCTGCAATGTGGAGTTTAGCTTCGAAACCTGAAAAAAATCCGGAGCCTTATTTCTTTAATTCAACATTGAATGATAATCTGGACCACGGCAACGGCAGGGGTTTGATGACCTGGTACAATATCGATCCGCGTTTTTACGGAATTGGCGGAAAAGCACCGAACGGAATCAATGCTCAGGCGGTTTCCAATCATGCTTCCAGAAGAGTTCAGACTCAGGAATTGTATAATTCGCGTGATTTCGTAGCCGGCGAACAGCTTTATACCAATACATTTGACATTAGCTATTTCCCAACCGAAAGAGGTCCGTACAACGTAAATCCTAACAGCGAAAGCACTCAGGAAAGATGGGGTGGGTTGATGAGACCGATTTCAGTTTCCAATTTTATCAATTCCAATATTGAATATGTTGAATTCTGGATGATGGATCCTTATGCTGACGGAAATAACTTAGGTGCAAATCCTAAACTTTTGCTACACTTGGGTAATGTTTCGGAGGATGTTCTGAAAGACGGAAAACTACAGTACGAAAATGGTTTGCCAACTCCGAATGTTCCGGCAAATACCACCACTACAAACTGGGGAAGCCAGCCAAACCAATTTCCGATTCTTTATGCTTTTTCCACTGAAAATGAAGAGAGAACAGCGCAGGATTTAGGATATGACGGTTTGGATGCTTTTGGAGAAGCTGCTAAGTTCGGGACCAATTTCATTAATCCGGTAACCAATACGCCGGATCCGGCTTCTGATGATTTCTTATTTTACCTGTCGGATAAATTCCAGGGAACACAGGCATCTTCGCTTACTGAACGTTATAAATATTTCCGAAATCCTGAAGGAAATTCACAGAGCAATACGCTGGAGGTAGCTACCCAAACGCCGGATGCAGAAGATGTAAACCGGGATTATAACCTGGATCAAAGCGAAAATTATACACAGTACACTATCAATCTGGATAAATCGAGCCTCGCGTTGGGCCAGAAATTTATTGTTGATGAAAAGGAAGTTGAAGTGAAATTCCAGAACGGACAGACTTCTTCCAATAAATGGTACCTTTTCCGCGTACCCGTTTCCCAGTTTGATCAGGGAGCGAATGAAGGCGGGGTGAAAGATCTTTCAATTCTTAATAATGTACGTTTTGCAAGAATGCTTTTAACAGGATTCGATCAGGCGGCGACCATCCGTTTCGGAACTTTGGATCTGGTAAGAAGCGACTGGAGAAAATATACCAAAGACATCGCAACCAACACCACGGATACTGAAGGAATAAATCCTGTAGACAATAAAAATCTGGATGTAGGAAGCGTAAACCTGGAGGAAAACGGCCTGAATCAACCTCCGTACGTACTTCCTCCGGGAATCGAAAGACAGGTTTTAAGCGGAAACGCGGGTGCTCAAAGACAGAACGAAGCGTCGCTTTATATGAAAACCGCGCCGATTGAGCCTAAGACTGCTCGTGGGGTTTTCAAGAATGTGGCTTTAGATATGAGACGCTACAAAAATCTTGAACTTTTTGTACATGCTGAGGATGTAAGAGCTGGTGCACAGAGCAACGGTTTGGACCCGAACGCTAAATTCTTCATCCGTTTTGGTAGCGATGCGAGCGACAACTATTACGAATACGAAACTTCTTTAACGTACACTCCGAAAAATGCAACTTCGCCAATGGAAATATGGCCTGCAGAAAATTCAGTTGATCTTCTGATTCAGAATTTTGTGGATGCTAAATTGAGACGTGACGGAAATTCACAGATTCTGATTGATGACAGAACCGAGGATATGGAATATTCAACCATCGATCCGAACAAAAAAATCTTCATCAAAGGGCGGCCAAGTTTAGGCAACGTAACCACCATTATGTTGGGGGTACGTAACAAAGATGAAGTTAATTCAAAAGACCTGGTACTTTGGGTCAACGAAATTCGTCTTTCAGAAATTGAAAACAAAGGTGGTTATGCAGGAAATGCAAGTGTAAACTTCAATCTTGGTGATTTTGCTTTGGTAAATGCGAATGCTTCCTACTCAACCATCGGTTTCGGTGGAATTACCGAAAAACCTTCGGAAAGAGCACAGTCAACCCTTTCAGCATTTAATGTAAATACAACCGTAAATGTCGATAAATTTCTGCCCGAAAAAGCGGGGATGAAGATTCCTGTCAATTATTCCTACACGCAAACGATAGAGGATCCTAAATACAATCCGCTGGATAATGATGTGACTTTTGAGGAAGCTCCGAACAGAGATCAGCTGAAAAAAGTTGCAAGAACTTACACGCAGCAGAGAAGTATCGGTGTGGTCAACATGCGTAAGGAAAGAATGAATCCGAACAAAAAACCGAAGTTTTATGATGTAGAAAACCTTTCTTTAACTACAGTTTACAACGATGATTATTACCGCGATGTTTATACCAAGAAAAACTACCGCCAGTATTTACGGGGCTATGTAGATTATAATTACAACTTCAAACCTTGGGTTTTAAGGCCGTTTAATAAACTGGTTAGCGATACCGCGAAATCTTATAAATATTTAAGGTTCATCAAAGAAGTCAACTTCAACCCAGTTCCGACAAGATTATCTTTCAGAACAGAGATCGACAGAAATTATAATGAACTCGAATTCCGCAATATTGAGGCGATTCTTAACGGAAATACAGGTCAGGATTTTGATGTGATACGAAACAGAAACTTCTATTTCGGCTGGCAATACGGTTTAGGATTTAATTTTACTAAATCTTTAAAACTCGAAATCAATTCCGCGATGCGTACACTTAATGACAATTTGAGTGTGAATGACATGAACACTAAGTCGATCTTCGCGGATCCGTTCCGTGCCGGAAGACCGGTACTGTACAACCACCGTGTTCAGTTGAATTACCGTTTCCCGTTCGAATATCTGCCTTATCTGGATTTCATCAATGCTGAAGTAGGATATGGATTCACCTATAACTGGAATGCACGAAGTACGGTGATGACTAATTTTGTAAACCCTGAAACCAATGTTGCTGAAAGTCTCGGAAGCATCGGGCAGAACACCAATAATATTGTGGCCACTTCAAGTGTTGATGTTCCCAAGTTCTTCAGCAAATTCAAATATTTCCAGAACATCAATACCAAAATGCAGAAACGCAGACAGGAAATCGATTCCCTGAATAATGTTTACAATCTGGCCTGGCAGAAGAAAAACGCAAAACGGAACTTTAAATCTTATAAATTCAAGAACAAGCTGAATCCGGTTCAGAGTATTGCTTATGCTTTGACCTCGATCAAGCAGCTCGATATTTCTTATAATGAGAATAATGGGACTGTTCTTCCGGGCTTGCTTTCTGCGCCGAACTGGTACGGTTACGGACAGACTTTAGGCGGCCCGACTTATGGTTTCCTTCTTGGTTCTCAGGCAGACATCCGCAGAACGGCAATTGAAAACGGCTGGCTTTCGGATTCTCCGTACATGAATGATCCTTATACGCAGATGAAGAATCAGAATTTCCTTGCCAATGTTCAGATTATGCCGGTTAATGATTTCCGGATCGATGTGAATTTCCTGAAGAATTATAACAGCAATTTCATTCAGGGAGGTTATAATGTTGATGCAGACTCCAATGCAGCAAACGGATTCCAGTTTTCATTCGGAACCGATATGATTTCGTATTCCAGAACAGCGTGGACTTTTAACACTGCGTTTGTTGACGGGAAAAGTATTTATGATACCATGTACGAAAACGCAAGACAGATTTATCAGCAGTCCGGCGGGGTTTATAATCCAGTTGATTTTGCCAGCGGTAAAGGTTTGGGAGATGCTTATATCCTGATTCCGGCTTTCCAGGCAGCAGTAGAAGGAAGATCAGTAAACGGCGAGCTTACCGATCCGAAAAAATCCGGTTTCCCGCTTCCGAACTGGCGTGTGACTTATTCAGGGCTAAAGAACATTCCGTTTGTAAACAGCCAGTTTTCTAAATTCGATATTCTTCACGGGTATACTTCAACCTACACGGCGACCGGAATACAGTCTAGTGTTGATTATTATAATTTCCAGAATAACCCAACTGCACCGCAAACGGATACTTTTGGGAACGAATTCAATCCTTACACCTTCTCGCAAGTCGGTTATGTAGAAGCTTTTGCACCGCTTATCGGAGCCGATGTAACCATGCGAAACAATATGCAGTTCCGTGCGCAGTACAACCGCGACAGAATGTTTATGCTCGGCCTGGTGAATCATACGCTGACAGAAGATGCAGGAAATGAATATATCCTAGGTTTCGGTTACATTATGAAAGATTTGAAACTTAAAATGAACTTCAAAGGAAAAGAGAGAACTCTGAAAAGTGATCTGAATATCCGCGGAGATTTCTCTTTGAGAGACAGCCAGACCAGAATCACCAATATCCTTCAGAACGATTCGCAGGTAACAGGCGGTCAACGGATGATGAGCATCAAACTCTCTGCAGATTACAATATGTCGCAGAATTTCAACATCAGATTATTCTATGATCAGCTGCTAACGAGATACAAGATTTCCACAGCCTTCCCGCTGTCGACAGTAAGGGCCGGTTTAACGGCGACATTTACTTTTGCAGGAAGCGGGGGTGGTTTCTAAATTATAAAAACTCAGAATATTTTTTCTGAGTTTTTTTGATTGAAGCATTTGTATTTTAGCATCTATGGCTGGATAATACATTTTAAACTAATTCCGAAATCAAAAATTAAATCCCTAATTTTGTGTTTTCATTAAAAAGATATGAATCAGGATATAGATAACGACGACGACCTGTTTACCGGAAAAGATCATACTCCCTTGCGGCCGGATGCTTTTGAAAAATCCCCCGAGGAAAAAATTGAAATCATCAAGCACCATTTTCATCAGATTATGGAAACTTTAGGGATGGATATGACAGATGATTCTTTGAAAGATTCTCCTAAGCGTGTAGCCAAAATGTATGTAAATGAGATTTTCGGCGGACTTCTTCCGGAAAACAAACCGGGTATTTCAACCTTCTCTAATAAGTACAAATACCGACAGATGTTGGTGGAGAAAGATATTACGGTATATTCATTTTGCGAGCATCATTTTTTGCCCATTATCGGAAAAGCGCATGTTGCCTATATTTCAAACGGTGAAGTAATTGGTCTTTCTAAAATTAACAGGATTGTAGATTATTATTCCAAACGTCCGCAGGTTCAGGAAAGACTGACAATGCAGATTGTAGATGCGCTAAAGACAGCGTTAGGAACTAAAGATGTTGCCTGTATCATCGATGCGAAACACCTTTGTGTGAATTGTCGCGGGATTAAGGATACTGCCAGCTCTACCATAACAGCAGAACTCAGCGGAATTTTCAGAACCAATCCGATTACAAGACAGGAGTTCCTTCATTATGTAGGCAGTCATGCAAAGTTTGATTAACGGATTCTAATATTACTCTTTTAAACCACAATTTTAAAAATGGAACTTAAAATATACAACTCGCTTTCCGGCGAAAAGGAAATCTTCAGACCCATCCACGAGAACAATGTCGGGATGTATGTCTGTGGACCTACGGTTTACAGCAATGTACACCTCGGAAACGTACGTACTTTTATGTCTTTCGATTTTATTTACCGCTCACTTGTTCATCTTGGGTATAAAGTCCGGTATGTACGGAATATTACCGATGCAGGACATTTAACCGACGACGGTGATGTAGATAACGACCGATTTGTGAAACAGTCGCGCCTCGAAAAACTGGAGCCTATGGAAATCGTGCAGAAATACACGGTAGATTTTCATAAGGTTTTAGATACCTTCAACCTGCTTCCGCCAACAATTGAACCTACAGCAACCGGACATATACTGGAACAGATTGAACTTACGCAAAAACTGATTGAAAAAGGCTTCGCCTATGAAAGTAACGGTTCGGTTTATTTTGATGTTTTGGAATACAACAGCCGCGGCCTGAATTACGGTGAACTTTCAAGAAGAAATATCGAAGAACTTTTCGCTAACACCCGCGATCTCGATGGACAGAACGAAAAGAAAAATCCCCAGGATTTCGCCCTTTGGAAAGCGGCTTCGCCTGCACATATAATGCGCTGGAATTCGCCTTGGGGAGAAGGTTTTCCTGGCTGGCATCTCGAATGTACTGCGATGTCAACGAAATATTTAGGAGAAAGGTTTGACATTCACGGAGGCGGAATGGATTTGAAATTTCCGCATCATGAGTGTGAGGTCGCACAAGGGAAAGCCTGCAACGGAACCGAACCGGTAAATTATTGGTTACATGCGAATATGCTCACAATGAATGGCCAGCGAATGAGCAAATCTACAGGAAATTATATTCTGCCGATGGAACTTGTTTCAGGAAACAATGATTTTTTCGAGAAACCTTTTCATCCGGCGATCGTGCGTTTCAACTTTTTACAGGCACATTACCGAAGTGTACTCGATATTTCAAATGAAGCGATGGTAGCAAGTGAGAAAGGTTTTCAGCGCTTAATGGAAGCCATGAAATTACTTTCAGGCTTTGGGTTTTTAACTTCAGATTCTTCCACTTTCGATATCTCAGCGTGGAAAGAGAAATGTTATACGGCTTTGACTGATGACTTCAACTCACCGATCCTGATTTCGCACCTGTTTGAAGCTGTAAATTTTATCTTCAAACTGAAAGACGGTAAAGAAACAGTTACTGAGGCTGAGTTAAAAGAGCTTCAGCATATCATCAGCGGCTTGGTATACGAAGTTCTGGGATTGCAGAATATTGAGGAAAATAACAATGAAAAACTCGACCAGACGCTGCAGGTTTTAATTGAACTTCGTAATCAGGCGAGAAAATCAAAAAATTTCGATCTTTCTGATCAAATCCGTGACCGACTTTTGGCTGAAGGAATTGAACTGAAAGACGGAAGAGAAGGGACAACTTATTCTCTCAGTTAAGAGATAATAAATCATAACTCAACCTTTTTGGCAAACTGCCGGAAAGGTTTTTTTGTGTCTTTGCGTAATGTCTTTATAAGTAGTTGTTTTTCAATATCTAAGCTGCTTAAATTAATTCGCAATTTAGCACTTAAAAAAGCAACAAATTTCATAAATTGCATATCAAATTGCAAACTGTTATGAAGCTTTTTTTTAATATTAATTTCCTCACCAAACTGGGCGAGAATCTTCAGCTTTTAATCATTGAGGAAACAGCCGAAGATAAAATCTATCCGCTGTATTATACTGATAATGGAAACTGGACAGCCGAGGTTGATTACTTTTCTAAAAATATAACCTATAAATACCGTCTTGTCAACGAAACACAAGAGGTTTTGGATGAAGAATTCTCTCTGCATCAGCTGAATTTTCCCCATAATTATGATGAATTCCTAATTTATGATTCCTGGAATTCGAAAAACTTCCCTGAAAATTATCTCAACAATAAAATCCTCAAAAATAAATTAAGTGGGTTTAAGCCGGAAAAAACTCCGGTTTTAAAGAGACATACCCATCTGTTCCGAATAGAAGCACCAATTTATCAGGTAAACTGGCAGTTAGTTATTATGGGCAGCAATGATGCGCTAGGAAATTGGAACAAGGATTACGCGGTAAATATGGCGCAGAGCGATTTCGGTATTTGGGAAGCGGCTGTAGAAATTCCTCTGGATCTCATGATTCAGTATAAGTATGGTCTGCGAGACAGAAATACAGGCGAAGTTTTTGATATAGAATACGGCGACAACAGATGGGCGCTCCCAAATCAGGAGAAGAATATTTTGCAGATTAAGGCAGATCATTATTTCCGATTTAAGTCTTTCGAAATGTATCATGCCGCCGGAGTAGCAGTTCCGGTTTTCGCGATGAGAACTGAAAACGGTTTCGGTGTTGGGGAGTTTGCTGATTTAAGAAATCTTGCAGATTGGGCAAAAGAAGCAAATCTTTCGATTCTGCAGATTCTTCCGATTAATGATACGACGGCAAATTATTCCTGGACGGATTCTTATCCCTACGCTGCAATTTCGGTATATGCGCTTCATCCTCAGTATATTTCTGTTGAAAAAATGGAATTCCCGTTACCGGATGAACTTGTTGCCGAATATCAGGAAGAGAAGCAGCAGCTGAACTCTTTAAATCTCATCGATTATGAAAAGATGATTTCAGGGAAGTGGAAATTTGTAAACGCAGTTTTCGAACTCCATCAAGCTGAGATTTTAAAGGACAGAAATTTCAAGAAATTTATCAAGGAAAATGAGGAGTGGCTTGTGCCGTATGCCGCATTCTGTGTACTGCGCGACAAATATAATACGCCAAACTTTAACCTGTGGAAAACCCATAAAAAATATATTGCGGGGAAAATTGCTCCGTTTTTCAGTGCCAACAGTAAAGATTATTCGCAGTCCATGCTTCATGCTTGGGTTCAGTACCAGCTGCACCTGCAGCTGAATGATGCAATAAATTATGTTCATGCTTTGGGGATTTCGGTAAAAGGCGATTTGCCGATCGGAATTTACAGATACTCTGTAGAAGCCTGGACAGAACCCGAGTTATTCGGAATGGATTTTCAGGCAGGAGCACCGCCTGATCAGTTCACCGATTTAGGACAGAACTGGGAATTCCCGACTTATAATTGGGAAGCGATGAAAGAAGACGGTTACCGCTGGTGGAAAAACCGTTTCAAAGCTTTGGAGCAGTATTTCGATGCGATGCGGATCGATCATATTCTTGGGTTTTTCAGAATCTGGCGAATGCCGATGAGTGCCACGCAGGGTATTCTGGGTTATTTCTATCCTGCAGTTCCTGTAAGAATGGAGGAGTTTGCCGCAAGACATCTTCCTTTTTATTATGACCGGTATTGTAAACCTTTTATCAACGATCAGATTCTGTGGAATGAATTTGGGGACGAACGGGACTCGATTCATAACCAATTTATGAACAACCATTTCGACGGAACTTATTCCTTCAAAGAAGAATTCGATACCCAAAGAAAATTAGCCGATTACTTTAAAACGAACCCTCATCCGTGGGCGGAAGAAAAATTAATCTCGCTTTGTGCTAATGTTCTTTTCCTTCCGGAAGAAACTGCTGATGGAGAAGTGGTTTACCACCCAAGATTTAATATCGATAAAACAGCGTCTTACCAAAATCTTCCGCAGTGGGAGCAGCACGCTGTTTACGATTTGTATGTAGATTATTTCTTTAAGCGACAGGATGGGCTTTGGTACGAAATGGCAATGGAAAAACTTCCTGTGATTCTGAACGCAACAGATATGTTGATTTGTGGTGAAGACTTAGGCCTTGTTCCGGAATCCGTGCCTCAGGTAATGGACCGGCTGGCAATTACCGCATTGAAAGTTCAGCGCATGCCTTCTGATGATATTCCGTGGTACAACCCTAAAAATGCAGCATATCTCAATGTAGTTACGGCGAGTTCCCACGACAGTTCTACACTGCGCCAGTGGTGGCATGAGGACCGTAACTTAACGCAACAGTATTTTAACCAGCAGCTTGGCCAGTCGGGAACAGCACCGTGGAATCTGGAACCCCAACTTGCGGAAATTATTATGAAACAGCATCTTTATAATGATGCGATGCTTGCCATTTTCCCGATTCAGGAATTTCTGGCAACAGATATTGATTTAACAAATCCGAATATGGATGACGAAAGAATTAATAATCCTGCTGTATTTCCGCATTACTGGAGATACCGTATGCATCTTACTTTAGAAAGCCTGTTGGAAAAGAAAGGCTTTAATTCAAAGATTGCCGGATGGGTTGTTGATTCTAACCGCGGTTAAGTGTGAATATTTTTAAATTTTTTGAAGTGTACAGAAAGTATTGATTTGATTTTTTAGCTATTGAAAATCAAGTGTTTATAAATTTGTAATAAGAAGTTAAGGCTTTTGCTTTAACTTCTTTTTTTTATTTGAATCAAAGTAATGTGAGAGGTCTGTAAATCCTTTGTTTAAAGGCGATAACACAGATTTCAACCGTTGAATTTGGCACGTTTTTCTAATGATTGGTATTAACGACCAAAATAAGTTTAATAGAAATGAAAAAATTACTTCTTGGATTTTCGGTGTTCTTCGCAGCATTGATCTCCGCACAGAATTTCCCGGACTCTTATCCAAACCAGAATAATGGATATTATTATAATGATTACGATGATGAGTTTTATTTTCCGGATGATTATTATTACGAATATCCTTCAGACTATTACCGTAATGATTTATACCAAAGTTATTATAATGATTACGAGAGAAGCATTTATGATGTAAACTGGGGCAGGTTTTTTTCCATGTACCGGCTTTCGCCATGGCAGATTCAGCAGATTATGATGCTTAATGACCAATTTCCTTCTTACGCTTCTTGGAATTCGTATTACCGATATAATCCAGACAGATGGTATTATGACAGATTCTACGCTTTAGAAAGAATTTTAGGCCCACGTGTTTTTGTCATTTATCAGAATAATTATTACAATGGTTACCATCCTGTAAATTACTGGCAGAATTACAGAAGACAGCATTATGTAACCAACGTATATGTAGTCCCAAGGTATAAAAATATTAATGTGAACCGCTATCGGGTAAACCGTGTAACTTACCACCAGTCCAATCCGCGAAACAATATAGGATTCCAAAATTCACCGCGCACAGGAAATGGAAACTGGAATAATACTCCAAAATCAAGTGGTTTTAGAAATGATGAAGGTTTAAATAAAAACACCCGCGATAATGGTTTCCGAAACGGAAATGATACACCGGTACGAAACGCTCCCCGCGCTTCGTCCATTGGAACGCGAAATAGCGAAATCCGCCCGCAGACTGAGAATATACAGAAAAACAGCGGTTTCAGAGATAACTCTGGATCGCGTGATGCAACTTCTCAGAAAAAGATAGAAAGTAATTCAGGAGGTTTGAGAAATCAGACTCCGGCAGCAAAACCGGGAAGTACAACCCGTATCCCGGGACAGAGATTAACCTCTCGATAATTTTAGTTTTTAGTGTTAGTAGTGATGGAAGAGCAGTTTCAGTAGAGGCTGCTCTTCTTATTTAATTTTTGGCACAGTTATGGAAATTACCTTCACATAAAACTTTAAATATTACTAAAATGAAAAAGTTAATCACAATACTGAGTTTAGGAATTTTCAGCCTTGGTTATTCACAGTCAGATTATTACAATGACTACAGAAGAAGTATTACCGATGTGAACTGGCAGACGGTAGCAGCGAATTTACTTCTTAGCCCGCAGCAGAAATCAGATTTATTTGCGCTTAATAATCAGTACTCTGATTATGATTCCTGGAATCGGATATATGGCCACAATCCCGACCAATGGAGAACTGACCGCTACGCGTCTATAGAAAGAATTATGGGTCCAAGTAAATATGAAAAATTCAAAAACAAATATTACAAAGGCCGGAACCCTGTTGCAGTTTATAACAGAAATAAAAATAACTACAAAAGCAATCAGGTTAAAAAGTATAATACCATTCAGTCTAAAAAAAGGAATAATGGTGTAAATACTAAATCTATGAACGAATATCAAAGAAGAAAAAAACTAAATGACGGCTCACATTTACATGTTAAAGGAAATATGAACAGTAAAGGAAAGTCAGGAAAATAGAACGGAATTTATGAGACTAAGAGAGAGCAATTATTTGTTCTCTTTTTTTTGATTTTAAATATAGCTGTAATATTATTAAAATCGCTGATATTATTACTACGATATAGGTTGTTATGCTTTAACAAAAAATTGTGCGTCAACCGTTTAACTTGTTTTATTTTTTGTCATCAAACCTTCAAATAACAAACAAATATTATTGATATGAAAAAAATTGTTTTAAGTGCGGCTTTCGCAGTAATCGGAACTTTCGCAATGGCGCAGCAGAAACCAATGATGCATAAAAAAGATCCCGCTCAGATGGAGCAGAAAAGACAGGAAAAACTGAAAATGATGCAGACAGAACTTAATCTTACGAGCGGACAGGTTGCCCAGATCAAAGCTTTGCAGGATAAAAAAATAGCTGAAAGAAAACAGAATGCTCCACAAATACAGGCTGAAAGAAAAGCCAAAATGGAGGCAATGAAAGCCAAAAGAGAACAATGGAATGCTGAGATGAGACAAATTTTGACACCTGAACAGTATCAAAAATGGGAGGCGAAAAAACAACAAAATATGCAGGAGAAAAGAAGTAAGATGCAGGAGAAACAAATGAAACAGATGCCTGCTAAAAGCTAGTTCATAATTTTAAATTTTTTAGGGAAGCGGAAAAATAAACTTTTCCGCTTTTTTTGTGCACCTTAAGTTAATTATTTATATTTGGTAAAACGAGAGTTATTATGATAAGTACAAAAATTGGATCGTTGATCAACGACCAAATTGCTAAGGAACAGTATGCTGCACAGTATTATTTATCAATGTCTGCATGGTTTTCAGCGAAGGATTTAGATGGGATCGCAAATTATTTCCGGGTTCAGAGCAAAGAAGAACTGATGCACGCAGACAAAATGTTTGATTATATGAATGATGTAGGGGCAGAAATTGTGATGGGCGAGATCCCAAAACCTCCACATGAATTTACAGATGCGAGAGAAATTTTCGAAAAAGCACTCGAGCACGAAAAAATTGTAACCAAAAGTATATTTAATATCCTTAAAAATGCCAACGATGAAGGAGATTTTGCTACCGTTTCTTTTCTGCAGTGGTTTGTGAACGAGCAGGTTGAAGAAGAAGCCAATGCCTCACAATTGGTTACAAAAATAAAAATGGTATGCGACAACCCTTCAGCCATGTATCTTTTTGATCAGGAGCTGAAACAACGGGTTTTCGTGCCAGATCCGACTAATTAATCAAAAAAGTATTTGATGAGAAAATTCTACCTTCTGTGTTTTGCAGTTGTGTCTGTATCAGTTTATGCCCAGGATTACAGCATAACATCCATACCTGAAAATCTATTAAAAAATTCTAAGGCAATCATTCGCGAAAGTTCTGAAGATCATATTCTGAAGGCGGTGAATGAAATGGAAATAAAGAATAATGTTGCTATTACAGTCCTGAACAGTTCCGGTGATGAATTTGGGGTTGTGACGATCCCGTATAATCCTACGACAAAAGTCAGCAATATTAAGGTTGAAGTTTATGATGCAGCCGGTAAACTTTTCAAGACATTCAGCAAGAAGGATTTCTCAGATTACACCCACAACCCGAGTGCAGGTCTTTATGTAGATGACAGGATTTTAGTGTTGAGACCGGTTTCAACGAAATATCCGTACACAGTAAGAACTTCTTATGAGGTGAATACCTCGGATACTGCCTTTCTCAACTTTACTCCGATTTGGACTTACCAGCTCGCGGTACAGAAAAGCTCATTTTCCCTGGTGAATAAATCGGGGATTAAAATCCGCACCAAAATCAGTGACAAGCCTATTGCAAAAGTTAACTATACAGACGAAGGTGGAATCTGGAAGTATTCTTACGAAAACATACCGGCCCTTAAACATGAGCCGCTTGCGCCAAGTCTGGATTACCTGATTCCTACTGTGGAATTTTCACCGGAGAAGTTTTCGTTGGCAGGCAGAGAGGGAGATATGACCAGTTGGGACACTTTCGGCAAATGGTATTATCACCAACTCATGTCACCTGTTTCGGAAGTAACCCCGGAGATTATGGCCGAGGTTGCTAAACTCAATTTATCGGGTACAACTTCAGAGAAGGTCAAAAAGCTTTATCAGTACATGCAGGATAAAACGCGCTATATATTTATTTCCATAGGTATTGGTGGCTGGCAGCCGATGCATGCGGCAGATGTAAGCAAAAAAGGGTATGGCGACTGTAAGGCACTTACCAATTATATGCGCACATTACTCACTGCAGCGGGTATTCCTTCTTATTATGCAATTATTTATGCAGATGATTCTGTAATCAGTTTTGACAAGGATTTTCCTAAGTTTTCGGGCAATCATGCGATTCTGATGATCCCAACAGAAAAAGAGCCCATCTGGCTCGAGAATACTTCGCAGAAAGTAGCCTTTAATCATCTTTTCTACAATTCCCATAACCGGAATGTCTTGGCAGTAAAGGAAAACGGAATCGAAATCGTCAACACACCAGTGTACAAACCGGAACAGAGCAAAGAAAAGATTTTGGCAAAAATTCAATTGCAGGAGGATGGGAGTATCGCTTCCGACGCAAGTTTTGTTTTTTCGGGCGGACAATATGATTCTAACCTTCGGCTTTTCAGTCTTAAAAATGATGAGCTTCAGGAAGCCATGAAAAACCGACATTATAATCTGAAAATCGATAAGATTAATGTGGAAAATCTCACCAATGACAGAGATCAGGCCAGAATTGTTTACGATTTGAAACTAAACGCAAACGGATTTTCTAAAAAACTGGGGACAGATTTGTTTTTCCCGGTAATGCCTTATTACCAATCGGTCACGTTTTCGGCTGATGAGGAAAGATTGCATCCTTTCGAGACTTCATTCCCATTTCAGGATGATTATGAGATCGAATACAATTTACCAAAGGGATACAAGATTGCCGAAGTTCCACAGTCTTCTACACTCACCACTGAATTCGGCACCTATTCTATCAATTTTAAGGTGAAAGATGATAAACTGATCGTTCACCGTGTATTAACTATAAATAAAGGATTGTATCCGAAAGAGAAATTCAAGGATTACATGGCATTCCGAAAAAAAACCGCCAGCAATGACAATACAAAAGTCCTAATATCTAAATTATAATGAAGAAAATTTTATTGGTTCTCGCCGTGAGCTTATCAGGTTTGATCTTTTCGCAGCACAAATTTCTTGATACGCCCAAACTTTCAGAGGAAGATTTAAAAAGTGAAAAATCCGCAAAATTCGGAGACGTTCCGGCAGAAATTCTTTACCGGTCATACCACTTCAGAATCGATTACGATGGCAGCCTCTACAAAAATATAGTAAGCCGGGTAAAGATTTACAATAAAGATAATGCCGCCGATTATCTGAACCAGGAAATTGCGGTCTATGATGATAACAGAGGTTCCCGTGAGACATTAAGTAACCTGAAAGCCAATACTTATAATTTTGAGAATGGGAAAATGGTAGCTACGAAAATCTCGAAAGACGAAAAATTTAAGTCAAAAGAAGATAAAAACTACAATATCACCAAATTTGCATTTGCCAATGTAAAGAACGGATCGGTGGTTGAATATTCTTACACCGTTCTCACGCCGTTCCTCAGTTCTACGCCACGTGTGCTGATTGAAGAAGAAATCCCTGTAAGGTATATTGAGTACGTTTTCGATACGCCTAAACCTTTAGGGTATTCCATCAATTACAAAGGTTCTTTATCTCCAACGCACAGGGTAATGGAAGAAAAACAACTGTATGGCAATGAGTACCAGACCTACCGTTTTGCTTATGAGAATGTGCCTGCTTACAAAGAAGAAAAGTATGTAATGAACAATAATAATTACAAAACAGGTATTAAGGCAGAACTTAATTCTACCATGATTAATAATGTTTTCAAATCATACGCGACAACCTGGGAAGATATTCGTAAGCGGCTTTATGAACATGATGATTTTGGTTTGCAGCTTAATAGGGAAGGAGTTGTAAAAAATTTACTGCCCGCCGAAATTAAGGATTTACCTACGCTTCAAAAAGCGGATGCTGTGCTGAAATTCGTTCAGAAAAACTACACCTGGAACAACGAAGATGAAGTATTTACTGATAAAGGGGTGAGAAATCTGGTTTCGACTAAGGTGGGGAACACTGCAGAGATCAATCTGCTGCTTACCATGCTGCTGAGAAGTGTGGGAATTAATGCCGATCCTGTGGTGATGTCAACTGTAAACCGCGGATTTCTGCTTTCCTATAATCCATCAATCACGCAGTTAAATTATGTGATTTCTTCTTTCGTTGACAATAACAAGATCTATTTGCTAGACGGAGCTTACAAACACAGCGAAATCAATATGATCGCACCCAAAGCCCTTAATTATTACGGATTGATTATGGGCAAGAAAGAGGTAAAACAAATCGATATATTTTACCCAGACGTAAGTAAAACTTTACTGACCGTTGACGCAAATCTGAATCCTGATGGGACTATCGAAGGACGTTTTGCTGACCGCGATACCAAACTTTACGCAATGGTTGTAAATGAGAGATATGTTGATGATAAAGAAAAATTTGCCCAGTCTTATAAAGATGAATACAAGTTTGCACTTTCAAATATGAAGCACAGTTTACTTGAGAACAATGATTTCGAGACCGTGTTCAATTTCTCTGCTGATACATTCGTGGACGCCATTGGCAGCAAGTTGGTTTTCAATCCGCTGCTTTTCCTTTATGCTCAAAATCATGAATTTAAGCAGGATACGGAGAGAAAAGCACCCCTGGAATTTTATTCGCCGAATGATAGAGTGAAAAAAGTAACGATAACACTTCCTGAAGGTTACGCTTTCGAGAATGTACCGAAATCGAAGAAATTCCGCACAGAAGATAATGCCCTTCAGTACACATATCTTGTAACCCAAAACGGAAATAAATTAACTGTAGAAACAACCACCCAAATAGATGATTCGGTTTTCCCGAAAGAATATTATCCGGCATTTACCCAAATATTTGATAATATCACAAAACAGGAAGCACAGGTTGTAACTGCGGTAAAGAAATAAATTTAATGCTTAAATAAAAATCCTGTCTCGGTTTCTGAGACAGGATTTTTTTATACATAAATTATTTCAGTTTTTAGAACTTTTTTGCCGAGTTTTTCAAGTACTGAACGGTATTCAGCAATTTGTTCCTGATGCTTTTCCCGTTCATCACCGGTTTTGAAATCGATGATGATATAGCCGGTGCCTGTATTGATCATTCGGTCTGGTCGGTAGATTTTCGATTCGCCGTTTTCAGAAATCATGATGTCTTTTTCATTGATCACAAGTTGGTTTTCGGCAAAATAATCGGAGTAATTATCGTCTTTCAGAATACGCAGAATTCTCTCGGCAATTTCTTCCTTCTCTTCTAAGGTGATAGTTCCTTCCAGCAGATAGGCTTCCAATGTCTTTTCTACATCTTTTTCAGAATTTATTTTGGATAGAATTTCGTGGGTGAAAATCCCGGTTCGCACTTTTTCAACACGGTTCTGATAATTTTTAGAAGGTGTTGCAATTTTTACGGCGTCTGGATTCTTTTTCTCATCGCTTTTAAAACGAATCGGCTTAGTCTGTAATCCTTCACCTTTCTCTTTGTTTTTCTTCAGTACGTTTTTATCAGCAGTTTCATAAAGGTCAAAAGAAAATAGGGCTTCTCCATTTTCATCTCTTGGAATTTTCGGTTCCAGAAAGTCATAAATCTCAAGATTATTACTCGATTTATTGGGCTTTTCTATATAAAAGAAAATCTGTTCCACAGCTCTGGTGGTAGCTACATATTGCAGGCAATAACGGTCAATCTTGTTTTGATAAGCGTTTTCCTGATTAAATTTCGCCATATCTTCGTCATAAACCTCCAGTTCTTTTCCAAACGGATCAATGTTTACGGACGAGAGTCCGTTTTCTTCCTCAATATTGAGCCAGTTACTGAATTTTCCGTCTTTGTGCTCATTTCTCATAGGGAGAAAAACCACAGGAAACTCAAGACCTTTGGCTTTATGTATGGTCATCAGTTTTACAGCATCCAGATTATCGGAGGCTTGAATGGTAGTTGCATTTGCTTCCTCATCCCAGAATTTAATGAATTCTTTCAGCGTTGCTGCTGAGTTCTGAGAATACGCAAACAGCATTTCCAGATAATTGAAAAGAAAATCAGTTTCTTTATTCTGAACTGAAAATTCCTGCAGAAAATGTTCAACAAAGTTGTATAGATTAAGCTGAAGAAGACCTTTACTGCTTAGCTGTAAACCATATTTTGTAGCGATGAATTTCTGCATCTCGGATTTATTGCTGTACGCAAGCATTTCCATCATTTCGGCACTGAAATCTTTAACATCAATTCTCCCCAACACCATTAAATAGTAGAGCATTTTCACCGGAAACTGAAGATTTTTAGGGTTTTGTTCCCATCTGAGGAATTCTGTCAGCGCGAGTAATGTCGAGGATAGATTTAATGTTAAACCTGATTCTGAAATGGTTTTTATATAATCTTCTTTTTCCTCATAAATTATTTTCGAGTTTCCCAGCAACTGTGAAAAACTGAAAATATCGAAATTTCCGCGACACAGAATGGTAATGTCCGAAAGCTTATAACCTTTATCAACACACTTTTGAATATCCTGTCGCATTTTTTCGGCAACTTCCTCATAATAGACTTTCTTCGTTGCATTTTCGATCAGATTAATCCGCACATTGCCTTTCAGCTTAGATTTTGCAGCCTGCTGAGAACCGTTGCCAAAGATTTCGCAGTGTTCAGCCTGGGTAGTTCCGGAAAGATACAGATAGAGCTGGTTGTTGAAGTCCACGATGTTTTGGGCGCTCCGCCAGTTGTTTTCCAGATTTTCTAATTCAGCATACACCAGTGATTTTTCTTTTTTGTTGATGATGTCGAGCATGAGTTGAGAATCTCCTCCACGAAAGCGGTAAATGCTCTGTTTGGGGTCGCCTACCAAAGTAAAACTCATGTCCTGAGAAGAAGTTGCGTGATCCCGTAACGGTATGAAATTTTGCCACTGCAGAAAAGACGTATCCTGAAATTCATCAAAAAAATAGTGGCTGAATTTGGTTCCTACTTTTTCATAAATAAATGATGAAGGCTCTTCGCGAAGATTTTCATGGATAAGAATATTGAATTTCGAAAGCAGAACAACGTCATTTTTTTCTTCAATTTCTGCCAGTTTATCCTGAATTTCTTTGTTGACCTTCAAAGGAAGAATTGCCTGCAGTATTTTTTCTTTTTTCTTTGTGAGAATATAATTCTGAAAAAGTTTTTGCCGCAGATTAATTAAGTATTCAATGATTTCTAAAATTTCTCCTTGCCTTTTTTTTCCGGAACCGGATGCCCCAGCATGGAATTTAGTCAGTGCACCTTCCTCATTTGAAGGAATTGGAAAATCTGGTCTTTCTTGATGAAAGAACCTTTGAACTTCATTAAAGAATTTTGCAATACTGTTGCTGTTTCCGCCAGCAAAATCAGCAATTTCCAGATTCTTTTCCTTTAAAAGTTGGGTAACTTCATTGGTTATTTGGATGGATTCAGCTTTCAGGTTTCTGATCTCATCCCTAAGATTTTTCTTGGATTTTTCATAGGAAATCCAGTCGAAGTCCCTGTTTTCCCCAAGCCGGAAGTAGTGTTTATCCTGAACATATTCCTTTGCTGATTGGTAAAGTGTTTTGTTGAGGTTAATTCTTTCGTTGTTATCTAAAGTGTAATTTACATAATCCATGAAGGCTTCAGAAACTTCATTGTCAGCGCCAATATCTTCGAGCATTTTTTCAACAGCTTCAATCAGAAAAGGCTCAGCGTTGATCTCTAGATTGAAATTCTGCGCAAGTCCTAATTCGTACGAAAAACTTCTTACCAGCCGCGAATTAAACTTGTCGATTGTACCAATATTTAAAGTAGAATAGTGGTGCAGTACATAATCGAGGATTTTTTTTGAGCGGAAATGGATATCCTGCAGCGTTAACCGATATCCTTCAGTTTTGAGTTTCTGCTGAATATTGATTAAATCCTGGTTGTTTTCATACCCTAGCTCAGAAAATGCCTTCAGCCAATCGATAATCCGGTGTTTCATTTCATTTGCGGCTTTATTGGTAAAAGTCAGCGCGAGGATATTACCGATTTTGTCGGGCTGGGATGGGTGCTTAAGGCAGATTGCCAACAGATTCTGAACCAAAGCATAGGTTTTTCCAGAGCCTGCTGAGGCATTGATGACTTTATAATTTTTTTGCTGCATTGAAAATAAATATCTTTAAATGTAAATAAAAAATTTGTCAATCCGAAATAAAATCTTACTTTTGCAGTCCAAAATGAGATGTAAATTATGTTAATTATCCCAGTAAAAGATGGCGAAGCTATCGACAGAGCGTTAAAAAAATACAAAAGAAAATTTGACAAAACCGGAGTTGTAAGAGCTTTAAGAAGCAGACAGCAGTTCCTTAAACCGTCAGTAACTTTTAGACAGGCTAAGCTTAAAGCTGCTTACAAGCAGAAAAATGCGAGCCGCGAGGAGCAGGCGTAAGACCACTTTTTCTTTAAGAAAATACTTTAATCACTTTTCAAATACTTATATTTGGAAAGTGATTTTTTGTTTTTTATCATCATGGTGGAAAGATTTCTAGAATATATTGCTGTAGAAAAGCGGTACTCGCCGCACACGCTTACGAGTTACAGAAAGGATCTGGAAGATTTTTCTACCTTCCTTCTTTACACTGAAGGCCATGAAAATTTGGCACAAGCGGACAAGAAAATTGTTCGTAATTTCATGGTTTACCTCAGTGAAGAAAAAATTTCAAAGCGTTCCATTAACAGGAAACTCTCAACTCTCCGCAGTTTTTATCTTTTCTTATTGAAAGTTGGTGAGATTAAAATTTCACCTCTGGAAAACATTCAATCCCTAAAATTTTATGCTGAGAAACAGATCCCATTTTCCGAGGAGGAAATGGATCAGCATCAGTCTGTAGCGGGTAAATCTGAAAATCAGGGTTTGCTGAAAGAACTTATCATCGAAACCCTATATCAAACCGGGATCAGGCGTGCTGAGCTGGTTAATCTCCTGCACGAAGATGTAGATTTTGGGAAAGGGGAAATAAAAGTTATCGGTAAAGGAAACAAGGCCAGAATTATTCCTGTTTCTGACAAACTTTTAGTTCAACTGGCAGAATATTTGCAGGTGAGAAAGCCGCTGGAAGCGTATAAAACGTATTTCTTCATCAATGCTAAAGGTAAAAAACTGAATGATAAATTTGTATATTCTGCAGTTAATACCTACCTTAGTCTTGTTACTTCGAAGAAGAAAAAGAGCCCTCATATTCTAAGACACAGTTTTGCAACTCACGTCCTGGAGCATGGGGCTGAAATTTCTAAAGTGAAGATGATCATGGGGCATACATCGCTTGCTTCTACGCAGGTTTATACCAGTGCCAATATAGAACAGTTAAAAAAAGTGTTTAACAAGGCTCATCCTAGAGCCAAAAAAAATTTAGATTTATGAAAATTTCAGTACAGTCAATGGGATTGACTCCACACGCACCGCTCGAAGAACATATCGAAAAAAAATTAAGCAAACTAGAAAACTATTATGATAAGATTGTAGAATGCAAAGTTTACCTGAAAGTAGAGAACAAATCGGATAAAGAAAACAAAACGGCAGAAATTATTTTGGCAGTTCCCGGCGATGATATCGTTGTAAAAAAGACAAGTGCAAGTTTTGAAGAAAGTTTGGATCAATGTGCTGAAGTTGCTAAAAAGCTGCTAATCAAGAAAAAAGAATTAGCTTAAAAAAAATTATTAAAATTTTCCTAAAATAATTTGTAGGTTTCAAAAAAACTCCCTTATATTTGCACTCGCAAAAAGAGATAAGCGTTCTTTTGAAATCTATTTGCCTCCATAGCTCAGTTGGCTAGAGCAGCTGATTTGTAATCAGCAGGTCGTGGGTTCGAGTCCCTCTGGAGGCTCATTTTTGTAAAATTGGGGAGATTCCAGAGTGGCCAAATGGATCAGACTGTAACTCTGCTGTCTTACGACTTCGCAGGTTCGAATCCTGCTCTCCCCACATTTTATAAAAAACGCTTTGCAGGTCTCAAAAATTATTTTAGATTTGCAAACCGTTTACCAACAGTTTTGGAAACAAAATGCGGAAGTAGCTCAGTTGGTAGAGCGTCAGCCTTCCAAGCTGAATGTCGCGAGTTCGACCCTCGTCTTCCGCTCAAAGAAAATCACAACCAACGCGGCTTGTGATTTTTTTTTAAATTTTTTGCCGACTTAGCTCAGGGGTAGAGCGCTTCCTTGGTAAGGAAGAGGTCGTGAGTTCAAATCTCATAGTTGGCTCTATTTAAATCTCCTTTTTACTAAGGAGATTTTTGCTTTTTTAAGACCACTATTTAGTCGGTAATATGGTCTTAATTCTTAAAATTATTTTAAAGGAAAGAGTAAAGTTTAATTATACTTTAAAAAATATTTCTGCCTTTTGCGAATAAATAATTTTTCCCTAAATTTGCAGACCAGTATTTTATTGGGAAATGGTGCCGTAGGCTGCGGAATTTGTAATTTGAGGATTTTTGTTAAAAAAAGATTTTCAATATACAAAATTTCACTATATTTGCGCACCGAAAATTTAAATAATAATTAAATAAATAATTAAATCATGGCAAAGGAAACGTTTAATCGTAACAAACCACACTTGAACATTGGTACCATCGGTCACGTAGACCATGGTAAAACTACACTTACTGCAGCAATCAGTAAAGTATTATCTGATAAAGGATTAGGTACTGCAAGAGATTTCTCTTCTATCGATTCTGCACCAGAAGAAAAAGAAAGAGGTATTACTATCAACACTTCACACATTGAGTACGAAACTGCTAACAGACACTATGCTCACGTAGATTGTCCAGGTCACGCCGACTATGTTAAGAACATGGTAACTGGTGCTGCTCAGATGGACGGAGCTATTCTTGTAGTAGCTGCAACTGACGGACCAATGCCTCAAACAAGAGAGCACATCCTTCTTTGCCGTCAGGTAAATGTACCTAACGTATTGGTGTTCATGAACAAAGTGGATATGGTTGATGATCCAGAATTGTTGGAATTAGTAGAATTAGAAGTTAGAGACCTTCTTTCTTCTTACGATTACGATGGTGACAACACTCCAGTAATTCAAGGTTCAGCTCTTGGAGCTCTTAACGGAGAGCCAAAATGGGTTGCTACTGTAGAAGCTCTTATGGATGCTGTTGATACTTGGATTGAACTTCCAGTTAGAGACCAGGATAAGCCATTCCTTATGCCAATCGAAGATGTATTCTCTATTACAGGTAGAGGTACTGTAGCAACTGGTAGAATTGAAGCTGGTGTTATCAATACTGGTGATCCAGTTGATATCGTAGGTATGGGTGATGAAAAACTTACTTCTACTATTACAGGAGTTGAGATGTTCAGAAAAATCCTAGACAGAGGGGAAGCTGGTGATAACGTAGGTCTATTGTTGAGAGGTATTGAAAAAACCGACATCAAGAGAGGTATGGTAATCGCTAAGAAAGATTCTGTTAAGCCACACAAAAAATTCAAAGCTGAGGTTTATATCCTTTCTAAAGAAGAAGGTGGTCGTCACACTCCATTCCACAACAAATACCGTCCACAGTTCTATGTAAGAACTACAGACGTTACAGGTGAGATCTTCTTACCAGAAGGTGTAGAAATGGTAATGCCAGGTGATAACATCTCTATTACTGTAGAATTGTTACAGCCAATCGCTCTTAACGTAGGTCTTAGATTTGCGATCAGAGAAGGTGGTAGAACAGTTGGTGCAGGTCAGGTAACTGAAATCTTAGATTAATTTCTAAATAAATATTAAAGTTCCGTAGGGAAACTTACGGGACTTTTTTAATCTACGGGCATCGTCCAATGGTAGGATACCGGTCTCCAAAACCGTTGATCAGGGTTCGAATCCTTGTGCCCGTGCAAAACAAATAATAATGAGCTTAGTTGATTTCCTAAAAGGTTCGTATACCGAATTTAAAGATAAAGTAGAATGGCCGAAGTGGCCAGATCTGCAATCATCTACGATTGTGGTTACCATTGCCACTGTTATTTTGGCGCTGTTTACATTTGGTATAGATTCATTGTTCAGTAAATCTATTGCCAATGTAATTTCTATTTTTATCAACCTGTTCAATTAAAATTATTTTCCAAAATGAGTGACTTGAAGTGGTATGTTCTGAAATCCATCAGTGGACAGGAAAATAAGGTGAAAACCTATATTGAGAACGAAATGAAGCATCTTGGTTTCGAATCATATGTTACTCAGGTTGTTATTCCTATGGAAAAAGTTATTACCATGAGAAATGGTAAAAAAGTTCCAAAAGAAAAGCCTTATTATCCAGGTTATTTAATGGTAGAAGCCAATCTGGTAGGTGAAATTCCACACATTATTAAAAATATCCCGGGAGTAATTTCCTTCCTGAGTTTAACCAAAGGAGGCGATCCGGTACCGATGCGTAAAGTTGAAGTCAACAGAATGCTTGGTAGAATGGATGAATTGTCAGAATTTGCTGTAGAAGCCAGTATCCCGTTCGTTGTTGGTGAAAATGTAAAAGTAATCGATGGTCCTTTCAACGGATTCAATGGTACAGTAGAGAAAATCTACGAAGACAAAAAGAAAATTGAAGTTTCAGTAATGATTTTCGGAAGAAAAACACCAATGGAACTAAGCTATATGCAGATCGAGAAAGTTTAAACTGCATTATAAAATTCACAATCACGAAAACCACTTTTATAGTGGTTTTCTTTTTTTTAATAACTTCCCCAAACATTTTTTATCGTTCCAGAAGAGTTGTGCATTGTTATTCACCCCAATCTGCGACTTGCATAAGGATTTAGTTTTTCCTATTTTGCCTGGAATTTAAAAATGAACCCATGCCGGAAGCAAAATGGTCTAAGCTCGTTCAGTCACAAAGTAGCTACGCTAGAAACGATGATTCACAGGAACTCGCTGAATTAATTACCAACTATTTTTTTTTATTCGACTGTTTCGAGAATAAAATCATCTTTACAAATACTTCTTTTGAAGTAGTTACAGGATACACCAGCACAGATTTTACACTGGAATTCCTCCTTTCGATTATTCACCCGGAAGATTTGGAATATTTCTACCAAAGTGAGGAAAATGGTCTACACTTTACCAATAAGCTGCTCTTCAACGATCATTACAAATTTATTCTTTCCTACTCGTACAGAATTAGGATTGCTGATGGCTCATACATCTGGATTAATCAACAGTGTCAGGGTATTGAAGTCAACACACAGGGACATCTGACCAAAACTCTGGTAAAGCACAAAGTTATTAATGATCTTGTGTCTCAGCCCGAAAATGATTACAAAATCTATGATAAGATTAAAAATATTTTTGTAGACGCAGATAACTGTTTCCGTCTTACCAAACGCGAGTTGGAAATCATAGACCTTATAAGAGAAGGCCTTTCCAGTGATCAAATTGCGGAGCAACTTTTCTTAAGCAGAAATACCATTATTACCCACCGGCGGAATATCCTTAATAAAGCCAACTCATCCAGTTTTTTCGAACTTTTCAAGAAAATGCGGTTTGAAACGCTGTTGGGATAGGAGGTAGTTTTTTTTAAATAAAAAAACAGGAGTGAATTTCACCCCTGTAATTTTTTCATCATTTGTTTTTTTCATCTCCTCCTTTCGGTTGAAGTTTTCTTCTGTCATTTGTGGAGCACAAAACTACGCTTATGTGCCGGCAGAACAAATACCTATTAAGCAGTATTTTTTTTCTAAGTTATATGGATTTTCATTTTGGGATTCAGGTTGTCGGGAAATATTTAGGAATCATTCTAATAGCACTTAAAAAACAATGACTTAGGTGTTGCAGGATTAAAAATAATTCTTAATTTTGCAGTCCGAAATGTAGAGTTGTATGGTGAGACTACAGCTTTGCAGATTTATAAATGCTTCCACATTCATAAATTTCTTAATTTTTAAAAAACAAAAATGGCTAAAAAAGTCTTTAAAATGGTTAAGCTTCAGGTGAAGGGTGGCGCTGCTAACCCGTCTCCACCAGTAGGTCCAGCTTTGGGTTCTGCAGGTGTGAACATCATGGAGTTTTGTAAACAATTTAACGGAAGAACGCAAGATAAGCCGGGGCAAGTTTTACCTGTAGTAATTACAGTATACGAAGACAAATCTTTTGAATTCGTAATTAAAACTCCACCCGTGGCAATCCAGTTGATGGAAGCTTCTAAAGTGAAGAAAGGTTCAGGTGAGCCTAACAGAGCTAAAGTAGGAAGTGTATCTTGGGATCAGGTTAAAAAAATCGCCGAAGATAAAATGACAGACCTTAACTGTTTTACAGTTGATTCTGCATTAACAATGATCGCGGGAACTGCAAGATCTATGGGATTGAGAGTAACAGGAACTAAACCAACTAACGCTTAATACTAATAGAAATGGCAAAATTAACTAAAAAGCAAAAGGAAGCTTTAAGCAAAATAGAAAAAAACAAAATTTACAGCCTTGACGAAGCTTCTGCTTTGGTGAAAGATGTAAACTTTGCAAAATTTGACGCTTCTGTAGATATCGCAGTTAGATTGGGTGTAGATCCAAGAAAAGCTAACCAAATGGTAAGAGGTGTAGTATCTCTTCCACACGGTACCGGTAAAGATGTAAAAGTTTTGGCGCTTGTAACTCCAGACAAGGAGGCAGAAGCTAAAGAAGCTGGTGCAGATTACGTAGGTCTTGACGAATACTTACAGAAAATAAAAGATGGTTGGACAGATGTTGACGTTATCGTTACCATGCCAGCTGTAATGGGTAAATTAGGTCCATTGGGTAGAGTTTTAGGTCCAAGAGGATTAATGCCAAACCCAAAATCAGGAACTGTAACCATGGAAATTGGTAAAGCAGTAGCTGAAGTGAAAGCTGGTAAAATCGATTTCAAAGTTGATAAATACGGTATTATTCACGCAGGAATTGGTAAAGTATCTTTCGATGCTGCTAAAATCCGTGAGAATGCTGCCGAACTTATTCACACTTTGGTAAAATTGAAACCAACTGCCGCTAAAGGTACTTATGTGAAAAGCATCTACATGTCTTCTACAATGAGTCCGGGTATTGCAATTGATACTAAATCTGTAAACTAAAATCTGTAAGACAATGACAAAAGAAGATAAAGTATTAGTAATACAAGAATTAAAAGATCTGTTACAGGACGCGAAAGTGGTTTATGTAGCAAGTCTTGAAGGAATGAATGCTGCTGCAACTTCAGATTTCAGAAGACAGGCATTTAAACAAAATATCAGCCTTAAAGTTGTTAAGAATACACTTTTGCAAAAAGCAATGGAGCAAATCGAAGGAGTAGATTACTCTGAGATGTTCCAGACTTTCAAAGGAAATTCTGCATTAATGATCTCTGATACAGCAAATGCTCCGGCAAAGCTGATCCAGAGTTTCAGAAAAAAAGCTGAAATACCTGCATTAAAATCTGCTTTCGTGCAGGAAACTTTCTACGTAGGTGATGAGAATTTAGGAGCGCTTGTAAACATCAAGTCTAGAGAAGAAATGATCGGAGAAATCATCGGATTACTTCAGTCACCAATCCAGAGAGTTGTTTCTGCACTTCAAAACAAGGCCGAATCTACAGACGCGCCAGCTGAAGAAGCTGCACCGGCTGCTGAAGAAGCGAAAACAGAGGAAACTCCAGCTGCAGAAGCTGCTCCAGAAACACCTGAAGCAAGCGCTGAAGCTACAGACGCACCTAGTGCAGAGTAATTAGACTCAAAAAAAATCAAAATAAATCGTTCAACAAATTAAAACATTACAAAATGTCAGATTTAAAAAATTTAGCTGAAACGCTAGTAAACTTAACCGTAAAAGACGTAAATGAATTAGCTGCTATCCTTAAGGATGAGTACGGAATCGAGCCAGCTGCTGCTGCTGTAGTTATGGCTGCAGGTGGTGGTGCTGAAGCTGCTGAAGAAAAAACAGAATTCGATGTAATTCTTAAAGCTGCTGGTGCTTCTAAATTAGCTGTTGTTAAATTAGTAAAAGATTTAACAGGTGCAGGTCTTAAAGAAGCTAAAGATATGGTAGACAGCGCTCCTGCTCCAATCAAGCAAGGTATTTCTAAAGACGAAGCTGAAGCTTTGAAAAAACAATTAGAAGAAGCTGGTGCTGAAGTAGAATTGAAATAATTCTTTTACACCCAAATACTGAAACCTCACTTTTAGTGAGGTTTTTTTATTTCGTAAATTTTTAAACTATATAGATTTTCAATGCGTTTTAACAAAACTTTATAACACATCGAACTTTTCGCGTCACTGTAAATTTGTGTAAGTTCTTTATTTTGAGTACATTTGCACTCCTTTTGGCGCTAACCATTGTTTGTAAATCACTAAAATATTGAAAATCAACTCTTTCTGTTTTCTGAAAGAGAATTTCTTGTTTTTACAGATTTCCTTCATCTTTAGCACCCGAAAGTCCAAAAAGTATTTTGCACTACTCCGTGAAAAGATATACCGGCGTTGCAGTTAGAATAAGCCCCGTTTTTATAAGAGCCAAGTCTATTTGTTAGCGCCTATCTTCTTGATTCTCTTATTCTTTAAAGGCTTTATCTGATATTTTTTAAACAAAATATTTTTTAACCCCTCATTCTTTAAAATTTTTATGAGTAAATCTAAAGCAGTCGCTAAAACTCAGGGAAACGAAAGAATCAATTTCTCCGCAGCAAAAGGAAAAATTGAAACTCCTGACTTTTTGGACATTCAGATCCAATCTTTCAAAGATTTTTTCCAGTTGGATACCCTTCCGGAACAGAGAGTAAACGAAGCTCTTTACAAAACCTTTGAAGAAAATTTCCCAATTACCGATTCCCGAAACCAGTTTGTACTGGAGTTTTTGGATTATCTGGTTGATTCGCCGCGTTACTCGATCGACGAGTGTGTGGAAAGAGGACTGACCTATTCAGTTCCCCTTAAAGCCCGACTGAAACTGTACTGTACTGACCCTGAACATGAAGATTTTCAGACCGTTGTACAGGATGTGTATTTAGGTCCGGTTCCTTATATGACGCCTTCAGGATCATTTATCATTAATGGTGCAGAACGTGTTATCGTAACCCAGTTACACCGTTCTCCGGGTGTGTTTTTCGGTCAGACTTACCACGCCAACGGAACAAAACTGTATTATTCCCGTATCATCCCTTTCAAAGGATCTTGGATGGAATTTACAACCGACATCAATAACGTAATGTACGCTTACATTGACCGTAAGAAAAAATTACCGTTAACGACTTTATTAAGAGCAATCGGGTTCGAATCCGATAAAGATATCCTTCAGATTTTCGACCTTGCAGAAGAAGTGAAAGTTTCTAAAGCAGCTTTGAAAAAAGTAGAAGGAAGAACTTTGGCAGCGAGAGTTTTGAACACATGGTTCGAAGATTTCGTTGACGAAGACACTGGTGAAGTAGTTTCTATCGAAAGAAACGAAATCATCCTGGACAGAGAAACTATCCTTGAAAAAGAACATTTAGATCTAATTCTTGATGCCGGCGTGAAATCGATTTTGATTCACAAAGAAAATTCCAACGAATTCTCTATCATCCAGAATACTTTACAGAAAGATCCAACCAACTCCGAAAAAGAAGCGGTTGAATATATCTACCGTCAGTTACGTAACGCAGATCCGCCAGATGAGGAAACTGCAAGAGGAATTATCGAAAAATTATTCTTCTCCGAGCAGCGTTATTCATTAGGAGAAGTCGGACGTTACAGACTGAACAAGAAATTAGGATTAAATATTCCTGAAAAAACCGAAGTTTTAACAAAAGAAGATATCATTTCGATCGTAAGACATTTGATCGAGTTGGTAAACTCTAAAGCAGAAGTTGATGATATTGATCACTTATCAAACAGAAGAATCAAGACTGTTGGTGAGCAGCTATCAGGACAGTTTGGGGTAGGTCTTTCCAGAATTGCAAGAACAATCCGTGAGAGAATGAACGTTAGAGATAACGAAATCTTTACTCCGATCGATCTTGTTAACGCGAAGACTTTAACATCAGTTATTAACTCATTCTTTGGTACCAATCAGCTTTCTCAGTTCATGGACCAAACCAACCCGCTGTCAGAAATCACGCACAAGCGTCGTCTTTCTGCCCTGGGACCTGGTGGTTTATCGAGAGAAAGAGCAGGTTTCGAGGTTCGTGACGTTCACCATACACACTACGGTAGAATTTGTCCGATCGAAACTCCTGAGGGACCAAACATTGGTTTGATTTCTTCTTTGGGAATCTATGCCAAAATCAACAACTTAGGTTTCATTGAAACGCCATACAGAAAAGTAAATAACGGAAAAGTTGACCTTAAAACTCCTGCAGTTTTCTTGAATGCAGAAGACGAGGAAGATAAAGTTATTGCTCAGGCAAACGTTGAAATGAACGAAGACGGAACAATCTCTACAGACCGTGTAATTGCACGTCTGGATGGTGATTATCCTGTAGTTGAGCCGCAGCAGGTTGATTTGATCGATGTTGCACCAAACCAGATTTCCGGTATTTCCGCGTCATTAATTCCATTCCTGGAGCATGATGATGCGAACCGTGCGCTGATGGGATCCAACATGATGCGTCAGGCAGTTCCTTTGTTGAAACCACAGGCTCCAATCGTTGGTACAGGTTTAGAGCAGCAGGTTGCTAAAGATTCAAGAATCTTGATCAATGCTGAAGGAAACGGTACTGTAGAATATGTGGATGCTGACAAAATCACCATTAAATACGAAAGAAGCGAAGACGATGATTTAGTATCATTCGAATCTGCGACTAAAACTTATAAACTGACCAAGTTCAGAAAAACCAACCAGAGTACAACCATCACTTTGAGACCAAACGTAAGAGTAGGCGACAAAGTTCAGAAAGGTCAGGTACTTTGCGACGGTTATGCAACTGAAAACGGAGAGCTTGCATTAGGTAGAAACCTTGTGGTAGCCTTCATGCCTTGGAAAGGATATAACTTTGAGGATGCGATCGTAATTAATGAAAAAGTTGTTCGTGAAGACTGGTTTACTTCAATCCACGTTGATGAATATTCACTGGAAGTTCGTGATACCAAATTAGGTATGGAAGAGCTGACTGCAGATATTCCTAACGTTTCTGAGGAAGCTACAAAAGATCTTGACGAAAACGGTATGATCCGTATCGGTGCTGATGTGAAGCCTGGAGATATCATGATTGGTAAAATCACTCCAAAAGGTGAATCTGATCCAACTCCGGAAGAGAAATTACTTAGAGCGATCTTCGGTGATAAAGCCGGTGATGTAAAAGATGCTTCATTAAAAGCAGATTCTTCGTTAAGAGGTGTTGTGATCAACAAAAAACTCTTCTCAAGAAACATCAAAGACAAAAAGAAAAGAACCGAAGAGAAACTGAAACTTGAGGAAATCGAAAACACGTACAAAGCGAAATTCGATCAGTTAAGAAACACGCTTCTTGAAAAATTAGGAACTCTTGTTAACGGTAAAACTTCCCAAGGTGTAAACAATGACCTTGACGAAGAAATCATCGGAAAAGGAGTGAAGTTTACAACAAAATTGCTTCAGAGTGTTGAAGATTACGTAAACGTAAGCGGTGCTGACTGGACTGTTGATGCTGACAAGAACGACTTGATTAAGCAGTTGATCCACAACTACAAAATCAAGTTCAACGATATTCAGGGTGTTAAAAACCGCGAGAAATTCGCAATCTCAATCGGAGACGAACTTCCTGCAGGAATCATCAAGCTTGCTAAAGTTTATGTTGCTAAAAAACGTAAACTGAACGTAGGTGATAAAATGGCAGGTCGTCACGGTAACAAAGGTATTGTATCAAGAATCGTTCGCGAAGAAGATATGCCATTCCTTGAAGACGGTACACCTGTAGATATCGTGTTGAACCCGCTTGGGGTACCTTCTCGGATGAACATCGGGCAGATTTACGAAACAGTTCTTGGATGGGCTGGTCAGAAATTAGGAATGACATTCGCAACGCCGATCTTCGATGGTGCGAATATCGACCAGATTACTGAATACACCAAGCAGGCAGGCCTTCCGGAATTCGGTTCAACTTATCTGTATGATGGGGGAACTGGTGAGAGATTCTCTCAGCCGGCAACCGTTGGGGTAATTTACATGCTGAAACTGGGTCACATGGTTGATGACAAAATGCACGCACGTTCTATCGGACCGTATTCATTGATTACGCAGCAGCCACTTGGTGGTAAAGCGCAGTTCGGTGGACAGCGTTTCGGTGAGATGGAGGTTTGGGCACTTGAAGCATTCGGTGCATCCAATATCCTTAGAGAAATCCTTACCGTGAAGTCGGATGACGTTATTGGTAGAGCAAAAACTTATGAAGCGATTGCTAAAGGTGAAGCAATGCCTGAGCCAGGTATTCCTGAATCTTTCAACGTGTTACTTCATGAGTTACAAGGTCTTGGCCTTGATGTAAGACTTGAAGAATAATTTTAAATTTTAAATTATCAATTTTAAATTGATTCCAACTTCGGAACGGTTTAGTAATTAATCTAAAATCTAAAATTTCAAATCTAAAATTTCAAAAATGTCAAATAAAAATAAAACAAGTAATTTCAGTAAAATTACGATCGGTCTTGCTTCTCCCGAATCTATCCTTCAGGATTCAAGAGGTGAAGTTTTAAAACCGGAAACAATTAACTATAGAACCCACAAACCGGAAAGAGACGGTCTGTTCTGCGAGAAAATCTTCGGTCCTGTGAAGGATTACGAATGTGCTTGTGGTAAATACAAAAGAATCCGATACAAAGGAATCGTTTGTGACCGTTGTGGGGTGGAGGTTACCGAGAAAAAAGTACGTAGAGAAAGAATCGGCCACATCGGTCTGGTTGTTCCTGTAGCTCATATCTGGTATTTCCGTTCTTTACCGAACAAAATCGGTTACCTTTTAGGCTTGCCATCCAAAAAACTGGATATGATTATCTATTACGAAAGATATGTCGTAATCCAGCCGGGTATTGCTAAAAAAGCTGACGGATCTGACTTTGATGACAAAGAATTTTTAACAGAAGAAGAATATCTTGATGTCCTCGAGACGCTTCCTGCTGAAAACCAGTATCTTGATGATATGGATCCGAATAAATTTGTTGCCAAAATGGGAGCAGAAGCGGTTGAAGAATTATTGAGAAGAATCGATTTGGATACTTTATCTTTCGATTTACGTCACAAAGCACACAACGAATCTTCAAAACAGAGAAGAACTGAAGCATTAAAAAGATTGAATGTTGTTGAAGCCATCCGTGGTGCCAACACCAGAATGATCAACCGTCCGGAATGGATGATTATGCGTGTTCTTCCTGTAATTCCACCAGAATTGAGACCATTGGTTCCATTGGATGGCGGACGTTTCGCAACTTCTGATTTAAATGACCTTTACCGTCGTGTAATCATCAGAAACAACCGTTTGAAGAGACTTTTAGAGATCAAAGCTCCGGAAGTAATCTTAAGAAACGAGAAGCGTATGCTTCAGGAATCTGTAGATTCATTATTCGATAATACAAGAAAATCTTCAGCTGTAAAATCTGAATCAAACAGACCGTTGAAATCACTTTCAGATTCATTGAAAGGTAAACAGGGTCGTTTCCGTCAGAACTTACTTGGGAAAAGGGTAGATTACTCGGCGCGTTCGGTAATTGTTGTAGGTCCAAACCTGCAGCTTCACGAATGTGGTATTCCGAAAGATATGGCTGCAGAACTTTACAAACCGTTCATCATCAGAAAACTGATCGAGAGAGGTATTGTAAAAACCGTAAAATCTGCCAAGAGAATCATCGACAGAAAAGAACCTGTTGTTTATGATATCCTTGAGGGCGTAATGAAAGGCCACCCGGTTCTTCTGAACAGGGCACCTACGCTTCACAGACTTGGAATCCAGGCGTTCCAGCCGAAAATGATCGAAGGAAAAGCGATTCAGCTTCACCCATTGGTTACTACGGCATTTAACGCGGATTTCGATGGTGACCAGATGGCGGTACACTTACCGTTGGGACCGGAAGCAATTCTTGAAGCTCAGTTATTGATGTTAGGATCTCAAAATATCCTTAACCCTGCGAACGGATCACCAATTACGGTACCTTCACAGGATATGGTTTTGGGTCTTTATTTCATGACCAAACAGTTAGATTCTACAGACACAATGAAAGTGAAAGGGGAAGGTCTTGCCTTCTACTCACCGGAAGAAGTAGAGATTGCTTACGCCGAAGGACAGGTTTCTTTAAATGCTAAAGTAAGATGTAGATTACCGATAAAAGAAGATGGTATAATTACAACCAAACTTTTCGAAACTACTGTAGGAAGAATTTTATTCAACCAGATTGTACCGAAAGAATCAGGGTTTATCAATGAACTTTTAACCAAGAAATCATTGAGAAATGTAATTGGTAGAGTATTGGCAGATACCGATTTCCCTACAACTGTGAAGTTCCTTGATGATATGAAAGACTTAGGTTATTCAAACGCATTTAAAGGAGGTTTATCATTTAGTTTGGGAGATATCGTAATCCCGGCGGAGAAGAAAACCATGATCGCGCAGGCGGTGGAAAATGTTGACGAAATTAAGGCCAACTATAACATGGGTCTTATCACCGATACAGAAAGATATAACCAGGTTATTGACGTTTGGACCAACACCAATGCAGGATTAACCGAGATGATTATGAGCAGAATGAAAACCGACCAGGGTGGGTTCAATTCAGTTTATATGATGCTTGATTCCGGTGCAAGGGGTTCCAAAGAGCAGATCCGTCAGCTTTCAGGAATGAGAGGTTTGATGGCAAAACCACAAAAAGCTGGTTCTACTGGTGCGGAAATTATCGAGAACCCGATTGTAGCAAACTTTAAAGAAGGTCTTTCGATCCTTGAGTACTTTATCTCTACTCACGGTGCACGTAAAGGTCTTGCGGATACCGCACTTAAAACTGCCGATGCTGGTTACTTAACCAGAAGATTGGTAGATGTTGCGCAGGACGTTATCATCACTGAAAACGACTGTGGAACTTTAAGAGGTACCGAAATTACTCCGTTAAAGAAAAACGATGAGATTGTAGAAAAACTTTCCGAAAGAATTTTGGGTAGAGTTTCTCTTCACAACGTTTATGATCCGGATACAGATGAAGTAATCGCTAACGCAGACGAACTGATCAACGAGGCACTAGCCAAGAAAATCGAAGCTGCAGGAATTGAAGCAGTAGAAGTTCGTTCACCACTTACTTGTGAAACCAAAAAAGGAATCTGTGCGAAATGTTACGGACGTAACCTTGCGACAGGTAAACCGATTCACATGGGTGAAGCAGTTGGAGTTATCGCAGCACAGTCTATTGGTGAGCCGGGAACCCAGTTAACACTGAGAACCTTCCACCAGGGTGGTACTGCAGGAAACATTTCAGAAAATCCATCGATTGTTGCAAGACGCGACGGTATCGTGGAAATGGATGAAGTAAGAACTGTAACTTCAGAAAACGATGAAGGTAAAAAAGCAGAAATCTTGGTTTCACGTTCTACTGAATTCCGTTTGGTTGCAGACAATGCAGCACGTACACCATTGATGATTGCCAACGTACCTTACGGTTCCGAGTTATTGGTTAAACCAGGTGATAAAGTGAAAAAAGGCGATGTTATTGCGAAATGGGATCCATATAACGCGGTAATTATTGCAGAATCTGCCGGTAAGGTAGAGTACGAAGACATCATCCAGGGTATTTCATTCCAGCTGGAAATCGATGAGCAGACTGGTTTCGAAGAGAAAGTAATCTCTGAATCTAGAAACAAGAAAGCCGTACCTACTTTGAAAGTAGTAGATTCCAAAGGTGTTGAGCAGAAAGCATATAACCTACCGGTTGGTGCTCACTTGATGGTGAACGATGGTGAGAAAATTAAGGCTGGTAAAGTCTTAATCAAGATCCCAAGAAAATCAGCAAAATCAGGGGATATCACGGGTGGTCTTCCAAGAGTTACCGAACTTTTCGAAGCGCGTAACCCTTCAAACCCAGCGGTAGTTACAGAAATCGACGGTGTAGTTTCTTACGGAAAAATCAAGCGTGGTAACCGCGAATTGATCGTAGAAGCAAAGACCGGAGAAATCTCTAAATATTTAGTGAAACTTTCGAACCAGATTCTTGTTCAGGAAAATGACTTCGTTGTAGCAGGTGCGCCGCTTTCCGACGGATCTATCACTCCGGATGATATCCTGAAAATCAAAGGCCCAACAGCCGTTCAGGAATATCTGGTAAACGAAATTCAGGAAGTTTACCGTCTTCAGGGGGTAAAAATTGATGATAAACACTTCGAAATCATCGTAAGACAGATGATGACGAAAGTATCGATCGTAGATGGTGGCGACACCCAGTTCCTGGAAGGTGCGCTGGAACATAAATTCGATTTCCTCGAAGAAAACAACAGAGTATTCGGACTGAAAGTAGTTACTGAAGCTGGCGATTCCAAAGTATTCAAACCAGGTCAGATGATTACTGCAAGAGAACTGAGAGACGAAAATTCTAAACTGAAGCGTGAAGATTTAGCTTTGGTAGAAGTTCGCGAAGCCCTTCCTGCAACCGCAACACCGGTATTACAGGGGATTACAAGAGCAGCACTTCAAACCAAGTCCTTCATGTCGGCAGCATCGTTCCAGGAAACTACAAAAGTTCTTAACGAAGCAGCAGTTTCCGGAAAAGTTGATTATCTTACCGGTCTGAAAGAAAATGTAATTGTAGGACACAGAATTCCTGCAGGTACAGGTCTGAAAGACTACCAAAGTGTAATCGTTGGCTCTAAGAAAGAATTCGAAGACATCAATTAAGTGATGATAGGTTTTAGATTATGAATTTTAAATTGAATTCATAGTCTGAAATCCTTTTAAAATCTAAAATTTATAATTTAAAATATTAAAAAAAACATGGACAACAACCAAAACCAAAACAACGATCCAAACAACATCAACATCAACCTGAACGAAATGATCGCAGCAGGAGTTTACTGTAACCTTGCGTTGGTAAACCACTCACCTTCAGAATTCGTAGTAGATTTCATCCAGTTGATGCCGGGTGTTCAGCAGGCTAATGTACGTTCAAGAGTAATCCTGGCCCCGCTTCACGCAAAAAGAGTACTTACTGCATTGCAGCAAAACGTAGCAAACTACGAGCAGCAGTTCGGCGAAATCAAAGAAGTTGAGCCTTTCGTATTAGGACAGAACAACGTTCAGGCATAAGACTAAACGTTTTATCAATAAAAATCCCGGTTCAGTAATGAGCCGGGATTTTTTTTGTAGCCTGGAACCTGCTCTCCGCTGTATCTTTCTTAGTGGCTTCAAGGGCCTCAGCCACCAAAAAAGGATGCCACTGCGATCAGGGCTATGGGTTTGGGATCCTTAATATAACTTTGTCAAAGTTTATTCGGCTAAAGCCAATTTCTAAGCTTTCACGTCGAAGGCGGGCTAAAGCCCGCCCCTATTGATTTTTATTTTCTTTGCAACCAAAAATTTAACAGACGAATGTTTAAACCTTGACAATGTTTACCATAACAAATCCCGGTTCGCAAGAACCGGGATTTGTTATTATTTATTAAGCTTCAGGCAGAAGCCAAAAGCCATCAGCAGAAAATTTAAAGCTGAACCATTTCCATTACTTCCACATCATAGCCGCCAACAAGAGGTTTCTGGTTAACGTTCTGCGTAATCACACGGAATTTGGTGATGCCAAGATTTTTCAGAATCTGCGTTCCAATCCCATAATCATGGAAGTTCGACGCCAAAGTCGGGCGCTGCTCCTGCCCATCCTGGAAATCGATAAACTGCTGAAGTTTTCTCAACGTATTCTCCGCAGTCGAAACATTATTGATGAAAATTAATGCGCCTTTGCCCTCGTCGTTGATCATTTTCGTTACTTTTTCAAGCAGCGGTTTTTCACCGGCAGTCAGTCTGCTGAGGACATCAAAATAAGCATTTGACGCCTGCACTCTCACCAAAACCGGTTCGTCAACCACCCATGTTCCTTTCGTCAAAGCAAAATGAATCTGGTCGGTGCTCGTTTCTTTAAAAGCGAAGAAATCGTAATCCCCGTAATGGGTTTTCACTTTTCTCTCCTCAATTCTTTCAATCAGGTCGCCTTTTTTCAGCTGATAATGAATCAAATCTTCTATGGAAATGATTTTCAGGTCGTGTTTTTTTGCCAGTTCCACCAGTTCCGGCAGCCGCGACATCGAGCCGTCTTCGTTCATGATTTCGCAGATTACGCCGCCTTCTTTCAGGCCTGCAAGCTTCGTTAAATCAATTGCTGCTTCGGTATGGCCGGCTCTTTTCAGAACACCGCCTTTTTTGGCTCTCAGTGGGAAAATATGTCCCGGACGCATGAAGTCGGCAGGTTTGGTTTTCTCGTCCATCAGCGCGAGAATCGTCTTGCTTCGGTCGCTGGCTGAAATTCCTGTAGAAACTCCGTCGCCTAACAGATCCACAGAAACCGTAAATGCAGTTTCTTTCGGGTCGCTGCTGC
This sequence comes from Kaistella faecalis, assembly GCF_019195395.1. Classification (NCBI taxonomy): domain Bacteria; kingdom Pseudomonadati; phylum Bacteroidota; class Flavobacteriia; order Flavobacteriales; family Weeksellaceae; genus Kaistella; species Kaistella faecalis. The sequence continues at coordinate 1,831,908 of NZ_CP078067.1, forward strand.
GGGTGACCATAATATCGAGGCCCAATTCGTCGCAACGTTTTTCCGGCAGTGGCGTACAGATAAGGCCTCTGCCGTGAATCGTCATAAAATTGATGATTTCCGGTGTGGTTAACTCCGCTGCAGAAAGAAAATCGCCTTCATTTTCACGGTTTTCATCATCCACTACGATAATGATTTTACCGTTTTTCAGGTCTTCAATCGCTTCCGGAATGGTGTTAAGTTTTATATCAGACATTTTACTTTTTTAGATGGTGCAAAGATACTTAGAATTAAGAAATTCGACAATGATTATTTGGGCACCTTTTCCGCCCTGCGTTCCCTCCCGAAATTCGGGACCCACTAAGGGCGGTGTGCGGATTAAGTTCCTAAAAATAACGCTCGCAGATCATTCGGATTTCACAGATTAATTCCTTTGTTATTTCTCCCTTATCTTAAATCTGATATATCTGCTCAATCCGCGAGATATTTTAAGATCAATCCGTCTACAGCATTTTTAATGATTTCATAGGATTTCAGCCTTGATTCCTGCTCATAAATATGCGAGGTAATCATCAGTTCATCCACCTGAAAAGCATTCTGGAAATGCTGTAGCTGATTTGTCACTGTTTCCTGGCTGCCGATAAAACTGTAATGCAGCATCCTCATCACGTGTGCTTTTTCCATAGGATTCCACACATCGTTGATGTCATCTACGGGCGGCGAATAGGGTTTTCTGTCGTTTCTGATGATATTCAGAAAGGCCTGATAAAGCGTTGTCGCCAGTTTTTTGGCTTCCTCATCAGTTTCCGCCGAGATTCCGTTCGCGCACGCAATGACGTAAGGTTCCGGGAATTTCTCACTCGGGTTATAATTTTCTCTGTAAATGTTGATGGCATTAACCATCATATCAGGAGCAAAATGTCCGGCAAAAGCATACGGTAAGCCCATATCGGCAGCCAACCAGGCGCTGTCAGTACTCGAACCTAAAACATAAATCGGGATGTCGCACCCTTCGCCGGGAATCGCGCGCACCAGACTCTTTGCATTTTCTACAGAAAAATACTGTTGTAATTCCTGTATCTGTCTCGGGAATTGCTCGTTGATGATCATGGGATTTCTTCCCAGTGCCTTTGCGGTTAAACCGTCGGTTCCCGGAGCTCTTCCAACGCCCAGATCAATACGCCCGGGGAAAAGACTTTCCAAGGTCCCAAATTGCTCTGCAATAACCAGCGAGCTGTGATTCGGAAGCATGATTCCGCCTGAACCAACACGGATTTTTTCAGTTCCGTTGGCAATAAATCCTATTAAAACTGAAGTTGCAGAACTGGCGATGCTCGCCATATTGTGGTGTTCGGCGAGCCAGAATCTTTTATAACCTAATTTCTCGGTGAATCTTGCAAGTTCCAGGCTGTCGTTAAATGTATCGTGAATGGTTTTGTTCTGTTTTACCGGAGCTAAATCCAGTACAGACAATTCAAATTTCTTCATGTAAATCTTTTTAAAGATGACCTCAAAAATACGGCCTTTAAATCTTTAAAAATAATTTCGCCGATACTTAAAACAAATAGCCGGTATTTTTTAAACCTATCTATAAAATTTTGTGGAAATTTGCGTTTAATTGAAAACTAAAAAGTGCAAAAATTTCTTACTGTTCTGCTGCTGATCGTAACTTTAAATTTGTTTTCTCAGCAAAATCCGGTCACGGTTCCTCTGGATTACAGCTTTCCTAGAATAAAATCTTCGATCACCATGCCGGTGAAAATTCCTCTTTCTGAAATCGGGAATGTCATCAATGCTTCGGTACAGAATTTAATTTTTGAAGATAATTCGTACACCGACAATAATAATGACCAATTCAAGGTAAAAGTGTGGAAAACCCGGCCTATACGACTGGTTGGAGGCACCAAACAGAATCTACTCATTGAGGTTCCGCTGAAAATATGGGCTGAAAAAGGAATCGGTACCCTTGGAATTTATTCGTACCAGAATACCACTTTTGAAACGGTGATGTATTTCAACACCCAGCTCACCTTTAATAATAACTGGACGATGACGACAAAAACAACGCCTATGGGTTTTAAATGGGTGACCAAACCGGTGCTTGATTTTGGGAAAATTAAAGTTCCCATTACTTCCTTTGTGGAAGAAAGTTTAAAAAAACAGCAGGCTGATTTCTGCAGGACCATAGATGAAATGATGATTACTCAGCTTAATTTCCAGAAATATGTAGTGATGGCGTGGAATCAGTTTTCCCAGCCTTTCAATATTTCGGAAGATTACAATACGTGGCTGAAGATCACACCGGTAACTGTAAATATTTCACCATTGGTGTTTTACGGAAACCAGATTGAAGCCAACATCGGGATCGATACTTTTTCCGAAACTTTTACAGGGAAAAAACCTCCGTCAACTGTGCCGGTGAAAACCATAGCTAATTTTAATTCAGTTCAGAGTTTACCACAGAAATTTTTACTCCAGACTACGGTTAATATTTCCTTTACCGAAGCGACAAAAATCGCGGAGAATATATTTTTGGGTAAAGAATTCGACTTTCGCGAAGGCAAGTCAAAAATTAAGATTACTTCCGTAAATGTTTACGGAGAGGAAGATAGAGTAATGATTGAAGCGGCAACTGAAGGAACGGTAGAAGGTGTTTCATACATTTCGGGAATTCCGGTTTATGATGACGTAAAAAGGAAAATTGTGCTGACAGACACGAAGTTCAAACTGAAAACTAAAAATATTCTTCAGAAGACAGCAACGCTTTTGTTTCAGGGAAAAATCGTGAAGATGATTGAAGAGGAATACGGTATTCCTACCGCCGAACTGGAGGATTCGTCAAAGAAAAGTATTGAAGAAACCTTTAATAAAGAATACTACAAGGGCCTGAAAATGCAGGGCAAAGTTTTTAAATTGAAGCCCTCGCAAATTCTGCTTAGTCCGGTTGGTATTACAGCGATTATCGATACCGAAGCCCAGTTAAAACTGTTGGTTCAGGGAATGTAAATTATTTTTTGGAATAGGGCTGGCAAATTTTAAAATATTTTCTATATTTGCAAACCCAAATGGTTCTTTGGCCGAGTGGTTAGGCAGTGGTCTGCAACACCATCTACAGCGGTTCGAATCCGCTAGGAACCTCATAAAGCAAGTTACTGATAGAAAGTAACTTGCTTTTATTTTTTAAGGAACTTTATAATATTTAACGTTTTGTTAACACTCAATTGGTTTCGTTTTTGGCATATACCGCACAATAGTAATCTAAAATCCAAAATTATGAAAAATATAGTAACAGCAGGTTTTATGTCCGTAGTATTGATGACAGCCTGTACAAAAGATAACACTGTTGCGGAGAAATCTCTGGAACAGCAGAAAATGGAATTCCAGGCAAGACAATTGGATATTGAAAAACAAAAATTAGCTATTGAAAAAGAAAAGATGGCTTATGAAACACAGAAGAAAATCGACAGTTTAGAGGAGGATAAAAAATCCAAAGCTCAGGCTGCAGCGGCCAGACCTCAAGTAATCAGAGAAACCAAAACAGTTTATGTTAACAATACGCCAAGAAGTTCGTCAGGATCATCCAGTTCTTCCGGTTCAAACTCTGGAACTTACGCCGGAACTTCGCAGGGAACTACTCAGAAGCAGGGGATGAGTAAAGCTGCTAAAGGTACAATCATCGGTACTGTAGGTGGTGCAGCAGCGGGTGCCATCATCAACAAGAAAAACCGTGGAGCCGGTGCCGTAATTGGTGGTATTATCGGTGGTGCAACTGGTTATACAATTGGTAGAGCCGGAGACAGAAAAGACGGCAGAGTACAACCAAGAAATTAATATTCAACATACATATCCAGAAAAGATTGCTTATTTTTAAGCAATCTTTTTTTATGCTGTACCTCTTCTTCATGCTAATCATTCTTCTGCCTGTTCTTACAGGCTTTGGGGAGATTTTTCAAAGAACTTTCGGAAATCTCTCAAACGGTATAGCATCTAAACTGCTTACAGGACTTCTTTCAGTCTCTTTTATATTTACTGTAATCTCTTTTTTTGCCCCGCTCAGTGTCGCGGTGGAATTGTCAACAGTAGCAGTAGGTTTAATTGCTTTTTTCCATTACCGGTCTTACGTTAAATTTTGGGATTTCTTTTCGGATAAGGGTTTGTCATTCAGTGTAATTGCGTTGATCACCATTTTCTTTGCAGCTGGTTACCCTTTTATTCTTGATCATTTCGGTTATTTTGTTCCTACTGTAAAATGGGTTGCTGAATTAGGTCTCGTTCGCGGAATATCGAATCTGGATTTGCTTCTGGGTCAGATGTCGGTTTGGCACATTCTGCAGGCGGGATTTTCGCATTTTTCAGATCCATTCCTGCGGATCAATCTTTTCATGATGATCACTTATCTGATCTATGTTTATGAGAAAAAAACCTGGACTCATCTTATATTTTTTCCTGTTCTGTATTTCTTTATCCAGTCGCCAAGTCCCGATCTTCCGGCCATTGTGCTTTCGTTGATCATTCTTAACGAAGTTTTGCTGAAAAATAAAAATTACGGACTGTTATTCACTTTTTCGGTGCTGGTTTTTGCCATTAAACCTACCATGTTGTGGTTACCCTTGTTTGTGGGTCTTCACATTATCTTTATTTTAAAATCTGGGGTTAAAGCATTATTGCCGGGAATTGTCCTGCTTCTTTTATTCTTATTTAAAAGTATCTGGGTATTTGGTTATCCCGTTTTTCCGGTACAGGTCATTGATCTTGATTGGTCTTGGAAACCAAATGTGGAGTTGCTGCGGAATTCTTCCGAAATGGCGATTCAGAAAACATATGACATGCAGTTTACAACTGCTGAGATTGCAAAATTTTCATCACTTGATTACCTAAAAAACTGGCTGTTTCTTGATGGGATTAAAGGCAAAATTCATCTTTTTTTTATAATTAGTTTATTGTTTTTTTTAGTTTTCGCAGTCCGGCAGAAATCAAAAGTAATTTGGCTGCTGTTCACGGCAATTATGTTTAAAACTTTTCTGGTTCTCATGTTTTCCGCGCAATACAGGTTTTTCCTCGATGTATTTTTCGTGATATTTTATATCATTTTTTATGAAACATTTACACAGAAACGGTGTATTGCTATGTTCGGAGTCCTCTCTCTTGCTGTCGCCCTGCTGCTGTCATTTCCAGTTTTAATGACTAAAGTATTTCCAGGTTTTAAACTGGGGAATTTTATGACAGGTTTCAGTAAAAATCAATGGTATAAACCTTCTTATTTTGAACTGAATAAATTTAAATCTTATCAGGTCGGAAATCTTAAGTTTAATGTAGTACAGGATTATCCATTCAGTTTTGATACCCCGCTCCCCGCAATTTCGCCGCAGTTTATTCAGGAAGATCTTGATGCCGGAATCTTTCCTCAGCTTAAAGGCAAGACTTTAAAAGAAGGCTTTATCTGGCGCAAAATTTCAGAAGAAGAAAAAATTCAGATTCAGGAAATATTAGATGATTGGGCTGCTGAAAATCATGACTGAAATCATTGGCATTGCATTTTTAGGCTTCGTTTACCTCACAACTTTTGATTAACTTTGTCATATGTTCGATTTAGGAAATTTTCTCACACTTTCCACCTTTGGCGAAAGTCACGGCGTTGCGTATGGTGGCATCATCAATAATTTTCCGGCAGGTCTGCAGGTAGATTTAGATGAGGTTCAGCATCAACTCGACCGCAGGAAACCTGGGCAATCTGCTATTGTCACCCAAAGAAAAGAAAGTGATACGGTAAAATTCCTTTCCGGTATTTTCGAAGGAAAAACCACCGGAACTCCAATCGGCTTTACCATCGAAAACGAAAATCAGAAATCAAAGGATTACGATCATATTTCGGGCGCGTACCGGCCAAGCCATGCAGATTTCACTTATGACCAAAAATTTGGAAACCGTGATCATCGCGGTGGCGGAAAATCTTCAGCGCGCGAAACCGTAAACTGGGTTGTCGCCGGAAGTTTAGCGAAACAGCTCCTCCCGAAAGAAGTTGAGATTCAGGCATACGTTTCCTCTGTGGGCGAAATTTTCTGTGAAAAACCTTATCAGGATCTTGATTTCTCTCAGATTGATTCCAATGATGTTCGCTGTCCTGATGCAGAAACTGCAGAAAAGATGATTTCAAAAATCAAAGAAATCAAGAAAGAAGGAAATACCATTGGGGGGACAATTACCTGTGTCATCAGAAATCTGCCGGTCGGAATCGGAGAACCTGTTTTCGGCAAACTTCAGGCGGAATTGGCGAAAGCCATGCTCAACATCAATGCCTGTAAAGGTTTTGAATATGGCAGCGGATTCTGCGGGGCAAAAATGACGGGCAAAGATCACAACGACCTTTTCAACGAAGATTTTTCTACCAAAACCAACCTTTCCGGTGGCATTCAGGGTGGAATTAGTAATGGAATGGATGTGTATTTCAGAGTAGCTTTCAAGCCCGTAGCCACGATTCTGCGGCCTCAGGAAAGTGTAGACAAAGACGGAAATGCAATTACGGTTGAGGGAAAAGGAAGGCATGATCCCTGCGTCTTGCCAAGAGCGGTGCCAATTGTAGAAAATCTGGCAGCATTCGTTATCGCCGACTTGTTTTTGATTAATAAAATACGAAGAATTTAAGTTCAATAATAAATTTATAAAATTTCAATTTTAAAATATGGAAAAGTATTGGGAAAATGCAGTGAGTTTCGACGCGTATATGGCAGTAGCCAAAGACAGAGTTGAAAATCCCGTAGATGGAGATGATAAAAATGAATATTATGAATTGGGTTTGCAGAGGATGGACCGCACACTCAAAACTTTTAAAGTAAATCCTGATACGCTTGAAAAGCTGAAGGCTAAGAATTTCGCAGGAAAAATACTGATCATTTCGGAACCGTGGTGCGGCGATGCTAGTGCAACCGTTCCTGCAGTTTCTAAATTTTTTGAGGCGGCAGGTAGCGAAGTCAAGATTTTCCTGAGAGACAGTGATACTTCATTAATCGACCAGTATTTAACTGACGGAACCCAGTCGATTCCAAAAGTTTTGATTCTTAACGAAGATTTAACAGTGAAGGATGTGTGGGGACCAAGACCCGAATTCGGAACGCAGCTGCTGAAAAAATTCAAGGCAGATGAAGTCGCTTATCCACGTGAAGAATTTTATAACGATTTGCAGGTCTATTATGCTAAAAACCGCGGCGCAGACGCGATTGAAGAAATTATAAACTTAATTTAATATGACTTTTTTTAAGAAGAATGCATTATATTTAATTGCCGTTGCCTTTGTGGCGGTGATTTTTCTGTTCCCTTCTTTGCAGACGAAACTCAGAGAGCTTTTTCTGCCGGTTGCGGCCATTGAAAGCGCCGTGACTCTTCAGGATTCTGATTACGATGTACAGCTGAAAGGAATCAATGTACCAAGTACCAATCTCAAAAACCTGAAAGGAAACAAACTTGTTTTTCTTAATTTCTGGGGTACCTGGTGTGCGCCTTGCCGTGAGGAGTGGCCTACAATTCAGGATCTTTATGAAGCCAGAAAAGATAAAATCGATTTCGTACTGATCGCGATGCAGGATAAGGAAGAGGATGTTATTAAATTCATGAAAGAAAAAGGCTATACTGCACCGGTTTATATCGCGCAGAGCCCGGTTTCCAAGAATATCTTACCCAAAGCCTTCCCGACGACTTTTCTGCTCGATAAAAACGGGAGAATTCTTTTGAAAGAAGATGCCTCAAAGGATTGGAACAGTAAATCTGTCAATGATTTCATCGATAATGTAACCCAATAACTTTAACTAAAATTAGTATTTATTGGTATAAAATTTGTGAAATTTACCGCGTTTTAAAATCGAAACACAATAATGAAACTATCAAAAATTGCACTAGCTAAAGAAGCTTTCAAACACAAAGGATTTATTCAGAAAATCCCTGTAATCGCAAGAATGATTAAATCGATCATGGGAAAAGGCGGTTACAAACCCGAATTCAAAAACGTAATACTTCCAGGATTGGTTTTACTGTATTTAATTTCTCCGCTTGATATTATTCCGGATTGGCTCCCGGTTATCGGAGTTTTCGACGATTTGGCCCTTTTGGCCTTCGCAATTCCGATGTTGATTGCTGAAGCTGAAAAGTTCGTAGCATGGGAAGCTTCTCAAAAATTGGATAATAAAGTAGTAGAAGCTGAAATCATTAAATAAAAGATTTACAGTCATAAGATTACCGTTCAAAGATTTTGAACGTTTTTTTTATGAGCTTCAATCTTATAATTTTCGGGCGGCGGCTTCGCCGCCGCCCGAAAATTATAAGGATTTCCACTCCAATCGCGGCTATAAAATCAGTCTGTTTTTCTCCGGAGATATCACGTTGGGATTTATTCAGAAAAATTCAGGAAATTAGCGCCGTGAAAAAACTCATTTCCATTATCGGAACTACCGGAATCGGCAAAACAAAACTCGCCATCGAACTCGCAAAACATTTCGGGACCGAAATTATTTCCTGCGATTCGCGCCAGTTCTTCAGAGAGATGAAAATTGGAACTGCAACTCCTTCAGCCGCAGAATTAGCCGAAGTTCCCCATCATTTTATTGCAAATCTGTCCGTGGAAGATTATTATTCCATCGGACAGTTTGAAAAAGATGCAGTTCAGAAAATCGAAGAATTATTCCTCAGCCATGATATCGTAGTTTTGGTCGGCGGAAGTATGATGTATGAAAAAGCGGTTATCGAAGGACTTAACGACCTTCCCGAGGCTAATGAAGAAAATCAGAAGAAATTGGAAAAATTATTCCGCGAAGAGGGCATAGAAGCACTTCAGGAAATTCTGGAAAACCTGGATCCGGAATATTTTAATACCGTAGATCAAGATAATCCGAGAAGACTGTTCAGAGCGATCGACATCATCTGGCAGACCGGTAAAACCTATACTGAGAACATTGCTGTGCAGATAAAAAAAAGGGATTTCGAAGTCATCAGAATTGGGATTGAAGCACCGCGTGAAATCATCTATAACAGAATAAACCTACGGGTGGATAAAATGCTGGAAGAAGGTTTGGTTGATGAGGTAAAGTCGCTGCTTCCCTTCAGAAACCTTATTTCACTCCGTACTGTGGGGTATTCCGAACTTTTCAGGTTTTTTGATAAAGAATGGAGTATAGAATTTGCCATCGAAGAAATCAAAAAAAACTCCCGAAGATTTGCAAAAAGACAGTTGACCTGGTACCGCAAAGAAAACGATATCAATTGGGTTAACTATGAAAACTCAGTGCAGGAATCCTTATCTTTGCTCAGTAAATTAAACATCGAACCAAAAAACAGTTAAAATGGCAAATACTCCTTCAAATATGCTAGAGCTTGGAACGAAAGCTCCTTTTTTCGAACTTCCGAATCCATCGCACAGCAACGAAATTCAGTCGCTTGAAGAACTGAAAGGTGAAAAAGGAACTTTGGTAATCTTCATGTGCAACCATTGCCCGTTCGTTCTGCACATTATCGATAAACTGGCGGAACTTTATGAGGATTACAGTGATAAAGGAATCGAATTTATCGCCATCAACGCTAATGATGTGGAAAAATATCCTGCCGACTCACCGGAAAAAATGGTGGAATTTCAGGTAGAAAGAAAATTCGAGTTCCCTTACCTCTTTGACGAAAGCCAGGCAATTGCAAAAGCTTATGACGCCGCATGTACCCCTGATTTTTATTTCTTTGATGAAAAACTGGATTTAATTTACCGCGGCCAGATGGATGATTCCAGACCGGGAAACCAGAAGGAAATTACCGGCGAAGATTTGATTATCGCCTTCGAAAACCTTCTTGCCGGGGAGCCTCAGGAAGAATTCCAAAGACCGAGTATGGGCTGTAATATTAAGTGGAAAGCTTAGTAAGCAAGGTATAAAATAAAAGAGCCAAGTGTTAATAGACCTGGCTCTTTTTAATTTTATGTTATTACTTAGAAAAAAGGATTGTGATTCTTCTCGAATCCAACCGTCGTAGGGTTTCCGTGGCCATTGTACACTTTGGTTTCCTCATCAAGAACGAAAAGTTTCGTTTTGATACTTTCAATCAACTGTTCATGATTTCCTTTGTATAAATCGGTTCTTCCGATACTGCCTTCAAATAAAACATCGCCGGAAATAATAAACTTCTGCGTTTCGTTATGAAAAGCGATATGTCCCGGCGAGTGTCCCGGAACGTGCAGAATTCGCAACTCATCATTATCCAGTTTCAAAATTTCATTTTCGCTGATAAATTCAGTCTCACCTTCAAATGGCTTGAAGAAAAACCCGAAACGGTTTGCATCCATAGGATTTCTCTCGAGCATTTCTTTTTCCAGTTCATGAAGAATAACCGGAACTTTATATAGATCATAGGCTTTCTGTAAACCCAGAACATGGTCGATGTGTGCGTGGGTAAGAAGAATATTCCGGACTTTTAAATCCTGATCATGAATAAATTTCTCAAGCATTGCGGTTTCCGAATCGCTGAAATTTCCCGGATCGATGATGAACGCGTTTTTAGTGTCATTAAAAACGATATATGTATTTTCCGAAAACGGATTAAAAGCGAATGATTTTATCTGTAACATTTGAATTTAATTTAGCCTCAAAAATACGGTTTTGCATAGAACCTCGCGAACTGCGTACAACAAATTAGCGCATTTTTCGTTAACTTCGTAGGAATGAAATTTTTATACTTTTTTTTAATTGTCCTTAGTTCATCTGTTTCTGCGCAGGATATTCGAAGCATTCAGCTTTTTAATCCGCAGACCAACGACCAGACGCCGGTAATTGGATTCAATGAGCAGCTGATTCTTAAATTTGACGACCTTTCAAATTCAAGCACGATCTACCGCTATACGCTGAAACATTACGACAGAAACTGGCAGGATGACGGGCTTTTCTTTACCGAATACGCCAATGGAAGCCTAAACGGACTCATTGATCAGTTTCAGTATTCCTTCAATACTTTACAGCCTTATACCAATTATACTTTGGCGTTTCCGAATGATAAAATCAGGCCTAAGATTTCAGGCAATTTTGAAATCATCGTTTATAAAGATTCCCAGAGCAGACCGCTTTTCACCAAAAGATTTTCGGTTGTTGAAGACGGCGCAAATGTAGGTTTGAATATCAGCCGGACTTCAGATGCGCGCAGACCACAGATTAACCAGCGCGTTGAGGTGCAGGCGATCGGAAATAATACCACACTTTCGCAGAACATCAATTCTGTAAGTTTAAATGTCATTCAGAACAACAACTGGAACACCGGGGTGTATAACCAGCGGCCAAGTTCAACTCTGGGAAATAAAATTCTGTTCCAGCAGATGAATTTAAGCTTTCCGGGGAATAATGAATTTTATTATTTCGACAACAAGAATATGAATCATGCGTTCGATATGGTAGCCGGCGCGGAAACGGTGGAAGGAATTAATTACACTTATCTCTATCCCGTTTGGGCTTTTCCGCTGAATTACCAGTATCAGCCGGACGTAAACGGTGCGTTTTATTTCCGCCGTAATGATTTGGGAATTGAACGTGTCGGTGATAAAGAAGGCGACTATTCCTGGGTTTATTTCGCGCTGGATTCACAGAAGACAGATAAGGAAATTTATATATTGGGAGGTTTTAACGACTTTATTCCTACCAACGAAAACCAGATGTTCTACGATGAGGCCGCAAAGAAATATATCGCAAAGATTTACCTGAAACAGGGTTTTTACAATTATATTTTAGCCACAAAAAACGCGGACGGAAGTATGAATTTCGGCGAAATCAACGGCAGTTTCTGGCAGACCGAAAATCTTTATCAGGCTTATCTTTATTACAAACCTTTTGGCAGAAATTACGATGGATTGATCGGCTATGGCGAGTTCCGCGCGCCTGTCCGGTAATTTTTTTCAGGAGCTTTTTCCCGCTATCCGCTGTATCTTTTGCTCTTCGTTCCTCATCACAAAAGGATGCCGCTACTATCGGGGCTAATGGTTAAGTGATGTCTTTTTGCCGGGGACTTCGTGAATTATGAAATACTGCGAAAATTATAATGACGCCGTTTTCAATGGAATAATGAATCGTAAACGGGAATTTTTTAACAGTCGTAACCCTTACCTCTAAATACTTTACTTCAGAACCTAGTGGATTTTCTCCAATAAAATAGAGTGTATTTTTTACAGCCTCTGAAAATTTTTCACCAAGACCTTTCTGCCGGATTTCATAAAACTTTACGGATTCCCGAAAATCAAATTGCGCTTCACGTGTGAATTTAATTTTCACTCCACATCCTTTTCAGTTTCTTTGAAGACATCGTCCATATCAATAGCTGAATCAGGGTTCTTTCTGTATTCATTCAATCTTTCAGCGACAATTGTTTTCTGCCAATCGGGAATAGAAATTGGATCTTCTTCTTCAGTTAAGCCATCGATATACCCCCAAATTCTTTCTAGAAAATTTGCGGGTAGCGACTTCAGCCGATCTGTAATTTGCTCAACAGTAATATTCATTGACTCAAAGTTAAGAAAAAATAAAGAGAATCTAAACTAGATAAAACTCCCCAAGTTTCTCTTCACAAAGTGTTTTTACCACCTCAATCCAACGGTCTTCATCATTAAGACACGGGATGTAGTGGAAATTTTCGCCGCCGGCGTGAATAAATTCTTCTTTACCTTCAACTGAAATTTCCTCTAAAGTTTCCAAACAATCAGAAACGAAGGCCGGACAAACAATCGCAAGATTTTTTACGCCCTTTTTCGGTAAATTTTCTAAAGTTTCATCGGTATAAGGCTCCATCCATTTGTCATTTCCCAAACGCGACTGAAATGACACTACGGTTTTTTCTTTAGGAATATTTAATTTTTGAATCACCATTTCCGTTGTCTTAAAACACTGGTGGCGGTAACAGAACTGATGACTCGGATTCTGGTCGCGCGAGCAGCAGTCATTCAGATTGCAGGTCTTTGTTGGATCGGTTTTATAGATATGTCTTTCCGGAACGCCATGGTAAGAAAACTGCAGCGCATCGAAATTTTCAGGGAGTTTTTCACGGATGCTTTCCGCTAAACAGTCGATGTAGATCTCACGGTTGTAAAAGGGCTGAACGTAATTGATTTTGATATCCTGAAAGAACTTTTTTCGGACTTCCTCTGCCTTATCAACCACCGTCTCCGTCGTGCTCATCGCATATTGAGGGTAGAGCGGGAACAGCACGATCTCAGTAATGCCCTGTTCGGTAAGTTTACGGATTCCGTTTTCAATGCTGGGTTCTGCGTATCGCATTCCAATTTCGACAGGAACGTCAACCAGTTTCTGTAATTTCTGCTGAATCTGTTTGGTAATAACAATCAAAGGCGAGCCTTCGGGAGTCCATACAGTTTTATAAGCCGCAGCAGATTTTGGAGGACGGGTGTTCAGAATGATACCCTGCACCAGTAGCGACCGGAAAAACCAGCGGTAGTCGATCACCTTTTCATCCATTAAAAACTCGTCGAGGTATTCTTTAACGTCTTTTACATCCGTTGATTTCGGTGACCCGAGATTGACTAATAAAATTCCTTTCATAAAATAAGTAATGCGTAATAAGCAATGAGTAATAGCCTTGCGCTCATTACTCATTGATGATAAAAATTTATCCGTTTACTGCCTCCACATTTTCTACCAATTCCGGTACAAACTGTTTCAGGAGGTTTTCAATGCCGCCTTTTAATGTTGCGGTAGAACTTGGGCAGCCCGAACATGCACCCTGAAGCAGCATTTTTGCGGTTTTGGTGCTCTCGTCATATTCAATTAGTGAAATTTTTCCGCCATCGCCTTCTACAGCTGGTGCTACATATTCATTCAGAATATCCGAAATTTTCTGTTCGTTTTCGGTATAATCTCTGTTGATGAGATTTTCAACCGGATTGGCGTGTTTCTGGGGCGGAAGATTAGAGATTTTCCCGTCATTCTGAAGATATTCTGAGATAAATGTGCGTACGGCAACCATTACTTCATGCCATTCCACAGAGACATTTTTAGTCACTGCTACGAAATTGTCAGAAATAAAAACTTCTTTTGCAAAATCATATTCATGAAAGATGGCTTGGGCCAAAGGAACATCAGCAGCTTCTTCGCGGGATTTCACTTCCACAAAACCGTTTAATAAAGGTTTATTCGAAACGAATTTCATCACCATAGGATTCGGTGTCATTTCTGCAAAAACCAGTGGAATGTCCTGTATTTTCTTCTGATAGATTCTTGGGTTAGCAATGAGTTGGTCTTCAACAATATTTTTCAGACTTTCGGTTACAAACTCCCATTCTACACTGTCCTGTTTAGCAACTGCTATAAAATTGGCCGTAATGAAAATCCTTTCGATAAAAGGATAATTGAAAAGTTCCTGTGCCAGCGGAATTTCTGAGATATCGGAGTTTCGGTCGAGCTCCAGAGATCCTGGAATCAGGTTGTAGTCTGCAACAAACTTCATCACTTTTGGATTTTCGGTAGGCTCTATAAGAATTTGTCTCATTTTAATTCATTAAATTTGAATGGCAAAAATACGGATTATAAACCGGCTTTCAGGATTCGGAAATTAGATATTTTCAATCCGGCAGAAATCAAATATCAATAACCTGATACATTTAAAAATGGCTTTAATAAAAGAACTTCTGGGAAAAACCCCACAAATTGGCGAAAATACTTTTCTGGCAGAAACTGCGACCGTTATCGGCGATGTTACGATGGGCAAAGACTGCAGTATCTGGTATAACGCAGTAATCCGCGGCGATGTGCATTTTATAAAAATGGGCGACAAAGTAAATGTTCAGGATAATGCGATGCTGCACTGTACATTTGAGAAATTCCCCCTCTCCATCGGAAATAATGTTTCTATTGGTCATAACGCGATTGTTCACGGCTGCACGATTAATGACAATGTACTTATTGGTATGGGCGCGATTGTTATGGACGACTGTTTGGTTGAAAGCAATTCCATTGTGGGTGCCGGCTCGGTGGTGACTCAGGGTACGCATATAAAATCCGGTGAAGTGTGGGGAGGAATACCTGCGCGAAAAATCAAAGATATTTCTTCCGAATTACTGGAAGGTGAAGTGAACCGGATTGCCAATAACTATGTAAAATATTCCGGATGGTATAAAGAAGAGTAAATCTGAAAAAATCAAGTAGGAACGAAATTTGAAGTTAGTCAAAAGAATATTCATTTCTGAATGACCTGTAACCTGGGTTTAAGACGAAGCGAATATTTATACCTTAAAATTTCGTTATGAAATACCTCAAACTCACCTGGGAACTTCTTAAAGAAACATTTAACGAATGGAATGGCGGCAGTGCATCAAGAGATTCTGCCAGCCTTGCCTATTATGCAATTTTTTCTCTTCCGGGATTGCTGATTATCGTCATCTGGGTGGCCGGTCTCTTTTTTGGCGACGAAGCCGTTCGCGGGCAGGTAACTGCACAGGCAAGCGGAATTGCAGGCAAAGAAATCGCCGACAGTCTTCAAAGTATGATTGTAAGTGCGGTTTGGGACAACCAAAATATCCTGATGAAAATATTCGGGATTCTGACTCTGATTTTTGGTGCAACTACCTTGTTTTTCGAGATGCAGCGCAGCCTCAATACCATGTGGGATGTAGAAGCCGCTCCTAAAAAAGCGTGGCGGAAATACATTTTAGACCGCGCCAATTCCTTCGGAATGATTCTTATAATTTCTTTCCTGCTCTTAACCAGTCTTATCCTGTCCTCGGTTCTTGGCCTCGCCAACGAATGGATTACACGGCATTTCGGTCTGGAAACTTTTGTCCTCGTTCAGGTCCTCAATTTTGTCGTCAGCTTTTTGGTGGTGATGGTGTTGTTTGCACTGATGTTTAAAGTTTTGCCTGATGTGGAAATTTCCTGGCGGTCCGTATGGATGGGCGCATTCGTTACTGCACTATTATTTAACATCGGAAAATTCTTACTCGGTTATTATTTCGAAATCTCCAAGCCGACTTCAGTGTTCGGAACTGCCGGAACCATCATCCTTCTGATGATGTGGGTAAATTACTCCTGCCAGATTGTATTTTTCGGTGCTGAATTCACCAAAGTTTATGCGTATAAAATGAATCACACTATTAAACCTTCGCGGCACGCAAAATGGAGCGCAGCTAAACTGCTTAAAGATGCCATGCATAAAACCGACAGCAACCAAAGTGTCGGCTGATTATTGAATGGCAGACTCTTCAGAATTGCCGCTTACCAGTATTGCTTTCCCATCTTCGCAACGGATTCCGTTTGGTGGCATGACCATAGCACAATCAGACATTAAATTGTATTTTTTGTTGAAAGCAGTCTGCATCGCGGTGAAATGTTCAATACGCGGAAGGATTTCATCTTCCAGTTTCACAGGATACGCTATATAAGAGCTTGGCCCGCCGCAGGGTTTTGCGCCAATTGCAGCGAATTTCCATTCGGAAGAATCTGTGCATGGTTCTGTGGCAATTAACGCGTCTATTTCTCTGATGATTCTTGTAAGGTCTTCGCGGTCATCCTGCTGCGAAAGATTGTTTTCCGGTTTCAGTGAAATGTCTTTTGGTAAGGTTTCAGTATCAACTGCTTTTTTGCTTTTACAGGAGGTGAGAGAGAGCGCGGCAAGCGCAAGGATGAACAGATTTTTCATTGTGAGTTTTCTAGGTCGCAACAAAAATATTGCCTTTTTATGAACTGCACCAATTTTCATCTTAATTTCCTTTAAAAAAATTATCACCAAGGAATGTACCCCGGAAATTAATCATTTTCTTTAAATTTGACCGATGAATGAATCCCTCTTCAGTTTGGCCGAACACACCAACCGCAGTATTTTTCTCACCGGAAAAGCCGGCACGGGAAAAACTACTTTTCTAAATGATTTCGTGCGCAAAACCCGCAAGAAGCATATCGTGGTTGCTCCTACCGGAATTGCGGCAATTAATGCCGGCGGGGTAACGATTCATTCGATGTTTGGGCTTCCTTTGAGGACATTTCTGCCCACAACCGATCGGGTAGACAGTAATATGGCGAATAATATTGCTGACCTCATGCATCATTTCAAATACCGCAAAGACAAACTGAAACTGCTTCGCGAAATTGAAATCATCATCATTGATGAGGTTTCGATGTTAAGGGCAGATGTTTTGGACATGATGGATTTTTCTCTTCGGCATGTCCGCAGAAACCAGCAGAAATTTGGTGGAGTTCAGATGCTTTTTATCGGGGATTTGTATCAGCTTCCACCGGTTGTGCGAGACGAATATGTCCTCAAGCAGTACTATCAGTCTCCTTTTTTCTTCGACAGTTACGCGCTGAAGGAACTCCCGTTAATTACACTGGAACTTACCACCGTTTACAGGCAGAAAGATGAAAAATTTCTTGAAATTCTGAACGAAATCAGAGACGGAGAAATCCGGGATATCGATTTCGATACCCTTAATGAAAGATACCAGCCCGATTTTGAGCCTTCAGATGAGCCTTATGTTTATCTGACTTCTCACAACAAAATGGCCGATGAAATCAACCGGAAAAAACTGGCAGTACTTCCCGGAAAAGCACGTTTGTATGATGCTGAAATCATTGGTAATTTTAATGAAAACCAGTATCCTAACGATGAGGTTCTGGAACTCAAAGTGGGCGCTCAGATTATGTTTATCCGCAACGATGCAAGCGGTGAGAAAAGATATTTTAACGGTAAACTGGCTGAAATTGTTGATGTTGATGAAAAGGAAATCAGTGTCATTATCGACGGTGAAGACGAAATCTACAAACTGAAAAAAGAGACCTGGGAACAGAAACGGTATTCTCTCGGCGAAGACAAAAGCATCCAGGAAGAGGTTTTGGGAAGTTTTAAACAGTACCCGATTCGCCTGGCATGGGCAGTTACCATTCATAAATCCCAGGGTTTAACATTTGACCGCCTCATTATTGATGCGGGTAAATCATTTGCCTCCGGGCAGGTTTACGTGGCACTTTCCCGCTGCCGCACGCTTGAAGGCATTGTTTTAAAATCTAAAATTACTCCGGAAGTTATTTTTTCAGATAAAAGAGTGTCGAAATTTCAGGATGAGACTCATGCAAACAACCGCATCGAAGAAATTCTGAACACCGAAAAGTACGATTACAGCATCCGCAAAATCATCAACCGCCTGGACTGTAAATGGATGTCAACAGCGCTGATGCAGTGGCACAATACTGCATCAAATGCCAAGATACTGGATAAGGAAAAAGTGAAATTCCTGTATCAAGGTATAAAACCGGAAGCTGAAAAATTTAACGCCATTTACGAAAAGTTCGAAAAAATTATTCAGCAGAAAACCCGCAAATTCATTAATGGAGATGAGGAGTGGAGCGAGATTGAAAGCAAAGCCAGAGGTGCCGTTAATTTCTTTTTTACGCATGTGAATGCCAAAATATTCAGTCCGCTGAAAGATTTTTATGCTGAAAGTAAAGGGGTGAAAGGACTTAAACAGTATAACGAAGATTTCAGGGTTTTTCTCGATGATCTGGAAGATTATCTGAATGATCTGAAAGACCTCTATCTGCTGGAAACCAAACTTTTCGACACAGAAAATGATGTAAAAGTAACCACGAAAATCTCCAAAGTTCCGTCGCATGTTCTTACGTTTCAGCTTTTTGAGGAGGGCAGGACAATTCCCGAAATCGCAAGAGACCGCGGGTTGGTAACCGAAACCATTTACGGGCATCTTGCTAAATTCGCAGAGCAGGGATTACTTGATTTAACGAGGGTTTTCGATAAGGAAAAGATTAAAACCTTTGAGAAAGAATTCAAAAAAAACATTCCACACGAAACCTTATCCGACTGGAAAAAAGTACTGCCCAATGATTTTGAATTCAACGAAATACGGATTCTGATGAATCATTACAATCACAAGAAAAGCAAGTAGAAGGATCTTGCAGATTTTACAGATGGCGCAGATTAATACGTAATATTTGAATAAATTTTCACTGAATTATATGCTTCCAAAACTATGTTCCAAAAAAAATGCTCAAAGTTCAGGGTAAGCAACCGTTAACCGTTAATCACTAATCACTAACCACTAACCACTAACCATCAACCATTAACCATTAACCATTAACCATTAACCTTTCTTCTTCCTGTTCTGAAATTTCTTAATCAGTGTATACACCACCAGAAAACCCAGGATAAATACAGAAATCCGTGACAATAAATCGCCGGCTCTGGTATAAAATGTCATGCCGTCGTAAAGGTTAACTTTTGCATAAAGCGCAGTTTTATCACCGTAAAGTGTATCCGCTGTGACATCGCCTCTGGCATTGATGTGTGCAGAAATTCCGCTGTTGGCTGCTCTTGCAATTTCGCGGCGGGTTTCGATTGCACGGAGTCTTGCATAAGCCATAAGCTGCTGGTGACCCTGCGTAACACCCCACCAGGAATCATTCGTCATAATGGCTAAGAAATTGGCGCCCTCTTTCACATAATCAGTAACGAATTCGCCATAGATGCTTTCATAGCAAATGATCGGAGCCAGTTTACCCGGATTATAAGGGTTGCCGAAAGCAGTTCTTTTTTTATCAACGCCCAAAGACGCAGTAGTTCCGCCAAGATTCAGCATGGCATCGCCTAAAAGCGGTTTCAGTACGTTGATGTATGGGAAGATTTCTACTCCGGGAACAAGTTTTCCTTTGTGATATACTTCCACTTTCTGGTTCGGGATAATCTGAACTGCAGAATTGTAACTGTCTACATACACTCCCTGCGGCGTTTGGTAAGCAGTTTCCGATTTTTCACTTTCATCCGCATAAAAGCGGTGAGAGGAAATGCCTGTCGCGAAAACCGATTTAGGATGTTTGGTGAGAAAATCTTTTACGGTATTCAAAAGTATACTTTGTTCAAAACCGTTTTCCGAAATTGAGCCATATCCCGGTATTGAAGTTTCCGGACCGATATAATAATCGATCTTCCCTTTTGAATTGACTTCAGCCAACGTTAGCAGGTCATTCAGAATCGTTAAACTGTCTTTTGAATATTTTTCGGTGTAGGGATCTAGTTCCGGCTGCAGCATCAGTACATTCACAGATCCGATTGGTTTTTCATCAAAATTACTGTACTTCACCAGAGAGATCAGCATCGGAACCACAATTGCGATTACTAAAACCGACGAATTGATGATTAAGGACTTTCTTTTCCTGCCCGCTTCCCAGATCCTTAGTGTATAGAAGATATAAACATTGATGAGTAAAATCCAGAAACTTCCGCCGGTTGCACCCAGGGTATCATACCACTGAATGATTTTAGGATAGTCTGCGAAAACATTTCCCAGATTGAGCCAGGGCCACGTAAGTTCCCAGCTCATATGGAACTTCTCGAAACACATCCATATGGCAACAAAAAATGTAAGTCCCCAATAGGTTCCCTGCGCGTTTTTGTACCAGTGGTAGAGCTGAAAAATAAATGCGTAAAACAGCGAGTTGAGAAGAACGGGAATCACAACGGCGAATAAGGAATGAGATCCGTCGGGATTTTTGGCTCCGTAAAGCCATCCTGTGGTGACAATATTCCAGATGATAAAACAGGTGTAGGAAAGGGCAAAAATCAGACTTCCTTTGTTTTTAATCTTCGAAAATTTGGAGATTTCGTGTTCCATCATCAGCAACGGAACCAGGGCAAAAAATATAAAAAAAGGAATTCCGTAAGTTGGCCAGGAAATACTTAAAAGCAAAGCAGACATTAATGAAAGAATAATATACTTCATTGTTGGATATAACTTTTCAGTGTTTTTGATTTAAAATGAAACTTCTGCCACAAATCTAATGAAAATATTTGCGATATAATACGGTGGAAGCTATCGTACGGTGACAAAAAAAAGCGGGCTTTAGCCCGCTCCAATTGATATTCTTTCAAATTAATTTTTATCTGTTTCAGAATTTCTTTTCAAAATAAACACTTACCCCATCCATTTCCCCCTGCATCGGCGGGCTGGTTTTGGTCATTTTTACAGAGATGAAAGTGATCTCCGGAAAGGTGTTTTTAATTTTTGTCATCATTCTTCCTGCGGCATGTTCCATCAGTTTTGAAGGGATTTTCATTTCCTCATGAACAATTGCATTGATTTCCGCATAATTGATGGTGTCCTCCAGATGATCCGTTTCGGTGGCTTTCCACAGATCTGCATGAATTTCAATATTCAGAATAAAGTAAGTTCCGATGATGGTTTCTTCGGGAAGAACGCCGTGGTAAGCGTAGATCTTCAGGTTTTCGAAAATTATTTTGGAGGTCATTCTTATTTTATTTTTAGCTGCAGGTTTCTGATTGATTGCCCAATTACCACATCACCGCATCATCAAATCATTTTATTGTTTTACTCAGTTCCAGCATGGCTTCAATCGGTTTCAGCGCTTTTAAACGGAGTTCTTCATCGATTAAAATTTCCGGAAGTTCGTATTTCATGCACAGATAAAGTTTTTCCATCGTGTTTCTCTTCATATAAAAACATTCGGAACAGTTGCAGCTTTCATCAAAAACCAGGGCCGGTATCAATTCTTTATGCGGAGCACGTTTTCTCATTTCGTGCAGAATTCCTTCTTCGGTCGCTACGATGAATTTCTGGCATTCGTCTTTTTCCACATAATTTAACAACGCAGAAGTGGAGCCGATGAAATGCGCCAGATCGAGAACCGCTGATTCGCTTTCAGGATGTGCAATTAATTTTGCATCCGGATTTTCTGCGAGTTGTTTCGCAATTCTTTCCATGGAAAAAGCTTCGTGAACGATACAGCTTCCGTCCCACAGAATCATGTCGCGTCCGGTTTTCTTCGCGAGATAGGCGCCGAGGTTTTTATCCGGAGCGAAAATGATAGGGCGGTCTTTCGGCAAGGCTTCGATAATAGTTTCCGCGTTGGAGCTCGTTACGATAATATCAGATTCAGCCTTGGTTTCCGCGTTACAGTTGATGTAAGTGGCGATTAAAGCATTTGGATGTTTTTCCCGCATCGCGCGCAAACCTTCACCGCTGCAGCCGTCTGCAAGCGAACAGCCGGCCTGTGTATCAGGCAAAACTACTTTTTTAGTCGGATTAAGAATCTTCGCTGCTTCCGCCATAAAATGTACCCCGCAAAAGGCGATCATGTCTGCATCGGTATCTTTTGCCTGTCTCGCCAACTGAAGGGAATCTCCAAGAAAATCAGCAATATCCTGAATTTCTGCAGGCTGATAATAATGGGCCAGGATTACGGCATTTTTTTCTTTCTTCAGTTCCAGAATGGCTTTTACCAATTCTTCACCCTGAGGAATAACGAGATTATCTATTTTTAAAAATCCTCTTACCGGAAGATTTGATTTTGCTTTATCTAATGTTTCTGTGCTCATTTCTGTGAATTTAAATAAGGGTTAAAATTAGTGATTTTTCGGCTAATTTTCTCAGGAAATCTCAATTCCCGAATGCATCAGTAATCCTGCAAGATTGTGTTGGGAAAATCTGGCTTTTTTCATGAAATTGTTTTCCGGAATAATGCTGAAATTCAAAGCTTCCCTAAAGTCTGCTTTTTCAAGATGAGTCCTGTCAAAAATACTTCCCGAAAGATCTGAATAGCTGAATTTGCTTTCCGCCAAATTTGCCTGGGTAAAATCGGTTTCATGGAGAATACAGTGTTCGAAAACTGTTTTTCTGAGATCTTTCTGAAAGAAGACTGCATGGGAAAGGTTGGAGTTTTTAAAACTGAAACGCAGACCGAAACTGTTGGCATATTCAAAATCAACGCCGACCATTTTACAGCTGTTAAACTCAACTTCCCGAAATGCGGTGCTTTCAATTTTAACCAAACTCAGATCGCAATCGGTGAACACGCAGTTCAGAAAGGAAATTTCAGTAAGACGGCTTTCATAAAAAATGCAGCTGCTGAAAACGCAGTTATCGTATTCACCACTTTCCAGAGGTGTTTTGGTGAAATCTTTTTTGGTAAATGTTTCGTCGGAAATACTGATCATGAAAATAAATTACAGAATATAATTTCAACCTTTGTTTTCAGGACTTACGCACTGAAAAATTTCGGATCCGGATGTAGAAAAGTATAATTGAATTCCTTGATTAAAAGTTCAGAGGAAATAATCCTTTGCCCGGAATCGTATGAATCAGCTGATTTTCCATCTTCTCTGTTTAAAATTTCTCCAATTGCAGGATGTTTCGGGGCAACCACATTGTAGATTGCCGAAGCTTTATCTGAGTTGATCAGCAATTCCACTATCGCTAAAATATCTTCGTAATGAATGTAATTGACGCGTTTTTCAGGATTGCTGACTTCTCTGTTTCTGAAGAAATTCTGAAGGGTTCTTTCACCGCCCATCAGGCCGCCGAAACGGAGGATATTGGTTTGAGGATATTTCTCTCTGACCGTTTTTTCCGCGGCAGCAATATCCGTTCTTAAATTCGTGGTGTCTTTTTCAGAGAAAATTCTGTTTTCCTGAGGGTAAATTCCTGTGGAACTGAACAGAATTGTTTTAGGAAATAAGTTCTGCATTTCTTCAAATCCCTTAAACCAGCTGCTGCGTGAAATCGGCATGCTGAAAATGGCTGCATCCGTATCATTTAAAAATTCACTTTCCGAGTC
This sequence comes from Kaistella faecalis, assembly GCF_019195395.1. Lineage (NCBI taxonomy): Bacteria > Pseudomonadati > Bacteroidota > Flavobacteriia > Flavobacteriales > Weeksellaceae > Kaistella > Kaistella faecalis. The sequence goes on from NZ_CP078067.1 coordinate 1,855,472, forward strand.
TTTGCTGAAATCCAGAAGATGTACTTCTGCCGCAACCGTTTTCAGCTCCTGAATTTTGTCTGGAGAGGTGGTGGTTGCGATGACATGGTGGCCTCTACCGGTGAGATATTCTGCCAGTTTTTTTCCTACCCAGCCACAACCGATAACGGCAATTTTCATGCGCTCAAAAAGTTTTTCAGAAGTTGTTCAACGGAGGTTTTTGCCTCATTCAGATCATTATTCACCACAATTTTATCAAATTGATCTTTAAACGTCATTTCTTCGGATGCCTTTTCCACTCTTGTGCGGATGGTTGCTGTGTCATCTGTTGCCCGGGAAACCAGTCTTCGCTCCAGTTCTTCAATCGATGGAGGCATGATAAAAATCGAAAGCGCCTGATCTCCGAAATATTTTTTCAGGGAAATCCCGCCTTTTACATCTACGTCGAAAATTACGGTTTTTCCGGTGTTCCAGATTCTCTCGACTTCAGACTTCAGGGTTCCGTAATATTTGTCGGTATACACTTCTTCAAATTCTACAAAAGCGTCCTCAGCAATTTTCTGGCGGAACTCGTCGGGAGAAATGAAATGATAATCAATGCCGTTTTTTTCTGTTCCGCGCGGATTTCTGGTGGTACAGGAAACTGAAAATTCCAGTTGTGGAAATTTTTCCAGACAGTGTCTTACCAAAGTGGTTTTTCCGCTTCCGGAAGGTGCTGAAAAGATGATAACTTTGTTCATATTTGGCTAATGGCTCTCTTTACAAAACATTCAGGGTCTGTTCTTTAATTTTTTCAAGGTCGTCTTTCATCATCACTACTAGTTTCTGTATTTCGGCGTGGTTGGCTTTCGAACCTAATGTATTGATTTCGCGGCCTATTTCCTGTGAAATGAAGCCGAGTTTCTTGCCGTTGAAATCTTCGTTTTCCATCACTTCGGTGTAATATTTCAAGTGTTGGGTGAGTCTTACCTTTTCTTCAGCAATATCCAGTTTTTCGGTAAAATAGGCCATTTCCTGATAGAAGCGGGTTTCGTCAATATTATCGAATTCATTCAGCGTGCTGCGGTATTTTTCCTTAATCGTTTCCAGCCTCACGCTTTCGTAAGGGGTCACCTGTGAAAGATAACTTTCAATATTGTGGATGTTGCGCTTGAGTTCTTCATGAAGATTGCTGCCTTCAGTTTTTCTGAAACTGTTGAATTTCGTAACTGCTTCCTTTAAAAGGCCGTTCAGGAAAATCCATTCATTTTCATTCAGTTCATCGGGACGGGTAGAGATTGCGTCGGGCATTCTGATGGCCATTTTCAGGTATTCGAAATCCGGTCCGTCGCCGGAGATTTTCTTTAGATCTTCAATATAAGCTTTCACCAAATCGTGGTTGATATTCACATCTCCCGAATCATCCAGAGACTCAAGATTGATGTAGCAGTCAACCTTTCCGCGAAGAATGCTGTCGTTGAGTACTTTGCGCATTTCGAATTCCTTCTCTTTATACCGCACGGGCATCTTGATGTTCAGGTCAAAAGATTTGCTGTTGAGGGATTTAATATCTACGGTTATTTTTTTTCCTTCGAAAACGCCTTCGCTTCTTCCGAAGCCTGTCATGGATAGAATCATGGATTTGCTTTAGCAGACAAAGATAAATATTTCCAGACTCTTGAGCATCAAAAATACGGGCAATAAGTTTCGACTCTATCCGAAAAGATTATTTTATATATTTGCACATCTATTTAAAGTTTGAGAAATATGCTTAAATCGCTTTTCCACTGGAAAGTCCTGGTTAATATCATTTTGGCGGCTGTAGTTTTCACGGGATTGGTTTGGTTAACATTCCGGTGGCTTGAGCTGCATACCAATCACGGCAAGGAAATCGCGGTACCGAATGTGATGAACAGGTCGGTTCACGATGCCATCAAAATCCTCGATGATTCCGGACTCGATTATGAGGTTGACAGTTTTAAATACGATCCCAAATTCCGCCCTTTCCAGGTGCTGCAGATTTATCCTTCAGCGGGCTCCCGTGTAAAGGACGGCAGAACGATTATGTTGAAAGTTAACCCGAGAACTTATGCACAGGTTTCCGTCCCAGATGTCTTAGACCGATATAAAGGTTTGGCATTCCGACAGTTGGAGCAGGTTGGATTAAAGGTAGGTGATACGATTTACGAACCAAGCATTCAGCGCGATGCGGTACTCAGAATGCTGTACAACGGAACATCCCTGAAACCCGGTTCTTTACTTCCGCGTTTTTCAACAATTGATATCGTGATCGGGGCAGGACCCAAACGAAATATTACCGTTCCCAATTTAGTAGGTTTAACCGTTCAGGAAGCCAAAGCGATCATAAAGCAGAATCTTTTTGAGGTAGGTCTTGTGGAAAGTGAAGACGGCAAACAGGACGAATCCGATATTGTATATTATCAGGATCCGGCTCCGTTTGATGTCCGCGACCAGGGAATGCAGATCGACATCTGGGCGAGCAAAAAAACTCCTGCCGAAATGGGAGGCAAGATTTCTGAACTTAACGCGATATACCGAATCAAACTTCAGGAAGTAGAACCGCTGTCAACCTATCCTGATCCGCCGGTTTACCGTGAACCTGAACCAACACAGGAGGTGCCAAGGAGTGAAACGCCTAAAGCAGAAACACCGAAGACGGAAACTCCAAAAACGGAAACACCGAAGACTTCGGCAGATCCAAAGCCGAAAACCGGCACATCCACCACTCCGGTAAAGCCAGCTGAGAAGCCGAAAGCAAAAAAAGTAATTGTAGAGTAATCCATAATCAATAAAATGATAAAGCTTCAGCGGTAAGTTGAAGCTTTTTTTAATCCTATGTCCGACGAAAACGACGATTTTTTAGAAGAAGATTTACCCGGCCAGGAAACCGGCGAAACAGATGATGCCGAGTCGGCAGGCCTTTATGAGCACCTGAATATTAAAGTAGACAGGAATCAGGAGCCGCTCCGCATTGATAAGTTTCTGTTCATTTTCCGGCAGAATTCTTCCCGGAACAAGATTTCTCAAACCTGTCGCGCAGGAAACGTAGTCGTGAACGGTACACCGGTAAAGCAGAATTACCGCGTAAAACCCGGTGACGAAATATCAGTGCTTCTGGCTCATCCGCCACGAGAAAATATCATCATTCCTCAGGATATTCCTGTAAACATCGTGTATGAAGATGATGATCTTGTGGTTGTAGACAAAGATCCCGGCATGGTTGTGCATCCCGGTCACGGCAATTATACCGGAACACTGGTTAATGCGCTAGCATTTCATTTTGAAAAAAACGGACAGAAATCTGATCTCGACAGGGTAGGACTTGTGCACAGGATCGACAAAGATACTTCGGGACTTTTGGTTATTGCCAAAACCGAATATGCACTGAGTTTCCTAGCCAAACAGTTTTTCGACCGAACCACCAAAAGATTGTACTGGGCTTTTGTCTGGGGCAATATGCCTGAAGACGAAGGGACCATTACCGGAAATATCGGTAGACACCTGAAAAACAGGATGCAGATGGCTGTTTTCCCTGACGGCAGTTTCGGAAAACATGCGGTCACCCACTACAAGGTGATTGAAAGGTTTAAATACATAACCTGGGTTGAATGCAAACTGGAGACAGGCAGAACCCACCAGATCAGAGCGCATTTTAAACACATCGGTCATACGCTCTTTAATGACGAAAGGTATGAAGGGAATGTGATCCTGAAAGGAGTAAACCTCCCCAAATACAGACAGTTTGTAAAAAATGTTTTCGAGGTTCTGCCGCGACATGCCCTGCATGCCCACACCTTAGGTTTTATACATCCAACCACTAAAAAGGAAATGTACTTCGAAAGTCCTATGCCCGCAGATATGGATGAAGCCGTGAAAAAGTGGAGAAATTATCTGGAACATTAATAACCCGAAAAGTTTTTTATATTTGTTAAAAATTCACCCATCCTTAATTATGAGAAAAATATATACGTTATTTTTCGTTTTAGTGTTTTTTGTTCAGTACAAAAGCCAGGAAACGCTCCCTTATTATCAGCAGTACCTGCTCGAAGGCGATTTCCTTTTTAATCCTGCGCTTTATGGCAAAACCGACGATGTGGTGTTGAATTTAAATTATCAGAAACAGTTTTCTGATTTTGCGGAGTCACCAAATGTACAGTCCATCGGGCTGCACGCCAATATCTTCGACCGTGTTGGCGCCGGACTTTCGTTTTTCCGCGACCAGAACGGTCCGGTTTCCTCGAACGGAATCGGCGCCGGAGCTTCTTATTTTATTCCTATTGATGACGATGGCGAAAGAAAAAGCCAGTTCTCTTTTGGCACGAACGTGAATTTCTATAATATGAACATCGATCTCGGGAAACTGAATCCTCAGGATCCGGGAGATCCCACGCTGGCTTCAGATACCAACAGTCTTTTTCTCGTGTATGCGAATCTGGGGATGGCAGTGACTTTCCGTAATTTCTTTGCCGGAGTCTCCGTAAATGATATTGCGTTGACCAATGATATTCCTATCGTTAACGGCATTGAGCCGGAACCGACTAAATTTATCCTGAATGCCGGCTATGATTACTATCTTACCGAGCAGTTTTATGTATCTCCATCGGTGCTGATGAATTTCAATACCAATTCATCCAGAATCACCGATATGAATTTAATGGCGACCATTTTGGGCGACGAAAATTCGTTTTCTGCCGGAGCAAGTTTCAGAACGTCAAAGAACCAGTTCGGAAGCCAGAATCTGGGAATTTCGCCCATCCTGAAAGCGACCGTAAACAATTTCTTTTTTGGCGCAAGTTATAATTTCGGACTGTCCGATATACAGCAGTATGCCGGCAGCAGTTTTATGCTGAGCGTTGGGTATAATATCGAAAACTTTATCAATACGAGAGGGTACAGGTATTAGGATGCTGGATTTCTGATGCTGGGTGTTTGATGTCTGATGCGTGATACTTGATGCCTGATGCGTGATGCTGGAAGTTTGATGCTAGGTATCTTAAATCTTAAAATTATCATCCAACAGATGGACGCTGCGCTCATTTTACACCCATCACCCATCACCCCGCAACAGACATGATCTACCTCCATATTCCGTTCTGCAAGCAGAAATGCAGTTACTGTAATTTTCATTTTTCCACTTCTTTGAATTTTAAGGAAGAGATGATTGGCTCGATTAAAAAGGAAATATTTCTCCGCAAAGACGAGTTGCAGGACAAAAATCTTAAATCTCTTTATTTTGGCGGCGGCACTCCTTCAATCCTGAAAGTGGATGAACTGAAATCAATCATTGATGAGGTTCTGAAATATTTCAGTTTTAATGAAGATATCGAGATTACCCTGGAAGCCAATCCGGACGATCTTGACCAGTCATTTTTAAAGGAACTTTCACATACTGAAATCAACCGCCTGTCGATCGGAACCCAAAGTTTCTTTAATGAAGATCTTATGCTCATGAACCGTGCGCATAACGCCGGAGAAGCGGAATCCTCCATCAAACGGGCTCAGGATTTCGGATTCGAAAACATCAGTATTGACCTGATTTATGGGTCCCCAACCTCGAATTTTGAGATGTGGAAAGAAAATCTCGCCAAAACCATTGCACTTCAGGTTCCGCATGTCTCGTCCTATGCGTTAACAGTGGAACCGAAAACAGCCCTGAACCAGTGGATTAAACAGCAAAAAATTGCTGCTCCGAAAGAAGCCGAACAGAACCGCGAATTTTATTATATGTCGGATTTTCTGAAAGATCATGGTTTCGATCATTATGAAATTTCGAATTTCGGGAAACTAGGTTTTCATTCCCGGCACAATTCCGCCTATTGGAAATCACATGAATATTTAGGAATCGGCCCTTCTGCCCATTCGTACAATGGCAGCACCAAAAGAAGCTGGAATGTCGCCAACAATAAACTGTATATCAATGCTCTGGAAAAAAATACGGTTCCGGGAGAAAGCGAGATTTTATCGGAAGCCGATCAGTTCAATGAAATGCTGATGATTGGTTTAAGAACGGTTTGGGGCGTTGATCTCAATGTTTTAAATGAAAAATTCAGTGAAGAAGTTCTGGCGCATCTACAGAAAGAAATTCAGTTTAAACTCGGAGAAGGACTTTTAATCATAGAAAACAGCCACCTGAAAATTCCTGAAAAACACTGGTTTATGGCCGATGGGATTGCCTCGGATTTGTTTGTGGTGTAGGGTGCTGGATGCCGGGTGATGGATGATGGATGTTGGGTGTTGAATGCTGGATGAGCGAAACTAGCCACGATTCAAATAAAATCAGCGAAATCAGGGCAATCTGCGTGAGTTTTTTACCAGAGAGTGCACAGAGATTTAACGGAGGATACTGGGAAACTTTTGTGCATGGAGTTTTTACCACAAAGGGCACAAAGGTTTACACGGAGGGCACTGGGAACATTGACCAATGAATCACCAATAAAAATCCTTCAAGAGGCATCCCACATCCAATCACCCAGCGTTCCATCATTTTTCTTATTTTTGTACAAAATTCTTTCCTTTGAAAAAGAAAAAACAGGATTTCAGTCATCTTTCCGCAAAACAGCCTATTGGGATTTTCGATTCCGGTGTGGGAGGTTTGACGGTTGCTAAGGAAATCAAGAGACTTTTACCTCACGAGGATCTTATCTATTTCGGTGATACCAAACACCTTCCGTACGGAGAAAAATCCAGGGAAGCAATCGTAGGTTATTCCACCAAAATCACCAGCTTTCTTCTGGAGAAAAACTGCAAAGCGATCGTAATTGCCTGCAATTCTGCCACCGCCAATGCCTTAAAAGAGGTGCTTGACCTGGTTGACGAAAGGGTTCCGGTCATCGATGTGATCAATCCTGTAGCGGAAAAAGTGTCCTATGAAATTCACAACAATGTGGGTGTGATTGCTACGAAAGCGACTGTGAATTCAGGGCTTTATAAAAAATCAATCCGCAAGCACAATAAATTTATTAAAGTAGACGAACTGGCGACGCCGCTTCTGGTGCCGGCGATTGAGGAAGGTTTTAAAAACCATCCGATTACGCATTCCATCATTTATAACTACCTCAGCAACAGCAAGCTGAAGAATATTGAGACTTTAATTCTGGGCTGTACGCATTATCCGCTTCTGATTGACGAAATCCGTCAGTATTACGGAAACCGCGTGAGGGTCATCGATTCACCGAGTATTGTTGCGAACCAATTAAAGATGATTCTGGAAAAACACCATTTGCTGAATGATAAAAATCCGGATCCAAAATACCAGTTCTACCTTTCGGATCTTACCAAAAATTTCGAGAAGATCTCAAAGAAATTCTTCGGAAATTCGATTGAACTGGAGTTGAAGGCGCTTTGATGATGGGAGCTGGGTGTTGGATGCTTGCTGCTGGAGTCGAAGCTTGAAAATATTTAAGGCAAGGAATTTTATACTGGGATTTAGTCTCGCTGATGATGCAGATTTTATCAGTAACCCACTAATCCACTAACCCTTAACCTCAGCCTTAACTTCAGCCTTAACCTCAACCTAAATCTCAACCTTAACCTTAACCTTAACATCTTTTATGGTTTCGTAATTTTATGATTGTTGATGTGATAAGGCGGCCTCACTAAATTAGTAAACCACTAATCCACCAGCCCACTTAACCTCAACCTCAGCCTCAACCTCAACCTAGATATTTTCCTCCTCCAAACTTTCGTTTTCTTTCTCGTACGGTTTAAAGAAAGAAAAACTTACATTTCCGTATTTTCTCGTGTCGAGTAAGTTCGGGTGCTGAAGCTTCATGCGGCTTTGGTGCTCAAGAATGAAAACACCGTTTTCCTTCACATAATTATTGTTCAGCACCAGAGAAATCAGTTCTTCATATTTTTTTTCCTCCATATCAAAAGGTGGGTCAGCCACGACAATCTCATACGATTTACGGTTTCGGTTCTTTTTTAAGAATTCAAAAACGTCTCCCCGGTTTACTTTAACCTGCATCGACATTTCCAACTCTGCAGCGGTGGAATGAATAAATCCCGAGTGTTTCGCGTTCATTTCTACGGAATTCACGTCATTACAGCCTCTGGACGCAAATTCAAGTGATATTGAGCCTATTCCGGCAAACAGATCAAGCACTGAACTTGATGCGATATCAAGGTCAAATCGGTTTTCAATAATGCTGAAGAGTGCTTCCTTTGCAAAATCGGTGGTAGGTCTTACTTCAAAATTTTTGGGTGCGGAAATTCTTTTGGATTTCCATTTTCCGGATATAATTCTATACATGGTTGGTTGTTGAGTGTTGGTTTGCGGTTGGATGTGGATTGTGAAGCCTCAATCCTCACATTTTAAAATTATCAAATTCTCACATCATCTTAGCCGGCGTTCATTACAAAATTCCTCTTCGGGATGTTATCAAAAACAATCTTCAGATGCTTTACGAATTTTCTGAGTTCCGTAATGAAAGTCTCGTTTTCTGTGGTTTCACCGTACACGAAAAAGTGCGTTTCATTGATTCCGAAACCGATTTTGCTTAAGGTGAACATGATGAAATAAAGAAAATCAACTTCGGAATTCACGTCCAGATTGTTGTACAGCACCATTTTCTTCTGGTCGAAGGCGAAAAACTCGCATTGGTGATGATAAAGGTTGATATGTATTTCCTTCTGATTACGGATATTCAATGTACTCAGGAACTTTTCTCCGGAGAAATTAAATTTCGTGGGAATCTTCTGTTCTTTGATCTGCCCGTAATATTTTTTAGGAAAGGTATAATAAAACTGAACTCCTGATTTTTTGTTGACAGCAAGCATCAGTTCCTCATTTTCTCTGTCTACAGGCGCATTGAAAGCAATTAAATCGTAACCCAGACCGTGTTCTGAAAATCCCTGAGGCATAACCATGAAATGGTTAATCGCCGAAAATGTGGTGATTTCGCTGATGTTCTTCTGGGCAAGGATTTCCTTCAGTTTTCCGGAAATCGCTTCTTCAGGACTTTCTTCATCCGCAAAAAAGGAATGTTCCTCTAAAACGGTTTTGTTTTTGGAAATCTGGTACTGCAAGCCGTCTTTGGTGAAAAGTAGAGCAAGTTTCTGCATAATTTTGGGTAGTGAGCAAATTTACTAAAAAAAAAAGAAGTGTTTGATGCCTGGTGTTGGGTGCGGGATGTGGGAAGTTTATGATTTGGTAATTTGGTAATTTGATGATTCGTTGATTTGTTGATGTGATGAGGCGGAGGTGGATGGTTTGCTGATTGATAGTATGCTAGTATCCTACTAATCCACTAACCTACTAGTCCGCTAAACCTCAACCTTAACCTTAACCTTAACCTTAATCTTAATACCTGACTGCAGTCATAAATCGATTCCACCGAATGCATTACTTTTACAAAAAAAATTATAGAATGAAAAATCTTCTTGTCATTTTCCTTATGTCGTTAGGAATCAGCATCAGTTCGCAAACAAACCAACAGAAAACCCAGGTGGTGGAAGCTGCGTGCGGACAATGCCAGTTTAAGATGCAGGGGAAAAAAGGCTGTGACCTTGCTGTAAGAATTGGTGGGAAATCTTATTTTGTTGAAGGCACAAAAATCGATGACCATGGCGACGCCCATTCGAAAGAAGGATTTTGCAACGCGGTCCGAAAAGCTGAAGTTAGTGGCGAGGTAAAGGACGGAAAATTTGTAGCAACTTCTTTTAAACTGCTGCCGACGGAGAAAAAGTGAGGGTAGTAGGGTGCTGGATGATGGATGCAGGATGTTTGATGTTGGACGCCGGTTGCGGGAAGCCGGGTGCTTGAGTAGTATAGTGGGATAGTGGTTTAGTAGGATAGTAATGAGCAGTTTCGGGTAAACCATTAACCCGCTCATTTACTCTTCCACATCTCACCGCAGCGTCACCATCACACTTCCACGCTGATGATAGAAAAAATCATAGTCATCAAATTCCAGATTTGTTTGTCCGACAAGGTAATCGTGTACCATACGCTGTAACACTCCGTCACCAATGCCGTGGATGATTTCCAGTTTCTTGAGGTTGTTGGTCCTGCAGAATGCGATGGTCTCCTCCAGTTTTTCCTTCTGCAGGAAGATCCGTTCAAACGCATTATAATCTGAAGGGTTTTTTACGAGATTTTCGAAATGCAGATCAAGTACCATGTGCTTTCTGTTATGTTTTTTGGAGAGCGGTTTCGCGGCCTCCGCTTTGCGAACTGTTGCCACGTTTTCGTAAATCTCCGGATTCTGAAGCACGACTTTTTCCTTACGTTCCTGATGCGTAAAGCCGTGTTCGTCCCTGAAAACGATCACTGCTCCTTTTACAGAAGTAATGGTGCCTTTAAGATTGTCATCAATGACCGATATTTTATCGCCTATTTTCATGGGTGGATTGAATGGTGCAAAAATAGGGAAATCTTTGGGTGCAGGCTCCTACTTTGTCAAAGTTCTGTTCACTGGCACAAGCACTTTGACAAAGTTTTTTTTAAAACGGTTTGCTTTCAACTTTGTCAAAAATGCTTATGCTGTTTAAAACTTTGACAAAGTGTCATCCACTCTATTTCTGTGGTAGAATTTAAAATTCTCAATATCATCAAAATAGGAAATAACTTCTGTTCTTTCCAGAACTGTGTATCGGTCACTGATGATTGCTTTGTAGGAAGAGTATTCGTAGTTATTCACTGAAATTCCGATGTCCAGTGGGTTTTGATGGATGTAAATAATTAAATTCCTTAAATAGCTTTCTGAATCAACTTTTAGTCTTTTAAAAGGGGATTCCAGAAGTGGACCGTGCCGGCTCTCCATTTTGTTAAAAGCCTGTGTATAGGAACTTATCATCTTGCCAATCTGCTTACTGTAAACCTTATTTGCGGAATGAAGCCCGGTTTTATCCGCGTTTAAAATAGAGGCTTGAACCGACTCTTTCGCCCTCAGCAGAAAATGAAAATGATTGCTCATCAAACAATAGGCATATACTTCAAAATAGGGTAACAAATAATACTTCGTCTTTTGCAGAAAAAATATGAAATGTTCATCTTTCAAAAATATAGGCTGGCCGTTAATTCCCCTATTGTAAATATGGTAAAAACAAGAAGACTCCAATGGTTGTTTCCTTATTTGCATAGAACGGCGTTTAATTAACTAAATTAATAAAATTTGTGTGAATAGGAAAGTTTGATTTTTTTAATGTGGTGCTGTAAACTCATTTCCCTGGGATTTCGTCTCCTATCTTGTCAAAGTTCTGTTCAGTAGCAGAAGCACTTTGACAAAGTTCTGCAGTAACGAGGGTGTTTTGGTTCAACTTTGTCAAAGTATGATTACGCTGTTTAAAACTTTGACAAAGCAAGCCATTGCTTCAAAAAAAGTCCTGAACTTTCTCTGAAATGTCCCAAATTCTTACCGAAAAATTTCCGTAATTTTGGATGCTTACAATCATTCATCAATAATATTACAGAATATGGATCCAATTTTTGACCTTATCGAACAGGAAAGACAAAGACAAACGCACGGAATTGAACTTATTGCCTCAGAAAACTTCGTTTCAGATAACGTGATGAAGGCTATGGGCAGTGTCCTCACCAACAAATATGCGGAAGGCTATCCGGGCAGACGCTATTACGGCGGCTGCGAAGTGGTGGACGAAGTGGAAACGCTGGCCATCGAACGTGCAAAAGAGCTTTTCGGCGTAGAATATGCGAATGTTCAGCCTCATTCCGGTTCTCAGGCCAATGCTGCGATCTATCTTTCCGTTCTTAAGCCTGGTGATAAAATTTTAGGGCTTGATCTTTCAATGGGCGGACACCTTACCCACGGTTCTTTCGTTAACTTTTCAGGAATCCAGTACAACGCGAATTTTTATGGCGTAGACCGTGAAAGCGGACTGATTGATTACGAAGCCATGCGGCAGAAAGCTTTGGAAGTAAAACCTAAAATGATGATTGCTGGTTATTCTGCGTATTCCAGAGATATTGATTTTAAGAAATTCCGTGAAGTGGCAGATGAGGTAGGTGCGACACTTTGGGCTGATATCGCGCATCCGGCAGGATTGATTGCAAAAGGGCTTCTCAGTTCGCCTTTCGAACACTGTCATGTGGTAACAACCACCACCCATAAAACCCTTAGAGGTCCAAGAGGCGGTCTTATTATGATGGGCAAAGATTTTGAAAATACTTACGGACACAAAACTCCCAAAGGCGAAACCAAACTCATGAGCGCGGTGCTCGACAGTGCAGTGTTCCCGGGGATTCAGGGCGGTCCGCTCGAGCATGTTATCGCTGCAAAAGCTGTGGCTTTCGCCGAAGCTATTGATCCTAAATTTGAAACCTACGCCAAACAGGTTGTCGCCAATGCCCGTGCTTTGGCCAACGCCATGTTGGATAATGGATTCGATATCGTAAGCGGAGGTACCGACAATCACCTGATGCTGGTAGACCTCAGAAACAAAAACGTAAACGGCAAGGAAACTGAAAAAGCGCTGGTAAAAGCCGACATCACCTGTAATAAAAATATGGTGCCTTTCGATGATAAGTCAGCGTTCACCACTTCCGGAATCCGTCTCGGTACTGCAGCCATCACCACCCGAGGTCTCAGGGAAGACGATATGGCCATCATTGCAGGACTCATCAACGACGTCGTAATGAATCTTAAAGACGAAACCGTAATCGCCGGTGTCCGCAAAAAAGTGAATGAACTGATGGATTCGAAGCCGCTGTTTCAGTACTAATTAGGTTGAGGTTGAGGTTGAGGTTGAGGTTGAGGTTGAGGTTGAGGTCGAGCATCGCGGTTCGGAGTGGAAATTAAATTTTTAGATCAGTAGAGGTAGTAGCCTAACGCAAGGTGAGGTTAAGGCTGAGGCTGAGTGGTGCAAGTGCTGGTCGAAAGGAGTTTTAATATAATTTATAAAGTTGCCGAAAGCATGCTAAGGTTAAGTCTGGGGCCCAGCGGCACACTTAGTGTTAAAAAGTTAAATTTAATAAAGTAGTTGCTTAACCTAAACCTCTTAATCTTAACCTAAAACTTAACCTCAACTCATGTACACAGATTTTACCCAGATGCCGGTGTGGAGGAATGCAATGGATATTGCAGTGGAAGTATTCACTATTTCAGCGGCGCCTCCCAGAAAAGAAGATTACGCCCTAACATCTCAAATCCATAGATCCGCTGAAAGTATTTCCTCCAACATTTCTGAAGGCTTCGGACGGGGCGGTGATAAGGAAAAAGGTGATGTTTTACAGGTTCGCGCGCGGTTCTGCGAACGAGACTAAAAATCATCTCATTTATGGTGTGCGGGTACTGTATTTCGAAGAACAGGAGTCATTGGCTATTATCGCTAAGGTTGAAGATCTGGTATATGAACTTAATAAAATCATCAAAACTCTGGAGAATAAACAAAAATAGCCTTATCCTTATCCTCAACCTTATCCTGAACCTTAACCTTAACCTTAGCCTCAACCTTAACCTTTGGAACACAAATCTTACACTTTCCTGGAAATCAAACAGAAAATAGCGGCGTACTGCAGCTATCAGGACCGCTGTCACCAGGAGGTAGAGCAGAAAATGCGTGATTTCCTGCTTATTCCGGAAGCTAAGGAAGAGATTCTCCTGTACCTCATGCGGGAGAATTTTCTGAATGAGGAGCGCTTCACCCGAAGCTATATCCGCGGCAAATTCTATATCAAATCCTGGGGACGCAATAAGATCCGGAATCACCTTAAGTTTAAAGGCGTTCCGGAGAAACTCATTAACAACTGTCTTAATGAAATTGATGATGCGGATTATGAAAAAACACTGCTGAAAATCTATGAACAGTATTACTCACGCCAGACCGGCAACGAATACCAGAAGAAATCGAAAACGGTAAAATACCTGCTTGGGCGTGGTTTTGAGTACGAGGAGATTCTCAAGGTGAGTGGGTGAGTGGGTGAGTGATTGGGTTTTTGGGTAATTGGGTGATTGAGTATTTGAGTGGTGACGGGAGATGGGTGTTTAATGATGAGATAATTCGGTGGATTTGTCATTTTGTCAAAGTTCTGTTCAGCGGATAAGTGCTTTGTTTAGTGGTATAGTGGGTGGGTATTTGAGTGGGTTAGTGATTTAATGGTTTAGTGGGTGAGTCCCGCCATCCTGCATCTGACATCCAGCATGCAGCCTCCCTCATCATCTGCCTTCGGGAGCCTCAGACATCGGTACCAGGAGTGATGAGCAATAAGTGATGATTGATTTCTGTCAACAAGCAATTTCAAATTATCAAATCACCACATTGTCAAATCTTCCACCAGCAACTCTTCCTTCGGAAACTTCAGTCATCGTTTGCCCTCACCCAGCACCCAGCATCCAACATCCAACACCCAACATCCTGCTTCCAACCACTCCCTCATCAAGCGTTTGCCTAAAGTTAAAATGTGTTGCAATAAAAAAAGTACCCATTATTGAAATAATTTTAATTAATTTGCACAAATATTACGTTACTAATAAACAGTCAATGTTCTCAGCTATGAAAAAAATAAGTACAGTTCTTGCCATATTCTTTGCGCTAACCATTGGTGCACAATCATTTAAATATGGGGTTACCGGGAACATTCACAGGGGTTCTATTGTAGGAGTACATGACCGTTCTGTAGGGAAGTATGGAGGCGGATTAGGGGTTTTTGCAGAGATTCCGCTTGTAGAGAATGACGTTTTCGATTCGGCATGGCTTTATATTGTACCACAGATTGAATACAGCATGCAGGGCGAAAACGCAAAAGTGAATGTAGACCGCTTTGGAGTACAGAAATACCACTATGATTATGCCGCGATGCAGGTCTATCTCAAGTGGTTTTTTCATAAAGGAAACATGAAAAGGGATGTCTTTCTCTTTGCCGGACCCCGCATTGAGTATATGGTGAGACAGAAAGAAACTGTGGACCCTGCCTATGACGTCATTCATTATAAACTAAATCTTGATGACGAGGTGAATAAATTCGGATATGGCGTGTCTTTTGGAGCGGGTCTTAAGATCACCCAACAGTGGTCTGCTTTTCTACGATACGACCGTGGGTTCAGCAAGGTGTACCCTAATAATGACCGCAACAATACCTACAACCGTCTTATCGCGCTTGGAGTCAACTATTACCTGAATGAAAACTGGTGGTAAACAGCCACTGTTAAACTGAGATTACAGCCTATTTAAATATCTTTACCTTTGTAATCTTAAAATCAACCAATGACTAAATACGCATCTGTATTCATAATATTATGTCTTTTCCTGTTCTCCTGTAAACCAAAGAAAAATATTGTTTACCTATCGAACGATAATTTTGAACAGGAGATTTCGCGTGCCAAGTATTCCGGCCTGCATATCCAGGAAGGGGACCAACTCCAGATTCTGGTATCAGCATTCGATGAGATTGCGGTAAGACCGTTCAATCTCGGCACGATGAACCGAACTGGTAATACAGCATCCGGAAGTACTGGTGCCAACACTGCAAGCAGCCCCAGCGAATATACCGTAAGCAGTGACGGGACCATCATTTTTCCGGTTCTCGGCTCAGTGTACTGCAAAGGCATGACGAAGCAGCAGCTCAAGGAAGACCTGGAAAGCAGGCTTAAAAGATACCTTACCGATCCTTTGGTTACCATTACCCTTACCAATTTCAACATCAGTGTATTAGGAGAGGTGAAAAGCCCCGGACAGAAGACCAGTCCGAATGAGAAACTTAACATATTTCAGGCCATTGCGCTGGCAGGTGACCTCACCTACGACGCGAACCGTACGAATGTGAAGCTGATCCGGCCTTCTGAAGCTACCGGTAAAGATGAAGTGGTGTCCCTCGACCTGTCGGAAGCATCAATTATGAATTCTCCCTATTACTATTTACAGCAGAATGATATTCTGTATGTGGAACCAGACCGCAACAAACAGGTGGCCGTGAATAATGATTCAGCCACCGATAAGTGGATCCGTTATGGCGGTATCGCTTTGGGACTTGTTACGCTTATTATTTCATTAACCCGAAAATAAAACCATGGAACTTTTAGAATCTTCGGGACCCGTACAGAAGGCGAAACCCCTTAACATTAAGAAAGAAATTATAAAATACCTGAGGAAATGGCCGTGGTTCCTCATCAGCATGGCGGTGTTTTATACCGCTGCACAAATCTATCTGCGGTATGCTGAGCCGCAGTACCATACCAAAACCTCCCTTAAACTCCTCGAATCCAAGGGTAAAAATACGACGGCCCTTAACGATCTTAAAAACCTCGGAATGGGGGTCAGCGGTTCAGATGAACTTCAGGGTGAAACCACGCTGATTGTTTCCAAGCCCATCTTACAGAAGGTGGCGCGTAATCTTAACCTCGATGTGTCCGTGTACAGTTCAGGAAAGATCAAGGAATTTGAGCTCTATAAGAATTCTCCCTACGAGATCAGAATCATCAGTTTAAACAATCCTTCCGGTTTCAGTGGTGCGACGTATGAAATGACGCCTGTGGGCAATAATTCGTACCGCCTTTCCGGCTCCGGTAAAATCTACCGTTTCGGAACCCCGGTACAGGTTTCTTTTGGCGTGATTCAGGTAGATGCCAAGCCCGGCAGCAGGAATAAAGTCCCTTTGAAAGTGGTCTTTAAGAATCTTGCAAGGGTAGTTGGCGGACTGGAAGGAAGCATCAATGTAAGTCTTCCGCCCAACAAAGGAATGCTGATGGAAATCTCGATGGTAGGTCCGGTTCCCCAAAAATCAGAGGATATTCTCAACGAACTTACCAAACAGTACCTTATCGACGGGGTGAACGATAAAAATGAGGAAGCCCAGAATACCCAGAATTTCATCAATGAAAGACTGGAAATCATCACGGAAGACCTTTCAGGCATCGAAGGGGAAAAAGAAAATTTTAAAAGGGCAAACCAGATTACCAATTTAGATGCCCAGGCGGGTATCGCTTTAGGCAGTGCCGAAGAAAATACAAAAGCCGTTGTTGAGAAAAGCATGCAGCTTGATGTGGTCAACTCGGTGCTCTCCGCCAGCAGCAGTGAGCAGCTCCTTCCTTCGGGAATGGGACTTAATTCCGGTGCTGAAACGGCAATTACACAGTACAACGAACTCGTGCTCACCCGGAACCGCGTTCTGAAGCAGGCCACCGGGGAGAATCCGGCCGTGGTAGAGATGAACAAACAGATCGGTGCGCTGCGCAACCTCATCCGCAAGAATCTCATGGAGAGCCGCGAGACCCTGCAGCTGCAGATTGCGCAGGCCAATGCCCAGCTCAATGTCGCGAAAGGAAATATCAGTAAATATCCCACTCAGGAAAAGATCTTCAGAAGCATTGACCGGCAGCAGACCCTCAAGGAACAGCTCTATCTTTATCTTTTACAGAAAAGGGAAGAGAACGCCATTACCCTTGCGGTAACGGCTCCTAAAGCCAAGATCGTCAACCCTGCGTTCACGACCGGCAAGGTACAGCCACAGAACCAGCAGATTATTCTGGGCGCACTTGCAGCAGGTTTCCTGCTTCCGCTGGTGTTCTTCTTCGCCAAAAACACGCTGGATACCAAGGTGCATACGAAGGAACATATCCTGGCGCATTTTCCGGACGCTTCCATCATCAGTGAAATCCCGGTACAGGAGACTCCGGATGAGCTGGTGCATGCCAATGATTTTTCTGTGTTTTCCGAATCCTTCAGGATTCTGAGTTCCAACCTTAAATTCCTTCTCAAGGCAAAAAATCAGGAAAAGGGAGGCGTGGTGCTCGTGACTTCCTCTATTAAAGGAGAGGGTAAAACCACGGTCTCCATGAATACAGCGGTTACGTTAGCGGGAAGCAGTTCGGTACTCATCATCGGGGCCGATATCCGTAATCCTCAGCTCGACCGCTTTTTTAAGGGCAAAAATACCGGGCTCACCGATTATCTGGTCTCTGACGATCAGGAGCCGGATGCTTTTATAAGGCCTTCAGGTCTGCATGAAAATCTGGATGTGATGTTTGGCGGACAAATCGCCCCGAACCCGAATGACCTGCTCGACATGCAGAAATTCGACACCATGCTTGCCGGACTTAAAAAACGCTATGATTATATCATCCTCGATTCCGCGCCCGTGATGCTGGTGAGTGATACCCTTCACCTTCTGGAACATGCCGACGCTGTACTTTATGTTGTGAAATCTGATTTTACGGAAAAGGAAATGATCGACTTTGCTTACGGATTCAGGAACGAAAACAGGATCGACAATATCGCTTTTGTCCTCAACAGTGTAAAGCCCGAGAATACCCGATATGCCGGGACCGCAGGCTATGGCTATTATTCCTATACCCATCAGGAAAAACCAAAATGGTGGAAACGGCTGGGGTTATGAGTAGGTGAGTAGGTGAGTGGTTTAGTGAGGGACGCTGGATGTCAGATGTTGGATGATTAGTGATAGAGTGGTTTAGTAGTTTAGTGATTGAGTTAGTTCTTAATGACCGGCTGGAGCTTACCTTTTTTCCCGGGTACATTCATTGATTTCAAAACTTATTTTATAGAAAGCACGCATATTCCCTCCCTTGGAGGGGTGGCAGTGCACCGCAGGGGTACTGACGGGGTGGTGCTAAGGTGCTGGATGTCAGATGTTCGATGATTTAGTGATAAAGTGGTTTGGTGGTTTAGTGTGTTAATTATTGTTACACCGTTTCGGCTACGCCCCGATGAGGCTCCTGCGGAGTGACAAACGCTATTGTTGATGATTCGGGAACTTAAAAGAATATTTTGTCACTCTGGAAGAGTCCCTAAGTACAAATAACTGAATGCTATAAGCCGTGATTATTTCTGATTTTTTATCTTTGATAAAAGCAGAATCATGGACTTTTTTACTGAGGGATCACACACCTATTACGTCTATATCATTACCAATAATAACAGAACAGTCCTATATACGGGGGTAACCAACTACCTGCAGAGACGTTTGTGGCAGCATCTGTGTAAATTTAATCCCCAAAGTTTTTCCGCGAAATATAACCTCCATCAATTGCTTTATTATGAAAAGTATGACTGGATACAGCAAGCTATAGAGCGCGAAAAAGAGATTAAGGATCTTACCCGCACGAAAAAATGGGAACTTATTCGCAGTGTTAATCCACAGCTGGAGTTTTTGAATTACCTTTTTGAATATATAGAGAGTAGAACAGCATATTTACACCTTTCCGGCTTCGCCGCGGTGAGGATCCTCCGGAGTGACAAACGCTGTTTAGAGTAGTGGTTTAGTGGTTTAGTAGTATAGTGATTGGGAGACGAGGTCGACCTGTTTTATTACCCCTATTTCAATATAATCCTTTTTCACACTTTGTGCGTTCCATGTATAAATGACCTGTTAATTATTGTTGCACCGTTACGGTTACGCCGCGGTGAGACTCCTCCGGAGTGTGCTATTGTTGATGATTCGGGAACTTAAAATAATATTTTGTCACTCTGGAAGAGTCCCCGAATGCGAGGTGCTGGATGTCGGATGCGGGGTGTTTACACCATTACGGCTTTGCTTCGGTGAAGATCCCCCGGAGTGACAAAAGCTGTGTTGATAATGTGGGAATTTAAAAGAATGATTTGTCATTATGAAAAGGAGTTAGTTCATTCTGGTCATATCTTTTATTTCGGAAGTCAAAATGACTTCGGAGATTTTTGCGTTAATAAAAGTGAAAATTTCTTGTTAACGTATGATCTAGATGAGAAACGCACAAAAACTTCCACTGTTCGAGTGGCGGCAAAAATTAAAATACACAAAATCCCAATAATCTTTCCGCCCGAGTTTGGAAGTTTTCTTAAAAGAAATTTTCATTTTTTAGCAAAAAGATCCAAGTCTTGATCTTTTTGGTTACTTTTTGCATCAAGGCAAAAAGTGACAAGCTGAGCAACCGAAAATAATTTACACCGTTTCGGCTGCGCCGCAGTGAGACTCCTGCGGAGTGACAAGCGCTATTGTTGATAATTTCGGATTTTAAAAGAACATTTTGTCACTCTGGAAGAGTCCAATCATGATGGGTGCTGGATGTCAGATGATGGATGTTCGATGATTTAGTGATAAAGTAGTTTAGTCGTTTAGTGATTGAGAGGAGAAGTGTTTTATTACCCCTATCCCACGACACACCTTATCACGCTCTAAGAGTCCGATGTATAAATCACCTGTTAATTATTGTGGCACCGTTTCGGCTGCGCCGCGGTGAGACTCCTCCGGAGTGACAAACGCTATTGTTGATGATTCGGGAACTTAAAAGAATGTTTTGTCACGCTGCAAGAGTCCCATCATGGGGGGTGCTGGATGATGGATGTTCGTGATTTAGTGATAAAGTAGTTTAGTCGTTTAGTGATTGAGAGGAGAAGTGTTTTATTACCTCTATCCCACTAGACACCTTATCACTCTGTGAGAGTTCAGCAATACAAATAACCTGGTAAGGGTTTACACCGTTACGGCTTTGCCGCGGTGAGACTCCTGCGGAGTGACAAGCGCTATTGTTGATAATTTCGGATTTTAAAAGAACATTTTGTCACTCTGGAAGAGTCCAATCATGATGGGTGCTGGATGTCAGATGCTGGATGACTTAGTGATAAAGTGGTTTGGTGGTTTAGTGTGTTAATTATTGTTGCACAGTTTCGGCTTCGCCGCGGTGAGACTCCTCCGGAGTGACAAACGCTATTGTTGATGATTCGGGAACTTAAAAAAATCTTTTGTCACGCTGTAAGAGTCCCATGTATAAATCACCTGTTAATTGTTGTTGCACCGTTTCGGCTTCGCCGCGGTGAGGCTCCTGCGGAGTGACAAACGCTATTGTTGATAATTTCGGATTTTAAAAGAACATTTTGTCACTCTGGAAGAGTCCAGTTATGCTGGGTGCTGGATGAAGGATGCTGGATGACTTAGTGGTAGAGTGGTTTAATAGTTTAGTGATTGAGGGCAAAAGTCGAGTGACCAATGCTGTGTTGAAGAAAAGGATCTATCAAGCTACACTCTTTTTCAATATTTAAAATTGCATTAACCCTTGATTTTGTAAATTTGCACGCGATCATCATTTCCCTATAGACTTACGCTACAATAAATAAAAATGAACAAAATACTCATCACCGGCGGTGCCGGATTCATAGGATCCAATCTCTGTGACCATTTTATCGCGAAAGGCGATCAGGTGACCTGTCTCGATAATTTTGCGACGGGTTTTATGCATAATATCGAACACCTCATGGGTCATCCCAACTTTACCCTTATGGAAGGCGACATCCGTGATCTGGAAACCTGCACGAAAGCCTGTGAAGGGCAGGATTATGTGCTGCACCAGGCTGCCCTCGGCTCGGTTCCACGGTCCATCAATGATCCCATTACGAGCAATGATGTGAATGTAAGCGGGTTCCTGAATATGCTCGTGGCTGCCAGAGACGCGAAGGTGAAGCGATTTGTTTACGCCGCTTCCTCCTCGACCTACGGGGATTCCGCTTCTCTGCCGAAAGTGGAAGACGTCATCGGTAAACCTCTGTCACCGTACGCCATCACCAAATATGTCAACGAGCTTTATGCCGATGTATTCTCAAAAACTTACGGTATGGAATGTATCGGACTCCGTTATTTCAATGTCTTCGGCAGACGGCAGAACCCTAACGGAGCCTATGCGGCGGTAATTCCTAAGTTTGTCATTCAGCTCATGAACCATGAAAGCCCGGTGATCAACGGGACCGGTGATTACTCACGCGATTTTACCTATATTGACAATGTCCTGCAGATGAATGAGAAGGCCATGCTTTCCGATAATCCTGCCGCCATCAATACCGTATATAATACGGCGGTAGGAGACCGTACCACGCTGAATACCCTTGTTGCTTATCTGAAGGAGTCGCTTTCGGCTTTCGATCCTGAAATTAAAAATATACAGACGATCCATGGGGCACAGCGTGCCGGTGATATCCCGCATTCCCTGGCCTCGGTGGAGAAAGCCAGAACCCTTCTTGGCTACGAACCGTCGCACACCATTCAGAACGGACTGAAAGAAGCGGTAAACTGGTACTGGGAACATCTGAGATAAGCCAGGAGTAAGCCTCTGTCTTATTTTAAGACACTATTCAGTATATTTGGAGCAGATAAAAATTCAGGAAAAGGATTCCTGTACACAAGAGAACTTATGAAAAAAATACTCATTACCGGGGGCGCGGGATTTATAGGCTCTCATCTGGCGGTGACCCTCAGCAGTGAAGGCCATCAGGTTACTGTTCTCGACAACCTGTCTCCCCAGATCCACGGTGCTGATCCTGAAATTCCTGACTTCGGCGGAGCAGATGTGGCGTTTATCCGCGGTGATGTGCGGCATTATGACGACTGGGAGGCTGCATTAGAAGGACAGCAGGTGGTGGTGCATCTGGCAGCGGAAACGGGTACCGGGCAGAGCATGTATGAGGTGCACCGGTATACAGATGTCAATATCGGCGGCACCGCGCATCTGATGGATTATCTGGTGAATGCCAGACACTCGGTGGAAAAAGTAATTGTCGCCTCTTCGAGGGCGGTGTACGGAGAAGGGAAGTACCGGTGTTCTCAGCACGGCATCCTTTGGCCCGCAGCAAGAAAAGAAGCAGCCCTCCTTCAGGGATGTTTTGAACCCCAATGTCCCCGGTGCGGGCTTCCGCTGATCTCGGTTCCTACAGACGAAGATTCGCCCCTGCAGCCCACTTCAGTGTACGGAATCACCAAACAGAATCAGGAGCAGATGGTGATGCAGGTCTGCCGGTCCGTGGGTATTCCCGCGGTGGTGTTCAGGTACCAGAACGTTTACGGCCCCGGACAGTCGCTCAGAAATCCCTATACCGGAATCCTGTCGGTATTTTCCACGCTGATCCGTAACGGTCAGCCCCTTACGGTTTTCGAGGACGGCCTTGAAAGCCGTGACTTCGTATATATAGACGATGTGGTGGCCGCCACGATGTTGGGTATCCGGAAAAGCGAAGCCGATCACGAAATCTTCAATGTAGGCAGCGGAACAGCCACGACGGTACTTGAGGTGACAAAACTCCTGAAGTTACATTACAGGGCCGACCTCCCGGTGAATGTTTCGGGCGGTTTCAGGCTTGGGGATATCAGGCACAATACAGCGGATTTGAGCCATATCCGCAAGAAGCTCGGCTTCAGTCCCCAAATTGATTTTCACACCGGCAGCGGAAGGTTTGCCACCTGGGTGGAAGCGCAGTGTATTGAAGCAGATCACTATGAGGCGTCCATTCATGAAATGGAGAAGAGGGGGCTGTTTAAAAAATGAGTGCGGTGATGAGCATAGGGAGCTGGGGTTAACCGATGCCAGATGACGGCCCTTAAATTTTTTTTAACAGACCTCTTTCATTTCGCCTCCCGCCATTCATTACTGCCCTGAGCATCTTCCGGTGTTACTTTATGTTAAATGCATCTGATGCCTGATGGGCCATATTAAATAAATACTTACCTTTGTCGCTTCAAAAAATATGTAATAAAACAGGCGGGCCCACGCTTAAATAATTTTTAGTCAGTTATTTACGGGACTTTTGCCGCTTTTGTATTTTCATCTATGACGCATAAAATTGCCATCATCGGATTAGGCTACGTCGGCCTTCCCCTTGCGAGACTTTTCGCTACGAAATACCCTGTAGTGGGTTTCGACATTAACCAACATCGGATCGCGGAACTCAATGCCGGGAATGATTTCACCCTCGAGGTCGAAGAAGACCTTTTGAAATCGGTCCTTGTCACAGTGAATCCCTTTGTCATTCCGAGCCTAAACAAGGAAGAAACGAAAGTTTCTGACGAAGTTTACGAACGCAGTTCAGAGGAATCTCAGTCCATTGCACCTGTCCTGAGCGGAGCCGAAGGAAAGCGAGGACTGTACTGCACCCACGAACTTTCCGATATCGCAGACGCCAATATCTACATCATCACCGTACCTACTCCCGTAGACAAGAATAACAAGCCCGACCTTACGCCGCTGTACAAAGCCAGCGAGACCGTTGGGAAAGTCCTGAAGAAAGGGGATGTTGTGATTTATGAATCTACGGTGTATCCCGGCGCGACAGAAGAAGAATGTATTCCGGTGTTGGAAAAAGTTTCAGGACTTAAATATAATGAAGATTTCTTTGCGGGGTATTCTCCGGAACGGATCAATCCTGGCGATAAGGAGCATACCGTAGAAAAAATATTAAAAGTAACCTCAGGCTCTACGCCGGAGATTGGAAAAGTCGTGGATGATCTGTATAAATCGGTCATCACCGCAGGAACCCATCTCGCACCGACGATTAAAGTGGCGGAAGCTGCGAAGGTTATTGAAAACTCCCAGCGCGACATCAATATCGCCTTCGTGAATGAACTGGCGAAGATCTTCAACCTCATGGACATCAATACCCATGATGTGCTGGAAGCAGCCGGCACCAAATGGAATTTCCTTCCATTTAAACCAGGCCTTGTGGGTGGACACTGCATTGGCGTGGATCCCTATTATCTGGCGCAGAAAGCGCAGGAGTTTGGCTATCATCCCGAGATCATCTTAGCGGGTCGACGCATGAATGATTCCATGGGCGCCTATGTCGCCTCTCAGGTTGTAAAAGCCATGATCAAAAAAGACATTGCGGTGAACGGTGCCGAAGTGCTGATGCTGGGTATTACCTTTAAAGAAAACTGTCCGGATGTCCGCAATACCAAGATTGTAGATGTGGTAGCCGCATTGAAAGACTACGGCATAAAGGTCACCATTTACGACCCCTGGGCAAAACCAGAAGAAGTGAAACATGAGTACGGATTGACCTGTTATAATACTTTACCCTGTCATTCCGGGCGCAGCGAGGAATCTCTTTCCGCCGCGCAGCTGGAAAGCACCTCAGCATCCATCGAGAAATACGATGCAGTAGTCCTCGGAGTAGCCCACAATGAATTCCTGAACCTGAACCTGAACCTCAGCCTTAAAGAAAAAGCGGTGGTGTATGATGTTAAGGGCGTTTTGGAAGGAGCAGAAAACACATTATAAGAACCTATGAAAATCACAGTTGTCGGTACCGGCTACGTAGGGCTTTCCAATGCCCTTTTACTGGCGCAGCACCATGAAGTGGTAGCGTTGGACATTGTTCCTGAAAAAGTGGCGATGCTCAATGCACAGGTTTCCCCGATTGAGGATCACGAAATCAGTGATTTTCTACAAAATAAAGCTTTACAGTTCAAAGCCACAACCGATCAGCTGGAAGCGTACCAGAACGCCGATTATGTGATTGTGGCGACTCCGACCGATTACGATCCCAAAACCAATTACTTCAACACCAGCAGTGTCGAAACAGTGATTGCTGACGTTAAAAAATACCGACCGCAAGCGGTGGTCATCATCAAATCCACGGTACCGGTGGGTTTTACTGAAGATTTGAAAAAGAAACTGGATTTTCAAAACATCATCTTTTCCCCGGAATTCTTGCGGGAAGGAAAGGCGTTGTATGATAATTTATATCCCTCTAGAATCATCATTGGCGAACAGAGCGAAAGAGCAGAGGCTTTTGCGGAACTCCTCAAAGAGGGGGCGATCAGAAAAGACATTCCGGTGTTATTCACCCATTCCACAGAAGCGGAAGCTATTAAATTGTTCTCCAATACCTATCTTGCATTGAGGGTGGCGTATTTCAACGAACTCGACAGTTATGCCCAAATCCACGGGCTCGACAGCCGCCAGATCATCGAAGGCGTAGGTTTGGATCCCCGCATTGGTTCGCATTACAACAACCCATCTTTTGGTTACGGCGGCTATTGTCTTCCGAAAGATACCAAGCAGCTGTTGGCGAACTATGATTCGGTTCCGAACAATATCATTCAGGCGATTGTGGATGCCAACCGAACCAGAAAAGACTTTATCGCGGATTCGGTGCTTGCAAGAAATCCCAAGAAAGTGGGCGTGTACCGCCTGATTATGAAATCCGGTTCCGACAATTTCCGGGCTTCAGCGATCCAGGGCGTGATGAAGCGCATCAAAGCCAAAGGTGTCGAAGTGGTGGTGTACGAACCCGTAATGAAAGAAGAAACCTTCTTCGGTTCCCGTGTCACCAAATATTTGGAAAGTTTTAAACAGGAATGCGACGTAATCATCTCCAACCGTAAAGCTCCCGAACTCGCCGATGTGGAAGAGAAAGTTTATACGAGGGATTTATTTGGGAATGATTGATTAAAAAATTAAGATAGAACAAGATTACATGTCTTTAAAAAAGCAGGCGGTGTCCTCCATGATCTGGACCTTCTCACAGCAATTTGGTAGCCAGCTGATTACTTTTGCGGTAAGCGTTATTCTAGCGAGATTATTATTGCCCTCTGATTTCGGAACCATCGCAATGTTCACCGTGGTGATGTCAATAGCCTCCGCATTGGTGGATGGCGGGATGTCTTCAAGTCTCATTCGTTCTACAAATGTGGATGACCGTGATTTATCGACGGTCTTTTGGTTTAATTTTGGGGTGGCGGTCGCCATGTATATCATTATTTTTTTTACAGCCCCTTTGATTGCTGACTTTTACAAAGTGGAAATACTGACGCCGGTCATTAGAGTGTACAGTCTCTCCATTATCATTGGATCACTCACTGCGGTGCAGGGGACAAGGTTTACCAAAGCGATGGACTTTAAAACGCTGTTTAAAATTCAATTGCCCTCACTGATTATTGGAGCACTTGCGGCCGTGGTGATGGCTTATAATGGTTTCGGAATATGGACCTTGGTATTTTATCCGCTTATCCAGTCAGTCGTTGGCGGCATTCAGCTTTGGTTTTACAGCAGATGGAAGCCTTTGCTTGTTTTTGATCGTGCGAAATTCAAAGAGCATTTTGGCTTTGGATATAAAATGACTTTATCGGGGCTTTTAGATACTGTTTTTAAGAATATTTACACTATTCTCATAGGAAAATATTTTTCCAGTGCAGATTTGGGGTATTACAACAGAGCAGATAATCTTAAACAATTACCGGTTAACAATCTGTCTTCCGCCTTGAACAAGGTTACTTTTCCCTTGTTCTCTAAAATTAAAGACAATAATGTCAAATTGAAAGAGGTGTATCAGAAACTGATGAAACTCGTGATTTTTGTTATTGCTCCCGTTTTATTTCTAATGATGGTGGTTGCAGAACCGATGATCCGGTTTTTATTGACCGAAAAGTGGCTGCCTGCAATTCCGTATTTGCAGGTGCTGGTACTGTCCGGGATTCTATATCCTATCCATGCCTACAACTTGAATATTTTAAAAGTAAAAGGCCGTTCCGATTTGTTCCTAAAACTTGAATTTTGGAAAAAAGGTTTGCAATTGATTACACTTCTCACCTCGGTACCATATGGTATTATTGGTATTGTTTGGGGACAGGTGGTATTTTCAGTGTTGGCATTCTTCATTAACACACACTATACAGGTAAGATGTTGAAGTATGGCTCGATGCATCAGATTTTAGATTTAATGCCGATTATCTCACTTTCTGCAGGTGTTGCGTTAATTATTTACGTTTCAGACCATTTTTTTTTCTATAATTGGGTAGATTTGCCAAGATTATTAGTGCTGACCTTTTTATATGCCGGGCTCTATTTGGTGGGCGTATGGATTTTTAAGTTCAAAGAAATTAATTATTTAAAAGATTTATTAAAAAAATGATCCCCGTAACCAAACCTTTTTTACCTCCACAGCAGGTTTACCAGCATTATCTTGACGGAATCTGGAAACGCAACTGGCTTACCAATATGGGGCCGCTTGCCAGTGATTTGGAACTGCGACTGAAAGATACTCTGAAAGTCAATCACCTGCTTTTTGTGACCAACGGTACCGTGGCACTGCAAATGGCGATTAAAGCATTAGACCTGAAAGGCGAAATCATCACCACACCGTTTTCGTTTGTGGCTACGACCAGTGCGATTGTTTGGGAACACTGTACTCCGGTTTTTGTGGATATTGATGAACATTCTTTAAACATCGATGCAGACAAGATCGAGGAAGCCATTACCCCGAGCACTACTGCTATTTTGGCGACTCATGTGTACGGAAATCCTTGCGATGTGGAGAAAATTGAAGCCATCGCGAAAAAACATCGGCTTAAAGTCATTTACGATGCGGCCCATGCGTTTGGCGTTGAGGTGAATGGCAAATCCATTTTTGAATACGGCGATATTTCGACTTGTAGTTTGCATGCCACCAAGCTCTACCACTCGGTGGAGGGGGGATTGGTGGTGACCAAAGATGCAGCTTTGCTCAAGAAGCTGGCGTACATGAGAAACTTTGGTTTTGATGGACCTGAGAGTTTTGCCGAACTGGGCATCAATGGAAAAAATTCCGAATACCACGCCGCAATGGGCTTGGCGAATTTAAAATATTTGGATGTCATTCATCAGAAAAGAAAAGAACTCACCGAAAGATATGATGAAAAACTGAAAAACCTGAAAGCACGAAGACCAATATGGCATGCCGCTTCGGAAAATAACTTCGCTTATTATCCGTTGGTGTTTGATTCGGAAGAAATGATGTTACAATGTATAGAACTCCTAAAGCTGAATGAAATATTTACCAGAAGGTATTTTTATCCTTCGCTGGCTACATCCTTGCCTTATGTGAAGCCACAGGATTTACCGTTGACTGATGATATTTCCAGAAGAGTTTTATGTTTGCCGCTGTACTATGATCTCACTCTGGAAGAAGTGGATTTAATTTGTCGATTGGTATTAAGAGTTCAAAATAATTAATTATGCTGATCATAGGTGCAAAAGGCTTCGCTAAGGAAGTACTGGAAATTCTTCATCAAAACGGACAAACAAAAAATCTTTGTTTTTATGATGATGTTAATGACGATTTGCCTGAAAAATTATATGGGCAATTTCCAGTCTTAAGAACGATGGAGGAAGCTAAAACCTATTTTACTCAGACTTCAAATCAATTTGTTTTAGGCATTGGAAGTCCTTTCTTAAGAAAAAAGCTTTGTGATAAATTTGAAAGTATAGGTGGTAATTTGAGCAGCGTCATCAGTAAAAATGCAGAAATAGGAAGTTTTGGAATATTAATCAGTACGGGATGTAACATTCTTTCGGGAGTTAAAATTTCTAATGATGTTATAATTGGGAAAGGCACCCTGGTTTACTACAATTCAGTGATTACACATGATGTTAAAATAGGGGAGTTTTGTGAAATTTCACCATCAACCAGCATCTTGGGAAGAGCCGATATTGGGAATTTTGTAAGTATAGGAGCAGGTTCAGTAATTTTTCCTGATGTTGTTATCGGAAGTAATTCTGTTATTGCAGCAGGAGCAATAGTTAGAAATAATATACCTGCAAATGTAATGGTAGCAGGAATTCCTGCAGTGGTAAAAAAAGAATTAATGTAAGACATGAATATGGAATTACCCAAAGTTAGCGTAGTTACCATCACCTATGGTCACGAGAAATATATCAGCGAAACCCTTGATGGCGTGCTGATGCAGCAATATGACGGTCCTGTGGAATTTATCATCGCAAACGACAATTCCCCGGATGCAACAGATGGGGTTGTGAAAAAGTATTTCTTAGAAAACTCTGCACCAAGCAACTTTGAAATAAAATACACCAAACACACAACCAACAAAGGCATGATGCCCAATTTCATCTGGGCATTGGAACAGGCAACTGGAAAATACATTGCCCTCTGCGAAGGCGACGATTACTGGACCGACCCGCTGAAATTGCAGAAACAGGTGGATTTTTTGGAGGAGAATGAGGAATACGTTCTCACGTTTCATGATGTTAAGATTGTTAATGAAGATAAAATTATTTCACCCAATAAAATTCCAAAAAAAAACCGCAGAGATTTAGCAGCTAAAGAAATGTGTGGAAGTATTACGATTCCGACTCTCTCAATAGTTTTTCGAAATTTTTGCAATAGTTTTATAGAATTTATGCCAAATGTGGTTAATGGTGATAAGGTACTAATAGCATTTTTGTCAGAATATGGTAAAGCAAAGTACTTACACTTTTCATCTGGGGCACATTACCGTATCCATGAAACTGGTGTATGGAGCCTTTTAGATACAGACGCTAAGAATAAAAATAATTTTAAGACATTTTTTGAATTAAGTAAATTACCTTTTAAACATAAAAACCAACTAAAGAAAAATGCTTTGCTTTTTTTATTTGAGATAAAAAAAACTGATATAGCTTTTTATAAAAGTTATATCAGGCATTTCAGTTTTGTTGAGAAAATTTTCTTACGCATAAAATTGATAGTATTAAAAATATTAAAAGTATGATTTCAATTATCATCCCCTCATACAACAGAGCTGATATTATTGCAGAAACTTTGGATTCGATCATTTCTCAGACCTATGTCAATTGGGAATGTATTATTGTGGACGACGGTAGCACAGATGATACAGAAACGGTAATTAAAAAATATACCGAATTAGACTGTAGGTTTTTTTTATATAAAAGGCCTTCAACAATGCTGAAAGGAGCTAATTCATGCCGAAACTTTGGCTTCCTGAAAGCAAAAGGAAAATATGTTAAGTTTTTGGATAGTGATGATGTACTAACGAGCGATTCTTTGGCAAAACAAGTCGCTGTATTAGAAGGCAACGCTGTTCTTAACGTATGCTTGTCCTATGGTAGATATTTCAATAACGAAACAAAAGAACTGGAAGAGTTTTGGTCCCGGAATAAAGAATATGGTGATTATTTATATGGGCATATTACCAATCAGATAATGTGGGCAGTTTCGGATCCACTTTGGCGTAAGTCATTTTTTGATGATCCTCCTTTTCGAGAAGGATTAATGAATTCACAAGAATGGCTGATGCACGGGGAGGCGTTGTTAAAATTAAAAAGAGAAGAAATTTATAATTTGCAGGAAACATTCACTTTAATCAGAAGAGGAAATGAGAGGATGAGTTCTAACACATCGTCATCATATTATAAAAATCAAAAGCTAGCTAGAATATACTTATTAAAAAGTATTTTGGGAGCCGGTATTTTTAATTTATCTTATTTCTACGAACTGGCAAAACAAATTCTTGTTTATAAATATTGGCAATTAAAGCAGAATTAGATGCAAAAAAAAATAAAAGTGCTTCACGTACAGGAAACTATAGGATCGGGTGGTGTGGAGCGTACGAGATTAACACTCGCAAAACATTTAGACAAAAATCTTTTTGACCAGAAGTTTGTTTGTACTATTGCCGCAGGGAATATTCCGGAAGAAATAAGTGCAGAAGGCTTTGAAGTGATTTCAATTGGTCAATTAAAATCCCCTTTTCAGTGGATGCAACATCAAAAAGTACAAAGAATCATTGAAGAATATCAACCCGATATTATTCACGGTGCCGTATTCGAAGGTGTCACCATGGCAGCAATTAATGGTTGGCTTAAAAAGGTCCCTGTTATTATTATAGAGGAAACTTCTGATCCTATTAACAGAAGTTGGAAGGGAAATTTATTGATGAGATTTTTTTCTAAAATTTCTGATAAAGTTATTGGGGTTTCCCAAAGTGTTACGGAAGAATATCTAAAGGGCAAATTGGGCATTTCATATACTAAGGCCTTCACTATAAATAACGGTGTGGCCATTCCGAGAATTGTGTTAGAAGAAGAAAAAAAACAAGAAAAACTTAAGTGGGGGTTAGGTGAAAATGATTTTGTCGTAGGTTCTACTGGTCGGCTCCTGAACAGCCATAAACGATTTTCTGATCTAATTCGCGCCTTCGCCAGTTTTGCAAAATGTAAAGAAGATGCAAAACTATTATTAGTAGGTGATGGTCCTGATCGAAAAAGTTATGAACAATTGGCTAAAGATTTAGGGATGTCTAATCAAGTGATTTTTACAGGATACCAATCCGATGTTACTTTATTTTATCGTATGATGAATGTCTTTTCTCTGGTTTCTGCCAGAGAAGCATTTGGATTGGTGCTTGCTGAAGCCATGCTGAATAAACTGCCAGTTGTTGCGACCAGAGTAGGAGGAATGAAATATATTGTGGATGATCAGCAAACCGGATTTTTAGCAGAACCTTTTCAGGTTGATGAGTTTGCAGAAAAATTTGAATTTCTCTATCGCAATCAAGAGACAAGCGAGAAAATGGGAGATAATGGTTATAGAAAGGCTATGGCGAACTATACGGAAGATATTTATGTGAATAATATTAAAAATTTATATTTAAATGCTTCAGAAAATATTAAAAATTAAATCCTATTTAAAGTATAAATATAATGTTTATAGAGATAGAGTTAAGCATTTACAAAAACTACGTACTTTAAATCTTCCAATTTTTATTGACGGTCATCCGGATAGTAAAAATTTCGGTGACGGCTTGAATATTTTTCTCGGTGAATATTTATCAGGTAAAGATGTTTTTCCTTCGAAATTTATCAAGGATACCGAATATAAAAATGATATTTCATATTCTGTAATTGGAAGTGTATGTCAGTGGTCTCGTGAAAAAACGGTGGTTTGGGGAAGCGGATTTATTAAGGAATCCTACCAGGACGGTTCTTTTGTGAAACCTCAAAAAGTAGCAGCCGTAAGAGGTCCTTTAACAAGAAAAATCTACTTGGCGAACGGAGTCGAATGTCCCGAAATCTATGGAGATCCAGCATTACTTATGCCATTGATTTATAATCCTCATTTGGAAATTCCGAGATACGAGTATGGCATTATTCCTCACTATACAGAAGCCGATTCGGATTGGGTAAAGAAACAGCGAAAAAATGCGAATGTACTTTTTATTGATATTATGATTGAGTCAGATTATCAGAAATTTATCAGTCAGATTAAATCATGCAAAAAAATTGTGACCTCATCATTACATGGTTTGATTTTATCTCATGCTTATCAAATTCCGGTGTCACATATTAGTCTATCAGACAAATTAACGGGAGGAGACTTTAAATTTAATGATTATTTACTTTCTGTGAATAAAGCTCCTAAAAAACCTTACCAAATAACTGCCAATTCCATCCCTATTGACAGTTTGGAATTTGATTCAGAGCCCCTAAAAATAAATATTAGACCACTCATCAACGCCTGCCCATTTATTAAAACACAGATCAAAGAAAAACTTTTAAAGCAAAGTGTTTACTATGAAGGTTCTTAAAATAACTACCCTTCTCGATTTTGGGGGGCAGGAAAAACAATACGTCAGTTTTACAGAAAAACCTGAGCTTTTGAAAAATCATTATATCTTCGCAGCCATTGGCCACGGTGGAAGTGCTGAGAAATTTATACGAGAGAAAGGTTTTCCGGTCCATATCCTTAACAGAAACTTTTCAATAAAAAATTTATGTAATATTTGGACAGTTTATAAACTTATTAAAAAAGTAAAACCAGATGTTGTGCACACCGCAGCAGCGGAAGCTAATTTTCACGGAATAATAGCCGCGAAGCTGGCTGGGGTGAAATACATTATTGGCGAAGAAATCGGAATTCCAAATCACTCGCCAATAGGCCAAAAAATTTTTTCTTTGGTGTATCGTTTGGCAGATCAAGTAATTTGCGTTTCTCAATCGGTAAAAAAACATTTGGTAAAAACCGGTGAAATTCCACAGAAAAAGGGAGTAGTTATTTATAATCCCGTGAGTGTACCCAAAAACTATACTTTAAATAGAACTGCAAAATTCAATCTTGTATACGTAGGTCGTTTGGAGAAAGTGAAAAATGTAGAATCTTTGATTCATGCTTTTTCTCAAATAAAAGAAGATCATTTACAATTAACGGTTGTAGGAGATGGTAGGGAAAGAGTAGCGTTGGAAAATTTAGTCAATCAATTGGGATTGAAAGATTCAATTGTTTTTGAAGGCTATCAATCGGAACCAGCGAAATTTCTCTGTATTGCAGATTTATATGTTTTGCCTTCTTATACCGAAGGTTTTGGGATCGCTGCTGTAGAAGCGATGTTCCTAAAAATTCCGGTTCTCGCAACCCAAGTTGGCGGAGTTCCAGAATTCATTAATCATGGGGTAAATGGTTGGTTGTTTAATCCTGATTCTGTAGAAGATTTGGTTGGAAAATTAACTCATATTTTATCATTGTGTAAACATGAAAGACAATTAATCGGAGAAAAAGGATTTGAAGAAGTGTCGAATCGTTTTACCGTGGACAAATATGTTGACAATTTAGAAAATTTGTATTCATTGCAATCATGAAAAACCTCCTCTTCATCACCTGGGACGGGCCACAGACTTCCTATATGGAAGGGTTATTTATGCCCATTTTCCACGAAATTGCCCAACAGGCTGATTATCGGTTTCATGTCATACAGTTTACCTGGGCAGAGGAGAAAAAGATTGCGGCGGTGAAAAAGGCAGCCGGTTCTTTAGGCATCCAATATACCGCGTTTCCCATTCTGAAGAAACCCGTCGCAAGCGTGGGCAGTCTCCTGACCCTCTTTAATTCTGCCTCAAAGATTAAAAAATATATCCGCCACCACCACATCGATACCGTAATGCCCAGAAGCAATTTCCCGGCATTCATGGTGAACAGGATCAATAATCAAAATTTTAAAATCATATTCGATGCCGATGGTTTACCGATTGAAGAACGTGTCGATTTTGCAGGCTTGAAAAAAGACAGCCGGCAATACCGTTGGCTCAAGTCCATCGAAACCCAGATGCTGAAGAAAGCCGACGCCGTGATCACGCGGTCGCAAAAATCAATTGACATTCATTTAAAAGAAATTGGCGAAAGCCACCGCAGCAAATTTTCCGTCGTCTTTAATGGCAGGAATGCGGATTTTTTTCAGCCCAACACCAAGCACCGTTTGGAATCCAGAAAACGCTTAGGATTAACAAGTGATGAGCTTCTATTCGTCTATTGCGGTTCCCTGGGCGATCAGTATTGTTGGGAAGAAATGGCAGCCGTGGTGACCGCTTACCGAAAAACAACACCCGCAAAGTTTCTGGTTTTAACCGGCAATACCAAGTTTGCCTTAGACAAGATTTCTTCTGAAGAGGCAACATTCATTACCGTAAAAAGCGTTCCCTTTGATGAAATTCCCTTTTGGCTGAATGCCGGTGATGTTGCATTTGCCCTGCGCAAACCAACCTTCAGCATGCAGGGTGTGGCACCGATTAAACTGGGGGAATATCTTCTTTGCGGTCTTCCCACCATTGCAAGCAAAAGCATCGGTGATAGTGAACTGATTCTTGAGCAGTTTGAAGAATGTTATCTGTATGATCATTCAGGAGATTCACAAATTCAACTGAAAGAAATAAAAGAGTTTAGTAAAAGCAGTACATTTGCTGACAGATCTATCATCAGGTCAAAGGCTTTGGACTTTTTTTCCCTCCAGGCTGCTGCAGAATCTTACCTGAAAGCGCTGAAGAAATTTACTGATGAAGAAATGACTGGACAGTATACAGGTATTTAACATAGGGTTGAATCTTTTTTATATAACTGATGAAGTATATATTTTTCACTTTGCGGGATTTCAACAAAGTTGGCGGCGGCTCAATCCGCATTCATGGGGTAGTAAATGCCCTCGCGGAGAAGGGTGAGAACGTAATCCTTATTTCCAGTGCGGAAGACCATAGCCCTTTTCATCCCGATATTAATCATATCAGGATTGAAACCGGTTTTAGCAGTAAGGCAGTGTTGCAGGGCCTCACGGGGCTTTTGCCTGCCACAGCAATAATCACCTTATTTCCCAATCTGTTCCGTAATATTTTGACTGGTTTTAAACTGGTGGATTTAAACAATGCAAAGATTTTCTTTTTTGAATATTTGGATAATTCCATCGGTTATCTCTTAAAAAAAACAGGAAAAATTGATCATTATATTACGGATATCCATGGAATTGCGCCCATTGAGTTTGCTCATCAGAAAAGAAATAGCACCTCTCTTTTACGGAGAGCCATAGCCACACTAAAGTATGCTTTGGCCATGCGTCACGATCAGAAGGTGTATCAGAAAGCAGATGGCATTATTTACAGTAGTAGCCAAATGAAAAAGTACTTTGAGAACCATTTCCGAATGGATCTTGTGAAGGATTATGTACTTCCCAATCTTCTCGCTGATGAAGTGTTTGTGAAAACGGAAGATTTAGCAGAAATTGATCTGTTGTCAGCCGAACTGGGAATAAACACAGAGGATGTTATTTTGTTTTTTGCAGGGGGCTTTAAACCCACCTCTGGGGTTGACGATCTGATAAGGGTTTTTGCAAGACTTAGAAGGGACTTTCCGGAACTGAAACTTATGCTCATTGGTAATGGACCATTGAAGGGTGAGGTGCAGCAATTAATCAGTGAACTGCAGCTAGCGCAGTGGATTGTTCAGCGCGAGGGTTTGGCCTATGAGGAGTTATTCCGGTATCAGGCTTTAGCAGATATTATTGTGTGCCCTGACCGGATGAACGAATTTTCGGATATGATTCTGCATTTGAAGTATCTGGATTCACTGGTGTCCGGCAAGATTGTCGTCAATGGTGCTTTCAGCAGTGTAAAAGAAATCAATAAAGATGAAAATCTGTCGGTGAACTTTATGCCGTCCGACGAGGGAGATTTATATCAAGTGCTTAAATATTGTATTCTGCGTAAAGAAGAATTGACAGAAAAATATAAAAATGTACGCGAATACGCCAAAAATCATCTGACCTACCGGTCACAGATTGACACGTTAATCAAATAATCATGCTGCTTCTCGATCTTATCTTTTCGCTCCTCTTTCTGTTGATGACATTCAATCTGAAGAATCTCTATGCTTTTAACGCAGCTGAAAAGAAAATGATCAACTGGGTCTTTGTATTTCACACGGCGGTATGTTTTGCCGCTACGCCTATTTTGTTTTATGGCGGAGACGCCAAGCATTACTGGATGTATCCCAAAACGGAGCCATTCGAGGTGATCTGGGGCCTGGTGGTGGAGACACCCAGGCCTTCGCAAATCATGTTTCTGCTTAATTACTTTCCAAGTAATGTTTTAAAGCTGTCTTTTCTTCCGGGGATGCTGCTTTATTCTTTTATAGGATTTTGGGCATTTCTTCTAATCATGCTCATTGTCAAATCTTTTATTCCTGACCTAAGCAGATTAAAGGACATTACGTTGGCCCGCCTTCCGCTTTATCCTTACATTTTTCTGCTCCCGAATATGCATTTCTGGTCAGTCGGCATTGGTAAGGATTCTTTACTGTTCTTTTCTGTAAGTATTATCCTCTATTCGCTCATGAATGTCAGGAAGCGCTGGTTAGGATTAATGATTGGCGTGGCAGTAGGTTATTATTTGAGGCCTCACGTCCTTCTTTTTTTAGCTGCAGGATATGGCCTTGCCATGATTCTCAGTGCCAAACTCAGTCTTTTTCAGAAAATAGCCTTTGCGGCAGTTGGCTCCGCCATATTTTTCCCGCTGCTGTCAAATGTTCTTGAATTTGCAAAAATCGAAGCATTTACAACGGAACATATTGAAAATTTTTCTTCCGGCAAATCTGCCGCTCTTGCGAAAGCAGGATCGGGCATCGATTTTTCGGAATACCCCTACCTGTTGAAAGTCCTGACCTTTGTTTTTCGGCCCTTCTTTTTTGATATAAACGGGATTCCGGCATTTATTGCCTCGGTAGAGAATCTGATTCAGTTGCTGCTGTTTTATTTTTTCTTCAGGAACAGATCCCTTAAATTTATATTTAAATCGAATATCATCATCCGGGCAAGCTTCTTTTACTTTGTCATCGGGGCATTGGCATTCGCACCGGTCATGAGTAATCTCGGAATTATTATCCGGGAGAAAAATATGCTGATGCCTGCTTTTTTGATTTTTATCCTGGCCGCTGTAAAATACAAATTAATAACAAATACAAATAAGTGAGCAAAATTAAAATTTTAATTTCAGGAGATTTTTGTCCGATAGGTCGTACTGGTCGTTTGTTAAATGAGGGCGCATTTTCCTCAGTATTCAATGGTTTTGAAAAACTGGTTGCGACCGTAGATTATGCGATTGTAAATCTAGAGTGTCCCGTTACCTTATCTGACAGAAAAATTGAAAAGACAGGACCCTGTATTAAAACAGAAAATACAGAAGCTTTACGGGCTTTGCAATTTGCCGGTTTTAACCTTCTAACGTTGGCCAATAACCATATTCTGGATTATGATGAGCAAGGAGTGATTGATACGGTTGAGAATGCGAAAA
The DNA here is from genome assembly GCF_019195395.1 of Kaistella faecalis. NCBI lineage: Bacteria > Pseudomonadati > Bacteroidota > Flavobacteriia > Flavobacteriales > Weeksellaceae > Kaistella > Kaistella faecalis. The sequence continues at coordinate 1,893,475 of NZ_CP078067.1, forward strand.
AATTTGGGTTTGCGACTATTGGTGCGGGAAAGAACATAGAGGAAGCAAAAAAGCCCGTCATCAAAGACTTGAAAGGGATTAAAATCGGCTTTATAAACATTGCTGAAAATGAATTTTGTGCAGCAGATCATAATGCCGCAGGTGCGCACACGCTTGATTTAATTGGTAACCTTAAAGAAATTGCTGACTTAAGGACAAAAGTCGATAAGGTAATTCTAATCTATCATGGTGGAAGAGAGCATTATCAATTGCCATCCCCAAATCAGCGGAAAACTTTCCGTTTTTTAATTGAAAATGGCGTAGATGCAATCGTTGCCCATCATACGCATTGTGTTAGTGGTTTTGAGTACTATGATGGAAAACCGATCGTCTACAGTTTGGGCAATTTCATCTTTGATTATAAAGAAAAATACCAACGAGGAAATTGGACAGAAGGAATGAGTGTCGTCTTACACCTGGAAGATGATTCATTTAAAGTACAAGTTATTCCTCATTTCCAAGGGAGAAAAAGCGACCCGACTTTGCATTTACTGAAAGATAATGACCATAAAATATTTGTTGAGAGAGTAGAAAACCTGAACAGGGTTATTACAGACGATCATCTTTTTAAAAATGAATGGCAGTCGTATCTTGCAAGTCAGGAAAAATTTTACTTATCAAGTCTGTATATAAAGAATATATACATACGATTTTTATTTATTAAAGGAATTTTCCCGATATCCTTATTACGCTCGAAGCATAACAAGTTAATACTTAATCTCATACGATGTGAAGCACATCACGAGATTACCAAAGATATTCTTTCGGCCGCGGCAAAGAAAAATTACTAAATACTCTAAACAGAAGATGGGTAATATTAAAGACATTTTATATAGACATTCTCCGCTTTTCATCAAAGGGATTTTGCTGAATCTAATCGCAAAAAAAAATCATAAGAAAAGGTATACCGTTTCTTATGAGGAGTACCTGAAGGAGTATCTTACTTTATGGCAACAGGACAGAAATACTGTACTTGCTTACCAATCGAAGATGCTGGTCAAATTACTTGCAGAGTGTTATCATTATGTGCCGTACTATCAAAAGGATTTTAAAACTAAAAACATAAGTCTTTCTGATATTCAGAACGACCCCTACGCTGTGTTAAGCCAACTGAGTATATTGAGCAAAGATACGCGAAAGCAAAAAGTGGATGATTTAGTCAATTTGAATCCAAACCGTGCTGTTACTGAAATTGGATTTTCTAGCGGAACTTCAGGCGCACCCACAAAGAATTATTTAGATGATGAAAGTACTGAAAGAGCTTTTGCTTTGTGGTCTAGATTTCATAAAAATATACGGATCGAAAAAGGAGATAAAAACGTAAGATTTTCCGGAAGATTGATTGTTAATCCTCTCAGAAAGAAACCTCCTTTTTGGATATATAACTTTGTCGACAGACAATTATTTATGTCTGCTTATCACTTAAAAGATGAAAATCTAAGATATTATGTGGAAAAACTTAATAAGTTTAAACCCAAATTATTAGATGGCTATCCGTCCGCTTTATATATACTTGCCCGATATATTAATAAAAATGCAGTTAAGCTAAATTTTGTACCAACTGCAATTGCAGGAACAGCTGAAACATTATATGATTATCAACGTATTGAAATAGAAAAAGCGTTTGGTTGCAGAATTTATAATCAGTATGCTTCAAGCGAAGGCAGTCCTTTTATTACCGAATGTCATAATGGGAAACTGCATATTAATGAGGACTCAGGAATTTTCGAATTTCTAAATTATAAAAACGAAGAAGCTAAGCCAGGAGAGTTGGCGAGACTCGTAGTTACAAGTTTTAGAAATTGGAAAACCCCATTGTTACGCTATGACATTCAGGATACTGTTCAAGTGGCTGCCAGGCAGGATCCTTGTGCCTGTGGCTGTAAGATGCACTATGTCGAAAAGATTATAGGTCGTGAAGACGACATTCTTTGGACAGAAGAAAAAGGCTATGTAGGTAGAATGGACACTGCGTACAAAGGTTTAGAGGGGATTGTTAAAAGTCAACTTATCCAGGAAAGAAAGGATCTGCTTGTGGTAAATCAAATCGTTGATGATACATATAACACAAGAATGGATCAGTTATTACGTGATAATCTAAAAGATCGGCTTGGAGAAAATCTGACAATCATAATTAATATTGTAAATGATATTCCTTTAGGGTCTAACGGTAAGTTCAAAGCTGTAGTTCGCAAGTTTAAAATTTAAGTCAGGTTATTTTATTGCGACATCATTAAAGAGATGAAATTTAGAATGATAAAAAATAATATCAAATCTTTTCTATAGTGAATGGATTACTCAGATGTTCCTGCCCGGGATGCTGATCTACCTGATGTGGGTGTTTTCGTACCAGCAGCAGGTGGCAAAGGAGCAGATGCTGGCGTACCGGCAGAAGCTGAGGCAAAGGCCGAAGCCTAAGGAGCAACTGCTAAAGGAATAAGCACTGGGGGGGACCACCCCGTCATCCTCTTGCGCGGCTGACACCCCTGGTTGCTTCCCCGCCTGTGAAGTGTCGCAATGACAGGGAATACGCGGTTTTTCTTTTGTGAGTGAGGTACTGGAAAAGGGAGATTCAGGAATACTTCAGGGGGAGGAGAATGTGCGGTATTTCTTATTTAAGTGGTTTCTAATGATCCGGGTCTGGGTGTTCTTCCGCGTTGTAATTTTATTTCTTCCGGTGTTGACCATATAGATTTCGGCATAGCTGCACAGTACACTCTTATCCTATCCTTTATTAACACTTGGATATTCCCCTCCCCTGGAGGGGTGTCCGTGTGCTTTGCACACGGACGGGGTGGTTCATTCTGCTCCTGACCATTCATCCGGTTCTCTTACTCCATAATGCTCCATGATGAAGTTCTCCAAATCTCTCAGCACAATCTCCATATTCTTCTTAATATCATGATTTGAAATCCGGAATACTTTTACACCGTAACTTTCAAGATCACGCTGTCGCCTTATATCATATTCCTGTTTAAAATCATGACTCCAGCCATCAATTTCAATAGCCAGGCCTAAGCTTTTAACATAAAAATCTACAATATAGTTTCCAATGATTTTCTGCCGGTCAAAATCAATTTGGTGGAATCTTCCGCGGTGCACCTGTTTCCAGAACAGTACTTCACAAAGAATCAAGGCTTTCCTTTTATCCGGAAGCAGGGTTTTAAGTTTCTTATTGTAAGGCAGCATCAGTGGGGGAGTTTTCTTAATGGGGATGCCGCGGATATGGGTGAGGATTTTCACGGTGTTTTTAAAATAAAGATAGGAAATTGTGGAGTGGTGGTAAAATCACCCGACTTGTTTTTACTGCATCTATGACCACCCCGTCATCCGCTGGCGCGGCTGACACCCCTGGTTGCTTCCCCGCCTGTGACGTGTCGCAATGACAGGGAATACGCGGTTTTTCTTTTGTGAATGAGGTACTGGAAAAGGGAGATTCAGGAATACTTCAGGGGGAAGGGAATGTGCGGTATTTCTTATTTAAGTGGTTTCTAATGATCCGGGTCCGGGTGTTTTTCCGCGTTGTAATTTTATTTCTTCCTGTGTTGACAAGATAGATTTCGGCATAGCTGCACAGCACAATCTTATCCTATCCTTTATTAAACACTGGTATATTCCCCTCCCCTGGAGGGGTGTCCGTGTGCCTTGCACACGGACGGGGTGGTTATTTTCTGCCCGTGCACAGTGGTTCTTTCCGGAAGTGTCCGTTTTTTATATTTTGAAAGAGGTTTTGTAAACAGGGATTTTGGATCTTCCGCAGCTGATTAAACCACCCCGTCATCCGCTGGCGCGGCTGACACCCCTCCAAGGGAGGGGAATACGCGGTTTTTCTATTTGAGAATGGACTGTAAATAACTTCAGTTAATTTTTCCTGTGGAATGCCGTCCTCCAAACAAAAATCTTCCTATTTTTACGGAAGCATGAAAATCCTCCACCGTATTTTTCCGTTTCTGCTGTTGGTATATCACCTCGTGTTCGCTTGGATAGGCTTTCGGTATATCCTGACCAACGGTGGGGATGCGCAACGTTACTGGTTTCTCGGACAGGATCTTGCCCATGCTTCCTGGAGTGATTTTCTGAAACCCGGCACTGATGTGGTGAAGTTTCTTACTTTTCCGCTCGTGAAGTTTTTTCACCTGCCGTTCTGGAGCGGCTTCCTGCTCTTCAGTCTGATCAGTTTTGCCGGCGCGCTGATTCTTTACCGGACCTTAATGCGAATCGCCGGAAGTAACGTAAAATTACAGGTTCTGGCGATGGTGCTGATGCTGCTTCCCAATCTCCACTTCTGGACTTCCCTTATCGGAAAGGAAGCGCTGATCCTGATTCCGCTTACGGTTTTCTGTGCTGAACTCAGCCGGAAGAGGTATTTCAGTGTACTGCTCATCATTTCAGTGCTGGCGGTGGCCGTCATCCGTCCGCATGTGGCGTTTGTCCTGGCCCTGACTTATGTCCTTGCACTTCTTCTGACCTTCCCGCTGTCTTTAAAAAGAAAAGCAATGGTATTGGGGGGACTCGCTGTCCTGACCGCTCTTTTTGCCTGGCTCCTCACCAGTCTTCAGGATTTCAGTGGCGGGTTTCAAAGGGTGTTTCAGAAATATGAAGCCCATATCCGGCATTTCAAAACGACAGACGGCTATGTACCGCTGGACGCCTATCCGCTGCCGGCGAAACTGTTTACTTTTTACTTCAGACCCCAGCCTGTGGAACGCAGCGGTCTCTTTTATCACGTGGTCAGCACCGAAAACCTTGTACTGCTGCTTATTGCCGGATTCGCTCTGTGGTATGGCCTCCGATATTTCGCGGAACTCCGCAGTCGCCTTCTTTTTGTTTTCCCTCTGCTCTTCATGACGGCTCTAGGGCTGATGTATGTTTATGCCTACGCGAATTACGGCATTATCATGAGGACCAGGGTGATGGCAATGCCGTTTTTTGCGGCCCTGCTGGTGGAGGTTTTTGGAGTTGCTGTAAATGAGGCAGGTGCTTCGAAAAGAGGTCCCCGGCAGTAGCGGATTGCAGTCAGGTTTATTACGTAAGGTGTTGATTGCTAAATCTATTTCTGTTCTTTTGCCTTGATGCAAAAGAACGAAAAAATCAAGACTGGATCTTTTTGCCTCATTGTGTTTATATTTTTAATGGAATCGGCGATGCGCCCATGGCGGATTGCTAAAAAAGTCTACATTCCGCTAAAAGATTTAAACTTGCGCGGAAAGACTCTTGTTTTCTCAAATGAAATTATTGCCGCGCTTCGGACAAAAAATCTTTGCCTCATCCTCTCTATTGACTTATTGGAATCGGCGAACCACACCTTCGGCGGGTTTGTTAACGCTTCATTCCAACTTTTTCTTAACGCAAAAATCTCCTAAGTCATCAACATCCTAAGTCATCTGGGAGTCTCGAATCTCACAGGGGCGACGCCGGGACGGTGCAATAATGAAGAAGGGGTGTCTGTACATGCGTCTCTTACAGAGTGACAAAGGGCTGTGGTTAGAGGGTAGGAGTAGCAAGGAAGTGAGGGGTCTCTTTCGAAGAGTGTTGGATGAGTAATGAGTGATGGGTATTGGATGGAAGATGGAAGATGGAAGATGGAAGATGGAAGATGGGTGAGGGATGCTGGAAGATGGGTGCTGGAAGATGGATGCTGGAAGATGGAAGATTGATGCTGGAAGATGGAAGATTGGACATGGAAGATGGAGGTTGGATGTAAGAGGCAAGAAGCCAGAAGCTAAAGACACGATGCTTGATGCTGGGTTAATTTGAGGTTCTGCAAAATATTCCGCCTGGGTTTCCGTTATCAGGGTGATGAACAAATGGAATTTATTTTATAGTTTCCAGTGTTAAAATGACTGAATTTTATCCCGTTATTGGTATAATTTATGTAATATTGCGGAGGAAAAAAAATCTTAAAATCTTAGGGGGATAGTAAGATTTATTTGAACCGAAAATGCTGTAAACAGCTTTGATGTTGTGAAAAAATTAGTGAGAATAACAACGGTACCCGTGTCGCTGGACAAGCTGCTCGGGAACCAGCTCCACTTCATGAATGAACATTATGAGGTCACCGCCGTATCGTCAGACCGCGACAGTCTGAGTAAGATCGCGGAGAAGTATGGAATCGGGCACCATCATATTGAAATGACCCGTAAAGTCACCCCCTTCAAAGACTTAAAATCCTTCTGGCAGGTCTATAAATTCCTCAGAGCCCACCGCCCTGAAATCGTGCATACGCATACGCCTAAAGCCGGACTTATCGGCATGGCTGCGGCCTTCTTCGCCGGAGTGCCGGTGCGCATGCATACCGTAGCCGGACTGCCCCTGCTGCAGGCTAAAGGACTGAAAAAACAGGTGCTCAAGATCGCGGAAAGAACCACGTATTCATTTGCCAACGGCGTTTACCCCAATTCCTTCAACATGGAAAAAATCATCGGGGATTACGGGTTCTGCAGTGCAGGCAAGATGAAAGTTATCGGCAACGGAAGTTCCAACGGCATCGACCTCCATCATTTTAATCCGGAACACTATCCGGAGGAAGAAATCAAAAAAATCAAAACGTCGCTCGGCATCTCAGAAAACGATTTTACTTTCGTATTTGTCGGAAGGCTCGTAAAAGACAAAGGAATCAACGAACTGGTGGCCGCATTCTCTGACCTCTCCAAAAAACACAGCGGACCTTTCAGGCTGCTGCTGGTAGGGAACTACGAGGAAAAACTCGATCCCCTGCTGCCGGAAACCCTTGAGGAAATTGCAGAAAATCCAAATATCATCAGTACGGGATTTCAGGAAGATGTAAGACCTTACTTTGCGGTTAGTGATGCATTGGCATTCCCGAGCTACCGCGAAGGCTTCCCCAACGTGGTGCTTCAGGCCGCTGCTATGAACCTGCCGTGTATCGTAACCAACATCAACGGCTGCAACGAGATCATCGCCGACGCGGTGAACGGCCTGCTCATTCCGGTAAAGGATGAGTCCGCGCTCGGAAAGGCCATGGAGCGTATGTATCTTGACAGGTCGCTTTACACCAAACTGCAGTCCAACGCCCGAAACAGTATCGAAGGCCGCTTTACCCAAACCCTTCTCTGGTCCCAAATCCGTGAGGAGTATGACCGCCGCTGGCTGCTTTCAGGCGGTTCCGAAAGCCGTACCAAAAAGCTTTCGCGAAGTATTCTTGATAAGGCCTCTTCGTTTCTTTCTTAACAGAAACAGAAGGGGTGATTATTTGTGCTGTAACCACCCCGTCATCCGCTCCCGCGGCTGACACCCCTCCAATGGAGGGGAATACGCGGTTTTTCTTATGTAAGGTAGATTTTATTAAGTCAGTACCTGGCATTTTACCACACTGTAATTTTATTCCTTCCGGCGTTTATAAGAGAGATTTCGGCATAGTTGCACAGTACAATTTTATCCCATCGTTTATTAAACACCGCGATATTCCCCTCCCCTGGAGGGGTGTCCGTGTGCGTGCACACGGACGGGGTGGTTTTTTCCGTTAATACGCGGTTTTTCTTTTTTAACGTGGGTTTTAATAAGTGAGCTCGTGGTTCTTTCCGTAGTGTAATTTTGTGAATTTCCGTGTTGGGAAGAGAGATTGCGGTACATTTCTACACTACAACCTTATCCTATCATTTATTATATAAAGGGCATCCCCTCCCCTGAAGGGATGTCCGTGTGCTTTGCACACGGACGGGGTGGTTAATTTTCCGCCAAAACTGACGTAAAACTGCCCCGAAATTTCAGTTTTTGCCTCCGGAAAAATGTGATTTTGGGCAAAGAAATTACGTATTCGTACCTTAAAGAACCCCTTTTTGCATCATAAAATTGACCTTTTTTACGGTGAAAAACATCCGTAAGAACAAAAAACTGTGCCCATACTGAGGAAAAAATATTTTGTAAGTACGGAAAAATACGTCCGTAGGTACGAAAAAAAATTTCGTCAGTACGAAATTCAGCTAAAAAACGGTAACTTTACCGCACAAAAAAGCCCCGGCTGCAAAACCGGGACTCATTGAAAACCATCTGTTCAGGTCGTGGGGCTACACGTCCTGAACTTTTTTTACCGGGGCGGTGGCCACCGTACGTTTCAACAGGGGAGACGGCGTGAAGAGGATGCGCTTCTTGGTCACGCTCGAGGCGGTGAGTTCATCAGCGGTATCGGCTCCTGTTCCGCTCACTGAAGGGCGAAAGGTTCCCAGATCTCCGAATTTTACGATATATCCGTCCTGCAGATACTTCAGCAGGGATTTCTCCAGACCGAAAAGCACCGCACGGATGTCGACGCTGTTCAGCGTAGAGGCATCCGAAAGTTCTTCGGAAATGGTTCTTACATCGATGACTCCTGTACTTTTCACCAGCGGATAAAACTTCTTCGGATCATCCGGCAGCTGTGGATTGCGTCTTTCGACGGCCTTAAATGTAATCATAACGATCAGTTTTAAAAATTAGAATTAAAAGATTTGAATGCCGGGGCTTTACCATTCGGCCGTGGCGCTTTGTGCTGTAGGATGAACCTGGAATGGTGGTCGGTTCGGCTGCTTTTAGGTCATATTTTTAATAATTAATGTTAAATAATTTGTACAGAAAAGATAAATATGTATCTTTACATCGATACAAATATAATAAAATGTTTTAAATAAAAAACATTTGTGTTGAAAAAAATACAAAATAATAATGAAGCCACCTGAAATAAATACATCAGAAGTAATAAAAAATATACGTTCCGAACTGGGGATGACACAGAATGAATTCGCTACGGCTATGAATATCAGTAGAAGTGCGGTAACACAGTTGGAAAATGGAAATACTAAACCCAGTTTTGCGCTGATGACAACCCTGGTAGAAGATTTCGGAATCGATATGAATGTTTTTTTTAACAGCGAAGCTAAAGTTGGTGAAAAACAGCAAGTTACGGAAAAAGAAATAGAGCGGAAAGTTAAAAAAATTGAAAGTTTCCACAGCAGGTACTATGGCATGTCGTATAATGCTTTGCTTTATGATAAGCTCATAGAGTCGGTTGCTTCATCATATTCCAATAAAGAAGAAGGGAAAGCCTTGATTGGCTTATATAAAATATACCAGTTTGTTCGGGCTTATACTGATATGTTTGAGGCAGATATCCTGGATCCGCTGAAGCGTCATATCCATACGGTGCGGCAGATGAGAAAGGAAAAAGGAGATCGTAAAGAGTTTCTGGATGAAGAATTAAGGGAGAAATTTAATTCCGCGCAGTTGCAACTGGGTAGAATTATGAAAAATGCCTATCATTTTAATGAACATTATGGTGATATTTTCAATAAATTTCTTGAAGATAATCAAGATATTCTTCGATCCGAATATGTGGTGAGTGATACAAGACTGCAGAAAATGATGCTCGCTTCGCAGGAGCGGTACCTTCGTGAATTTATTTTTCTTATTCGGTATGCGGATGATCTGGATCAGTTGGAAGAATATTACGAGGTAGAACACCTGTGGGAAGAATAGACAGTCATTGCGGGAAGCAAAGCGACGAAGCAATCCTTAAGTGAAGGTTCCCATCGTCGAAAGGCGCGCTGTGTTCAACGGATTGCCACGCTCCACTTCGTTCCGCCCGCAATGACGAGTGTACTTTAATTAGGGTTCCGGGTCATTGCGAGGAGCGCAGCGACGAAGCAATCCTTAAGTAATAATTCAGTCATTCAATATGAAACAAGGCTACATTTACATCCTCACCAACAAGAACAACACGACCCTTTACGTGGGCGTAACTTCTCATCTTCCGGAACGGATAATGCAGCATCGGACGAAGAAATACCCTAAAAGTTTTACTGCAAGATACGGCCTGCAAAAACTGGTGTACTGGGAGTCTTTCGCCAGTATTACGGAAGCAATTGCAAGAGAAAAGCAGTTAAAGGGCGGTTCTAGGCAGAAGAAAACTGATCTGATCAACGGGCTCAATCCGGAATGGAATGATTTGTATGATTCGCTGGATCGTGATTAGAGTACGCTGTGTTCAACAGATTGCCACGCTCCACTTCGTTCCGCTCGCAATGACGAACGTACTTTAATTAGGGTTCGGGTCATTGCGAGGAGCGCAGCGACGAAGCAACGCGTTGAACCCGCCCGCCCCTACTTAAACACCTCCATCACTTCCTCAACCGTCACCTTACCAAAGTAGTCGCTTAAATCGACGCTTTCGAGGATGCTGCGCAGTTCCTCTTCCTCATGCTTATGTCCGATGAGCAGGTCTTCAAGCTCTTCAATCGGCTTGGGGGCGAAGAAGTCGCCGAAAATTTTAGCCTTTTCGATGGTTCCCTTAACGACATCGAGGTGGACTTCAATGAATCCTGCAGGCACCTTGATGGCTTTCTGAAAACTGTAATTCGGGGAAAAGCCGAAGTTCCAGTCCCAGGTCTCGTATTTTTCCTGCATCAGTTTTTCGATGCCGGCAATATTGTCTGTGGTGAGTTCATAGCGTTCCGCACCGGGATTGTTGCTGATGATCTCGTCCGTCAGCAAATTTTTGAGTTGCTTCGTGGTCGTGCCTTCCGGAAGATAATGGATGAGGTTGGTCACCCGCGCGCGGTTGGATTTGGTGGCTTTGTCGATAAATTTCAGGGGATTGGCTTTCAGGGCATCGCCCAATACCTCCATTTCTGAGTTGAGCAGGATGGTGCCGTGCTGAATCATTTTCCCGTTTTTGGCAAGTTTCGCATTGCCACTGAACTTTTTTCCATCAACCAACAAATCATTACGCCCTTCGAGAACTGCCGGAACACCGAGACGGTTCAGCAACGAAAGTACCGGTTGGGTAAACTGCGAGAAATCGCCAAAATCGTGATCTGCCAACAGGGTATGAAAAGAGAAGTTGAGGTTCCCCAGATCGTGGTACACCGCACCGCCACCCGACATTCTTCTGACCACCTTAATCTCCTTTTCCTGTACATAATCCAGATTGATTTCAGCCAGGGTATTCTGAAATTTCCCTACAATGATCGAGGGCGCATTCACATACAGCAGGAAAATATCCTCCGTCGGAAAACGACCGAGCAGATACTCTTCGGAAGCAATATTAAAATACGCGTTGGTAGAAGGCGAGTCGATGATAAGCATAGGAAATTTTTTTGCAAAAATAGGGAAAAATGTTGGGTGATATAAGAGGAGGATGGAAGAGGGGTGCTGGGTAATAACAGAGAATGGAGCTGTTTCTCGTAAACACAGCCTATTGAATTATGTGCGCCATAAAAAAGAGTTAAAACACGGTAGCTAAGATTAATTAAATTGCATATATTTGCATGTTAACCTAAGTATCACGCTTAAAATAACTTACATGATGAAAAAAATACTTATTCTTTTATTTTATACCTACTTCTGTACCGCTTACGCTCAGAATATCGGGGATTACCAGTCTAAAGGTACTGGAAATTGGAATGACTATAATACTTGGGAGGTATATAACGGCACAACATGGGTGGCTGTTACAAGTGGATACCCCGGAAAGTCTACTGCTCCGATAGGAACCATACCCGCTGGAAATGCAACAGCTGCCGTGACGATTCAACCCTGTCATGAGGTGACGATGAACACAGGAGCTAAACGAAATAAAGTTAACTCCTATGTCAACATTCAGAAGCTGACAGTTAAGGGCCGCATGAAATTAATTGAAAATAATGATGTTGTTTTTGGAGATGATTTGCAAGAAGTTATAATAGATGGTGGTTCCATTTTTTGGTCAAGTAATCCTACAAATTTATATTTACCACAAAATTGTCTAATAACTTTACTAAATTTAAACTCTACTGCTTGTTCTTTTCCAAAAGGTTTACAGCCCATAGCTAATTGTACAGGTTCGCAGAATTTATATATTGGTGGAACCAAACCCTATAGTTCCTGTAATGGTGAAGGTAATAATACAGGAGGTACCTTTGAAGATGTCAATGAAGCAGGCGGAACTAACTTTGCTGCCTTACCCTTGACTAATCCATCTGCCGTTTGTCTTAGTGATAATAAGCCCATACAATTTAGTGGTTCCATTATAAAATATATACCGGGAGCTGTTGGAACTTTAACATATAAGTGGGAACTTATTAGGGCTCCATCCGGATACTTCTTTCCGCCAAAATTTTCTCAGTCTGTAAATATTGGAACTTTAACTGCGCCTGGGGATTATGAATTTAAATTAACTGTTACGTCAACTTCGCTAAATGTTTCAAATGAAAAGAAATTTGTAATTTCAGTAGATGGTACTACATCTTATAATGGAGTGCTTTGGGATAATGGGATACCTTCAGAAGGAAACCACCGCCATGCGGTGATCAACAGTCCCTATGTAACAGCGGACCAAGGAGCATTCTCTGCCTGCAGCTGTACGGTAAACGCCGGGCAGAAATTAACGGTCTCCGCTGATACGACGGTGAATTTGGTAGGAAAACTTACCAATAACGGCACTGCAGAGAATGTAGTCATTGAATCCGACGGAAACTTAATCCAGAAACTGAATGTTTCGAACACCGATGCTGTGACGGTACAGCGTTATGTGACGGATATGGATAATGTTCTGGCAACGCAGATGGATTATATTTACTGGAGTGCTCCGGTAAGCGGCCAGAAACTCAGGGGAACTGCTGCGGAAGGCGGTTTCTCCCCCGGAACGCCAACAAACCGTTTCTTCGAATACAATGAATCGAATGATTATTTCGTTTCAACCTCAGATGTCACTTTTAAGGCGGGCAAAGGTTATGCAATCCGGGCAGAAGACGGGTTTGACAATGGTTATAATAAAACCTATGAGTTCAAAGGGGTACCGAATAACGGGGATGTGCCGATTTTAATAAAACGGTCGGTCAATACAGGCGTTGGCGGAACCGTCATCCATGGGTATAATCTGGTCGGGAATCCTTATCCTTCCAATATTGATTTCGATGTTCTGTATGCGAACAACTCCGGATTGATTTACAATACGGCATGGTTCTGGAACAATACGTATTACACCCCCAACCAACAGGGAAGCAGCTACAGCGGCAACAATTACGCAGTTTACAACGGTACCGGCGGGAATAACGCTCCGAGTACTGGAGGTACGGCGGCTGCGTCCAGTATTATTAAAGCAGGTCAGGGATTTCTGGTTCAGGTGAGAACTGCTCCCGGAACTTCAGGGAATCTGAATTTTAAAAACAGCTATAACGGTCAAAACCTGAGGGTAAGTACGGGCGGAGCTTTTTATCAGAAAGGAGGTGGAGAGAAAAACCGCTTCTGGCTGAATCTGGTTTCACCCAACGGCATTGCCAACAGCCAGCTTATCGGTTATGTTGAGGGGGCCACCTACGGCTACGAGCAGGATTACGATGCGGAAATTTTGGAACTCAGTTCCGACATTTTCTATTCCCAGTCGGGTGACCGGAAGCTCCTTATTCAGGGTAAAGGCGCTTTTACCGATAGCGATAAAGTTTTGCTCGGGGCCAATTTCTTCAGTGAAGGCTCTTACATGATCACCTTGCAGCAGGCGGAAGGAATTTTTGCGGGAGATCAGGAAATCTGGCTGAAAGATCATGAAACGGGTAGCACGGTGAATCTCAGCAAAGAGAAGAATTACAGGTTTAAAGCGAAAAAAGGCGAAAGCAGCGGCCGTTTTGAAATCCTCTATCAGAATTTAGGGTCTGTTGTAGCTCCGCAGGAGAGTCCGCGTGAAAGCCTCACGGTTTATAAGGACGGAGATCATTTTGTTGTAAAAGCCACGGAACAAATTAGTTCGGTAGAAATTTACGATGCTGCAGGCAAACTGCTGTCGCGCACGGAGTCCTCCATGAGCCAGGCTAGGGTCAATGCCGCTCAGCTGAACCCGGGAGTCTATATCCTGAGGATTACTCATAACGGTAAAGTAAGTACCAGGAAAATACTTAAGTAAAACCTACTCAATATAATCAACCTCAGACCTTCGCGGTCTGGGGTTTTGTTTTTCTTTTTGTACCGGTCGGCTCTTCAATACATCTGGTTTTTGAGTATAGAGTGAATTCCATGGCTCCACTTTAAAGCCGCTGGCGGAAATGTCAGGAAAGTGTGATATTTTATACAGCCGTGAAATCATCATGAAGACACCGGGTTCTCGTCAGTCTTTAAACAGTGGAATTTATTTCCTAAAAATCAAACATAACAGACGCATGACGGTGAATAAGACAGAAGACGTAAAACGGTGATCATGCAGTCGTCCCAAAGCGTCTTGAGACGGGGACTTTTTATACATGGCTTTGCTTTTGCGCACGCACCGGCAGCTGCCGTTTTAGCCCTATCTGTACCTGTTTGGTCATGGTTTTTCCGGTTTTACTTTTACACTAAACGCATATTGGTCACCATCATCGCCCGGACAACAATTGCCCAAGCAAACAAAAAAGCCTATTTTTGCTATATCCTGCATTTTTAAGGTTGTTACGGTCTATATCATGCGGCATTATTTTTTAACACAATTTTATCCTATGAAAAAACATTTACTTCCTTTAAGAAACATTTTCCCGCTGCTGCTTTTACTGCTGATGTCTGCGGGTTTGACCGGACAGACTACGTTAGTAAATTTTCCATTTACAAACAGTTTATCACCAGATACTGTGAATATGACTTCTACCCCTACCTTGTCATATTCTAACCCGCCAGTACAGTATTACAATGAGATGTTAGAATATAAAGCAGTTGGACATTTTGTAGAAATTTCTGCTGATCTTTCAGGTAGATCAGGTGTTTCAGTATCTTTTTATGGAATTGCAGACTTATCACGTTTCTCACTTGCTGCGCAAGTTAGGGTAGAAACTAATACAGGTGCAGGTTCACAGTTTGTGGAGAGTGATACTTTTACGATTACTGAGACCGGAAGAACTTTTTCTGTATTATTACCAGCTGCAGCGATGAAATCCGATCTTAAGGTAAGGTTAACAGTTGATAATGGATTATGGGGAAATGATAAAGTCCGTATCGATAATCTGAGATTAGTCTCCGGTTCACCCAGTATAAGAATATCTTCAGATACCAATGTCTATATACCCCATCTTTCTCCTGCTTCACTGGCGCTTAATACAGATTTTGGAACAAGGCAGACTGCTGACGCAGCGCTCACCAGAACTTTTCGTGTTAGGAATTATTTAGGGGAACCAAATTCAATATTAAATATTTCAAATATACTTGTTTCCGGAGCAAATCCGGGGGACTTTACCGTTACTCCAAATTCGTTGTCAAATATAGCGGTTACAACCAGTACAAATGGTAATACTACCACTTATAAGACGTTTAATATCAGTTTTTTACCACTGGCTGACGGATTGCGGACCGCAGAAATTACGGTCTATTCTAATGCTGCTCTTAGCCCCTATACTTTTACGGTTGTTGGAACGGGAGCAAGTTGCACACTGGTCGCAGGTACTTTTGCTCAAAATACAATTGCACCTGGACAGCAGTCCCTTTTGGGTGATTATAATGCTTCAGTAGATCTAATCGGTGGCGCAGCAAATCCAGCAAATTCTAATACGCTCAATACCCGTCTTTATCCAAATGGTGATCTTTATTCAAGTGCGTCTACATCCTGGTATGTTAGAAATGCAACAAAAACAGTAGAATTTGGGGGGGCAAGTGGCTTAGATATAAGCAATCAGAAGAATGTTAGCATCACTTTTAAAGTAGCTGCGTTCACCACGACAGATGGAAATTGGGGAGTACTAAATAGTGATAATGGCTTAAATAATGAATCATCTGTTACCTTGTCTGTTCAAAATCCCGATAACAGTTGGTCGACGGAAATGAAACTAAATGGATCCGCAAATTCAATAACATATTTACGCTATAATTTTTCAGATAGTGGAATTTTTTCCAGTACTTTCACCGGAGCTAATCCGACGGTATCACAAAGTAATACACCATCAACGAAATACAGTAATATTACGCTCAATATTCCTGCTTCTGCCAATATTTCCAACTTAAAGTTTAGGATCACTGCAAATACAAACGGAAATAACAGGTTATGGCTCATTGATGATGTAAAGATACTTACCAGCAACTCAGTGTATAAAACTTTTACCACTGCTAATGTTTGGTCTCCCTCCGCACCTACCCAGTATGAGAAAGCGGTAATTGAAGGAAGTTATCTGCATTCGGGGAATGTTTCAATTTGTGAATGTGAAGTGATGGAGGGCGGATTACTTACAATACCTGAAAACACTTCGGTCACGGTAAGGGGTAAAGTTATCAACCACGGAAACGGTGACAATTTTATAGTTCAAACCGGCGGTAACCTCATCCAGATTGAAGATGAAGCCGTTAACACCGGTAGTATTACCGCTGAAAGAGAAGTAAAGGATATGGACAATGTGCTTACAGGTGCCAACGCTCAAATGGATTATGTGTACTGGAGTGCTCCGGTAGCCGGACAAAAACTGAGGGGCACCGCAGCAGAGGGTGGTTTTTCACCAGGTACGGTCTCCAACCGATTCTTTCAGTACAATGAAGTGAATGATTATTTCGTTTCAACCCCGGATGTGGCCTTTAAACCAGGAAAGGGATATGCCATCCAGGCAGAAACATCTGCCGGCTATACACCCAATCCGGTGGGCTATACCAAGACTTATAAATTCAAAGGGGTTCCCAATAACGGCGTAATCCCGGTTGATGTGCAGCGTTCCCCGAACAGCGGAACTGTGGAACATGGCTATAACCTGATCGGAAACCCGTATCCGAGTAACATGTCTTTTCCTCAGTTTCAGGCCCTGAACAGTTCGGTGATTCATAACACCGCCTGGTTCTGGACCAACAATAATTTTGAGTATTACCAGGCCGGATCCAGCTATTCGCAGAATAATTATGCGGTGTGGAACGGAACAGGAGGGGTACAAGCAACAGCAGCGGCTGACAGTAACCCATCAAATCCCAACAATAATACAACAGTTCCCACGGGAATCGTTGCGGTAGGTCAGGCGTTTATCGTTCAGGTGAAAACTCCGGGGATGAATCAACAATTGAAATTCCAGAACAGAAACGGTACAACCCCTATACGCGTCAATACTGCGGGCACGTTCTTTAATAAAGGCAGTGAGGAAAAAGACCGCTTCTGGGTGAAGCTGATTTCGCCAGATGATTTGGTCAACAGCCAGCTGATCGGTTATATCGACGGGGCAACCCACGGTTACGAGCAGGATTACGATGCTGAAATCATGTCGATGACTTCCGATGTCTTTTATTCCCTTCTTGAAAACCGCAAACTGCAGATCCAGGGGAAAGGAGCGTTTGAAACCACCGACAAGGTGCAGCTGGGTGCGAATATCTTTAAAAACGGAACCTATACCATCGCCCTCGAAAACCCTGAAGGCAGATTCGGTACAGGGCAGAAGATTTACTTAAAAGACCACCTGCTGAACAGATGGATTGACCTTACTTCCCAATCTTACACCTTCGAGGCCACCAAAGGGATTACCGAAGGCCGTTTCGAGATTGTGTATGAGGCACCGACGGTTCTTGCGACCGACAGTGTGATAAAAGATGAGCTTCAGGTGTATCGCGATAGCGGGGCTTTTGTGGTGAAAGCGAATTCTAAAAAAATTACCATGCTGGAAGTGTATGATGCCAGCGGCCGGTTAGTTTATACCGCAAGACCGAACGATACCAAAGTGGTGATTGATGGAGACCGTCTGAACAGCGGTGTCTATATTCTTAAAATTAATCAGGACGGTGTTGTTACAGGAAAGAAAATCCTGAAATAGACATTTTTTTTCAAGCTATAGAAAATCCCAAACTTAGAAGGTTTGGGATTTTTTGTGTCATCTACACGTGAAATGAGAGCCGTTACATTCTTGTCCGTAGATGATCAGGTTTTGCGCTGTCTCACTAAACGAAAAACGTAAAGACTTATTTTTCTTAATATGATATATTTATGTTACCAATTGGATTAGTATATATTCATTAAAAAAAATAATGATTAGTTATTGATTATTTAGTTAAATTTGATAGATGGTAAGAAATATTTATTTATCAATCTCAATACAAGTGTTATGAAAACAAATTCTATTTTCTTTGTTAAAATATGGAGTGTATTCTTATTTTGTAGTTTTCTTTTTTGTTACAGTATTTCATTTGCACAAATACCTGAAAAAAAAATTCAGCAAGAAGATTTTCTTTCTCATACCCGGCAATTAAATACAGGTGTCAGCGAAAGCCGTCTCCTGTCAGAAGTCTATAAAGAGAAGAGCCAAGTTCAGTACCAACTGTCTGGGGCAAACCCTTCTTCCGAAGATGGAGTCTCTCCCATGGAAAAATTAGGGACAAAGAACGAAGATGTTTCAAAAAGAGATGCCTTTTCCAGACATTATAAGAACGCTGACGGAAGTTATACCGCCTTGATTGGAGCAGGTCCAATCCATTACAAAAAAAATGGAAAATGGGAGAATATTGATACCAAGGTTAATAAAGAGACTATTGGAAATTATGCATATTCCAATAAAACGAATTTAATGGAATCCTATTTCGGAGCAACTTCCACCCAAGGGGTCTTGTCTAAAACCAGTGAAGGTGAAGTAAAAGAATTTCTGAATACCAAAATGTATTGGGAATTCAAGGGCCAGAAATTAGGCGAGATTAACGCATCTGATGTTCCTGCCAAAATCAGTGGTGATAAACTGTTTTATGATAAATTATATGGCAATATCAGTGCTGAGTACAAGGTATTGATCGGAAAACGGAAATTGAACTATATTATTCCCAATAAGGAAGCCTTGGGTGATATCCCTCTGAAAGCTGATTATCTGGTCTTTTCAGAAGACCTTTTTCTTCCCAAAGGTTGGACGTCTACAATCAATGAAAAAGGCGATCTGGAAATTAGAAACATCCAGAACAAGACCACTTTTATTTACGCGAAACCTACGGTTTCAGAAAAGTATGGAACTGAAGAATTATCACTTCCTAATCGGGATGCAGCAGAATTTAAGGTGGAACAAAATGGGCAATACCTGACGTATGTTTTAAAAGTGAAAACTTCATGGCTACTGGATGAAAGCCGCGTTTTTCCTTTAGCTATTGATCCAACGGTTTATCCTAATAATGCCTTAGGCTGGACAGGCTGGGCTACTTCAAGTGGAGGCAATAATGATGATGTAATTGCCGGATATTATTCTGATGGTTATTCAATGGCTGGATTTATGAGGTTTAACTTAAGTGGAATACCTGATAATTCTCTCGTCACTTCAGTGAGTTCCAATTTATATTATAACGGTAGAAATGGGACTTTAAATGGAAGAAGAATGGCCATTACAGATATCAATGCTGATCCCCTTACAACTCCACTTTATGCTGATATATGGAGTAGTTTAAGCCAGTATATTTCGTTAGATTATGTTACGTGGAATAATTCTAATCAAAATAACCCATCCTGGATGGCAAATAATTTTAGTACAGAAGGGGTCGCATATGTTCAGGATGCTTTATCTAAGGATTTCGTGACTGTCGCTGCCTATCCGTATCAGGCAAATACTTGGGCTGTAAATAATTACGCATGGTTTGCGGGATATAGCAATCTTAACAAGCCCCAATTGATTATTAATTACAATGCTGTACCTGTGTGTAATACACCTTCTTCGACTTCTAACACTTATTTCATCAGCAACGTAACCTTTAAACCGTCGCTTATTGCTCAAACAAGCTCAGGAAATACGGGTTACGCAGCAACGGGGTACTCGAATTCTGCCACCAATATGGCTACACAAATCCCTGGGGGAGTTATTAATGTAGAAGTTAGCAATAATGCAGTTTCCAACTTTACCAAAGCCTGGGTAGACTGGAATAAAAATGGAATTTTTGATTCCACTGAGAAAGTGTATGACTCAGGTGGAATACTTGCTCCTAATTTAATTTTTGGGTTTGTGGTTCCTGCTGGGACTGTTCCCGGGACTTATAAAATCAGGATAAGGAATTTTCAAAATTCGCCTTATTATCTTGCCTGCGGTGGATTGGCAAACGGTGAAGCCGAGGAGTATACTTTTACCGTCATTGCAGATTGTGTAGCTAAAATTACTTCGGTATCAGTCCCTCAAACTTGTGGGGCAGGCCCCGTTTCACTTACTGCCACGGGAGTTTCGGCGGCTTCTTATCAATGGTATTCTTCTGAATTCGGCGCCAGCGCCATCGCGGGCGCGACAGGTGCTGCCTATACCACTCCTTCCTTAGCGGTGGGAACGTATACTTATTATGTTACGGCAAAAAGCAGTGGCGGCTGCGAGTCGGTGTACAGAACCCCTGTAAAAGTGGTGGTAAGTCCGGTACCTGTCATTCAGTTTACTCAAACTTCACCGGATATCTGTGGCAGTGTTTCTTCATTGTCCGTTAGCTCTTCCGGCGATAAAGAAGAGGTCACGCTATTTTCCGATCCATTCAATACCATGAACAATTTCGACAATATCGTGGCAGGAAATAATAATGTGAATGCTTACTGGCAGGTAAGACCGAGTCCGTATGTTCCCACATCGCCACCATACAATGTCAATAAGCCCGCACTTTCATCGGGTTTTACAGGGGGTAACTTTGTATCGATCAATACTGATGTACGGCAAAACACCAACGTTATTAATCATCTTCAGATGAAAAATAACATGAATTCTACCGGGTATCAAAATCTGAAGGTAGATTTTGATCTCTATTATTTCTCAATGATTGACAATAATAATACTCAGGGGTATGTTTTAGTAGAATACTCCACAAATGGGGGAGGCGCCTGGACTACGTTAACTACTTATCTTACCGATCAGGGCACGAGTCCGAGCAAGTGGGATACTAAAACGATTGTTTTGCCGGCAGCAGTTCTGAACCAAACCCAGCTGAAATTGCGTTTTACGACGATGGCCTATGGGGGAATTTCCGGGTCGTCAAGTTTGTGGGTAGGAAATATTGTGGCCATCGATAACCTGAGAATCTATGGCGATAAACCGCTGAGTACCAATTTCAGTTGGGCGGGGTCCAATGTCTCTATTTTTGATGCTGACTGCGTTACGCCTTATTCCGGAGCAGGCACTACAGTTTGTGTAAAACCTAGTTCTACCGAACTGGAAAATAATGCGATTTTTACAGTGAACGCCACGGCGACATTATCAAATGGCTGTTCGGCAGTAGGAACTTTCACAGTGCCTAACAATTCCAAAACCTGGGATACCGCCTCCACCGACTGGAATACCACGAACTGGAAACCCAGTACCTCCGTGCCCGATGCAACCAAATGCGTCATCATCAAAACACCGGTAAATATTCCTGTTTCTAACAGCGGTCTGGCCAAAAACGTAACAGTGCAGTCTGGCGGCAAACTAGAAATTGCGGGTAACCTTACCGTGACCGATTTTATTAAAAACGAGACCGGAAACGCTGATAACTTCGTGGTGAAAAGTGACGGGAATTTAATTCAGATCAATCCGATTACCAATACGGATCCGATCAGGGCTGAACGCGATGTTACGGATATGGACAATGTACTGGCCACTCAGATGGACTATATCTACTGGAGTGCTCCGGTGGCCGGACAGGTTCTCCGGGGAGCTGCGGGTTTCTCCCCAGGAACGCCAACAAACCGTTTCTTTGAGTACAATGAATCGACTGATTATTTCGTTTCAACACCCGACGCCGCTTTCACCCCCGGTAAAGGTTATGCCATCCGGGCAGAAGACGGATATGCCAACGGGTACAACAAAACTTATGTATTCCGCGGCGTGCCGAACAACGGGGATGTCCCCATTTCGATAAAACGGTCAGCGGATGTGGGAACACTCCAACATGGATTCAATCTTATCGGAAATCCTTATCCTTCCAATATCGATTTCACCAAACTTTACGCGAACAATGCAGGGCTTATATTCAATACCGCTTATTTCTGGACCAATACAACGTATACCCAGTATCAGCAGGGATCATCGTATGCCGGCAATAATTATGCGGTGTTCAGCGGCACGGGAGGTAATCCGCCTACAGGAAGTTCTTACCAGACTGCTCCCAACGGAATTGTGAAGGTGGGGCAGTCTTTTATGATTCAGAAAAGAAATGTCTCTGGACCGGAACCTTTGGTATTCAAAAACTCTTACGGTGCTGGTCAGGATCTGAGGGTCACAACCGCCGGAACGTTTTATCAGAAAGGCGCTGGTGACAGAGACCGGTTCTGGGTGCAGCTGGTGTCTCCGGCAAATCTTACCAATACCCAGCTGATCGGGTATGTGGAAGGGGCGAGTTCCGGTTTTGAACAGGATTACGACGTGGAGATTATGGGGTTAAGTTCTGATATTTTCTACTCGAAAGCGGACGATAAGCAGCTGCTGATTCAGGGAAAAGGCCTTTTTAATGTTGCGGATAAGGTGGCGTTGGGTGCCAGTTTCTTCAGTGCCGGAAATTATACCATCCGTCTGGATCATGCGGAAGGCGTTTTCGCGAGCGGGCAACCGGTTTACCTTAAGGACAAAGCGACAGGGGTCATCACCGATCTGAGTCAGGGAAGCTATACTTTTGCAGCGGGCAAAGGAGTCAGCGACGGCAGGTTTGAAATCATCTATACCCCTGAAACCATTCTGAGCACAGACGGTTCTGCGAAAGATGATCTTGTGGTGTACAGAGACCGTGATGATTTTGTGATTAAATCACATGGCATGAAGATGACGGGTCTGGAAGTGTACGATGGTGCCGGCAGGCTTATCTTCAGCAGTAAACCCAACCAAACTGAAACGCGTATCCCGGGTACTGCACTTGGCAACGGAATGTATCTGCTGAAAGTAGACCGTAACAATACCATGACTGCCAAAAAGATCCTTAAATAAGCATCAATAACCCGAATTTAAGTAAAGACCTGAATCATTTCAGGTCTTTTTTATGATATCAATCATCACAGGGGCTATTGTTGATTGGTGCGGGCATGTAACCACTGCCGGGGCTCCGCTTCATAAAAAAAAACAGGACCGTGTTTTTTTTATGTTAAATATCCGCAATTTATTAATAGTTTTGCCGGGGCAAAAAAAAGGAGCAGCGGCCGGTAACCCGCGCGGTTACTGCCGATGTGTAATGGCTTTGTTTTTAAAGGTCTTCATAATCAACTGTTTAAAAATTAAAATTCTTTATATGAGTAAAAAAAATACTCTTTTTCATTCCGGAATCTTTCTGAACATTCTTCCGTTACTGGCGATCATCATGTCGTCTTTTTCATTCGGACAGGCGACGCAGACGTATAATGCGCCTGGAACCTACACCTTTAAGGTGCCGCCCGGCGTGACCAGTCTTAAAATTGAAGCCTGGGGAGCAGGCTCGGGGGGTAATAACGACATCAGCCGAGGCGGTGGAGGCGGTGCTTTCGCCGGAAATAACACGGTAGCAGTAACCCCCGGTGCTGAATATACGGTAAGAGTAGGAGGCGGTGGAGCTGCCGGAACAGGTAACAATGGAGAAGACTCGAGTTTTGGCAGTCTGGTTGTTGCCAAAGGCGGCAACGGAGCTGCCGGAGGTTCAGCTTCAGCCAGTACCGGTACGATCACATACAGTGGCGGTAACGGTGGGAGGAGTTACGGTAACGGAGGTGCCGGCGGTGGAGGATCTGCCGGTGCTTTGGGCGATGGAGGAAATGGCGCAGATACCAATAGCGGAACCGGCGCTGCCGGTGGAGCCGCGGGTTCAGGTGGCGGAGCCGCCGGAGGAAATGGAGGTAATACCAACAATAATGGAGGTAACGGTGCATTTCCAGGTGGCGGAGGCGGAGAGCGGGGAAGTAACGGTACTAGCATTGGCTCCGGTGCCGGCGGAAACGGCCAGGTCATCATCACGTATACGCCGGCCTATGTTGCCCAAATCATCTCCGCGAATACCGGATCAGCGACTTGGTGTGCAGGAGAGACCCGAAATGTAAGTGTCACCATTAAAAATGTCGGGTCCCAACCCTGGACCGATATACCTGGCACAGGTGGTAAAGATTTCAATATCGGTATCAAATGGAACCAGAACGGAACCAGCTGGCCTGACTATAATGTTCGGGTTGACGCCGGAAATTTAGCGCCCGGGGATACCAAAACCTATACGTTCACCATCACAGCGTCCAATAATGTAGGCGGTGCTTATACCACACCACTCGCTGCGGGCATGAATAACCTTACTTTCGATGTGGTTTATGAGGCGGTTGCCTGGTTCGGTAATAATCCTGCCGGTACTGGAGTGGGACCCGGGAATGCAGTTTTTACTACTCCGGCTCAAACCATAACAGCCCTCACTTCAGTAGGAAATAACATTTTATCATATACCAACGGTACTTCAGGCCGTAGCAATGCTACGGCTGCAGAAAATGGAAATGCAGGTTTGACTGCTCCTGCAGGTACTTACTTCGCTACGGTTAATTTTGCGAGTTACGGTATGCCTGGCGGAACCGCACCCAATTTTACTTTTGGTTCCTGTCATGCTGCAACGAGTCAGTCAGTAACTGAAAATTATCTGTTAGGTAACTCCGGCTCTGTAACGATACCGGCAACCAATGCGGTTTTTGGAGATCCATGTTCGGGAACGGTGAAGAAACTGTCTGTTTCAGCGTCTTACGTGCAGCCAGTCTGCAGTGGCAGCAGTGTGACGATCACCGGAACCACCCCGACCGGAGGTAACGGAACTTTTACATATCTGTGGGAAAGCAGTACGACCAGCGCAACATCCGGCTTTGTGCCTGCTTCCGGTACTAATAACGGACTCAATTATACTACAGGTGCCCTTGCGCAGACGACCTGGTTCAGAAGGTATGTGACTTCAGGCTGTGCCAGCGGATATTCTGCGGTAGTGATGGTAAAGGTGAACCCAACACCGGCAGTGCCTGTGATTGCAACAGCTGCGCCCACGTGTGCAGCGCAGGGTACGGCCACAATAACCAATTATGCGGCTACCAATGCCTACACCTTCAATCCGGCCGGCCCTACCGTGGGATCCGGTGGTGTGATCTCCGGCCTCACCGCAGGGACCAGCTATACCGTGACCTCTGGTAACGCCAGTTGTACATCGTCTGCGAGTGCGTCTTTCTCGGTGGCTGCAAGACTGCCCAACGGAACGGTAACGCTCAGTTCAGCAGCAGGAACGAACAGTCAGATCCGATGTATCAACAGTGCCATTACTGCTATAACTTATACAACTACCGGCGCAACTGGAGCGACAGTGACGGGACTTCCAGCAGGAGTAACCGGAAGCTGGGCTTCCAATGTGTTGACCATCAGCGGAACGCCGACGGCATCAGGAACCTTTAATTATACCGTTACTTTAACAGGCGGCTGCGGCAGTAGTACTGCTACAGGAACGATTACGGTGACGGCAGCGAATACGGTGGGAACAGCTTCGTCCACTCCGACTTTATGTATCAGTACTCCGTTAACGGCCATTACTCATTCAACGACCGGTGCAACGGGAATTGGAACCGCGACAGGTCTTCCTGCCGGAGTTTCTGCAAGCTGGTCAGGAAACGTGATTACAATCAGCGGAACACCGACTGCATCAGGAACGTTTAATTACAGTATTCCGTTAACAGGCGGATGCGGAAGTATTAATGCAACAGGAACGATTACGGTGACGGCTAATAACACGGTTACATTAACCTCGGCAGCAGGAACCAACAGTCAGACCCGATGTATCAACAGTGAAGTTACCCCGATTACTTATGCAACTACCGGCGCAACGGGAGCGACAGTGACCGGACTTCCAGCAGGCCTAACCGGAGCATGGGCTTCCAATGTGGTGACCATCAGCGGAACGCCGACGCAAGCAGGAACCTTTAATTATACCGTTACTTTAACAGGCGGCTGTGGACAGGTAACGGCGACAGGAACGATTATGGTGACGGTACCTTCTGTTGGAGGAACGGTGGCTTCAGCCCAGACCATCTGTTCCGGCAATGCTCCCGCTGATCTCATTTTAAGCGGTCATACGGGATCTGTTGTGAAATGGCAGAAATCTGCGGATGCCGCATTTACAGGTTCAGTGGATATCGCTTATACTTCAACGACTCTAACAGGAGCTCTGATAGGAAATCTTACAGCCAATACCTATTTCAGGGCAGTGGTTCAGAACGGCAGCTGTTCGGTGGCGTATTCTGCCCCCGTACTCATTACCGTAAATCCGTTACCTACGGCAGCGGTGTCGGCAATAGGAACAGGACAGATCTGTACTACAGCAGATGTGGTATTCAATATCGTAGGAACGCCCGGATCCTTGGTTAGCTACAACCTCAACGGAGCAGGAACCACAAATATCACCCTTTCAGCCGGAGGAACCGCACAGGTAACAGTGAACGGTGCCACCTCGAGCCAGACGCTGAATCTGATTTCCGCTTCGAACGGAACGTGTACCGGTATGCTTACAGGAAGTAGCAGCACGGCAACGGTTATTTTCAGTGCTACCACATGGAACGGAACATCATGGGATAACGGCTTGCCGGACAATACCAAAATGGCAATATTCGCAGCAGACTATTTCACGGCATTGGGTGACATCACCGCCTGTGCATGCCAAACCAACAGTGGGGTAACCCTTACCATTGCAGAAAACGATTTTGTAGAGGTTCAGAAAAATATCATCAACAACGGTAATATTGTAGTGAAAAGCAACGGTAACCTCATTCAGAAAAGTGATAGCGGTACTTATATTGCTGGAACTGGTGCCAGCTTTACGGTAGAACGAAGTGTGGAGAATGTAAGAAATGATCTGGCGACCTTTATGGATTATGTATACTGGAGTTCACCGGTTACAGGACAGGATCTTCAGGCGTTCTCTCCCGGAACACCGCGAAACAGGATTTTCCAGTACAATGAATCCAATGATTACTTTTATCAGGCTCCGGAAAGCGAATTTATCAACGGTAAAGGATATGCTTTCCGTGCTGAAGGAGGTTTATCCAATCCTTACAGTAAGACGTATACCTTTAAGGGCGTACCGAATAATGGTGTGATCACCAGAGCTGTTACCAAATCACCCAACACAGGGGTTGGCGGTGCCGTGGAACATGGTTATAACCTCATCGGAAATCCTTATCCGTCGAACATCAATGTGGATCAGCTGTTCATTAATAATGCCTCAGTAATCCACGGAACTGCATGGTTCTGGCACAATAAGATATTTACGCTCAACCAGCAGGGAAGCAGTTACAGCGGGAATAATTACGCCGTATATAACGGAACAGGCGGAACAGGTGCCACCGGCGGAGCAGTCGCTCCGAATGGAATAGTGCAGGTCGGTCAGGGCTTCCTGGTTCAGGCAAAAACTGCCGGTACGGTAGTGTTCAGAAACAGCTATGGTGCCGGTGATGATCTTCGGGTTTCCACACCAGGGATCTTCTATCAGAAAGGGAATCAGAAAAACAGGTTCTGGCTTGAGCTCAAGTCACCGAAAGAGATTATTAACAGTCAGCTTATCGGTTATGTACCGGGATCGACAGACGGATACGAAAAAGATTACGATGCGGAAATCCTGGGACTGACTTCCGATGTCTTCTACTCGAAAACGGGGGACAGGAGATTGCTGATTCAGGGGAAAGGACTGTTCACCGACACCGATAAAGTGGTGCTGGGAGCCAATTTCTTTGAGAACGGAAACTACACCATTTCCCTTCAGAATGCGGAAGGTGTTTTTTCCGCAGGACAGGCCATCTATCTTAGAGACCTCGTGCTGAATACGGAAACCAACCTGGCAACAGGCAGCTACACTTTCGCGGCAGGCAAGGGACTGAGTGAAGGGCGTTTCGAGATTGTGTACCGTCCGGGAGCTGTTCTCGCATCAGGTAACAACAGTAAAGACGTTCTTGAGGTATTCCGCGATGCGGATGATTTCACCGTGCGTTCTTCCAACAGAAGAATCGCTCAGGTTGAAGTGTTTGATGCTTCGGGAAGATTGGCTCATTCGTATGCTGCGACAGGTAAGCAAACCGTGGTTCCCGCCCAGACTTTAGCTAACGGGATTTATATCCTGAAAATCACTCTGGAAAACGGAGAACAGGTTCAGCGGAAAATTGTAAAATAATTTCAGTATTACTTAAAAGATAAAAGCCCCGATTTTTTCGGGGTTTTTTTGTGAGCTTCGAATCGGCAATGAAGTTTGCTTTGCTGACTTCGGCAGTTAACAAAGAAAAGGAGGTGAGTTAGGAACTAAGGGCTAAGAGATAAGTAGTGAGGGCTAAGAGCTAAGAGTGTTAGCTGGGCTGTGGGTTAAACATTTTATTAATTCCGTAAACTTATCTATGCATTTTGCCACGCTGTAAGCGCTAACGAGGAAAAGATATGCTCACTTTCCAATGGGTAGCGGAACTTCCCGAAGCTAACTTTCAATATTATAGGGCTGGGTGTTTAAAACGGGAATTTTTAGGAGTCTAATATCCGCAATTGCCGATGAAATAAAGAAAATAGAAACGGGGAATCTTTATTGATCCCTTAATTATATCAAACGATTGTTTGGAATGATGTTAACTAAATGATAAATTTTTGAAAATATTTTAAAAAAAAATCAAACCGATTCAAAAAAGATGTAATTTTGCTCCCCCAAATAATGGCAACCCTCTCTTATTAAATTCTTTAGATGATGAAAACAGCTATATATTCTTTCTTTAAACCGCTTCTGGCAGCTTTATTCTTTTTTGTTTCTACCGCAGGGTGGGGACAGATTAATATTACTACAACCGGTAGCTATTCTCAGGATTTTAACACTTTAATTAGTTCTGGTAGTGCTACATGGAATAATAATGCAACAATACCAAACTGGTATGCAAAGAGAACTGGAACAGGTAGTACTATTGCAGCTGATTCCGGTGCAGCTAGCGGAGGTAACTTATATAGTTATGGTGAATCCTCAAATTTGGAGCGAGCATTAGGTTCTTTAGGGTCTGGTAATGCAGCTGCTGGAAGTTTTGCGTATGGTGTCCTTCTAAGAAATAATTCTTCCGTGAGTGTTACAGATATAAAAGTAACTTATGTATTGGAACAATGGAGAAACAGTGCGGTAGCAACTGCACACGATATTAAGTTTTTTTATAAAGTAAGTTCATCCGCAATTTCTGATTTGCAGCCCAATGTGAATACCTCATGGACTCCTGTAACAAGCTTAGATACATCAGGGCCTATTACTGGAGGTGTTGCAGGCCCACTAAATGGAAATTTACCAGCTAATAGGGTTACTAAAACCAATGTCACTATTCCTGGATTAAATTTGGGAGTTGGTGAGTATATAATGCTAAAATGGGATGATGCTGACCATTCTGGAAGTGATCATGGATTATCAATCGATGATGTAACAGTAGCATGGACGGTTGCCCCTACTGCCACTATATCCTTTGCAAACCTCCAGTTTCCGGGATCTCACACGATGAATGAAGGCAGTACCTTTGATGTGTATGGCCAGGTTTATGCGGCAGGGTTAACGGAAGCTGCTGGTGCAGGAACAGGGATTACAGCACAAGTGGGGTACAGTACAAACAACACTAACCCCGACACGTGGACAAACTGGATTAATGGTGCCTTTAATACGCAGGTTGGAAATAATGATGAATTTAAAACAACGTGGGGA
Organism: Kaistella faecalis; assembly: GCF_019195395.1. NCBI lineage: Bacteria > Pseudomonadati > Bacteroidota > Flavobacteriia > Flavobacteriales > Weeksellaceae > Kaistella > Kaistella faecalis. The sequence continues at coordinate 1,923,022 of NZ_CP078067.1, forward strand.
AATAATCTCACGCCAGGAACATACTATTATGCCACAAGATTCAGAATAGGTAATGGAGCCTGGGTTTATGGCGGTTATAATACCAATGTCCCAACAGCGGGCGGTATCTGGAACGGAACCGCTAATGTAAGTGGTGTCCTTACTGTGAATTCCAATAAAGTAACTTGGGGAAATTTTCAGCATCCCTTCACCGGTACGGTAGTTTTGGGTTCCAATTATGACGTATATGGTCAGGTTCATGATCCGGAAATTACTCCCCCGCCAGGACAAGGAGCGGGTATCTCAGCGGAAGTTGGGTTCAGTTTATCAAATACCAACCCTAATTCCCCAACAGGTTGGACTTGGAATTCTGCTTCATACAATACTGATTCCGGGAACAATGATGAGTACAGATATAATATTGGAAGTAAATTCACCTCAGGAGGTACGCATTATATGGCCTTCCGATATAGAAAATCAGGAAGTACGGAGTACGTTTATGGCGGAACGGGTGGTATTTGGAATAGTGATAATGCAACAGTAGATGTTACGGTTCCTGTCAATATTACAAGCACCCTTACAAAATCTACAATTTACGGGGCCGCAGATTCATATACCATTACCGCGACCGGTTCAACTCCATTTACCTATGCAGCAACCGGTTTACCCGCAGGATTAACAATTATTGCGACGACAGGTGTCATTTCCGGAACGGTAACAGGTAATGTTGGAACCTACAACGTGACTATTTCTGCAACCAATGGTGGAGGAACTGATACAGAAACATTGGTATGGACGGTCAATCCAAGAGCTATAACAATAACCGGATTAGCAGGCGTAAATAAAATTTATGATGCGACAACTTCCGCAACGTTATCCGGAACGCCGGTCTTAAATACAATTGTACCAGGAGATGACGTCAGCATCACAGGAACTCCAACCGCAAGTTTTGGCTCGAAAACAGTGGGAACAGCCAAACCCATTACTGTAACAGGTTTTACTTTAGCCGGAACAAAGGCAGGGAATTATACGGTGACTCAGCCCACAGGTTTAACGGCCAATATCACAACAAAAGCTTTAACGGTTACAGGTGCAGTTGCGCAAAACAAAGATTATGACGGATCTACGGCTGCTACCATCACAGGCGCAACATTAGTGGGTGTTATTTCATCGGATGAAGTTACGGTCTCCGGTGGCGGAACATTTGCCCAGCCAAATGTAGGTACAGGGATTTCGGTTACCGCAAACCTTTCTCTGGGAGGTACAGATGCCGGAAACTATACCTTAACCCAACCAGCAGGTCTGAGTGCGAATATTACTGCGGTTTCTCCCACGATTAGTGCTACAGTAATTACCATAAATGTTGGGGGAACTTACGCTTTACCGGGGGCTAATATCAGCAGTAATTCTACAGGTGCTTTTAGTTATATATTAGGGACACCTGTTCCCGCAGGTTCAATCACATTAACTGGCAGCAATACCTTAAACGGAATTGCAGTAGGCAGTGCAACGCTTACTGTAAACCAGACTGCCAATGGAAATTATACGGCGGGAACGGGAACGGTAACCGTAAATGTAATCAGTTGTACCCCACCTGTTTGGGAAGAGAATTTTGATTATGGAAGTTGTGATATTGTAGATATTTCGACAAACTCAGAATTCATGTCTAGTTGGGCATTTCAAAGTAATGGAACTGATCCATTAAAATACAATACAACCGGTCTTACCTATTTAGGGTACGCTAGTTCAGGAATCGGCGGAAGTGGCCAATATGAAGGTGGTGCAGATGATGATTTTAGGAGAGAAATTTCTGGAAGTACAGGTATTTCCTCAGGAGCTTTATATGCTTCTTTTATGCTAAATGTCGTTGGAGCTGGTGCAGCTGACTATTTTCTATCCTTTATGGATAACAATTCGAATCCATCCTTTTATGGATTAGTGCAAATGAGATCTTCGGGATTGGGATACCAACTTGGTATTAGAAAATCTACAACAGGAACAATTGTATGGAACACACCGGTATTATCATTTAATAGCACTTATTTAATTGTTGTTAAAAATGAATTTGTATCGGGTAGCGTTAATGATGTCTTTAAAATGTGGATTATTCCAAATGGAGTGCCTGGAACTGAAGCATTGGCAGGAACTCCAACATTAACAGCTGTCACAGCAGATACTGATCCTAATACTTCCATCAGGTATTTTGCAATTCGTCAAACAGGGAAAGAAAATGCTTTTGTTGACGGCATCCGTGTTGCAACGTCTTGGGAAAGTTTATTTTGCGGTACCGCTCCCATAGCAAAAACATATACTTGGACCGGAGCAAGTTCTTCTGCATGGTCCAATGCAACGAATTGGTCACCAAATGGCGTTCCATCTAACATTGACAATATAGTAATTAATTCTTTGGGAGCTAACAAATTGAATATTACAGATTGTCGAACTGTGAAAGATTTCAAGCTCAACGAAACAGGTGAATTTAATGTAAGCGCAAATGGAACATTAACGATTAACGGTAATATAATCTATGGCGGAACAGCCTCTGCTACTTTAAACTGTGCGAGCACGGTAAATATTACCAGCCCGTCATCGCAGCCAGTGCCGCCACTTTCGTATGGTAATCTGGATGTAAGAGGGGGAGACCGTGTATTCTCGCCAACCGGGGAAATCGGTATTTGCGGAGCTTTCAATGTGGAGCCAAACAATTATTCTTACACGGTAACCAATAGCACCGTCAATTATAAATCACCGGACCCGAACTGGGTTATGATGCCTTTTACCTACCACCATCTCAAATTTACAGGAACAGGTGATTTTTCTATAGGTTATTCGGATCCGCAGGTTGATAAGACCATAAATGTTCAGGGTGATTTCACCCAAACTGCAGGCACTTTATATTTGGGAGAAACAACGTCGAATACAGCAACATTGAATGTTGACGGCAATATGACCGTTACCGGAGGCGTTTTACAGATGAATTATGTATCCGGTGGGAAAGGTATTGTTAACCTTAAAGGTAATTTTTCGGGTTCTGCATCTGCAGTTATGGAGGCCGCAAATACCGGAGCTGCTTTTAATTTTACAGGCTCTGGCTCGCAGGCGAATCCACAGCAAATCAGTTATGCCAACCAAGGCAGTGCTTCGAAAATTATTTTCACTGTAAATTCGGGTACATACGCCAAACTGGTCAATCAGGATTTTGCCTTAGGAACAAATTCTAAATTCAATGTTTTATCAGGCGGTACTTTAGATTTTGGGTTTAATGGCTCCCAGGCTTTAAATATAGTCCGGGTTGCAAGTCAAACGGGGCAAACCTTTGCTCTTGAAGATGGCGGAACATTAAAAATCAGTTCTCCCGACGGCATTAGCACTTTCGGAAATTATACGGGTAATGTTCAGGTTGGAGCAACAACGGCAGAAAACCGGAAGTTTGGCGACAACGCTACGTATCACTATGTTGGGAAAACCACCCAGGTTTCGGGGAATGGTTTGCCAGGGACTGCTTCAGGAAAAAAAGTAATTATTGAACTGGAAACTACTAATTCACCGGCAGACGATAATTTGGACTTTACAGTGAATGGTCTTAAATATTTCACCAGTGCCGGTCAACTGGAAATCAGAAAAGGAAAAGTCATTGATGCTGCAGGCAATGGTTTTGCCGACGCAAGTTCTGAAGACGGATCGCTCCTTATGAGTGGGGGCAGATATAAAATTTCAAGAGGGGGTACTCAGCCGAGTCTGGGTGGGGACTACATTTTAACCGGAGGTGTGATAGAGTTTTCCGGTACACCTGCCATCAATATCAGAACCGGAAATCCCGCAAAACAGTATTTCAACGTAGATGTCTCCGGCAGTAATGTAACGCCGGGCGGGAAAAATTTAGTGGTCAATAATGAACTTAAAGTCACTTCCGCTACGGCAGTATTAACCATCCCGGAAGTGCCTGACAGTGAAAATCCTTATGTGGTAACCGCTCATAAAGGAATTCAGGTCGCCGAGGGCGGACAGGCAATTTTTAAAAACAACGCCAATCTGATGCAGGATGAAGATGCAGTAAACACTGGAAGTGTACAGGTGGAGCGAACAACGAAGATGAAAAAGATGGATTATGTCTACTGGAGTTCGCCAGTACAAGGGCAGAAGTTGCTAAATACCATAAATCCAAATTCAGAAAGCAGTACAGGAGGTTTTTCACCGGGAACTCCCAATACCAGAATCTTCAGATATAATGAGCCGAATGATTATTTTTATGCCACCACAGATACTGATTTTGTTGCGGGCAAAGGCTACGCCATCAGAGGGAAAAGCGGTTATGGAACGACCCCGACAGCTGACATTTTCAATTTTACCGGAACACCTCATAATGGTGATGAAATTACTGTAGAGGTGCAGAGAAGTCCAAACAATGCTTTTCAGCACGGATATAATTTAATAGGTAATCCATATTTGTCGGCATTGGATTTTCAAAAGTTTTTTGACGGAAATTCTTCCTCCATCAAAGGGACTGCATGGTTTTGGAGCAACGCTTTTGAGACTTTATACCAAACCGGATCCGTTAATTATCTGGTTAATAATTATGCAGTACTTACCCTCGCAGGCGGGTCGCCCCCAACCACTACGCCTGGTAACTACGCAATTTACACCCCTACGGAAAAGATCAAAGCAGGACAGGGTTTTATTGTACAGGTTAGGGATGAACTGGCAACTACATCGGTTGTTGAGAAAGACCTGATTTTCAAAAATACTATGCGAATTACCGGAGGAGGCGTTTTCTTCAATAACCCAGCCCGACAACAGGAAGAAAAAAACCGCTATTGGTTGAGATTTGTTTCGCCGGATGGAATTGCCAATACCATTCTTTTGGCCCACATGGCGGGTGCAACCGATGGTTATGATCAGGATTATGATGCAGAACTTTTCACGGTTGCCGACGATTCGTTCTATTCCGTTACCGATTCCCGCAAAATGCAGGTTCAGGCAAAAGGGGAGTTTGTGCAAGATTCAAAAATAGATATCGGTACGAAGCAAAGTAAAGACGGTAATTATACCATCGAATTGGTACAGCCCGAGGGGATTTTTGGCAGCGGGCAGGGAGTATATCTCCACGATAAACTGAACGGGACCTATACCAATTTGTTTGAACATGACTATACATTCGCGGCCAGCAAAGGATTTACAGATAACCGTTTTGAGATCGTTTACAAACCTGGCAATGTATTAGGTACGGGTAATCATGCGACAAAAGATGATCTGTTGATTTACAGAGACGGTGATTTATTTGTTATAAAATCTTCTTCAGCTACTATAGATGAGATCGAAATTTTCGACGCGAGCGGAAGACTTTTGGTAAATTTACATCCCCAAAGTACGGTCGCGAAGATTAATGGCTCGGTACTGAGGAATGGGGTGTACTTCCTGAAAATAGACAGAAAAGGTTCTGTAACCAATAAAAAAATTATAAAATAAATTCAGTACTCAATTTAATTATATTTATATATTCTTATATTTGCCCAAAATTGACTTTAATGAGAAAATCATTCTTTATATTTATATTATTATTAAGTATCAACGTAAGTGCTCAGATGCAGGCCAACCGCTTCGAAGACGAAGCCAGCACCCAGCAAACTGACCAGTACGAAGCGGAAAGTTCTGAAAAGGAACCCGAAGTGGCCTACGGACCGGGTGGACCGGGTGAAGATCCCGTTCCCATCGACGACTACATTCCGCTGCTTGTGATTATCGCAGCAGTACTTATTGCCTACAAAACCTACCACAGGAAATCCCTGTCCAGATGATACCGCAAACCCGAAATCAGTTTCGGGTTTATTTTTGCGGATGAGGCTGTGTACCGTTAACGCGGTGTTAAAAAACCTTTGATTTCGGCAGATTAATGCGTGTAATTTCGTAATATTGTGCAGGAGTATACTCACCGGAGTGTAAAATAAGGGTAATTTATCAATTTACTTAGAATCTATGGGCTTTGGCAAGAATCTGAAAACTAAACTGTACAGCGGCGATAACCTGATGAACCTGTCGGATGTAAGGTACCTGCCGCGCTGGGTCGTTCTTTTTATCGATATTTTCTTTATTTCGCTCGCGATCTTTTTTTCGTGCTACCTCATTGAAAAGCTGAGCTACAGTACCATTAAGGTGTTTTCGCACCGGGGTCTCATGTATCTGCTGATTCTGGGGGTGAGTGTGGTGTTCATGTTCATGTTCCGCACCTTTTCGGGCATCATCCGGCATTCGACTTTTATCGATTTATTCAAGCTTTTTCTGGCGACCCTCAGCACGACGGTGGTGGTGGGATTCGGAAGTTTCGGGTATTATTTTGTGACCGGGCAGCGCATCATCCACATGTCGGTTCCGTTCCTGGCCATTTTCTTTGCGACTTCATTTATCCTGCTTTTTCTTTTCCGGCTTTTTGTAAAGGAGTTTTTCCATATCATCCGCGAATTCCGCAGGAGTACGCTCAGGAAAAGAATTCTGGTGCTGGGCATCGATGAACAATCGGTGGCGGTGGCGCGTGCCATTCTCGACAATCCTAATGTGCCTTACCATATCGTGGGGTTTCTTACCCAGAGACATGATTACCGCCGGGCCAACTTATTAGGCAAACCCATTTACGGCAAAGAGCGCATTGAGAAAAACAGCAAGGATGACCTGATGCTGGACGGTGTGGTTCTGGTAAAAGAGATGATGACGAAAGAGGAAATGAATTCGTGGGTGAACCTTTTCCTGGAGAAAGACCTGCAGGTCTTTAAAGCCCCGTCAGTACAGAAGCTCCGCGATAACGACATTGAAGGTTCCATTAAATCCCTTCAGATTGAGGACCTGCTGAACCGTAAACCCATCCGCATCGAAAATGAAGATCTTAAGAACCGCCATTACGGCAAATCGATCCTCATCACCGGGGGTGCAGGTTCTATAGGAAGCGAAATTGTGCGGCAGGCCGCGCAGCTGGAACCGGACCTGATCGTGGTACTGGACCAGGCAGAAACGCCACTCTATGATATCGAGATGGAAATGCGCGCTAAGTTCCCGAGGATCCGCTTTAAATTTGTTCTTGCCGATATTTCTAACCGTCACCGGATCGAACCGCTGTTCCAGAAATATCAGTTCTCGATGGTGTATCACGCTGCAGCCTATAAACACGTTCCGCTGATTGAAGAAAATCCACATGAAGCCATTCTGGTGAATATTCTCGGCAGCAAGAATCTTTCTACTTTAGCAAGCAAATACAGTGTAAACCGCTTCGTGATGATCTCTACGGATAAAGCGGTGAAGCCTACCAACGTAATGGGCGCCTCCAAACGTGCGGCAGAACTTTTCGTACAGGCATTGCAAAATACTGAAAACAATACCACCAAGTTTATCACTACCCGTTTTGGAAATGTGCTTGGCTCCAATGGCTCTGTTATTCCGCATTTTAAAAAGCAGATTGAGAAAGGCGGTCCTGTCACCATTACCCATCCCGATATTGTGAGGTATTTTATGACCATCCCGGAGGCCTGCGATCTGGTACTCCAGGCAGGAACCATGGGTAAAGGAGGTGAAATTTTTGTTTTTGATATGGGTGAGCCTGTGAAGATTCTGGATCTTGCGAAGCGCATGATTAAACTTTCCGGCTTTGAACCACATACGGATATCAAAATTATCTACACTGGCCTGAGACCGGGGGAAAAGCTGTACGAGGAACTCCTTAGCGACGATGCCAAAACCCTTCCTACCCACAATGAAAAGATCCTGATTTCCAAAGATCCCAATATGGAATTTAAGGATATTGAGCGTTATACGAACCACATTGTAAAAGCTGCGATCCGGCGCGAAAAGACCGAGGTAGTGCAGATTCTGAAAGATATTGTGCCTGAATTTAAAAGCAACAATTCGGTTTATGAAGTTTTGGATAAGTAAGATAGAATTGTATATTTGCAGGCATCGATATTTTAAATGGTACTCATGAACAAAAATAAAGTCATTCTTTTATTCGCTTTTCTTCTTGCGCTTTCGGCGTGCAAAACGCAGAATCAACCCAGTGAACTTAATTATATGCAGAATGTGGAGCAGATTGCCACTGAGGCGGTACTGAAAAATTCTGTAACAACCATTCAAAAGGGGGATCAGCTTGCCATATTTATTACTGCCAAAGATATGACCGTAGTAAAACCGTTCAACCAAAACTATTCTTCTGCCGAGGCCTCACAATATTCTACCCCAAGTACCAATGCGCCTGCTGCGCAGATACTGGATAAAAGTACGGCTCCGATCTATCAGGTAGACAGTAATGGAGAAATTGATTTTCCAGTATTGGGAAAACTGAGCGCGACTGGCAAAACCTTAGTTGATTTTAAAGATGAAATCAGGGACAGGGTGGCAGTATTTGTGAAAAATCCTTCAGTAAGCCTGAAAATCACCAATTATAAAATTACGGTTCTGGGTGAAGTAAACAATCCCGGACAATATACAGTACCCGACGGACAGGCCAATGTGTTGAATGCTCTGGGTTTGGCAGGTGATCTCACCATGTACGGAAAGCGGAATGATATTCTCCTTGTAAGAAATGAAGAAGGACGTATTTTAAAAGAACGCATCAATCTTATGGATGCCAATTTTATTAATTCCCCTTTTTATGAACTTAAACAGAATGACGTGATTTACGTTTCAGCAAATGAAACCAAGGAAAAAACTGCCCGTCTGAATCCGAACACGGGTACTTATATCGCAATTGCCGGTACCATCATTGGTTTGGCGGGAATTTTCATTACGATTTTTAAAAAATAATTTTACTTTAAAATAATTAGATGAGCCAAAGTTCAGGTCCCGAAATTCAAGTTTCAAATGAGGTTAATATAAAAGAAATTATTAAACCTTATCTCGCAAAATGGTGGTGGTTTATGATTTCTGTCCTCATCATGCTCGCACTTGGGATTTTTTATATCAGAACAGCTACCCCCGTATACAGTGTACAGTCATCAATTCTTGTAAAAGACGCACGTAAAGCGCCATCTTCGGAAATGGGAATGCTTTCTCAACTCTCAGGATTTGGCGGGATGCAGACCAACAGTATTGAGAATGAAATGGAGATTCTTAAATCCAAAAAACTGGTACAGGATGTAGTAAAGGAGCTCGATCTTCAAACGTCACTGATTTCGGAGCTGGGATTTAAGAAAGAGGAACTTTACGGAAAAACCGCTCCAGTTATCATAAAGGTCATCGCTGAGAAAGAAACCGCTCAAAAATTTGAAAAACCTGTTAATCTAAAAATTTCAGGTGATCGACTGGAAATTACGTCTGAAGAACTTCCTTCCGGCATTGTAACTACCTATAAAAAGACGGTAAATTTACCTTTTGCGAACCTGATGATTCTTAAAAATCCCGAGTATGTCGGTTCTCTAAAAAAGCATGAGGGGGAGTTAAAAATCAAATATTCTACAACCGAGGGAGCCGTAAATACTTTTCAGAAAATTATCAAGGTGGATCTGGTAGATAAAGATGCCACCGTAGTAAGATTATCCATTAATCATTCCAATATAGATAAAGGCAGGAGCATCATCAATAAACTTGTAGATGCATATAATAACGATGCCATAAGTGATAAGAATACGGAGTCGAAAAAGACGAAGGATTTTATCGATGAGCGCGTGAGCATTATCGCCGGGGAACTTGGGGAAGTGGAAAGTGAAAAAGAAAGATTCAAAACTGCCAATAAGATTACCGATATCCCAACTGAAGCCCAGCTTAATTTGGGAAGCTCGCAAGCAGCCAAAACCAGAATCCTTGAAACTGAAGGACAGTTGGATATTACCAATGGTCTGATAAGCTATATGCAACGTTTGGGCGGCACCCAGACTCTGCCGGCCAGTGTAGGATTAGGGAATCCTCTCGCGGCGGCAAATATCAATGCTTACAATCAACTTGTACTGGAGAAAAACAGATTACTGGAGAACGCGACACCGCAAAACCCTCTTGTGATTGAGCTGAATAAGCAACTGGCAGTCATGAAGACTTCAGTTACTGATGCATTGGTAAAATACCAGAATTCACTTGTAATAACAAGAAACCAGCTCGTAGGTGAACAGAATTTACTCACCGGTAAGATTTCTAAAATTCCAGCGCAGGAGAAAATGTTCAGGAGTATTGAAAGACAACAGCAGATTAAAGAAAATCTTTACCTTTTACTATTGCAGAAACGGGAGGAGGCTGCTATTTCATTGGCGATCACTTCACCGAAAGCACGGATCATTGACTATGCATTTGCCTCAGATAAACCGGTAGCACCCAAGAAGCTTATCACGCTGGCCGTGGCACTGTTATCAGGTTTACTGCTTCCTTATGCCTTTATTTATATCAGAGAACTTTTCAATGATAAAATCCGTTCTAAACATGACCTTGAAAAGTTGTCTACTACCCCAATTATTGGCGAAGTGCCAAGCACAGAAAAGGGTAAAAGCGAAATTGTGGAACAGAACGATATTTCGCCTATGGCTGAAGCATTCAGGATTCTTGTTACCAATATGAATTTTATGCTTCCGAAAAAGGACAAAGGAAAAGTAGTTTTTGTTACATCAACTATAAAGGGGGAAGGGAAAACCTTTGTTTCTGTGAATCTTGCTCTTACGGTTGCCGGACCAAGACATAAGGTTATAATCATTGGGGCAGACATTAGAAATCCACAGTTACAGCGCTATAATCCTGCTTCTAAAGGTTTGGACGGACTAACGGAATATCTGTACAATGAAAATGAAAAACTTGAAGATATTATTCATTTATCAAGTTTTAATCCGCATCTCGATGTGATTTATTCTGGAAGTATACCTCCTAATCCAGCAGAGCTCCTGTCTAATGGAAGATATGAAAAACTTATTGAGCAGCTTCAGACCATATATGATTATATTATTGTTGATACCGCTCCACTGATGCTTGTAACCGATACCTTGCTTACGTCGGCACTTGCAGATGCTACCCTATACATCACACGATCTGCCTATACCGAAAAGTCACTTATTGAATTTGCCAACAGACAGGTCAGTACCAACAAAATAAGAAATGTAGGATTTGTACTTAATGATGTTGGTAAAGAGCATTTCGGTTATGGTAATAAATATGGCTACGGCTATCAGGCTGAAGAAAAAGGTTTTTTTTCAAGACTACGAGATAAATTTTAAAGCGGATATCAATGGATATGGAACATGACGTGCGTCCGTGGGGCGAATATTGGGTCCTGGAAGATACAGAGACTCATAAAGTGAAGAAAATTCTGGTTAATCCCGGGCACAGGCTCTCATTGCAATATCATGAACATAGAGCGGAAGTATGGACTATGGTTTCCGGAACGGGAACCGTAACCATCAATGATCAGATACAAGATTACGGGCCGGGGAATGTAGCTCAGATACCGCTGGGAGCACATCACCGAATAGAGAACAGAACAGAAAATCCTCTCATTTTTATAGAGGTTCAGTACGGTAATTATTTTGGCGAAGATGATATCATCCGTGTCCAGGATGATTATAGCAGGATTTAAAAACATTAAACACTTATGAATAAAGTTGCGCTTATCACTGGAATTACAGGACAGGACGGCTCGTTTTTGGCAGAATTTTTACTAGAAAAAGGTTATGAAGTTCACGGTATCATCCGGCGATCATCATCATTTAATACGGATAGAATTGAACATCTTTATTTTGATGAATGGGTAAGGGATATGCATCAGAAAAGACTCATTAATCTGCATTACGGTGATATGACAGATTCAAGTTCACTAATGAGGATCATACAGCTGACTCAGCCGGACGAGATCTATAATCTGGCGGCACAGAGCCATGTAAAGGTAAGTTTTGATGTCCCTGAATATACAGCAGAAACAGATGCAGTGGGAACACTGAGATTACTTGAGGCGGTAAGAATTCTTAAAATGGAAAGTAAAACCAGGATTTACCAGGCTTCTACCTCAGAGCTGTATGGTCTGGTACAGGAAGTTCCACAAAAAGAAACTACCCCTTTTTATCCGCGCTCTCCGTATGGGGTAGCCAAGCTCTATGGCTTCTGGATTACCAAAAATTACCGCGAATCCTATGGAATGTACTGTGTAAACGGTATTCTATTCAATCACGAGAGTGAAAGAAGAGGTGAAACTTTTGTAACAAGGAAAATAAGTTTGGCAGCAGCCAGAATCGCGCAGGGCTATCAAGATAAATTATATATTGGAAATCTTGATGCGATGCGGGACTGGGGCTATGCAAAAGATTATGTAGAATGTATGTGGATGATGCTTCAACACCCGACCCCCGAAGATTTCGTAATTGCAACAGGTGAAATGCACAGCGTGCGCGAATTCTGTACCAAAGCTTTTAAAGGGGCAGGCATTGATCTTATATGGGAAGGAGACGGAGTTGACGAAAAAGGGAGTTGCAGCAGGACTGGTAAAGTATTAATTGAAGTGGATGCAAAGTATTTCCGTCCCGCAGAAGTGGAACTGCTACTTGGAGACCCTACCAAAGCTAGAACGCTGCTTGGTTGGAATCCAACAAAGACATCATTCGATGAGCTTGTGGATATTATGGTAAAGCATGATATGGAATTTGTGAAAAAAATTCACGCTTAAAGAAATCGAAATCATGGAGAAAACCAGTAAAATATATGTTGCAGGACACCGCGGGCTTGTAGGCTCTGCTATTTTTAAAAAGCTTACTGACTTGGGTTATACCAATGTGATTGGCAGAACATCTGCTGAACTGGACCTTTTGGATGGTGGTGCAACTTCAAAATTTTTTGCGGAGGAAAGACCGGAATATGTCTTCCTTGCGGCTGCTTATGTTGGCGGAATTATGGCCAATAATACCTACCGGGCAGATTTTATATATAAGAATTTACAGATTCAGCAGAATGTAATTGTCAGTGCATTTGAGACAAAGGTAAAAAAGCTGCTGTTTCTGGGCAGCACCTGTATTTATCCTAAAGAAGCACAGCAGCCGATTTCTGAAAATGAACTCCTCACCGATACTTTGGAATATACCAATGAACCCTATGCAATCGCCAAAATTGCCGGTCTGAAAATGTGTGAGAGTTTTAATATACAGTACGGGACAAATTTTATTTCCGTAATGCCTACCAATCTGTACGGACCCAATGATAATTTCGATCTCGAGCGAAGCCATGTACTTCCTGCCATGATCCGTAAAATTCATCTTTCTAAACAGCTAATGGACAGGAATTGGGGAGAAGTACGCAAAGATCTTAAAGCGAGACCGGTGCAAGATTTAAATGGTTCCGAAACTGAATCGGAAATAATCGAAATGCTGGCACGGTACGGTATTTTTGAAGACCGTGTTGAATTATGGGGATCAGGAACACCAATGCGCGAATTCCTCTGGAGCGAAGAAATGGCCGATGCATGCCTATTTGTAATGAATAATGTTGATTTTAAAGATTTGTATTCAGGGAAAGAGATCAGGAATACTCATATTAATATCGGTACTGGCAGAGATATTACCATCAGAGGTCTATCCAAACTTATCGCTGACAGAATACATTACCAAGGTAAAATTCTTTTTGATTCCTCCAAACCGGACGGCACCTTCAGGAAACTGGTTGATGTAAGCAAACTGAACGCGCTTGGGTGGAAACACGAAATTGAAATTGAAGAAGGCGTAAACCGGATTTACGACTGGTATATACAAAACCTATAAAGTTATAGAAATTGAACATCAGAGGCAGCATTAAAAATTTCCTATTTCTCATTTTCTCGCAATTGGTGGGGCTGCTTTTTTATATCGTCATTAGTTTGGTTTTCCCTAAAATGATGACCGTGGAAAGTTTCGGATATTGGCAGTTGTTTTTGTTTTATTCCTCTTTTGTCGGTTTTTTTCATCTGGGTCTCAATGATGGTATTTATCTGAGATATGGAGGAAAAAATTACAGCAAAATCAATAAATCACTATTGAAAGGGCAGTTTGTAATGCTTGCTGCAGCCCAATTCCTTTTTGCATCTGTTTTTTTTTTAACGTATAAAGCCACTACGGCAGACCAGCCTGACCGACTGTTCGTTATTTTTTATACAATGTTTTTTTTAGTGATTTCAAATATTACCTCTTTTGTGACTCTTTCCCTACAGTCGATGAACAGATTAAAGGATTTTTCGCGCGTTACTCTTCTCACGAATCTTCTTCTGGTGCTCTTTTTCATCATACTGGCAGTAAGTGGGCAGCGGTCGTACGAACCTTTCGTTAGGGTTTACCTCGCGGCTCATGGTGTGGCAATGGTATTCTGCATTTACCTCATTAAAGACATCATAAATCAGCCTTTCTTTGCCAACCTAATTCCTTCATATATTAATGAAATAAAAAAGAATGTATCGGTAGGGAGTCAACTCATGTTTTCTACGATAGCAAGCATGTTGATTCTCGGCACCGGCAGATTTTTTATCGAGAAAAAATGGGGGATTGTAGAATTTGGTAAAATCTCATTTATACTTACACTCACCACTTTTTTTATCTTCTTTATCCGGCAGATTGGTGTTGTAATTTTTCCGCTGTTAAGAAACAAGAACAATGATGAAAAGAGATCTATTTACCACTACACCCTTGGGTTTCTGAATTCTTTATTATTTGGTCTCTTACTGTTTTTTCCCCTATTAGAATGGGGTATAGATTTCTGGCTTCCGAAATACAGCTCTCATCTGTCATCCATGATTATTATTTTACCTGTATTAGTTTTCGAAGGGAAAATGCAGGTTTTGTTGGGTACGTATATGAAGGTGTTAAGGAAAGAAAGAAAGCTCTTGATCATCAATGTCATGGGCTTACTCCTGTCACTAGCTTTTTCTGCCATGGGCGTGATGACGAACTCACTTATGCTCCTGGTAGTGGGAATGACTTTAAGCATTGCGTTAAGGGGATATCTCGTTGAGAATTACCTCAGCCGTCATTTTCAACTCAAACAACTCAAACAGGAGATCTTCGGGTTACTGCTCCCCGCCGTTTTTATCCTTGCGTTTTTAACTCTTGGAAATCTTTATGCTTTTGGAATCTACCTGATCATCTATTTTATATTTTTGCTGATACAGCGAAATGACCTGGGAATTTTTTGGAATCTAATATCAGTTACAAAGCAAAAGTTATGATGATTATCTTTAACATATTGATGCTTTTACTTGCAGGATGGCTTCTTCAGAGAAGATTGAAGGTTTATGACTATGTGTTGAACCACCTCACTTTATTTAGTTTTATATGGTTATTTATCATTATAGGTGTACAGTTGGCATATCCCGGTAAAGTTGATGACAGTTCCGTTATACTGTATTATGGATGTTTTTTCACCTATCTGTTCGGTTCATCCATATTAAAAATGCCAAAGTATGAAGTCGCAAAGCAACGGTATTACAATTTCAACACGCTAAATGTTATTGTTTTTTTACTGCTAATTCTTGGGCTTATTGCGAATTATGACTTGCTGAATAAGGTAGTCTTTAATTTCAGTTCACTGGAGGCATGGGTCTCTATGCGTACCAAACAGGAATTTGAAGAAGTAGATGAAAGTAACATCTTCAAAGCCTTGTTTCAGAGATCGTATCTCATTTATATACCGCTCGCTCTGTTTTGTGTGAAAAATAAGAAAATGAGTAAAATTATATTTGTCGGACTTATTGTAGCGGGCATTATGATTTCCTCGCTTCGTTTTACCAGAGCACCTTTTCTCCAGCTTCTTATCATGCTCCTTATTTCCTATGTTTATATTTACCGCATTATGATTCCAGTTAGGACAATTGTGATATCGGTGTTAGTGACCATAGGAGTTTTCGCGGCCTCACAGCTTTTGCTGTTAGGCGACAACGCTTCCCTGAATGATGTAACAGAGGAAATCAATCTTTATCTTTTTGGCGGCCTGTACGTCTTTCAGGATATCACGGATGGAAAGTATCTCGACAGTAATTCTTACGACATAGGTTATTACACCTTCGACGCATTTAATTATATTTTAAAAAAAATTGGGCTCATTGATACGTATCCGTCTTACGTCCGGGAATGGTCCGACAGGCTTACCACAAACACTTATTCTTTTTTAGATGCTTTTGCTTTGGATTTTGGTATTATTGGTGCATTATTAGGATCGATGATCATCGGTTTGTTCTCAGACTACTGTTACAGATTGGTAAAACAGAATTACAATAATCTTTTCAACATTATTTTTTACGGATATATCTGTTATTTCAATGTGTTTGTATTTGCAAATAATGAATTTATACGCTTTCCGGTATTGCTCACTGTCGTCATTTTATTAATCATCAATTTTTTCACAAAAAAAATTACTTATGAATAATAATCCAGCCGTCAGGATTGTAATTTTAAATTACAATGAAAGTTCTTACACCATAGATCTTGTAAAGCAATTGGAAAAGCAGACTTATCCATCTCTTGAAGTCGTGGTGGTGGATAATGCAAGCAGAACGCAGGAAAAAGAAATCCTAAACCATCTGCCTGCATATGTAATTAAGCTGTTTTCTGAAGAAAATTTGGGATATGCACGCGGAAATAATTTAGGCATAGTTCATAAAACTGGAAAAAGGACGGACTATCATCTCATTCTAAACAATGATCTGATTCTAGATGATGAAGATTTTGTCAAAAAATTGGTTCATGGGATGATAATGCATCCGGAAGTTGCTGCATCGTCGCCGCTAGTTGATACTGTTGCAGTCGATGAGCCCCTGGAAGAACAGATTCAGGTACGCCGGATCTTATCTGCAGATCAAATGTTTAAACTTTCCGTACCGCTATTTACCCCTTTTATTAAAAAACTTACCCGCTATTTTCTTTACCGCGATCAAATGCCGTTTGTAAATAAATATATTCATTGTGATTCTATAAATGGCGCAGCATTCATTATAGATGCAAAATTTATAGAGCAATATGGCAGTTTAGATGAAGGCACTTTCCTGTATTATGAAGAAGTAATTTTAGGCAGAAAGATTCTGGAGGCGAACAAAAAATGTCTACTGAACGGTTATACATCAGTAAAGCACCTGCAAGGTGTTTCTACCAATTCCAATGCTAAAAATATTAACCGGAAGATGGAAGTATACAAGTACCAAAGTGCTTTGTATTATTTGAAAAAATATGAAAATATAGGAATGTTTAAAAGTTCAGTTTTTGTAATTTTAAATGAGATATCAATTCTACTGAAAAAACTCTTAAAGTAACAAAATGAAAGCTCTGCAAATCTTTTCGTTGTTTTTTTTCTTTATAGGCGGTATTGTTAACAGTCAAACAATATCACTGGTTGATCCTATTTCAAAAAAAGTGCTTACCTATGAAGAAATAGCAATACTTCCCAACGGCCAGAAGGTTACTGTAAAAGATGCTGACGGTAGTTTTATCATCCAGCTGAATCAAAAATTTTACAAAACAGTAAATTACACCAGTATTACTCCCAAGAATTACGGGGCAAAAGGTGATGGCGTTTATAGCAATTCCGGTGATATGAACGCGCTAAAATCTGGCAGCGACGATACGCAGCCCCTTTCCGATTTTTTTAAAAACCGTCAAAAAACCTCTGCGTTTGGCTCACATATGGGAGGTAATTCCCTATACATTCCGTCATCAGTATATCGATCCAACGGGAGTTATGTGATCGATGACCATTTTACCAAAATATTTGGTGATGGGCCAGGTGCAACGATAATTCATGCAATTGCAGATAAAAATGAAAATGCTCCTGTTTTTTTATACGGAAGAAAACCGGTCGAAAATGCCTGGGACAGTCTTCTCACAGGAGGTGGAATAAGTAATTTACATATTAACAGCGAAAATGCGCGAATAAGAAATTTCGGCGTCGTCCTAGACTTTACCGAATATATGAATTTTGAAAATCTTAGTTTCAGAAATATCGGCAAAAGCGCAATTAAAGGTAATTTCTGGGAGTCTTATTTTAGTAATATCAAAGTAGAAAGTTCGGGACAGAATCAGAAAGCAGAAGAGAATGGAGTTCCCGAAACCGGAATCATTGATTTTGCCTATTCGACCAAAAATCCACACCGGGACGCAAGTAATAACAGCTATTTTAATAAAATTACTTTCAGCAGCTGTACAGGCACCCTCATTAAGCTGTCTGCAACCTCAAATACAACTGTTAATATCAATTTTAATGGGCTGTATGCAGAAACTTATCCTGGCAATACAGGGTTGCCAGAGGAATTACCGCTTGTTTACAGCATAAATTCACAAAACAGCAGCATTAACAGTGGTTTTATAACGGTCAACAGTTCAGGTACCCAGCGAAATGGTTTGGCTTTTTTGCTCGATGGAAACAGTTCTCTATCAGTTTCTAATTTCAGTTTTAATTTGAATCCTGTCGAAGGTTATCTTAAGCGTTCGGTAAGACGTCTCAGTGCATTTGGAAGAATATCTTTTGGCAGTACCATAACCCTTAATAATGTGAATTTCGAGGATCCAACCGATTCAGTAGGTTTTGGGATTAGTTCCCCCAAACCGCTTCTGTACGGCACAGGCAAGTTACTATTAAATCTGGTGCAGTTTCATATCCTGGATATTAATAGTGGCGGCACAAGGAGGGTCACTAACCTGATAGACAGAACCCTGAAAGCCACGGGAAACGTACTTGTAATTCCTTACGACAGAAATGGCAAAGTTCAGTCTTTACAGAAATCACTGCAGTTTAATGAAGGGAAAATTACCCTTTTTGCTGATTCTGCACCCACAACTGTAGATGCCTGGGAAATAGGGGATAAAATTCAGTATTCGGAGCCAAATGGCGGGGTGGTGGGCTTAGTATGTACAGAGCCGGGTACCAGCGGAACTCTAAAAAAAATTACAGTTTCGGGTAAAAAGGGAGATAAGAGTGTAAAATCGATATTCAGCGGCAGCCTACTTGTTGGAGATTGGATTAAATTTGCAGGTAGCGATGAATATAACAGAATATCTACCATTCGAAATAACGAACTTTTATTGGAGCAACCGCTCGCCAAAAATTTGAGTAACGCTGTACTGAGTTTCAAACCTCCCGTTTGGGAAACCTTTCAAATAATAATTAAATGACAAATCATGTAAAACTTTGGGGAGGACTTGGCAACCAACTTTTCCAGTATAGTTTTGGGAAATACCTGGAGAAAACGAGGGGAGTGCCCACTAATTTTTTTTTCTCCAGAATAACACCCATAAAGAAATTAGACTTGAACTACTTTGTGAAGAATATTGAGTTCTCTTCAGAAAACGAACTGAAAAGTGCAGGTTACGGTTTTATCAGTCCTCTTACTGAACGTGTATGCCGTAAGCTTTTTGCTACACTTCCTTTTCTGAACCGCAAAGCACATATTGAAAAATACTCTGGTTTTGTTCCAGAATTTCCTGCAGGTAAGGTGGTTTATGACGGATACTGGCAATCGTACAAATATCTTGAAGCTATTGAGAATGAACTGCGTTCCGAACTAAGATTTGATGAATTATCATTTAAAAACTTACACTGTTTGGCTGAAATTAAAAAAGATAACAGTGTAAGTATGCACATCCGTAGAGGAGATTATCTCTTAAAAGCCAATCAGCAGCTTTTTGCCGAGTGCTCTTTGCAGTATTATATAGCCGCGGTTCGGGAAGTACTCACAAGGGTTGAGAATCCTGTTTTCTATGTGTTTTCAAACGATGTGAATTGGGTTAAAGATAACTTGGTAAAAGTTTTTGATAAGGGTACCGAATTCGTTTTTGTAGACAATTCTGCACTCACAAAAAGTCCTGTCGCAGACCTTTATCTAATGTCTTTGTGCAAAAGTAATATCATCGCCAACAGTACGTTCAGCTGGTGGGGCGCTTGGCTTAACAATAATCCCCATAAGATTGTGATTGCTCCCAAAAACTGGTATAATGGTGCCCTAAATGAGACTACAAAAGATTTAATACCTGCCAAATGGATAAGACTGTAGATCGAAATATTCCGTTGGTAAGCATTGGAATCCCGGTGTATAATGCCGAGAAGTTTTTGGATTCAGCTTTAAAATCAGTACTGAGCCAAACATATACAAATTTTGAATTAATTATCACGGATGATGGGAGTACCGATAATTCCGTAAAGTGTGTAGAAAAATTTCGTGATCCCAGAATTATACTTTTGTCCGATGGAAAAAATAAAGGAATTTCATACCGCTTAAATCAGCAGATCAGTCTTGCGAATGGGAAATATTTTATCAGAATGGATGCTGACGATATCATGTTTAAAGACCGTGTTGAAAAACAGGTGGCATTTCTGGAAAATAATCCCGATGTAGATGTAATAGGGAGTTCTGCAGTAATTATTGATGACGAGAATCAGATCATCGGATTAAGAAACTCATCACCTCCGCTTACCTACGAAGAGGCTCTGAAAACCGGAGCATTTATACACCCTACTGTGGCAGGAAAAACGGCATGGTTCTCTAAATTCAGCTATAAGGAAGATCTTATTGGTGCAGAAGATTTTGATCTTTGGCTCACAAGTCATCAATCTTCCGTTTTCAAAACTCTTCATGAACCTTTGCTTTTTTATCGGGATCCATTAACCTTTAAATTGGCGACCTATTTATTCAGACTTAAACAGCAACGCAAAATATTTAGATCCGATAAGTATCTGCGTGGAAAACCGGTCCTCAAACTGAAGACGATTTTAAGTTCATATATCAAAAGTATTGTAGCACGAATAATCTTTTTTTTTGGATTGGATGATAAATATATTGCGATTCGTAACAAACAGCCCCGCAGAAATAACGTAGATTTTACTCGATTTCAAAAAGAATTGGATACTTTTGCCTAAGACGAAAATTTACGATGAATATATCTAAGCTGTTATACTTTTATATTTTTAAAATCACTGAGGCATACCCTTTTCAGGCAGTAGGCCGAAATAAGAGGATTTCTGCAAGCTATTACGGCATTAGAAAAATCGCTTTTAGCTCTAATAATAGTAGACAAACATTTCTAAATCACAAGTTGAAAACCTCAGGTTTTGTTGTAAATCCTAATAATTTTAATTTAAATGGCAGGTTTGAATAAGATTATTCGGGTAGCTACGGTACCTTTATCATTAAATATTTTGCTGAGAAATCAATTTAAATTTCTAAGCAGATATTATCACGTTATTGCAATATCTAGTCCAGGTAAAGATTTGGTCGAGGTAGGCGAAAGAGAAGCTGTCGAGACAAAAGGTATAGAAATGAAGCGGAAAATCTCAATTTTTGATGATCTGCTTTCGTTAATTAATCTGTATACCTACTTTAAAAAAGAAAAGCCGTTGATCGTCCATTCCATAACACCAAAAGCTGGACTGCTATCTATGATTGCAGCTAAGCTGGCAAATGTACCAGTTAGAATGCACACTTTTACGGGATTGATTTTTCCCACTTCAACAGGAGCCATGAAGCATCTCCTGATCGCTATGGACAGGTTGCTCTGTTACTGCGCCACCAATATTTATCCTGAAGGAGAAGGTGTTCGAAAAGATCTCCTTGCTTACAATATTACAAGAAAACCCCTCAGAATACTAGCTAATGGTAATGTAAACGGTATTGATCTTGATTTTTTTAAGCCGGCGTTATTTACTCCGGAAGATAAGCAGTTATTAAAAAATCAGTTGGCTATTTTGCCTGAAGATTTTGTTTTCATTTTTATCGGACGTCTCGTAAAAGATAAAGGGATAAATGAATTAATCTCAGCTTTAAAAAAAATAAAAGGTGTACCGGTTAAACTCCTTTTAGTAGGACCATTGGAAGCAGATAATGGGCTGGAACCAGAAACCTTGCGGGAAATGACAGATAATCCGAATATCATCTCTGTAGGTTTTCAGCAGGATGTGCGGGTTTTCCTCGCAATTGCGGATGCGCTTGTCTTTCCGAGTTACAGAGAAGGCTTCCCGAATGTAGTAATGCAGGCCGGTGCTATGGAACTTCCCTCAATAGTTACAGACATCAACGGATCCAATGAAATCATCATTCACCATCAAAACGGTATTGTTATTCCTCCGAAAAATGACTTAATTTTGCATGAATGCATGGTAAAAATTATTACTGATTCGGAATTGAGAGAAAAGCTGAAACAGAATGCCAGATCGATGATTGCGGATCGTTATCAGCAAAGTGTGGTGCTTACCGCCCTATTGGAAGAATATCAAAATCTAGAAAAAAATGTACAAACACCTATTTAAACGCTTTTTCGATTTTACTTCTTCCATTATCGGTCTGATCATCGTAAGTCCTTTATTCATAATTGTTACAATAGGTCTCTATTTCGCCAATCAGGGTAAGCCGTTTTTCTTTCAGAAAAGACCGGGTAAGGACGGTAAGATTTTTCAAATCATCAAGTTTAAGACCATGAATGACAAAAAGGATATGCATGGGAATCTTCTGTCAGACAGTGAACGGTTAACAGAAATTGGTGCTTTTGTCCGTAAAACTTCGCTTGACGAAATTCCCCAGCTTATCAATGTGATGAAGGGCGAAATGTCCCTCATCGGTCCCAGACCTCTGCTACCCGAATACCTAAATCTTTACAACGATTTTCAGCGCCGCAGAAATGAGTTAAGACCAGGAATAACCGGATGGGCTCAGGTTAACGGCCGCAATGCTATCAGTTGGGAAAAAAAATTCGAATACGACGTATGGTACGTAGATCATATTAGTTTTATACTGGATATAAAGATACTTTTGCTTACAGTAAAAAAAGTTTTTGTTTCGGAAGGGATCACCCAGGAAGGGCACGTTACATCCGAAGAATTTAAAGGAAATTTGTCATGATCCTGTTTGGCGCCAGTGGACATAGTAAAGTTATTCTTGATCTTCTTATTTCGAACGGAATACAGGTAGATCTCATCATTGATGATCACCCGAAGACTCATGAAATAATGGGGGTAGCGGTCCAAAAGAATACAATATCCGATTTTGATCAGAAAGTTATAATCTCCATCGGAAACAACCGAGCCAGGAAAATAATTTCAGAACGATATCCTTTTTATTATCAGAAGGCTATACACCCTACAGCAGTTATTTCATCTTTTTCACAGATTGGTGCAGGTACAGTAATCATGGCTCAAGCTGCGGTGAATGCCGCGGCTGAAATTGGCCGCCACTGTATAATCAATACCGGAGCTGTCGTCGAACACGACTGTAAGGTAGGCGATTATGTACATATTTCTCCTAATGCTGCTCTCGCAGGAAATGTAGAAGTGGGTGATGGGGCTCATATTGGGATAGGTGCTTCTGTAATACAAGGCGTGCGCATTGGAAAGTGGGCTGTAGTTGGCGCAGGCACTGTAGTTATTAAAGATGTTCCAGATTTTGCCACGGTAGTAGGGAATCCGGGCAAAGTAATTAAAATTAACGAATCAAACATTCAACATAATGAACAATAAGATATGGCTTTCCTCACCGCATATGGGAGGAACCGAATTAAACTATATCCATGAAGCTTTTGATCAGAACTGGGTTGCCCCTTTAGGTCCTAATGTCAATAATTTTGAAGAGGATCTAAAATGTTATTTAAACAGCGATGTTGAAGTTGCTGCTTTGAGTTCAGGAACAGCGGCGCTGCATTTAGCGCTCGTTATATTAGGCGTGAAATCCGGTGATGAAGTAATTTGTCAAAGTTTCACCTTCTCGGCATCTGCTAATCCAATTACCTACGTGGGAGCACAACCTGTTTTTGTAGACAGCGAGCCCGATACATGGAATATTTGCCCGAAAGCGCTGGAAGAAGCAATTACAGACAGAGCTGCAAAAGGGAAAAAGCCTAAAGCCATTATTGTGGTTCATCTTTACGGGATGCCTGCGAAACTTGATCAGATTAAAGCCGTGGCTGCAAAATATGAGATTCCACTCGTCGAAGATGCGGCTGAAGCGCTGGGTTCAACTTTCAAAGGACAGCGATGCGGAACTTTCGGCGAAATGTCCATCCTTAGTTTTAACGGTAATAAAATCATCACCACATCCGGCGGAGGCGCGCTGGTATGTAAAACCATAGAGCAAAAAGATAAAGCCGTATTTCTTTCTACCCAGGCGAGAGATCAGGCTCCACACTACCAGCACTCAGAGATTGGTTACAATTACAGGATGAGTAATATTTCTGCCGGGATAGGAAGAGGACAAATGGAAGTTTTGGAGGAAAGGATATCAGCCCGACGAAAAAATCATGAGTTTTATCTGGATGTTTTCCAGGACTTTTCCGGAGTAAAGGTTTTCACAGAACCTAACGGTGATTATTTCTCAAATCACTGGCTCTCAGCCATTACAGTAGATGAGAATATAGCAGGGTTTAGCCGTGAAGATCTACGTTTGGCTCTGGAAAAACAGAATATTGAATCGAGACCGCTTTGGAAACCGATGCATCTTCAGCCTGTTTTTAATAACGCACCTTATTACGGCGGTAAAGTTGCTGAAGAACTTTTTAATATCGGATTGTGTTTGCCATCAGGGTCCAGCCTCACCGATGCAGACCGTAACAGAATTAAAAACACCATATTAAGTTTAAGAAAGTAATTGATAGCCGATGAAAATCCAACCTACACCCCTGAAAGACTGCTATATCATAGAACCTACCGTTTTCGAAGACGACCGCGGTTATTTTTACGAAAAATTCAATGAGCAGAAGTTTGAGGAGCTTACCGGAATGAACGGCCACTTTGTACAGGATAACATTTCCAAATCTTCTTACGGCGTTCTGCGCGGTCTTCATCTTCAGAAAGGCGAACATGCACAGGCCAAATTGGTTTCATGCCTGGAAGGTAAGGTGTTCGATGTTGCCGTAGACCTTCGTGAAGATTCGCCAACTTTCGGCAAATGGTTCGGCGTTGAACTTTCTGCTGAGAATAAGCTACAGTTCTATGTCCCGAGAGGTTTTGGACATGGATTTTCAGTGCTTTCAGAAACGGCTGTCTTTGCCTATAAATGCGATAATTTTTATAAAAAAGAAGCTGAAGGCGGCGTTTTATGGAACGACAAGGAACTCAGCATTGATTGGAAACTTCCTGAAAATGACGTGATTTTGTCTGAAAAAGATAAAATTCAGCCTACCTTTGCGGCCAAGAATTATTAATTTAAAAATTCATGAAAAATATCATCATCACTGGAGGTGCAGGATTTATCGGTTCCCACGTTGTTAGGGAATTTGTAAAAAACCATCCCGAAGCGACCATCATTAACCTGGATGCATTGACCTACGCAGGTAATCTGGAGAATCTAAAAGACGTTGAAAACGAACCCAATTACGTTTTTGAAAAAGCAGATATCACTAAAGTTGACGAACTCCGAAAAGTATTCGAAAAATATAACCCAGACGCGATTGTTCATTTAGCGGCGGAAAGTCATGTTGATCGAAGCATCACCGATCCTAATGCCTTCATCAACACGAATGTGATCGGCACGGCCAATCTTCTGAACCTGGCAATTGAATTCTGGACATTGAATCCGGAGCATACCCACGGCAGATTCCCTGATGAGCCGAGAAAAAATCTTTTCTATCACGTTTCAACAGACGAGGTTTACGGAAGTTTAGGCGAAACGGGTTTCTTCTTGGAGACTACCGCATATGATCCTCAATCACCTTACTCTGCGAGTAAAGCAGCTTCAGACCATTTGGTAAGAGCTTACGGCAATACCTACGGAATGCCGTTTATCCTGTCCAACTGTTCCAATAATTACGGTCCCAATCACTTCCCTGAAAAGTTGATTCCACTCTGTATTTCAAACATTCTGAACGGAAAGCCGCTCCCGATTTACGGCGACGGAAAATATACGCGTGACTGGCTTTTTGTGATTGATCATGCAAAGGCGATTCACCAGATTTTTCACGAATCCAAAACCGGTGAAACTTACAATATTGGTGGATTCAACGAATGGCAGAATATCGATCTGGTAAAAGAACTGATTAAGCAGATGGATGAAAAACTCGGAAATCCTGCTGGGCATTCAGAGAAACTGATTACTTATGTGAAAGACAGACCGGGACACGACAAACGTTACGCCATTGATGCCTCCAAACTGAATAAAGATCTTGGCTGGAAACCGTCAGTAACCTTCGAGGAAGGCCTCTCCAAAACCATCGACTGGTTCCTCGAAAACAAAGAATGGCTGGATCATGTGACTTCCGGTGATTATCAGAAATATTACGATAAGCAATATTCGTAAGGGTAGTTTAGTAGAATAGTGGTGTAGTGGAATAGTAATTTAGTGGTTTAGTGACTGGAATTTTTTTAAATTTTGTAGCGATGACATTAATAAAATATCATAAAGATTTAAAAGTATACCAGGAAGCATTTTCGGCTGCTATGAAGATTTTCGAAATCACAAAATCATTTCCTGCTGAAGAAAAATATTCGCTTACCAGCCAAATCAGAAGGTCATCGAGATCTGTTTGCGGTAATCTTGCTGAGGGCTGGAGGAAAAGCACAAACTGTTTGAAAATAAACTCATTGATGCGGACGGAGAAGCAACCGAAACCCAAAATTGGCTTGATTTTGCTTTAGCATGCAAATATATTGATGAACAGACTTTTCAAGATCTGTATGGACAGTACAATCAAATTCTATCAATGCTTACATCCATGATTGTGAATTCTGATAAATGGACATTTAGCTCCCAAAAATAATAATTTAAACTAGACAACTAGTCTACAAAATAACGAGTCCACTAAATATGAAAGGTATAATATTAGCCGGCGGTTCCGGTACCAGACTTTATCCTTTAACCATCGCGGTAAGCAAGCAGCTGATGCCGGTTTACGACAAGCCGATGATCTATTACCCGCTTTCTACTTTGCTTTTGGCGGGAATTAAAGATATTTTAATCATTACAACACCTCACGATCAGGAAGGTTTTATTAAACTTTTGGGTGACGGTTCAGCGATTGGCTGCAATATTCAGTACAAAGTGCAGCCAAGTCCGGATGGATTAGCGCAGGCTTTCATTTTAGGTGAAGAATTTATCGGTGACGACTCTGTAGCCCTTGTTTTGGGCGATAATATTTTTTACGGCGCAGGACTTCCGAAATTATTGTCATCAAAAACCACTGTGAAAGGCGGTTGTGTTTTTGCGTATCAGGTTTCTGATCCCGAGAGATATGGAGTGGTGGAGTTTGATGAAAATTTAAAAGCTATTTCCATCGAAGAAAAACCGGAACACCCAAAATCTAATTTTGCAGTACCGGGTCTGTATTTTTATGACAATTCGGTGGTTGAGATTGCTAAAAATCTTAAACCTTCGCCAAGAGGTGAGTTGGAAATTACCGACGTAAACAGAATCTATCTGGAAAAAGGCCAGCTAGAAGTTGGCGTAATGTCACGCGGAACGGCTTGGCTGGATACCGGAACTTTCGATTCTCTGCATGAAGCTTCCGAATTTGTGAAGGTGCTTGAAAAGAGACAGGGCTTCAAAATTTCCTGTATTGAAGAAATCGCTTATGTTAAAGGTTTCATCAATAAAGAACAGCTTTTGGAATCTGCAAAGAAATACGGCAAAAGCGGCTACGGGGATTATCTGAAAGCACTTGTATAAACGCTTTTAAATGAAATATTTAGAAAGACTTTAGGCAAAACCTTAAAGTCTTTTTTTATTCCTAAATTTGCACCCTGTAAAAAATTATAGTCATCCATTCAAATTTATTATAAAGATGCGCACGAAATCCGTCGGAAAAAAGAAAATTAACATTGTCACTTTAGGCTGTTCCAAAAACGTTTATGATTCAGAAGTATTGATGGGTCAGCTTCAGGCAAACGGAAAAGAAGTGGTGCACGAGGACCGCGGTGATATTGTGGTGATCAATACCTGCGGATTTATCGACAACGCGAAAGAAGAAAGTATCAATACGATCCTGGATTTCGTGGAAGCTAAAAACCGCGGTGAAGTAGAGAAGGTTTTTGTGACCGGATGTCTTTCTGAAAGGTACAAACCGGATCTTATTCGTGAAATTCCTGATGTTGACCAATATTTCGGGACCAGAGATTTGCCTATTTTGCTGAAACAGTTGGGAGCAGATTATAAACATGAACTGATTGGTGAGCGAATGACCACTACGCCAAAACATTACGCATATTTAAAAATCGCTGAAGGCTGCGACAGACCTTGTTCTTTCTGTGCAATTCCTTTGATGAGAGGAAAAAATGTTTCAACACCGATTGAAAATTTAGTGATTGAAGCGGAGAAACTGGCAAAAAAAGGGGTGAAAGAACTTATTTTAATCGCTCAGGATTTGACGTATTACGGCCTTGATATCTATAAAAAACGTGCTCTCGGAGATTTGCTTCTCCGTCTGGTAAAAGTGGAAGGGATTGAATGGATCCGTCTTCACTACGCGTTTCCTACGGGATTCCCGGAAGATGTTTTAGAAATCATTAAAAACGAACCAAAGGTTTGTAACTATATTGATATTCCGTTGCAGCACATCAATTCAGAGATTCTGAAAGCGATGAAGCGCGGAACTTCTCATGAAAAAACCAATGCTCTTCTCGATAAATTCAGAGAGATGGTTCCTGATATGGCTATCAGAACTACCTTAATCGTTGGTTTTCCGGGAGAAACCGAAGAAAGATTCCAGGAGATGAAAGAATGGGTGCGTATCCAGAGATTTGACCGTTTAGGCTGCTTTACTTATTCTCACGAAGAAAACACAACCGCTTTTGTGTTGGAAGATGATGTTCCGCAGGAGGTGAAAGAGGCCAGAGTAGAGGAAATTATGGAGCTGCAGTCACAGATTTCGTGGGAGAAGAATCAGGAGAAGATTGGTAAGACTTTCAGATGTATCTTCGACAGAAAAGAAGGAAATTACTTTGTAGGAAGAACGGAATTTGATTCACCGGATGTGGACAATACCGTTTTGGTTTCGGCTGAAAATACCTATTTATCAATTGGCGAATTTGCAGATGTTAAAATTACATCAGCAGAAGAATTTGATTTATACGGAGAAGTGATTTAAGAAATCGACAGAAAATAAGTCAAATTTTGACATTTTTTCAAAGATCAATAAACAAAAAACCTTTCATTGATTTTGGAAGGTTTTTTTAATGCTTAGTGCCTGGAATTCAGTGTTTTGAGTGCGTTAAAAGCTATTTATTATGCTATGTTTTGTTAATTTTGTTAACGTTTTAATGATGATTTTAACACAATTTAACAATCCTTGTGAGCTACCACGAATAGGGAGCAGACAGCCTTTCTTAACAAAATATTAACGAATCCTTAACGGAGTTTAACCAAGTGAGTGTTGCAGGTTATCATTTAGGAATAAATTTGCAGAGTCAAAACCAATAAAAATAATTCAACATGATGAAAAGAGGTATTCTCGTAATCATAATGATGATTTCAACACTTGGTATTTATTCTTTCAACAAGTATAATGCCAATGATGCCAAAACAAGTTTTGCATCGTTCTACCACGATAAGTTTAACGGTAGGAAAACCGCAAGCGGAGAAATTTTCAGTAACAGAAAGCTTACCGCTGCACACAGAACGCTCCCGTTCGGTACAGTTGTAGAAGTAACCAACTTAAGAACAGGAAAAAGTGTAGAAGTGAGAATTAACGACCGAGGTCCGTTCCACTCTTCCAGAGCCTTGGATCTATCCAAAGCAGCGTTCGATTCAATTGGTAATACCGCCCGCGGTACCATGCCTGTTGAATATGAAATTGTCGATTAACATTTACGTTATTTAAAAGCAAAGCCGATTCTTTAGAGTCGGCTTTTTTATTTTAAGTTTGATTTTTTAATGAAGTTCTACCATCACCGGACAGTGATCGGAATGAAATACTTCCTTTAAGATTACAGCACGGCTCAGACGGCTTTTCAGCGTATATGACACGAAATTATAATCCAAACGCCAGCCTTTGTTCCTTTCGCGTGAATTCTGCCGGTAACTCCACCAGGAATAATTGTCGGGCTGGTCGTTGAAGAATCTGAAACTGTCAATAAGTTCGCATTCTTTAATGAAGGCACTCATCCATTCTCTTTCCATTGGTAAAAATCCCGAAACATTTTTAAGCCCCACCGGATTATGGATATCTATTGCATGGTGACAAATATTGAAATCGCCGCAAATAATAAGGTTAGGAATGGTTTTCTTCAGTTCTTTAATGTAATCCAGGAAATCATGACAGAACTGCATTTTAAAGTCTAACCTTTCTATATTTGAAGCAGAAGGCACATACACTGAAATTACTGAGAAATCCTCGAAATCTGCCCGCAAAACACGGCCTTCCGAATCGTAATCCTCTATTCCGCAGCCATATTCTACATGTTTAGGTTTTATTTTGGAAGCAATTCCCACTCCGGAATATCCTTTGCGCTGTGCTGAATGCCAATAACTGTGATAACCGATTTTTTCAAGACTTTCGATATCGATTTGGTCGTTTCCTGCTTTGCTTTCCTGTATGCAGATGACATCGGGATCCGCAACCTTCAGCCAGCCGAGGAAATCCTTAGTGAATGCTGCCCGGATTCCGTTGACATTATAAGAGATAATTTTCATTGAATTTTAAATTTGTTCAAAATTACAAAAGGTAATCTGATCAGTGACCGTACTGAAGTTAGTGGTCGCAAAAAAGGCGGAAAAAATCTCAGATCTTTTCCGCCCAATTGAACCCAAATTTAAATAAACTATGAAAAAAAACTATTTGGGCTCTAGTATGCTGATCGGGATTATGACCTCCTCAAGAGAGATCCCGCCGTGCTGATAGGTTTCTTTATAATAATTTACGAAATGATTATAGTTCTTCGGATACGCCAGAAAGGTATTGTTCTTAGCGAAAATGTATTTAGAACTTAAATTTCCTTTCGGTAAAAACAGTTTTTCGGGATTAGAAATCGCCCATACATCGCTGTTTTCGTACGTAAGACTTCTACCGGTTTTATAGCGGATGTTCGTAGAAGTTTCTCTGTCTCCAACCACTTTGCTCGGTTTTTTTACGTAAATCGTTCCGTGATCTGTCGTAATTACCAGTTTAAAGCCGTTTTCTGCAGCCTGCTTAATAATTTTCATCAGTGATGAATTCTCAAACCAGTTGTAAGTAAGTGATCTGAAAGTTTTATCGTCCCGGATCAGCTGGTTTACAATGACGTTATCGGTTTTAGCGTGCGAGAGAATATCAATAAAATTATATACGATTACGAGAAGGTCATTGTTTTTGTGCTGGTTGAAATCCTCCAGGATCTTTCGCTCAAAATCAGCGTTAAGGATTTTCAGATATTTCATCGACTTTCCGGAAAGCCCAAGCCGTTTCATCTGATCTTCCAGAAATTCTCTTTCGTGTTCATTTTTATTACCGTCTTCGTTATCGTTAAACCATTTATCCGGAAAACGTTTTTCAATTTCCGAAGGCAGCAGTCCTGCAAAGAATGAATTTCTCGCATACTGAGTAGCGGTAGGTAAAATGCTGAAGTAATAATCTTCGGAAGTCTTGTTGTAGAATTTGGTAAACAGCGGTTCAATCACTTTCCACTGGTCGTATCTCAGGTTATCGATCATAAGCAGAAGCACTTTTTCCTTCTCAAGTTCCGGCTTCACTTTATCTTTAAATAAAGTGTGGCTCATCATCGGTTTTTCGGTCGTATGAAGCCAGTCTTCGTAGTTGTTTTCAATAAATTTTGAAAACTGAATATTTGCCTCTTCTTTTTGTGACTGCAGTAAATTCGAAAAATCACTGTCGAAAACCTTATCGAATTTTATTTCCCAATTCAGAATCTTCTTATAATATTCTGCCCAATCCTGAAATGTTCTCATGTATGAAAGTTCCATAGAAAGATTTCTGAACTGCTGCTGGTATTCCAGAATTGTCTTTTCTTCAACCAAAGTTTCTTCCTGAAGGTTTTTTTTCAGTGAAAGCAGAACCTGGTTTGGATTTACGGGTTTCAGGATATAATCAGCAATCTGCGAGCCGATCGCCTGCTCCATGATGCTCTCTTCTTCATTTTTGGTCACCATTACGATCTTAATTGCAGAGTCGATGTTTTTAATCATCGGAATCGCTTCCAGACCGCTTATTCCCGGCATGTTTTCATCAAGCAGTGCAAGCTGAAAATTTTCTTTTTCGATCATTTCCAGTGCTTCATTTACGTTATTCACGGGAGAAACATGGTAACCTTTGTTCTCTAAAAATACAATATGAGGTTTCAGTAAATCTACTTCATCATCGATCCATATTAATTTTGCCATATATTTTTTTCAAATATTTCTTCGTTAAAGCCCGATCTTTTCAGGCTTACTGTAAGGCGTCAAAAGTACAACCAAACATTGCCAAATTTCTTTTAAAAACACGTTAAAGTTGCGTTAAATAATTGAATACGTGAAGTAAGAAAGCATGTATAACTCGTGAGTTGAGATTAGAAAACCTAAATTTGCAAATCCAGACTGATTTATTTTAAGAGACCTAACGAAACATGACGAACAAATTCAAAATCATCAATGATCCGGTTCACGGCTTTATCAAAATCCCTTACGAAATCCTTTTTGATGTTATAGAGCATCCTTATTTTCAGCGGTTGCGGCGCATTTCCCAGACGGGTTTACTCAATTTAATTTTTCCCGGCGCAACACATACCCGTTTTCATCATGCTTTGGGAGCCATGCATCTGATGTTCACCGCTCTGGAAACTCTAAAGTTAAAAGGTATTGAAATTTCCCGGGACGAGGAAAAATCTGCAATGCTGGCGATTCTGCTTCACGATATCGGCCATGGTCCTTTCTCCCATGCTTTGGAAAATATGCTCATGGACGACTGGCACCACGAGAAATTATCGCTCCTGCTGATGAATGAAATGAACGAAGAATTTGATGGTGAACTCAATATGGCCATTGAAATGTTTCAGGGAAAATATCACAGAAAGTTCTTTAACCAGCTGATTTCTTCTCAGCTAGATGTTGACCGTCTGGATTATTTGAAACGCGACAGTTTCTATACCGGAGTTTCCGAAGGAAATGTGAACACGCAGCGAATCATCTCGATGATGAATGTTTCTGATGATGAACTGGTAATCGATGCCAAGGGAATTTACTCGATCGAAAACTATCTCACCGCCCGAATGTTTATGTACTGGCAGGTATATTACCACAAAACGTCAGCACTTGCAGAGCATCTTTTGGTGAAAATTCTTGCCCGTGCGAAAACTTTGGTTTCAGAAGGTCATTCTTTGCCTGCTTCGCAAAATTTAATGTATTTTCTTAAAAGAAATCATTTCGGAACAGCCACGGATGAAGATATTCAAAGATTTACCGAGCTTGATGATAATGACATCATTCAGGCAATGAAATTCTGGACCAAAAGCGAAGACAAAATCTTATCCTATCTCTGTAAATCTGTAATTGAGCGGAATCTTCTTAAAACTAAAATCTCTTCAAAACCTTTTGATACTGAGTTTATTAAGGAAAAAATTGCTCTTACCAATGCTGCGTTTAACATAGAAAACGGAACTGAACTAGTAGACCAGATTTCCAGAAGTTTACTGCCGTACAGTGCAGAAAAACAGCCCATTTATCTCCTGTTGAAAGATGGTCGCAAAATCACGTTAGAAAATTCTGAAAATCAGATACTTTCATCGTATATTAATCGGCCGAATACTAAGTATATTTTATCGTTCCCGCGAGAAATTTAGCGTGCTAATAATCCGCAAAAAAAATTTGGAATAATTGGGATTTTCCTATCTTTGCAGGATATGGAATTTACAGCATCGCAGATTGCAGGTTTTATCAACGGAAAAATTATAGGCGACGGAAATGCCACCATCAGCGGTGTATCACCTATTGAGAGCGGGGAGGAGGGACATCTTTCTTTTATCGCTCAGGAAAGATTTGCAGATTATATCGAAACAACCAAATGTTCGGTTCTTATCGTTTCCGAAAAACTTTTATCCCAGAATACTTACCCAGTAACTGTTATCGCAGTAGAAGATGCTTATCTGTCTTTTCAGGTTCTTATGAATCTGTACAAAGAAATGCAGGGCCGCAAAAGCGGCATTGAGCAGGGAGCGGTATTTCACGAGACTTCCCAAGTTGGTGAAAACGTGTATGTAGGAGCTTTTACCTGTGTTTCCGAAAAAGTGAAGATTGGCGATGAAAGCCAGATTTATCCTCATGTGTACATCGGTAAAAATGTAAAAATCGGTAAAAACTGCATCATTTACAGCGGCGTAAGAATTTATGATTACTGCGTGATTGGTGATGATTGTGTAATTCATTCCAATACTGTAATCGGTTCTGACGGATTTGGGTTTCAGGTGACCAACGACGGTTACCAGAAAATTCCGCAACTAGGGAATGTAGTGTTGGGAGATCACGTAGAGATTGGGTCTAACTGCAGTATCGACCGGGGAACAATTGGTTCAACTGTTATTGGAAAAGGAACTAAAATCGATAATTTAATACAGATCGCCCATAATGTAAAGATTGGTGAGAACAATGTGATTGCAGCGCAAGCCGGAATAGCAGGTTCTACTGTAATTGGCGACTGGAATCAGATTGGCGGCCAGGTGGGGATTGTAGGGCATATTACTATTGGAAATCAGGTAAGAGTGCAGGCGCAAAGCGGTGTAAACTCCAATACCAAAGATGGTGAGATTCTTTATGGATCACCTGCGATTAACGCCGGAGAATACAGAAGAAATTATGTGCATTTCAGAAATTTCACTGAGATTGTGAAGCGCATCAACAATATTGAAAACAGCTCAAAAGATAAAACCAGTGAGTGATAAACAAAAAACTTTAAAGGAAGAAGTTTCCCTTTGTGGTATCGGACTTCATACCGGAAGAGAAGTTACGCTAACCATCAAACCTGCCAAAGAAAATACCGGCTTTGTGTTTGTACGTACAGATTTAGAGGGTCACCCTCACATTGAGGCCGACGTAAATTACGTGACCACAACCGAACGCGGTACAACCCTGGAAAAATTAGGGGTGAGAATTCATACCTGCGAACACCTTCTTGCCGCATTGGTAGGGTGCGATGTTGATAATGCCATTCTGGAAATGAACAGTGCAGAACCTCCGATCCTGGACGGTTCTTCTAAGTTTTTTGTAGAAGCTATCGAACAAGCAGGTATTACCGAACAGAATTTCGACAGGGAATATCTCGTGGTAAAAGAAGTGTTGAATTACATAGATCCAGCCACTGGCTCGGAGTTAACCATTATCCCTTCTGATACCTATGAGGTAACCACAATGGTTGATTTCGGGACTAAAGTCTTGGGAACACAGAATGCCACTTTGAAGGATATTTCCGAATTTAAAGAAGAAATTTCCGCGGCACGTACTTTCAGTTTCCTTCATGAACTCGAAATGCTTTTAGATGCCGGTCTTATCAAGGGCGGGGATATTTCGAACGCTATTGTTTATGTGGATAAGGAACTCACCACAGAAACTTCAGAAAAACTTAAAAAAGCCTTCGGTAAAGATGATGTTTCAATCCGCCCGAACGGGATTTTAGATAATCTTACTCTCAATTATCCGAACGAAGCTGCGCGCCACAAATTATTAGATGTAATTGGTGATTTGGCACTTGTAGGAGTTAAGATTAAAGGTAAAGTTATCGCTAATAAGCCCGGACATTTTGTAAATACCCAGTTTGCCAAAAAGCTTAACCGCCAATGGAAACTGCAGCGGAAGAAAAATGTTCCCGATATCGATATCTACAAAGAACCGGTTTTCGACATCAATGGAATCATGAAATTGATGCCACACCGCCCGCCGTTCTTATTAATTGATAAAATTCTGGAGCTTTCTGATTCCCACGTGGT
Organism: Kaistella faecalis; assembly: GCF_019195395.1. NCBI lineage: Bacteria > Pseudomonadati > Bacteroidota > Flavobacteriia > Flavobacteriales > Weeksellaceae > Kaistella > Kaistella faecalis. The sequence goes on from NZ_CP078067.1 coordinate 1,958,734, forward strand.
TGGGCTGAAGAACGTAACGATGAATGAGCCGTTTTTTGTAGGGCATTTTCCTAAGGAGCCGGTGATGCCGGGAGTTTTACAGGTAGAAGCTTTAGCACAGACCGGAGGAATTCTGGTACTTGCAAGTGTTCCTGATCCTGAAAATTATTCCACTTACTTTATTAAAATGGATAAAGTGAAATTCAAGAAAAAAGTGGTTCCAGGTGATACAATGGTGTTCAAAATTGAATTAATTTCTCCGATTAGAAGAGGAATTGTTCACATGCAGGGTTACGGCTACGTAGGCGACAGCGTTGTGGTTGAAGCTGAACTCATGGCACAGGTTGCAAAAAATAAACCGGACTAGATGGTACACCAACTCGCTGCCGTTGACAAACGGGCAAAAATTAAGAAGAATGTTATCGTAGAACCTTTTACCACCATCGCCGGCGATGTAGAAATTGGTGAAGGAACATGGATCGGCTCTAATGTAACGATTATGGATGGTGCCAGAATCGGTAACAACTGCCGTATTTTTCCAGGTACCGTAATATCTGCGGTTCCTCAGGATTTAAAATTCGAAGGTGAAGATACGCAGGTGATTATCGGAGATAATACGACCATCCGCGAATGCGTTACCATAAACCGTGGTACCAAAGCATTGGGTTACACGAAAATAGGAAACGACTGCCTGATTATGGCAACCTCACATATTGCACACGACTGTGTCCTCGGCAACGGGGTAATCATCGTAAACGGCTGTGGAATCGCAGGCCATGTTGAAATCGGTGATTATACTGTAATGGGTGGCCTTTCCGCCGTTCATCAGTTTGGTAAGATCGGTAAGCATGTAATGATTTCCGGGGGAACTCTTGTAAGAAAAGATATTCCGCCTTATGTGAAAGTGGCAAGAGAACCCATGACTTATGCAGGGATTAATTCTGTAGGATTAAGGAGAAGAGGTTTTACGAATGATAAAATCTTTGAAATACAAAAAATTTACCGCGCCATCTTCCAGATGAAAATGAATGTTTCCCAGGCAAGCAGCTATATCGAAAAAGAGATGCTTCCAACCGCGGAACGCGATGAAATCTTAGAGTTCATCAAAAATTCACCAAGAGGTATTGTAAAAGGCTACGGAACAGGAAAAGAATAAAGATAATTATTAATGGTTAATTGTTAACCAACAACCAACAACTATCAACTAACTAAATAAATGGCAACAAGCAACGATATTAAAAAAGGAATGTGTATCGAGTTCAGTAACGATATCTTCAAAATCATCGAATTCTTACACGTGAAACCTGGAAAAGGTCCAGCTTTCGTAAGAACAAAAATGAAATCCGTAACCAACGGAAAAGTTCTCGACAATACTTTTTCTGCAGGTCACAAAATCGACGAGGTTAAAGTAATTACCAGAAAATTCCAGTACCTGTACGAAGATGACAATGGTTTTCACTTTATGAACAATGATGATTTCTCTCAAATCTATCTTAATAAAGAGATGATCGAGAACTCACAATTCATGAAAGCGGGTGAAGAAGTTACCATTATCCTTAAAGAAGCAGATGAATCTCCGCTATCTGCAGAGATCCCGCCGACTGTTTATTTAGATGTTATCGAGGCTGATCCTGGCGTAAAAGGAAACACAGCAACCAATGCATTGAAAAATGCAATCGTAGAAACCGGCGCTAGAGTAATGGTTCCGCTTTTCATCGAAGCAGGAGACAAAATTAAAGTGAACACCGAAGACGGAAACTATCTGGAACGCGTAAAATAAAAACTGATGGAAGGTGTAAATCTTCCATCTGCTCATTACAATATGACCTTCAACCACCCTCAAACGCTTAAAAGTATTGCAGGACTCATCGGAGCCCAAATGATTGGCGACGAAAATTTTCCTGTTCTTGGGACCAACGAGATTCACCGCGTAAAAGCGGGGGAAATCGTGTTTGTAAACCATCCGAAATATTACGATAAAGCGCTCAATTCGGATGCAACCATTATTCTTATTGATAAAGTGGTAGACTGTCCTGAAGGTAAAGCACTTTTGGTTTCAGACGATCCTTTCAGGGATTTCAATAAAATCAACACCCATTTCACCAGAATTTACAATTTCACCGAAGAACTTCACGACCTTGAAGTCGGTGAAGGCACACGCATTCATCCTTCTGCAATACTCGGAAACGAAGTACGAATCGGAAAAAACTGCATAATTTTCCCAAATGTTGTTATTGGCGACAGAACGGTCATTGGTGATCACGTCATCATCCAGAGCGGAACTGTTTTAGGAGGCGATGCTTTTTATTACAGAAAACTTAACGGTAATTTCGACCGCCTGATCTCTGTTGGAAATGTCATTATTGAAAACAATGTGGAAATCGGAAACAACTGTACCATCGACCGCGGCGTTACTGATTCCACTATTATCGGTGAGGGTTCCGTGCTCGATAATCTCATCCAGATCGGTCACGATACGGTCATCGGAAAAAAAGTACTTATCGCATCACACGCTGCCATCGCAGGCTGCTGCATCATTGAAGATGAGGTAACGGTTTGGGGACAGGTGGGCATGGCCTCCGGAAACCGCGTAGGTAAAGGAGCGGTCCTTCTGGGAAAAACCGGCGTGAATAAAGATCTGGAAGGCGGCAAAACGTATTTCGGGCAGTTGGCGGAAGAATTCAAGCAGTATCTTAGGAAAGAGGTGAAACTGAAAAAGCTTTAAAGAAACATTAAAGTTATTGAAAAACATAACGAATAAAATAATTGATAATTTTTTTTAACTCGGCAGATTCAGTAAATTTGTGAGAGTTAAATATTACGAATAAATTTAAAAAATAAAAAATGTCAGTATTAGTAAACAAAGATTCTAAAGTAATCGTACAGGGCTTTACAGGAAACGAAGGAACCTTCCACGCAGGACAGATGATTGAATACGGAACAAACGTTGTAGGCGGTGTAACTCCTGGGAAAGGTGGTTCTGAGCATTTGGGAAAACCGGTTTTCAATACCGTTGCTGAAACTGTTGAAAAAGCTGGAGCTAATGTTTCAATCATTTTTGTTCCGCCTGCATTTGCGGCAGACGCGATTATGGAAGCTGCTGATGCAGGAATTAAAGTAATCGTTTGTATTACGGAAGGCATTCCTGTAGAAGATATGGTGAAAGTGAAAGCTTATATTGCTGACAGAGACTGCAGACTTATCGGACCAAACTGCCCGGGAATTATTACTTCTGATGAAGCTAAAATCGGTATTATGCCAGGTTTTGTTTTCAAAAAAGGTAGAGTGGGTATCGTATCCAAATCAGGAACTTTAACTTACGAAGCTGCTGACCAGGTAGTGAAAGCCGGTTACGGAGTTTCTACTGCGATCGGAATCGGTGGTGACCCAATCATCGGAACTACAACCAAAGAAGCCTTGGAATTATTCATCAACGATCCTGAAACTGATGCAGTAGTTATGATCGGAGAAATCGGCGGTTCCCTGGAAGCTGAAGCAGCAAGATGGTATAAAGCCAGCGGATCTACAAAACCGGTGGTAGGATTTATCGCTGGGCAAACTGCACCTAAAGGAAGAACAATGGGTCACGCAGGTGCCATTGTAGGCGGAGATGATGATACAGCACAGGCGAAAATGGCTATCATGAGAGAGAACGGAATCAACGTGGTAGATTCACCAGCCGAAATCGGTTCTACCGTAGCTCAGGTTTTAGGATAATATTTCCCAATCAATTCAATAAAGCGTTCCGGATAACTTCGGGACGCTCTTTTTTTGCCCAATATTTTTTATCTTTGTTCATAAACACCATTATGAAAAATAAACTATTGGCCGTTTCAGCACTATGTGCAGCAATGTTCTTTTCAGCACAGATTGATCTGCGGAATACCAGATTTGGCATTACCGGAGGTGGGACTTACTCGCGCGTAAGCAACGCTCACAATCCGTCCGGACCAATTTTCTCCGGCTTTGGCGGCGTGTTGGCTTTAATTCCTGTAGACAATAACGATCAGTTTTATCTGCAGCCAGGTATTGAATATTTGGGTGCCGGCGAAACCGGAAAAGATAAGGATGCGAAAGGTACAGCAGGTTATGATGCGGTTTACGCAAATAACTACATCAGTGTACCTGTCTATTTTAAAGGTTACTTTTCCGAAGCAGAATCAGAGTTTTTTGGGATTGCGGGTCCGAAATTTAATTTCCTGGTCAATCAGAATATTAAAAATGCCCCGTTGCGGTATACTGAAGAAGGCGATCCTGTGACAGGAATCAACGGTAAAGCTGCCAGTTTTAATTTTGCTGTAGGCCTGGGTATAGGGTTTTCTTATAAAAGAATGCTCGAGGTTACCGGCCGTTACGATATCGGTTTAACTAATACCTATGAAGGCTTAAAGAATGAGCAAACCGGTGATCCAAATATTGGTAAGAAAAAATCAGAACAGGTTCTCAGCGTTGGCCTGAGCTATATCTTTCAGTAATATCTTTACAGATTTAAAAAAAAATCCCGTCAAATTATTTTGGCGGGCTTTCTTAATCTAATCTCAGTTTTAACTTCTGATCCATTTCCAAAGTTCTTTTGCGCTGGCCTTGTTGCCGTACATCAGAATTCCTACGCGGTAAACCTTAGCGGCAATATAAATCATCAGCAAAGTTGAAACCACAAGCAGAAACATCGAAAGTGCAATCTGCCAGCCGGGAACACCGAACGGAATTCTCGCAATCATAGCGACAGGCGAGGTAAACGGAATAATCGAAAGCCAAAAACCAAGCGGACCTTCTGGATTGTTCATAATCGTAAAGCTTCCGTACATTCCCACCATTAAAGGAATAATGGCAAAAAGTGTAAACTGCTGGGTCTCCGTTTCGTTGTCGACGGCGGAACCAATCGCTGCGTACATCGAACTGTAAAAAATATAGCCTAAAAGGAAGAAAACAATAAATACAAAGATAATCAGCGGAACATTCATGTCCAGAAGAATGTGGGAAACTTCAGAAGCTGTTTGCTTAAAGTCGAATGTTTTCATCATCTCGGCCGACTGTTCGCTACCGGGAATATTCTTCTGCATCGCTGTAAAGCCCGTATTCAGAAAAAGAGCTCCCATCACCGACATTGTGATCCAGATGCTGAACTGGGTGAGCGCGACTAAAGTTACCCCCAAAATTTTACCCATCATCAGTTCAAAAGGTTTTACAGAAGAAATTATGATTTCGACCACGCGGTTGTTTTTTTCCTCTAAGACGCTTCGCATCACACGTACTCCATAAATAATGATGAACATAAAAACTGCATACATCAGCACCATACTCAATCCGGACTTTACCCCGAAATCGAGATCAGAATCTGCTTTGGAATTTTCTACAATATTTTGAGTGTTGAGATTGAAGTTTTTATCAAGATTGATAATTTGATCCTCAGAAATCCCTAATGTTTTTATTTTTTCCTGCTTGATAATTCTTGATAAATCAGCTGCCACACTCATTTTCGTATCAAAGCCAATTTTTTTATTAATGAGCAGTTTTGTGTTTTTCTCCAGTTCATCAAAATTATTGTCTCGAAGTTCCGGAATCACAAGCAGCCCCTCAATACCGGTCATGTCCTTTAAAGTTGAGGTTAACGCTCTTTCATTTTCTTTAGGAACAAAAACGTATTTTATTGATTCGTCACTTTTCAGATTATCTACAAATAATCCGCTTCTGTCGACTACATTAAAAGTGCTTTTACTTTCATTCGCTTTAAAGAGAAACGCGATAAAAGCCCCGAAAGCGATCATCAGCACCGGCGCAAGAAGCGTAAGGATGATAAAAGATTTTTTCTTTACCTGAGTAAGATATTCTCTTTTGGTAATCAGAAATATATTGTTCATGAATTTGTTTTGAAATTATTTTTTACCTGCTGAAACGGCATTGATAAAGACTTCGTTCATACTCGGGATTTTTTCATCGAAAGACCGGATTTTTCCTACTTTCATCAGTTCATTCAGTAAAATGTTCTGGTCGTTGTCATTCTTTAATTCAAATGAAATGAGTTGGTTTTCAGTGGAATAACTGTTGATCTGAAACTGATTTTTAAAAGTTTCAAATTTTTCGGTATTCACGTCTGAAAGCGTGACCCCGAAAATGTTTTTCTTGAACTGTTCGCGCACATCGAATACTTTTCCGTCTAAAACCTTTTTTGCGTGATCAATCAAAGCTACAGAATCACACATTTCTTCCACGCTTTCCATACGGTGTGTTGAAAGGATAATGGTGGTTCCGTTATTCTTTAAATTTAGGATCTGATCTTTAATCAAATTGGCATTTACTGGGTCGAAACCTGAAAAAGGTTCATCCAGAATCAGCAGTTTTGGGCGATGCAAAACAGTGACAACAAACTGAATTTTCTGTGCCATTCCTTTCGAAAGTTCACTGAGTTTTTTCTTCCACCACTGATCAATTTCCAGCCGCTCGAACCAATATTTTGCCTGGCTCAGCGCGTCATTTTTACTCATACCTTTCAGTTCCCCAAAATAGAGAATCTGATCGCCGACCGACATGTTTTTGTACAGACCACGTTCTTCCGGCATATAACCGATCTGTTTGATGTGATGGGGATTCAGTTTTTGATTATTGATGAAAACCTCACCGGAATCTGCCTGAGTAATCTGATTGATGATTCTGATGAATGTGGTTTTACCGGCACCGTTAGGGCCCAGAAGTCCGTAAATATTTGCTTCAGGAACTTCAATGGAGAAATTTTCGAGCGCCAGTTTTTTCCCGGCGTTATAAGTTTTGGTAACATTTTCTGCTTTCAGCATCAAAATAATTTTAAGTATTAGTCCTCAAATGACCTGGAAAGTTACGGAATTTATATCCTTTGCATATTTCAGATGCTCTGACCGAATGTGAGCAAATTGCAATCAGGATCGAGTAGTGAGAATTCTTTCTGTCCCCAAGGTTTTATTTGAAGCGGCGCGTTGGGATGAATCTGGACATTCTGCTTCAGAAGCTCATCATAGAGTTCTTCAATATTATTCGTCCTTAGATAAATCTGCCCGTAATTTTCTTTGATATCCAGTTCTTTGAATTCAAAGAAATGAATTTCCACCTCGTCTTTCTTCAACATCAGGTATCCTTCATAGTCGGTCATTCCTACATTCTGAAAACCTAAAATATTCATATAATATTCCTGAGTCACCAATTTATCGCGCATCGGAAGTTTAGGATGAATATGGGTAAGCATCTTTTAAATTTTAATGTAGTCTACCAACTTTAATCTGTCTGAAACTGGAAAGTGCTGTAGAAGTTGGAGGCTTCTGCAATCACTCCATCCATTTCCTCCAAGGTGAAAACCTCAAGAAATTTTCTCCGGAAATCTTTGAAATGAGGGATGCCGCGGAAATAATTGCTGTAATGCTGACGCATCTCTATTAAGCCTAAACGTTCGCCTTTCCACTCCATGCTCCATTCTGCATGTTGCCGAACAGCCTGAAGTCTTTGATTTATAGTAGGTTCTGGCATTTTTTCACCGGTTTCAAAAAAATGTTTAATTTCATTGAAAATCCACGGATAACCAATTGCACCGCGACCGATCATAATGCCGTCGCAGTCGTATTTTTGTCTGTATTCAAGTGCTTTTTCGGGAGAATCGACATCACCGTTTCCGAAAATTGGAATTTCGATATTCGGATTGTTTTTAACTCTCGAAATATAATCCCAATCTGCTTCACCTTTATACATCTGAGCACGTGTTCTGGCGTGGATAGTCAGTGCTTTAATCCCTACATCCTGAAGACGTTCTGCTACTTCCATAATGTTGATGGTCTCGGTATCCCAGCCTAAACGTGTTTTCACGGTTACAGGCAGATGAGTGGAGTTTACCACCGCTTTTGTGAGACGGATCATGAGGTCAATATCTTTCAGAACTCCGGCACCGGCACCTTTACAAACCACTTTTTTTACGGGACATCCGAAATTGATGTCCACCAAATCAGGATTTACGGCTTCTACAATTTTTGCGGAAAGTGCCATTGCTTCTTCATCTCCGCCGAAAATCTGTATTCCTACAGGTTTTTCGTAATCGAAGATATCAAGTTTCTTTTTGCTTTTCATCGCATCACGAATCAAGCCTTCTGAAGAAATAAATTCCGAATACATCAGGTCTGCACCGTGCATTTTACATAGCCGGCGAAAAGGCGGATCCGAAACATCTTCCATAGGCGCGAGCAGAAGAGGAAAGTCCGGAAGTTCAATATTCCCGATTTTTATCATGGTGCAAAGATAATTTTTTTGGACGGAAGACAGAAACGTTAAAAAAGCAGATAAAAAAAACAGACTTTACACAGTCTGTTTGTTTTTAATGTAAAATCATTTTAATCAAAATCATGATGGGTGTCGTCCTTTGAATTTTTGTGAACGAACCACATCCCGATGGTGAGGCCTACAACGCCTGCAACAGCAGTCATGAGCGCACGCTCGAGTCTATCTGGCATATCATTTCCTACGTAATTCATCAAAAACAAAATTGCAAAGGTGATTACGGCAACAATTAAGAATTTTTTACTTTTAATATTCATTACTTTAATTTATAAGATATCATTATGCCGCCCTTATAGGGTATCCATTCACCGCTTTGATTATAAGTACGGTCCGGATCAGTGTCATACCGCACACCTAAATATTTGTGGAATCCCTTGTAATAACTCTGGGCGATACCGCCTCCAAGGAAAATATCCATATTCAGGTTTTCGTTCAGTTTAAACTGATAGCCTATAACAGCGCCCAACAAGAATGAGAATCCATCCTGATAAAGATCTTCCATGGAATATATCGGGGACTCGGGAGAAAATTGGGAGGGAATATCTTTCCAGTAATTCCACTTCTGTATTTTATAACGGGCAAACGAGATATTAGCACCTACATACCAATGTTCAAAGGCTTCGTTAAAATAGTAACGCGTGTCCGCCCCCACCATATAGACTTGCGCATATTTTCCTGCAAATGATTTCCATGGGGAAATAAATACCTCACCCTGAAAAGTCATTTTTTCACTCAACTGATACTCTAGTCCTGCATTTAAAACGCCAACCGGAAGAAATACCGCATTTGCTTTTACGTAAAGTTTTTTAGAGATGGAATCTTGTTGCTGAGCTTGGGTCAATGATAGTATAGAAAAGGCAAATGCCAATAATAGCTTTTTCAAAATCGTATATTATTTTAAATTTTCTAACAGTTGCTTTGCCATCGCAGCATCTTTGCCCTGGCTTTCTGCAAGGGTTTTTGAAAGTTCAGCATACATCTTCGCATTTTCCTTTTTTCCGGTTTTCGAATATATTTTTGCCAGTATATAAGTGTTTTCAGGGTTTTCCGCTCTCATTACCGATTTTTCCGCCCATTCTTCAGCTTTTTTTAACGAGCCGGTATTCGATACATGCTCACTGAACATCCAGGCAGCTTTCAGCAGTTCTTCCGGTTCAAATAGATCAGAATTGTTATAGTATTTCAACGCAGCTTTTTCATATCCTGTGAAATTTCCATAAGTCGGGTAAAGAATCACTTTCATTCTGTTCAGGGCGATTTCAGCTTCTTCTTTTCCGATGAGCGGAATCGCATTCTTATAAAAATATTCATCATTAATGGTACCTGTTTTTTGGTCAAGGGAATTTTCAAGAACCTTAGATATTTTAATATTGGTATCGAACTGATTATAAATATCTTCCGACATCAGCGAAGTAATTTCTTTTTTTTTGGAAGTAAAAGTCTGATAATTGGCATCACCTGGTGATTTGATAAAGTACAGCAAGAGACCAACTTCATCCTTCGTAAGCATTTGATCCTTCTTCACCTTAAAATATCTTTCAGAAACCTTTTTAGCAAGTTCGTAATCGCTATCTGAATACAGTCTCATCATATTAAGCAGAAACTCAGGGTCAGATTCTCCTTTATCGAAGAGTTCTTTGTTTGATGCTGTGCGGAATTTAGGGTTATTAGCTTCTTTCGCCACCGACAGAAAAGCTTCTTCACTCATATAGCCATAACTGTTCATTACCACTTCACCGTCGCCATTCAGAAACAGGAACGATGGATAGGAACGGATTCCGTATTTCGCAGCGATTTCCCGACCTTCACCTTTCTCCATGTCAAAACGTGCATTAATGAAGTTGCTGTTATAATATTCGCGCACCGCTGGTAATGGGAAAATGTTTTTCTCCATCAGTTTGCATGGGCCGCACCAAACCGCAAAAGCATCCATAAAAACCAATTTTTTTTCTTTTTTTGCTTTGGCCAGAATTTCCTTGAACGTGCCTTTTTCAAAATTGATACTTTCCTGCGAAAACACCGATAGAGAAATAAAAAATATAAATAAAGAAAATGTTTTTTTCATGAAGTTAAAAAATGTGATGCGAATATAAATATAATATATAACGGTAGAAAATTTTTATGAATCTTCTGAATTTAAAAACCCCTTCAGCTAAACTGCAGAAGGGGTTTGAGATTATTCGGGTTTATAACCGTCTTTAAGTGTAACAGTTCTGTTGAATACCAGTTTGTCGGCAGTAGAATCTTTGTCTTTCGTGAAATAACCGATTCGCTGGAACTGGTAGGGCTGCCCGATTTCTGCATTGGCCAGACTTGGTTCTGCAAATCCCTGCACGCTTTTCAAGCTGTCCGGATTGATGAATTCCATGAAATCAGTCTCTTTCTCTGCATCGGGTTGAGGAGTAGTGAAGAGTCTGTCGTAAATTCTCACCTCCACAGGCAGAGCATGCTTTGCTGAAACCCAATGCAAAGTTCCTTTTACTTTTCTGAGACTTTCCTCGGTTCCGCTTCCGGATTTACTTTTCGGGTCGTAGGTCGCAAAAATGGTAGTGATTTCTCCGTTTTCGTCTTTTTCAACGCGTTCTGCTTTGATGATGTAAGCGGATTTCAGGCGAACTTCGCCGCCAAGTTTCAGACGGAAAAATTTATTTCCGGCCTCTTCCTTGAAATCTTCCCGCTCGATATAAAGTTCTCTTGAAAACGGAATTTCTCTTGTTCCGGCATTCTCATCTTCAGGATTGTTTTCTGTCTCCAGCCATTCTTCAGAATCAGCAGGATAGTTTTCTATAACCAATTTTACAGGATCTACAACCGCCATAACACGTGTAGAAATTTTATTCAGATCTTCGCGAACGAAAAATTCAAGCAGCTGAATATCAATCAAATTTTCTCTTTTAGCAACACCAACTCTTTCAATGAAATTTTTGATGGCTTTCGGGGTGAAACCTAGTCTTCGCATCCCGGAAATGGTAGGCATTCTTGGGTCATCCCAACCGGTTACGGTTTTTTCAGCGACCAAACGCTGTAATTTTCTTTTTGAAGTAATCATATAAGAAACATTCATTCTTGCGAATTCCCGCTGTTTGTTTCTTACTAACTTTTCATCATAAACCTGATCAAGATACCAGTCGTATAGCGGGCGGTGATTTTCGAACTCAAGTGAACATAAAGAATGAGAAATCTGCTCGATATAATCTGATTCGCCGTGCGCCCAATCGTACATCGGATAAATCTTCCATTGATCTCCGGTTCGGTGGTGCGGTCTTTTCAGGATTCTGTACATCACAGGATCGCGCATGTTCATGTTCGGTGAAGTCATATCGATTTTTGCACGAAGCGACATTGCTCCTTCTTCATATTCCCCATTTTTCATCTTTTCGAAAAATTGCAGACTTTCCTCAGTCGGCCGGTTTCGGAAAGGAGAATCGATTCCGTCTTCGAAAGGGTTTTTTCGCTGGGCGGTAATTTCTTCTGAAGACTGCTCATCAACATAAGCTTTACCATCTTTAATCATCTGAACTGCCCAATCATAAAGCGTGTCGAAATAATCGGAAGCATAAAGTTCCTTGTCATATTTGAACCCCAGCCAGTCGATATCTGCTTTAATGGAATCTACAAATTCCTGTTCTTCTTTCTCGGGGTTGGTATCATCAAAACGCAGGTTTACGGGTGCTCCATATTTTTCACCCAAACCAAAGTTGATGCAGATGGCTTTTGTATGACCAATATGCAGGTAGCCATTTGGTTCAGGCGGGAAACGGAAGCGTAGTTTATCCTTTGGAAACCCGTTTGCTAAATCGTCTTCTATAATTTGCTCAATAAAATTGAGTGATTTTTTTTCTTCTTCCATTGTCGATTCTTTGTAAAAGGCAAATTTACGGATTATTGATAAAAAAGAAGCTACTTTTTCCTAAAGCTATTTAGGTGTATTGAAACGAAGGTTTGATTTTTGATGATATGCAGAAAATAACTTCGTGTATGAAAATCAATATGATTTGTTCTCAACTTTATCAAACATAAAAATACAAACCATGAAAACCTTATTTTTTGCCCTGCTGGTTTCAGGTTCCTTGTTTGCGCAGGAAACCAATTCCGAAAAGATGAATATTGTTAAAACCAATGTTACCGCCTATGCTTTCAGGAATGTTAATTTGACATACGAACGCATTCTGAGTAAGAAATTTTCAATCGCAGCAAGCTACGGAACGGTGAGCAAAGGCAAGATTCCGTTCAGCAGCAGTATTCTAAAAGATACCGAATTTTCCGATACTCAGGTGGGACTTTCTCACTTTACTATAGAACCCCGTATTTACTTTGGACAGGGTTATGGTAGAGGATTTTATCTCGCGCCGTATTATCGGCACACGACTGTGAATGCAGATAATGTCACATTAAACGTGGATTTTGCAAATGATTCAGTCCCGATGAAAATTGCAGGTAAAGCCACGGGCGACAGCGGGGGTCTTATGCTGGGTGTACAGTGGTTTTTGGGAAAAACCGACAGCTGGATTCTTGATTTTTGGATAATAGGCGCGCATTACGGTAAGGGAAAAGGTGATTTCCGTGGAAATTCGGCGCGACCGCTTACTGCAGAAGAGCAGGCGCAGGTAAGAAAGGAAATCGAGGATCTCGATATTCCATTCGTAGAATATACGGTCACTACTGATACAAACGGAGCAACCATTAATGTTGACGGTCCATGGGCCGGGCTGCGATCAGGTCTTTCTTTCGGTTACAGGTTTTAGGTGATTAAAGGGATTTTCAGACCGCGTTAGATATATGAAATGCAGTTAGGTTAAAAATAAATTTTAAAAAAAGAGTATTCATTGAGAGTTTTGGTATGATAATGGATGCAGGAAAAACATCATTCATTAACACTTAATTTTTTATTTCTATGAAAACTTTTAAAAGAAAATTTGCACTCATGGTGCGGAATTTGAAAAGAAACATTTTTATAGAAAACGTAATTTAATCTGTGGGGGATTAAATTTCAAAAGTCTGAAAGCAATTTCAGACTTTTTTTGTGGAAAGTTGGTCACCCAAAAGTTCCAGCCGTGTTTCAAAATTATTGGTAAACAGTCCGCCGGTTCCCAAACCCTGAGGGATTTTGGGGTTCTTGGAAAAGGTATATTGAGCAATGGCGTTGAGCCCAATGTTGCTTTCTAGCGCAGAAGTAATCCACCAGTCTATTCCCATATTTTCCGTCAGAGAAATCCATTCGTCACTTCCCGAAAAACCGCCAATTAGAGATGGTTTCAAAATAATATACTGTGGGTTTATTTTTTCAAGCAGTTCCTGTTTTTTTTGAAGTGTTACAACACCAATCAGTTCTTCGTCTAATGCGATTGCAGTAGGAGTATCTGAACAGAGTTTCTCCATTTGTTCCCAATTTCCTGCTTTGATAGGCTGCTCAATGGAATGAATTTCCAACTCATGCAGTTCCAGTAAAACTGTTTTTGCTTCTTCAAAACTGAAACCGCCATTGGCATCCACCCTGAGTTCAAGCTGACTGGCAGGAAATGTCTCCCGAAGTTTTTTCAGAATCTGTTTTTCAGAATTCCAGTCGGTACCGATTTTCAGTTTTAAACAGTCGAATCCGAGATTTAATTTTTCCCGAATCTGTTCCTTCATAAAGCCGGAATCGCCCATCCAGATTAAACCGTTTATTTTGATGGATGATTTTCCTTCGGTAAAATCACTCGGGAAATATAGATCACCGCCGTGTTTTAAATTCAGAATTGCCTGTTCGTAACCGAACCAAATGGATGGAAAATGGATCAGTTCTTCTTTAAGAATTCCGAGATCTGTATTAATGTTTTCGCAAAGCCAGTGCAATTTTTCCTCATATTCAGGCACGTCATCATAACTCAGTCCCCTGAAAATTCCGCATTCCCCTGTTCCGGTCTGCCCGTTTTCGGTAATTTTCAGGAAATAAGTTTCTTTCGTATTTAAAACACCGCGTGAAGTTCCGCCCGGCCTTTTAAAGTTGAGAATGTATTTGGAATATGTTGCCTTCAAGACAGGTTTAGTAATATATTCTATAATTATTCTGCGGCCGCTTTCATAAATTCTTCCGCTTTTTCAACCATTTTATAGCTTCCGCAGAAAAACGGAACGCGCTGGTGTAGTTCGGTAGGTTCAATTTCCAGGATTCGCTGGAATCCGTTGGTGCATTTTCCACCTGCCTGCTCCGCCAATAGTGCCATAGGATTGCATTCGTAAAGAAGTCTCAACTTTCCGTTCGGAGAATGTGCGGTTGATGGATAAATGTAAATTCCGCCTTTAATCATGTTTCGGTGAAAATCCGATACCAGACTTCCGATGTAGCGGGAAGTGTAAGGTCTGTCTTCCTCCTCGCGCTGGCAGTATTTGATGTAATTTTTAACGCCCTGAGGAAATTTGATATAGTTTCCCTCGTTGATTGAGTAGATTTTTCCTGTTTCAGGGAATTTCATACAAGGGTGAGAAAGGTAATACGTTCCCAAACTCGGGTCAAGGGTAAATCCGTTGACACCATTTCCGGTCGTGTATACAATCATTGTTGACGAACCGTAAACTACATATCCCGCGGCCGCCTGATTGACGCCCTTCTGTAAAAAATCTTCTAAACTCACCGGCGTTCCAGGTTCCGTAACCCTTCTGTAAATCGAAAAAATGGTTCCCACAGAAACATTCACGTCGATATTTGAGGATCCGTCTAAAGGGTCAATCAAAACAACATATTTACTCAGGTGTGCATTGGAACTGGCTTTTATTTCAATGAAATCATCGCTTTCTTCTGAGGCAATTCCGCAAACAACCTCTCTTTGGGAAAGGGCTTCAATAAAGATTTCGTTGGCCAGAACGTCCAGTTTCTGCTGTTCTTCTCCCTGGATATTTTCGTTACCAGCTTTGCCGATGATGTTGGCAATTCCTGCCTTGTTTACTTCGCGGTTTACTACTTTTGATGCTAAGCGTATTGCACTTAAAAGCCGGGATAGTTCCCCTGTGGAGTACAGAAAGTCTTCCTGTTTGTCAATGATGAATTCGCCGAGGGTTTGAAAATTTTTTTCTGACATTTTTACTTTATTGATATTTACAAATTTCGTAAAATTCTTTGAATTCACCGCTTTTAAATGTGAATTAATATGGGTATTCTGTAATCTTATTTTTAAAGTTGGGAAGGGATTTAAGCTTCGGCGAACCCGTTTTTTTATGTCGCTCTAAATTAATAATTTTGTCGGCGGATATTTTCTGTTGTAAAATATTGCCGTTACTGATATAATATATTGATATATAAGATTTAAATGAAAGTTTTCAAGTTTGGAGGGGCGTCGGTTAAAGATGCCGAAGGAGTGAAAAATGTTGCACTTGTTTTGGAATCTCAGGGTTTCGAAAAATGTCTGCTTGTAGTGTCAGCCATGGGAAAAACAACAAATGCACTTGAAAAGGTGGTTGAAAACTATTTTGCAAAGGAAAATTATCACGCAGAAATAGAGAAAGTAAAGCAGAATCATTTGGAAATCTCTAATGGGCTTTTTCAGGAAAATCATCCCGTATTTTCTGAAATTTCTTTGTTTTTTGACGATATTGAGTCTTTTTTAAGAAGAAATAAATCACCCAATTATAATTTTGTTTATGATCAGGTGGTAAGTTGCGGCGAGATGATCTCTTCCAAAATCCTTAGCGAGTATCTGAATGACATTCAGTTTAAAAATACCTGGCTGGACTCGCGTGATTACCTAAAAACCGATAGCAATTACCGCGAAGGGAATATCGACTGGGAAGAAACGCAGAAAAATATTTCAGCTTTGGATCACGGAATTTCGTATGTAACCCAAGGTTTCATAGGTTCTGAAAGCAATAATTTCACGGTGACACTGGGTAGGGAAGGTTCCGATTATTCTGCGGCCGTTTTTGCATATTGCATGAATGCGGAAGCGATGACCATCTGGAAAGACGTTCCCGGAGTGATGACGGGCGATCCCCGAAAATTCGATAATGTGTCGCTTCTCTCGAATATTTCTTACGAAGAGGCTATTGAAATGGCGTATTACGGTGCATCAGTCATTCACCCTAAAACCCTGCAGCCGCTTCAGCAGAAGAATATTCCGTTTTATGTAAAATCCTTTTTGGAACCTCAAAAACCCGGAACTAAAGTAGGGAACACAGATAAAAACCGTTTCGAGGAATCTTATATTCTTAAAGAAAACCAGCATTTAATGCGCATCGCGACGCGAGATTTTTCCTTTATTGCCGAGGAACATCTAAGTCAGATCTTCGCGTTTCTTGCAAAATTTAAGATCAAGATTTCTCTTATGCAGAATTCAGCAATCTCGCTTGCGCTTTGTCTGGAGGATAAATACAACAATATTGATGAACTGAATAAAGAGTTGCATGTTATCTTCGACACCGAAATGGTGAAAAATGTTTCGCTTTTTACCGTAAGAAATGCTAATTTAGAAGACCTGAATAAATTCTACGAGAATAAGAATATTCTCCTGGAACAGATTTCTAAAAAAACGATACAAGTTGTAACTAACTAATAACCAATGAGTCTTATTTCAAGGAGTGATTTAATTAAAGTTTCGGGTTTGGGGCGTATCGGGTTTCTGAAAAATCCTGTCGCTTCTGCTATCATGAATCTTACCAAGATTAATGAGGTAAACAAACTCTACGACGTTCTGAAAGATAAAAGCGGGAAAGATTTTTTCGATTCTTTCGTCCGGGAAAGAGATCTGAAGTATATTGTCTTCGAAGAAGATCTTGCTAAAATCCCGAAAACCGGTCCTTTTATCTTGGTTTCAAATCATCCGCTAGGTGCGATCGACGGGATTTTGATGGCTAAAATCCTAACCGAAATTCGTCCGGATTTTAAAATCATGGGGAACTTTCTGCTTGAAAAGATTAAGCCCATGGAACCTTTTGTAATCCCTGTGAATCCTTTTGAAACCCGAAAGTATGTCAGAAACAGCGCCACGGGAATGCGCGAAACTTTGAAGCATCTTGAGAATGGCGGCTGTGTCGGGATTTTTCCTGCCGGCGAAGTATCTAACAGAAATAACGATTTCAGCGAAATACGCGATAAAACCTGGGAAAAGCCTGCACTCAAGCTTATTAAAATGGCCAAAGTTCCGGTGGTTCCTATGTATTTTCATGCAAAAAACAGCAGACTGTTTTATCAGCTGGCCAAAATGCATCCTGATCTGCAGACATTGCTGCTCCCCGCGGAAATGATGCATAAAAGAGAAAAACCTATCCGCATCAGGATTGGAAAACCGGTTTCTGTAAAGGTTTTGGAAGATCATGATTCGGTGGAAGAAATGGGCGAGTTTCTGCAGAAGAAGATTTATATGCTGAAATCTTATTATGAAAAAAGAAAATCTATTGCAGAACAGCTGAAACTTCCTAATCTTAAACTTAACTTCCCGCTGACCAAAGAAGAAAATGTGGTGCAGAACATCATCGATGAAACACCGCAGGCAGACTTGGAAAACGAAATAGCAGAACTTCACAGGAAAGAAAAAATGCTCTTCCGAAATGTCAGCTACGAAGTGTTTTTCTGTACCTATTCAGAAATTCCTTTTATCATGCGTGAAATCGGCAGACAGCGCGAGCTTACCTTCCGAAAAATCGGTGAAGGCAGTAACCTGCCCTTTGATCTTGATCATTATGATGAACATTATCACCATCTTTTTCTCTGGGATAACGCGGCGAAAAAGTTAGTGGGCGCTTACCGGATGGCATTGGGCTGCGAAGTCATGAAAAAGCACGGCCTGGAAGGTTTTTACACGAGTTCACTTTTCGAATTTGATCCTGAATTAAGGCCCTTTTTCAGGAAAGTAATCGAAATGGGACGTGCCTATATTTCCACGGAATACCAACAGAAACCATTGCCGCTTTTCCTTTTGTGGAGAGGAATTGTACATGTTTGTCTTAGAAATCCGGAACATAAATTCCTTATGGGAGGTGTAAGTATTTCCGATAAATTCTCTGAATTTTCGAAATCGCTGATGATTGAGTTTATGCGTTCGCACTACTACGATTCTGCGGTTGCGCAGTATATTCACCCGAAAAAGGAGTTCAAGGTAAAACTGAAAGACCGCGATAAACACCTGTTTTTTGATGAGGTAGAATCTGATCTCAACAAACTCGACAAAATCATCGACGATCTTGAACCCGAAATGCGTTTGCCTGTCCTTATTAAAAAATACATCAAGCAGAATGCAAAAGTCATCTCGTTCAACGTGGATCCAAGTTTTAATGATGCTATTGACGGCCTCATGTACATCCGGATTAGTGAACTTCCCGAGAGTACGATTAAGCCTGTACTGGAGGAAATGAGTGAGCAGATACAGCGTGAAGAAAATAATTCAGCTGAGAATCAGTAAATTTAGGCTTTGGTGCAATATTTTTCATAAAATCATTTGCATCGTAAGGGAAAAGATTATACTTTTGCACCACTCAATAACGGAACGGTTTCTTAGCTCAGTTGGTAGAGCAATGGATTGAAAATCCATGTGTCCCTGGTTCGATTCCTGGAGAAACCACAAAACGCCCTTTTTTAAGGGCGTTTTTCTTTATACATTGCTCTGGTTTAAATCCGCTCCAGTTCTTCCGCCGAAATCTGGGTTTTAAACATGCCGTAGTTTACCGTCACTTTCTGGTTTTTGTCGATTTTTTCGATGGTTCCAACGCTCGTACTGCCGGAAATGCGCACCCGCTGACCTACTTTCAGCCACACCGCACGTTCCTTCACTCTTTTATCTTCAAGCTTTTCGTTGGTTTCGGCAATCTTCTCCTGAACGTCGACTTTTTTCAGCTGTTGGGTGATCTTGCGTTTTACGACCTGAAGTTTCTTCGTTTCATCTTTGTCCGAGCCCAGTTTCCTGAATTTTTCCTGCTCCAGGATCTTCACGAAATCTTTCACCACATCCTTGCGCGATTTTCCTTTTACATAGGAATCAATAAAACCTTCGATCTTATTCCCGAACTGCAGTTTACGGTGCTCTTCTTCATACAGTTTCTGGAAATTGAAAAGTTTCTGCTGAAGCTGCTCATTCAGTTTTTCGAGGTTTTCTTTTTTATTCTGGGTCGATTCTTTCTGTTCTGTAAGATTAGTTTTGAGCTTTTCAACTTCAAATTTTTCCTGTTGAAGTTTTACGATGGTTTTATCGAGGTTTACGATATCGTCCTCCACCTTTTTCTTAGCAGAATTAATGATGAAAGCCGGAATCTTGTTTTTCTGCGCGACTTCAAATGTGAAAGAACTTCCGGCCTGTCCGACTTCCAGTTTATAAAGTGGTTCCAGGGAATGCTCATCGAAAAGCATCGCGGCATTCTGCGCGTTCGGAAGCTGCTCGATCACCAGTTTGATGTTGGTGTAATGCGTCGTAATAATGGCAAAACTTTTCTTTTTATAAAAAAATTCAAGGAAACTTTCTGCCAAAGCGCCACCCAATTCAGGATCGGAGCCGGTACCAAACTCGTCAATCAGCAATAGGGTGTTCTCGTCAGATTCACGAATGATAGCAGACATTTTCTTCAGACGCGACGAGTAGGTGGAAAGATGATTTTCGATAGACTGGTTGTCGCCGATATCAGTCATAATGCTTCCGAAGAAAAACATTTCGGATTTCGGATGTACGGGCACCAGAATTCCGCTTTGAATCATCAGTTGCAGCAATCCTACCGTTTTCAGTGTGATGGATTTTCCACCCGCGTTCGGGCCTGAAATACAAAGGATGCGGTTGTGTTCGGTTAAGGTAAAAGTCTGGGGGAAAATCTGTTTTTTCTCTTCGCGGTTTCGCAACAATAGTAAGGGATGATATGCATTTACCAGACGAAGCGTTTTGTGACGGTTTATTTTGGGTAAAATACCTCCGATGTTTTCAGCAAATTTGGCTTTCGCGCGGGTTAAGTCTAGGTCGAATATGTAGGTTTGATAATCTGAAAGCAGTTCATTGAATTCCGCAATTTCTGCAGTGAGTTTTCTTAAAATTTTATCAACTTCTTTCTTCTCCTCCTCAATATCTTCGCGGAGTTTGAACTGATGTTTCACGACAGATTCGGGCTGGATGTAGGTAATCGATCCGGTTTTTGATAAGCCTAAAACTCTGCCCGGAACCCTTTTCTTATAACCGGATTTCACTGCAAGAACCCTCTGGTCGTCAATAATGCTTTCACGGATATCATCCAGAAAATCGGTGGCAGAAAGTGCGGTTAAAGTGCGGTTGAAGTTTTCCTGAATGGCTTTTCGGGCGTGCTGAATAGCGGATCTTAAAGTTTTCAAAATAGGAGAGGCTTCACTTTTAACTTCACCGAAACGGTTGAAAACCTTGTCGATCTTGTCGATGATTTCTTTCCGGTATTCCAAGCTGCTGATATCGCTGTTCAGATTAAGAAACAAGTCGCCGTACACCGGGAAAAATTTCTGAAGCCTGCCGATTTGCTCTGTCAGACTTTTTATTCTGATGAAGGCTGCGTTTTCTAACCTGAAATTTTCAATAACCATCAACTTCAGTTCTTCCTCAATATCTTCGTATTCATTGAAGGGAATCGCATTATCGCTCTCGAAACTTGATAGGAATTCGGCAACCTTTTTTAATGAAAGTTCTGCCTCATCAATGGAAAAAGGCGTGAGCTGTGTGATTTTATATGCGGTTTTCGGGGAATACGCAAACGGAGCGATTTCCGCGAGTAATTCGGGAAATTCCAGTTCTTCTAATTGGTCTTTAGTAATATGCACGGAGCAAATTTAATGAGATTTTTGGGAAAGCAATATTTATTTATATTTGAAGTCTAAATTGTAAATCCCATCACCCAACACCCGACAACAACCCTCACTCATAAGACATGACCTGGACCGAAATTCTTTCCCCGATTAAAAACACCGAATATTTTGAACATCTTTGGCAAAAAGTGAAAGAAGAATATGCCGCAGGGAAGTGTTTTCCTCCTAAAGGTCAGATTTTTCGGGCACTGGAACTTACGCCTTTCGATGAGGTAAAAGTGGTGATCATCGGTCAGGATCCGTATCACAATGATTTTCAGGCTAATGGGCTGTGTTTTTCTGTTTCTGAAAGTGTGACGGCACCGCCTTCACTCAAAAATATTTTCACCGAACTGAAAGATGATCTGGGAATTGAGAGAAGCAAAAAAGAGCTCGACGATTGGGCGAAACAGGGTGTTTTGTTATTGAATGCCACACTTTCGGTGAGAGCGCATTCGCCTAACTCGCACAAAGATTTGGGTTGGGAAAAATTCACCAATTTCATTATCAAAGCGATTTCCGATCAAAAAGAAAATGTGGTTTTTGTCCTCTGGGGCGCTTTTGCTCAAAAAAAAGAGGAATTTATCGATTCCTCTAAACATTTTATTATCAAATCTGCTCATCCATCGCCGTTTTCAGTGTATCGCGGATTTTACGGAAGTAAGCCTTTTTCTAAAATTAACAGTTATCTGGAATCGAAAAATTCAGAAATTATTTCGTGGTAGTTCCGCCGCCGTCACTTCCTTTACTCACCTTAAGCCCAATCCTATAACTTCCTTGAAGTGCTTTAAAACCTTTTGCAGATGTGGTTTCCGGTGATACTTCCACAAGAGAAACGGTGTGTCCGTTGAACTCCTGAGACTTACTGTAGCCTTTTTTAGCATCGCTTAAAGTGCTTAGTTTCAAGATCACAGGTCTAGTATAAACGCCTATTAATTCTACTTCTGCGGTTGCAACTCCGGCCCAGATGCAGTTTACGTCTTTCGGGCACCTGCTATCCTCAGTCATTTTTTTGAAAGTGACATTCATTTCATATTCTTTAAGGAACTTATTTTCGCCTTCCTTAA
This sequence comes from Kaistella faecalis, assembly GCF_019195395.1. Taxonomy (NCBI): domain Bacteria; kingdom Pseudomonadati; phylum Bacteroidota; class Flavobacteriia; order Flavobacteriales; family Weeksellaceae; genus Kaistella; species Kaistella faecalis. Next base: position 1,980,823 of record NZ_CP078067.1, read on the forward strand.
GATAAATGATGCCCGCGGTGTTTTTCATGGTTGAATTTTGCTGTTCTTTCTTAGCGGTCTCTACAGCTTCCTTATCCGGAGGTAAACCTACCGACATTTCGGGTTCGCCATTAGCTTTAGATTTCGGTTCACCTGATGTTTGGTTTGTGGTCACATCTAAAACTTTTGGTTCTGTTGAATTCACTGAAGTTTCTGTTTTTACAGATTCCTGCTCGGTGGTGGATTGTGAAACTTTCGGGTTTTGGCAGGTCGCTAAAGTTAAAATCCCAAACGAAGTAAGGATAAGTCTGTGTATCATAATGTTAATTTTTAAAGGATGTCGAATAACACGACCAAAAACATTGCCAGACCGACCATAAAGTTGAAACCTGTTCCGTAAAGAAATCCAATAAAGGCTCCTTTAGTTGAATTCCAAGCTTTCTTTTTATCAGAAGCATCATGCAGTAATTCCCCTATAAAAACGCCCAGAAACATTCCGATTAAAAAACCGAAGGGAACCGGAATAAAAAACATCCCCACCAACGTACCGATTACCGACCCTACGCTTCCCCAGCGCGTTCCGCCATATTTGCGGTTGGTTCTTGCCGGAATTACATAATTTAAAACTACAGAAACACCAGTAAGAAATACAAAGATCCAAATGTAAACCATGTCCAGTGGTGCATCTGTCCCGAATTTGTAAATCAGCAATCCGCATAGACTGAGGAGCAGTCCTGGTAAAACAGGAATAAAAGTTCCCAGAATACCCAAAATGAGTAATACAATGCTGATGAGCTGAATTAATGTAGTGTCCATGAATAATAATTTTTGTTAAAAATAGGCATTAATCCTATAAACACAATCGGATTTCTTATTTTTGCTGTAATGAATGACGAACTGAAAGATACCAAAGATTTCCTACAGAACATCAGTGATAATATTCACTATGCTGTTCGCGACAGTTTGCCCGATAACTGGGTTTTGCTCGGCCAAATCACACTTAAATTTCTGTTCCTTCTGGGTCTTGTGTATGTTACCGATTTTATCCTGAAGTTTCTGCTGAACCAAATCTTCAGAACTTTTTTTAATGACGATAAATATCCGATACAGAAATCGATTTACCAGTCCAAAATCACGAATTCCGTAGCTCATTTAATTGCGCTTCTTTTTGGAAGTTTTGCTCTGTTTTCGATATTTTACCGACATCCAAAGAGTTTTATTTTTCTTGAAAGAATGGTGGGCTTAGCGATCGTTTTGGTGGTGGCAGGAATGCTGTACCGGAGTTTAAGTGCATTCAGAAATTATTTCATCATTCAGCAGGATTACTATAAAATAATTGCCCTGAATGCGGTGTCGCAAAGTGTAAAGATTTTCGGAATTTTCGTGTCATCAATTGTCGCAATCAGTGTCATATTTGGGATCAGCGGATCAGCGATTCTGGGAAGTCTGGGAGCGATCACGGCAGTATTGGTTTTGGTTTTCCGGGATACGATTTTAGGATTCGTAACGGGAATTCACGTGGCGACCTCAAAAAATCTGAAAGTTGGAGACTGGATCGGAATTCCGAAATATAATTTGGAGGGAAATATTCAGGATATCAATCTTTTAACGACTAAAATTCAGAATTTTGATAAAACCATTTCTACGATTCCTACTTACGATTTTCTTACGACGGAAATCAAAAATATCCAGGTAATGTCCGAAAGCAATACCCGAAGAATCAAGCGTTCCATTATTTTTAATATCAATTCCTTTAAATTTCTTGATGATGAAACGCTGGGCAGATTATCCAAAGTAAATTTAATTAAAAGTTATCTGGAGGTTAAGCAATCTGAAATGTCGCAGCAAAGAAAACTTATCGATAATCCTGAACTGATCATTAACGGAAGACAGCTTACCAACATCGGGGTTTTCCGCGAATATGTGTTTAATTATCTTAAAAATAACCAGCATATCGATCAGGAAGGAACCATCCTCGTAAGACAGCTGGAAAACACCCCACACGGGATGCCGCTGGAAATCTACTGCTTTACAAATGATTCTCAATGGGCTAACTATGAGGATATTCAGGCCGATATTTTCGATCATCTTCTCGTAGCTTCCAAGGAATTCGACCTGGAAGTAATACAGTTTGTAAAAATCCAATAATCATGACAAAACTTAGTGTAAATATCAATAAAATTGCAACGATCCGGAACGCCCGTGGAGGCGAACTTCCAAGTGTTGCGGAAGCCGCGGTAAAACTTCAGGAATTTGGAGCGCAGGGAATTACAATTCACCCAAGGCCGGATGAAAGACATATCACCAAAAAAGATGTCTATGATCTGAAATCTTTGGTTCATACGGAATTTAATATTGAAGGAAACCCGCACCGTCCCTTCATTGATATGGTTTTAGAAATTAAACCGGAGCAGGTGACGCTGGTGCCCGACTCCGATGATGCCATTACCTCGAACGCAGGTTGGGATTGCGAAATGCATTTGGGATTTTTAAAAAATGTGATTTCAGAATTTAAAAATGCCGGGATCCGAACATCAATATTCCTCGATCCCAATCCGGAAATGGTAAAATTTGCCGCAGAAACCGGGACAGACAGAATTGAACTGTATACAGAAGCTTATGCTAAAAATTATATTCAGAATAAAGAAGAAGCTGTAAAACCGTATGTAGAAACAGCGAAGGAGGCGGAAAAATATGGTCTGGGCGTAAATGCAGGACACGATTTAAGTCTGGAAAACCTCAAGTATTTTTCTGATCAGGTTCCTAATCTCCTGGAAGTTTCCATAGGTCATGCTTTGATTTCTGAAGCGCTCTACATGGGTCTCGAAAACACGGTGCAGGCCTATCTGAAGAGATTGGCTAAATGGTAAAATCAATGGGAATCGGGCGTCAGCCCGATTTTTATATTCAGTAATTATTGGCTTTTCGCCGAAAATTATATTAATTTTGAAATTTAAACTTTTATAGATGGAAATTCTACACGCGAAAATCTTTGGACAGGATAAGCCGGGAACTCCGCTTCTCGTTTTTCACGGCCTGTTTGGGATGCTGGATAACTGGGGAAGTTTCGGCAAAGAAATGGGTGAATTCTTTCCTGTTCACCTCATTGACTTAAGAAATCACGGTAAAAGTTTCCATTCGGCAGAGATGTCTCATGATGATCTGGCGCACGATATCGCCCATTACATGGAATTTCATCACATCGAAAAAGCGAATCTTCTCGGGCATTCTTTAGGTGGAAAAGCAGTGATGCAGTTTGCCATAAAATACCCTATTAAAGTACAGAAATTAATTGTTGTAGATATTTCTCCCAAAGCTTATCCGCCGCACCACCAGGGAATCCTGAAAGCACTCGAAAGCGTAGATTTTGAGAAAATAACAACAAGACAGGAAGCAGAAGAAGTCCTGCAGCAGTATATTCCCGAAAAATCGGTGATTCAGTTTTTGGCTAAAAATTTATACTGGACGGATGATAAAAAACTCGCCTGGCGTTTTAATCTGAAAACCCTTTCGGAAAGATACAGTGAATTTGTTTCGAACGCAATAAAATTTGGTGTGTTTTCCGGAGAGACGCTGTTTATTGCCGGTGCAAAATCGAATTATATTTTACCGCAGGACGAATTTCAGATCAGGCAGCAATTCCCGCAGGCTTCCGTTATAAAAATAGAAAATGCCGGACATTGGGTTCAGGCAGAAAACCCTAAGGATTTCAACGAAGCAGTGAAAGATTTTCTTTCAGAAAACAGAATAGACTAAAATTTACGCATGATTCTAGTTACCGGCGCTACAGGAATTCTCGGACGGGTTATCGTTTTACAGTTGTTGAAACAGGGTAAATCTGTGGTTGCCGCAAAACGAAAATCAAGCAATATCGGGGAGGTAAAGAATTCCTATAAATTCTATACTGACAGTCCTGAAAGTTTCTTTGAGAAGATTAAATGGGTGGATGTAGATTTCGATGACATGTTCTCACTTCAAAATGCCCTGAAGGGAATCGAAGAAGTGTATCACTGCGCAGCGACAGTTAGTTTTCATCCGGCCGATCAGCGAAAAATGTATCACACCAATATCGAGGGAACTAAAAATCTGCTTTTTGCGTGTGAAGGCTCAGGGGTTAAAAAATTCTGTTTCGTGAGTTCAATTGCAGTACTTGATGGCGTAAACGAAAAAGGCGAAACGGATGAGAGTTCAGATTATAACCTGAAATTAGATCATTCTGCCTACGCGGTTTCCAAACATTTCTCTGAAATGGAAGTTTGGCGTGCCGCAGCAGAAGGATTAAATACGGTTATTGTAAATCCCGGAATCATCATCGGCAGCGGAAACTGGACGCAAAGCAGCGGACTGATTTTCGAAAATTTGGCGAGACCTTATACTTTTTCCGGTGGAGCATCTTATGTAGATGTGCGTGATGTGGCCAGGGCATCCATAGAACTTATGGATAAAAATATTTTCGGTGAGCGGTTTATCCTGATTTCTGAAAATAAACGCTATTTCGAGGTGGGTTCTTATGTAAGACAAAAATTGGGACTTGCCGCCCCGAAGATCATTCCATCGGTATTGCTTATGGTGGGAAGGGTTTTGAACTTTCTTTTTGGATGGCTTTTTTCACCTTTAAGAATGGTGGATAAAGTTAACACAGAATCAGTTACCACTTTCAGTACCGTAAGTAATAATAAAATTGTAGAAACCCTGGGATTCAAGTTCATCCCGGTAAGCGAAAGCATAAATTTCCACCTCGGAAATTACAGAACTGATAAAAAAAGCTTAAAAAAGTAGAGATGAATTTTGCAGAATTTTTAAACACAAATGCAGAGAAGTTCTCCATAAAACCTGCAATAGGTTTTAAAAAGAAGGACGTATGGAAAGAAATACACTGGCGCGATTTCCGCAGAATGGTGTTTAAAACCGCAAATGCGCTGAAAGAAGCCGGAATTTCTGAAAACGACAGGGTGGCAATTTACTCCGATAACTCTGCAGAATGGATCACTTTTGATTTGGCAATTCTTTCTCTTGGCGCTGTTACTGTACCGATTTATTCCACAAACAATGGTCCACAGGCCGAATATATCATCAATGATGCGGAAGCAAAAATTATTTTAGTCGGTAATCAGGAACAGTATGACGCTTCTTTCGAAATTCTGAATAAAGAAAACACGCTGCAGCAGATTATTGTCGCCAAAAAAGCAATTTGGATCAAAAAAGACCGGAGTATTTATTTTGAAGATTTCATCAAAAAAGCTGAGGAACATTTTGATATTGTTCAAAAAGAAGACGATGATCTTGCGACCATTATTTACACTTCCGGAACTACGGGCGTGCCGAAAGGTGTTATGCTAACGCACCGCAATTTCCACGAGTGTATCAAAGCACACTTCGAATTTTTTAAATTTAAAAATTTCGAAAATGAAACGTCATTAGCTTTTCTACCGCTTACCCATGTTTTCGAAAGAAGCTGGACATTACTTTCACTTTACGGCGGCGCCAAGGTATATTTCCTCGAAAATACCAAACTTATCGCTCATGCTTTAACAGAAGTAAAACCTACAATGATGTGTGCAGTGCCAAGATTTTATCAGAAAATCTATGCGGGCGTCAACGAAATGGTGCAAAACGGTTCGGAATCAAAAAAGAAAATCTTCAACTGGGCAATGGAGATAGGGAGTCAGGTTGCTGATCTTAAGCGCCTTGAAAAGTCAGTTCCTTTAAGCTTAAAACTAAAAAATAACATTGCCGATCTTCTTGTTTTTAATAAAATCAAGAAAAAAATGGGTGGAAAGCTTTGGTTTATGCCTTGCGGCGGAGCTTCGGTTTCCCCTGATGTAACAAGATTTTTCGATGCTTTGGGGGTTCACATGACGGTAGGTTATGGACTCACTGAAACTACGGCTACCTTAACCGCTTTTCCCTTTACTCAATATGAACACGGAAGCGCGGGAATTCCGCTTGGCGATACGCAGCTCAAAATCGGTGAGAACGACGAAATTCTGGCAAAAGGTAGCGGTATAATGAAAGGCTATTACAAATTACCGAAGGAAACTGCTGAGGTTTTCACGGAAGACGGATGGTTCAAAACCGGAGATGCGGGTAAGTTTGATGAAAAAGGAAATCTTTACATTACCGACAGAATCAAGGATTTGATGAAGACGGCTAACGGAAAATATATCACGCCTCAGCCTATTGAAAATTTACTGTCTAATAACAATTATATTAATCAGGCAATGATTGTGGCAGAAGATAAACCTTTTGTCACAGCGTTGATTATTCCTAATTTCGAAGCGCTGAAAGAGCAGCTTCCTAAAATGAATATCCCGTTTACTAACTGGCAGGAAATTGTTGATTCAGAAAAAATTAAAGAGTTTTACCGCGAAAAACTCGAGGAAATTCAAAAAAGCCTTTCCGGTTTCGAAAAAGTGAAGAAATTTGTATTGATGCCTGCGGAATTCGAAATCAATACGGGAGAAATCACGCCGACATTAAAGGTGAAGAGAAATGTAGTAATGCAGAAATACGCAGCGTTAATCGATAAGATGTACACTGCTTAGCGCAAACTTAATAAGAAAACATGAACGATTTTACAGGAAATAAAAACTTCAATATATCCAGCCAAACGGTTTCGGCGAGCTGTCCTTCGAATATCGCACTCATCAAATACTGGGGAAAATATGAGAACCAGATTCCCGCGAACCCAAGCATCAGTTACACCTTAAATAACTGCAAAACAAATACGTCGATGGAATTTGTCGCGGATGGGAAATTTTCTGTACAAACCTTTCTTTCCGGCAATGAGGAGAAGAAATTTGCCGAAAAAATCGAAAAGTATTTCCGCAATATAGAGGAATTTCTTCCCTGGATTTTAAAAGGCAAATACATCATCAGAACCGAAAATACTTTTCCTCACAGTTCCGGAATTGCAAGTTCGGCGTCGGGATTTGGTGCGATCGCCAAGTGCTTAATGGAGCTCGAGCAGAATTTTTCAGGTATTCAGGATTGTGATTTTAAAGTGCGGAAGGCAAGTTTTCTTGCCAGATTAGGCAGCGGAAGCGCATGCAGAAGCCTGTATGACGGCCTTGTAGTCTGGGGAACAACGAAAGAAGTTGAAGACAGTTCTGATCTTTATGCTGTGCAATACCCGAATAATGAAATTCACGAAGTTTTTAAGAGTTTCAATGATTGGGTTCTTCTGATTCATGAAGGCGCAAAATCTGTAAGTTCTACGGTAGGTCACGGTTTAATGAACACCAATCCTTACGCGGAAAGAAGATTCCGCGAAGCACATGAAAGTTTCAGAACTTTAAAAGTAATTCTGAAGAACGGCGATCTTCAGAATTTTATTAAACTTGTTGAACATGAGGCGCTTACCCTCCACGCCATGATGATGATGAGTGAGCCTGCTTTTATACTGATGAAAACCGGTACGCTGGAGGTGATTAATAAAATCTGGGATTTCCGCAAAGAGACAGGTTTGCCGCTTTTTTTCACCTTAGATGCGGGTGCAAATGTTCATCTGCTTTTTCCTGCGGACAATGAAGAAGATAAGATCAAGGAATTTATTGTAAAAGAACTTTTACAACATACCCAGAATAACGGTGTAGTGAAAGACGTGATGAAATTCTAGAACTTCGCGAAATTATTTCTTTGCGGAGAATCTGCTTAAAGTGTGGAGTACGAAAACCACCAGAATTCCTAAAACCGCAGCTGACATTGATAAAATGAATTTAGCGTTTTCTTCGTGCCAGAAACCAAGCTGCCATTCCATTGCATAAAGGTTAAAGCCAATGAAAATTACGAATAACACTAAGAATATTTTATAAAAAACATGCATTTTGTAAAGTCTTAAAATTTAACGTACGTGCTGAACAGCTGTGCAAAGTTGGCTGTAAACAGTTTAATTGAAATTGCGAGTAGAATAATTCCGAAAACTTTCTGTAAAACCTGAAGAGTTCCGTCGCCCAGTTTTCTTTCGATCCAGTTCGCTGATTTCAGCACCAAATATACGAAAATTGTATTGAGGATGATTCCTGAAATGATATTAATATCATGATATTCCGCACGTAGAGACAGGGTAGTAGTTAATGTTCCGGCGCCAGCAATTAACGGAAATGCGATGGGAACAATAGAAGCGGATTTTGCTTCCTGATGTTTCTGGATCTCAATGCCCAGAATCATTTCCACAGCGATAATGAAGATCACAAATGCCCCTGCAATCGCAAATGAATTTACATCTACTCCGATAAATTTCAGAATTTTATTCCCGATAAAAAGGAAGGAAATCATCAGAATACCCGAAACAATCGCAGCTTTTTCCGATTCAATATGCCCAAATTTCTGCTTTAAGCTTACGATAATAGGAATGGAACCCACAATATCGATTACGGCGAAGAGAACCATAGTGGTAGTAAGCGTTTCTTTTAAAGAGAAAGAGTCAAGCATTTCTAAAATTATTAATTTCGCAAAAATATAAAAAATAATTGATTATTGCCTAATCTGGGAATATAAACGGATCACCGATTTTAAAAGTTCATCAATGTGCTCATCCGTATGAAATGGAGCATATTTTTCCATCTGAATCTGTTCGGAAAGCGCACGGTAATCATCTGCAAATCGCTGGCCTTTATGTTTTTCCAGAAATTTTTTAAAATCTGATTCAGTATTTACACCAATGATTTCTTTTGTATCTCTGTGCAATTCGTCGTACGCTGAAAGCAGTTTAGAGTAATCTTTATTTTCTGCTAATTTTTTTAAATATTCTATACTGTCATCAAACTGAACACTCAATTGAGTTCTGAGTATCTCTTCGGTTTCTGCAATGGTGGTAATAGGCTTCAATTCCATAACAGGTTTTAAGGTACGGCTGGTCATTTTCTTTCTGACCACAAGAAATAGAGAAAGTAGTGCCCCCATTAATGCCAGATTGCCGAAAACAATCTTCCAGTTGATACTGCTTTTATCTTTAACTTTTAAATTGTGGGTCTGAAGCACCGGTGTATTCACCGTTTCCAGAACATTATTAGTGTAATCATTAACTCTTTCAAGTGTTGACTTTGCATCTGCAATCTGCTCAGGCGTCTTTACATCTAATACAATAAATTTAGAGCCTTCATCCACATAATTCTTTTCTTCCGGATTGAAGTAGGCAAAATCTTCAAATCTTACGGTAACTGGCCCTGTCTTTTTGGGGATAACCACATATTCAGCTACAAGATTACCAATCAGTCCGTCTTTTCTGGCACTGGTTTTAGTTGAGATTTTTGGGGCAAAAAACACATAATCGTCTGAGTTCAGAATTTTTGGCAAATGAAGAGTACCGAAGTTCCCGGAGCCAGAAATCTCTACCGCAATATTTACAGGTTTTTCAATCTGTGGTATTTCGGCGGGATTTTTATTGGCTACTGTAATATCGAAATTACCTACGGCATTTTTAAAATGTACCGGCATGCCTTCGGGAAGTTTTTGTACATTCAGCCTTACCTTGTTGGATGATATTTTTTCAGCTTTTGGCGCTCGGCCTAGTGAGGCAGAAATCGGAGGAACCTCTATATTACCTGTTTCTGAAGGGAAAATCATAAATACAGCAATGATCTGAGAAGCTATTCCCGAGTGGGATTCAATTTCTGATTTGGCAAAGCTGACAGGCTTTATTCTGATATTTCTATGCTGCGGATATTGGATGTTATTAACCTTTCTGAAATTATCGTAATCGCGGCTATATGCCCGCAGAACTGCGATAGTGGGTTCGTTTTTATAGACTGTTTTATCCTTGATCTCCATGTTGAGGTACAGATCATCTGAGATATTGGCTGTGGCTACTGAAGATTTTTTATCGCCTTCCCTTACATTAATTTCGAAAGGTTCAGTTTTGTAAATTTTGCCGTTTACAGTCACGAGTACAGATCCGAACTTGAACTTGCCGGCCTGTTTTGGGTTCAGCACCATTTGGTAAACCAGTTGGTTCAGTACGTTTCCTTTTTTAGGATCTAGAACCACGGTATTCTGTTCAGAAGCCGTACCTATGATATCGAACTTAGACGTATCAGGCATCCTGAGCGGGGTTTCCTGCTCCATGTTTTCCCCGGCAATTTCAAGTAAAACAGTAAGGTTAAAGGGTTGGTTTACCTTCTGCTCTTTTACTTCAGAAATAGCTAAGGTTACCTGACCGTAAGTTAATACGGCTGAAAAGAGAAATAATATGTATGGAATTCGATTTTTCATTACCAATCCTTTTCGTTGCTCTGAGGCATCGAATAGGAATTTTTGTTTAGGATTCGTTTCGCGGTTTCCCTTTCTTTGTTTTCTACACGGTTAAGTATTGAGTTTTCCAGGTCTTTTGGCATTTTGCCTGAGTTACTGTTTTTATTTTTATTGGGGTCGTCGCCTTCACCTTCACCTTTGTTTTGCTGCCCTTTTCCTGCCTGGCTTTGCGGGGTGTCACCTTTTTCCTGACCCTGGTTTTTTTCCTGATTTTCGTCGTTTCCACCGCCACCACCGGAATTGTTTTTCTGCTTTTTCTCTTCCTCTTTTTCTTTTTCTTTCAGCATTGCGATCTCATAATTCTTACGGATGGTCTCATTATAAGGATCCTGCTTCAATGCCTGTTTATATAGTTCTGCAGCCTTTTTTGAATTATTAGTCTGCATATGGGCGTTTCCTAAATTATAGAGTGCTGCTGCTTTATCAGGAATCGTAGCAGATAATTTTTCTGCTTTCTCATATTCTGCCGTCGCTTCAGCATACATTTTTCTTTTGTACAGTGAGTTTCCCAAATTGTAATGCGCGGTGAAATCTTTTTCGTTAACTTTTATTGCCTCCATATATTTAGAAGAGGAAGATTCATAATTCTTCTTCTCAAAATCTTTATTACCTTCAAAAATAAGGGTGTTGTAACTTTTCTGCGCGGAGAAAGTGGACGTGCTAAAGATCAAAAATATGACTGTATAAAGTAAACTGCGATTCATTACTGCAAAATTATCCCTTTAAATGTTAAGTTGTGCGCCTGTTTCTGTTAAATTTCGGTTAAAAATACACCGAATTAGCTGATTGTTAGTTAAATATTGAAGTCTCTTTTGGGATTCGTGAAAAAGATAATAAGAAAGAATAGTATTGAAATGCCTAAAAAATATTGGTAATAATGAATCGCATTCTGAGATTTTACAATAGTTTCGGATGAAGATGAAGTTTTGGAAAGTGCATCAATAATTTGTGAGGTGGCACCATCCAGATTATTTCCATCCACATAAGAACCTCCGGTTTCTTCAGCGATGTTTTTAAGGGCGTTCAACTGCCTTTTAGAAATTACGGTTTGCCCTGTCAAATCAGTTTTGTAACCCATGAGCTGTCCGAAAACATATTCAGGAATCGGAGCACCTTCTTCGGTACCAATTCCAACCGATACAACATGAATTCCCTCACGGTTTGCCAACTTTATGGCTGCTTTTTCGTTGCCTTCATTATCTTCTCCATCACTTATTAAAACGACTTTACGGGAACCTTTTGCAATGTTTTTAAATTTATCTGCAGTGGTTTTCATGCCGTTTAAAAAATCGGTTCCCTGAATTTTTACGATGCTGGTTTCCACACCGCCAACATACGTTTCAGCTGCCGTAAAATCTGTGGTTAAAGGCATAATTGACGAAGCTTCGCCGGCGAAAACCACAATCCCTACCTTGTCGTTCTTCATTTTAAACATCGTGTTGATGATGATGTTTTTGGCTTGGGTCAGGCGGTTTTGCTCCACATCCTGAGCATTCATTGAGTTGGAAACATCAAGAAGAAAAATAACATTATTCATTTTTTGCTTCGTTTTCACTTCTTCAGAACCGCTAAGTAAATCTACAATAGAAAGAATCAGGAAGAGGGTAGCAATTAAATATAGAACAGGAAAAAATCTGGAAAATCCACTTTTCTTCTCGAAGAGTTCTTCCTGAAATCTTGCTTCAGCGAAAACAGTTTTCTTGCGGTTTTTCCACTTTATGTATCCGGCAATAATAATCCCCAGCAGCGGTAGCAGCAACAGCAAAAGTAAATACCAGTTATTTCCTAAATACCAATTCATATAAAATTCATCATCAGCTTAAAAACTTATAAAAAAACCACCGTAACAGCGCGTCCAAAATTAAAACACCCAGGGCAATCCACAGAAATATTCTGAAATATTCCTGATAATTGTACAGTTTGGTAGATTTTAGTTCCGTTTTCTCGAGCTGGTTAATTTCTTCGTAAACTTCCTCCAGACTTTGGTTAGAGGTTGCCCGGAAATATTTACCACCGGTAGTTTGCGCAATTTCGCGCAGAACGGGTTCATCAATCTTAACTTCCGCCTCATTAAAAACCAAATCTCCGAAAATATCTGTTGCTGTCGGCATTAAAGCATAACCGTTGGTTCCAATACCTATCGAATATACTTTAATATCGTTACTTTTTGCAAGTTGGGCGCCGACTTGCGCGGGCATTGCATTTTCTATCGTATTCACTCCGTCGGTCATCAGAATGATGATTTTCGATTTCGATTTGCTGTGTCGCAAATGGCTCACCGCTACGGAAAGTCCTTCACCAATCGCTGTTCCAGGCTGTAATTCCAAGGGATTCAGATTTTCAAGTTCCTCAAGCAGAACCGCATGGTCTGAGGTTACTGGAACTTTTGTAAATGCCTCGCCAGAATAGGTTACCAGCCCGATTCGGTCGCCAGGCCTTTTATCTACAAATTTCTTGGCGATTTCCTTCAATGCCGTAAGGCGGTCAGGCTCCAGATCTTTTGCTAACATGCTGAGCGAAACATCCACCGAAAGCATGATATCAATACCTTTACTGTCATCGTTGTCCTGAGAAATCGTAAATGTACGGGGCCGCGCCATCGCAATTATCAACGCAGTAAGGATGATATACTTGGAGATTTTCAGCAGGAACAGAACAAAAATAATCCCTTTATTCTCCTGCATATTTCTAACGGTCGGAACGCGCACGCCGCTTCGTTTCTTTTTCCTCAAATCCAAAATGATTAAAGGAATAAAAACGACAAACAGCAGTAAAAACCACGGACTGTAAAATTCTAAATTGAGTAAATCGAATGCCATTACACGCCTGTTCTTAGTTGCTCGGCTTCCAGATCTTTGGAAGAGCGTTTCACAAAAGTTTTCATGTCATTGAAATCGATCTGCATCGTCGGCTGATCAGGGAAAGTCTTGGCGAATTTCACCAAATCGCCACGCAGAAAAATATTTTCAACTATTTTCTCATTTTCAGGGGAAATGGTATTGTTGAGTTTCATGACGTCTATAAGATCATCGGTCAGCAAGACATCTGCCGGAATTTTATACTGTTTGGTAATGAAGTTCCTGGAAATATCGATCAATTCTACATAGAAAGAGCGGTAATCGCCATTTTCAATGAATTTTTTCTTCTTTAAATTTTCCAAATCTTTTAACGTTTGGTTCGTCATCACCGCCGGCGAATTTTTTCTGCGTTTGGCATATCTTACCAGATAATAAATAATAAATATTAAAGCGAGTAAAATCAGCAGACCTAAAATATACCATTTGTAAAGTTCCCAATAATCTTTAACATCAAGTTTTACCTCCTTATTTTTCATGATGTCATTAATTTCATCACCCTTCTGAGCGGTGTTAATGACTTCGACTTCGTACGGAATCGTATGGAAAAGCTGCCCGCCAATATTAAAATCGAGCGCAGGAATCGTGTATTTACCTTCTTCGAAAATAGCGAATTCAATTACTCTTTCATAGTAATCTGGTCTTTTGCTGATGCTGTCTTTAATTTCTTCGAAATGAAAAGGTAACAATTCATTTTTCGGTGAGGATACAACATCTTTTCCGCCAAGATCAGAAATGCTTACCCGGAAGGTTACCACCTCGCCAAGAGCCAGGGTTTTTTTTTCGAGACGGGAACCCAATGTCTGCGAAAACGCAAAAATATTGAGTACAGAGAATATGAGAAATAATATTTTTTTCAAAATGTAATATCTGTTTTAATATGCTTCGTAGCCGAAATTTATCTTTTCCGGAAATACTGATAAAGGAATTTCGAATAATCTTCACCAGTATTAATATTCATGAAATTGCCGGAAGAATTTTCGAAATCATCGGTTACGGCGCGTACTTTCTGTTTTTGTTTTTCGGCGAATTCATAACGCCATCTTGCGCTCGAAGTGTTTGCCCATATCTGTCTGCCAGTTTCTGAATCCTGAAAGAGCGAATATCCGATATCGGGGATTTCGCTGTCTTTGTCATCATAAATACGCATTCCCAAAAGTTGATGTTTTCTGGCTGCCACGCGCAAAATCTTCAAATCGTATTCATCCTCAAAATCTGAAAACATAAAAACAAGCGATTTTTTCTTGAAAATGTTCATCATATATTGCAGCGCACCGTCGATTTTTGATTCCGACGGAACATAATCTGCCGTTAAAATATTACTGATAATCGCTAAAATGTGTTTTCTGCCTTTTTGAGGGGGGATTACTTTATAAACTTTGTCGGCAAATAATATCAGTCCGACTTTATCATTGTTGCCCGCCGCTGAAAATCCTAAACTTGCGGCTATTTCTGCGACAAATTCGCGTTTCAGCTGAGTTTTGGTTCCGTAATCCATGGATGCTGAAATATCTACCAGAAGCATCAGCGTGAGTTCGCGTTCTTCCTCCATCACCTTTACAAAAGGTTCGCGGAACCGGGCTGTTTTATTCCAGTCGATTCTACGGATTTCGTCGCCGAACTGGTAGGGACGGACTTCAGAAAAAGTCATTCCCTGTCCTTTAAATGCACTGTGATACTGACCCATCAAAGTAGCTTCCGACTTTTTCTTAGTCCGAATCTCAATCTGTTTTACCTTTTTGATGATATCTTTAATCTGCATGATTTCTTTTTTCAGGAGCCCGACGATTTCTTTTTTTTCAGACCTGTGGTCCCGCTTTACGCTGTATCTTTTGCTTCACTCCGTTTCGCAAAAGGATGCCGCTTCAATCGGGGCTATAAATGAGTTTAGGATTTTATAACGCGAATTAGGGTGCCTGAACTTTCCCTAAGATTCTGTCAACAATCTCATCGGCGGTAATTTCTTCCGCTTCCGCTTCAAAACTCAGTCCGATTCTATGTCTCAGAACGTCTTTTGCGATCTCCTTCACATCTTCCGGAAGTACAAACGCCCTGTTTTTCAGGAAAGCCATTGCCCGCGAAGCGATTGCCAAGTTAATGGAAGCTCTAGGAGAAGCACCGAAACTGATATAGTTTTTAAGTTCTGCCAATCCGTAATTTTCCGGAGTTCTTGTGGCAAAAACCATATCGAGGATGTATTTTTCAATTTTCTCGTCAAGATAAATCTGGTTGATGAGATTTTTCGCCTCCATAATATTGTGGAGTGAAATCACAGGCTTAATCTCCGGCTGGTGGGATGTCGCTACCATTTTCATGATCTTTCTTTCATCTTCAAACTCGGGATAGCTGATGGTACATTTCAACATGAAACGGTCACTTTGTGCTTCAGGTAAAAGGTAAGTTCCTTCCTGATCAATCGGGTTTTGGGTTGCCAACACAAGGAAGGGTTTTGGTAAAGGCATGGTTTCGTCGCCTATGGTGACCTGTTTTTCCTGCATCGCTTCCAAAAGCGCCGACTGTACTTTGGACGGAGCACGGTTAATTTCGTCAGCCAAAACGAAATTTGCAAAAATAGGTCCCCGTTTTATGGTGAAATCGTTATCTTTTATATTGTACATCATGGTTCCTACAACATCCGCAGGCAAAAGATCCGGCGTAAACTGAATACGGGAAAAATCGCCCTGAACAGCATCTGAAAGTGTTTTAATTGCCAGTGTTTTGGCCAGCCCCGGAACTCCTTCAAGAAGAACATGGCCATTGCCCAGAAGACCGATCAGTAAGCGGTCTACCATATATTCCTGTCCGATAATTGCTTTGTTGATTTCCTGTTTCAGAAGGGTGAAAAAGTAATTCTGCTCCCTTACTTTTTCGGTGAGTTGTCTTATATCTTCGGCCTGATGTAGTTCTGACATAGTGTTTTTTAAAATTTAAAGTGTAAATTTCTAATAAATACCGTCATCAGTCAACACAATTAGTGCCAAGAGTGAGTTAAAGTTTTGTTAAAGAAAATGCGGGAAGTTCACTTAACTTGTCGTAAATTAATGCTGTCTTTAAAATCGTGTTTTAGAATTGTATGCATTAATAGGGTAATCAGCAGATCGTATTTTGGCATTTTTGTCTTTTTCAGTTAATTAACCTATTTTTGAAGATTAAAATTTGCTCAAATGAATTATCATTTTCAGGCACACCGGCAAGTCCGAAGGAATCTTCTGGAGATTTTACGGAATACTTCGCATAGAGATTTAATGCAGATTCCCGACGGTTTTAACAATAATATTTACTGGAATATCGCACACACGGTCGCTACCCAGCAGCTTTTATGCTACTATCTCAGCGGAAACCCTTTCAGAATCGATAAATACTGGATCGAAACCTACAAAAAAGGCACGCTGCCGAATCTTAATGTGCAGCAGTCGGAGGTTGATGATCTGGCTTTTCTGCTAACGGAAACCTCGAAAATTTTGATGAAGGATTACGATGCCGATTTTTTTGCAGATTACACGCCTTATACAACCAGTTTTGGTTTGGATCTGAAGAATATTCAGGATGCCATTATCTTCAATAATATGCATGAAACATTGCACTACGGATATGCCATGGCACAAAAAAGAGCGATTATCGGAGAAAACTTTTAAACTTAACAACAGATAATTTATTTTAATTATCCATTTACCATTTAATATAATGAAAGACGACTTTATTTTTGGTTTGCGACCTGTAATGGAAGCAATTGAAGCCGGAAAAACAATTGACAAGATATTTTTGCAGAATGCTTTGCAGGGCGAAATCTATCACGAACTCAAAACTCTTTTATCCAAAAATAACATCCGCCCGAATTATGTTCCGGTAGAAAAACTTAACCGTTTTACCCGTAAAAATCATCAGGGTGTCGTGGCATTTATTTCAGATGTGCCTTTTGAGAAGATTGAAGATGTACTGCCGCAACTTTTCGAAGAGGGAAAAACTCCTTTCATATTGATATTGGACCGTTTAACTGATGTTAGAAATTTCGGGGCAATTTGCCGTACTGCAGAATGTGTGGGTATTCACGCGATTGTTTTACCTGAAAAAGGTGCGGCGCCCATTAATTCAGATGCTATTAAAACTTCTGCAGGGGCGATTTACAATGTGAGAATCTGTAAAGAAAAAAATCTGGCACATACCGTAGATTTTCTTCAGCAGTCAGGGATTCAGGTTTTTGCAGCTACAGAGAAAGCTCAGAAACTTATTTATGACGTAGATTTTACCCAGCCTTGCTCTATCGTAATGGGAAATGAGGAAACCGGAATTTCTAAAGAAGTTCTGCATCATTCTGACGAGAAAATTAAACTTCCCATTGAAGGAAAAACACAGTCTCTTAATGTTTCTGTAGCGTGCGGAGCCATTCTATATGAAGCGGTCCGCCAGAAACTGTCGACGCCGGTTTAAGATCTTTCAACTCTAAGAGTTCTCCATTTTTAACGGTTAGCATCAATTTTGAATTCAAAAGAATTTTTAACTTTATTAAAAATTGGAGTTTATGCGAAGCAGTACGGTTTTAAAAAGTGATATACGCAATCACGTTATCGATATTATCATCGGGAAAATAAAGAAACTCGAAAAGTTTCTGGATTTCACTTTGGAAGCCAGCCGCGAAATCAAAAAGACACCGAAATACGATTCGATCCGCGAGGAGATGCAGGAAGAAATTTATCAGATGCAGAAGCAACTGGCTTCACTGAAAGATCTTCAGAGAAATATGACTAAAGTTCTAAATGCATCCACGCAGCGGGTCGCGGTCGGATCATTGGTCTTTACGAATAAAGCAAGATTTTATATTTCGGTTTCTCTGGGTGAGTTTTTCTATGAAGGCGACCGGTTCTATGCGATTTCTGAGGAAAGTCCTATGGCAAAGATCCTCTTCGGTAAAAAAGCCGGAGATTCTTTTGTTCTCAATAACATCGCCCAGACTATTGAAAACGTGATATAGTTGGCAAATCTCAAACATAATTATTTAGATATAATGGAAAAATCACAAGTATTAAAGGAAATTATAGAAAGCAGAAAAAGTATTTTTCCTAAAGATTATACAGACGCGGACATAGAGCAGGAAGTTTTGAATGAAATTTTGAACTCCGCAACATTTGCGCCCAATCATAAGAGAACGAAGCCCTGGCGTTTTAAAGTTTTTAAAAATGAAGAGAAGCTGTTATTGGGTCAGAAATTGGCTGAAATCTATAAATCGACGGTTTTACCTGAACAGTTTTTAGAAAAAAAATATTTAAGCATCACCGAGAAGGCTGGCAAAGCCAATGTTATTGTTACGATTTCCGTCAACTTCAGCGGATTGCTCCCAGAATGGGAAGAAATTGCGGCTACCGCAATGGCTGTGCAGAATATGTATCTTACCTGTACTGCCCATAACATAGGCTGCTACTGGAGCAGTCCCGGAATGATTAAGCATCTGGATGAATTTCTTGGTTTAGAGGAAAACCAGAAATGTTACGGTTTATTTTTTATGGGAAATATTTAATTAAGCTGTAACTTTTTATTTGGTAGGGCGACTGATTTCCAAACAATTAATCACAAAACAAATTCAATGGAAACTTACGGCTACAATAATCCCGAATCCCAAAATCAAAACTTCAGTAACCCAAATTACCGCTCAGAAAAGAAACTGGCTGCAGGACTTTTAGGAATTTTACTTGGTACGTTCGGTGCGAATAAATTTTATTTGGGCTACATCAATGAAGGGATCATACAGATTGTCCTGAATATTGTAACCTGTGGAATCGCAACCGTAATTCCGTTTATCGAAGGAATTATTTACCTCACCATGAGCGACGAGCAGTTCGACCGCACTTATGTACAGGGCAGAAAAACATGGTTCTAACTGAGGTAAAAGTAAAAAAATCTTTCAAAATTATTTGAAAGATTTTTTTATAAAAGTTGGCGCGAGCGAAGCGAGCGCCAATAAACTGATTTGATTTATTTATTAAGCAGAACGGCCGCTTCTTTCGCTGCGTAAGTAAAAATCATGTCGGCACCCGCTCTTTTGATGCAGGTTAAACTTTCGATAATCGCTTTGTCGTTATCAAGCCAGCCATTCTGTGCTGCAGCTTTCAGCATTGCATATTCACCGCTTACGTTATAAACCGCGATAGGCAAATCGATAGCTTCGCGAACTTTTGCAACAATATCAAGATATGGCATTCCGGGTTTAATCATGATAATATCGGCTCCTTCCGCAACATCTTTCATTACTTCGTCCATTGCTTCGCGGGAATTATGAAAATCCATCTGGTAAGTTTTCTTGTCCTTCGGAATATCTGCATCTTCTTTAGGTGCAGAGTCCAAAGCACTTCGGAATGGGCCATAAAACGAACTGGCGTATTTCGCTGCGTAACTTAAGATTCCAACATCTGTAAAACCGCTTTCTTCCAGACTTGTTCTTATTGCTGCAACTCTTCCGTCCATCATGTCGCTTGGAGCCAAAATGTCTGCCCCGGCTTCTGCAAGTGAAACCGACATTTTTACCAGCGCTTCATTCGTTGCATCATTATCAACTTTTCCGGTGGTGATAATTCCGTCGTGTCCATAGATCGAGTAGGGATCCAAAGCAACATCCGGCATCACAATCATTCCCGGAATAGCGTCTTTAATAGCTTTAATGGTATTCTGCATCAAGCCGTTTTTATTCCAGGACTCGGTTCCTTTATTGTCCTTTAAATTTTCCGAAACTTTCATGTAAAGATTAACCGCTTTAACTCCCATGCTGTATAATTCCTGACATTCCTTGACGGTAAGATCAAGTGTTCTGCGGAAAATTCCCGGCATTGAAGGGATAGGTTCCTGGGTATTTGTGCCTTCCATTACAAATATGGGCATCACCAGGTCGTTCGTGGTTAGAACAGTTTCCTGCACCAGTGCTCGGATTGACGGGCTAGTTCGTAACCGTCGGTTTCTTGAGTATATAATCATTTTGGAATAGTATTTGAATTTACTGATGCAAATTTAATTATAGTTTTACAAAAAAACTATTGCAAATAAAATTCAATTTCTTACATTTGTGAGGATATTTATAAATATAAAGTTCTATAAGGTGAAAAAATTATTATTTTCAATCATATTTATCGGCAGTTTAACAGTTTTATCGGAAAAAGTTTCCGCTCAGTCTGTGGTAAGAGAACCGATTTCAGCATCTCAAAAATCTGAGGATGCGGTGATTGTCGCTTATCCTAATCCTGCGAGAGATTTTATCGTTGTAAAATCAAAGGATTCCTTTGTAAAAATTAAATCTGTTACCTTTTATTCAATCCTTGGAATGCAGGTTGCTGAATATGCATTAAATAAGAACTCAGCCGAAATAAGACTTGACAGGTTAAGGCCGGGCAAATACCTGATGCGCTACACGATGAGTGACAATACACAGAAAGTGACCCAAATCGTTAAACAATAAATTAAATCCTGAAATTATTTTCAGGATTTTTTTGATTTCTGAAAATTGCTTCCTGAAATTTAACTGTAAAAAAATCCCTAATTTTGCTCAAATGGAAACACGCGAAAAAATAGTGATCATCGGTGGTGGATTTGCGGGCTTGCAGTTGGCCAAGTCTCTTAACAATAGGAGAAAGAAGGTTATTGTAATCGATAGAGTGAACCATCACATGTTTCAGCCGCTGTTTTATCAGGTTGCCTGCGGCCGTATTGAACCCAGTAATATCTCCTTTCCTTTCCGTAAAATTTTTCAGCGTTCCAGAAATATTCAGTACCGGATGACCGACGTACAGAAGATTTTACCTGAGCAGAATAAAATTATTACTGAAGATGCAGAGTTTACTTACGACAAATTAGTCATTGCCACTGGATGTAAAACTAATTTTTTCGGGAACAGTAAGATGGAAGGCCTGACCTTCGGGATGAAAAACACGCAGGAAGCAATTGCCATCCGAAACCATGTTCTTCTTACCTTTGAGAGACTTATCATAGAAAGAAAACGCAGCGATGACGGCAACTGGAATATTGTAATCGTAGGAAGCGGACCAACCGGTGTAGAACTCGCAGGCGCTTTTTCCGAAATGAAGAAAGATATCCTGCCCCGCGATTATCCTCATATGAATTTTGAGAATCTCAATATTATTCTGGTAAGTTCTACACTGACGCCGCTAAGTGTGATGAGCGAAGATTCTCAGAAAATGTCAGAAAAATATCTGAAAGAACTGGGGGTCCGCTTTATGAGTGATGAATTTGTAACCGATTACGACGGCGACAGGGTTTATATGAAAAGCGGTAAAACAATTCCATCGAATAACGTCATTTGGGCAGCCGGAGTAACCGGAAATATTATCGACGGTCTTGCGCCGGAGATTATGGTAAGAAACCGTTATAAAACCGACCGTTTCAACCGCATCCTGGGGTATGAAAATATTTACGCAATTGGCGACATTGCCTACATGGAAACTCCCAAATATCCGCAGGCCCATCCTCAGGTGGCAAATGTTGCCATCAACCAGGGTAAAAATCTCGGAAGAAATTTTTTAAAGAAATCTGAGAGCGAGTGGCAGAAGTACGAATACAATGATCAGGGAAGCATGGCAACGATAGGGAAGCATAGAGCGGTCGTTGATTTGCCTAATTTTAAGTTTCAGGGTTTTCTGGCGTGGTATTTCTGGATGTTCCTTCATTTAATGCTGATTCTCTCGGTAAGAAACAAAATTGCCGTTTTCTTCAACTGGATGTGGAGTTATGTTAATAAAGACTCTTCCCTGCGACTTATTATTATCCCCAACAAAAAGAACGATACTGAACAATGAGAATTGATATTATAAGTGTGTTACCGGAACTTATGGAGAGCCCGTTCAAAACGTCTATCCTGAAAAGAGCAGTTGAAAAGGGTTTAGCTGAAGTTCATTTTCATCATCTCCGCGAATTCGGATTGGGAAAGCACCGTCAGATTGATGATGCTCCATACGGTGGAAGTGCCGGAATGGTGATGATGATTGAGCCATTGGATCAGTGTATTTCTCAATTGAAAGCGCAGAGAGACTATGATGAGGTAATTTATCTCACCCCTGATGGAGAAACTCTTACTCAGAAAATTGCCAATACCTTTTCCACAAAACAGAATCTTATTTTTTTATGCGGTCATTACAAGGGTATTGACCAAAGAGTCCGCGATCTCCACATTACCAGGGAAATTTCAATTGGTGACTATGTTCTTACCGGCGGTGAGTTAGCTGCATGTGTATTGGCAGATTCCGTAATCAGGCTGCTTCCGGGGGTGTTAAATGATGAACAAAGTGCACTTACCGACAGTTTTCAGGATAATCTTCTCTCGCCTCCAATATATACAAGGCCTTCTGAATATAAAGGTTTGAAAGTGCCTGATGTATTGCTCAGCGGCAATCTGAAAAAAATTCAGGATTGGCTTCACGAGGAGTCTGTTAAAATCACGCTGGAAAAAAGACCCGATCTTTTAGAATAAATCAGCCATAATCAATATTTTTTATAAATTTACAATTCTAAAAAAAATAGACTGATAGATTTTGCTGATGGTACATGAACTGAAAGAGCTTATTGCATTTTATAACGTGGAGAATTTATTTTCTCCCGACCCGCCGTCAGTTCATCGCTTAGATCCCACATTGTCAGGCTTAAGAAACTGGGACGAAAAAAGGTACAAAAACAAACTCCTGAAAATTGCACAGGTTTTTCAGTTAATTAAGGAGGCTGAAGAGACTTTGCCCATGTTCATCGGTTTTTCCGAAATCCAGGGGCAGGCTCCGTTGGATGAGTTGGTTACCATGGCTCCGTTTAATTCGGAATATGGAGTGGTACACTATGATTCCATGGATGAGAGAGGAGTTGATGTGGCACTGATTTATGATAAGAATAAAGTACAGCTTGTTTCATCCGAGCCGATTACTTATTTTTTTGAGATTGAAGACAATAATCCTGCAAACTACGATACGACGAGAGATGTGTTATGGTGTAAATTCCAGTATGCGGGGCAGTTGCTCAATGTATTTGTACTGCATCTTCCATCCAAAAGAGAGAGAAACATTAATCGTCCCAAACGCGAATTTATCCTGAAAGATATTCGTGAGAAAGTGATCAATATAAATTCTGAACAGAATGAAGCAGTAATTATATGTGGGGATTTCAATGAAAATCCAGATGATGAAAATGTAAAAAATCTTCTTTATGATGATCAATCTGATAAAATTCTCATAGATCCGTTTTTTGAGCTCTTTCAGAATAAGTCCTATTCCACCTTCCATTATAAAAATGGCTTGCTTTTTGACCAAATTATTTTGTCAAAAGAGTTCTTTGGAACCTCTTTCCCGCTACATTTTACGTCAGCGAAAGTCTTTAATCATCCTAAATTAAGCAGCTGGGACAGGAAATTTGCCGGCAGGCCATTTAGGACCTACGCAGGCACCCGCTATTTAGGCGGATACAGTGACCATTTCCCTGTGATGACAGAATTCACAGTTAATTTATAAATAAGAACAGAAATATATCATATGAAAAGCGCAATAAATTCAAGTTATCACCTCGATTCAGTAGATAAGGAAATTATTTATATGTTGATGGATAATGCCAAAACCTCATTGGCACATATTTCGAAAAACGTCGGGATTTCAACAACTGCAGTTCACCAAAGAATTAAAAAACTGGAGCAGGCAGGAGTTATCGAAAACTCGATCTCTTTTCTTAATCCCAGAAAAATAGGTTACAAAGTAGTTTCATATATCGGTGTGTTTCTAGATCAGCCAAGTTATTATCATGACGCCGTAAAAGCATTGAAAGAGGTAAATGAAGTGGTAGAAGCACATTATACAACTGGTAATTATACCATTTTTTTGAAGGTACTTTGCAGAGACAATGACCATTTGATGGAAATTCTCAATAAACTTCAGAAACTCAAAGGCGTAACCAGAACCGAAACTTTCATATCTTTGGAGCAGAGTATTAACCGACAACTGAAAGTATAATTAAAATGGAAATTTCCAAATATCTAGATTCTACCTATCTTAAAACGCCTAAACAATCTGGCCTATCGGAAGAAGAAACTTTAAAGAAAGTCTACGAGCTTACTGATGAAGCACTTGAAAATAATTTCTTTGAAGTAATGATCCGTCCGGATTACGTTAAGGAAATTAAAAACTACCTAAATTCGAAGAGTTCAGCTGTAAAAGTGGGAACTGTGATTGGTTTTCATGAAGGTACCGCGGATACACAGTCCAAACTTGCTGAAGCTGAGAAAGCAATTGCTGATGGCGTTGATGAATTGGATTATGTAATCAATTATGAGGCATTCAAAACTGGAAATATCGATTTGGTCAAGAGCGAATTTGTTGAAGGTACGAAGCTCGCACTTGAAAATAATAAAGTTGTAAAATGGATTATTGAAATTGCTGCGCTTACCGATGATCAGATTGTTGCTATCACGCAGAAAATGAGAATCTGGGCGGAAGAAAATTTTGCTGCGGAAGATTTAAAAAACATTTTCGTAAAAACATCCACAGGATTTTATCCCACAGAAAACGGAAAGCCAAACGGAGCCACTTTCGAAGGAATTAAAATAATGCTTGATAACGCGGGAAATCTTTCAGTAAAAGCTGCCGGAGGTGTGAAAACTCCTTCGGATGCAGAGAAAATGATCGCAATGGGAGTTAAAAGAATCGGAACTTCTTCTGCAAAATCTTTAGTTTCCGATGAAAAAGCTGTAGATGGTTATTAAATAATATCATATTTAGCGAAATATTAAATCGTGCTTCGGGTGCGATTTTTTTATGTTTATATTCTATTTTTGCAGAGATGCCCAGAAGAAGTACCAAAAGAAAAATCACCAAAAAAGTTCACCATAAGCGACGAAGATATTTCCTTCTACGCCGCGAAGTTTTACTCCTGATATTGGCGCTTTCAATGCTGGGAACAGGCTTTTATCTGAAACAGAAAATCGCGTTTTATTATGCGATGTATTTCAATAAATTCGAGCATAAAGAACTTTCAAATACCAAATTCGAAGAACAGCGGATTAACCGGATTGTTGGACAATATGTCGATAAAACTTTCGGGATTGATATGTCTCACTATCAGAGAAAAGAAGATATAAGATGGGATAGTTTAAGTATCGGAAACCGTGCTGTTCCGATAGAATTTGTAGTCTTGCGTGCTACAATGGGGAACCGGAGTGTCGACAGGCATTTTGATGAATTCTGGGAACTTGCCAAAAAACACAATCTGGTGCGTGGGGCTTATCATTTTTATCGGGCAGATGAGGATCCTGTTCGGCAAGCCAATAATTTTCTGGAAAATGTGCATCTCGAGGAAGGCGATCTACCACCTATTTTGGATATTGAAAAGATTCCCAGGAGAAAATCGAACGAAAAGCTGATCGAAGATTTGAAAATATGGTGCCGAATTGTAGAAGAAAAATACGGAGAAAAGCCCATTATTTACTCATATTACCATTACTATAAAGATTTTCTGAGGGGAGAATTTGATGATTATCCGTTGTGGCTTGCTAACTACAATGATGTTTTGGTGCCTTCGCCGGAGGATCCCTGGCAAATTTGGCAGTTCACCGAAAAAGGAATTGTTTACGGTATTAATACCAAAGTCGACGTAAATGTTTATAACGGAAGTTTATGGTCGCTTAAAAGGCTGACCTTAGATTAAGTACAATTATCGTAATTTCGCACTCTTAAATTCTAACAGCAAACAATAATGAATTACGTTTCCGTCGAAAATCTTACGAAATCTTATGGTCTAAAAGTCTTGTTTAAAGATATCTCTTTTAATGTAAACGAAGGCGATAAAATTGCGATCGTAGCCAAAAACGGTTCCGGCAAATCGACTTTACTTAAAATTTTAATGGGTAAAGAAATTGCTGATTCCGGAAATGTTGTGATTAATAAAGATATTCAGGTGGTTTTGTTCGACCAGGAAATAGACTTTGAAGGTGAGCTGAACGTAGAGGAATTTATGATGACTTTAGATTCTGCACCCATTATGGCTTTAAAAAATTATCATCATGCGCTTCTGACTGAGAATCCTGATGATATGGATAAAGCGTTAAATGAAATGGAAATTCATGAAGCCTGGGATCTCGAAAATGAAATGAGTCAGATACTTACTCAACTGAAAATTACAGATTTACAGGCGAAGATGAAAACGCTTTCCGGAGGTCAGATCAAAAGGGTAGCGCTCGCAAAACTGCTCGTGGAAACCCGCGCGCAGCACCGCCACACCTTACTGATTATGGATGAGCCTACCAATCACCTTGATGTTGATATGGTTGAATGGCTTGAAAATTACCTTTCAAAGGCAATGGTAACGCTGCTTCTCGTAACGCACGACCGTTACTTTCTTGATGCGGTTTGCGATATTATCTGGGAAATGGAAGATTATAATCTCTACCTTCATAACGGGAGTTATGCCACTTACCTTGAGAATAAGATTATCCGCGAAGACAATCTTAATTCAACCATTGATAAGGCTCAGAATCTTTACCGAAAAGAACTGGAGTGGATGCGTCGCCAACCAAAAGCACGTACAACAAAATCCAAATCAAGAATCGGAGATTTTTACGAAACCGAGAAAGTTGCCAAAACCAATACTAAAAAGGAGAAGCTTGAACTCGATTTTGAAATGAAACGCTTGGGTAATAAGATTCTGGAACTCAAAAACATTGATAAAAGTTTTGGTGACAAATTGCTGCTGAAAAATTTCAGTTATCAATTTCAGCGTGGTGAAAAAGTTGGAATCGTAGGTAAAAACGGAGCCGGAAAATCTACGCTTTTAAACATCATTCAGGGTTATGAGCCTTATGACAACGGTTCGATCGAAACAGGAGAGACCATTAAATTCGGATATTTTTCGCAGAAAGGTCTGCAGTACAAGGAAGAGGAAAGAGTAATCGATTTCATCAAGGAAATCGGTGAGAATTTTCCGCTGGCAAACGGAAGAACCATTTCGGCATCGCAGTTTTTAAGGCTGTTTCTTTTTGATGATCAAACGCAGTATTCGCCAATCTCCAAACTTTCAGGCGGTGAAAAAAGAAGACTGCACTTGATGTATGTGCTCTACCAAAATCCTAATTTCCTGATCTTCGATGAACCTACAAACGATCTGGACTTGCCAACTTTAACGGTGTTGGAGAATTTCCTTCTGCAGTTTCAGGGCAGTTTAATCATCGTTTCTCACGACAGATATTTCATGGACAGAATTGTTGATCACGTTCTTGCATTTGAAGGTGAAGGTGTGATTAAGGATTTTGTTGGGAATTTTTCAGAATATCGCGAGGCTAAAAGTCAGGAACAGAATAAAAAACCTGATGCGGAAGTAAAAGATGTTCCTAAAAAAGCAGAACCTGTACAGACAAGTAAACCCGAAAATTCTTCACCACAGAAAAGAAAACTGTCTTTTAAGGAACAGCGCGAAATAGAAATGATTGATCTGGAAATTCCAAAATTAGAGAAGCAGCGTTCCGATATCCTTGAAAAACTCAACAACGAAACTGATTATGAAAAAATTTCTGCCTTTTCGGCGGAATTAGAAAAGATTTCTGAGAAAATGGAGGAGCTGGAAATGCGTTGGCTCGAACTGCAGGATTAGAATTAAAAATATCTATTTTTACTCATTATAGAATTATATTTCCAAAATTAATTTTGAAAGCTAATGGAAAAGGAGCAGCAACTCGAAGCAAAGTACGGCTTATTCACGGCAATCTCGATGGTAATCGGCCAGGTAATCGGTTCCGGAATTTTCTTTAAAGTTGATGATGTTCTTCTGTCCACGCAGGGAAATATTCTGGCTGGACTTCTCGGTTTCATTATCGTTGGGGTAAGCGTTATTTTCGGAGCGATTTCTATGGCAAACTACGCCGAACTACTCCCCAAAGATGGCGGAATCTTAAATTATGTAAACTACAGGTTCGGTGAAAAAGCGGCTTACTTTGTTGGCTGGATGTATCTGAGCTTGTTTTATCCTCTTCTTACAGCGGTTCTTTTTACGGTTTCCGGGATTTATATTGCACACCTCTGTGCAGAATTTTTAAATTTTGAGCCTACCACGCTTCATTTTGCGCTGATTGGTTTTGTAAATCTTCTTATATTTTTTGTTTTCAATATTTTCCGGCCCAAAAGCAGCGGAATTTTTCAGCAGTTTACCACCGTGCTGAAAGTGTTACCGCTGATCTTTATTGCCTCAATGGGAATTTTGAGTTTAGTGAAAGGCGATGTAAGTGAAGCAAACACCTTTGCTTATGCTGCGAAAAATGTTAAAGAAAATCAATCTTTGATGTTGCTTATTGCCGCAAGTTTTATCCCGATTTCTTTTGCTTTTGACGGCTGGTATATTGCCACACAGATTTCTGGTGAGATAAAAAATTCAAGCAGGAATCTTCCCAAAGCACTGATTATAGGAACCGTCGCTGTAATGCTGATTTATATTTCTTATTATATGGGAATTGTGTTCAGAATGAGTGGCGACGAAATTATCCAGCTGAAAGACACCTATATCACCGAATTTTCGCGCAAAATTGCTTCAGATTCCGGAGCGTTATTGATGCAGTTGTTTATTATAATATCGGTATTGGGAACATCGAACGGTTTGTTGCTGGCGACGATTCGCGTCCCGTATCAGTTTGCTAATCTCGAGAAATCAAGAAAATTTCTGAATCTGAATGCTGTTGATTCCAAAACCAAAATGCCGGTAAACAGCGCATTTCTCGGGTTGGGGCTGATTATTTTTTATCTGCTCATTTATTATATTACTGGTACCCATCCTTATTTTACGGCAAGTAATTTCGATCTTTCTGCTATTCCGATCGTGTTTATTTATTTGGTAAATGGGGCGTTATTTATTGGTTTGTTCAGACTGTTCAGGAAGAATGTCTTTTCCGGCAAGCCGGTTTTCAAGCTATTGATGGCGGTTGTTGCGATTCTCGGTATTGTTGTAGTGCTTTTTGGTACCGCAACAGCGCCAAACGGAATGCTGTATTTCCTCGTCAATATCCTATTTATTGCCGTTGGATTCCTCTTTATGAAGAGAACTGATAAAAATCATTTTTAATTAAATTCTCTCATTTTCAATCTCTTAAAGATTTGTTTTAAAGATTATTTAGAATTAATCAAAATAAATTTTGTGAAAACAATCTGCTTTTTTACATTTGCATCGTTATTTTAATTCATTCTAAATAAAAACTTGTAAATGAGAAAGCAGATATTGTCGCTGGGAGTGTTGTTAGTAAGCATGTCAGTAAGTGCTCAAATGAGTTACGACGCTATTAGTGATACCATCAGAATTCAGGAAATCGAGGACATTAACCTTCATAAAACCGGAAATCCAAACAAAGCAAAGGCATTAACTGTGAAATCTAATTTAACGGTTATGGAAAACCCACAGCCTATTTCGATCGTTACCCACGAGGTCATCGAGCAGCAGCAGGCAAAGCAGTTGGGAGACGTGCTTCAGAATGTGAACGGCTTGTACATCACTTCATCCAGGGGAAATTCACAGGACAGTTTTGGAGGTAGAGGTTTTAATTTCGGAAATGACAATATTTTTAAAAATGGCGCGCGCGTAAACAGTGGTGTGTTTCCTGAAGTTTCTGGCTTGGAAAGAGTAGAAGTACTGAAAGGTGGAAACGCAATGCTTTACGGAAATGTAGCGGCGGGCGGCGTGGTAAATTTAATTACGAAGAAACCGCGTTTTAATTTTGGCGGAAGTGTAGGTTTCAATGCCGGAAGCTGGAATTCCTATAAACCCACAGTTGATTTTTACGGTCCGATTTCCGAAAAAGTGGCCTTCCGTGTGAATGGTGCTTATGAAACCGCTGAAAGTTTCCGTGATGTGGTGGAATCTCAAAAATACTATTTCAATCCGTCGTTTCTCTTCAATATGGGTGAAAAGTCACAGCTAATTGTTGAAGCAGATTATCTGAAAAATGAATTTACACCGGATTTCGGAATCGGTGCTATCGAAAACAGAGATAAATCTTATAGCCTTAATACTTATCTGCCAAGAAATGCTTTTGTGGGTGCCGATTGGCAGTACCAGAATACAGAGCAGGCTACGGCAGGTATTACTTTTAACCATCAGTTCAGTGAATTCTGGACTTTAAATACAGTTGCTTCTTTTCAGAATTATACCAAAGATTATTTTTCTACAGAAAGAGTAACCTGGACCTACGACGATGCCAACCGCCTGAAATGGAACCGTCCTGTGAACAGAACTTATAATGAACAGAATTATAGTGCTTTACAGATAAATTTGAACGGTGAATTTAATACCGGACGGTTAAATCATAAAATTCTTGTCGGAACCGATGGTGATTATGGAACAGCGGACGCTTATACCTATAATATTTCCCAAACGAGCTATGGTACTAACGGCAGCACGAACGGAACGATCTATCTGGATGATCCCGCAACTTGGGCAAGCGGTACTATGCCAACAGCCAACAAAAAAGACAGAACCCGAATTCCGACCCAAAGATTTGGGATTTATCTTCAGGATTATATCGGAATTACAGATAAGTTCAAAGTTTTAGCCGGCTTGAGATGGTCTTATATTGAAAATATAGACACACAGAAATTAACCTTTGCGGACAACAAAACCGGAATTGCTGCAGGAACGGTAGACAGAGCATTCTCTCCCAAAGCAGGATTGGTTTATATGCCTAATGAAAATCTTTCGGTTTTTGCTACTTATACCAACTCTTTCTCGGCAAATACAGGAACAGATGTTAACTACAATTCACTAACACCATCAATTATCGACCAGTTCGAGGTGGGTATGAAAAAGAATTTCTGGAACAATGCTGTAGCTTTAAACTTGTCACTTTATCAGATTGAAAACCGAAACTTCTACCAGATGGCAGAACTTAATGCGCAGGGGCAGCAGAACACTGATTCTTTGGTTAAGGAATTCGCCGGAAAGATGCGAAGCCGCGGAGTAGAGCTTGATGTGACAGGAAATCCCACTCCCAATTTAATGATTATTGCGGGTGCGTCTTATAACCACGCAGTTTATTTGGATACGCCTGATCAGTTTGGATATGTTGAAAATCAAAGACTTGTAAGAACTCCGGCTACAACAGCAAATGCATCAGTATTTTACACGTTGCCGGATTATATAAGAGGCTTGAAATTAGGTGCTAGTGTCTATTTTGTAGGCGACCGTATCGCAGGATGGAATGATACCAAAGAAACACTTGATACCAGAAGTGGAGTTTCAAGATTATTACCAATTGATGATTATGCAACCGTGTCACTATCGCTAGGATATGAATGGCAGAACTTCTCGATCATGGGTAAAGTGGGTAACCTGTTCGATACCGTAAATTTCAATTATCACGAGAATTATTCTGTTAATCCTATAACACCAAGAAATTATTATTTCACATTAACATATAAATTGTAATTCAGACACAATTTAAGGTAGATGATAGTGGAAACTCCGGTTTCCACTTTTATCGTAAACTGCAGAAACATCAAACTAAACAATAAACTATGGCAAAAATTAAAGACACCAAAACATTTATGCGGATCACGCACCGCTATTTGGGGTATTTCGCGGCAGGAATTATGGCAGTGTACGCAATTAGCGGCGTCTTGCTTATTTACCGAGATACCAACTTTCTCAAGAAAGAAAACAAATATGAAATTGTTCTGAAACCCAACCTCACCGAAAAGGAACTTGCAAAAGAAATCAAGATGAGGAATGTGGAATTTAAAAGCAGTGAAGGCGATATTCAGAAATTTGAGCAGGGAACGTACAACTTAAAAACAGGAGAGGCTAAGTATTCCAAAATGCAGCTTCCTTTTGTTCTTGAGAAATTCAACGAACTGCATAAATCCACATCAAAACACCGTTACGCTACGCTGAATGCGGTTTTCGGTCTGGTTTTGTTTTTCTTTGTAATTTCGTCCTTCTGGATGTTTAATTTTAAATCTAAAGCTTTTAGGAAAGGAATGATTTATGCCGGCATCGGATTCATACTTGCGCTGATCATGGTATTCTTTCAGTAATTTGAAGTTGATTAATTTCTATCGGATTTTATTTTTACTTCAGATAAATTCATTATCTTTGCACCCTTATAATTAATCGGGACGAGTTCCCACAAAATCAAACATTTATGTCAGTAAAAATCAGATTACAAAGACACGGTAAAAAAGGAAAACCTTTTTTTCACATTGTTGTTGCAGATGCAAGAGCAAGAAGAGATGGTAAATTCATCGAAAAAATCGGTACTTACAATCCGGTTACCAATCCTGCGATTATCGAATTAAACGTGGATTCTGCAGTAAAATGGCTTAACAACGGTGCACAGCCTACCGATACTGCAAGAGCAATTCTTTCTTACAAAGGAGTGCTTTACAAAAAACACCTTATGGGTGGTGTTGCTAAAGGCGCATTTGATGAAGCTGAAGCTGAAAAAAGATTCAACACTTGGTTGGAAGGAAAAGAGCAGCAGGTTCTTGGTAAAAAAGACGGGCTGAAAAAAGCTAAAGAAGATGCGAAAAAAGCAGCTCTTGAAGCTGAAGCAAAAGTTAACCAGTCAAGACTGGATGCTGCCGCTAAATTAGAAGCTGATGCTAAAGCTGAAGCTGATGCTAAATTAGCAGAAGAAAAAGCTGCTGAAGAAGCTGCAAACGCTCCTGTAGCAGAAGAAACTGCTGAAGTTGCAGAAGCTCCTGCTGCTGAAGAACCAACTGCAGAAGCAGAAGGAACTGAAGAAGCACAAGCTTAATTGATGCTGTAAGAATCCTTACAAAATACTAACACAGAGACGCCCTTAAAGGCGTCTCTGTTATTTTAAAACCTATTATATTTGCAATGGAAATGCATTAATTCTAAATGTAATATTCCACCGCTAAAAATTAATAATGAAAAAAGAAGACTGCTATTTTTTAGGAAAAATCACCCGCAGACACGGCCTTCACGGAAATGTTTTCCTGAAACTCGATACCGATCAGCCGGAAATGTATAACAAGTTAAATTCGATTTTTGTAGATATCAACGGATTGCTGGTGCCGTTTTTTGTAGCCAAACAATCCTGGAGCAAAGGAGAAACGCTTATTATTTCCTTTAAAAATTCCACTGAAGCTTTAGTCGATCAGTCGTTGGGCAAAGATGTGTATCTGCCGCTGTCGACCCTGCCTAAGCTTACCGGGAACAAGTTCTATTATCACGAAGTCATCGGGTTTGAAATCCGGGAAGAAGACGGGAAAAGCTGTGGAATTATCGAATCGGTAAATGACCAGACAGGTCAGCATTATTTCCTCCTGAATCTGGCAGACAAGCAAATTGTAATTCCGATTATTAAGGATTGGATTATCGAACTTAACCGTGAAGAAAAATATATAAAAATGGCATTGCCGGAAGGCTTGATGGATGTTTTCCTGATTCCGTCAAAGAAAGACGAGTAACTTTCCGGGGATTATTTGGGCGGCTGTTTGCGTCCTCCGTTCCCGCTTTTTTGTTTCGCTTCACTACACAAAAAGAGCTTCACTCAGGCCGGGCCGCGGGAAGTTTAAATTGAGAAAAAACGGGTAAAAAATTTGGAAATTTTTTGTTGATTTTTTATATCTTGCAGCAAAAATTACGCCAAATTTCATTACATTTGTAACTATTGATAAAATATTTGCGGCCAAAATGCGTTGCAAAACCTTTAAAAAAACGAATTTCAGCAATGAGAACCACGATTAACGAACTGCTTTCAGATTATAAAAAACTTTTACATCACGACATTACTGTACAGGGCTGGGTAAGAGCTTTCCGTTCCAACCGCTTTATTGCCCTGAACGATGGTTCAACCATCAACAACTTACAGGTGGTAGTAGATTTCGAGAATTTTGATGAAAATACCATCAGAAATATCAGTACTGCAACGTCACTGAAAATTGTTGGTGAAGTGGTAGAAAGTCAGGGAGCCGGACAAAGCATCGAGATTATTGCAAAGAAAATTCAGATCTTAGGAGACAATTTTACCGAAGAAAGAGACAAAACCATTCTTCAGCCAAAAAAACATTCCCTTGAAATTCTTCGCGAACAGGCGCATCTTCGTTTCCGGACGAATCTATTCGGGTCTGTTTTCAGAGTAAGAAGTGCGGTAAGTTTCGCCATTCACCAGTTCTTTAACCAGAACCAGTTCTTCTACATGAACACTCCAATTATTACCGGGGCAGATGCAGAAGGTGCAGGGGAAATGTTCAGCGTAACGAATTTCGACATCAATAACATTCCTAGAGATGAAAACGGTGATATCGATTATGAGCAGGACTTTTTCGGTAAAAAAACCAACCTTACCGTTTCCGGACAGCTGAACGTAGAAACTGCAATGATGGGATTGGGAAGAGTTTATACTTTCGGACCGACTTTCCGCGCAGAAAACTCCAATACTACGCGTCACCTTGCCGAATTCTGGATGGTGGAGCCTGAAGTCGCTTTCAATAACCTTGAAGATAATATTGATCTTGCAGAAGATTTCCTTAAATACGTCATTGGATATGTTCTCGAAAACTGTAAAGATGATCTGGAATTTTTAGATAAAAGATTTGCGGAAGAACAAAAGCAGAAACCTGAAAAGGACAGAGCTGCGGAAGGTTTGATTGAAAAACTCGAGAATGTTATTAAGAAAAGATTCAAGAGAGTTTCTTATACGGAAGCAATTGATATTCTGAAAAATTCAAAAGAAAATAAGAAGGGCAAATTCCAGTTCCCGATTGAAGAGTGGGGCGCAGATTTGCAGAGCGAGCACGAAAGATATCTGGTAGAAAAACACTTTGAAAGTCCGGTTGTTCTCTTTGATTATCCCAAAGAAATCAAGGCATTCTACATGAAACTGAATGAAGACGGGAAAACAGTGGCGGCAATGGATGTACTTTTCCCGGGGATCGGCGAGATTATCGGAGGTTCACAGCGGGAGGATAAATTCGATGTGCTTACGGCCAAAATGAAAGCCATGAATGTTGATGAACACGAGCTTTGGTGGTATCTGGATACCCGAAAATTCGGTTCGGTTCCGCATGCTGGGTTCGGGCTAGGTTTAGAAAGACTCGTTCTTTTTGTTACAGGAATGACGAACATCAGAGACGTGATTCCGTTCCCAAGAACACCAAATAATGCTGAGTTTTAGTAAACTCACTATAAAAAATAATACACAGAAATTAGTTTTTTTGTAAGACCAAATCAAGAATGTTAAAACAAAACCTACAACTTAGACTCGGGCAAAAACTTGCTCCACAACAAATCCAGTTAATGAAGTTGATACAGCTTCACACCCTGGAATTTGAAGAAGAACTCGAGCGTGAGCTTGAAGAAAATCCTGCGCTGGAAAAAGTTCAGGAAGAATCCAAAGAAGATGATTATGCCTCTCTGGACGAAGGTTTTGAAGAGGAAGGCACCGACAGCATCAGCACAGATTTCGATGTGAACGAATATATTTTTGATGATGAACCGGCCTACAAAACCGCATCAAGCAATTATTCTGCAGATGACGAAGAATTCGATAACGAATCGCTTTTAACCGAAGGTCAGTCTCTCTATGATTATCTTCTCGAGCAAATCCGCTTAATTACCATTGAAGGTGATGATCTGAAAATTGCCGAATACATCATCGGTAACCTGGATAACGACGGTTATTTACGCAGAGAAAGCAAGCAACTTGTTGATGATCTGGCATTTTCTCAGGGCGTATATACCACGAAAGAAAAAGTGGATGATATTCTGGAAAATTATGTACAGAAACTCGATCCACCCGGAGTTGGAGCAAGAAATCTTCAGGAATGCCTGCTTCTTCAGATCGAAAAGAAAGTTAGTGCAGACAAAGCGGTAAGTTTAGCCGGAAGTATTCTCAGAAATCAGTTCGATGCGCTTACCAATAAGCATTACAATAAAATTATTCAGAAATACGATATCGAAGAAGAAGATTTGAAAGACGCTTTGGAAGTGATTTCTAAACTTTCTCCTAAAGTTGGCGGAAATTTCGATACCCAAACGATTACAATCAATCAGGAAATTATTCCGGATTTTGTTCTTCAGATTAAAGAAGGTAAAAACGGTCAGGTTGAAGTTATTCCTTTGCTGAACAGTAAAAACGCTCCCACACTGCGGGTTTCAGAAGAATATAAGGATATTCTCACCACGTATTCTCACGATAAAAAATCTGCGGATCATAAGCAGGCTGCACTTTTCATCAAACAAAAACTCGATGCTGCAAAATGGTATATCGATGCGATTAATCAAAGACAGAATACATTGCTTCAGACGATTTCCGCAATCGTGAAATTGCAGAAAAACTATTTCATCACCGGTGACGATAAGTCTCTTAAACCGATGATTCTGAAAGACGTTGCAGATATCACTGGTTTCGATATTTCTACGATTTCAAGGGTAGTTAAAAGTAAATATGCCGACACACCGAACGGAATTGTATATCTGAAAAGTCTCTTTTCTGATTCCCTTACAAACGACGATGGTGAAGAAGTTTCGACCAAGGAAATTAAAAACCATTTACAGGAAGTCATCAGCAACGAAAACAAGCGCAAACCGTTAACCGACGATGCTTTGGTTGGTTTGTTGAAAGAAAAAGGATACAACATCGCAAGACGAACAATTGCAAAATACCGGGAACAGCTCAATATTCCGGTAGCGAGGTTACGCAAAGAATTATAAATTTAAAAGGTCAGTTATTAAAACTGACCTTTTTTTATGGTTGAAGTGAATCTATTTTCTTCAGTTCACTCAGATTTTTCCCTAACCTTTTAAGGATAATGCCGTAAACAACGCGGTAGTAAATCCAGATCAGGACTATACTCAATATCGTCATGACAATAATTCCTACTAAAAATCCGATCAAAGTGGGGTGTGTAAGATGAATGTTTTGCTGGGATAAAACCGTAAAGGTAAAAACGGTTAATACCGCCGTGAAAACGATAAGAAGTAGAATATTGGCTAAGATGAAAAGATTAACTGTTTTCTTGAACCTGATGATCTGTAGAATGAGTTTTTTAAGATTCGATTCTATATTGATTTTGCGGTAATTCTGATAGAAACAAACCACGAAATAAGCAGTAATAACAAGGCTGATGGCTTTCAGGATTAAATAAAGATTGCCGAAACTGGTTTGAAGTTCTGTGGAATTCTGCACGCCAAGTCTTGCCAGGATTTTAATAAAACTGTTGGAGTCATCACCAAGAAAAGTGTAGTAAATATTCATACAAAGAATGATCAGGAATTCCGCAATGCTAATCCAAAGGATATACTTAACGTAATTCCGCGACGATTTATTCAACATCGCCTCGATTTCTGTGCTGTTATATTTTGGCTGAACTTCCTGCTCCTGCCAGCTTTTTTTGAAATTATCTAAATCAAATTCAGGCATGTTTTTCCATTAGTTCTTTTAAGGTTTTCTTCAGTCTGTTCATTTTCACACGTGCGTTTACCTCGGTAATCCCAAGGTTTTCAGAAATATCGCGATACGGCAAATCGTCCAGATACATCATCACGATTGCGCGTTCCACATGGGGAAGCATTTTTACTACTTTATAAAGAAGCGAAATCTGCTGTTGCTTTTCGTCATCATCTTCCAGAAATCCCTTTTGATGAAAATCCATAAGTTCATCAGTCTGTGGCGACTTTGTTTTTTTTCTGAAAAGCGTAATGGCGGTATTCAGGGCAACGCGGTACATCCACGTGGATATTTTCGATTGTCCTTTAAATGAGTCGTAAGAACGCCAGAGTTGTAACACAATCTCCTGAAAAAGATCCTGTTCATCTTCCAGTGAATTGGTATAAAGCCGCGAAACCTTGATGATCAACCCTTGGTTATCCTTAATCAGTTTCGAGAATTCATGTTCCTTAGCGCTCAATTAATGCAATTTTGAAGTAGCGAATATAAGATTTTTTCACCTGTATTTTACATCTTATCGACTTCGTTCCTGCAAATCACATTCTGCAACTCTCACTCAAAAATTATATATTTGCTGCATGATTCTACGCGGAGAAAATTTAATTAAGGAATACGGGCCGAAAAAAGTGGTAAAAGGCGTTTCAGTCGAAGTTTCACAGGGCGAGATCGTTGGGCTTCTAGGACCCAACGGTGCCGGGAAAACTACCTCTTTTTATATGATTGTGGGATTGGTAAA
The DNA here is from genome assembly GCF_019195395.1 of Kaistella faecalis. Classification (NCBI taxonomy): domain Bacteria; kingdom Pseudomonadati; phylum Bacteroidota; class Flavobacteriia; order Flavobacteriales; family Weeksellaceae; genus Kaistella; species Kaistella faecalis. Next base: position 2,019,050 of record NZ_CP078067.1, read on the forward strand.
ACCTACTTCCGGAAAAATCTTTCTGGACGATAAGGAAATCACCAATGATGCCATGTACCGCCGCGCACAAAAGGGCATTGGCTATCTGGCTCAGGAAGCCTCTGTTTTCCGTAAACTGTCCGTTGAAGATAACATTCTCGGTGTTCTCCAGCTAACCAAACTTTCGAAACGCGAACAGCAGATTAAATGCGATGAACTGATTGAGGAATTTTCGCTGCAGCACGTTCGTAAAAACCGTGGCGACCTGCTTTCCGGTGGAGAAAGACGCCGGACCGAAATCGCAAGATGTCTCGCTACAAGCCCTAATTTTATTTTATTGGATGAGCCTTTTGCCGGAGTTGACCCGATTGCGGTTGAGGATATTCAGAAAATTGTGCGCAGTCTTGTTGATAAAAATATCGGGATTCTGATTACCGATCACAATGTTCAGCAGACTTTAGCGATTACCCATAAAACCTATATCATGTTCGAAGGCCGGATTCTGAAGGAAGGTCTGCCGCACGATTTGGCGAACGATCCTATGGTTCGGGAAGCTTATCTTGGTGAAAACTTCGTATATCAGGACATTCTCAATAAACCGAAGAAGAAATCTTTCGTTTATAATATCTGGGCCGGAAATTTCGATTCCAAGCCACAGCTTCAGGAGTTTGTGGATGATAATTTCCAAGGTATTGATAATCTTCGTTTGATGTATGGTTTTGAGGACATCAGTTTTGCGTCACTTTCAAATTCTGAGATTGAACACATTTTTAATGAAGTCGTAGATAAAAATGCTAATAATTCATTTCTTTTTCAGAAAAAACATATCGGCGAAACCTACAGTAAAGAGCAGGCAGAAACCGATGCTAAAGCGCTCAGCAAAACGGAATTACATTATTTAACAACATACGCTTACGAAGGGTAAAGAGCGCACGGTTTTTGTATTCTGAGCCGTCCTAGCCTGAATTTTATGCCAAAACCATTCACAAGAAGCATTACGCTTTATCACATTTACCGCCAATTGATTCCATTTATTAAACCGTACCGTTTAATGATTTATGGGACATTGTTTCTTACCTTTCTGGGCGCATTAATGGCGCAGGTAAATCCGCTCGTGCTGAAATATACGGTTGATGAGGTTACTGAACTCACCAAACTGCCCAATCCTATGGAAGAAGGGATACATATTCTGGTTGTTATTTCAGCAATACTTTTAGGTAAGGAATTACTCAATATATTCATTCAGTTTGGACAGAAATTTTACGGCGAAAAAATCCGTATCAGCACCAGTTCTGTTTTAGCGCAATCGGTGATTGATAAAATTCTACTCTATAAAGTCGCCTATTTTAATGACGAAAACCATGAATCGGGTAAACTTCAGATCCGGATTGACCGTGGCATAGAGAGTTTAACCAAGTTAGTGCAGAATTTTTTCATCGATATTCTGCCGCTGTTTTCCAATGCCATTATCGCCCTGATTATTATGTATATGCAAAACATGTACGTGGGTCTGGTTTCTACGATTGTAGTTCCTATCTATTTTTATGTCAGTTCTCTGCAGGCGAAGAAACTTTCCGGCGTAAGGAGAACTTTAAGAAATCAAAGAGAACAGAAAACATCGGGACTTTTAAATTTAATCAGCTCCATTATGGTGATTAAAAGTTTTGTCCGCGAGAAGTTTGAAGGAAAAAAACAGTACGATCTGCAGATGCAGTTGATGGAAAGTCAGTTATTTACGCGGAGGACCAATTTTATTTACGACGGACTGAAGACCTTTATCGAACAGTTTGGCGTTGTGCTCATCATCCTTTTAACCGTTTATCTTGTTTTGGACCAGCAAATGACCATTGGTGCGATCATGCTCCATATTTTGCTTTTCAATAATGTTTCTGCGCCGATACGACAGCTGCACCGGATTTATGATGATATGAATGACGCGATGATTTATGCAGAAGGATTTTTTGATATTTTGAATGCAGATGCCGAGACCGAACCGAACGGAAGCTTTGTTGAAGAAAATATAAAAGGAACCTTCGAACTCAGAAACGTAGATTTTTCTTATCCCAACGGAACAAAAGCGCTCAACAATGTTTCAATGCTCATCGAAAACGGCAAAACTACTGCTTTGGTAGGTTTAAGCGGTGCCGGAAAATCAACGGTGATCAATCTTTTATGCAAATTTTATTTACCCACTTCCGGTGAGATTCTGCTGGATGATGTTAACCTGAATGATTTTGAAAATACGGCGCTTCGCGACGATATTGGATTGGTTCTGCAGAAAAACCACATTTTTCAGGGAAGTATTGAAGACAATATCCGCTACGGTAACATGAATGCTACTTTTGAAGAAATTGAAGCTGCCGCGAAAAAAGCTTATCTTCACGACCAGATTATCGATTTGCCCCAGAAATATCAGCATGATGCTACACAGCTTTCCGGAGGTCAGCAGCAGAGAATTGCGATTGCCAGGCTATTCCTGAAAGATCCGCCAATCATTTTCCTTGATGAGCCTACCGCCAGTTTGGATGCGATCGCGACCGAACAGATTAAAAACTCATTAGACGCGATTAAAGAGGGAAGAACGGTAATCATTATTTCGCACTCGCTGTCGCAGATTTTAGACTCAGATAAAATTTATGTGATGAAGAAAGGCGAAGTCGCAGAAAGCGGAACTCACGATGAACTCATCAGCATGAACGGGACTTACCGTGAAATTTTTGATGCATCTGCCCGAAGCCTTAATCTCGATAAACTCATGAGTTCTTATCGTGAAAATTAGCCTTAAATTAAATAGATATAAAATAAAAATGAAAAAGATAGCTTTAGGAATTATTATTTCCGCAACCTTATTAAACTGCAGTAAAATTGAAGAAACAGTAAACCAGACTGTAACTTCTGCGAAAGAAAAAGCGCAGCAGAAAACCAGTGAACTTGTTCAGGAAACCGTAAACGAACAGCTCACAAAATTAGTGAACGCCGAAAGCGTAACATTCAGTTCTGTTTTCCCAAATCAGAGCAGTTTAGTTCTGGAAAATGAGGTAGGGAAGAAGGTCGCATTTCCGAATGGGACTCCTTTTTACGTCTTTAAATATAAAGTGTCGGATAAAGACCTGCTGCTGAAAACATTGGTAGACCAGCCTACAAGTGATGAAGCACAATCTGCTAAGGAATTTCAGAAAGTTGATGGCGCATCAATCGTAGAGAAAATGACTTTTTTTGAGAAATTTCTTCCTGCAAATACTTTTGATATGAGTTTTTTGGATGATATGAAAAATGATAAAAGCATTGAATATTATAAAGTAAAACGCTTCCCTAACGCAAGTACAGTAATTTATAATCCGAAAACGCAAATGGTTTATCAGTTTGTGGAAGTAAAGAAGTAATTTCTGGTCATGAATACTGTTTTAATTGACTGCACCGTGGATTTTGTTAAAGAAAAACTTCACGGTGCTGAAGCCGGCCACGATTGGTTCCATATCGAACGGGTTTGGAAACTCTCAAAAAAAATCGCTGAAACTGAAAAATGCAATCTGGAAGTCGTGGAACTTTCTGCATTGCTCCATGATATTGCAGATCCCAAATTTCACGGTGGCGACGAACTTTTAGCATTAAAAATTTCCCGGGAATTTCTTGAAAGAGAAAAAGCATCAGCAGAAATTATTGATCAGGTTTTGTTCATTATCAAAAATATTTCCTTCAAAAACAGAGGCGAGATTCCTGAAACAATACCTGTAGAACTGAAAATTGTGCAGGACGCAGACCGTCTTGATGCGATTGGTGCGATCGGAATCGCCCGGACTTTCAACTTCGGAGGTTTCAAAAATAATCTGATGTATCATCCCGGCATTCCTCCAAAACTGAACATGTCGAAAGAGGAATACAAGAAAAATGAGGGAACAACCATCAATCATTTTTACGAAAAGCTGCTGTTGCTGAAAGATTTAATGAACACTGAAAAAGGTAAAGAGATTGCAGCTGAGAGGCACGACTTCATGCTGAAATTTCTTGATGAGTTCTACAGCGAATGGAATGTTGATTAATCTGCGCCTATTTCTTATATCTTATTTCGGGTGAAATTTAGACTTCGGATTTTTCTTTATCTTTACACATGTTTTATCTGTTTTTTCTTTTGTTTATTGCGCTATCCGCAGGTTTGTTCTCTACGGTTTTCAAAACGGGGAGTTTTAAAACCTGGGCCAGAATCTTCAGGGTTTTTGTGGTCGTGATTGCTACGGCGGTTTTCGCCTATTATTTTACCACCAAAAGTCTTACGAAGTTCCGTCAGGATTCTTTAACTGTGCAGATGATTAACAAACTGCCTTTTCCTCTGGATTTTTATATTATTAAAGTGAACGGAGAAAAAGATGCTGCCGATATTTACGAAACCGGTCATGTTGGTAGTATCCGGAGTAATTTTTACAGGATTGAGTATCTTGATATGAGTAATTCTGACGAGTTTTGGATCGCCGGATTCATGGGCAGAAAAAATATGGTTTATTTCTCCCAACATTCTGTCCCCAACAAGAATGAAGACCAGATTATCGAAATCCAGAACTATATCAACCAGAGTCAGAAACTTTCGGAAATCGCTGAAAAACAGATCGAAGTTTTGAAATTTGAGAATATGAAAACTGCGATATGGATAACATTAGATATTCTTCTTCTGTTTCTGAATGTTGCGCTGCTGTTTAAGAAATCTAACAAAAAAATCCCGAAACTTTCCGGGATTTAGTATCATTTTCAAAGAGAATTATTTTTCTTTTTGTGCCTTCAGTGCTTCTTTGTCTTTATCCGAAGGATTCCACACTTTCACTTCAGAATCTTTTGTAATTCCGGATAGGATCTGAACATTTATTCCGTCGCTTGCGCCAAGTTTTACCTTCACTTTTTTGAATTTTCCGTCTGGCTGCTTCACTTCTACAAACGGGCTGTCGTTTCCGTTTACTTTTTCGTACTGAATCAAAGCTTCATCCAGAAGCAATGCATTTTTCTGTGAACTGAGGATGATCTCTCCATTAGCAGAAAAACCAGCTCGGATATATTCGTTGGTCTTGTTAAAAACATCGCCTTCAATCGGGAATTTAATGGTTCCGTTCTCATCTTTTCCTTTTGGTGCAATCATCGTTACTCGTCCCGGGAAAGTCTTATTCTGTAAAGCGCCAATCACCACATTCATTTCCATGCCTTCTTTCAGTTTTCCGGCCTGTGCTTCGTCAATCGTTCCCTGAAATATCAGTGAATTTAAATCCGCAATCGAAGCAATTGTAGTTCCTGCATTAAAGGAGTTCGCTTCAATTACCTGACTTCCTACTTTCACGGGAACTTCAAGAACGGTTCCGTTGGCTTTCGAACGGATCTGCGTGGTCGCTAACCCTGCAAGTTCGGGAGTCGCGCCCGTTCTGGCGATTTGAAGGTTTTTCTGCGCGGTCTGGAGCTGCTGTTGGGCATTTCGGAGTTGCTGCTGTGTAGACTGAAGCTGCTGTTGAGCCGAAATATATTCCTGTTTAGAGATCACACCCTGCGCGTAGAGCCTTTGCTGCATTGCGTATTGCTGCTGCTGATTGTTTACGTTGGCTCTCGCATTGCTGATCTGTAGGTTTGCATTATTAATTTCCTGCTGTGCAGCGTTTACGTTCTGTACGCTCGGCACGATGCGTAAAGTAGCAATAAGCTGTCCTGCGGTAACTTTGTCACCTTCATCTACCATTATTTTATCGATAATTCCCGACATGTTCGGCTTGATTTCGATTTCTTCGCGCGGCACGATGTCTCCGGTCGCCATCACTTTATCGTCCATATTCTGAACCATCGGTTTTTTGGTAAGGAATGTTTCGCTCTCTTTGCTGTTTGATTTGACTAGATAACTAATTCCGGAGATTAAAGCAACGGCTAAAATCAGTCCTAAAAAGATGTAAATTCCTTTTTTTAAAGTGAACTTCTTTTTCATATTGTCAGTTTATTTTTTTAATATTTTCTGGTTTGAATCTTTCTTTATACATAAAATTATTCTGAGCGCAGGGCTTCAATAGGTCGTATTCTCACTGCCCGCTGCGCCGGAATCATTCCGATAAGCAGCCCCAGTATTACCATTACAGCCATTGCGGCAAAAACTTCAAGATAATTTACAGTCGGGTTATAAAACGGAAACTTATCCTGGTCTTTGGTTAAAATATTGAGAATCATCAGCAGGAAAATTCCTAAGATAAATCCTAAAATCCCCGATACCAAAGTAATTACAACACTTTCCAATAAAATCTGGTTTCTTACTTCGGCGGGTTTCGCTCCTAATGCTCTACGGATTCCGATTTCCTTGGTTCTTTCGGTTACGGTAATCAGCAGAATGTTGGAGATCGCGATAACACCGGCAAGAATCGTTAATGTTCCTACAATGATGGTTAAAAGCTGCATTCCGGTTAAAAATCCGGTGAGTTTTTTAAATTCCTTACCAAGATTGAAACTTCCGAAAGCATTGGTATCTTCCGGTGAAACATTGTATTTCTGCTTGAGTTCGGTTTTTACTTTTTCTTCCACTAAACTCAGATCTGCATCGGGTTTGCTGACGATAGCGAAGAAACCAACTTTATCACCGTCGTTATACGTTTTGGTAAATGTGGAAAGCGGAATGTAGGCAGACTGGTCATTTTCTGGCCCGCCACCTTTCTGCGCGCGGAAAACGCCAATTACATGAAAGAAAATTCCTTTTACGTTAACCGATTTTCCAAGCGGGTTTTCGTTCTTTTTCGCATCAAAGAAATTCTTGTAAATTTCTTCGCCAATTACGATCACATTTTTACTTCCGGTTACATCGGCATCGTTAATATATCTGCCGTAAATAAGTTTTTTCTGAGAGATTTTATTACCAATCGGGTAATCTCCGGTTAACGTATAAGTGGCTTTTTTTCCGTTCCTTGAAAAACTTTCACCCGGACTGCCGAAATTACCGCGTGAATTTTGCGGTGATATATAATCTATTTCCGAAATCTTGCGCGGAAGCAATTCCAGATCACTCAGGTGAAGATTCATTTTCCGGCCTTTTGCAAATCCATCATAAGGAATAGTAGTGTTTTGGGCCCAAAGAAAAATGGAATTGGTTGCAAAACCGGAAAATATTTTATCGAAACCATTTTCCATTCCTTTTGCTGCACCAAGGAGAGCAACAAACAGGAACATTCCCCAACCTACGCCAATCATGGTAAGAAAGGTTCGTAACTTATTATTCCGCAGGGAATGATAAATCTCTTGCCAGGTGTCTATTTTGAAGATGATATTCATTTTGTTTGCCAGTTGATCGTTTTCAGATATCTAAGTATTAATTTATGTTTGAGTATTATTCAGATCTTAATGCTTCAATCGGCTTAATCCGGCTAGCTCTGTAGGCAGGCACAAAACCTGCAACCAAACCTGAAATCACTAAACTTATAAATGCAACGATAATTAAGCCCCAACCTACCGACGGATCTTTGATGAAGAATTTCTCTAAACTGTCGCCAATCAAGGCCAGGGACAATACTCCCAATCCAACACCTATAAAGCCTGAAATTACGGTAATCACGACGCTTTCCTGCATAATTAAGGCGACAATACTTCCCGGTTTCGCACCGATGGCCTTTCTCACTCCGATTTCCTGTGTTCTTTCCTTAACAATATAAACCATGATATTGCTGATACCGATTATTCCTGCAAGCAAAGTTCCCATACCGATAAATCCAACTATTAAAGTGATAATGAACAGGAACTGAATGGTATCGCCCATGTTTTTTGCATTGTTCCGCACAATAATCGCATTCTCATCATCAGGAGAGACTTTGTTTTTAGCCTTGAGTTCTTTCTGAAGCTGATCACCATATTTTATTGCTTCATCGGGCGAAAGTTTGGTATCGTAAGTGATGAAAATGGAACTCACCGTATCTGAACCTTTTTTCATTTGCTGCAAAGTGGTGATGGGAACGGTAATCACCCGTTCTTCGAAATCGCCTCCATCATCCGAAAACACACCGATAACTTTAAAAAAGGTGCCATTGATGTCGAGATCTTTTCCAACGGGACTTCCATCTTTAATGAGATCGCGCTGAACCATTCTGCCAATTACGGCTACGTTTTGCTTGAGACTGAGATCTCTGTTGTTGAGATAGCGGCCTTCTGTAAGTTTACGGTTTTCAATAATTACTTCCTCAGGATTCGCACCGCTGATCTGGTAACTTCCGCTTTCTTTGCCGTATTTCACGGTCATATTGGTCGAATATCTCGGGGTGGAACTTTCCATTTTGGCAGGATCAGATTTTACAGTCTGCTCGTAGTCATCATTTTTAAGGATAATCTGTCGGTCAGACTGCAGTCCGCCATACGCGATGGTGGTTTTTCCGGTGAATATTGATATTAAATTGGAAGCATCGCGGGTAAAACCTTCGGTAAAAGCATTTTTTAGCCCGGTTCCGATTCCGAAAAGCACGATGAAAATAAAAAGACCCAAGGCCACCGTAAATCCCGAAAGTACCGTCCGCAAAAGGTTATTGCGAATTGACTCAAAAATTTCTCTCCATCGGTCTAAATCAAACATGCTGTTGTATTTGGATTAAGCGAGAACGCGTTGGGTAATAAATTCGTCACTTTCGATGATTCCGTCCTTTAAAATCACGTTTCTTTTGGTTTCAGCAGCAACATCGGGTTCGTGGGTAACTACAATGATGGTTTTTCCTTCGCGGTTGATTTCCTGAAGCAGTTTCATAATATCATAAGTAGTTTTAGAATCCAAGGCTCCGGTAGGTTCATCTGCAAGAATGATTTTTGGATCTGTAATCAATGCTCTTGCAATGGCAACCCTTTGTTTCTGGCCACCCGACAGTTCATTCGGCAGGTGAGTTGCCCATTCGGCAAGGCCTACTTTTTCCAGATATTCCAGAGCTCTTTGATTACGCTCTTTGCGTGAAACATTCTGATAGTAAAGTGGCAATGCAACATTCTCGAGTGCGGTTTTGTAACCGATCAGGTTGAAGGACTGGAAAATAAATCCTAAAAATTTGCTTCGATATTCCGCAGCCTTAACTTCAGATAAATCCTCGATCGGAATCCCGTCCAGATTATAAACTCCGGTATCTTTTTCATCCAGAATCCCTATAATATTAAGGAGTGTAGATTTTCCGGAGCCCGAACTTCCCATAATCGAAACGAATTCTCCCTCGCCAATGCTTAGGTTTATTCCTTTCAGAACGTGAAGTTTGCTCTTTCCTGTATCGTAAGATTTATGTAAGTCCTTTATTACTACCATGAATCGGTGGGATTAGTTTTAAAGATAAGTAGAAAAAAGTATTTGTTTGTTACAACCGGCTTTTATCTTTTCTGGAAAGTTGCTGTTTAACTATTAAAGACTTTTATATCGTATTTTTTTATCGGGTGTTTAATGTAAAGAGGCCTGTGATATCGTGTTTCACTTATCAGTCTCTGCAAAATCACTAACAGCGCAAGGTCTGTGTGATTGTGGAAAACTTTTACCGCTTAAAGTCAGACTTTTAATTTTTATCGCTTTCAGTATCACATTCTATTCTATACTTTTGTGATTCACGCTTAGAAAAACATTTAACATTAATTTTAAACAATTCTGCTTCGTAACAAATTGGCAAACAATGGGTTATGATTGTAGGGTTTTGCTGAAGTTTTACGGTAATTCATTTATAAATTCAATCTGATATGGGAATTTTTGACAAAAGAGTAAGTTATAAACCGTTCGAATATCCGGAGGTTCTGCAATTTGTAGAAGCGATAAACAAGTCATTTTGGGTACATTCTGAAGTAGATTTTACGGCAGATGTACAGGATTTTCAGTCCCAGCTTGAGCCGCACGAAAAAAACGCGATTAAAAATGCTCTTTTAGCGATTGCCCAAATCGAGGTTTCTGTTAAAACCTTCTGGGGAAACCTTTACAATCATATGCCGAAGCCGGAACTCAACGGTTTGGGTTCTACTTTTGCGGAATGCGAATTCCGTCATTCGGAAGCGTATTCCCGTTTGCTGGAAGTGTTGGGATACAATGATGAATTTTCAAAAGTTGTGGAAATTCCTGCCATTAAGAAGAGGATTGACTTCCTTTCCAATGTTCTGAAGCACGCCAATTCCACTACTCCGAAAGAATATGTTTCCTCGCTTTTGCTTTTCAGTATTTTAATTGAAAATGTGTCCCTTTTCTCTCAGTTTGCGATTATTTTATCATTCACAAGATTCAAAGGTTACATGAAAAATGTGAGCAACATTATCGCCTGGACTTCCGTTGATGAACAGATTCACGCCAATGCGGGGATTTACCTGATCAACAAAATCCGTGAAGAACAGCCGGAACTTTTAACTGATTCCGATATTGAGGATATTTATACTTTAGTTGATCATTCGATTACGGTTGAAGAAGAAATCCTGGACTGGATTTTCGAACTCGGCGAAATTGATAATTTCACAAAAGAAGACTTGCTGAACTTCATGAAGTTCCGTGTTGACGACAGTCTGAAGAAAATCGGCATGAAAACCCGCTACAACATATCACCTGAACAGTACAGACCGATGATTTGGTTTGAAGAGGAAGTTTTCGCCAATTCAATGGACGATTTCTTCGCGAAAAGACCGGTAGATTATACCAAACACGATAAGAGTATTACCGAGAACGATTTGTTTTAATCCACTTCGGGTTTGTAGTCCGTACGTAAGATTGCGGCGCGAGCGAAGCGAGCGCTAAAAAGAGTTTTTGTAAATCGTCGGAATAAAAACAAAAAGAATTTTCTAGCCCCGATTGTAGCGGCATCCTTTTTTGGTGATTGAGCGAAGCCGAAATCACCAAAAAAGATATAGCGGAAAGCGGGACGGGTCTCGAAAGAAAGCAAAAATCTCCTTGCTCCTAAATAAAAAATTAATAAACGCAGAAAGCAAAAGCCCACTGCCAAAAAGCATACATAAATGGAAGAAAACACTAACATCTGGTGGCTCAACGAAGAGTCCGAGCAAATGCTGAACCGCGGTTACCTTTTGAAAGGAGAAACCGTAAAAGGCGCCATCGAAAGAATTACAACGGCCGCAGCCAAAAGATTATACAAACCTGAACTTCAGCCGGCTTTCGAGGAAATGATAACCAAAGGCTGGATCAGTTTTTCCTCGCCGGTTTGGGCGAATATGGGAACGCAGCGCGGTTTGCCGATTTCATGTTTCAACGTTCATGTTCCCGATAATATCGAAGGAATTACCCACAAACTGGGCGAAGTGATTATGCAGACGAAAATAGGCGGCGGAACTTCCGGTTATTTCGGCGAGCTGAGAAATCGCGGGACTGCCGTAACCGATAACGGAAAATCTTCGGGTGCTGTTTCTTTCATGAAACTTTATGATACCGCGATGGACGTGGTTTCGCAGGGCGGTGTCCGACGTGGAGCTTTTGCCGCTTATCTGGATATTGATCACGGTGATATTGAAGAATTTCTTTCTATTAAAGATATCGGAAGCCCGATTCAGAACCTTTTTACGGGAATCTGTGTGCCTGATTACTGGATGCAGGATATGATCGATGGCGATATCGAAAAACGAAAAATCTGGGCGCGCGTTCTGGAAAGCCGTCAGCAGAAAGGTTTGCCGTATATTCTTTTCTCCGACAATGTGAATAGAAACAAGCCTCAGGTTTACAAAGATTTGGGAATGACCATCAATGCGAGTAACCTTTGCTCGGAAATTATGCTGCCGTCTTCCAAGGAAGAATCTTTTATCTGCTGTCTGTCTTCGATGAACCTTGAATTGTACGACGAATGGAAAGATACCGACGCCGTAAAACTGGCCATTTATTTCCTTGATGCGGTTTTATCTGAATTTATTGAAAAAACTGAAGGGAATTATTACCTCACAGGAGCCAGAAACTTCGCTTTACGCCACAGAGCACTTGGTTTGGGCGTTTTGGGTTATCATTCTTATCTGCAGAAAAACATGATTCCGTTTGAAAGTTTTGAAGCGACACAGTTTAACGCAAGGGCTTTCAGACAGATTAAAGAACAGTCGATTGCGGCATCACAGGAACTGGCCAATATTTATGGCGAACCGGAATTGCTGAAAGGTTACGGAATGCGGAATACCACCACCATGGCGATTGCTCCTACCACTTCAAGCTCTGCGATTTTGGGTCAGACTTCCCCTGGAATTGAGCCTTTTGCTTCGAATTATTACAAGGCAGGATTGGCAAAAGGAAATTTCATGCGTAAAAACAAATATTTGGCAAAACTCCTTCAGGAAAAAGGTCTTGATAACGAGGAAACGTGGAGAACAATCATGCTGAATCACGGTTCTGTACAGCATTTAAATGAGCTTACGGAAGAAGAAAAAGCAGTTTTCAAAACGTTCAGAGAAATTTCTCCGATGGAAATTATTTCTCAGGCAGCGCAAAGACAGCAGTATATCGATCAGGCGCAATCTCTGAATTTGCAGATTCCATCAACCATGCCGGTAAAAGACGTCAACTACCTTTACATCGAAGCCTGGAAAAAAGGCGTAAAAACTTTGTATTACCAAAGAAGTTCGTCTGTTTCCAAGGAAATGATGGTGAATTTTGTAACCTGCTCGAGTTGTGAAGCGTAAACAAAAATTTAGATAAGAAGCCTCAGAATTTTCTGAGGCTTTTTTGTTTTTTAAAATTTATTTTTCACCTCTGCCATTTCCGGGATATGGATTGAGGTCCCAAATTCTTTATTTAAATTTTCAATAAAATACGCGGAAAGCAGCGGCGAGGCTTTTTCAATGTTCTGGTGAACAAAGAAATAAAGTTTTTCCAAACCTTCTTCTTTCCATGTTTTTATTCTTTCAATCCAGTCGTCGAGTCTTGTGTAATCGCTCTCTGCGTTTGCACCGACATAACGGATAAACGCGACAGGCGTGGTAAGCCTCATGTGCAGCATATCCCTTCGTCCGGCAGTATCTACAATAATGTTTGTGATTTTATGTTTTTCAAAAAGATCACATATTTTATTAAAAATCTCTTGATCAGTAAACCATTCGTTATTGCGGAGTTCTATGGCAAGCGGTACCTCTTTCGGCCATTCCTGAACAAATTTTTCCAGTCTTTCGTAATCTTTCGGCTTGAAATTGTCGTGAAGTTGCAGAAAAACCATCCCGAGTTTCTCATCGAAATTTAAAACGGCAGTTGCAAACTGGGTCACGACATCAGTGATATTCAAAAGTCTCCGGAAATGCGAAACGGTATTGGTTATTTTCGGAAAAAATTTAAAATCTGCCGGCGTTTTCTCTTTCCAGGTCTGTACCTGATCGGGACTTGGCATACCGTAAAATGTCGCATTAAGTTCGATGGAATTAAACTGTTTTCCGTAATAGGTAAGTTCGTCTTTGGTACCTTTCGGATAAAATCCTTTAAGGTCGGTTTTGTTCCATTTTGCACATCCAATGGAGATTTCCAGGTTTCTAGATTTAGATTTTTTCAGGATTTCTGCAGTTTTCTGGTGATCTTTTGGGAGGGTAAAATCGATATTTGAAGGATCCTCAACTTGTCCGAATTTCATAAATATTGCTTTAAAAAATATTTTTAAAGTTAATGAAATTTTACAACAGAATGATTAGATTTGTGTGATGATGAAAATTTACACTGTTTTATTTATCCTGATTTTTTATTCGGCTGCTTTTGGGCAGAACGGTTTTAAAGAATTGAAAGACAAGGTAGAACAAAAAATAATTCATTCACAGAACCGCGAAGCTTTAGCCCTGATAAATTCGAATTATTCTAATTTCCGGGGGGATCAAAAAACAGAGCTAGACGTTATTAAAATGGAAATTCTAAACGAACTGGCTTTGGTAGATGAAGCTTTTTCGCTCTCTCAGGATATCCTTTCAAAACCGAATCTTCCCGTTGAATTAAAACTGAGAACTCACCTGCAGCGTGCATTGATTTTCGAAACGGCAATGAACAACCGAAGCTGTAAAGAAGAAATTAATAAGGCTGAATCGCTACTGAGTAACAATCCCGACCTGAAACCTGCACATTATACCTATTTTCTTCTAAGGCAGGCCTCGTATTACCGGGTTTTCGGTGATCATAAAAAGGCATTCCAGATTGCGGTAGAGGCGGAAAAATATGCGGAAGAAGTAAACGATAATAAAAACGGCGCCATGCTGAATATCTCTTTAGGATACAGTTCTTTTGAAAAACCTGGCGCAGCGCTGCAATACTTCCAGAAAGCACTTCGGCTTTATAAAAATTATGAGAACTACAGCGGCATGGCCGCAATGTATAACAACATCAGCGAATTTTACATCGGGCAGGATGATTACAAATCAGCCAACAGATACTCAGATTCAGCTGTTGCATTGGTGCCAAAGGTTGAAATTTTTTATATCGTAGGTCAGGTTCACAATACCAAAAGCAAGATATTGGAACATCAGAAAAACTATTTGGCGGCATTCAATCATTATAAAATCGCGACTGAATGGAACGAGAAGACCAATGTAGAGCAGCGCGATCTGAAAGTACAGGAATTGGATCTGCTGTACAACTCACAAAAAAACAAAATCCGTCAGGCCGAACTGGAAAATGACATGGTAAGTACCAAAAAATGGAACAGTTTGCTAACACTGCTCATCTCTCTGCTGGTGATTTTCATTCTTCTTCTGCTATATTCCCTGAGGCTGCTTTCGAAAACCAAGAAAAAAATCGAGTTTCAGAAACAAAGTATTTTTGCTAAAAATGCAGTATTGAAGAGAAACGTACAGGAAAAGGAATTTCTGGTGCGCGAACTGAACCACAGGGTGAAAAACAATCTTGCGGTTATTTTAAGTCTGATCGGTTTTCAGAAAGATGAAACGCAGAATGTGCTTTATAAACACAAGATCGAGCAACTCTATCTTCGGATCAACACGATTGCACTTGGGCATAACCTGTTTTCCTATAACATGAACAGTTTCGAGAAGTCCACGGTGGAAATCAAAGAATACTCCGAGAAAATTTTCGAGTCCCACATAGCGGGTTTTCCCAAAGAACTGCAGATTCAAAACGATTTACAGGAAATACTGCTCCCTGTAGATAAAGGGCTTTCTTATGGATTATTGCTAAATGAACTCGTGACTAATTCTCTGAAACATGCCGCGCCCGCACAGGGTCAGCCACTGAAAATTTCGCTTAATGTAGAAGAAAATAACGGTGTGGCTTATATGAAATATTGTGATAACGGAGTCTTTTTCGGAATCAATGATGACACCAACTCCATGGGACATTTCATTATCGATGCGATGGTGCAGCAACTCGACGGGACTTTTGAAAGAGAGGATTCCTGCTATCGTATCGTTTTTTCTGTAGACGGAAAAGCTTCACCCGGGGCGGAAAAAATAATTTCGGTAAAACGCTGACGGTCTACGCTAGAAATTCAATTTCCTTATCTATGAAATTTCCTTTTTCTACAAGCTTATTCATGGTTTTAAGCATTTTCTTTCTGAGTTTGGCGAGTCTGCGGATGTTTTTATCCTCGCTGTAATCGAAAATATTGTCCTCAAACGAAAAAGTATCACCTTCATTGAACGAAATATTGTGCTCCTTCATCTCCTTCAGCAACATAAGGTTAGTCATAGTTTCCAGCAGCGCATATTCTGTTGCAGCCATTTCTTTTAAAGACTTCAGGATCTGTTTTTTATATTTCTTCTTAGCTTTCATATCGATTATTTTTGAGTGTTGCAAAGTAAGGATTTTAAAGTGAATCACCTAAAAATATCGACTTAATATTGGATGATTTAAAAGGCTAATATTCCGGGAAATAAATTCATTATCTTTGTTTCGATATGGAGAAAACTGAACTCTTGATGCTAATTTCCCTGGCCAAGAAAAAAAATCAGAAATCGCAGACCAAACTCATTAATTCTTATTGGGTTGATGTTTTTAGTTTTATTATGAAAAAAGTTCAGGACGAAAATGTTGCCGATGAGATTACAGTCTCAGTCTTTTCTAAAGTACTTGCGAAACTCGACCTCTACGATCCCAATTTTCAGTTCAAAACCTGGATTCTTACCATTGCACAAAATACGGTGATTGATTACTGGCGAAAGAAAAACCGCGAAAACGAAGATTCTACAGACAGTTTCGAAGGCTTTAAAAACCAGTTCGCGCGTTCTCCCGAAGAACTTTTAATTTCCGAAGAAGAGCAAAAGCAGATTATCACCATTATCGAGAGTCTCGATTCCAATTATCAGGACATTATCCGTTTAAGGTTTTTTGAAGAAAAAAGCATTAAAGAAATTGCCGAAGAACTTAATTTAACCGTTGCCAACACTAAGGTTCGGATTATGCGCGCCAAGAAAGTTCTCGCCGAATTATTGAAAAACAAAGAATTCGAGGATTGAGAAAAGCAATTTCTTAATTCGTAAATTTGCACTTTATTTTTAAAATGAACGAAGCCATAATAGATACCACAGTACAGAAACCAAAATGGATCCGTGTAAAACTTCCGACCGGAAAAAATTACCGCGAACTCCGCACTTTGGTCGATAAATATAAGCTCAATACCATTTGCCAGAGCGGCAGCTGCCCGAATATGGGAGAATGTTGGGGCGAAGGAACAGCAACTTTTATGATTCTTGGGAATATCTGTACCCGAAGCTGCGGATTTTGCGGCGTGAAAACAGGTAAACCTCTGGATGTAAACTGGGACGAACCGGAAAAAGTGGCCCGCTCCATCAAATTAATGAAGATTAAGCACGCTGTCCTTACATCCGTAGACCGTGATGATTTGAAGGATATGGGTTCAATTCTTTGGGCTGAAACGGTAAATGCCGTACGCAGAATTTCACCCGGAACCACAATGGAAACCTTAATTCCGGATTTTCAGGGAATTACCAAACATATCGACCGCTTAATTGAGGTAGCTCCCGAAGTGATTTCCCATAATATGGAAACCGTTAAAAGGCTTACAAGAGAAGTGAGAATTCAGGCGAAATATGAAAGAAGTCTAGAGGTTTTACGCTATATGAAAGAAGCCGGCCAGAACCGGACGAAAACCGGATTGATGCTTGGTTTAGGCGAAGAAAGAGATGAAGTTTTCCAAACAATTGAAGACATCAGAAATGCGAATGTTGACGTCATTACGATCGGACAATACCTGCAGCCTACAAAGAAACATTTGCCGGTGAAGAAATTTATCACGCCAGAGGAGTTCAATGAGTTTGGTGATTTCGCCCGAAGCTTAGGATTCCGCCATGTAGAAAGTTCACCGCTCGTAAGAAGTTCTTATCATGCAGAAAAACATATTCATTAATTAGCAATAATGATTAACTGAAAACTAAAAAAAACACGCCATTCCGGTGTGTTTTTTTACCAAGATGTTCTGGAGGGTACTTGTTCAAAATATTTTCTTTACTTTTAAATAAAATATTATTTATGAAACTTTCATTAATCACCGTTTCGCTTCTGCTCTTGTTGTCCGCAGCTTCCTGTAAAGAGAAAACTGCTTCTGAAAAAGATAATACAACAACCGCAGAAAATGTTAGCGATAATATTAAAACTGAAGAACTGAAAACCGAAATCAACGGCGTTACCCACCGTTCTTTTGCTGCATATAATGCAGATATAGAAGGAAAACTGCCTGTAGTTTTTGTACTTCCCGAGTGGTGGGGATTAAATGATTATGTGAAAAACCGAGTGAAACAGCTTGCAGGACTAGGTTATTACGCTGTCGCTGTTGATTATTATGGCGACCAGAAAGTGGTAGACACGCCGGAAGAAGCCCAAAAACTTGCCTCACATTTCTATAACATTCCGGTTGATGCCCGTAGAATGTTCGATGCTGCAAAGCATCAGGTAAGCCTCGCGGAGAAATCTGATTACAGTAAAATGGCCATCATCGGTTATTGTTTTGGTGGTGCGCAGGCCCTGAATATGGCGCGGCTTTCCAGTGATTTCAAAGGGGTGGTGAGTTTCCACGGAAATCTGGAAACAGGAATACGCGCTAAAAATAATAAAGTGAAGTATCTTGTGCTGAATGGCGCTGACGACACTTTTGTGCCAAAAGAAGAAATTGCAGCATTCAAAAAAGAAATGGACAGTGCAAAAATCGAGTATAAATTCGTCGATTATCCTGACGCACTGCATGCTTTCACCAATCCTGACGCTACTGCAACCGGAAAGAAATTCAACCTGCCGATTGCCTATAGCAAAGAAGCTGATGAGAAATCCTGGAACGAAATGAAAACGTTTCTTGCTGAGATTTTTAAATAAACGGTTTCTCTTGAAAACAAAAATCCGGCGCAAATATGTTGCACCGGATTTTTTGTGAAAATTACTTTTAAAATTAACTTCCTTTAAAATATTTTCGTAGTTTCCACGCCATCTTTTCGTGCGCCTGCATTAGCGCGGTGAGGAAATCAGATGTTCCCCTATCGCCAAATTTTTCCTCAGTATCATCAACAAATTTCCTCAGCGCTTTTACAATCGTTTCATGATCATTTACCAGTTCCTTAATCATTTCCTGATTGCTTGGGATTTTTCCTGGATTTTCAATCAGTAAGGAAAGCTCAGCAAACTCTGAAGTTGTTCCGATTGCGATGCCGCCCAGCGTGCTGATTCGCTCTGCAACTTCATCGATAGCCTCAGCTACAGCGTCGTATTGCTCCTCAAAAAGTTTGTGAAGTTCCATAAAATTATCCCCGGATAAATTCCAGTGAAATTTTCGGAGTTTTATATAAAGCACGTTACCATCGGCGAGTACGTGATTAAGTAAGTCATTGATTTCGTTTAAGTGTTCCTGTGATATTCCTAAGTCTGGTTTCATAAATTATTTTTTAAATGTTCAAATTTCCTTCTACACCGTCACTGTTATCAGTTTTAATTCCCGTAAGCGCGGCTGCGGCGAAGGTTACGAATGATACCAGTTTTCCCGCTTTGGTGTCCCAATAATATGTTTCATCTGGAGTTACACGGATGACCGTAACTTTTGGGTCATCTTTTCCTTCCTCAAACCATGCATTTGCGATTCTGGTCCACTTCTCCTCAATCATTGCGCGGTCTTTGTAAACAAAAGCTTTCCCGAAAACTGAAAGATATTCGTAATCACTGTTATTCATAAAAAGCAGCTGTACGCGGTTATCATCGGCAATTTCAAAATTTTTATTGCTGTCGGAACTGCTCAGAAACCATAAATTTCCTTCTTCGTCAGTTTCGCGCAGACTCATTGGGCGGGTATTGATCGGTAAAGTTTCAAGGTCGGTACAAAACATGCAGGTTCCGGCTTTTTCAGAGAGTTCCTTCAACTTTTTAGCAGCTTCCGCCTGGGTTAAATTTTCGGTAGACATAATTGTATTTTTTTAAGGTTAAATATCTTTTTGCTTTCCTTCAGCGCACCAGCAAATCGCATTGTATAAATCATCTTTATCAAATGATCTGAATTCACCCGGCATCAACACGCTGAAAATTTCTGTAAAATTCTGCACCGCTTTTTTATCAGTCACAATCGCGGCACGGTTCCATTTGGTGATGTTTTGCAGTCCCAATAGTGCATCCTGAAGCCAGGCTCCTGCAGTGAAATTATTCAGGTCGGTATCGAGGAGAAGTAAATAATTGAGTTCATTGAAGGTGTTGACTTTAGTTTTTACATGAGGGATTACAAGGTTTTCAAAATCCTCGCGGGTGATTTCTCCGCTGGCCTTAAACGCGGCAACATTTTCCGGTGTATCAGGAATGATAGTTATCATAAAAGAAAATTTTAGTGTTATAAAGTAATTGATGATTCTCTGTGTGAAAATCTTCCGCACATTTCAAAACAACAATTAAACCATCACCATGGAAATTTTTCGTTTACCGGTGTTAAAAATTTCATAAAATGAAATCTTTAAATAAGGCGCAGTTTTTGATTCTTTAGGTCAAAAATAAACTTAATGGATCTGAAATCTAACGAACCTTTCTGGTTGGTGAAAAATGGCATTCTGGAATCTTATCCTTCTTTGAAAAATGACGAAAATTGTGATGTCCTTGTAATCGGCGGCGGAATTACCGGAAGTTTAATTGCGCACCAAATGATAAAAGACGGTTATAAAACAATTCTGATTGATAAGCGTGAAGTTGCCAACGGAAGTACATCTGCAACCACTTCCATGTTACAGTATGAAATCGATGTACCTTTGTTTGAACTTACCGAAATGATTGGTGAAAATGGTGCGGTAGCAAGTTACAATGCCTGTTCGAAATCAATTGACGATCTGGAGAAAATTTCGGACGAAATAAAATCAACCGCGGGTTTCGAAAGGAAGAAGTCTCTGTATTTTGCCACAAAAAGAAAAGACTTGCCTTGGCTTAAAAAAGAATTCGAAGCCAGAAAATCTGCTGGATTCAAGGTGAAATGGTTGGATGCTGATGAAGTTCAGGAACAGTTCGGTCTCGAAAAAACCTTTGGCGGGATTCTGTCCAATCAGGGAGCAAGTGTTGATGCTTTCATTTTGGCGCACGAACTTCTGGCATTTAATGTTAAAAAAGGCCTGCAGATATTTGATAAAACGGAAATGAAATCAGTAAAATATCACCCTGATTTTAATGAAGTCTTCACCACGGAAGGTTTTAAAATAAAGACGAAAAAAATAATTTACTGCATCGGCTACGAAAGTAAAGATCTCATTAAAGAAGACTTTGTTCAGTTGAAAAGTACTTTTGCTGTGGTTTCCGAGAGGGAAAAATCTCTACCCGGAAAGTTGGATAAAATGCTTTTCTGGAACACCGATGAGCCTTATCTTTATATGAGAACCACGGATGACGGGCGACTTTTAATCGGTGGAGGTGACGAAGACTTTCTAAACCCGCAAAAACGGGACAAAATAATAGGCAATAAAGAAAAAGAAATTCTCAAAAATCTTAAAAAAGTACTGCCCGAATATCAGTTTTACACCGATTTTACCTGGGCCGGAACTTTCGGAGAAACAAAAGACGGACTGCCTTATATCGGAGAACATCAGAAGTTTAAAAACTCTTATTTTGTTTTAGGTTTTGGCGGAAACGGCATCACATTTTCGGTGACGGGAATGGAAATGGCGTCGGCATTTATGAAAAATACATCTCATCCGCTTTCTCAATATTTTAAATTCGGACGCTAATAAAAATTTACATTGTGAAACTTGTAGAATTCACCAGCAAAGGCATTTACTGCATCCCGGGAAAATTTTATCTCGATCCGTGGCGACCTGTGGATCTGGCGGTGATTTCCCACGGGCACGGCGATCATGCTAAGTGGGGAATGAAAAAATATCTGTGTCATCACTTCACCAAACCGATTTTGCAGCACAGAATCGGTCCTGATATCGACGTTCAGTCTCTTGGTTATAACGAAGAAATTACCATCAACGGAGTTAAACTTTCATTTTTTCCGGCTGGTCATATCGTTGGCTCTTGTCAGATCCGGTTAGAATACAAAGGTTATGTTACCGTATTTTCAGGTGATTATAAAGTTCAGGATGACGGACTTTCAACTCCTTTCGAACTGGTGAAATGCAATGAGTTTATTACTGAAAGTACTTTTGGATTACCGATTTACAACTGGCTTTCTCCGGAACAGTATGCGGTTCAGATGCAAAACTGGCACGCCACTAATCATGAACATGGAAAAACTTCAGTTTTCATCGGTTACTCACTCGGTAAAGCACAGCGGATCATGAAAGCACTTGAAGGGAGCGGAAAAATCTACGTTCACAGTTCTATCGCAAAAATTAATGAAGCAATAGAATCAGTAGGAATAGAGCTTCCTGAGTACGAAACAGTTTATTTTAATGATGACTTAAAGAAAGTAAACGGCGAAATTGTAATTGTTCCGCCGGCTTTGCTGGATTCCAATATGATCCGTAAAACTCCGAACCGTGCAACAGGATTGTGTTCAGGCTGGATGCAGGTCCGCGGTTCCAGAAGATGGCGTTCTGCAGATGCTGGTTTCGCTATTTCTGATCATGCCGACTGGCAGGGACTTTTAGATA
Source organism: Kaistella faecalis (assembly GCF_019195395.1). Lineage (NCBI taxonomy): Bacteria > Pseudomonadati > Bacteroidota > Flavobacteriia > Flavobacteriales > Weeksellaceae > Kaistella > Kaistella faecalis. Next base: position 2,040,977 of record NZ_CP078067.1, read on the forward strand.
CTGTAAAAGCAACCGGTGCCGAAAAAGTTCACGTAACTCACGGTCAGACTGCGGTTTTTTCAAAATATTTAAATGAACTCGGCATCGAAGCCTATGAAGTGAAAACCAATTACGGCGATGAAGAAACAGAGGAAAAAGAAATATTTGAAAATAAGGACGAAAAAGAAAATTCTTAATTTTTTCAGGTAATGAAACATTTTGCAGAACTCATATCCGCTCTGGAAAGCACCAATAAAACCAACGCAAAGGTAGATGCGATGGTTCATTATCTGCGCACCGCTCCCGACAGCGACAAACTCTGGTTTCTTGCCCTTTTTACAGGTAAACGTCCGAAAAGACCGGTCAATACCAATTATTTGAAACAATGGGCTTTAGAAATTATTCAGCTTCCCGAATGGCTCTTTCTTGAAAGCTACTCTTCCGTGGGAGATCTTGGAGAAACGCTTTCCCTTATTCTGCCGCCTCCGGAAAATGACATTCAGAAAACCTTGTCGCAGTGGATGGACGAACTCCTTCAGCTGAAAGACAAAACCGATGATGAAAAGAAAATCTATGTTACAGAATCGTGGAACGGTTTGGATTATACCGAACGTTTCATTTTCAATAAACTCATTGGAGGAAGTTTCAGAATTGGGGTTTCAAAAAAACTTTTAATCACTGCTTTGTCCAAGTATTCCGAAATCGATTCCAGTCAGCTCATGCACAGTATTATGGGGAAATGGAGTGTTGGAGATATGAATTTTGAAGATTTAATCACAGGTACAAATATCAATCCCGATAATTCGAAACCTTATCCGTTTTGTCTTGCTTATCCATTGGAAAAAGAAACCGAAGATCTGGGAAATCCGGAGGACTGGCAGGCTGAATACAAATGGGACGGAATCCGCGGACAGCTTATTAAAAGAAATGAAGAAATTTTCATATGGTCACGGGGCGAAGAATTGGTAACACCGCAATTTCCGGAACTGGTTTCCGCGCTTGAAATGCTGGAGGGAAATTTCGTGATTGACGGTGAAATTTTAGCCGTTATTAACGATGAGGTTTTAAATTTCAATGAACTTCAGAAAAGGCTGAACCGCAAAACCATCACCCCGAAAATGCTCAGAGAAATTCCGGTGAAAGTTTTTGTTTACGATATTCTTGAATTTAATAATGAAGATCTGCGTGAAAAACCACTTTCCAAAAGAAGGAAAATTTTAGAAAATTTAATTGACAAGCATCCGGTTGAAAATATTAAAATTTCTGAAATTATAACCTTCGAAAATTGGGAAGAGTTAATTGAAATACGGGAAAATTCCCGCGAAAACAACAGCGAAGGTCTGATGCTGAAACAGAAAAATTCTCACTACCATTCCGGACGCAAAAAAGGCGACTGGTGGAAATGGAAAGTGGACGCGTTGACTATCGATGCCGTATTAATCTACGCCCAGAAAGGAAGCGGACGAAGAAGCGGTTATTACACCGATTATACTTTTGCCGTCAAAAAAGAAGATCAATTAGTTACTATAGCCAAAGCATATTCCGGATTGACGGATAAAGAAATTATGGAAGTCAGCAGGTTTGTAACCAAAAATTCCCTGGAGAAATTCGGACCTGTGCGGACGGTAAAACCTGAACTTGTTTTTGAAATCGCTTTTGAAGGAATTGGATTTAGTAACCGTCATAAAAGTGGAGTAGCACTGCGATTTCCGCGGATTTTAAGATGGCGTCGCGATAAAAAAGCAGACGAAATTGATGATATTGAAGAGGTAAAAAAACTCATCAGATAATGGCGAAAAATTTTCTGGAATCTGAAGGTTACAGCATTGTAAAAAGTTGGCTCGGGGAAAAAGGCTTCGAGCCTTTCGGTTTTCAGCTCGAAACCTGGGAGAAATTCGGGAAGAATTACAGCGGAATGGTCATCGCGCCCACAGGTTTTGGAAAAACATATTCTGTGTTTTTGGCCGTTATCACAGATTTTCTCAACAATCCCGACAATTATAAAGACGGTTTGCAGCTGCTTTGGATCACGCCGCTCCGCGCTCTTGCGAAAGACATCGCTAAGGCAATGACCGAGGCCATCGACGAAATCGGTCTCGACTGGAAAGTTGCGGTCCGTAACGGCGACACACCTCAAGCTGAAAGAGTTTCCCAGACCAAAAAGATGCCCGAAATTCTCATCATCACTCCTGAAAGTCTTCAGCTTCTTTTAGCTCAGAAAAACAACCACCGGTTTTTTAAAAATCTGAAATGTGTTGCTGTGGACGAATGGCACGAACTTTTGGGTTCTAAACGCGGGGTTTTGGTTGAATTAGCGTTGTCGCAAATCATCAGTTATCAGAAAAAACTGAAAATTTGGGGAATTACTGCAACTATTGGAAATCTTGATGAGGCGATGGAAGTTTTAATTCCTTATCCGATTAAAAAAACAAAGGTTGTAGCAAAAGAAAAAAAGAAAATCGACATTATTCCCATTTTTCCTGATGAGGTTGAAATTCTTCCGTGGGCAGGACATCTGGGAGCAAAACTCGTCGATAAAGTGGTTCCGGTCATACTACAGAGCAATACGACTTTAGTTTTTACCAATACGAGAAGTCAGGCGGAAATGTGGTATCAGTTATTGCTCAAAGAATATCCCGATTTCGCCGGACAAATTGCGATTCATCACAGTTCCATTGACCGCGAATTAAGAATCTGGATCGAAGAAAATTTAAGTTCAGGATATTTAAAAGCCGTGATCTCAACATCATCTCTGGATTTGGGTGTCGATTTTAAACCTGTTGATACGGTTATTCAGGTTGGATCAAGTAAAGGCGTTGCCAGATTTTTGCAGCGGGCCGGGCGAAGCGGACATTCGCCTTTCGAAACATCCAAAATTTATTTTGTTCCTACCCATTCTTTGGAACTGATTGAAGTTTCGGCGCTTAAAGAAGCTGTCAAACAGAAAATAATTGAGCCCCGAACGCCTGTTGTAATGGTTTTTGACGTGCTGATACAGTTTCTAATGACTTTGGCAGTTGGCGACGGTTTTGAAGAAAAGCCACTGTTTGAACGCATCAGATTTACCTTTGCCTTTTCGGAAATTACTCCTGAAGAATGGCAATGTCTGCTGCAGTTTATTACGGTTGGCGGAGGTGCACTCAAAAATTATGAAGAGTATCACAAGGTGGTTATTGAAGACGGAATTTATAAGGTAAAACAGCGGCGGATTGCCATGCTTCACCGCATGAATATCGGTGTAATTGTAAGCGATGCCATGCTGAAAGTGAAATTTTTGGGCGGCGGATATATCGGAATGATTGAAGAATATTTTATTACGAGATTAAAGGCTGATGACAGATTTATTTTGGCCGGCCGCGTTCTCGAAATTTCTCATATTAAGGAAATGACGGTTTACGTAAGAAACTCAAAAGGAAAGGCGATGATTCCAAGTTATCTGGGCGGAAGATTACCACTGACTTCTCACTTGAGTCATTTCTTAAGACTTAAATTATCCGATTCTTTACAGGCAAAATCATCAGAAAAAGAATTAAAATTCCTGCATCCTTTGTTGGTAAGTCAGGAACAGAATTCTCACATTCCAAAGGACGACGAATTTTTAGTCGAAATGATCGAAACCCGCGACGGTCACCATCTTTTCATGTATCCTTTTGAAGGCCGGCTTATCCATGAAGTGATGGCGGCTTTAATTGCTTTCAGGATTTCTAAAATTACTCCGATTTCTTTTTCTATGGCGATGAATGATTACGGTTTCGAACTGCTGAGTTCACAGGAAATTCCAATTGATGAAGATGTATTGAAAGATATTCTCTCCAAAGAAAATTTAATTCAGGACGTATTAAGCAGTGTAAATGCAACCGAAATGGCAAGACGGAAATTCCGTGATATTGCGGTGATTTCCGGAATGGTTGTTCAGAATTATCCCGGAATTCAGAAAAATAATAAAAGTCTTCAGGCGAGTTCGGGTTTAATTTTTAATGTTCTGGAAGATTACAGCCCTGAAAATTTATTGCTGAAACAGGCTTATGCTGAGGTTTTCAATCAGCAGATCGACGAACACCGTCTGACGAATGCTTTCAAAAGAATAGAAAATTCCAAAATTATCCTCAAATTTGCAAACGCATTTACGCCGCTCAGTTTCCCGATAAAAGTCGACAGTTTGAGACAAAGTCTTACCAGTGAAGATTTGGATTCACGTATCATGAGACTTCAGAAGGAATCGATGAAAAAAATCATTGACAGCTGAAAATGAAGCGTTCAAAATAATAATGATTAAGATCTTAGAGAAAACAATACAGCACGAAAAACTTATTTTCACCAACCAGAAAGCAGTTTATTGGGAACGCGAAAAAACATTGATAATCAGTGATTTGCATGTTGGAAAGTCTGCGCATTTCCGTAAGAGTGGAATCGCAATTTCTTCTCAGGTTTTGCATGATGATTTAGAAATTTTAGAAAACCTGATTTCTTTTTTTGAGGTAAATCACGTTCTGATTGTCGGCGATCTTTTTCATGCCGGCCACAACAGCGATCTTGAAATTTTCTGCGATTGGCGAAACCGCTTTCCTGATTTAAAAATAACTTTAATTAAGGGGAATCACGACAGGATTTCACCAAAATTTTACGAAGAATACTGCATCGATGTGGTAGAAAAATCTCTACAGATTCCACCTTTTACTTTTGTACACGAACCTGAAAACAATACGGATGCTTTTTCGATTTCCGGCCACATTCATCCCGGCGTAATTTTTCAGGGTAAAGCACGGCAGAGAATTAAACTGCCATGCTTTGCTTTTTCCGAAAACCAGCTTATACTGCCGGCTTTCAGTAAATTTACGGGCCTGGATACACGGACGTTGAACGGTGGTTTTAATCATATCGCTTTTTCCGAAGGCATCATATTTGATTATGAAGGAAAAAAATAACGATTTATGAAAAAGCTTACGAAAATTGTAGTTCCTGTTTCTTTGGGAATTTTAGGTTTATTGATTTTTAGTTCTTGTTCTGTAAAAATTCCCGAAGGCGCTACTGCCGTAAATAATTTTGAAAAAGAAAAATATCTTGGTAAATGGTACGAAATTGCAAGACTCGATTTCAAATGGGAAAAAAACATGGAGCAGGTTACTGCTGAATATTCGCTGAAAGATAATGGACACATCAAAGTTGACAATAAAGGCTACAATTATGTAAAAAAAGAATGGAAACAAAGCATTGGGGAAGCCAGATTTGTTGAGGACGAAAAAACTTCACGCTTAAAAGTTTCATTTTTCAAACCGTTTTGGGCTGGCTATAATGTGATAGAACTTGCCGGCGATTATCAATATGCTTTAGTTGTAGGAGATGATTTAGATAATATGTGGATTCTTTCACGCGAAAAAACAATTCCGGAAGATATAAAACAGCGTTTTCTTTCAAAAGCTAAAAGTTTAGGTTATAAAACTGAAGAATTAGTCTGGACAAAACAGAATTAGGAGATATAATTAAAGAAAAGTATTAGAACGGACTCAGGTCCGTTTTTTTGTTTTCATAACTCTGAGTTTTGGATTATTATTGATTATCCGTGTAGAAATCATTAATTTTATGCATTCAAAATCATCTATGAAAGCAGTTCTCATCACCATCGGCGACGAAATTTTATCAGGAAACACGATCGATACCAATTCAAATTTTATTGCGACACATCTTAAAAGTATCGGGATTCCTGTGGTGCAGATTTTTACAGTTTCCGATGAAATTGAAACCATCAAAAAAGCGCTGCATTCTGCTTTTGAAATCGGAAATGTCGTAATTACAACGGGAGGGTTGGGACCAACAAAAGATGATAAAACCAAAACCGCCTTTGCGGAATATTTCCACGACGAATTGAAACTGGACGACGAAACTTTTGAGCATTTACGGAAACTCATGATCAAAAGAAAACGTGAACATTTACTTGAGATCAACAAAAATCAGGCTGTTGTTTTATCAAAAGCACATGTTTTCCAGAATGAAAACGGAACCGCTCCATGCCAGATGATTGAAGAAAACGGGAAGATCGCAATCTGCCTTCCTGGTGTTCCATATGAAGTGAAACCTTTGATAAAGGATAAAATCATTCCTTATTTAAAAAGTAAATTTTCTCTGAACCATATTGCTACACGAATTATTTCGATCGTTGATTTCCCTGAAAGTCTGCTCGCTTTAACAATCGAAGAGTGGGAACTTTCTCTTCCCGAAAACATTTCCCTTTCGTATCTGCCCGTTGGCAACAGAATTAAACTGAGGTTAACTGCGCTTGGAAACAATTTACAGGAAATCGAAAGCCAGTTAAATGAGGAAGTTGTAAAAGTGAAGCCTTTAATCGGTGAAAAAGTAATTTCCTGGGATGGAAACGAGATTCAGGAAATCCTCAAGGAAATTTTGAAGGAGAAAAATCTTACAATTTCCGTTGCTGAAAGCTGTACCGGAGGAGAACTTTCTAGGCTGATTGCTTCAGTTTCCGGAAGTTCAGCATATTTTACGGGTGGAATAATTCCTTACGATTATCATAAAAAGATCCAAATCCTTGGAGTTTTGGAAAAAACTATTGCGGAAAAAACCGTGGTTTCAGAAGAAGTAGCGCAGGAAATGAGTTTGGGTTGCCGGAATTTGTTTAAAACTGATATTTCTGTTTCTACGACTGGAGTTTCCGGACCTAATTCTGATCAATTCAATAATGAAATCGGAACTGTTTTTTACTCTGTTCGTATTAAGGACTACGAAAAAACCAACCGTCTTTATCTACCGCACATGGAGAGGAATGATTTTGCAAATTTCGTGTCTCAAAGGGTTTTACAGGATTTGGTAGAAATTCTTGTCCGTGAAAAAGCATAAAAAATTTAAGGTCATTAGAATAAATCTCTTCTGAAAACGTTTGTCAGAAGTAAATCTATATCATTATGAAGAAAATAATAGGAAGCTTAATGATTGTCGCATGTCAGTTAACATTTGCGCAGTCAACAAGAAATGTGGGTGATTTTTCGTCACTGAAAGTGTATAACAAAATTAATGTTACGCTTATTGCGTCCAACCAAAGCAAAGTTGAAACTGAAGAAAACGATCCCGATATCGAGACCGTTAACAAAAATGGTGAGCTGAAGATTAAACTTTCACCAGCAAAAATTCTGTCCGGTGATCAGGTTTCAGTAAAGGTTTTTTATGAAAAGCTCAATGATATTCAGGCGAGCCAGGGTTCTTCAATTTCATCATCAGAAGAATTGGATGCCAATATGCTGTCATTAACTTCAAATGAAGGTTCAAAGGTGAATTTAAATTTGGATGTTTCCAAACTCAACATCAAAACCAATTCGGGCGGCGAAATTAAGATCTCCGGAACTGCAGATAATCAGGATGTTGTAGTGAATTCGGGCGGAAAATATTTTGGTAAGGAAGTGAAGTCACAAAATACCAAAGTTACTGCAAATGCAGGCGGCGTAGCTGAGGTAAATGTATCAGAATCGGTAAATGCAACCACAAGAGCCGGGGGCATTATCGAAATTTATGGTGATCCTGAAGACCGGAAAGTAAAAAATATAATTGGCGGGAAAATAAATTTTAACTAAGCAAATTCATTAAATTCACGTCACATTTGTAACAATTCGCTAATACAAACGACTTAATCAGGAAATAAATTTTATCTATGAAAAGAATTACAATAAGCGCGCTGGCGTTTTCAGGAATCGTTTTCCTGAATTCCTGCGGAACCACCAAATCAGCTGAGACAAGCACTGATAATGCACAAACCGAGCAAACTCCCGTGAAAGCAGAACCTATCAAAGAAGAAGGTCTTAATCTTTCTTATATGGACAATTCAGTTCGTGCGCAGGATGATTTTTTCAGCTACGTCAACGGTAACTGGATCAAAACCGCAGAAATCCCTTCGGATAAATCTAGTTGGGGTAGTTTCAATGCGCTGCGCGAGGATGTAGATGTAGCCTCTTTAGATATTCTGAATAAAATCTTAACCGATAATTTTTCGGCGGGTTCTGAAGGACAGAAAATTCAGGCACTTTACGGTACATTCATGAACTGGGACAAGAGAAATGCCGATGGAATCGCTCCAATCAAGGCGGATCTTGCTAAAATTGACCAGCTTAAAACAATTGCAGATCTGCAGAAATATCTAATTGAAGCAACCAAAACCGGCGACAATCCTCTGTACGCTTGGCGTGTAGGTGCAGATTTAAAAAATTCTAAAATGAATGCCGTTTATTTTGGAGGTCCAAGTTTAGGTTTAGGCCGAGATTATTACCAGAAAGAAAACGAAGCCAACACCAAAACACTCAACGAGTACAAAAATTATGTTGCGCAGCTTTTCACTGTTTTGGGTTATAAAAATGCGGATCAAACTGCGCAGAGAGTTGTAGCTTTCGAAAAGCAACTTGCTGCAAACTTGTTGACCAACGAGCAGAACCGTGATGCAAACCTTCGTTATAATCCGAAAACGGTTGCAGAACTTCCGTCTTTGGTAAAGAGCATCAACCTTCCGGATTATCTTAAAAAAGCCGGGGTAAATACCGATAAAGTAATCGTAAGCGAACTGAAATATCTTCAGACCATGGATTCCTGGATGAATGAGCGCACGCTTCCATTGATTAAAGAGTACATGAAAGCAAGACTGGTTGCAGGAAACGCAAGTAATCTGGATCAGAAGCTTGATGACATCAACTTTAACTTCTATTCAAAATATTTGCAGGGTCAGAAAGAGCAAAGATCCATGGATAAAAGAGGTTTAGGAGTAATTAACGGAACTTTAGGCGAAGCTTTCGGAAAACTGTATGTTGAAAAATATTTCCCTGCTGAAGCAAAAGCCCAGATGGAAACTTACATCAGCTACCTGAAAAAAGGTTTCGAACACCATATTGCAAACCTGGACTGGATGTCGGCTGAAACCAAGGTAAAAGCACAGGAAAAACTCTCGAAATTCAGCGTTAAAATCGCTTATCCAGATACCTGGAAAGATTATTCTAAACTTCAACTCACAGCACCTGCCGATGGTGGAACGTATTATTCAAACCTTCAGAAAGTTTCAGAATGGCAGTATGCGAAGAATTTAGACAAAGTTGGGAAAGCAGTTGACAAAACCGAGTGGGGAATGTCGCCACAAACTGTAAATGCTTACTACAGTGGTTCCAATAACGAAATTGTTTTCCCAGCTGCGATTCTGCAGCCGCCTTTTTTTAACTTCAAAGCAGATCCTGCAGTGAATTTCGGTGGAATTGGTGCGGTAATCGGTCACGAAATTTCTCACGGTTTCGATGATTCAGGATCAAGATTTGATGGCGACGGAAACCTGAACAACTGGTGGACAGACGCTGACCGCAAAAACTTCGATGCGAAAGTAGGGGAGCTCGCGGCACAATATGATAAATACGAGCCGGTGAAAGGCAGTTTCGTGAACGGAAAATTCACAAGCGGAGAAAACATCGGTGATTTGGGTGGTGTTGCAGTGGCGTACACCGCATTGCAAATGTACCTGAAAGATCACGGAAATCCGGGATTAATCAGTGGTTTCACTCAGGATCAGCGATTTTTCATGAGCTGGGCAACGGTTTGGAGAACCAAGTCAACCGAGCAGTATATGGTGAATCAGGTGAAAACCGATCCGCATTCGCCCGGTTATTTCAGGGCTTTTGGACCTTTGGTTAATCAGGATTCGTTCTACAAAGCGTTCGATGTGAAGCCGGGAGATAAACTTTATAAAGCACCGGAAGAAAGAATTAAAATCTGGTAATAATATCAAAATCACTCATTAATTTGGGTGATTTTTTTTTGGCGTGTCCCTCGCCGGCGCTTCTGCAGCCGCGCAGGTCGCTACGTCCGCTCCAATCTTTTTGTTTATTGGGCGGCGGCTTCGCCGCCGCCCAATAAACAAAAAGGATTTCCGCTACCATCACTCACGCAAAACGAAGCCATCTCAATTTGGAAACAAGAAATCAAAATAGCTAAATTTGAAAGCCTCAATATTAACCGCATGAAAATAATCATTCAGAAAAACATTATTGTTCGCAATCCGACAACACGCGATTTCCTTGCAGACGCGTATTATGCTGAGGAAGCGAAAAATCTTCCGCTCGTAATTTTCGTTCATGGATACAAAGGTTACAAAGACTGGGGCGCGTGGAATCTAATGGCTGAAAAGTTTTCCGAAGCCGGTTTCTTTTTTGTGAAATTTAATTTCTCACACAACGGAACTACTGTAGAAAATCCTACAGAATTTGATGATTTGGAAGCTTTCGGAAATAATAACTTCTCAAAAGAACTGTCGGATCTTGATGCACTTTTGGCGCATTTTGCAGACCATCCTTCGATTGATTTCAGTAAAATTGCCATCATTGGGCACAGCCGCGGCGGTGGAATTTCAGTGGTAAAAGCCTATGAGGATGAACGAATTAAAGTTTTGGTAACGCTTGCCGGAGTAAGCAATTTCAATTACAGATTTCCTTCCGGCGACCGTCTGGAAAACTGGAAGAATTCCGGGGTTATGTATTCCGAAAATCAAAGAACACATCAGCAGATGCCTCACTATTATCAGTTCTACGAAGATTTTAAACAAAACGAAGAACGGTTTACGATACAGTATTGCGCACAGCATCTCGAAAAACCAATGCTTATTATTCAGGGCACTGAAGATGACGCTGTGAAGGACAAAGAAGCATTTTTGCTTCATGACTGGTGCAAGAAATCGGAACTCTATATCATCGAAGGAGCAAATCACACTTTCGGAGCAAAAGAGCCATGGATGGAACAAAGTTTGCCGCTTCACCTCGAAAATACAATTACTGAAACTGTAAGGTTTCTTAGAAAGAATTTGTAAAAAGTATTTTTAAAACTGTATTTTTGACCCTTAAAAAAATAAACAATGGATTTTATATCAATTATTGATTTACCCAATTTTGCCGACCCCCAAATATGGATCAGTTTACTCACATTAACTTTTCTGGAAATTGTACTTGGAGTCGACAACATTATCTTTATTTCAATCATTTCCGACAAACTGCCGAAGGAAAAGCAGCGTTTTGCGAGAAATCTCGGGCTTGCGTTTGCAATGATTTTCCGTGTCGCACTACTCCTCATGATCAACTGGATTATAGGCCTGAAAGAACCGGTTCTTACTCTCGACTGGTTTAATGAACCAGGAACTGATCTACCGCTTGCATTAAGTTGGAAAGACATTATTCTTCTGGGTGGTGGTATTTTCTTGATCGCAAAAAGTACTTTCGAAATTCATGGGAAAATGTCCGGCCACGACGATGTGCCGAAACCAAAGTCCAGTGCATCAAGCTTGATGACAATGGTAATTCTTCAGATTATCGTGATCGATATGGTATTTTCTTTAGATTCTATTTTAACAGCGATTGGATTGGTAGATAATGTTTTACTGATGATTATCGCAGTGGTGATTTCAATAGGAATTATGATGGCGTTTGCCGGACCGATTTCAGCAATTATCAACAAATATCCTAGTCTGCAGATGCTGGCACTGTCGTTCCTTGTAGTAATCGGCGTAATGTTGGTGGCAGAAGGAATTCACCAGCATGTAAGCAAGAATATCATCTATTCGTGTCTTGCGTTCAGTTTGGCTGTAGAAATGCTTAATATTAAATTCAGAAATAAGCAGAAACAGAAATATCTTAAACTTAATCCGGATTTAAATGATGATTTAAGCATCCGCGAAGAAGACAAATAAATAAAAGGAGTGAAAATTTTCACTCCTTTTATATTTAGATATTACCCGTTAATATCTTCCAGGCGGCTTCGATATTGTTTTCCAGAAGAAATTTTCTCGCTTCTGAATGGATTTGTTCATCACCTGAAAAATTACCTTGAGGCAGTTGTTCAGTGTTTGCCAGCATTCCCAGATCGTTACCGGTAAATACTTTGCTGTATTTTATTTCATTAGGTAGTAAATCGAACCCGATTCCTTTTGTTACTAAAGGTTTCGGAACTTCGAACAGATTGTTTTCGTTGTTTCTGGAATACCAGTTTCCGCCTAATCTCGCAACTAAATCCAGTTTTTTCTGATCAAGATTTCCTTCTTCATTCAGATATTCTTCACGCACGTGAATTCTAAGAACTTCACAGATTACCAGATTTCCTGCTCCGCCTTCGCTTCCCAATGCTTTAATTTCAAGAACTTTGCATTCAAGATTGACCGGACATTCTTCGATGAGTTTTGCTTTTACCAAATCTGCATCTTTCATCGTTAAGCCCGCTTTTACAAATTCATTGACATTTTTCTCGTATTCAGTGGACGCGAGCGAAATCTGCTGAACAATGTTATAATTTACAATGCCAATAACGACTTCACCAACTTCATGAACGTTTTCCAGCGTATGTTTCGTCGTATTATCGCGTACTCGTCTTGACGGTGAAAAAATCACCACCGGCGGGTTGGTGCTGAATAAATTGAAAAAACTGAATGGACTTAAATTCACATTTCCGTCTCTGTCAATTGTTGATGCGAGCGCAATGGGACGTGGCGCAATTGCAGTCTGCAAAAGCGTCTGTAACTGTAAATTATTTAAGTCTTTTGGAGAGATTGTTTTCATTTCCGGATTAATTTGCTGGTAAAATTTTTCCTGAAACTTCCCCGAAACCAACTCTGATACCGTCTTTATCACCAAAACCGCGCATGATTACGGTATCATTATCATTGATGAATTTTCTTTCTTCGCCGTTATTCAGTTTCAACGGATTTTGTCCTCTCCACGTTAATTCGAGCATCGAACCGAAAGAGCTCGGATTTTCGCCTGAAATTGTTCCGGATGCATACACGTCGCCAACTTCTACATTGCAGCCGTTTACGGTGTGGTGAGCGAGCTGTTGCGTCATATTCCAGTACATGAATTTATAATTACTTTGAGAAATAAGATTTTCGGAACCGTTTTCAGGTTGCAGATACACTTCGAGATTGATGTCGAAATTTTTATTCCCTTTAAATTTTAAATAATCTAGAACCGCAGGTTCCTGTTTTGGAGATTCAGTTCTGAAAGGTTCCAGTGCTTCGAGCGTAACTACCCACGGCGAAATGGAGCTTCCGAAATTTTTACCTAAAAACGGTCCCAGCGGAACATATTCCCAACTCTGGATGTCTCTCGCAGACCAGTCATTGAATATCACCATACCGAAAATTGCATCTTCAGCCTCAGCAGTCGTAATACTTTCGCCCATTTCGGTGTGTTTATTTACAATGAAAGCCATTTCAAGCTCGAAATCAAGTTGTTTTGATGGCCCGAAGACAGGTGAATCGGCATCTGCAGGCTTGGTTTGACCTTTCGGACGGATGATATCGGTACCCGAAACTACAATGGAGGAAGCACGACCATGATAACCTACCGGAAGATATTTCCAGTTTGGCAGAAGTGCATTTGCAGGATCGCGGAACATTTTTCCGACGTTGGTGGCATGTTCGATGCTGCTGTAAAAATCAGTGTAGTTCGGAATGTGAACCGGCATCATCATCTTTACTTTATCAAGATCGAAGAAACATTCTTCTTTGGTTTTTTCGTCGTTCGCGAGCTTGGAATTTTCATCAAGAAGTTCCTGTATTTTCAGACGTACAGCATTGGTTACTGGTTTTCCGAGTTCAATGAATTCATTCAGTGTGTAGGCTTCGAAAACATTTTCATTCAAGCCTTCAATTTCATCAAAAAATCCATAATCGTACATGGTTGCCAGATCAATGACCAAATCACCGATACGCGTACAGCAGGCAATATATTCCTGGTCGAAAACCGCCACTCCAAAAGGAATGTTGTAAATTGAAAAATCTGAGTTCTGTTCGTAGTTTACAAAAGATTTCATAAGTATTTTTTTAAAAGAAAGGTTCAAGTATTAAATTTTTGATTTAAACCTTGAACCTTATCATTGTTATTTTTGAATTTTTATTTGTTGAATGCGCTTTCTTCAATCCATCGTTCTTTGGTATTGACGTCTATGAGATAAAGAACTTTTTTCTGTTTCGTCATGAGAAAAGTGCGGGTGATGGGCAAAGCAATCTTCTGGTTTTCTAGTTTATCAGCGCGCAGCGAAATTATATTATGCCGCGAACGGACAACATCTCCTGAAAACACGTTGGACGAAGTTTCCCCCGTCTGTTTATCATCAAACATTTCCACATAGGTGGCTTTATTTCCTTTGATGATGACGAAGCTTCTCTCTGTGTGATCGGCGAAATCCTTGATTAAAACAAATTTTGTATCATCAATATTTACATCTTTCAGATCTTTATTGACGCCGCGTTTCTCTTCCAGCCGGTCAAGAATAGCATTAAGGGTACCGTACTGGGCTTTTAGTGCAAGCGAAGATGCAAAGAATGCGATAAGAAGAAGTGCTTTATTCATGGATTTCAGTTGAAGATATTACTTAAAGATTACCTCTTCTTTCCTGTTCTTTTTCTAACGCTTCAAAAAGGGCTTTAAAATTTCCTGCACCGAAGCTTTGCGCGCCATGTCTTTCGATGATTTCGTAGAACAGAGTAGGGCGGTCTTCAACCGGTTTGGTGAAGATCTGTAACAAATAACCTTCTTCATCACAATCGATAAGAATTCCTAAATCTTCCAGTTTTTTGATATCTTCATCAATTTGGCCCACTCTTTCAGGAACCATTTCGTAATAAGCATTTGGAGGAGCAGGTAAGAACTCAATTCCGCGTGCTTTCAGTTCGGTAACAGTTTTAATGATGTCTTTTGTTGCTACAGCGATGTGCTGAACGCCTTCGCCTTCATAGAAGTCCAGATACTCCTCCACCTGGGATTTTTTCTTTCCTTCCGCCGGTTCGTTGATCGGGAATTTCGCGAAACCGTTTCCGTTACTCATTACTTTACTCATCAGCGCAGAGTATTCGGTGTTGATCTGTTTATCATCAAAACTAAGAATATTCACAAATCCCATTACCTTCTCATACCATTCAACCGTTGGAATCATTCGGTCCCAACCTACATTTCCAACACAATGGTCAACATACAGAAGCCCTACATCGGTTGGATTATAGTTGCTTTCCCATTTCTGGTAGCCCGGCATAAAATCGCCGCTGTAATTTTTTCGTTCTACAAACATGTGAACTGTTTCACCATAAGTATAAATTCCGGACATGCGGACTTCGCCGTGTTCATCGGTTAGCGTTTGAGGTTCAAGATAGGGTTTAGCCCCACGTTTTGTGGTTTCTTCAAATGCGGAATAAGCATCATCCACCCAAAGTGCCAGAATTTTCACACCGTCGCCGTGTTTTTTCTGATGCTCACAAATGGGTGAATCAGAGTTGAGGCCGGAAGTAAGAACCAATCTAATTTTTCCCTGCTGAACGACATAAGAAGCTCTGTCTCGAACGCCTGTTTCCGGTCCGGCATAGGCTACAGACTGAAAACCAAATGCGGTTTTGTAAAAGTGCGCTGCCTGTTTAGCATTTCCAACATAAAATTCGATATAATCGGTCCCATTAATCGGTAAAAAATTTTCTGCCTGAGCTATTTTTTCGGCAAATGTGAGTGTAGACATGAGTTTGTATTTTAGATAGGGCAAATTACAAAAATTTTCAGGACAGATAAAATGGAATGATGTGACGGTTAGAAAGTGTGTGAAATATAATTCATTCAAAAAAAAATCCCGAAAAACTCGGGATTAGATTATTTTTAAAGACATTTAAATCTTTCAAAGGTCGCTTTTTCCAGCATTTCGCGGTCATCAGGATGCGAAATGTCGATAAGTGCTTTTGCTCTCTGTCTTAAGCTTTTTCCGTATAGGTAAGCGGTACCGAATTCCGTTACTACATAGTGAATGTGACCTCTGGTCGTTACAACACCTGCTCCCGGTTTCAGGAAAGGTACAATTCTCGGAACGCCTTTTTTAGTTCTTGACGAAATCGCGATGATCGGTTTTCCGCCATCTGAAAGTGCCGCGCCCCGCATGAAATCCATTTGTCCGCCAATTCCGCTGAACTGGAATGTTCCGATAGAATCTGCGCAAACCTGGCCGGTAAGATCAATTTCAATTGCTGAATTGATCGCGACCATATTTTTGTTTTTCATGATGTTGATCGGATAATTTACGTGTTCCACATCCATGAAAGCGAAAGAAGGATTGTCGTCAATATAATCATATAATTTTCTGGTCCCAAAAGCGAAACTTGTAATGGTTCTGTTAGAATGGGTTCCTTTATATTTGTTGGTGATGACATCGTTCACTACCAAATCAACAATACCATCGCTGATCATTTCTGTATGAACTCCCAAATCTTTGTGGTTATGGAGGCATTTCAGAACTGCATCCGGAATAGTTCCGATTCCCATCTGTAAAGTCGATCTGTCATCAATAAGTTCTGCTACATTTTTCCCTATTAAGAGTTCTTCTTCGCCAACTTTTGCGCCGTAATCTACGGTAAGCAGCTCTTCTTCATGCCAAACCATCTTGTGGATTTTGGAGTAATGTATCATCCCGTCACCATGCGTTCTAGGCATCCGCGGATTTACCTGTGCTATGATGGTTTTTGCGGTGTCTACAGCACTTCTTGCCACATCTACAGAAGTTCCCAGGGTACAGTAACCGTGCTGATCAGGAGGCGAAACAGTAATCATGGCTACATCAATGGGCAGAAGACCTTTTTTAAACAGTGTCGGAATTTCGCTCAGGAAAACCGGAACAAAATCACCGCGATCAGAATTAACAGCATCGCGCACCGGTGTTGAAACAAAAAGGGAATTGATATAGAAACTGTCTTTGTACTGAGGTTTTGCTACTTCCACATTTCCCTGTTGGGTGATGGAGACAAATTCTACCCCACTAAGTCTTGAGGACTGTTTTGCAAGTTCATCAATGAGGATGTTTGGAGTACAGGCGCTACCGTGAGAAAAAATCCTGTCGCCACTTTTAATCATTGAAACCGCTTCTTCGGCACTTACATATTGAACCATAGTGTTATAATTAGTTTGCTGTTGTTAATTGCTCAAATTTACCTATTTCAATTAAGACTGGAAATGAGGAAACTCAGTTTTTGAAAATATTTTAAGATTTTCTTGCAACCGAATAAAAAATATACTTACTTTGTATTTCAAAGTACTTTCGAAATATAACTTTAAAAACAATAAAAATGATGACACACAATCAACGCAGCGTGGCTATTTTTGCTGTTCCTGCACTTTTACTTTGTATTCCACTAATTGCGATGCAGTTTACAAAAGAAGTTAATTGGTCCGGATCGGATTTTATGATCGGTGGAATTCTTCTTTTCGGCACCGCAGCAGTGGTTGATCTGGTTTTAAGGAATGTAAGAACCCGGAGAAACAGACTGATTCTTACTTCTCTGGTTTTAGCGGTATTGTTCCTTGTTTGGGCAGAATTGGCAGTAGGTGTTTTCGGAACTCCATTTGCCGGAAGCTGATCTGAATATTTTATAAATCAAAAAAAAGCTAACATTTTGTTAGCTTTTCCATTTTTATTCCTGAGATCTGTCTTCAAGATGATTTTCAATATCTTCCAGCCAGGAAGTCATGTAAGTAGGATCTTCCACTTTCAGGGCTTCCTCCGTGAGCTGCAAAGGTCGGAAAGGATCAACCATCACCGCGTATTCTTCGGTGAATTTTTTCCCGATGCTGCGTTCCATAGCGCCCGGATGCGGTCCGTGAACAATGCCGCCCGGATGCAGCGTGAAATCCATCAGATCGATATGATTTCTGCTCATGAAGTCACCTTCCGTATAAAAAAGTACTTCATCTGAATCGATGTTGGAGTGGTTATAAGGAGCAGGAATCGCAAGCGGATGATAATCGTACATTCGCGCTACAAAAGAGCAGACAACGAAATTATGCGCCTCGAAAGTCTGGTGAATCGGCGGCGGCAGGTGAAGCCTTCCGGTGATCGGTTCGAAATTTTTGATGTTGAATTTGAAAGGATAGAAAAATCCGTCCCAGCCCACAACGTCAAACGGATGCGTTGCATAGACGAAATCCCAGATTTGATTTTCCTTCTTTACTTTAATGAGAAAATCGCCTTTTTCATCTTTTGGTTCCACAAAAGTTGGTGTTTCAATATCTCTTTCACAGAAAGGGGAATGTTCGAGCAGTTGACCGAATTCGTTTCTGTACCGTTTTGGTGTGTAAATGGGCGAGTGGCTTTCTACAATCAGAAAAACATTATTTTCTGAGTTCAGTTCAAGCTGATAAATCGTTCCGCGGGGAATGATAAGGTAATCACCAACAGAAAATTCCAGATTCCCGACAAAGGTTTTCAGAACTCCGCTGCCTTCATGTACGAAAAGCATTTCATCGCACTCCGCATTTTTATAGAAATATTCGGTTGATTTTCTAGGTTTTGCGAGACCCATTTTCAGGTCGTTATTCAGCATAAGAATCTTGCGGCTGTCGAGAAAATCGTCTTCAGCGGTCACATTCATTCCCTTAAACATACGTGGAGTCACATTTTTACCGACAGCTATTTTTGGCGTAACATCTTTCGGTTCGCTGATCGATTTTATCTGTGTCGGGCGGTGAATATGATAGAGAAGTGAGGAAATTCCGTGAAAACCTTCAGTCCCGAAAAGCTGTTCGTAATAAAAATGGTCGTTTTCGGATTTAAAAACCGTATGTCTTTTCTGAGGAATTTTACCGGACTGGTGATAGCGCATTGTTTTACTTTTTGTTTCAAGGTAAATTTAAATAAATTTTCAGACTTTGAATTGAAGTAAAAGCGAACGCTTAAAATCCTGATCAGTAATTATTCGCAGCTCATCAGCGCTTCATAGAAATCTTCTTCCATTATCCCAAACTGCTGGCAGAGCAGCTTAATTCCATTCATGTTCTGCACTAAATTTTCATCCGTGGAGCCAAGTGGAATTTCGCCCATTTCAGTACTGATGCTGATTTTTTCACCAGAAATTTTAGATGCCGAGTAAGAAAAAGGTAATCTCCTGAAATAGTTTTCAGCTGCATTAACAATTTCTTCCAACTTTTCCGGATAAACCAATACGCCGCCGCCGGTGATGTTTTTAAGAATAGGAGAAAGTTTTTCGCTTTCTTTGTCCTCCACAATCAGCACAATATTGGGTTTGAAGTCTTTTGCTTTTTGTGGATCAGAGGTTTCTAAGATGACAAAATCACTGTCTGTCTCCTTTTTGTGGCCGTTTTCAAGAAAATAATCAAAATCTTTTTCAAAAAAATTCAGTACGTAGATGATAAAGTTAGCAACAGGTTGATGCGAGCTGTAGACTAAAACACGGGTTTTGTGTTGGGAATACGCAGAAATTACTGAAAAATCGGTCATTGCGAGCAGTCGTTATTTAGCTTCAGAAGTTTTGGAATCGATAAGCTTGCGGAAGGTGTTTTCAACATTTTCCCACCGTGATTTATCTGCTTCCATTATATAAGATGCGTCTGATTTGCTGGCAGACTGGCTTCCTTTTTTCACGATGATGGAAGTCGAAATATAATCGTACAATTTCTTGTAATCTTCCTGTATCATCCGGAAATTGTTCTGCTCCAAAACATTCTGGATATTGCTGAGCTCGTCTTTTGAAAGCGTAAAATCTTTTTTGATGTTTTTGCCCTGACCTTCGAAGGAATAATGGGCATTATTCCCTTTAATCCAAAGATTTTCGTAGATCGGAGAAAGACCGCCGCTGCGGGAATAACTGTAATCGAAATCGGTGTATTTTTTCTGTGTAGTACAAGCCGTAAGAGCCATTAAAACAAAAAAGGCAATAAATCTTTTCATTCAGAATTTTTTATGATTTTAGAGTAGATTTTTCTTCAGTTTTTTGAGCTTTAAGTTCCTGGTCGTATTCATGTAAAACGTTGAAATCCTCAGTTTGTTCTATCGCGACCATTATTTTTGTTAAAATAGTTTGCGCATCATCGTTATCATAATCAATTTCCAACGGCTTTTTGAATTCCATCGTGGGCTTTACACCGGTAACTTTTACTCTTAATCCTTTTTTATCGAAAGCTCTTCTGAAACCATTGATTTTTATAGGAATTACGATCGGTCGCTGATTTTTCACCAGTTTTGCAGTTCCTTTTCTGCCCTGCGCAAATGCTGAAGTTGTGCCCTGTGGGAAAGTAATTACCCAACCGTTATCCAGCGCTTTCATGATATTTTCAACTTCTGTTAAATCTACCATTCTGTTCACGTTCGCGCCTTCAGCACGCCAGGTTCTTTTTACGGTTACTGCGCCTGCAAGTTTAAATATTTTGGTCATAAAACCTTTATTCATCGTTTCTTCAGCAGCTACATAATAGAAATCTACTTTAGGATTCAGCAGGTAAACCGGATTTTTAATTGTGTTCAGATAACCGTTATTTACCGAGCAGAACGCATGGTACATCGCCGCTACATCTGCAAAATAGGTTTGGTGGTTCGAGACGAAAAGTACGTTGGAATCGGGCAGATCAACCAGATTTTCGGTGCCGGAAATTTTCAGTTTGTTGAAGCCATTGAATCTTCGGTAAGATACAAGTCCCAAAATGATGATAATTAATCTTTTGAGGAAATAAAGATTGCCGAATGCATCTGTGAAAATATTTTTCTTCGCCATTATCAAAATTACATAGACCGCGAATTTACAAATTTTTCATCAATTTGCTGAACTCACTCAAAATCATCGAAGTTGCTCCCCAGATGATGTATCCGTTGAAATTAATCACGGGAACTTCCACGCCTTTTGAGCTTGGCAGCACCATCATTTCCGGCTGTTCGGTGAGTGTTAAAATTGAAGAAACGGGAAATTCTATCAATTCCACAGCTTCGGATTCCTGCAGGATAAATTCCGGGTTCTTCTTGGTATACGAAACGAAAGGCCTTACATAAAAATTGCTTGGCGGAATATAAATGGGCGACATTTCGCGGATGATCCGGATGTAATGCTCCTCTATTCCCATTTCTTCACAAGTCTCCCGTTTTGCAGTTTCTTCGAATGTTCGGTCAGTTTCTTCTTTTTTTCCGCCGGGAAGCGAGATTTGTCCGCTGTGGCGGTCGCGTTCGTTTGTACTTCTCACCATCAAAGGGAAATACCATTCGTTATCCTTCAGGTAAAGCACAATATTTACTGCTGCGTATTTTGGATTTCTGTCTACAATTTCATCATATGAAAAAAGCGGACGGTAAGGTGGCGAATAAATCATGTGGGCATTCTCGCCCAGCAGTTCTGCGTCCTGAATTTTTTTGATAAGATCTCTCCCGAAAACTTCCATTCCACAAATTTAAAGAATTGAATATTGAAAGTGTTTTAAAGGAAAGTTAAATTTTAATTAAAGCTAAGTTTAAGTTTTTAAGTTAAGGTTTATCCTCTTTTTGCTTCGCCATCTTGTTCGGATTTTTACCAGTTCGTACCAAAGTACAGAGATTAAACCAATCAGGATACAGAGTCCGAGTTCTGCAGCTGAAAGTCTTTCGAATAAAAAGAATTCGGTGAATGTAGGTACATACAGTAAAAGCAGCATGATTACTGTAGTGATCGAAATAATAAGAAGCACCAGGTTATTTCTGTAACTTAAAGTTGTGAAAATTGAATAATAAAATGATCTGTTTTGTAACGTTAAAAATATATTAGCGGCAACCAAGACAGTGAAAACCATAGTACGCGTATGAGCTTCATCAAAACCGTTCTGTACGGAATACTGATAGGTGAAAAGTGTTCCGGCAGAAATTACCAATCCCTGAATTATGCTCGTAAGCAGCTCTCTGCTGTTGAAAAAAGTAGTTTTGAAGGAACGCGGTTTCTGGAGCATCGCATTTTTTTCCATCGGTTCATTTTCGAAGACGATAGAGCAGGTGGGACCCATAATCAGTTCTAAGAAAATCACATGAGCTGGCGTGAAGATATTCGGATAAATCCATCCCAACGCAAGCGGAATGAAAACCGTAAGAATTATCGGGATATGGATGGAAATAATATATTGGATTGCTTTTTTCAAGTTGGTATAAATTTTCCGGCCCATCGCGACCGCATCTACCATTTTCGAGAGATCGTCTTCCATCAGAATTAAAGAAGCTGCCTGTTTGGCAATTTCTGTCCCTCTTTTTCCCATTGCGATCCCAATGTGCGCAGCTTTGAGCGCAGGACCGTCGTTTACGCCGTCGCCGGTCATTGCTACAATTTGATTCTTTGCCTTTAAAGCATTAATAATTCGGAGTTTTGCTTCAGGAAACATCCGGGTGAAAATATTAGTTTCCATTACGGTCTCCTGCAGTTCGGCCTCGGAAAGCTGCATGAGTTCATCGCCTGTTAAACTCTTGTCGGCACCTTGAAAATTAATCTGTTTAGCGATTGCCTGTGTGGTAGCTGCATTGTCGCCGGTAATAATTTTTACAGAAATGCCTGCCTGGTAAAAATCTTCGAGTACTTTACTGAAGTTTTCTTTCGGCGGATCATAAAATGCAACAATTCCCATGAAAGTAAAAGGAAGTTCCTGCTGGGTTTTAGGATAGTTCTCGCCAGAGAAATTGCTTTTCCCAACTCCTAAAACCCGGTAACCCTCTTTGGTTATTATTTCTATGGCATTTTCTACGATATGTTTTTCTTTGTCAGAAAGGTTGCATGCATTCATGATCGCTTCCGGAGCTCCTTTTGCAGCAATGATTTTTTCGCCGGAACTGTTTTTAAAAACGTGAGTCATCATCGGGGGTTTTCCTCCCAAAGGATATTCGTGAACCATTCTGAAACGGGGTCTTTCATCTTCAGGATTAAGATTCTGATACGCATCGTGAAGTGCGGTTTCCATAGGATCGAAAGGAATCGGTTCGCTCGCCCACATCGCGAATCTGATGAGGTCTTTTTCTTCTGCCGTTAAAATTTGGTCAGGACTAGAAATTTTTTGAGTTCCCAGAGTGAAAATTTTAGCCAAACTCATTCTGTTCTCGGTGATCGTGCCGGTTTTATCGGTGCAGATTACGGTGGCACTTCCTAAAGTTTCCACGGTTTTCATCTGTTTTACCACAATCTGCATTTTCATGAGTCGCCAGGCGCCAATCGCCATAAATGCGGTGAACGCCATCGGGATTTCTTCAGGCAGGATACTCATGGCTAGCGTTAAGGCTTTAAGCAAACTGTCAAGAATATCATACGAATTAAAGTAGTTGATTCCCCAAACGAAAAGAAATGCAGCAACTCCCGCGATGACCATTTTTTTCACGAAATCATTAATCTGTATTTCGAGTGGAGTTTTTTCTTCCTGAATGTTTTCCAGACTTTTGCCTATTTTGCCAAGCTTGGTTTCATTTCCGATGCTTATCACGGTAATAATTGCCAGACCGCTCTCAACAGTTGTGCCTTTATAAGCAAAATGATCTTCTTTGTTTTTATCCTTAAAAACAGCGAAAGATTCGCCGGTAAGAATTGATTCATTTACTGAAAAATCGTTTGAATGTACAATAACCCCGTCGGCCACAATCAAAGTTCCTTCTTCAATAATCAGGCTGTCGCCCACGACCAGATCTTCGCTGTTGATTTCCACCGATTCACCGTCCCGAATTACTTTACAGTTGGGCTGTGTAAAATATTTGAGTTTTTGCAGCGCATTCCGGCTGCGCGAATCCTGGTAGAGTGAAATAAGTGAAATGACTACAATAGCCGAAACCATGAAAATTCCGTCGCTCACCAGGCCGTTCACAAAATAGATCAGCGATGCAACCAAAAGCAAAATAATCATAGGTTCTTTAGCAAGGCTTTTTAAAGCATCTAAAAAAGTGTTTTCCTTTTTATACTTTAAAGTGTTTTCGCCAAATTTTTTACGGGCGAGAACTACTTCTTCAGCTGATAAACCTTGAATGTTAAAGTGATTTGCCGGCATAGCTCATTATTTTAAACTGTTTGTAGTAAACGAACTGTAATTTACAAAATTTCCGGCTAAATTTTTAATAGAATATTAATTACTTATAAAAAAAACTCCCTCTAAGAGGGAGTTGTAAATTGTAACAGCAAATTTTTGAATGAAATCTGCTTTGATGTTTTGGTTTTTAATTAGAATAGCTCATGAGTTCTTCTTTCTTGGAATTGATAAGTTTATATTCCAGATATTTAAATGAATCACGGGGTATGATTGTGACCCATTTTTTGTATTTCAGATACCATTTGGTCTGGATGCTAACGATGCCTTTTGTGAGGTAAGCTTCAACAAAAGGATGTACGTGAAGGAAAATTTTGCCTTTTTCTTTTTGAATCAAACCTCTTATCACTTCCTCCATACGTTCAACAACAACGATTGGAGCAAGAATTTCGCCGTCGGCATTAGGGTTTTCTTCTTTGGTTTCGATGATGTTTTCCGGGCGGGTTCTCTGCCGTGTAAGCTGTATTAATCCGAATTTACTTGGTGGTAAAATTTTGTGACGGGCTTTGTCGCGGCTCATTTCCGATTTCAGATGTTCGTATAAATCACGGCGGTGATCTGCATTAATCATGTCAATGAAATCAATCACGATGATTCCGCCCATGTCGCGAAGTCTTAGCTGGCGGGCAATTTCAGTTGCTGCCATCTTATTCACAGTCAGTGCGTGTTCTTTACTTGCTGAATTGCCGGATGAAATGTTGTTTCCGGAATTCACATCAACTACGTGAAGGGCTTCCGTATGTTCAATCACCAAATAGGCACCTTTGGAACTAGGAATGTTTACATGCTTGCCGAAACTCTGTTTCAGTTGCTTTTCAACATTGTAATATTCCATCAATGGAATGGGTTTATCGTAGAACTGAACGATGTTTTTGCGTTCCGGCGCAATGACTTCGATGTAGGCTTTCATGTCATCAACCATCTGCTCGTCATCACAAATAATAGAAACAAAATCTGCATTGAAATTATCGCGGAGAATTGATGAAGCTTTGTCTTCTTCACTTAAAACGCGGCTCGGAACTTTATTTTTCTGAAGATTCTTGAAGGTAGTTTCCCATTTCTGGACCAACTGATTCATGTCGTTGTGCAGTTCTGCAACTTTTTTGCCTTCTGCAACTGTTCTGATGATTACACCGAAACCTTCGGGTTTAATACTTTCAATTAAAGTACGTAAACGCTCTCTTTCTTCGGCGCTGCCTATTTTTTTGGAGATGGATACGCTTTTGTCGAAAGGTATTAAAACGAGAAATCGTCCTGTTAAGGAGATTTGGGTCGAAATTCTTGGGCCTTTTGTAGAAATGGGCTCTTTGGTAATCTGTAGAATAACGCTGTCGTCTTTTGCCAGAACCTTGTCGATGAGGCCGTTTTTATTAATTTCTGGCTGAATTTCGAAGTTTTTAAGGGAAGAATTCTGCTGCTTTTTGGCAACAGTGTCTTTCAGGAATTTTTTGTAGGTCAGGAACTGTGGTCCTAAATCCTGATAATGCAAAAAAGCATCTTTTTCGTACCCGATGCTCACGAAAGCAGCATTAAGGTTGGGTGCGAGTTTTTTTACTTTACCGATAAATAAATCACCAACTACGAAGTCGCTTTTATCTTCCTGTTCATGAAGTTCAAAAAGCCTTCCGTCTTCCAAAAGGGCAATTTTAGATTTTTCATCTTCATGCGATATAATGAGTTCTTTCTTCATTCTTGTATAGAGGAATTAAAAATCTTAGATAAAGGAAATTTACTCAAATTCCGCAAATATCACTAATATTTTTAACTGTTTTGGTACGTAAATAATGTTTACCGGCTAAGAATGGGTATTTTATGGGGCATAATCAGCTTTGAAATCTGGTATTGCCAAATCCTTTAATCCTTATTTTTAAATTTGGAGCAAAACAAAAATATAGTCGGTGAAATTTTATAAATATAAAAACACCAACTATATTGTTATATTGTAAATCGCGAATAGCTTATTTTTTCTTATGTCTGTTCGCTCTTCTTCTTTTCTTTCTTTTGTGAGTTGCAACCTTGTGTCTCTTTCTCTTTTTTCCGCTTGGCATAATTTAAAAATTTTTAGTTTGTAACTTATATATTCTCTGGTTTATTATTTAATTGCTACTTTGGTTTTTACCTTCTCAACAAAAGTTTTAGATGGTTTAAAAGCCGGGATATTGTGAGCCGGGATTTCGATTGCCGTATTTTTGGAAATGTTTCTTCCTGTTTTTGCTGCTCTTGTTTTAATAACGAATGATCCGAAACCTCTTAAATAAACATTGTCGCCATTATACATTGAAGTTCTGATTTCCTGCATGAACGCCTCTACAACTTTCTGAGTTTCATTCTTTTCAGTTCCCAATTTATTCGAGATGGTGCTCACCAATTCTGCCTTTGTCATTTCCTTTATTTATTTATATTTTTGGTGTGCAAATATAAGAACATTTTTTGAAAAGTAAAAAACAAAATGCTGATTTTCTTCACGTTGGTGAATTGCTGTTGGCATGGTACAAAATACACGGCAGGGACTTACCGTTCCGAAATACGAATGATCCCTATAAGATCTGGATCTGCGAAATCATTTTTCAGCAAACAAGAATAGAGCAGGGTTTAAATCACTATAACAGATTTGTAGAGCGGTTTCCGGATGTGCAAACCCTTGCCAATGCTGAAAACGACGAGGTTTTACTGTATTGGAAGGGACTTGGCTATTATTCCCGCGCACTTAACCTTCATAAAGCGGCCCTTCAGATTGTACATGAATTTAATGGAAAGTTTCCCGAGGATTATGATGACATCCTAAGTTTGAAAGGGGTTGGCAAATATACTGCAGCAGCAGTTTCGAGTATCTGTTTCGGAGCGAAGATTCCAGCCGTTGACGGGAATTTCTACCGCGTACTTTCGCGGGTTTTTGCTGATGATTTCGATATTTCAAACTCGAAAGCCTTTTCGTATTTCTCTGAACTGGCTTTAAGAATGATGCCTGAAAACGAAGCCGGGCATTTCAACGAAGCCATGATGGATCTCGGATCAGAAATCTGCAAGCCCAAAACCCCACAATGCGATAACTGTCCTTTAAATAAGGATTGCATAGCTTTCAATTTAGGAAAGATTCACCAATTTCCTGTAAAATCTAAAAAAGTAAAACCTACAGATCTCGAACTGACGTATTATTATGTGGAGTATAACGGCCGCTTTCTCATTAAACGAAGAGGCGATGATTTTATCTGGAAAAGACTTTATGAATTTCCTGTGGAAATTCCCGAAGAATTCAAAAAAGAAATTGTGCATCACAAAACCGTTTCGCACAAACTCACGCATAAAAATCTAACGGTGCAGATTTATAAAGTGATTCTGAATTCGGAAGAAATATTTATAAATTTCGCTTTGGAAAATGGTTTTACCGCTATAGATTTGGAAGAATCTCACCAGAAATCTTTCCCGAAACCGCTGGAAAATTATTTAAAATGGATTGAAAGTGAAATTTAAATTTAACATTATCAGTTTTATGGACTCTAACTACAAATCAGTCAATAGTAGTAAATGTTTGAAATGGATTTAGGAATCTTTTAGAATTAAATGATTGAT
The DNA here is from genome assembly GCF_019195395.1 of Kaistella faecalis. NCBI lineage: Bacteria > Pseudomonadati > Bacteroidota > Flavobacteriia > Flavobacteriales > Weeksellaceae > Kaistella > Kaistella faecalis. The sequence goes on from NZ_CP078067.1 coordinate 2,068,357, forward strand.
ATGCAAAATAAAAAGAAGATTCCTAAATCCTTTTTCTTTGAAAATTTCTTCCCGTTCATCTTTGGTTATTTCATCATTTCGATGCTAAATCGCCCGCTAAAATCTCAAATCAAATTTGTACTTTTGCGCAATGTTTAAAAAACTCATTTTCACATTTTTAGGATTTGTTTTGTTTTCGTGTGCCGAAGAGGCGCAGCCGAAACCTTCCGGTGAACTTCGGTTAGAATATCCGCTGGCAAAATATCAGCAATACAGTTCGCCCTGCGGTTTCAGCTTCGAATACTCAGATTTTGCTAAAATTGTAAATGCAAAAAACAACTGCTGGTATTATATTGAATACCCGGAAATGAAAGCAAAAGTCTTTCTTACGTATTTCCCGGTTAAAAATGATTTTAACCTCCATGTGAAAGAGTCGGAGAAAATGGTTTATGAACATACCATTAAAGCAAGCAGTATCGATACCCAATCATTTACTTATCCCGAACGGAATGTTTTCGGGAATTTCTATGAACTAAGCGGGCCCACTGCCTCTAATCTGCAGTTTTTTGTTACAGATTCCACCAGACATTACGTCACTGCAAACCTCTATTTCAACTCCAGACCGAAGCCCGATTCTCTGGCGCCGGCTGTTGCTTATATCAAGAAAGATTTACAGCATTTAATCGATACATTTGAATGGAAATAATTTTCCGTCAATTAAATTAAAACTTAAAAACAAATATAAATGAAACTATTAGTCGTTGGTTCTGTCGCTTTTGACGCTATTGAAACTCCGTTCGGAAAAACAGATAAAATTTTGGGCGGTGCGGCAACCTATATTGGGATTGCTTCTTCGATTCTTAATGTTGAATCGGGAATCGTTTCGGTAATTGGTGGTGATTTTCCGCAGTCCGATCTTGAAATGCTTACCTCCAGAGGTGTAAATGTTGAAGGAATTGAAATTATTAAAGAAGGCAAAACTTTTTTCTGGAGCGGCAAATATCACAACGACTTAAATTCCAGAGATACTTTGGTAACCGAAGTAAATGTTTTGGAAAATTTCGACCCGAAAATTCCTGAATCAATGCAGGATTCCGAAATCTTATTATTAGGGAACCTGCATCCGGGTGTTCAGCTTTCTGTATTGGAAAAAATGCATAACCGCCCGAAACTGGTGATTTTAGATACGATGAATTTCTGGATGGATTCTGCTTGGGATACTTTAATGCTGATGATTGCAAAAACAGATGTAATCACCATTAACGATGAAGAGGCGAGACAGCTTTCCGGAGAATATTCTTTGGTAAAAGCTGCCAAAAAAATCCATGAAATGGGACCTGAGTTCGTTATCATCAAGAAAGGCGAACACGGCGCGTTGCTTTTCCACAACGGGAAAATATTTGCCATTCCTGCGCTTCCGCTTGAAGAAGTTTTCGATCCAACCGGAGCCGGCGATACTTTTGCAGGTGGTTTTGCTGCGTATCTTGCTAAAAAGGAAGATTTCAGTTTCGAAACGATGAAGTCAGCATTGATTGTAGGTTCTGCAATGGCGTCATTCACCGTAGAAAAATTCGGAACCGAAAGATTACAGGAAGTTACCGAGAGCGAAATGATCGCAAGAATCAAGAGTTTCAAAGATTTAACCACTTTCGAGGTTGAAGTTTAAAATTCTGAGCCATTCAGTAATCACACCCATGTCATTTTCAAATTAAAAGAACATTTAAGTATGAAGAAAATATTTGCTTTCGTTATGTTGGCAGGCCTTGGCAGCACAATGTCTGCCCAGTACATGATTATCGGAAAAGACAGCATTTCATTAGCCGATTTCAAAAAAGAATACCAGTACGGTTTACAGAATACCGGTATTGAAAAAACCCTGAGTGCAACTGAGGATTTTATTCTTCTCCAGCAGTTTGCAGCCGATAAAAAAGCCGATACTGCAGCCTCATTCCGTGAAAGAATGATGGAAAAAGAAGCCGATTTGCGCGAGCAGTATTTTTACCCGAAGCAGGTTCTGGATCCGGTATTGAATGACTACGTAAAAGATAATCAGACCGAAAAGCAGGTGCAGATTTTCATGGTTCCAAAGACCGAAGGCGATACCAATAATTACCAGCAGATTTACAACGATGTGAAAGCAGGTAAAATAACGATGGATGACGCCATCACAAAATACACGAAAGGAGCCCCGAAACCGCTCTTCATTAAACCGGGAAGTGTTGACAGTGATTTGTATACCCAGCTGAAATCCTTACCCAATAATTCTTATACAAAACTGCAGGATTCACCCGGATATATTGCTTTTGCCAAAGTTCTCAATTCCAGACCAAGCCTTGGTTACATGATTTTCGGGACCATTTCTTTTCCTAAAGATGCGAATTCCGAAACCGTTAAAAATAAAATTTACACCGATCTGAAAGCTGGCAAAAGTTTCCAGGAAGTAGCAAAACTGTATGGAGCGAATGAGCATGAAAAGGATAATGGTGGAGTAGTGATGGGTTCGCCGACATTGCCTGACGAAGTTTATGAACTTTTCAAAGGTAAAAAAGCGGGCTATTATTCGCCGGAACCTTTATTGTTCGGGGAGAATTATTTTGTTTTTAATATTTATAATGTGGAGCCTTATGTGCTTACCGACAAAAACAGAGATTTTTTCCTGCGTGATATGAACGGTTCCCTTTATAATGAAAACCTGCAGGACAAAATGCTGGCTTATCTTAAATCTGACCCTACCTATAAAGAATTTCCGGCATTTCAGAATGTAAAAAAATCTTATCAGGCCTTTAGTGCAGCAAAAGACGATACCGTTCTTTATCAGTATAAAAAAGACAAAACTACGGTTGGCGACCTCAGGAAATTAATCGGAGACAAAAAAGCTGAAGCCGAGAAACTCACTCCGGCTTTATGGAGCGACGCACTTTCCGGGGTAAATACCCAGGATTTAATGAGATTTTATTCCGCCGACTTTACCAACCAGAAAGATATTAAGAAATCGCTTAACGAATTTAAAAGAGGACTTTACTCCGATTATATTTTCTCCAAGTTTCTTAATGAAGAAGTTGACAAACACCCCGAATGGCTTACCGATCATTATAACAAAAACAAATCGAAATACATGTGGGGAAACCGTGCCGATGGCCGTGTAGCAATCATTGCTGATGACAAACTCACCAAAGAAATCGAGAAAGACATTAAAAATCCTAAAAACTGGGAAACCCTGAAAGCAAAATATTACGGAAAACTCAACGATAAAAAACAGATTCTCGTAAACTTCGAAAAAGGTGAAATGTCTGAAGATGCCGATGTTTTCACGAAATACAAAGTTCCCTTCAAAACCGGAGTTCACCAGACCAAAATGGAGGAGAGAACTTTAGTGATTGCAATCGATAAAATTTTACCGCCAACACAGATGACTCAGGCCGAAGCTGCTGAACTCTTGAAAGATGCAGTAAACGAAGAAAGACTTAAAGCCATCATCGCAGAGCAGAAAGCCAAAACCAAAATCGTGATTCAGCCCGAATTCAGAAAGGATTTGGAAAAGAACTTTAAGAAATAATTATAATAAAATATGCAGGTTATTTCGTTTAGAATGATAATTTTGCAGATCGTTAAAAAATGGATATGAACAAGAACATAAAATTTGCACTCCTTTTTTCATTTATTTTTGCCTTTTTCGGGGTTAAAATGAATGCACAGCTCAAGACCGGAGATTTGGTCGACGGTATTGCAGTGGTCGTAGGAGATGAAATTATTTTGGAATCAGATATTGAGGATCAGGCAAACTATGCACAGCAGCAGGGCGCCACGGTAGCCGACAAATGCGAGTTTGTTGAAAGCATCATCAACAATAAACTTTTGATTTACGAAGCGAAAAGAGATACCCTGATCGAAAACCGTTCTGCGGCAATTAAAGAAAATGCTGCCCAGAAATACAACCAGATTCTTGGTCAGTTTCCAGACGAAAAAACAATGCTTTCTGCTTACAAGTTCCGTACATCATACGAAATGAAGAACGCCATTGAAAAAATTGATGCGGATAATTATTACGGGCAGATGAAATTCGGCAGAATTACCGAAAAAGCCGACGTAACTCCAAACGAGGTTACAGATTTCTTTAATACTTACAAATATCAGCTTCCCGAAGTGAAGGACGAGGTAAGTCTCTCGCAGATTACAATGTATCCGAAACTTACAGATGCGCACAAAGACGAAATCATTGCGCGCCTCAATAAGATCAAGCAGGATATTCTTGCAGGCGAATCTTTCGAAAGCCAGGCAAGGATTTATTCCGAAGATCCGGGATCTGCTGCCAACGGAGGTTTGTACAAAAATGTGGCGAAAGGTAAAATGGTAAAACCTTTTGAAGCCGCAGCGCTCAACCTTCAGGAAGGCGAGCTTTCCGAACCTGTAGAATCCGAATTCGGCTATCACCTGATCCAGCTCGTGAAAAAGAGCGGGAAAATGTACGATGCACGTCACATCCTTCTTAAGGCAGAACCTAATGCCGACGAAATTGCCTCCGCAAAAAAAGAACTCGACAGTATCAGAACTTTGATTGTAGAAGGTAAACTTACTTTCAAAGAAGCAGCCTACCGTTTTTCAGATGATAAAAGAACAAAGTTCAACGCCGGAATCATCACTTCAGAAGACGGATCCGACAAAATGGAAAAACTCAATCTTCCGCCGACCATTTCTTACCAGATTGCAGGTCACAACAAAGGCGATATTACCGACGTTTTCCAGGATACCATCGCTCAGGACAGAAAAGTGGTAACCATCATTAAAATCGACGACGTAATTGCGGCACACCAGCTTGATATCGCGACAGATTACGACAGAATCAAGCAGATGGCGCTCAACAAAAAGAAAAACGAAATGGTAGAAAAATGGGTGAAAGAAAAACTACCCAACGTATTTATCTCCATCAACAACCGTTACAAAGACTGTACTTTCAAAACCGACTGGCGCAAAAATACCGACGGTAAATAAAACTTAAACTCTGCATTTTTGCAGAGTTTTTTATTTCAGGAGCAACGGAGTTTTGCCTCTCCGAAATCTCTGCCCGCTGTCCGCTATATCTTTTCCTCGGCTGGTACCACGCAGAAGAATACCGCTGCAAACAGGAATAAGTTTCCACCATTCAAATAAAAAATAAAAACACCTCTTACCTATTAGTTCTTAGTTCTCACCTCCTCACCCTTACTTCGTACATAGTACATAGTACATTCTACATTCTACATAGTACAAAGCAAGTACATCCCACATACTACTTGCATCTTTCACAGCTCTTCCTTATTTTTACGCATGAGCAATTTTATCCATTTCGGAATCGCCGAAAAAATGTACCGCGAGGAGCAAAACAGAATCACAGAATTATTTCAAATCAAATATCCCATCATTCAGGGAGGGATGATCTGGCATTCCGGCTGGCGCTTGGCCTCTGCGGTGTCCAATTCTGGCGGTTTGGGACTCATCGGTTCCGCAAGTATGTATCCCGACATTCTGCGCGAAAACATCCGCAAATGCAAAGCCGCGACTGATAAACCTTTCGGGGTAAATATTGCCCTGCTTTACCCGAATCTCGATGAAATTATTCAGATTGTTCTTGAAGAAGGAGTGAAGATTGTTTTCACTTCCGCCGGAAATCCCAAAACCTACACCGAAACCCTCCAGAAAGAAGGTCTGAAAGTCGCTCACGTCGTTTCCTCAACCAAATTCGCCATGAAGTGCGAAGATGCCGGTGTCGATGCAATCGTTGCCGAAGGTTTTGAAGCAGGCGGTCACAACGGAAGAGACGAAACCACAACCATGGTTCTTATCCCGAATGTGAAAAAACATATTTCAAAACCCTTGATCGCAGCTGGCGGAATTGCCCTCGGTTCTCAGATGAAAGCCGCAATGATTCTCGGTGCCGATGGTGTGCAGATCGGTTCCCGTTTTGCCGCAACAGTAGAGGCAAGTTCCCACGAAAATTTTAAGAATAAAGTTATTTCCCTTAACGAAGGAGATACCCAACTCACTTTAAAGGAGCTTGCTCCGGTGCGTTTGGTGAAGAACAAATTCTTCTATGACCTCGAAAGACTTTACGAAACCGGCAGAGATGCCGAAGCACTGAAAGAAACTTTGGGCCGCGCGCGCGCAAAACGCGGCATGTTCGAAGGCGATCTTGAAGAAGGCGAACTCGAAATAGGGCAGGTGTCTGCCCTGATCGAAGAAATCCTGCCTGTCGAAACTGTTTTCCAGAACTTGCTGAAAGAATTTAAACAGGCAGGTTTCACAGACTTTTAACCATTACCTCTTAGTTATAATCTTTTACCTCTTATCTCTTATCTCTTACCTCTTACCTCTTATCTCAACTCAACCCCGTTATCACCCCGTTTTTATCGATCGACATTCCTTCCGCTGCCGGAATTCCCGGTAAGCCCGGCATTCTCATCATATCACCCAGAATCGGAATAATAAATCCAGCCCCCGCCGCAAATTCAAATTCCCTTACCGTGATTTTGAAATTCGTTGGTCTGCCGATTTTCGTTTCATCGTCGGTCAGGGATTTCTGCGTTTTTGCCATACAGACCGGCAGTTTGTCCAGACCTAAATCATAAATCGTTTTCAGTTGGTTTTTTGCCTTCTGCGAATACACAACGTTGTCGGCACCGTACACTTCGCGCGCAACGGTTTCAATTTTATGCTCAACCGATTCGCTTACCTTATACAGCGGCTGGAAATCGTTTCCGCATTCGAAAGCGCAGCGCGCAACTTCGGTCGCCAGTTCTGTCATTCCGTTTCCGCCGTGTACAAATTCATCGGCGATAATGGCTTTCACGCCTAATTTTTCGCATTCATCTTTTACAAACTGTATTTCCTCCTCGGCATCATTCGCGAAATGGTTGATGGCTACAATCGGTCTTAATCCGAATTTAAAGGCATTTTCAATATGCTTTTTAAGATTGTCGATGCCGTTCTTCACGAACTGAAGATTAGGTTTGTCGAATTCTCCTTTCTTCGTTGCGCCGCCATGATAACGAAGTGCGCGGATGGTCGCCACAAGAACGAAAGCATCAGGCTTCAGTTTCCCGTAATGACATTTGATGTGGAAGAATTTCTCCGCGCCCAGATCCGCCCCAAAACCTGCTTCCGTTACCACAAAGTCCGCCAGCGAAAGTCCGGTTTTGGTCGCAATAATCGTATTGGTTCCCTGCGCGATATTCGCAAACGGGCCGCCATGAAGAATCGCCGGATTGCCTTCCAGAGTCTGTACCAAATTCGGTTTTATCGCATCTCTCAGCAGAATCGCCATCGCGCCTTCTGCTTTTAAATCTCTGGCATAAATAGGTTTTTTATCGAAAGTATAACCCACGAAAATATTACCCAGTCTTTCTCTCAAATCCTCGAAATCCTTCGAAAGACACAGGATCGCCATCACTTCAGAAGCGGGCGTAATGTTGAAACCTTCTTCCCGCGCAATGCCGTTGTTGGCTCCGCCCAAACCGATCACAATCTGTCTCAGACTTCGGTCGTTCATATCCATAACGCGTTTCCAGGTGATGGTTCTCGGGTCGATGTTCAGACTGTATTTCTTGTTCTGTAAATTGTTGTCGATAAGTGCAGAGAGCAGGTTGTTGGCTTTCTCGATCGCCGCGAAATCTCCTGTGAAATGTAAATTAATATCCACCATCGGGATCACCTGCGCATATCCGCCGCCCGCAGCTCCGCCTTTAATCCCGAAAACCGGCCCCAAACTGGGTTCGCGCAACACTGCGATGGTTTTCTTCCCGATTTTATTCAGGCCGTCGCACAGGCCTACCGAAACAGTCGTTTTTCCTTCGCCCGCCGGAGTGGGGTTGATGGCAGTGACTAAAATAAGTTTCGCTTTCTTAATTTTCTCTTCGTCGATGTACGATAAAGGGATTTTCGCTTTGTATTTTCCGTAGTATTCAAGATCATCATGGTCGATGCCTATTTTCTCAGCGATATGTTTGATGTGCTGAATGGGCGCCGAGGTAGCGATTTCTAAGTCAGTGGGGAAATTCATTTTTACTTAATTTAGGTATTCAAAATTAATCATAAGAATCTCTTCTGCTCAATTTTCCCTAATGCGATTCGTCAGTTTTCAGGTTTTTTTTTCACTCATCCGTTTCCGGAAATAAAGACAAAAAAAAATCCAACTTCATTTTTGTAAGTTGGATTGTTGGTTTCTAAGCGGTACCGCTTGTCATTGCTTTTGCCTGTTTTTTTCTGGCCTGTTTCTCTTCGTATTTTTTTACGACGTAACCTATTGCTAATGGCGCGACCCACATCAGGAGTCTTCTTAAAAGTGTTGCATTCATAATATTTATTTTTACGGATCAGGTTTCAAGAATTAAGCCAAACATGCGCTGGGTTTACTTCTTCTCCGCCAGCGCCTCGCTCTCGAAAGCAATTCCGTCCCATCCAAATTGCACGAAGTTGCGGATGTTCTGGTGGTCGCTGCCCTCAGGATTTTCAAGCACGTCCGTTCTGTAGAAATCCCCGAACAGTGCCAGCGTTTCCTCTTCGTTAAGACCCTTGAGTTTTGCAAAACTGAAAACCTTGCACGAGCCGTTATTTTCCCCAGCTTCATTCACCGTTTTTCCGTTCCTGAATTTCGTCGGTACGAAAGCGTAATGTTCATCAATATAGGCAATCACATCTTTAAAGTTGATGGTTTCCGGCGAGGTTTTGAGTTGGGTTAGGAGCATGGTAATTTTTTTAAAGTTTGAAAGATCCAAATTATTTAGCGAATTCCCAAAAGATGTTCGCAAGAATTTCGGTAGTCTGTTGCTGTAATATTACCGGAACTTGCTTATATTTGGTTGCTTACTAAGATCACATTTATGAAAAAATAGAATATGATTTGGTTGCAGTTGTATCAATATTTGAGACATTATATATAAGTTACACCCGATTTTAAAACTGAGAAAAAGTGGTATGAAAAATTTTGACAGCAGAGCGTATAGCATAAATGACTTTTTGGAATGGAATGACAAAAAGCAACTGCAGCTTTCACCTAAGTTCCAAAGAAAAGCCGTATGGTCAGATGATGCAAAGTCCTATCTAATGGACACGATTATTAGAGGTAAACCCATCCCGAAAATTTTTATTCGACAAACTCTTAATGTAGAAAATAGACAGTCAATTAGAGAAGTTGTTGATGGACAACAACGATTAAGAGCCATCTTATCATATATCAATGATGGATTTGCAATAAGCAAAAAACATAATGAAGCATATGGAGGCTACTACTTTAGTCAGTTAAATAATATAGACCCACAAATACAATCAACCATACTGAACTATGAAATATCAGTTGACCTTTTAGTTAATTTACCAGATAGAGAAATACTAGACATTTTCTCCCGCCTAAATTCATATGCAGTTGTTCTTAATGAGCAGGAAAAAATTAATGCAAATCACTTTAGTGAATTTAAAATTCTTGTCGATAGACTTTCACATAAGCATAATGACTTTTGGCTTGAAAATAAACTCCTAACCCATCAAAACATTTTAAGAATGGCAGATATAACACTTGTTGCGGACTTAGTGATAGCAATTTGTGAAGGTATCCAGTCAAAAAAACAAATCAAATCTTATTACGATAAATATGAAAAGTCATTTGATTATGATAGTGAAACGATAGAAAAAAACTTCGATGCTATTATAGACTTAACTAAAGAAATATTTAATGAAGGGATTAAGCACACACCATTTAAACGGATACATTTATTTTATACAATATTTACAAGTTTATATCACACCAAGTTCGGACTAAAGGATTTTGACAAGGAACAAATTGCTATACCAAAGAGTAAATATGAAAGAGTTAAAACAACCTTAACGGGCCTTAATGTATTGTTTGACACTGTTCCATTTCAGAATATGAGCGTAGGGCAAATTCAATTTTTAGAAGATAGTAGAAGAGCAACTACCGATACTAAGATTAGAGTTAGAAGGTCAGAATTTATTATAGACATAATAAATACTCTATAATATGGCTTTAGTACAAAATCTTGCTGACTTCCGAGCTACTAATGTTGAGTTAGTAGCACATATTGCATTTGCAAATGCAAAATATGCCAACAACTCCTACAAAATTACTAGAAATTTACGTGAATTTATTTGCGAATCGGCTTTTTTAAGAATTTTCATTGCATGGGAAACTTTTGTTGAAAATTGTTTTGTAGATTATTTACTAAACGAACCGTCAATTTTAAATAATAGACCTGCAAAATGGGTTAATCCAATTAGTAAAGACCATGCTCAAGAAATTATTATAGGGAATCAAAGATTTATGGATTGGTCAAATCCAGAAACCATACGAAAAATCAGTCAAATATATTTTCATCAGGGTTATGTGTTTAATACATCGTTAAGTGCAATCCATAATGACCTTATGGATCTAAAGACAATCAGAAATTCTGCAGCACATATGTCTTCAACTACAGCAAGTAAACTTGACGGCCTCAGCCAAAGAATTTTAAATAATACTGCTTGCGTTAATTATACAGCCTATAAATTATTGTTTTCTGTCGATCCACGTTCATCAATAATAAACCAGACAGTTTTAGAAAGATATTTACAGTTATTAGATGTAGCAGCAGAACAAATAGCCAACGGTTAGACGAACCAACCCCCATCTCTCCCGCTGCGCAAAGTCTCCCGACTTTGAGCATTCCGTAAATCCTCCGCAGCCCCCAGCTTCGGAGGTTTTTCCTTCCCCCTACCCAAAAAAAAACCAAAATTTTAGGTGTTTTCACCCGTGCACGGTTTCTTATTTTCAAATATATTTGATCGTAAACAACCTAAAAAACTTAAACTATGGCATCACAATCAGAAGTAGGGCACGCGCGTAATGTCGCGAACCTTCAGAAACTCATCCAGCAGATCACCGCGTACACCCTCTACAATCCGCCCGTACCCGCACTCCAGATCGCAAACCTCCAGACCCTCCACACCAACTCGGTCGCAAAACTCGCCGAACTCGAGGACAGCCGCATCGCCAACAAAGCAGCCATCTACAACCGCCAGGTCGCCTTAGAAAACCTGAAACCCCTCAGCACACGCATCTTCAACTTCCTCGAGATCATCGACCTTCCCGCAGGCATGCTCGAGCAGGCAAGATCACTCAACCGGATCATTCAGGGCTACACTCCCAAATCCCAGCAACCCGAAAATCCAGACCCCGACGGCGAACCCAAAGACACCGTTTCCACCTCCCGCCAGTCCTACACCCAGCAGGCCGAGACCTTCGGAAACCTCGTCAGCCTCCTGCAGACCATTCCCGCCTACACACCCAATGAAGACGACCTCAAGCTGCCCGCCCTCACCACCTACCACCAGGCTTTGGTTACCGCTACCCAGCCCGTAGACCAAACCGAAGCCGAACTCAAAGTGCAGCTCATCGCCCGGGACCAACTCCTTTACGCCGAAGGAAGCGGACTCATCGACCTCGCCCAGAAAGTTAAAAAATACGTCAAAAGCATCTACGGCGGCGATTCTCCCGAATACACCAACGTAGCCGCCATCAAATTCACCAACCCAACCTGATGGTAGAGATTAAAGAAGATCCCGCAATCCTCAGGCGGGCCCAAAACTCAAAGTTACATTCCCCGGATGTAACTTTTATTTTTTCACCCTCTTTATAAATGCGAACCCCTTTTGTCATTCCGTAGGAATCTCTCCTCCAAAACCACATTTTCGCCTCCTTAAATAACATTCTTGCCCCCGTAAGTTCAATTCTCGTCCCCGTAACTAAAATTCTTGCCACCGCAGGTAACATTCTTGCCACCGTAAGTTCAATTCTCGTCACCGTAACTAACATTCTTGCCACCGTAAGTTTAATTCTCGCCACCGCAGGTAACATTCTTGCCACCGTAACAAACATTCTTGCGTCCGTAACTTTAATTCTTGCCTCCGTAACTGACATTCTTACCCACTGATTCTTGCCTCACAAAACCACATTCTTGTCCCACAAAAAAACCACCTCAAATCGAGGTGGTTTCTTTTTTATGTAACAGCTGACTAGAATCCTTCCGGCTTCACATCGTCAGTATTTTCTGATTCGTTCAGTGGCTTGAAGGTATCTTCGCCAGCCGGTCTTTCTTCAGTTCTTCCGCTGTGCTGTGGTCTGTCGTTTCCAGGTCTGTGGTTTCCACCCTGTCTTCTGTCGCCACCGTCTCTGCGGTCATCTCTCCTGTCGTTTCTTGGGCCACGGTTGTCGCGGTTTTCGCGGTTGTCACCTTCACCTTCTTTACGCTCAGTTCTCGGAGGTCTTTCCAAAAGCACTTTTCTTGAAAGTTTCATTTTCTTACGGTCATCATAACCCATGAATTTCACTTCCACCATATCGCCTTCGTTATAAGGAACTTTGTCAAGTCTTGCCCACTCGATTTCTGAGATGTGAAGCAAACCTTCAGTACCCTTCGCAATTGCTACAAACGCACCGAAATCCATTACTTTCACAACCTTACCGTTGTAAACTTCGCCTACAGTCGGAACAAATGTAATTTCGTTGATGGCAGCAATGGTCGCGTTGATATTCTCTCTGCTTACGCCGGAGATTTCAATTCTTCCGATCTCACCGATTTCTTCAATCGCGATAACCGTATCAAAATCTTTCTGCATCTGCTGAATGATTTTTCCGCCAGGCCCGATAACTGCACCGATGAATTCCTTAGGAATCTCGAGTACTTCCATTTTCGGAGCGTGTGGTTTAACGTCAACTCTAGGTGCGTCGATGGTTTTCAACATTTCACCAAGGATATGTAGACGGCCGTCTCTCGCTTGTTTCAGTGCAGTTTCCATGATATCCATAGAAAGTCCCTGGATCTTGATATCCATCTGGCAAGCCGTGATTCCGTCTGCCGTTCCGGTTACTTTAAAGTCCATATCACCTAAGTGATCTTCGTCTCCTAAGATATCAGAAAGTACAGTAAACTTACCTGATTCAGGATCAGTTACCAATCCCATTGCGATACCCGAAACCGGTTTTGTAATCTGTACACCGGCGTCCATCAGAGCCAATGTTCCGGCGCAAACCGTTGCCATTGAAGATGAACCGTTAGATTCAAGGATATCGGATACGATACGGATCGTATATGGGTTTTCGGCTGGAATAATTCTTGAAAGCGCGCGCTGTGCAAGGTTTCCGTGCCCAACTTCTCTTCTTGATGTTCCTCTTAAAGGTCTTGCCTCACCCGTTGAGAATGGTGGGAAGTTATAGTGAAGGAAGAATTTCTCGTCGTAATTAATCGCAACTGAATCTACCATGTTGGCATCTTTTACAGAACCTAAGGTTACCGCTGTTAAAGACTGCGTTTCACCTCTTGTGAATACTGCAGAACCGTGTGCACCCGGCAGGTAATCCACTTCCGACCAGATCGGACGGATGGTTTCCGGTGTACGGCCATCCAGACGGATTTTCTCGTTGAGGATCATTTGACGCATTGCCTCTTTCTCCACATCGTGGAAATAGATTTTTGCGAATGGCTTCACTGTTTCCAGTTCCTCTTCAGAATACTGCGCCAGGAATTCTTCCAGAACAGCCTTGAAGTTATCGCCTCTTTCTTCTTTTGCAGAAGGAGTTTTGGCTACCTCGTATACTTTGTCAAAAGTTTCTTTCCACACCTTCTCACGAATTTCTTCGTCGTGGTTTTCGTGGCTGTATTCTCTTTTTGGTAAAGATTTGCCTACTCTTTCAGCAAGTCTTACCTGAGCATCAACCTGAACTTTAATTTCTTCGTGCGCGAATTTAATGGCTTCGATCATTTCCTCTTCGGTAATCTCGTCCATCACCCCTTCTACCATTACGATAGAGTCTTTGGTAGCACCAACAAGGATGTTAAGATCAGCTTTGTCTAAATTTTCTCTGCTTGGGTTTACAACAAGTTGTCCGTCGATTCTGGCTACAGTAACCTCAGACATTGGCCCGTTGAAAGGGATATCGGTAATCGCGATAGCTGCAGAAGCGGCTAAACCAGCCAGTGCTTCAGGCATACATTCTTTATCATAAGAAATCAGGGAAATCATCACCTGAACCTCAGCATGGAAATCATCCGGGAAAAGCGGACGCAAAACGCGGTCTACAAGTCTCATTGTAAGGATTTCTTCGTCAGATGGTCTCGCCTCTCTTCTAAAGAAGTTTCCTGGGATCTTTCCGCCTGAATAAAATTTCTCTCTGTAATCTACCGTCAGTGGAAGGAAATCCACGCCCGGGCTTGCGTCTTTGTTGGCTACAACGGTGGCAAGAAGCATCGTTCCGCCCATTCTTACTACTACAGATCCGTTGGCCTGTTTTGCCAGTTTCCCTGTCTCGATGGTAATCTCTCTACCATCCTTTAATTGAATTTTTTCAATAATTGCTTGTGGAGCATTCATAAAATCTGTTCGTCTTTGGCACTCCGTATTGAGTGCGGTTAAAATATTTAATCTTTTTAAATTTTCGGAAGCAAAGATAGGTAAAATCGCTGAAATCTCAGATTTTAAACCACATTAGTGCAGTGTGCTTAAATTCCCGTATGTAACAGACAAAATATATTTCCGACAAATCGGGAAACTTTAAACATGAAAATTTTATTAAAGCTGGAGTATGTTTCTTTATTTCTGATCGGCGTTTTAGCCTTTATGCAAACCGGAATTTCCTGGTGGTGGTTTGCGGCAATGTTCTTTTTGCCGGATCTTTCGATGCTTGGTTATATGGCCGGAAGCAAAGCTGGAGCATTTTTCTATAACTTATTTCATCATTTTGCGTTAGGAATTTTATGTTTCGTTGTCGGTAAATATTTAGGCAGCGATTATCTTACCGTTGCAGGAATTATCCTTTTCACTCACTCCGCTTTCGACAGGATTCTTGGGTATGGATTGAAATATCCCGACAGTTTTCATAACACTCATCTCGGGAAAATCGGTCATAAAGAATGATTTTTAAAGTTTCAAAATAAGATTTTTTTCTCAGGACTCAGTTCCACTGGCATAATATTGGAATTTAATCCGGAAATCATTAAAAAATATTATTATGGGAATTTTATGGACGCTAATTATTGGCGCAATCGCAGGCTGGCTAGGCTCACAGATTTTTAAAGGTGGTAGCCTTGGCCTTATCGGAAACATTATTGTAGGAATCGTGGGCGGGGTAATTGGATATTATCTTTTAGGGACAACCTTTGGTACCGCGATTATTGGTCAGATTTTAACCGGAGCTGTAGGTTCTATCATCCTTCTGGCGGTAATTAATCTGCTTACAGGTAGAAAAGTGTAGAAAGTTCTTCACTTTATCGCATAAAAAAAGCAACTCAATTGAGTTGCTTTAATTTTTCCCGGAAAATGATTATTTTCTTAAACCAAGTTCTGCGATAATCGCTCTGTATCGGTTGATATCTTTTTTCTTAAGATAATCCAAAAGCGCTTTTCTTTTACCTACCAAAGCTACCAGTGAACGCTCCGTGTTGAAGTCGTGACGGTTTGCTTTAAGGTGTTGAGATAAGTGATTGATTCTGTAAGTGAAAAGGGCAACTTGTCCCTCAGCGCTTCCTGTGTCTGCATCAGACTTTCCGTGTTTTGCGAAGATTTCTTTCTTCTTGTCAGTTGTTAAGTACATTCCAATATTATTTAATGATTATTATGTAACGGGTGCAAAAGTACAACAATTTTATCTTTTATGAAACATTATATCACATTGCCTGAATACAAATTCAAAAAACGTTAAAAAAATCTTAAAATTAATATTGAAATTCCGGTAAATGGCAGTATTTTTGTAAACACAAAATCATGATGAATCATCTTTACCTGTTTGCACTAGGCACTTTTTTTCTTTTCACTGGTTGCCAGTCACTTCCGGCCCAAAATATTTCGGCTAAAAAGGATTTGAAGAACCAGAACATCATCTATTTCAATCCTGAAGTTTTTCCCGATATCGATGAAATAAAAGAACCCACAAATACCGCCTTCTATGCTGCGGTATCAGAGCGCGTTCCTTCTTTTAAAAATTACAATGTTCTGCGGGTAGATACCTATGTACCTTTTGATAATGTAGATGTAGACGTAATTAAGGAGTATTGTAAGAATAACAATGCGCAACTCGCCGTGGTGCCAAAGGTAAAATATTTTAAGGTGGGAGTAGGGAAGTATGTATTCTCTAACCAGGTAATCATCAGTATGAAACTGTACGATTCGATGGGCAACTTCCTAACCGAAACCTATTACGATACATACAAGAAAAATGCAAGAATTCTGGGTTCAGCAGAAAATTCCATTAAGATCGGGGCCATGGGAGCCCTTACCAATTTGGGAAAAAGCCTGAAAAAATCTAAAACGTATTCTATCGCTGCTGAGAATTAAATTTCTAAGCCTTTAAACCAGCTATATTTCTTTACTGTAAGTTTTTGAACTATTTTTGCAGTTCAACACCTATTTTTTTTGGAAACTCAGGAACTTATTTTTAATCCCGCAGATATTGCAGAAACGCTCAGCGAACTTCCCGTTAAAGAGCGGGTTTTAGCATTTCTGAAAGTTCCGAAACAGTACAAAGCTGATGTGTTTTCGCATCTGGATCCCGATTTTCAGGAAGAGACCATCAGGAATATAGGCAGCGAAGAGGTTTCCGAAATTCTGAATGCCATGACGCCGGATGACCGGACGGCATTGTTCGAGGATTTCCCTGATGAACTCATTAAATATTCCATCAATCACCTCAATCCGCAGGAAAGAAGAATTGCACTAAAGCTTTTGGGCTATAATTCCGATTCCATCGCGAGGCTGATGACGCCTTATTACATCCAGATCCGAAAAGAATGGACGGTGAAAAGATGCCTGCAGCAGATTAAAAAAGTAGGTAAAAAGATGGAAACCATGAACCATCTTTATGTAGTCGATGAAAGAAACCAACTCATCGATGACATAGCGATCGGCTCACTGCTTTTGGCGGAAGAAGATACATTGATTTCTGAGATTACAGATAACCATTTTGTCGCCATTACAACAACCACGAGTAAAGAAGATGCGGTACAATACTTCGAAAAGTACGACAGAACAGCACTCCCAATTGTAACAGAAGCCGGTGTTTTGGTTGGAATTGTTACGATTGATGATATCTTAGACCAGATTGAACAGCAGAATACCGAAGACATCCAGAAATTCGGGGGTATGGAAGCGCTTGATGAGCCGTACCGCCAAACCCACTGGTTCGAGATGATTAAAAAAAGAGGTTTCTGGCTTATTCTTTTATTTTTCTTCCAATTGTTAACGGCATCTGCCATGGGTTATTTTGAAGATGAGATTCAAAAAGCTGTTGTGCTCACTTTATTTGTACCGCTGATTATTTCAAGTGGCGGAAATACCGGTTCGCAGGCGGCTACGCTTATTATCCGTGCGATGGCACTTCAGGAAATTACCGTAAAAGACTGGTGGCTCGTTATTAAAAAAGAGCTTGTTACGGGAATGGTGCTCGGTGGGATTCTAGGAATTTTCGGATTTTTCAGAATTATGCTATGGCAGTATGCAGGCTGGTTCGATTATGGCCAGTATTGGGCATTTATTGCTTTAAGTGTCGGGATTTCTCTTTCGATGATAGTGATGTGGGGAACACTTTCAGGTTCCATGGTTCCTTTTGTTCTGAAGCGTTTTAATCTGGATCCTGCTACTTCTTCGGCGCCTTTTGTGGCAACTTTGGTCGATGTTACAGGTTTGGTTATTTATTTTTCTGTTGCAGGACTGCTTTTGAGCGGAAAACTTCTTTAAATGAGATTTAATGACAATAATTTCACTGGTTCCGAGTATCACCGAAGCCCTTTTTGATCTGGGCCTAACTGAAGTTGAAATTATCGGAAGAACAAAATTCTGTATTCATCCGGAAAATCAAGTTAAAAATGTGGCAGTAATTGGCGGAACAAAAAGCATAAATATGGAAAAAATAAGGTCACTAAATCCCGATATCATTATTGCCAACAAAGAAGAGAACACAAAGGAAGACGTAGAAGAGCTTCAGAAATATTTTAAAGTTTTAGTGACCAATATTTCTACTTTGGAGGATAATTATTATCTGCTGAAAACCCTCGGGAATCTTTTGAATAAACAGGAAATCGCGCAGAAATACAATTCGAAAATCAATGAAATTTTTCAGGATATTCAGTGTAAAGAAAAAAAAACCTGCGCGTATCTCATTTGGAAAAACCCTTATATGACCGTGGGTTCAGATACCTTCATCCATGCTGTTTTAGATCAGATTGGTTTTGAAAATATTTTTAAAACTCAGAAAAGATATCCAGAAATTTCGATAAAAGAACTGAAAGCTGCTGAATTTGTTTTTCTTTCTACCGAACCGTTTCCGTTTAAGCAGAAACATGTAGATGAACTTCAGAAACGGCTTCCGGATTCAAAAGTGATTCTGGTTGATGGTGAAGCTTTTTCCTGGTACGGAACGCATCTTGCCAAATGTGAAAATTATTTCAAAAACCTCCTCGAAATCTACAAATAAAAAAAGGACTCTTTTGCAAAAGTCCTTTAAATGTATCTGTATTGTGGTCTAAATTTTAGCCATTTCAGCTTTAATCTTGTCTTGTAATCCAGCGCTTGCTGCAACCAGAGGAAGTCTTAAATAATTTTTAATAATTCCTTTTTCAGCTAGAACAGTTTTAATTCCGGCCGGATTTCCTTCTGCGAAAATCAATCGCGTAATTTCTACCAGTTTGTTGTGGATTTCGTAGGCTTCTTTCACTTTTCCGTCAAAAGCCAACTGAACCATTGTTGAAAATTCTTTCGGATAACCTTGTCCAATTACCGAAATCACACCGTTTCCACCCGCCAGAGTTACCGGAAGAGTATATTCGTCATCACCGGAAACCAAATTGAAATTTGCAGGTTTCAGTCTTAAAATATCGAAATACTGCAGAATATTTGGCGCAGCTTCTTTAATCATGATCAAATTTGGGAATTCTTCCGCCAAACGCAAGGTTGTGGATGCTTCGATATTCTGTCCTGTCCGGGAAGGTACGTTATAAATAATGATGTTTTTTCCGGTTCCGGCTAAAACTTTATAGTGCTGGTAAAGCCCTTCCTGATTAGGTTTGTTGTAATACGGAGAAACAGAAAGTACTGCGTCAAATTCCGAAAGATCGGTTTCTTCGATCTGTTTTTTTACTTCCATGGTGTTGTTTCCGCCAATACCCAGAACAAGCGGAACACGTTTATTATTAACCTTGATGATGTGATTTATAACCTGTGTTTTCTCTTCTGCCGAAAGTGTTGCCGCCTCGGCGGTAGTTCCTAAAACGACAAGATAGTTGGTTCCGTTTTCGATGTTGTAATCTACCAGTTTGGTAAGCGAATCGAAATCTACGGATAAATCTTCATTAAAAGGTGTAACCAAGGCAACACCAACTCCTTTTAAATTGCTCATTTTTGTATTATTAATCTTTCAAAATTACAAAATTTAAAGCAAGAATTTAAGAAAAATAATCATTAGTTTATATTCATATCTTTATATTTGCAACAATAGATTTTATCTTCATGAAAATTAAATTCCTGCTTATCGTATCAGCATTTTTGTCGGTTACGGCTTGCAAAACCCCGCTGAATATTGCCAAAGTAAGCCCCGAAAAAAACATTTCACTTTCTAAAGATTTACCGGAAGATCAGCAATTCAAAAATGTTATTGAGCCTTATAAACAGGAAGTGGAGGGCAAAATGAATACTAAAATTTCGCACACCGCAGTGGATCTTAATAAACAGGGCGACAACAGTAATCTGGGAAATCTGCTTGCAGATTATACCTTCGAAGGTGCGGATGACTGGGCGAAAAAAAACGGGATTCCTGCCGGAGTTGACGGTGCGGTGATAAATGTTGGCGGAATACGCTCTACTATTGGGGCCGGAGATATTTTCACCAAACATGTTTACGAAGTAATGCCTTTCGAAAATGAAGTAGTAATCGTAAAAATGAAAGGTTCGGATCTGCAGGGACTTTTCGATTATTATTTGAAGACTCAAAAAAATAATCCGGTTACTCATCTCTACATTGAAACTGATAATGACCGCGTTATTAAGGGACTTATAAAAGGAAAGGAAGTGATACCTAATCAGGATTATTATATTGCAACGTCAGATTATTTGGCCTTAGGCGGCGATAACATGGCTTTTTTCGGAAAGGGAGAATTAATTTCTACAGGTTTAAGACTTCGCGATTTGTTTTTAGAGAAATTTATTTCAAATCCTGAAATTGTAGCGCCGAAAGACATTCGTTTAAATTTTAAAAACAAGAAAAACAAAACCAATGAATAGAAAGAAATTTCTGAGCACTATTGGCGGCGGAACACTGGCATTAACGCTTGCGCCAAATTTACTTCTGGCGGAAAATCTAAAATTCCTTGA
Organism: Kaistella faecalis; assembly: GCF_019195395.1. Taxonomy (NCBI): domain Bacteria; kingdom Pseudomonadati; phylum Bacteroidota; class Flavobacteriia; order Flavobacteriales; family Weeksellaceae; genus Kaistella; species Kaistella faecalis. The sequence goes on from NZ_CP078067.1 coordinate 2,088,712, forward strand.
CCAGAACTCCGATTATAAACTTACCATTTTACATACAAACGATCAGCACAGCAGAATTGAGCCTTTTGAGTCCAGTTACAGCCGTAATCCCAATCAGGGCGGTTTTGCAAGGCGGGCAGCTTTAATACAGAAAATCCGTGATGAAGAGAAAAATGTACTCTTGCTGGATTCTGGTGATACTTTTCAGGGGACGCCTTATTTCAATTTTTTTGGCGGTGAACTCGAATTTAAGTTAATGTCAATGATGGGTTATGATGCTTCAACAATGGGGAATCACGATTTCGATAATGGTTTGGAAGGTTTCAAAAAAGTGCTGCCAAACGCAAAATTTCCTTTCATCTGTTCCAATTACGATTTCAAAAACACGATTCTTGACGGACAGACATTGCCCTACAAAGTTTTTAACAAAAACGGAATAAAAGTCGGAATCTTCGGTGTTGGGATTGAACTTGCAGGTTTGGTGGGCAAGAAAAGCTATGGCGAAACCGTTTATCTGAATCCGGTCGAAATTGCGCAGCATTATGCCACATTTTTACGGAATGAGAAGAAATGCGATATGGTAATATGCCTTTCGCACATTGGCTATGATTACAAAGACGATCCCAAGAAGGTTTCAGACAAAATTCTTGCGTCCCAAACCGATGGGATTGATTTGATTTTGGGGGGACATACCCATACATTTTTGCCTGAGCCGCAGACCTTTGTTAATAAATCAGGTAAAAATGTAATGGTGAATCAGGTTGGTTGGGCCGGACTGCTTCTTGGAAAGATTAATTTTTATTTTGATAAAAATAAGAAGGTGAAAAATATTTCCTGGAATAATCAAGTTATAGATGACAGCATATTGGTTTAAGATAACATGATGCCTTCGGCTGAATGCAGCCAATAAAAAACAGAACATGAATATACAGATGAAAAAATTTTTACCGTTTATAATTCTCTTTCTTTCTTTGCAGATCTCTGCCCAGGTTATTTCTTCAAGCAAATGGACCGATTTATTTTCCTATAATAACGTTTTGGCGATTCGCGAAGACAACGGAAAATTAATTGCCGCAACCGAAAACGGTATATTTTTCTATACTCCTGCAACTGGTGAACTAAAAAAACTTTCCAAAGCAAACGGTTTGCACGAAGTGAAAATTTCGGCTTTTGATTATAATCCAGAAACCAAAACCGGTTTGGTTGGATACAGAAATGGTTCTATGGATGTTATTACTCCGGACGGAATTACCTACGTAGTTGATATTCCTATTGCGACCGGTTATGCCGGAGATAAGAAGATTAATCATATTTCGATTACAGGAAATTTAGCGGTAATTTCAGTAGGTTATGGCGTTTCAATCTTCCGGTTAGACAGAAAGGAGTTTGGCGATTCAGCGTTTTTCACCAGTGGAGGAACTTATGAGTCTGCGCGGGAAGCTGTAATTAAAGATAATTCGGTTTATGTAGTGACGGCGACAGGATTAAAGTCTCATGAAATGAATGTGACCTTTCCTATTTATTCGACATGGAATACAGTAGCGGCCGGCAGTTATAACCAAATCAGCAGCGGCAGTGTGTTGGCTTACGCCAACGCAAATACAGTAAGATATGGTAACGGAACTTCATTTACAACAATTTCCCGAAGTTTTACAGATATTCAGGATGTTGTAATAACTTCGGGAAACATTATTGTTGCAGATTATTCTACGGTTTACGTGTATGGTACAGGCGGCAATTTCATTAAATCTTATGATGCAACTGAATTGATTAACAGCGGGACATATATCGACTCTAAAATTTACGCAGGCACGAAAGTTTCGGGAATGAAAAACGAAGCGGGTGAGTTGCTGAAACCGGATGGGCCTTATAGTAACACATCATATAAAATTGATCTTCGCGACAACCAGATTGTAATTTCTACAGGAGGCCTCGACGCTTTTAATACGCCAGTTATCAGGGGTTTAGGTTATTATCATTTTAACGGAACAAACTGGGTGTATCCTGATTTGTTCAGAAATACTACTGTTCCCTTTAATGTTTTGGATGCAGTTATCAATCCTTCCAAGCCAGCAGAGATCTTTTTTACTAATTATACTTTTGTAGATGGAAGTAAGGGGATTTACCGAATGGATGATAATCAGTTGGCCAAAGTTTACGCAAGTTCTGGTGGTGTTTACAACAGAGTAGTAGGTTGCGTGTTCGATGAAAATAATCAGCTTCTTGTTTCGCAATGGAGTGCTAAAGGAACTTCCGGTGAAATAGGATTTTATTACTATAATCCAACCTCTGACCAATTTGGCTTTGTTTCTTCTGTAACCGCAGGGCTTGTACAGAAACCTTTTGCAAAGTCAGGAATAGTTTTTATTCCGGCGCCCTTCTTCTCTTCAGGGGGGCTACTACTCTATGATTACAACAATACGCCCGCAGCAACAGGGGACGACCGTTTTAAAATTCTTAGAAAAAACAATAATTTACCCGCTGATGGCGTGGTGTCGGCTACTATCGATAAAAACGATGATATTTGGATCGGAACCAGGATAGGCCTGAGAATCATCAGCAATCCATCATCTATTCTAAGTGAAGAAAATCCTCAGGCAGATCCCATAATTATTGAAGAAAATGGTCTGGGCGAGGAACTGTTCCGCGACAGTAATATTTTGCAGATCGAAGTTGATGCTGGAAACCAAAAATGGATATCCGTAGACGATGGTGGAGTATTTTACCTCAGTTCAACAGGGGAGCAAACACTCAATCATTTTACAAAAGAAAATTCCCCACTGCCAAGTAACAGTGTGACCGACATAAAGGTTGACAATAAAACCGGAAAAGTGTATTTTGTTACCCTTGATGGAGTTATGGTTTATCAGGGTGATGTGTTGAATGTAACTTCAGATTTCGGTGATGTATTGGTTTACCCGAATCCGGTTGTTTACGCTAAATATAAAGGCAATGTTAGAATCCGCGGTTTGGCAGAAAAAACCAATATCAGAATTACTGATGCGGCAGGAAATTTGGTCCATCAGGCGGTCTCCCGTGGCGGATATTACGAGTGGAACCTCAATAATAACCGTGGTGTGCGCGTAGCATCGGGAATCTACTTTGTGCTGATGACTAATGCTGATGGTACCGATACTGCCACAGCCAAAATTGCGGTAGTGAATTAATGCAGAATCAAACCTGTTTTTTACTTTCTTATATGAAATACGGTGACCAGGACGCGATTCTTCACTGCTTTTCAGCGGAGCGTGGTTACCAGAGTTTTTTCGCAAAAGGAATCTATTCATCTAAGAACAAGAAGAAGCCTTATCTTTTCCCTCTGAATCTATTGAATATCACTGTTTCGAGATTTGCAGCACACAAAACTTTACTCCCTATTGCTAAACTTGAGCCTGCTGCTGATTTCTACGATTTTAATGATGTGAAAGTGAATTCAATGCTGTTTTTTACGGCAGATTTTCTCCATCAGATTTTACGGGAAGAACATCAGAACGAAAGGGCTTTCAATGAAGTAAATAGGTTTAAAGAACAGGTTGAGGTAAATAATCCCATTTCGCACTTGTCTCTGATTTTTCAATTCTTAAAAGTATCGGGGATTGCGCCGCTTTTACAGGAAGGAAGTTATCTTAATCCTGAATCAGGAATCTTTACTCAAGAGATTTCGCATCCCTTCTTTACAGCAGAGATTTCATCGTTGTGGAGGATTTTCCTGACAGCAGAAAATCCCTATGAAATCCATCTGCGCAGACACGAAAGAAATACTTTTTTAGACAGCCTCATGATTTACTATCATTTGCATTTTACAGGATTTTATACACCGAATTCTTTGGGAGTATTACGGCAGATTTACGAATAGACAGGTCATAAAAAAAAGTTCCCCAAATGAGGAACTTTTATTTTATCGTTTCACGAAATTATCTTTCGTTGAGGTAAGGCGTTGATTTATAAATCTGGAAATTAAATACAAAACTTCTGTTTCTATAGGCCAGGCCGGTGTAATTAAAGTGTGCATCTCTGGCAAAAGCTGCTCGTGAAGGTACAATAATTACCCCCTGCAGATTATAATTGCTGTCATCAGGAATATTAAATGCCTGGAATTTCTTAATCGCTTCCTGAAATCCTTCAATTTCGTAATAACTTCTTTCCTTTGCTGCTGGAACGGTAGCAGCTGTAAGAACAGATTTTTTAACATAAAAATAAGCCGGATCTACCTCTGGGACGCCGCTTCCTGAAATCGTATTTCGGAATGTTGATGGAGATGCATATGCAACCTTGTTATCTGTATTTGTCGCGATATAAGTTGTAGATCTGCTCATTAATCTCAATAAATCATATTGCCCGATTGCTGTTCCAGCTGCGGGTTGTGCTCCCGGTCTTACGATATAAATTACGCCTGATGGCAATGTTACAGGGTTAAGATCAGCTAATTTTACATTCACTGTATCTGTAGCAACAAAATCCTGTATATTTCCTTTTGCATCGAGATAATGGGTCTCCAAAAAGTTCTGTGCAGCCTGGTCATCATATGTATTCTGAGTCTCTATGCTTACTTCCTCGATGGTCTCCGGAGTGTCATCTTTTCTGCAGGATACGATGGCAATGGATGCTAAAGCGAGATATAAGAATGTTTTTTTCATTTTTAATATTATCATTAAATTGCTAAAATTTTCAATCCAGCAAAAGTATAAATAAAATATGAGAATCGATAAATTTTTATGGTGTGTACGTTTTTACAAAACCCGTAGCATAGCTGCCGACGAAATCAAGAAAAACAGGGTTTCGGTGGGAAACAGCACTGTGAAATCATCAAAAGAAGTGAAGCCCGGAGATTTAATTAAAATCCGGAAGAACCAAATTGATTATCAGATAAAAATCCTGGAGATTCCCAAGAGCCGGATAGGCCCCAAACTGGTTCCACTCCACATTCAAGACAAAACCGAGCCTGAACAGTACGAGACCCTTAAACTTCGCAAACTAACGCAGGATTATTACCGTGGAAGAGGAGAGGGCAGGCCAACCAAGAAAGACCGCCGTGATATGGATGATTACATCAGTGCCGATGCCGGTTCAGGAATGGAAGATGGTGAGTGGGACTTGTTCTTCAGTGATGTGGATGAAGAAGCAGCGGAAGATTAAATCAACGCGGCAATTTCATCTGCGATTTGCTCGGGATCTTTGCCGTCGGTATCAACAGTAAATTTCGCCTGAGAATAGTAATGGTTTCTTTCGAACAAATGTTTTGCGATAAATTCTGGCAAATCTTCATCATTTTGAGAGGCAATTAATGGTCTCTTATTTTTTTGTTTTAGCAGCCTTTGAGCGAGTGTGCTTACCGAGGTCCGTAGAAATACAGATTGAGAATGTACATTGATAAGGTCCATATTATTGTAATATGCAGGCGTGCCGCCTCCGAGGCTCAGAATACATGGTTCCGGTGTCATTAAAACCTCTTCCAATATTTCCCTTTCCTGCTTTCTAAAGTAGATTTCGCCCTTTTTTTCGAAGATTTCGTTAATGGTAGAATTATTTTTAAAAGAAATTTCTTTGTCGAGGTCAATTAATTTAAACTGCAGTTTATGGCTCAAAACTTTGGAAATGTGAGATTTACCGCTGCCCATGTATCCGATGAGTGAAATAATCATTTTTGAATTTTATACAAATTACTAAAAAAATTTTGAGATTTTAAAAAAAGGCCTATCTTTGCACCACTCAAAAAGGGAAAATAATTACTGATTTTAGATTTTTAATTATTCTTTTAGAGAGTGACCGACTCGGTAGCTCAGCTGGTAGAGCAATACACTTTTAATGTATGGGTCCTGGGTTCGAATCCCAGCCGGGTCACTAGCTAAAAATTCCGTAAATATTACGGATTTTTTTTGCCTGCGTGGTGAAATTGGTAGACACGCCATCTTGAGGGGGTGGTTTCCTAAGGATGTGCTGGTTCGAGTCCAGTCGCAGGCACGAATAAAATTTTAAATGCTGAATTTTAAATTTTAAGTTAATAAGTAAATTTTAAATTATTGCCCTTCTTGGCTGTTAATCTAAAATTAATAATTTAAAATCTGAAATTTTCATTGACTCGGTAGCTCAGCTGGTAGAGCAATACACTTTTAATGTATGGGTCCTGGGTTCGAATCCCAGCCGGGTCACTATTTTACTCTTCGGAGTGAATTTTTTTCATATTAATATTTTGTGATTTGGTGATCAAAAGTCTTCCCGCAAGGAAGACTTTTGACGTTTTTATAGCATGATGCTAATCCAGATGCATATTATCAATAAGCCGTACATCGCCAACGTTTACTACGATGAAGGCACGGTAGTTTCGGTCTTTGTAGAAGAAATCGGTTTCCTTCAGCGTTGCTTCGTCTGCAATTAAAAAATACTCCAAAGTCATCCCCCTCTGATTTTCGAAGATATCTTTTACACGCTGGTTAATTTCAGGAACGGTGATCACCCTGAACCACTCATTTGCTTTAACTAAGGTTTCGTAAATCACTTTTGCAGCTTCGCGCTGGGTAGAATCTAAACGCTGATTTCTGGAACTCATCGCAAGTCCACTGCTTTCCCGGTAAATTGGTACACCGTGAATTTTTATGGATGAATTGTGTTTTTCTGCCAATTTCTTAATAATAGCAAGCTGCTGATAATCTTTATCTCCAAAATAAGCATTGTCTGGTTTCACCTGTTGGAAGAGCTCTTCTACCACTGTTCCTACACCATCGAAGTGGCCGGGCCGAAACTTACCTTCCATCTCATTTTCCAGGCCGTCAAAGTCATAGCTTTTGCTTTTGAGTCCATCGGGATAAATATCATTCACTTCCGGAATATAAACTGCATCTACAAATCCGGATTGTTCTAAAGCTTTAATATCATTCTCGATTGTACGCGGATACTTCTCGAGATCTGCTGCATTGTTAAATTGAGTAGGATTAACGAATATTGAAGAGATAACAAGATCATTTTCTTTTCTGGCCTCGGCATAAAGCGACAGGTGACCCTGATGAAGTGCGCCCATGGTGGGAGCAAATCCAATTTTTTTGCCCATTTCCTTCTGTCTTTCAATATAATCGAGAAGTGTTTTCTTAGTTTTAAAAATTTCCATAATTTATTAATGTACTTGTAAAAATAGGTATTTCTGATAAAAAAAAATACGCTGAGATAAAAATGTTTATACTAAAGCAAACCCTTTTCAATTATAATTATTAAAATTTGTTAATTAAAAGATATATGCTTAAAATTTCGTAATTTTGCGCGACAGAATATTCTGTTTGATAATTAGAGAAACGATAGATTTTATGCCGAACCAAAAAATATTATACGTCACTACCGAAATGTTCCCCTATCAGGAAGATAGTAATATGGCTTCAATGGTGAACAAAATGTCACTAAAAATGCACCAGGATGGTAACGATGTACGCGTTTTTATGCCAAGATTTGGCCAGATCAGCGAACGTAAATTTCAACTGCACGAAGTGATACGTCTTTCCGGAATGAATATTATTATTAATGATCTGGATCAGCCTTTGATTATTAAAGTGGCATCGCTGCCCGGAGAGAGACTTCAGGTTTATTTTATTGATAATGATGAGTATTTCAAAAGAAAGCAGTTTTATGCTGATGACGAAGGAAATGCTTTTGTTGATAATGACGAACGTGCCATTTTCTTTGCAAGAGGTGTCATCGAAACCATCAAGAAACTTAACTGGGTTCCGGATGTTATACATCTTAACGGATGGATGGCTTCGTTTATTCCCGTTTACTTAAAGACTTTCTATAAAAACGATTCGTATTTTAAAGATTCAAAGCTGGTACTCTCTGTTTATAATGAAGAAGATGCAGCACTTTCTACGTCAATCGAAGAAAAAATGAAATTCGACAATATTACTTCACTTAAAGCGTTTAAGAAACCTAGTTTTCAGCAGTTCGTAATAGAAAGCATGGATTTGGTAGATGTTGTAGTTAAAGGTGATGAGTTCCTTCAGGATGAACTTGATGAAGCTTTTAAAAAGACAAAAACTACCAAATCGGAATATCTAGGCGCCGAATCAATTGCAAACTTATACTAATCAATTTAAATTTTAATGATAAAGAATATTAAGAAATTATTCAATATTACCGCTTCGCTGGTAATTGGAAGTTTAATTTTATATAGTTGTGAGCCCGATGCGGATATGCTGGGTTCACAGTTTTTTCAGAACGGAGCTCAGGGTACAGAAACGTCATATGATGTAATTGCATATAATATCAATAATGGTGATTCAATCCGTACAGATAACGAAAGGCTTCAAAGTGCAACTTTAGGAGCGTTTAACGAGCCTCAGTTCGGGTTGCAAAAGTCGTCCTATGTTTCGCAGGTGCGGCCTTCTATTTATAGCCCTGATTTTGGAACAAATCCTGTTTTAGACTCTGCAGTATTAGTAATTAAACCGATTTATGCTGCTGATTCTGCAACCACTACCACTGCGGATGATTATATTTATCCTATTGGAGCAGTTGCCGCTAAGAAGGTGGTAACCACTTATCCCGTTGCTAAATACGGCAAAACTAAAATTGATGGCAAAACCGTTTTTAATATAAAAATTAATGAGGTTAATGACTTTCTCGGATTAGCATCAGGGGATTCTATTATGTCTAACAGAAGTGTAGCGGAGGGTAATTTGCTTGGAACGAAAGTCTTTAATGGCAGTATCAGCGCTATTAAAATCACGAAAGATTCAGATAATTCAGATCTTTATATTAGAGACGCTGCCTTACGAATCCCGTTAGACAGTACCTTTTTCCAAAATAAAATCATTACCAAGGGCAAATCAGCTGAACTTGCTGATGCAGCATCTTTTACGAGGTATTTCAAAGGAGTAAAGTTATCTGTGGCTGAAAACGATGGTTATATTTTTAATTTTGATCCAAATAATGTAGTAATTAATCTTTATTACAAAAAGGATAAGGTCGAGAACGGAACTACCACCCGCGAAGATGATGTTTTTGCGCTGGATTTAGGATCCGCTAATACTCATTTTAATCAGATTGCTTTTAATCGAGCCGGTACTCCTGCTGCAGCGGCAATGGCGGTTTATGACACCATTATAGGCTCCCCTAAACTGTTCGCGCAGGGAATGGGCGGACCTGGAATTGGGTTTAAAATTCCTGAATCAAAAATTGCAGAAATCAAGGATTTATATAATAATGAAAAGATTGGAATTATATCTGCCAAAATAAGAATGTATACCGATGAAGTAAGCTGGAATAACAAATACCAGAAACCTTCATACTTTGTTGTGAAGCAAAAAAAACTAAATACTTTTCTTGAGGATATGAGTGCTCTGGCTTACACGGGACTCTACAATTTAGTAAAGCCATTTGATTTAGATAAAAATCCGGCTTATTATGAAATTGGTATCACCCAGACCTTTAAAAAAGTAATTGAAAAAGAGGCGAAAGCTGACCACTTCATTTTAAATGTTGGTAGTTATACATTTGATGCCAATGGTAATTTAATCGGCTCGATTTATCCGGACCTTGGTCCTCAGAATTTCAACACACGGGCTTACACTCCTAACCGTGTTGTGTTGGTAGGGACAGATCCCGGTAATCAAAAAAGCGCAAAGCTTATTCTGACTTACGGCAAAAAATAGATTTAAAAATTAAAAAAATTAAAAAAATATGTGTGGTATCGTAGGATATACCGGTTTTCAGGATGCATATGAAGTTGTAATCAACGGGCTTCGTCGCTTAGAATACCGCGGTTATGACAGTGCAGGAATTGTACTTGATAGTGAAAACTCAGACTTTGTTGTAGCTAAAACAAAAGGTAAGGTTGATGATTTGGTAGCCATTTCAGGGGCTCTTTCAGGGAAGTCAAACGTAGGAATGGGTCATACCAGATGGGCAACGCATGGTGTGCCGAGTGACAGAAACTCCCACCCGCATGTTTCCAATAACGGTAAAATTGCCTTGGTGCATAATGGTATTATCGAAAATTATGATACTATTAAAATTATGCTCACCGAGAAAGGATTCACCTTTCAGTCAGAAACAGATACCGAGATTCTGGTTAACCTTATTCAGTTTTTCATGGATACCAATGCGGAAATCGATTTTCCTACGGCGGTTCGCTTTGCACTGAATGAAGTTTATGGTGCATATGCAATTACGGTAATGCACGATGATTACCCTGGCGTACTTGTAGTAGCCCGATTAGGTTCTCCGTTGGCAATTGGTCTTGGTGATAAAGAATATTTTATCGCTTCCGATGCTTCACCTTTTGTTGAATTTACCAAAGAGGCTGTTTACCTTGAAGAAGGTCATATGGCTACAATCTCTCTCGAAAAGGGGGTTGATATTAGAAACATAAAGGATAATGAGAAAGTAATTCCTGAAATTCAGGAACTTAAATTAAGCCTTGAGCAGATTGAAAAAGGAGGTTATGAACATTTCATGCTTAAGGAAATTTTTGAACAGCCAAAATCTATCCATGATACATTAAGAGGAAGACTGCTTGTAGATGAGGGAATCATTAAGATGGCCGGAATCTGGGATCACCTCGACAGAATCAGCCAGGCGCAGAAAATTACAATTATCGCCTGTGGGACTTCATGGCACGCAGGATTAATTGGTGAATATTTAATAGAAGAATTTGCAAGAATTCCTGTAGAAGTTGAATATGCCTCAGAATTCCGTTACAGAAATCCAATCATCAGCGAAAAAGATGTGGTAATTGCCATTTCCCAGTCGGGTGAGACTGCAGATACTATGGCCGCTATAAAAATGGCGAGAGAAAAAGGAGCTTTCATTTACGGAATCTGTAACGTGGTAGATTCTTCAATCGCAAGAATTACTGATGCCGGATCCTATACTCATGCAGGACCGGAAATTGGTGTAGCTTCAACAAAAGCATTTACTGCCCAGTTAACGATTCTTTCGCTTATTGCCCTAAAATTAGGAAAACACAACGGACACCTGAGTAATCAGGAGTTCATGAAACTTATTACAGAACTCGATGCACTTCCGAAAAAAGTAGAAGAGGTTCTGGAAAGTACGCACGAGATTACAAAAGATATTGCCAAGAACTTTGTTGATTCTCAAAACTTCCTTTATCTAGGCAGAGGTTATAATTTCCCTGCGGCATTGGAAGGGGCATTGAAGCTTAAAGAAATCTCTTATATTCATGCCGAGGGATATCCCGCAGCAGAAATGAAGCACGGACCAATCGCTTTAATCGATGAAAACATGCCGATTGTGATTATTGCTCCTAAACAGGGACATTACGATAAGATTGTAAGTAACGTTCAGGAAATTAAGGCACGTAAAGGTAAAGTAATCGCAGTTGTAAATAAAGGTGATACTCAGGTTTCTGCAATGGCAGATTATGTTATTGAGTTCCCCGAAACATCAGAATGTTTCTCGCCAATTATCGCATCTGTACCTTTGCAGTTACTGGCCTATTATATTGCTGTTTACCGTGGGGCAAATGTGGATCAGCCGAGAAATTTGGCAAAATCAGTAACTGTAGAGTAAAAAAAAATGTTAATTCCTGTAAAATAATCGAAGGAATTTTACGTTTTGCAAAAAAAATCATAATTGTTTTTCTAAAAAATTATATATATTTACCGCTTAATTTCTAAAAAATAGCATGAAAAGAATATTTCTTATATTAATATCAGCATCTGTAGTAATCTCTTGTTCTAAAGGTGGTGGAGGTTCTGCCGGCAAACCCGGAGTGAAAGGAGAATTGGTTCCTAAAGGGAAATCTAAATCCTTTGTAGCAGAAAGACCTTATGGTATGGTAGCTGTGCCTGCAGGTTCCTATGTAATGGGGATGGCAGATCAGGATTTTACCAATACTCCAGAAAAAGCACTTCTTAAGACGGTAACCGTTTCTTCATTCTTCATGGATGAGAGTGAAATTACCAATGCAGAATACCGCGTTTTTATCAATTATGTAAGAGATTCAATTGCAAGATCTTTACTTGCGGAAGCTGCTGGCGACGGCGGATCTACCGGTGACGGTAATTCGATAGCAGATTTTGCATATGCTTCAAAAAAGGCGGGTGATACTAAAAATGCTTATCAGGAATTTATGGATTCTCAGGGAGGCAGAGAAGGTTACGATGAATCGAAAAAACTAGATTGGTCGGTTCCGCTCCGTTGGAAAACTTCTGATTATCCGGATGCTCAGTATGCAGAAATTTTAGAATCTATGTATCTTCCACCAGCTGAAAGAATCAATAACGAGAGAATTTTAGACAGCAGAAAGCTTCTTTATTCTTACCATTGGGAAGATGTAGAGGCTTCTATTAAAGACAAATCCAGAGGAGCAAATTATCTGAAAAAAGAAAGTATCGCAGTTTATCCGGATACTACGGTTTGGATTAAAGATTTCAATTATGCCTATAACGAACCTTTATACGACGGATATTTTTGGCACAGTGCCTACAAAAACTATCCTGTAGTTGGAGTAACATGGGATCAGGCAAGAGCATTTTGTGATTTCAGATCTAAAATGAAATCTGATTGGAATGAAAGTCAGAAGAAGAAGAAACAAAAACCAATGTCGTTCCGTCTTCCTACCGAAGCAGAATGGGAATATGCTGCTAGAGGAGGTAAAGAAAATGCAACTTATCCTTGGGGCGGACCTTATTTGCAGGATGACCGTGGCTGCTATCTCGCAAACTTCAAACCGAAACGTGGTAATTATATAGAAGACGAGAAAAAGGGAACCTATACATATACAGCACCTGTTAAGCAGTTCCAGAAAAATGGTTTTGGATTATATGATATGGCAGGGAACGTTGCAGAATGGACCGAATCTCCTTATAACAATGCAACCTATCAATTTGCTTCTACCTTAAATCCTTATCTTTCAAATGAAGCTTATAAAGAACCGAGGAAATCTGTTCGGGGCGGATCCTGGAAAGATGTTGGCTATCTATTGATGACCGGCGCCAGAGATTACGAAAGAAAAGATTCTGCAAGAAGTTATATAGGATTCCGAACCGTTCAGGATATTCCTGAGGGAACTGCCAAATTCAAAAAAAGAACAAACTAGATTAGCAAAAAAACAAAACAAATAATTAACTACTAAAAAAATTCACTACAATGTTTAAAACTAAAGAGGCTGTATACAATTTTATCTATTCATTTGGAGCAGCAATCGTAATTTTGGGAGCATTATTCAAATTAACCCACTGGAGCTTAGGTCCTTTAACAGGAAATGTAACGTTAGCAATCGGTCTTATCACAGAAGCGATTATCTTTATCATCTTTGCATTTGATGCACCAAAATCCGAGGAATCTTATGCCTGGGAAAATGTATATCCAGAATTACTTGACAAGGATGCAAATCCAAACCCAAAACATTCCTCATTAGGTATTCAGTCTGCTGAAGTAAAGGAATTGGAAGTTTCTCTTTCAGATAAATTAGATAAAATGCTTGCTGATGCAAAATTAGATGTAAACTTATTCGAGAGATTAAGAACAGGTATCGACAAGTTTTCAAGTTCTGTAGATCAGATTAACCAAACTGTAGATGTTACGGGAGCTACCCAAAGATACAACGATCAGTTAACACTTGCTGCGAGCCACTTAGAAAGCATGAATGCATTGTATGCACTGCAATTGGAGCACGGTAAAACCCAAACTGAATACAGCAAAAAATATGTGGAAGATATGCAGAGATCTGCAGCTCATTCAGAAAAATTCAATGAAGAATTAACAGGATTAACTTCAAACCTTAACAGTCTTAATAGAGTGTACGGCGGTATGCTTAGCGCAATGAAATCATAGTTTTCTAACCATTAATTAAAATTTAAGATTATTAACAAAATTTACTAAAATGGCACAAGGAAAACAGACCCCTCGTCAGAAGATGATTAACCTGATGTATCTGGTCTTCATTGCGATGCTTGCAATGCAGATTGATCAGGAAATTATCAGGTCATATGATGATACCAATAATACACTTACAAGTACAAGAAAGTTAGTTGAAGAGAAAAACGATAAAATTTTCGAGAAAACTTTAGAAGCAAAACAGGTTAATACACCTGAAACATACACTAAACCATTAGAGGATTATCGAGGTTTAAAAGCACAGACCAACGATTTGGTATCTTTCATTGAAGGTTTAAAAACAAATCTCAAAAAAGAAGCTGAATTTGTTGAAGGTATTGATGTTGGTGACAACTTCGCGGCATTAAACAATACAGAGCCTTCTTCAAAAATGTTTTTTACCAATGCGGACGAAAACGCTCCTTCTAAAAATGCGCTCGATTTGAAAGCTAAAATTGAGAATCTTAAAGGTTATATTAACAAGACTTTTGGTAATAACAGCGATATGAAACCTGTGGTTGACAGAGCAAATGCGATGTTACTTACAGAGTTTAAAAAAGGGCAAACAATTAAAAATAAAAACTGGTTACAGTACAAATTTTATGGTCAGCCGCTTATTGCAGCACTTTCTAATTTAGAAGTTATCCAGTCAGAAGCTAGAAATCTTCAGTCTGATGCGTTGATGACAATGCTTCAGGAAAAAGTTGACGCAGATATTAAATTTGATGCTTATACCGCAATCGTTTCTGCGCCAACTACAGTGATTCAGGGCGAAGCAGCTCAGGCTAAAGTTGCCATCGGTAACTATTCAAGCAATGTTCCGGGATTATCTATGCCAGGTTTAACCGTGACAAACGGGCAAGGCGTAAGAGGATTGGATACCGGTTCCACGGGAGATAAAAGTTTTAGCGGAAAAATTTCATTCACTGATGTAAATGGAAAAGTGATTGAATTACCATATAGCCATACTTACAAAGTAATTGCTGGTGCACAGGAACTTAAAGCTCAGAAAGGCGCAATCGTAACTGCGGATAAGATGAATGTTTTATACCGTGGATTACCAAACCCAATTTCTGGTTCGATTCTTGGTGCAGATATGTCTGGAATTTCCCTTTCAGCATCTGGTGCATCGGTTAGCGGTAGTGGTGGTAAATGGACTGTTACCCCTGGAGGTGGTACTACAGTTAACTTAACAATTTCAGGACGTGATCCAAAAGGCGGCGTGATTTCTCAGTCTT
This sequence comes from Kaistella faecalis, assembly GCF_019195395.1. Lineage (NCBI taxonomy): Bacteria > Pseudomonadati > Bacteroidota > Flavobacteriia > Flavobacteriales > Weeksellaceae > Kaistella > Kaistella faecalis. The sequence goes on from NZ_CP078067.1 coordinate 2,103,753, forward strand.
TCCCTTTCAGAATCAAGAATGTTCCGCCACCAGTGGGGCAGGTTCAGGGTAAATCTGTAGTGTCGATGCCTGCAAGTTCCATCCCGAACCAGCGTGTAACAGCAGATATGCCGGATTTCGATTTCCCAGTAAGTTTCACGGTGAACAGTTTTATGTTTAAGGTTCCTGGAAAAGCGGCAATGCTGGTTAACGGAAATTCACTAAGCAATGTAGCATCATTAACAAAGAATCTTAGAAACGGTGATATCGCTTATATCTTTAATATCCAGGCTACTGCAAGTGGTCTTGGTGGGCAGGCATTAAAACAGATTCCGCCTGTTGTAATAAACGTACAATAATTGCGTTATTGATTTGATGAGATCAAGTCAAGTCAGTAGTTTAAAAATTTTATAATGAGAAAGTTCGTATTTTTATTTCTTGCGTTGAGTTTCCTGTCTGTACAGGCTCAAACGAAAAAGAAAACAACCAAGAAAAAAGCCAAAGCTAAAACTACTAAGGTTGTAAAACCTGTAGAAGAAGCTCCTGTAGTTGAGGCTCCTGTAGTAGAAACTCCTGCTGCCGGAGGCGTAGTAGATGATACTCCTATTAATTCGATGTCAATTCTGAATGCTAAATCTCCGGAATCTTTCAGAAAATACAGAGAAATGGGGCTTATTAAGAAAGGTGATTCCATGGTTTCAAATAAGATTACTCCGCTTTCATATGGCTTTATTGAAGATAAAGACATTTTGAAAAGCATGGTAGTTTGGGAAATTATTGATATGAATGATAAAGTAAACCAACCGTTCTATCATAATGAAGATGGTCTTGTTTCCCAAAACAGATCTCTTTATCAACTTTTGTTTGATGCTATTAATGATGGTAGAATTAAAGAAGTTTATGATGACGAGATGTTTATGACGCGCCTTAGCCCAGATGCGATTCAGTCAAGAATCAAAAATGAGGTGATGAGTGATGCGGGAATCGACAGACTTAATGAAGCCGGAAAATTAACTGCTGATGAACTGAAGGAATTTACCAATGTTTATGAAACTAAAACGGAAAACGTAAAGGTTTTGAAAATCAAAGGTATGTGGTATATCGACAGAAGAGACAGCCAGATGAAGTACAGACTTTTAGGTATCGCAGCGATGGGGCAGGATCCAGCTACTATGGGTCAGTATGGTCCAGACGGTCAGCCTCTTGCTTCAAAAGATGAGCTTATCGACCTGTTCTGGGTATACTATCCGGATGCAAGAGAAGTATTGGCAAACGCTGTAGTTTTTAACAGTAAAAACTTGGCTTCCGATATTACTTTTGATGATATTTTGAATGCTAGAAGATTTTCTACCATCATTTACAAAACAGATAATGGTTTAGGAAATGGCGTAATCAAAGACTATATTCCGCGTGACGCAGATGCTCAGCTTGAAGAAAGCGAGAGAATCAAAGCACAGATTCTTCAGATGGAAAATGATATGTGGAATTACTAATCATTTCTTTTGAAAATATAACAAAACCTGAGTATTTTTACTCAGGTTTTTTTTGACCCAAATTTTTAGATAATGAAGAATGTAGATTACATTATTGTTGGTGGCGGATACGCCGGGATTTTCTTTGCGCACCAACTGATTTTGAACAGTAAATCTTTTGTGATTTTTTCCGAGGACCGAAAGAGTGCTTCGGAGGTTTCTGCCGGTATTGTTAACCCTGTTGTATTAAAGAAATTCACCACATTTTGGCTTGCCAAAGAGCAGATAGATTTTCTGAAAGCAACCTTAGATGAAATTGCCGGATATACAGGAAAAAACTATCTGATTAATGAAAATATTCACCGCATTTTTCACGATCAGAAAGAGCAGGAGCTTTGGCTTACAAAATCAGATACCGACGAGCTCAAGCCGTTTCTTAATACTGAATTTAAGTCTTTAGGGACAATTCTGAACTCTTTTGGAGCAGGATCCGTAAATTTATCTGCTAGACTTAATGTGGAAGGTTTTTTTAATGATTTTAAAGCTTTTTTCATAGAGAATAACCATTTGAGGGAAGACCGTTTCGACTATTCAAAAATTTCCGGAAATACATATGACGATATCAGTTTTAAACATATTGTTTTTTGCGAAGGAATTGGCGTTAAACACAATCCTTTCTTTTCCGAGATTCCTGTGGTTGCCAATAAAGGTCATCATCTCAAAGTAAAACTGTCTGAACCTCTAGGTCACCAGCTCACACTTAAGAAAAAGCATTTTCTATTTCCTTTAAATGAAGAAATTCATTATTATGGCGGAACATACGACCCTAATGAAAGAGGAGATGAAGATGATGAATTTGCGAAACAGCAGCTTATAGACGGACTTTCAGAATTCTATCCGCACAGTTTTGAAATTAAGGAAGTAAATTACGGTTTCAGGCCGACGGTAAAGGACCGCAGACCAATTTTGGGAAGCCAGTCTGAACATTCAAATCTTTATGTTTTTAATGGTCTGGGAGCACGTGGTATCCTAAACGGTTGCTATTTTTCAAAAGAACTATTCGAACATATCGAAATTCAGAAACCTCTCATGCCTGAAGTTGATTTGAAAAGGTTTACCAAATAAAAAAATCTCTGAAGGAAACTTCAGAGATTTTAGTTAGCAGAGAGGAAGGGATTCGAACCCTCGATACAGTTACCCGTATACTAGCTTTCCAGGCTAGCTCCTTCAACCACTCGGACACCTCTCTAATTGAAGACTGCAAAAATAGATTATTTAATTGAGAACTGAAAGTTGAAAAGGATTTTTTTTAATCTTTAGCCAACGGTTATTTCACCACAGATGTTTTTTGCGAATAATTCAGCAAAAGTTCCTTTATATTTAGGATTGTCGAGCAAATGCATCGCTTTAGTAATGGCGCTTTCAGCAGTCATATCGTGTCCGCTAATCGCACCGATTTCAGTAAAAATATTTGAATTCGAATATTTCCCGAAACTCACCCCACCGGAAACACATTGGGAAACCACCACGATTTCGGTTCCGCGGTTGCGAAGCAACTGTAATGTCTGTTGTGTTTTCTCAGTATTAAAAATGGTTCCGGAGCCAAAAACCTGCAGAATCAATACTTTCATTTTGGGCATCTGTAACAAATGCTCGAGATGCATCCCCGGAAAAATTCGCCAGAATAAGACATCCGTTGAAATGTGGTTATCAACTCTGAATTTTTCGTCGTTTTCAGAGCGCCAAAGGAAATCTTTTTCGATATTCAAATGCACGCCCGACTGTCCCAGAACAGGATAGTTTGGCGTTTGGTAGGCATCAAAATATTCAGCCGAATATTTCAGCGTGCGGTTCCCGCGAAGCAGTTTATATTCAAAATACACTGTGACTTCCTGAATTACGGCTTCATCATTTTCGTAAAGACTTGCGTAGTAAAGACTTGTTAGCAGGTTTTCCTTTGCATCCGTCCGTAAATCCCCGATAGGTAATTGTGACCCTGTAAGTACCACAGGTTTTTTGAGGTTTTTCAGCATGAAACTTAGTGCCGATGCAGTATACGACATCGTGTCGGTTCCGTGAAGAATCAGGAATCCGTCGTAATGATCGTAGTTTTTACCGATATAATTGGCGATCAGTTTCCACTCCTGCGGCCCCATGTCAGACGAATCAAGCGGTTTCTTGAAAGGATGTACAGAAACTTCACATTCTATAAGTTTCATCTCAGGCAGTTTCTGAAAGATATTTCCGAAATCAAAAGCGCGCAGGCTTCCCGTTTCGTAATCTTTTTCCATTCCAATTGTTCCGCCGGTGTAGATCAGGAGTACTTTTCTTTTCATAGATTCAAAAGTACATCTTTTAGCGCAATTTTCTGTATTTGGGCGCCTTTTCCGTCTTCCACTCCCGCTTTTCTGCTCCGCTGCGCTGCGCAAAAATAGCTCCGTTCAAGCCGGGGCGCGGGCAAGAATTTCCGATTCAACATGATTAACGAACAATCACCGATTTCTAAAGTAACCTTTCAACACTTTTTGGCGCTCGCTTCGCTCGCGCCACCCACAAAAATTTCTTATTTTTGAAATATGAATGACCAGCAGACTTTCGACTATATCAAGCATTTTTTAACGGATGAACGTTTGACGAAAATCGAACATTTCGCACCCGAAAGTTCAGATTTTGTTTTGCCGGTAATGGAAGATATCTTTCAGTTCCGGAATGCGGCAGCGATTGTGAGGTCGGTAGAGGCGTGTGGATTCCATAAAATTGTAGCGATGGAAAGCGAGAATGAATTTAATCCTAATCTTCGTGTGACGAAAGGTGCGGAAACTTGGGTGGAAGTGGAGAAAATGCCTCATAATCTGGACAGTTTGAAAGAAATTAAAAACCGCGGATATAAAATTCTGGCTGTTTCACCGGAAAAAAATGCCACAATGCTTCCTGATTTCGAATTGAAAGAACCTGTAGCATTGGTTTTCGGGACTGAAAAGGAAGGTGTTACTGAGGAAATCCTGGATTTTGCAGATGAAACTTTAGCAATTCCCATGTACGGGTTTACACGAAGTTTCAATGTTTCCGTCGCGGCAGCGATCTGTTTTTATGAACTGAAACAGAAGCTTATCAAATCCGGTATCGATTACAAACTATCAGAAGAAAAACTCTGGAAGATGAAAGTGAGATGGGCTGTAAATTCTATAGCCAGCGGTCCGCAGATTTTAGCCAAATATTTAAATGAACAGAAAAATATAAATCGATGATAAATCAACTTTTTGAAGATCCGTTTTTTAATATTACGGCACTTGTTGGAGGAATTTTATTTGTTGCAGGATTTATTATGTATAGATTTCCACCAAAGAAAATTAATTACTTTTACGGCTATAGAACAAATTCGTCGATGAAAAATCAGGATAGATGGGATTTCGCGCAGAAATATTCCGCAAGGCAAATGATGGTGACAGGGTTCTTCTTGGCAGCAAGTAGCTTACTGGTTCTATTCTCTGATTTCGGAAGTTTCCTAACACTGGGAGTTGGGCTCGCGTTTGTTATTTTGGCTGGTGTAATTCTCCTGATAAGAGTTGAAAAAGCGATTAAAAGACGTTTTGAGGAGCAATAAAACGTATTACATCATCTGGGAATAATTCCATGCAGCGACAAAAACGCCCGCGGTTTCCGTTCTCAGTCTTTGATTTCCAAGAGATACCGCTTTAATTCCGCGTTCTGCCAAAAGCTGTATTTCCCGATCTGAAAAATCTCCTTCAGGACCGATTAAAAAAGTCATGTTTTTCTTTGACTCAATTTCTCTAAGATCAATTCTTTCCAGATTTTCGTTACAATGGGCAACAAAAGTGGTTTCCGGATCCAGACTTTTTACAAAATCTGAAAATTTTGTCAGATCATTAACAATTGGGAAATGAAATCTCAGACTTTGCTTCGACGCAGAAACACTTTGTTTTCTAAGTTTTTCGATGTTGAGATTTTTTCTTTCTGTCTTTTCGGTCTGAATCAGAGTAATTTCTGAAACCGCCATTTCTGTAGCTTTTTCAAGAAAAAATTCAATTCTGTCGATATTTTTTGTGGGTGCAATCGCGATATGAATTTGGGTCGGAAAATTCGCCAGATTTTCCCTGATTTCTGTGGTTTCAATTAAAACTCTTTTACCTTCAAAAATAAGATTTCCTTTGGCAAGATTTCCTTTTCCATCGGTTACGAAGATTTCTTCACCTTCGCGCATACGAAGCACTTTTGAGATATGCGTTTGCTCCTCGTCGTTAATTTTTACCTCAGGAAAGATTTCTCCAAAAAACAGTTTCATATCTGATCATTTTTCTGGCTGAAACCTTCTTCAATATCGTATCTCGCTGTTGCAGAAACAGAAAGGTCGGCAAATTCGCCTCTGTCGAATTTGAGTTTGGCAACCATTGCAATCATTGCAGCGTTATCAGTGGTATATTCAAACTTGGGGATATAGATATTCCAGCCCAGTTTTTCAGCATTCTGCTGCATTGCTTCGCGCAGTCCGGAATTGGCGGAAACGCCACCGGCAATGGCAACTTCATTAATGTTTAACTCTCGTGAGGCTTTTTCAAGTTTATCCATTAAAATTTCAACAATCGATTTCTGTACGGAAGCGCAGAGATTCGCAAGGTTTTCTTTAATGAAATCCGGATTTTTCTTCACCTCTTTTTGAACGAAATACAGCACAGAAGTTTTGATTCCGCTAAAGGAATAATCATAGTTCTCCAACCTGGGTTTGTTAAATTTAAATGAATTTTTGTCACTGGTTTTGGCCAGACGGTCTACAATCGGTCCGGCTGGATAATCGAGATCGAAGATCTTCCCAATTTTATCAAATGCTTCTCCCGCTGCATCATCAATTGTTTTTCCAATGATTTCCATATCGAAATAGTCTTTCACGAGAACAATCATGGTGTGTCCGCCGGAGACGGTTAGGCATAGAAAAGGAAATTTTGGGGGCATAATATTTGCATCGTCGATGAAGTGCGCCAGAATGTGTGCCTGAAGGTGATTGACCTCAATTAACGGAACATTTAAACTCATCGCAAGTGATTTGGCAAAAGATGTTCCTACGAGCAGAGATCCCAGAAGTCCGGGACCACGGGTAAAGCCCACCGCAGAAATATCTTTTTGTTGTATATTTGCCTTAGACAGTGATTTTTCTACTACGGGAATAATATTTTGCTGGTGCGCACGTGAAGCCAGTTCCGGAACCACACCGCCGTACTCGTTGTGGATTTCCTGATTAGCGGCAATGTTTGAAAGGATTTTGTTTCCCTGAATTATCGCTGCTGAAGTATCGTCGCAAGACGATTCTATCCCTAAAATTATTGAGTCGCTCATAACAATGGCAAATTTAGAGAATAATAACGATAACGAAAACAAAAAATCTGTAGCCCAGAATATTGGCGATTCTGTGCAGAAGGGTGTAGAGAACGTTCAGGAAACGGTAAAAGAAACCGTTAAAGGTGCTGCAGAATTGGCCTCCGACGCGATTACCCGTCCCGTAGAAACAGCAGGTGAATTTGTCGACCAGGCGGCCAAAGATGTTACCAACTATAAATGGTGGGCAAAACTGTTGCTGATATTATTCTGGCTCGGGCTGTTTCTGGTTGCTTCATTTCTGATCGTTGTAAGTCTGCCTGCAACAAAAAATTGGGCTGCACAAAAAGTTATTGCCAAGCTTAATGCAGATATGAAGTCGCAGATGTCTTTTAAAAGTGTTGACATCAATTATTTCGGTGATATTCATATTCACGAAGTTGCCATTAAAGATCATAAAAACTTCCCTTTCCTGAAGGCTAAGGAACTTTACGCTGATTCCAATTGGTTTAATATTATCAGCAATTCACGTAATCTTCAGTTCCAGTCGCTGTCTTTAGAAAAAATGGATTTGAAGGTAATTACATATAAAGGGGACAGCATCGCAAATTTTATTCGTTTCGTTGACCTTTTCAATACCCCTGCACCTACTGTAAAGAGGGAACCTTTTCAATTGAAATCCAGAATATTTATTACTGATTCTAAAATTTCAATCGTCAATCAGAACAGTGAAGGTGAAGCCGGAAAATGGCTTGCCGCCGACCATGTAAGTCTTGTAGTGCCTGAGCTCCGTGTAAACGGTTCCGATGTTTTTGCGCAGATTAACAATATGCGTTTCACTACCGAAAGATGGGGCAAAAAACATTTTGTTGATACCTTTTCGACCGAATTTGGACTTACGAAAAAGGCTCTTACGCTAAAAGACCTCACACTTAATACCGATAATTCTCTCCTTCAGGGAGATTTAATCTTCAATCTCAATAACGGTTCCTGGGCAGATTTCAGCAATAAGGTGAAGTGGGATATGGTGATGCAGCCCGGCAGCCAGATCAGCGGCTACGATATAAGCTATTTCGTCACCAATTGGGATAATTACAAGCCGATCAATATTTCCGGGACGATGACTGGACCGCTCAATGATTTTTACCTTGAAAATTTTGTAGTGAGAAATCCTCAGGTAAATGTCCGTACTGATAAAATGAAAATCAGGAATATCCTGAATGGGAATTTCCAGATCGAAACTAATTCTTTGTCTACAGATTTCACTTACAGAGAACTGAAAGCCATGATGCCTACTTTTATCTCATCAAAAATGAAAAATTTTGCTGATGATTTTGGAAGGTTAAAATATAACGGAACAGTACGGTTAAATCCTAAACAGGTGTATGTTTCGAACGCAAAATTAATCACAGGAATCGGCCAGGCGAAACTCAGCAATTTTTATCTGGAAGATTACAGTTCTAATTTACCAAAATACCGGGGTTATGCGGAAGTAAATGATTTAAATACTTCAGTGATCACAAAAATGAATCAGGTCGGACTGATTTCGGGGAAATTTAATCTTCAGGGCCAGAGTTTTGACGTAAACACCATGAAGATCAGAACAAGATCTCAGATTTCAAAGATTGAAATCATGAACAAAGAAATCAATAATGTATTTCTTGACGGTTTGCTGGATCATAAAACCTATAACGGAATTGTAAATGTAAATGACGAGCAAGCAAAAGCAAATGTAAAAGGACGGATCGACTTCCGAACCAGTCGCTTGCTGGCAGATGTTGCAGCAGATGTTAAATATCTGAACATTAATTATTTTACCGGAGGAAAAGGCCAGCAGGTCGTAAGCGGTTTCGTAAACGGAAAAATCGCGATGACCAATATTAATGATCTGAATCTTGACGCTGATTTAAGGAATGTAAGTTTTGCGAATGCATCTCAGAAATATTTAATCCCGAACGCTAAAATAAAAGCGTATTTCGAAAACGGAAACCGTATTGTTTCTGTAGATGCGCCAGGAGCTGTAAACGGCAGAATCGCTGGCAGGTTTAACCTCGGGGATTTGGCGGGAATGATTGAGAACGGGTTGGGGAGAATTCTTGTTGGCCCACCACCCAGAAAATTATACCGAGGTCAGCATTTTACGATGGATTTTGATGTAAAGCAGGGATTGGTGAGTTATTTTGAACCCAATCTTCAGCTTCCAAAGGGTGCCACTGTGAATGGCGCTTATGAAGGTAATTCAAACAATCTGGTTTTAAATATTGATGCAGCCTCTCTAAAGTATCTGATGACAAAAAAAGAAGAAATCACAGATGCGGATAAAGCGTTGGCAGCCGCAAATCCGGCTTATAAAATATCAGAACGCGATAAAATTACCCGCGACAGTGCGATGGTAGACAGCCTGATTGTAAGAATCAATACAGCGAATCTCAGTGAGCAGATTTTTGCTAAAGTTAACAGAGTAGCGTACAATAAAAATATACTGAAAGACATTACTTTAAGCGGCCGAAACGAAAACAACAGCGTTCTTCATATCGCCGCAAATTTTAAACACGGTAGTCCGGAGGATGAAATTAAAGAAACCCTGAAAGAATATGCGGTAAACCTTAACCAAACGACGGACAGGGCAGGTGATTATTTATTCCGTTTCGAGCCTACTACTGTTAAATTCAACGATGTTTCGTGGAGTGTGGATACGAGTCCGGAACTCAATCACTCTATAACATACAGGAAAAAAGCCGGCGATTTCTTAGTGCAGAATCTGCGTTTGTATTCTGATACAAGTGAACTTATACTCAATCAGGCAGTGTTTAAATCTGCTAAGGATTTTTCAGCCGATGGCGAAGTTAAGAATCTGGACATTGCGAAAGTATTTGCGCTCACCAACAGCGATAACAGCATGGATATTCAGGGAACCGCGAACGGAACCTTCGATATTACCATGGATAAAAATAATCTTGAACCGCTTATCGATTTGAATATCAGTGATATTTTGATGAATGGCAAAGACATGGGAAATGTTATTGTTTCCGCCAAAAAAAGCAGCGTTCCTAATGTGTTCGATGTTGAAGCGAAAGTTGTTTCAGCGGGAATTATTGGCGATAATAATCTGCACCTTATCGGAACAATTAATAATAATACTTCTTCACCAACTCTGGATTTAACAGCAGATATGAACGATTTTGACATCGCTTTTGCTCAGGAATTTGTGAAAGGCGTATTCGGAAATCTGAGAGGGAAAGCCTCTGGAGATCTTAAGATTTCCGGTAAACTGAATGATGTGGATTACAGCGGTGATATTGCAATGAAGGATATGGGATTGAAACTTAATTTTACGGGAGTAGATTATTCCTTTGATGATACGGTGATTTCACTTTCCCGGGGCTTAGCAATACTAAACGACATTGGTGTGCGAGATGGAAGGACTAATTCCCGCGGATCAATTTCCGGTGCGATTCAATTCGAAACATTATCATCTATGGGGGTCAATCTGGTGATGAGAGCGGATAATTTAATGCTTCTCAATACCACTCAGAAAGATTATGATCTTTTTTGGGGAAGAATTTACGGTACAGGAACGCTTTACGTAGACGGCCCGGTTTCAGCGTTAAATATTTCAACACCTGAAATGAGGGCATTAAACAACAGTGTCTTTACATTCAATTCAAATTCAACCTCAAATGTTGAGGAATTCAAAATGCTGAGATTTCTGAAAAGAGATGAAGCAGGAATTGTGTCTGTAGAGGAAAAGAAAAGATCGAGTGCGAATATGAATATCGATTTCACCATTTCTTTGGATCGCGGAACGACAGTGAATGTAATGGTAGGAGATGATATTGGGGATATTACGGTACGTGGAAATTCTGACAAACTCCGGTTTTTAATGACCAGGACAGGAGCCATCTCAATGAACGGAGATTACTTTGTAGATAACGGAACTTTTGTTTCTAAAGCGATTCTGAACAGGACCTTCCAGATTTCTAAAGGAAGCAGCATCCGTTGGGATGGCGATGCAATGGCGCCACAACTCGATATTAATGCAACATATCTTAGAACAGTTACTAACGCTGGGGCTTATCTGAATATGGGAAGTCTGCAGCCCGTGAATGTATTGCTTACCACTCGCATCTCTCAGACATTAAACAATCCGAAAATTGAATTGGGAGTTTCCGCGCAGGATGTGTCGAGCAGTATACGTGAAACTCTTGCCGAAAAAATGAGTAACGAAGACGAAAAGATTATTCAGTTCGGTTCCGTTTTAGTGATGAACAGTTTTAATGTTGGAAATTCTGCCTTCGACATCAATTTAGGAAATACGCTGGAAACTTCGGGTTACAATATGTTGTTTAAACAGTTGGGTTCTGTACTTAACCAGATTAGTAATGAGTTCCAGGTCGATTTGAATTATCTGAAAGGAGACGCGAACTCCAACAGTGGCGACCGGGCTAATGCAAGTGTAAGTTTTGCCCTCTCACCAAGAGTTAATGTTAAAACAGGATTAGGAATCCCAATTTCTAGATCAGATAATGCGAACACCGATTATCTTTCGGGTGAAGGGATTGTAGAATATGATTGGTCCAAGAAAAACGACGGTACCAGATTGTTGCGGGCTTACAGTAAACCGACAAATATAGGACTGAACGGTGCTGGAGCCGGAAATGCAAGTGCCAACCAAAGCTACGGAGTAGGTGTAGTTTATAGTAAAAGTTTTAATACGATCTTTAAAAGGAAGAAAAAAGATAAAAAAACCAATGCTCAGGAATTGGAAAGTAAAAGAGATTCAATTAAAAATGATACAATTAAATAAAGATATTTACTTAAATAACAAACAATGCGTTAAAACCTGTTAATGTTTATCTAAATTTTTTCATTTTAATATTTTTTTGTAAATTTGCAAAAATATTCGCTTAGAATTATCAATTATACAATACATATATAAAATGAATTATCAACTCGACGAAATAGATAAAAAAATCCTAGATTTTTTAGTAGAAAACACCAGAATGCCGTTCACAGAAATCGCCAAGCAAATGGAAGTTTCTGCAGGTACAATTCACGTAAGAGTTAAAAAGATGGAAGATGCAGGTATTATTTTAGGGTCTTCTCTTAATATTGATTACGGTAAACTCGATTATCATTTCACCGCATTTATCGGAATTTTGCTTACAAAATCAAACCGAACCCAGGAAGTTTTGAAGGAGCTTACTACGATTCCAAACGTGATCGAAGCAAGTGTAATCTCGGGAAAATATAACATCTTCTGTAAAGTAAAGGCAAAAAATACTGAAGACGCAAAAAGAATTATTTACCAGATTGATGATATTCAGGATGTAATGAGAACAGAAAGTATGATCTCCATGCAGGAATATATTTCTGATAAAAACAGACTGATTGATGCGGTTTCAATTTAATTGAGCTTAATCTTCAGTTATAACTTAAAACTTTTGAATTCTTTCAAAAGTTTTTTTAATTTTACCCCTATGAACGAAGAATTTTCCAGCGAAAGTCCGAAAAAAGATCTTGGATTTATTTTATCACTCGCGGCTTTGCTGCTTTTTACGCTGATGGGTGTCGGGATTGATTATGATGAATATCTGCAGCAGAAAGACCTTAATATTCCCGGCTTTTACTTTATGCTGATCTTTTTTATTGATCTGCTGATGTTGATGGGACTCGTCTTCATTTTTTTCTACAGAAAAATTGGCATTTTTCTTTTCCCTGCTGCTGTGGTGCTTCATTTTTTTCTTCACAATTTCTATCTTTCTACATTCCTGTATACAGATGTGACCAATCTTTTTATCTATATTTCAGTAGGTCTTCTGGCATTTATTCCAAAATGGCAGTTCTTTAAATAAAGTATATGTTTTCAAAAGCCTGCGAATACGCCATAAAAGCTTCCATTTACATTGCCCGGCAAAGTTTGCAGCAAAAGAGGGTTAATGTAAAAGAAGTTTCGCAATCCATTGACGCACCCGTTGCTTTTACGGCAAAGATTCTTCAGGTACTTTGCCGTGAAGATATTATGCAGTCGGTGCGCGGTCAGCAGGGCGGATTTGTTTTTGAGGAATATAAACAGCGCGAAGTGAAGATCTTCGATATCGTACGGCTCATTGATGGCGACGGACTTTTTACCCAATGCGGCTTGGGGCTTCAGAAATGTTCTGCGGATAATCCTTGCCCCGTACATGATGATTTTAAAATCGTGCGCGAGAAGCTCATTGAAATGACTCAGAAACATTCGTTTTACGATTTAGCCTTGAAAACTGAAAGCGGCCTGGCTTGGCTGAAATAACATTAGAAAATTATTTTTTTACAGAAAAAAATCAAAAATACTTTACTTTAAAATTAATTAGGATAAATTTGTCCGAATTGAAAATATTTTATAGCTTTGTAGTATAATTTAAAACCCAAGTAAATGCTTACTCAAGAAAAAACCATTGGCGACTTCGTAGCAGAGAATTTCAGAACTGCAGAAGTTTTTAAAAAATACCATATTGATTTCTGCTGCAAAGGCGGGAGAACGGTAGAAGAAGCTTGCGATAATAAAAAAGTGAGTCCTGAACAGATTTATCAGGAATTGGAAGAAGTTGCGAATAGAAAGTCCGAAGATATCGATTTCAATGCCTGGCCGCTTGATTTACTTGCAGATTACGTAGAAAAAACCCATCACAAATATGTGGAAGAAAAATCGGCGATGCTGATTCCTTACCTCAACAAACTTTGCAAAGTTCATGGCGAAAGACATCCGGAACTTTTTGAAATTAATGAGCTTTTCATTGGCAGCGCGCAGGATTTAGCTGCACATATGAAAAAAGAGGAACTCATTCTTTTTCCTTTCATTAAACAGATGATCGAAGCGAAGAAAAATGGCGAACCATTACCGATACCGCGTTTCGGCACCGTTGAAAATCCTGTTGCTATGATGAAGCACGAGCATGAAGCAGAAGGTGACAGATTTGTAAAAATTGCTGAACTTACCAATAATTATCAGTTTCCGGATGATGCCTGTGGGACCTATCAGGTGACTTACAGAATGCTTGAAGATTTTCAGAATGATCTTCATAAGCATATTCATTTAGAAAATAATATTCTGTTCCCCAAAGCAATCGCTCTGGAAAAAACGTTTTAAACTAATCCGTAGTTGTTTATTTGATTGAAAGCCGTTTCAGAAATTTCTGAAACGGTTTTTTTTATTCATAAATAATTCTAGAAAAGCGCGACCTGCAGAAAGGCTCCGATATTGTTTTCGTTGTGCTTCAGAGGACCGTAATATTCCATATTCGCGCCTAAACCAAAAGTAAATTCTTTGCGAGTAAGTCCTGCGCGTGCACGCAAATAACTTCTTGTGTGTAGATCTGCAGACATTGCGTGAACATAAACGCCCTGAAGTCGGGAGTAGAATTTCCAGTTTTCATTGATGGCCGGCTTGTATTCGACGATTCCAAAACCTTCAATGTTAGCGTCTTTGCTCACATCAACCCGTGGCATTGCAATTAACAGCCAGGTAGGATTTGCGTAGGTATAAATCAGTGCTGCAGAAGGACGGATTCCGCCTGGAGTACTTTGAAAACCGGCACCGAATTTCACGCCTTTGAATAGGTCTACGGTGGCTTTACCAATAACCATCATATCGCTCAGCTGATCATTTCCCCAATCTGAATTGAAATCGGCAACTCCGAAAAATCCGATTTTGGGTGCACTTCTAAGTTTTTTATCTAAAGTCAATTGGAAGGAAACACCGCGCGTTCCGGGCATTACTTCCACATTTACGGGCGGATTCTGAATTGGAGCGCTTTCCGTCTCCTGTGCTGAAACATTTATTGTAGAAAACAGTGCAAAAGTGGCAAGTGAAAATTTTAATACGCATTTAAATCTGTCGGTCATCTTTTTAATTTTTATAAAACGAAAATATCTTAAATCCCAATCGGCTTTTAGGACATTTTGAAGTAATTGTAGGACTTAATAAAAAACACGCCCTTAAAAGACGTGTTTAATTGTATTTTTGAAAGAGGAATTATCTCGCCAAAATTCTTTTTACGGCAGCTTTCACTGCATCAGCATCAATTCCGTACTTCTTCATGAGTTCTGCAGGCGTTGCAGATTCCCCGAAAGTGTCGTTTACGGCTACAAATTCCTGAATCGTCGGTCTTTTTCTTGCGAGCATTCCCGCAACCGATTCACCTAAACCACCCAGATAGTTGTGTTCTTCTGCAGTAACGATTTTTCCGGTTTTTTCTACAGATTTCAGAATGATTTCTTCATCCAAAGGTTTGATGGTATGAATGTTAATCACTTCACAAGAAATTCCTTCTTTTTCCAGTTCATCCGCTGCCAACAAAGATTCCCAAACCAAATGTCCGGTCGCTACGATGGTTACATCAGTACCTTCCTGTAAAAGAATTCCTTTTCCGATTTCGAAAGGCATATCTTCAGGAATGAAAACCGGTACTACAGGTCGACCGAATCTTAAATAAACCGGACCCTCGAAATCTGCAATCGCTAAAGTCGCCGCTTTGGTCTGGTTGTAATCACAGGTGTTGATAACCGTCATTCCCGGAAGCATTTTCATCATTCCGATGTCTTCCAGAACCTGATGTGTCGCGCCGTCTTCACCCAAAGTAAGTCCTGCGTGAGATGCACAAATCTTTACATTTTTATTGGAATAGGCGATACTCTGACGGATCTGGTCATAAACCCTTGAAGTTGAAAAGTTAGCAAAAGTCCCCGTAAAAGGAATTTTCCCGTTAATGGTTAAACCTGCAGCGATTCCCATCATGTTTGCCTCAGCAATACCAACCTGAATAAATCTTTCCGGTGCTTTTTCAATGAATTTTTCCATTTTTAAAGAGCCGATAAGATCTGCGCAAAGTGCAACAACATTCGGGTTTTTATCAGCCAGTTCAGCCAATCCTGCTCCGAAACCGCTTCTAGTATCTTTTTTTTCTGTATAGGTGTATTTCATTTTTATTTTTTTAGCGAATTGCTTCGAATTTTACAAATTTTAATAATCAGCAGGAGCTTCTAAGTATAACTGTTTGAAAGCGGTATCCAGCTGCTCATTATTCGGAGCTTTTCCGTGCCATGCGTGGCTTCCCATCATATAATCGACACCATAACCCATTTCCGTATGAAGAATAATTGCAACAGGTTTTCCGTTTCCGGTTTCTGCTTTTGCTCTTTCAAGGATTGAGATTACAGTTTCAAGATCGTTTCCGTTTTTCTCATTAAGAACTTTCCATCCGAAAGCTTCAAGTTTGGCGTGAAGGTCGCCTAAACTCAATACATCATCAGTATCTCCGTCGATTTGTCTTCCGTTATAGTCAATGGTCGCGATGATATTATCTACTTTTTTCGCAGCGGCAAACATCAGTGCTTCCCATATTTGGCCTTCCTGCAATTCTCCGTCTCCGTGAAGCGTGTAAACCAAAGATTTATCACCGTCTAATTTCTTAGCTAATGCGGCTCCCACTGCTACAGATAAGCCCTGTCCTAAAGATCCTGAAGCAATCCTCACGCCCGGTAAATTATCGTGCGTAGTTGGGTGACCCTGCAATCTTGTATTCAGTTTTCTGAAGGTAGCGAGTTCCGAAACCGGGAAAAATCCGAATCTTGATAGAGTGGAGTAGAACACGGGTGAAATGTGACCGTTGGAAAGGAAGAAAAGGTCTTCGTTTTTACCTTCCATGGTAAACGGAAGTTGATAGTTCATCACTTTCCCGTACAATGCGGTAAAATACTCAGTACAGCCCAAACTGCCGCCAGGGTGACCGGAATTCACTGCGTGAACCATTCTTAAAATGTCTCTTCTGATCTGTGTTGTAAGAGATTTCAGCTCTTCAATACTTTTACTCATTATATTGGTTTATTTGCCAGCGAATTTACGAATTTTTGATGGTTTCTCGAAATGAAAAATCCGGGTTTTTGGCCCGGATTCTTATATTTAATGTTCAACAGATTTTATTTCTTCCTAATGAGCCACAGGCCGATGAAAGTGAGTAAACCGTTAATGATAATAAGTTCCACACCAATTTTGTAATCGGAATTTTGGGTGACGAAATAATTGATGAAATAGGTTAAAACCGGTGCCAACAAAGTGACTGCAATGATTGCATATTTTTTGGTAATTTGGTATTTGGTTAAAATTCCGAAAGCAAAAAGTCCCAGAAGCGGTCCGTAAGTGTAACCCGCAACTTCCATGATGAGGTAAACGATGGATTTGTCGTCAATCGCTTTAAATATCATGATCAGAATAAAGAAAATCACGGTAAAAGTCAGATGGATTTTCATCCTCAGTCTTTTTTTCTGCTTTTCAGTTTTGGTGGTGTCTTCGTTGATATTCAGTAAATCTACACAGTAAGAACTTGTAACTGCCGTCAACGCACCATCCGCAGACGGGAAAAGTGCTGAGATCAAACCTATGATAAAAATTACTGAGATAAAGAGGGGGAAATATCCTTGCAGCGAAAGCGCCGGAAAAAGGTCGTCGCCCATAATATTATTGATGGTTCCGGTAGCAGCATCTTTAAACCCAAAAGCATTGGTAATGCTTTCTTTTCCGTTTACGATATCAACGATTTTTCCGTATTCAGCTCCGTTTTCCATTGCGAAAAGGTAAAGAAGACCGCCCAGAAAAAGGAATGCCAGATTCACAAGTAACAGTGTGCCGGCAAACGTAAGCATATTCTTTTTTGAATTTTTCAGATTGTCAACAGAAATGTTTTTCTGCATCATTTCCTGATCCAAACCTGTCATTGCAATAGTGATAAACATACCGCCCAGAATAGTTTTCAGGAAAAATGTTTTGGAATTCACATCGAAGTTAATGAAATGCGTATAATCCTTCGCCGCGAGTACATCGTAAGCCTGGCCGGCTGAAAGGTTTAAATTCGAGAGAATGAAAACAATACATGCAACCAAACTGAGGATCATAAAGGAAGTCTGAAGCGTGTCTGTAATTACGATGGTCTTTACCCCGCCCTCGAAAGTATAGAGCAGAACCATCAGGAGAATTACGGCAGATGTTACCCAAAACGGAACTCCCAAGCCCGACAGAAGAAAGATCTGAAGAACATTTACTACCAAATATAATCTCGCAGTAGCGCCAATCGACCTTGAAATTATAAAAAACAAAGACCCGATTTTGTGCGCTTCTACATTAAATCTCCGTCCGAGGTAGGTGTAAATCGAAGTCAGATTCATTTTATAGTAAAGCGGCAGAAGTACGAAAGCCACAATAAAATAACCGATGAAAAACCCGATCACAAGCATGTAATATTCGAAACCGCCGAATGGATAATCACCAGCAGTCAATTTCCCTACTGTTCCCGGCACCGAGATAAAAGTTACGCCGCTCAGACTTGTGCCAATCATCCCGAAAGCCACGAGCCACCACTTACTTTTTTTGTTTCCGATAAAGAAAGACTGGTTGTCGGCATTTCTGCTGGTGATGTATGAGATCACGAGTAGTCCGATGAAATAAGCGAAAACAAATAAGAGCAAAATTGTTCCTGGGTTCATTTTTTTCAGAATTTAATGAGCAAATATAGTTTTTTTGCGGTATTTGCGGCTGTTTATACTTTTGGGATTGTAAATTATTTTTTGGGCGCCTTTTCCGGCTGTCACTACTCGCTTTTTGCAGGCCTTGTTTAAATCCCGCTGCTGCAAAAGAGCTCAAACATGCCGTTCCATCCGGGGCGCAATGCAGGATTCCAAAAAAAAGCCTTTCATAATTTTATGAAAGGCGTATTGTTTAAGTTACAATTTTCAGGATAAAACATCCTGCAGCTCTGCGTTTCTGTCAATGGTTGCTTTAGCATACGGACAAAGAGGAATGATTTTTTTGCTATTTTTTCTGGCATATTCCACGCCTGCGATGACAAGCTTTTTTGCGAGACCTTTTCCGCTAAAAGCTTCATCAACTTGGGTGTGATCGATAATGAATTTATCCTCACCGGCCCAGGTATAAGTCATTTCGCCGGCTTTTTTATTTTCAAAATAGATTTCAAATAGTCCTTTCTTCTCGTCGTTGTGATGTTTAATTTCTGTCATATTTTTATTTTACTTAAGTGCTGGAAAAATGCAGTAGTTTAATGGGTATTAATGAAAATGAAAAGTGGAAATTTTGCAACTTCCACTAAGAATATTTTACGATTTCTGTGGTGCCCACTGGTCATGTGGTGACATATCAAAATTGAATACGTCCATCATATCCAGACCCAGAGCTTTCGCAACGCCTTCACCATATTCGGGATCAGCTTTGTAGCAGTTTCTGATGTGACGGATCTGGATGAATTTTTCTGCACCGCCAACATTGGCCGCGGTATTGTCAAACAGAGCCTGCTCTTTTCCATCAGCTTTGATGATTCTGAATAAATCGCCAGGTTGGGTGAAATAATCCTCATCATCATCCCGGAAATTATGTGCATAGGCATCCCCGTAAAGTTCAAGTGGCGGTTCTTTGGCTTGAGGTTGCTCCTGCCATTCTCCATAACTGTTGGGTTCGTAATGTTTCGTACCGCCATAATTACCGTCAACACGCATTTGTCCGTCTCTGTGGAATGCATGATAAGGACATCTGGGTTTGTTCACCGGAATCTGGAAGTGATTTACACCCAGTCGGTAACGCTGTGCATCGCCGTAGGAAAATAATCTGCCCTGAAGCATTTTATCCGGTGAAAATCCGATGCCGGGAACAATATTCGTTGGATTGAAAGCTGCCTGTTCAACATCCTGGAAATAATTCTCTGGATTTTTATTCAGCTCGAATTCGCCCACTTCGATTAAAGGGAAGTCTTTTTTAGACCAAACTTTCGTTAAATCAAACGGATGAAATCGGTAAGTCTTGGCCTGCTCCTCTGTCATGATCTGTACAAACATTTTCCATTTCGGGAAGTTGCCTTTTTCAATATTGTCGAAGAGATCACGTTGCGAAGATTCGCGGTCCATTCCTATTAATTTCCCTGCTTCTTCGTCACTTAAATTTTCGATTCCCTGCTGGGTTCTGAAATGGAATTTTACCCAATGGCGAACATTTGCATGATTGATGAAGCTGTAGGTATGGCTTCCGAAACCGTGCATGTGCCGGTAACCATTCGGAATTCCGCGGTCGCTCATTACAATGGTCACCTGGTGAAGTGATTCTGGCAGCAAAGTCCAGAAATCCCAGTTGTTATTGGCGCTACGCATATTGGTTTTCGGATCGCGTTTCACAGCGTGGTTCAGATCCGGAAATTTCATCGGATCACGGAAAAAGAAGACGGGAGTATTATTTCCTACCAGATCCCAAATTCCCTCATCGGTATAAAACTTTAAAGCGAAACCACGGATGTCCCGTTCTGCATCTGCGGCGCCGCGCTCTCCGGCAACGGTAGAAAATCTTGCAAACATTTCAGTTTTTTTACCGATTTCGTTGAAGATATGAGCTTTGGTGTACTGAGTAATATCGTGAGTAACCGTAAATGTCCCAAATGCTCCTGAACCTTTAGCATGCATTCTTCTTTCGGGAATTACTTCTCTGTCGAAATTGGCCATTTTCTCCAGAAACCAAAAATCCTGCATCAGCATTGGACCTCTGGGTCCTGCAGTCTGTACATTTTGATTGTCGGGCACCGGCGCGCCGGTCTGTCTAGTTAATTTTTTCTTTTCTTCCATGATTATAATATTTTGATATCTAAAGTTACGAATTTAAACGCCTCAGTGTAATTCATTATATCTAATATCATCATATTTAAATAATGGAATGCATTGCGATTAAATGGAAGAAAGAGTTTTCTATTTAGACAATTTCCCGTTAAGAATTGCTTTGGGGAGCGGTACAAATTCTTCTTCGTCCCCATGAACCAAAGGAAAAGCATCATGGTTTTGCTGATGCCAGTTTAGCTTTGCCTGCTCAATAATTTCTTTATCAGAATTGACAAAGTTCCAGAATATAAAGCGTTCCTCATCAAAAGGGTCGCCGCCAAAAAGATAAACAGTAGCGTTTTCGCCGATTTCAAATTCGCAAAGCGTTGGATTTTTCGCGACGAGGAGCTGCTTCCCACCGAATTCATTCTCTTCAATATGAACTGTCCCTTCCAATATATACATAGCAGCTTCACCAAATAAATCCTTCCCAATGTTTATTTTCTGACGTTCTTTACTTTTAACTTCAAGAAAAAATAAATTAGAATGTACCGGTACGGGAGATTTTCTTCCGAAAAGTTCGCCCGCAATTAATTTGTACTGAAGACTGCCCTCACTCCATTCAGGAATTTCATTCGCTTTGGTGTGATGAAAGGTGGGTTCGCTCTGTTCCAGGCTTTTTGGTAAACCTACCCATATTTGAAAACCGTGCAGGTTTTTATCTGAATTTCTGAGATATTCCGGAGTTCGTTCGGAATGTACTACGCCTTTTCCGGCAGTCATCCAGTTCACCGCTCCGGGTTTTATTTCAATATCACTTCCGAGTGAATCTTTGTGTTGGATAGATCCTTCAAAAAGGTAAGTTAAAGTTGTAAGTCCAATATGAGGATGCGGCGGAACGTCTAGGTTTTGATATTGGTTCAGTGCAGCAGGTCCCATGTGATCAATAAAAACAAAAGGTCCCACTGCTCTTTTTTCCCTGAAAGGAAGCAGTCTTCCGACTAAGAAATTACCGATGTCGGCTGCTTTTTCTTCGATGATTAATCCAATATTTGACATGCTTTATGCTTTGTGAGTTAAAAGAATGGTTTAAAATCCCCCGTAAGTTACTAAGTTTTGCAGAATCACTGAAAAGATTTATTCAATTCCTAACCTTTTCTTCACGGCAGGAATTACTTCTTTCCCGAACAGTTCGATCGATTTCATCGTAAGTTCGTGCGGTACAAATCCTAAACTTGCCTGCGCAAAGAATCTAGTGAAACCGAAAAGTCCGTATTCGTAGACGATTTTTTCAGTAACCTGTTCTACACTGCCAACCATTAATGATCCTTCCGGACTGCGCATATATTCAAACTGTTCTCGAGTCATGGGTTGCCAGCCGCGGCTTCTGCCAACACGATCCATCATCTGCGCGTAATACGGGAAAAAATCATCTGCTGCCTTCTCACCATCTTCGCCGATAAACATGTGATTGTTAATTCCGACTTGTAAATCTTCTGCATTATGGCCATTTTCAAGCCAGGACTTTTTATAAAGATTAATGAAAGGCGTGAACTGCCGCGGCATTCCGCCAATGATTGCCAACATTAAAGGCAGCTGAAGCTTCGCGGCTCTCACTGCAGAAGCTGGAGTTCCGCCCGCAGCAAGCCAAACCGGAATTTCACCGTTTAAAGCCCTTGGATATACTCCTAAATCATGAATTGGGGCACGCAGGTTTCCGCTCCAAGAGACCTTTTCTGACTTGTTGATCTTCAGTAAAAGGTCTAATTTTTCTTCAAAAAGTGCATCATAATCATTCAAATCAAAACCAAACAGCGGGAAAGATTCAATAAATGAGCCGCGACCTGCCATGATTTCTGCCCTTCCGCCGGAAATTGCGTCTACCGTAGCAAACTGCTGATAAACGCGAACCGGATCATCAGAACTTAGTACCGTTACTGCGCTCGTAAGTTTAATGTTTTTTGTCACTGCCGCTGCTGCTGCAAGTACGGTTGTTGGCGACGACACCGCGTAATCCGGACGGTGATGTTCACCAATCCCGAAAACATCAATCCCCAATAAATCTGCGAGTTTTATTTCTTCTAAAAGATCCTGTATTCGCCGATGTGCATTAATTCCTTTTCCCGGAACGGTTTCCGGTGCAGCATCAGCGAAAGTCATTAAACCGAATTCTAATTTTTTCATCTTGATCAATTTGAAAGGTGAAATTAATAAGCAGCCGTGAAAATCTGTCGGTTGAATTTCTTGTTTTCAAGTTCATCCGTGATTGCTAAAGCTAAATCCTGCACTGAATGGCGGGAGCGGCCTTCTGCATCAAAAACTGGCGAATCTGTTCCCAACCTGTATTTTCCGGTTTTTTCTTTTTCCCCGCTGAACATATTCATTTCCAGGGCAGGACTGAAAAATTCCCAGTCTAAAGTTTCGTTTTTCGAAAGAGTGTCTACGAAATACTTGCGTACGGCGCTTGCTCCAGGATATATTTCTTTAGGGAAATCTGGTCCGTCAACGATATAATTACCATTAATTTTCAATGTTCCGGCACCTCCAATAACGATAAATTTTTTAACGCCGGATTTCTCTACTGCGTTTTGGATGGATGCGGCACCTTTCAAATAATCCTCGTGGATATTTGGGTTTGTCCAGCCCGGGTTGTATGCACTGACGATGGCATCACTTCCCCCGAGGATTTCTGCAAGCTCGTTTTCGTTAAAAATGTCAACATTTTTCTTCTGCAGATTTTTATAATCGTAAGCTATTTTGTCTGTATTTCTGGCGATAGCCACTACTTCATAGTTTCTTTCGAGCAGTTCGTTTAGAATTGCATTTCCGACGTAGCCTGTAGCGCCGATAAGAGATATTTTCATTTTATAATATTTAAACAGTTTACAAATTGCGAGTGCTTAGTCCTCCAGATAACCGAATTTTCCGGTATTGAAGTCATCAAATGCCTGAATGATTTCCTGTTTGGAATTCATTACAAAAGGTCCGTGGGAAAAGATAGGTTCATTTAACGGCTGCCCGCTTAATACCAGTACAACGCTGTCTTCTGTAGCTTCAATTTGGAACGCTTCCCCTTCGTTTTCAAAAAGAACAAAATGGTCAGTCAGAACTTTTTCATTATCATTTACGGTAATGCTGCCTTCAATGACTAACAGCGCAGTGCTGAAATTTGCGGGAAAACTGAAATCGGCTCTTCCGTTTTTCTTCAGCTTGGCGTTCATCATGTTTATGGGACTGAATGTGCTTGCAGGACCTTTTTCACTTTGATATTCGCCGGAAATAATTTCTACAAAGCCATTTTCGCCCAAATCAACGGTATTCATTTCTGAATTTTTTATGGCCTGATATTTCGGAGGACTCATTTTGTCTTTTGTCGGAAGGTTGATCCAAAGCTGCACCATCTGGAAAATTCCGCCCTTTTTTGCCCATTCGGTTTCGTGGAATTCTTTGTGGAGTACGCCGGAAGCTGCTGTCATCCATTGTACGTCACCTTCACCGATGATTCCGCCGCCGCCTGAACTGTCACCATGTTCAACCCGGCCCTGGTAAGCAATGGTTACCGTTTCAAAACCTCTGTGCGGATGCACGCCCACTCCTCGGGGTTTGTCGGTTCCTGAGAAATGGAACTTTGAATTGTAATCTAACATGATGAATGGATCCATTCTCTTCATGTCTAAACGGAATCCGCCTGGGATAAAGTTATGAACCCTGAAACCGTCGCCCACGAAGTGAGGCTCTCTCGGTGGTACTATTATCTCTACTTTTTTTATTGCCATGATCATCTTTAATTATTAATACAAAAGTACAGTTGTAACATCTAAAATACATTGATGTAAGATAAGAATGTACTCTTTTGGGAATCAGTAAGTTAAAAGTATATCAGGAGGGATGATTATTTTTCGCCCATTTTATTTTGAAAATAGTACTATTGATAATTAATGATCGGTTCTCATATTCTCTCCATCTTTGGAATGGAGTCTTCTGAAAACAAACCCTGAAAGTATGGTAAGAATTCCCATTACAATAAATGTGTACCGAAAGGCAGAATGTGTGTTCTCGTAGTTGAGGTTTGCATTGTTTTCAAACAGTTTCAGAACAACCAGTCCGAACGCAATCCCGAAACCGATCGCAAGCTGTTGATTTACGGCGATAAGTGAGTTACCGCTGCTGGTGTGAGAATTTCGTAAATCTGCGAGTGAAATTGTATTCATTGAGGTAAACTGAATGGAGTTAAAGAAACCCATAACAGCGATAATCGGAACAAACCACCAAATTGAGGTTTGTATGCCGGGAATTGCGAGGCAACAGATGAGAAAACCAATAATGAAAGTATTTGTCATCAGGGTTTTGCGATAACCAAATCTGTTGAGGATTTTAATTACTGATGATTTCCCGAACATTGCAGTTAAAGCCATAGGCGCAACGATCCATCCCGAAACTACGGCACTTGCTCCGTAAGCAATCTGAATCATTAATGGCAAAAGTAAAGGAACAGAACTTATTCCCAAACGGGTGGCCAGATTACCTAAAATACCCACGCGGAACGTTCTTACCTGAAAAAGATTTAACGGGAAAATAGGGTTTTCCGTTTTGGAAGCGTGGCGATAATAAAAGTACACCATTAAGAATCCCAGGATGAAAATCATCAATACTGGGGTAGTGTGAGTAGCAGTGCCGAACATTTCCAGCGAGATGGAGAGCAGGAGAGAGGCTGTCGCAAAAATAAGGAAGCCTTTTAGATCAAAAGTGATTATTTTGGACTGGTAATTCGGCATGTATTTTAAACTGAGAACGATTCCTACAAATCCAATAGGAATATTGATAAGAAAAATCCAGTGCCAGGAAAGATAATCTACCATGTAGCCGCCGACCACCGGTCCTAGAACAGGTCCTATCAACGCCGGAACAATAGCGTAATTCATTGCCCTGAGTAATTCGTTTTTATCGTAGGTTTTCAGGAGTGCCAATCGGCCAACGGGCGTCATCAGACTTCCGCCGATTCCCTGTACCACACGAGAAATGACTAACTGAGTGAGATTTTGTGACAGTGCGCAGAACAAAGATCCCAAACTGAAAACTATGATGGCGAATATAAAAACCTTCTTGGTTCCGAATTTATCCGCCAGAAAACCGCTTACCGGCATAAATAGCGCAAGCGTCAGGACATAGCTGATGATTGCATTCTGCATATTAAGCGGCGATTCATTCAGGTCCGCAGCAATGGACGGTAATGATGTGTTGAGAATTGTAGAATCCAACATCTGCATGAAAATAGCTGTTGCAAGAATGAATGGAAGGATTCTCTTGGTTGGGGTGTCAAAAGTTTGTAAAGAATCAGACATCATTCATCATTAGCAAAAAGTGAACCTAAAAATCCTGCAGGTTGTGCAGGATTTACTAACAAAAAATACATTTAATAGGAATCTTCGTGGACACTTATAACGGCTCTGCCGCTTGGATCGTTCATTTTTTTGAAGGCTTCGTCCCATTCCAGAGCGATTGGAGTTGAACACGCAACAGATGGTACTGAAGGTACTGTTGCTGCTGCTGTTTCACTAGGGAAATGTTCTTCAAAAATTGTTCTGTAACGGTATTCTTCTTTGTTTTGGGGCGTGTTTAGCGGAAAACGGAATTTTGCATTAACCATCATTTCATCGCTGACTTCTTTCTCTGCCAAATCTTTCAGCGAATCGATCCAGGAGTAACCAACCCCATCAGAAAACTGTTCTTTCTGTCTCCAGACAATGGATTCGGGCAATAGATCCTCAAATGCTTTTCGCAGTACCCATTTCTCCATTTTTCCTTCCGCTTTGCTAATCATTTTGTCTTTAGGATTTACGGTCATCGCTACATCCATAAATTCTTTATCCAGAAAAGGTACACGTCCTTCAATTCCCCAACTCATCAAGGCTTTGTTCGCGCGCAAACAGTCATAAAGGTGCAGTTTACCTAATTTTCTTACGGTTTCTTCATGAAATTCTTTCGCATTCGGGGCTTTGTGGAAATATAAATATCCGCCAAAAAGCTCATCGCTTCCTTCACCGGAAAGCACCATTTTTATCCCCATGGATTTAATGACTCTGGCCAATAGATACATTGGAGTTGAGGCACGAATCGTGGTAACATCATAGGTTTCCAAATGGTAAATAACATCCCGTACGGCATCCAAACCTTCCTGAACCGTAAAATGAACTTCGTGGTGGATAGAGCCGATATGGTCCGCAGCTTTTTGTGCAGCGATGAGGTCGGGGCTTCCTTCCAATCCCACGGCAAAGCTGTGCAGTCTGGGATACCAAGCTTCCTGAGTGTCGCCACTTTCGATTCTGTTTCTTGCGTATTTTGCAGTAACAGCTGCAATTATCGACGAATCCAAACCACCGGAAAGCAGAACCCCGTAAGGAACATCGCTCATCAGTTGGCGGTGAACCGCTGCTTCAAGGCTTTTTCTGATTGCAGAAATATCTGTAATATTGTCTTTGACGTTATCAAAATCCTCCCAATCACGTTTATACCATTTCTGCATTTCGTAACCGTCTTTGCTGTAAAGAAAATGACCTGGTAAAAAAGTTTCAATGGTTTTACAGACTCCTTCCAAAGCCTTCAGTTCAGAAGCGACATAGTAACTTCCGTTTTTGTCCCAACCCTGATACAGCGGACAAATCCCCATGTGGTCGCGACCTACGAGATAAATATCATTTTCAATATCATAAAGCGCAAATGCAAATATTCCGTTGAGTTTTTCAAGAAAATCTTTCCCGTACCGACGGTAGAGTGCCAGAATAACTTCACAATCTGAATGAGTCAGAAATTCATAGTCGGGAAATTCTGCGCGCAATTCCTGATGGTTGTAAATTTCTCCATTTACGGCTAAAACTACTTTTCCGTCTTTAGTAAAAAGAGGCTGTTTGCCTGAAGTTGGATCTACAATTGCCAGGCGTTCGTGAGAAAAAATTACTTTTTCATCCTGAAAAATCCCGCTCCAATCCGGGCCACGGTGGCGGATTTTCTTGGACATTTCTAATATCTGGGGACGGAGAACTTCCGTTTTTTGTTTTGCGTCAAAAAGACATACAATTCCACACATAAGTTTATGATTATAAGTGATTATTAAAAATTGATTAATTTTATTCTGCAAACATAATTTAAATGTTTATAAAACAAAACGAAATTTAATAAAAGAAGAATATTTTACTAAAATTAACTTTTAAAGCGGAAAAAATTAAGTTGACCGGAGGATTTTCGTTGTTTAGGTGGAAAAAATTCAAAAAAAATAGCAGACCTAAGCCTGCTATAATTATGATATGTGTATTTTAATTATGCGTTTCTTCCGATCAACGCCATATAAAACCCGTCAAATCCGTCGCTCGGCATTACTTTTTCTTCCTTAATAAGTGTGAATCCTTCATTGTTTTTCAGGAAAGTTTCAACCTGCTCGTTGTTTTCACTTGGCAAGATTGAACAGGTTGCGTAAATCATTTTTCCTCCTTTTTTCAGCATTTTGCTGTAATCCTGAAGAATCTGCTGCTGCTCATTTTTAATCCTGTCGATAAAATCCTGGTCGATTTTCCATTTGGAATCGGGGTTTCTTTTCAAGACCCCTAAACCTGAACAGGGCGCGTCGATCAAAACACGGTCAGCTTTTTCGTGAAGTCTTTTGATTACTTTATTGTCTTCGATAAATCTCGTTTCAATGTTGTGAGCACCAGCTCTTTTTGCGCGTCTTTTCAGCTCAGCGAGTTTCCATTCGTAAATATCAAGCGCAATAATTTGACCTTTGTTTTTCATCAAAGCAGCCAAATGTAGGGTTTTCCCACCCGCTCCGGCGCAAGCGTCTACCACGCGCATTCCTTCCTGAACATCAAGCAACTCACCGATTTTCTGAGAAGAAGCATCCTGAACTTCGAACAAACCGTCTTTAAAAGCGGAAGTTAAGAATACATTTTTCTTTTCCTGCAGCTGAACAGCATCCGGATAATTTCGGATCTGGAAACTTTCCACATCCTCATCCTTAAGATCGGAAACCAGTTCTTTGGCTGTTGTTTTCAGGGTATTTGCACGGAGAATTGTAGGGGCCTGCTCGTTAAGAGCATGCATTTCTCTTTCCCATTTGCTGCCCAGTTCTTTTTCAAGAGTTTCGGCAAGCCATTCAGGTATGGAGTATTCGATTGATTTTGTTGGAACCGTATTTTTCTTGAGTTTATTCAGGATATCAGCATTTTTAATCCCGTCAAACTCCTCGAATTTTTTATAATGCGTCTTGGTCCAAAGACAATACGCAAGAATTAACTTATAGATGTTGTTTGGTTTTACGCCTTCGCCCATGTAATATTCAAGGCGTTTTTTCCAGCGGATAATGTCATAAAAAATTTGCGAAACCACTTTCCGGTCTTCGCTGCCCCATTTTCTGTTGGCTTTCAGGAGTCTTTCTATAACCTTGTCGGCATATTTTCTGTCTTCAAAAAAGGTTTCCTGCAGTGCGTCGTGAATTCCTATCAGTAAGTTTCTGTGTATCAGTTCCATGTATGGATGTTTTAATGTTCAATTTGTCCTCGAATCGCCGGGACAGAATTTTTGCAAAAATAAGGTTTTTAAACCGAATAAATGATGCTGTAGATTTGGGCGCCTTTTTCCGCCCTCCGTTCCCGATTTTTTTCTTACACTGCGTTCCATAAAAAAGAGCTCCACTCAGGTCGGGGCGCAGTTGCGGCGCTGAAATCCTGGATTTTTAATCAGTCTAAAAAATTCTTACTTTTGTAGTTCAAAAAATAAACCATGAGCGATACAATTATTTGTCCTAAATGCCAGTCAGAATTTACTTACGAACAGGATAACCTCCAGGTTTGTTCCCAGTGCTTTCATGAATGGGATCCGAATGAGGTCAACAGTGGCGAAACCATTCTGGACATGAATGGTAATGAACTTCAAAACGGAGATTCCGTAATCGTAATGAAAGATTTGCCGGTTAAAGGTGCACCAAAACCTGTGAAAGCGGGAACTAAAGTTAAAAATATCCGTTTGCGTCCCGATTCAGATCATAATATCGACTGCAAAATCGATGGTTTCGGAGCAATGGCTTTGAAGTCGGAATTTGTGAAGAAGGCATAAAAAAAGGAAAGATTTGGACAGGGTTCTTTTCTAGACTTGGTTGTCCGAATACATCGGGACTAATTTCGTCTTAAAGGCAGAAAGAGAATTAACCAAAAATTTCCTTATTTGGGAATGATAAAGTTAGGAATTTTATTTCAAATTCCATAGCGGTCCAATAGAAATTTTAAAAAAAATCTGATTTTTTTCAGCCTTACAAATTAAGATATACTGTACCTTCTATTTGGTTTTCGGTATAGATCACGATGTCTTTTCCGCTTAGTGAAATCCTGTTCCAGTAGTAGTTTCCTGCGAATCGGCTTTCGGTAACCTGTGCTTCTTTTCCGGAATCTGCGATTTTAATTTCTGTTGGATACCAGAAGTTTTTAGCTAGTCCGAAGGATGCTTTCTCTTCATCGGAAAATACATTCACTTCGCCAAAAAGTTTTGCCACGTAGGGGTTGTAAGGATTTTGATAAATTTCTTTTGGATGATCATTTTGAATAAGTCTTCCGTCATGTAACACAATAATTTGGTCAAGCCACGGCATCACTTCCTGAATTTCGTGAGTTGAAATTATCAGAGAAATCTCTTTCTCTTTCACATAATTGAAAAGCCGCTCACGTAGTTCAATTTTTCTTGAAAAATCAAGATTGCTGAAAGGTTCATCAAGCAGAAGAAGCTTAGGCATTACAGAAAGTGCCCGCGCGATGGCCACACGCTGCTGTTGCCCGCCGCTCAGATTTTTGGGAAGTATTTCCGCATATTCCTCGAGCCCTACAACGTGAAGCAGTTCCAGAACTTTTTCTCGCTTTTCCTTTAAATTGATATTAGAAATAAATTTTCCAACATTATCGGCCACTGTAGCATAAGGCATCAGGTCATAGTTCTGCGCTACAAGCTTCATTTCACTTTCACCGGGAACAATGTTTTTTTTCGGTCCGTAGATGGGTTTTCCGTCAAAAATAATTTCGCCTTGCTCCCAGTCGAGCAAACCGTAAATCAGATTCAGAAGGGTAGATTTTCCGCAGCCGCTTTCGCCTGCCAAAGCGATGATTCTGCCTTTTTCAATCTTTAAATTAAGGTTTCGGAAAAGATCTTTTTCACGGGAATGCGAGAAAAATAAATGATTGATTTCTAATAGCATATTTGCAAAATTAATAATTTTGATCTTACTGTGAATTATTTTTATTATTTTAGCGGAGTAAGTAAAAAGCAATCATTGGATGAAAAAAGTATTTAAATTAACAGTATTTTCAGCATTTGTTTCAGGAATTTTATTGATTTCATGCGGGAAAGACAAGCCGCTTACCAGCGAAAGCAGCGAAGTGATTACCACCACCGAAGGTGCTTCTTTCGCAGTAGATACTCTTAACAGTAAGATTGAATGGAAAGGTTTTAAAGTACTGAAATCCGATAACACCAGTCATTTCGGAACGATTAAATTTGAAAGCGGAGATGTAACTGTGAAGGACGGTAAACTTGAAAGCGGAAAATTTGTTGCCGATATGAGCAGTTTAACCTCTGTTGATTTAAAAGATGATGCAGAGCAGCTTAATAAACTGAACGGCCATTTAAAAAGCGGCGATTTTTTCGAAGTTGAAAAATTTCCCACCGCTTCTTACGAGATTACAAAAGTCTCTGAAAATGTAAATGGTGATTACAATACCCTGCTCGATGGTAATTTGACGATTAAAGGAATTACAAAACCTGTTCAGTTCAATGCGAATGTAACAGTAAATGGCGGCGAGGTAAGTATTGCGACAGAGCCGAAAGACATTAGCAGAGAGGATTTTGGAGTGAAATTCCAAATGCCTGTAACAAACGGTATTATCAAAAACGAAGTCAATCTTCAGATTTTGATAAAGGCCCTCGAAAAGAAATAATTTTTTTATTTAAGTGTAATAAGTGATGTAAATCCGTCTCATTTTTAATGGGGCGGATTTTTTAGCCTCTATTGTTCTTCAACGCATTAGATTAATTTTGAAGATGCCTGGGTGGCTTCAGTTTTTAGTTCAAAATTTCCTAAATTTGCAATCTTACAGAAAAGCGTAAAAACAACGCAAAAAGCAAAACTAACTATGACTTCACAACAGATACGCCAGCAGTTTTTAGATTATTTTAAAGAAAAGGGACACTTAATCGTTCCTTCCGCACCTATTGTGCGAAAAGATGATCCCACGCTTATGTTCTCTAATTCAGGAATGACGCAGTTTAAGGATTATTTTCTCGGCTACAAAGAGCCAAAAGCGCCGAGAATTGCCGATACCCAAAAATGTCTGCGCGTTTCCGGAAAACATAACGATTTAGACGATGTTGGCCGTGATACCTATCATCACACGATGTTTGAAATGTTGGGAAACTGGTCATTTGGCGATTATTTCAAGAAAGAAGCCATCGGGTTTGCTTGGGAACTGCTTACAGAAGTGTATAAAATTCCGAAAGAAAATTTATACGTAACCATTTTTGAAGGTGATGCTTCCGAGAATCTGGAACGTGATCAGGATGCCTATAATTACTGGAAATCGCATATCGACGAAAGCCGAATCATCAACGGAAACAAGAAGGATAATTTCTGGGAAATGGGGGAGAGCGGACCTTGCGGACCATGTTCAGAAATCCATGTAGATTTAAGATCTGAAGAAGAAAAAGCTAAAGTTCCCGGAGTTGATTTAATCAATAATGACCACCCGCAGGTCGTTGAAATCTGGAACAACGTTTTCATGGAATTCAACAGGAAAGCCGACGGAAGTTTAGAGAAATTACCGGCACAGCACGTTGATACCGGAATGGGTTTTGAGCGTCTGTGTATGGCTTTGCAAGGCAAAAAATCGAATTACGATACTGATGTTTTCACACCTTTAATTGCTAAAGTTGAAGAACTTTCAGGTAAAAAATATACGGGAATTTTAGAAGACGAAAAAGATATCGCAATCCGTGTGGTTGTCGATCATATCAGAGCGGTTGCGTTTGCAATTGCGGACGGGCAGCTGCCTTCCAACGGCGGTGCCGGTTATGTGATCAGAAGAATTTTAAGAAGAGCGATTTCATATTCTTACCGTTTTTTAGGAATGAAAGAATCGTTCCTTTTCCAACTGGTGGCAGTTTTAAGAAATGAAATGGGAGATTTCTTCCCGGAGTTGGTGAAACAGCAGAAACTGGTTACAGAAGTGATCAAAGAAGAAGAATCTTCCTTCCTGAAAACCATCGAACACGGTCTGAAGCGAATTGATTTAATCATTAATGAAACCATTTTCAGAAACGAAAAAACACTTCCGGGTGCTGAGGTTTTTGAACTTTATGACACATACGGATTCCCGGCAGATTTATCAAGAATTATCGCTGAAGAAAAGCAGCTGACGGTTGATGAAAAAGGCTTTGATGAAGAAATGGAAAAGCAGAAACAGCGTTCCAAGAAATCATCTGCGCAGAAAGTTCACGACTGGGTGATTCTGGAAGAAAAGCAGGAAAGTTTCGTTGGTTACGACCAGACAGAAGCTGAAACATATATCACGCGGTACCGTAAAATCGAGAATAAGGACGGTGAATTTTATCAGATCGTTTTATCGAAATCTCCGTTTTATCCTGAAGGCGGCGGTCAAGTTGGCGACAAAGGAATTCTTATTCCAAGTTATACAGAAGGCTTTGATATTTCAAGTCCTGATGTTTTTAATATTACCAATTGTGGCGATATTATTGAGGTTTTAGAAACCAGAAAGGAAAATAATCTGATTGTTTCCCTGATTAAAGATTTACCGAAAGATGCTGGCGCTGTTTTTTATGCAAAAGTAAATACATCAGACCGCAAAAATACTCAGGCCAACCACTCGGTGACGCATTTATTACACGAAGCTTTACGTGAAGTTTTGGGAACTCACGTGGAACAGAAAGGTTCTTTCGTAGGTCCTGATTATCTCCGTTTTGATTTTTCACATTTCTCTAAAATGAGCGAAGAAGAACTGAAATTGGTGGAAGAGAAAGTTAATGTAAAAATCAAGGAGAATATTGCATTGCAGGAATTCAGAAACATTCCGATTGCAGAAGCGATGGAAAAAGGCGCAATGGCACTTTTCGGAGAAAAATATGGGGACAGCGTGCGAATGATTCAGTTCGGAAGTTCAAAAGAACTTTGTGGAGGAACACACGTGAAAAACACAGGCGAAATTGGATATTTCAAAATTCAGAATGAAAGTTCTACCGCTGCCGGAATCAGAAGAATTGAAGCGATTTCCGGTGATAAATCTGCGGAATATTTCAAAAATCTGGAAACACAGATCAAAGAAATTTCAGCTTTATTAAAATCAAAGGATTTAGCGAAATCTGTAGAAAAATTAATTGAGGAAAATTCAGTTTTAAAATCTGAAATCGAATCTTTGAAAAAAGAAAAAGCAAAAGGCGAAACCGCGAACTGGAAAAATGATTTTGCTGAAAGCGGTGACAAAAAACTGTTGGTTAAAAAAGTTTCAATGGATGCGGGAAGTGTGAAGGATATCGTGTTCCAGCTGAAAAAAGAAATTGAAAACTCAGTAATTATTATTATTTCTGATGCTGATCACAAGCCGATGATTACGGTGGGAGTTTCACAGGATCTGGAAACAAAATACCACGCAGGAAATATCGTGAAAGAACTGGCGAAAGAAATCCAGGGCGGCGGTGGCGGTAATCCAGGCTTTGCGACGGCAGGCGGAAAGAATCTGGCGGGCATCGAAAATGCTTATCAGAAAGCGCTTGAGATTTAATTTTTAAACACACATCAATAAAAAACCCGGATTCAGCATCCGGGTTTTTTGATAAAAAAAAGATCCCTTTCAAACAAGGGACCTTTATTAAGTGAAATATATGATGTGGTTTTTTTTATTTGTTTCCGCCACCTCTTGCAACCAACGCAATAATGACGATAAGAACTAATGCACCAATTACCCAAACTAAAGGATTGCTCATCCAGTCACCACTCATCGCGTCGCCGCCTTTGTTCATGTCTACGTCAACATTTAAATCGGCTGCTTTATCTTGAGCTTTAACTAATATTGTGGCGAAGTTTGCTGCCACTGCCAGTGCGAAAATCTGAATCTTTGTAAGTAGGTTAGAACGTGTCATAATTTAATTTTTTAATGTTATACTTCTGAGCATTCTAAAAGTGTACCAAAAATAAAATCACGTTCAAAAAAAGCAGGTTCAATTTGAGGTTATAAAATAAATTCCATCAGATAATCGTCCATTACAAAGCCATTTCCGATGTCAAAGACGTCTTCTTTATAAACGCTGAAACCCTGTGATTCATAAATTGATTTCGCATTATTTTCTTTATTTACATTTAAGATAATGCGTGAATCTCCGCTTTCGGATGTTTGTTTTTTAAGGAAATTCAATGCGGTTTTTCCGCAGCCTTTTCCTTTTGCATTCTCCACGAGATAGATTCTGTGGAGTTTAGTGGTTTGCAGTTCGTAATGATGTTCAAATCCGATAAAACCTACGGCAATATTTTCATTAAGAATTAAATAATAATGATAATTCCGATTCTGAAGATGCGCTGAGATTTCTTCAACCGAGTACATTTCGGCTAACATATAATCGATTTGTTCTTTAGAAAGAAGTTCTGCGTAGGCAGATTTCCATGATTTTTCTGCAAGTTCGCGAATCAGTGGAATATCTTTTTCTATTGCCTTTATTAGTGAAGTCATATCAAAATTTAACTCAGTTCAAAAAGGGTGATTTCTGGCTCGATACCAACTCTTCCAGGGAATGCAATTACCCCGAACCCGCGGTTTACATATAAATATTTGCCCTGACTTTCATATAAATCTGCCCATTTTTTATATCTGTACTGAACAGGCGACCAACGCACGTTTTTCAGATCAATGCCAAACTGCATTCCGTGCGTATGCCCTGAAAGCGTAAGCTGAACATTCGAAGGGTGATTTTTTACCACTTCATCAAAATGCGTCGGATCGTGGCTCATTAATATTTTTGCTGCTTCTGCTGGAACACCCAGAGCGGCTTTATTTAAGTCGCCGTATTGTGGAAAAGGCTTCAAACCCCAGTTTTCTACACCTAAGATATACAGTTTTTCACCGTTTTTTTCGATGAATCTGTGTTCATTCCGAAGCATCTCGAAACCGGCTTCTTTCTGAAACTTAATTAAATTAGGAACATTCTGTGCTTTTTCTTCTCTGGAATTCCATTCAGCATAATCGCCGTAATCATGATTTCCAAGCACTGAAAATTTTCCGTCCTTTGCCTTGATGCTAGCAAACAGTGGGATAAACGGTTTGAATTCGGTTGCAAAATTATTTACAATATCGCTCGTGCATAACACAAGATCAGCGTTCTGCTCATTGATTAAATTGATAGCTTTCTGAAGTTTTTCCGGATTGAAGAAGCTGCCGGAATGAATATCTGAAATCTGGATAATTTTATATCCTTTGAAACTTTCCGGCAAACCGGCAATTTTCAGTTTTACCCGCCGTACGCGGTGTCTGTATTTTCCGAAAACAATTCCATCAATGATCATGGCCGAAAAAGCGCCCGCTACCGCCAGCCCTATAATGCTTACAAATTTTCTTCTTTCAGGGAAGTAGGTTTCGGGTTTTACAAAAAAGGTAAACAGATAATTGAAGAATCGCGTGATATCTTCCATGAGCAATAGAAGGACGATGAAAAGTTTCGGAACCAGAAAAATCAGAAAAATTGAAGATACAATCTGAATCCGGTGGTGATCACGGTCGCTCCGTTTAAAATTCAGCAATTCATAAATAAAAAAGCCATAAACAAGTAGCGTTACTGCCCAATAACCCAGACGCAACCAATTGTTGGATGTGATGGTTCTGAAGGCCTGATAGACATAAAATTCAAGAATAAAAATGATTCCGGTAATGATTAAAAAATTTTTCTGCATAAAGTTTCATTAAAAAAGCACAAAATCGATTTTGTGCTTCTTATTATCTTTAAATATTTCTGTTAAGGAAATTTATATACGATCGCATTGATATTCATTCCTGCACCTACGGATGCAAAAACAATATGGCCTTTCTCCTTAAAGGACTGGTTTTTCATTTCCCCTTTAATAATTAAATCGAACATCGTAGGAATGGTGGCTACAGAAGAGTTGCCTAACTGCTGAATCGTCATTGGCGCAATGGCGTGGTCATAATCCTTTTTTCCGTAAAGTTTAAACAGCCGCGAGATCATCGCATAATCCATTTTAGCATTTGCCTGATGAATCAGGATTTTATCAATATCATCAATAGTCAATCCTGCCTTGTCAATAGTTTGTTTAATGGCGTCAGGCACATTTTTCAGCGCATATTCATAGATTTTTCGCCCGTGCATTCTAATGTAGAGTGGGCGGCGGTCTTCGTCCTGTTTAAGTGAAGGCGCGTTCTCTAAGTAATTAAGTTCGGTATCATTGTCGCAAATTGTGCAGTCGGCAATCATTCCTACATTCTCATCTTCAGTAGCTTTTACAACTACAGCTCCTGCACCGTCAGCAAAGATCATTTTGTTCCTGTCAAAAGCATCGGTTACACGGCTTAAGGTTTCTGAACCTACCACCAGAATTAGTTTTGCTTTTTTAGCTTTAATCAAGGTGTCGGCAAGAATCATTGCTTCAACCCAGCCCGGGCATCCGAAAATCATGTCGTAATTAATACAGCTGCGGTTTTTTATTCCGAGTTTATTTTTCACCCTGGCTGACATTGACGGCATGAAATTCGTCATTCCATTTTTGTCAACTTCTCCGAAATTACTGGCGTAAATAATATAATCTAAATCTTCCTGATCAATTTTGGCATCGTAGATCGCCTCTTTCGCAGCCTGAAAACCTAAATCGGAATTAAACTCATCATCCTCCAGATATCTTCGGTTTTCTATCTCAGTAATTTCTACAAACTTCTGAATGATTTCTTCATTGGGCTTATTTATTCTGTCGCCTTCATCGGTATAAAAAACCGAATCCATGAAGTGATCTCTGCCGATAATTTTAGTGGGAATATAACTTCCTGATCCTATTATGATTGTATTGGGCATGTTTTTTTATTGAAAAATTTCGGACAAAGTTAAGAATTATATTGTATCGGGTTGAATGAAAATTATTATTAAATTTGCAAAGGTTTTTTTGAACATCATATATGAGAATGAGTCCTGCCACTAAAGGTTTAATTATTTCGGTCATCGCTGTATTGTTTGCTTTTGGAGTTTACTTTTTGTTTTTGGCTAAAAAAAATTATTATCTTGTAGATAATCCCACAGGTGATACTTATTACTTCAAAATAAATAAAGGAGAGGAAAAAATTATCGGCGCAGGTCAAAAACTTGAGGTGAAGCTGAATAAGGGTAAAAACGGAATCCAGGTTTTTAACGCAAAGAAAGATTTACTTTATGATTCCGCGTTTGTGGTGAATAAAAACCGCGGTTTGGTAAATATTGCACATCAGGATTATTATATCAACGAACAGTTTTATGGCTATGGCCTTAACAAGGATTCTTTGATTACCGCCAGAAAATCTACAATCATCGACGGGAAGAAGTTTGTAAACGAGCCAAAACATTTCAATAAACTATATACCGACGAATTTTACTACAACATCGACGAAGATTACGATAAAATCGTAAAAAATGTGCAGAAAGTGGAATCCCGGACTAAAATCTTCCGAAAAGTTGATTTCCTCAACTATTACAAAGAGTATTACAAATTTTAAAAAAAAAACACAGCCTTGAATACAGTTAAGCCATACAATACCGAAGCCGGGAAAAAGCGTGAAGTTGAAGAAATGTTCGACAATATTGCTCCGAAATACGATCTGTTGAACCACGTACTTTCGATGAAAATCGATGTCCTTTGGCGAAATACACTCGTGAAATGGTTAAATAAAGACCAGCCAAATGAGGTTTTGGATGTGGCTACAGGAACGGGAGATCTCGCCATTACAGTTCACAAAGGAACGGGTGCAAAGGTTGTAGGTTTCGATTTGTCGCAGCAAATGCTGAATGTAGGTATTGATAAAATAAAAAAACTTAATTTAGACGGCGAGATCAGCATGATAAAAGGAGATGCCGAAAACATGCCTTTCGAAAGCAATAAATTCGATGCTGTTACCGTTGCTTTTGGAGTTAGAAATTTCGAGAATCTTGAAAAAGGTCTTGCTGAACTGAGAAGGGTAGTAAAGGAGAATAAAAGTGTTTATATCTTAGAATTTTCGAAGGTGGAAGGCTTTATGGGACCTTTATACATGTTTTACTTTAAAAATATTCTGCCGCAGATCGGTAAATTAGTATCTAAAGACAACCGTGCTTATACTTATCTTCCGGACTCTGTAAACGCATTTCCGTTCGGGGAGAAGATGAAAAATATCTTGCTTCAGACAGGATTTAAGACGGTAGAATATAAAAAACTAAGCTTAGGTATCGCAACGATTTATAAGGCAACCAAATAGTATGAGGAACACCGTATTGAAAATTAATTTAATTACCGCAATTTTTGTAGTATCCTCGCTTAATGCGCAACTCTTCCGAAACAAAGACCGGATGGATAATCTGGAAGGTTTTGATAACCAGAAATTCAGTTACGGATTTTTTCTAGCGGGCAATAATTACGATTATAAGATGGTGCTGAATCCTATGTTTGGCATGGATGGCCAGAAAAATCTTGTGCAGAGTAAATCTTCTTACAGTTTCGGAGCCGGATTAATAGGCAAACTACGGCTGAATGATCATTTCGATTTAAGATTTGAGCCCGGACTTCAGTTTGTAGAACGTGAACTGATGTTCAACACCCAATCAAACGACCAGTATGCGGGCGGAACCAACTCCAATACACCCTTCACACCCAGAACTTTAACGGACGCAGATAAACTCAGAACCGTGAAATCTACCTATGTGGATTTACCTCTTTTAATAGAAGTTCATGGGGACAGATGGTACAATTCACGTCCATATGCAGCAGCAGGAGTTAACTGGATGATGAATCTTCAGTCGAATAGCAAAGCCGCAGATGATAATTCACAGGGACTTTTCCGTACAACCGCGAGTAATTTCGCGTGGTCAGCAGAACTCGGGATTCAGTTTTATTTCAGCAGATTTAAACTGACGCCGGGATTCCGCGGTACATTTATGATCAATGACGAAATGGTTGCAGATAATCCAGATACCCCGCCTTACTGGACTTCCGCAATCAGCAGTGCCAAAACACGGGCGCTGATGTTCGTTCTTAAATTCGAATAAATTTTGACTTACAATATTACTAAAGAGAAGACAATCAGTGTCTTCTCTTTTTTATTTCAAGATATTTTTAAATATTCTGCCAATTCAAATTAAAATTTTATATTTTTGCTTAATAGTTAGAATTAATTAAGCCTGAAAATGCTCAAGGATTTAGAAAATAATTTTTCGGTTTTAGAAAAAAGGATTTTGAACGTAAGCAAGAATTACCAGAATCTGAACGAAAAATATTTGGAATTATCACAGGAGCATGAAACACTGAAGAAGAAATATGATGAGGAAAGAAAAAAAAGCCAGGTTTTAGCAGAAGAACAAAAACATATAAAGCTTTACTCAGCAATTACCGGTAACCCAGATCATAACCGACTGATGAAAAATCACATCAACAGGTTGATTAAAGAAGTGGATCACTGTATTGCAGAACTTCAAAACAGCGGATTGTAATGGAAGTAAGAAGAATTACCATCAGCATTGCCGGAAGAAATTATCCGCTCAATGTTCCCGCTGCAGAAGAAGAAACCCTTCGGAAAGTAGGGAAACAGATTGAAGTGATGATTAAAGATTTTGAACAGAATTTTGATGTGAGAGATAAGCAGGATGCCCTCGCGATGTGTGCCTTAAAACTCGGTACCAATGCAGAAGTATCCGTTATCACAAACGAAAAAAACATAAATGCTTCCAACGAGCGGTTGATGAAAATTAATCAGCTGCTGGAAGAATTGGAAAAGTAGATTTTTCTTTTCCGCAAACAACTGCCTACAATAGTTCTAACACATTACAGGTAAACTCAACGCTAAACAATTACCGGACGAAAGTTCACTTAATGGCGCGCCGACTTGCTCGGATTACAGAAAGTGGAAATCAGTTCAAATCGTGTTGATTAGGAGTTTACTCTATATCACTGAATTATTGTGGGCTTTTTTTATTGATGACAATTTAAACTAAGTATATGACAACAACCGCCATTATTATCGGTATTGTTTGCCTTGTAATCGGAGCTGTAATCGGAATGTTATTTTCCAGAAGTTCCCTTAATGCAAAGGCAAAATTCATCGTACAGGATGCAAAGAAAAATGCCGAAAACCTTATAGAAAAAGCCACCGTTCAGGCAGAATCCATCAGAAAGGAAAAACAGCTGCAGGCAAAAGAAAAATTCATGGAACTGAAATCTCAGCACGACGCTGATATCCAGGCCCGCGAAAAGAAAATGCAGGATGCTGAAAAGAGAATCAAAGACAAAGAAAACAAACTCAACGACGAACTGAGTAAAACCGGGAAATTAGAGAAAGATCTGGACCGTCAAATTTCCGATTACGGTAAAAAACACGAAATTCTCGAAAGAAAACAGCAGGAACTTGATGTTGCAACCGCCCAGAAAGTTGAAATGCTGGAAAAAATAGCCAATTACTCTGCCGAAGATGCCAGAAACGAATTGGTAGAAGCCATGAAATCTGAAGCGAAGACAAGAGCGCAGGCCCATGTTCAGAGCATTATGGAGGAAGCCAACCTGAACGCAAAACAGGAAGCAAGAAAGATCGTTATCCAGACCATTCAGAGAATCGGGACCGAGCAGGCGATTGAAAATTCAGTATCGGTGTTCAATATTGAATCTGATGAGGTAAAAGGTAGAATTATCGGTAGAGAAGGTAGAAATATCCGTGCTTTAGAAGCTGCAACGGGTGTTGAAATCATCGTTGACGATACCCCGGAAGCAATCCTCCTTTCCTGTTTCGATCCTGTAAGAAGAGAGATCGCAAGACTTTCGCTTCACCGATTGGTTACCGACGGAAGAATTCACCCCGCGAGAATCGAAGAAGTGGTAGAGAAAACCAAGAAACATATTGAGGAAGAAATTATCGAGGTTGGTAAAAGAACCGTTATCGATTTAGGCGTTCATGGTTTACATCCGGAATTGGTGAAGATTGTAGGCCGTATGAAATTCCGTTCGTCTTACGGGCAAAACCTCCTTCAGCACTCCAGAGAGGTTGCGAACATCGCTGCTACCATGGCGGCAGAATTAGGATTAAATGTTAAGTTGGCTAAAAGAGCAGGTTTACTTCACGATATCGGTAAGGTTCCTGAGCAGGAATCTGAACTTCCACATGCACTTTTAGGAATGCAGTGGGCAGAGAAATACGGCGAAAATGCGGAAGTGGTAAACGCAATTGGTGCCCACCACGACGAGGTTGAAATGACTTCATTGCTTTCACCGATCATTCAGGTAG
Organism: Kaistella faecalis; assembly: GCF_019195395.1. NCBI lineage: Bacteria > Pseudomonadati > Bacteroidota > Flavobacteriia > Flavobacteriales > Weeksellaceae > Kaistella > Kaistella faecalis. The sequence goes on from NZ_CP078067.1 coordinate 2,145,676, forward strand.
CTGATGCGATTTCCGGAGCGAGACCAGGTGCGAGACGTCAGGTTCTGGAATCCTATATCCAGAGACTGAAAGATCTGGAAGCTGCTGCGTTAAGTTTTGACGGTGTTTCCAGTGCTTATGCGATTCAGGCTGGACGTGAGCTACGCGTGATGGTTGAAAGCGGAAAAGTAAGCGACGATAAATCTGCACAGCTTTCTTATGATATTTCAGAGAAAATTCAGAATGAACTTACATATCCCGGACAGGTAAGAGTAACGGTTATCCGCGAAACCAGATCGGTTAATATTGCAAGATAATTCTGATTTGAACAACATTAAAAATCCTTCCATTGTTTTGGAAGGATTTTTTTTGAAGAATTATAGATTTTTTAGAGAAAGGGCTTCATTTCGTCCTCGATATTTTTCCGCAGATCCATGAGTTTAATGGCGTATTTTACCATCTGCTTCTGATGTTCGGTTTCAGGGATAAATTCGGGAACCCGTACGGAATTTCCCTCATCATCTACCGCGACGAAAACAATAATACAGTGCGTCTTTTTTTCGAATTCGTTGCGTTTAATATTTCTGGAAAAAACATTAATTGCAATTTGCATACTTGTGGTTCCGGTATAAATCACTTCGGCTTCAACTTTTACGATGTGACCGATTTTTATTGGCGAATAAAAACGGATTCCACCTACATAAACGGTTACACAGTAGCTGGAACTCCAGGAACTTGCACACGCGTAGCCCGCCTGATCTATCCATTTCATAACGCTGCCGCCATGAACATTTCCTCCATAATTCACGTCGCTGGGTTCCGAAATAAACTGAAAGACCGTTTTAGTCACCATTATTTTCTTAAATTTAAATAAAGATATTGATTAAATTTTTAAATTCCTTTTATAAACCCTATTTTTGAAACATGAAAAAAGTATTTTATTTAAAAACCTGCGATACCTGTTTGAAAATTCTTAAGAAATTTAATCTGAAGGATTGGGAGCACCGGGAAATAAAAATAAATCCTGTAACTCCTGAAGAACTGGAGGAAATGTACAAACTTGCGGGTTCATATGAAGCGCTTTTCAGTAAAAAATCTAACCAGATCAAACTCCGTGAGATCGACGCTAAGACGCTGCAGGAAAACGACTATAAAGAACTGATCCTTGATCATTATACTTTTTTGAAGCGCCCGGTATTTATGACAGATAAAGAAATTTTTATCGGCAGCGAAAAGAAAACTGTTGAAGCATTACGCGCACATTTTGCAGATTAAACCATGAAATTCCTTGCGGTTTTTCTCTTTTTCCTTACCGTGAATTTACAGCACAGACTGTTTACAAAACCCCCACAGGCACAAAATATCATTTATCAGACTGCCGGATGGTAAACAATGTGTCTTCCGCATTAAGTGTAGAGAAAGCCCTGAAAGAAGGTTTAGCACCGTGTAAAATTTGTGAGCCGCCAATTGGAACGGTTTCCGGTCTGGTTTCAAAGCCTAAGAAAGCCTCAGGCCAGAATTCTACCAACCGCTGTTTCGCCACTACAAAAGCAGGAACACGCTGCAAGAGAAATACAAGTATCGGCAACAATTTCTGCTTCCAGCATTTGCCGGACTAAGTTCCATACTTTACGTTCTGAATGTGACATAATTTCCTGAAGATCAGCTTTGTTAAGTAATTTTGTCCGCGAATTGTCGCGGGCATTTTTTTTGCGTAAAACATACTAATCTTATCAAATGTTTAACTTTTAAATTTAATGTCATGTCAAATTTAATCAGAAGAAACAGCTTTTTCGATGACTTTATTACAAAGGATTTGTTTGAGTTCAACAGACCCAAATTTGCACAGTCTGAATTAACCTTGCCGTCCGTGAATGTGAAAGAACTTGATAATGGTTTCGAAATCCAAGTAGCTGCGCCAGGCATTAAGAAAGAAGATTTCAAGATTAATCTGGAGCGCAATGTTTTAACCATTTCCAGTGAAAGCAAAACCGAGAACGAGGAAAGGGATGAGAAGGGAGCATTTACCCGCCGTGAGTTTAATTACAGCTCATTCAGCCGTTCCTTCACGCTGCCGGAAGACGTGGAATCCGAAAAGATAGAAGCGGCCTATGAAGACGGTATTCTGAAGATCACGGTTCCGAAAAAAGAGGTAACCATGCAGAATGTGAAGACGATTGAAGTGAAATAAAATTAGTTGACTGTAATAAACAAAAAACCGTTTGAATTTTCAAACGGTTTTTATTTATATCGAAAGAGGTCTTTTATACAAAAGGAAGTTTTACCACTTTCGCAGGAATACTTTTATTTCTGATCTGAATAAAAATATCAGAACCTACTTTAAAGTTTGGTTTGGCGACATAAGCCAATCCAATTCCGATATTTTTCATGGGACTCATGGTTCCCGATGTTACTTTTCCGATTTCGTTGCCTTCAGCATCTACCACAAGATAATCGTGTCTTGGGATTGCTCTTTCCTGCATTTCAAAGCCGACCAGTTTTCTGGTAACCCCTTCTTCTTTTTGTTTTGCAAAAGTTTCTTTGTCTACAAAATCTTTATCAAATTTGGTAATCCAGCCCAAACCGGCTTCCATTGGCGATGTGGTGTCATCAATATCGTTTCCGTAAAGACAGAATCCTTTTTCTAACCTCAAAGTATCTCTGGAAGCTAATCCGCACGGCATTAAACCGAATTCTTCGCCAGCTTCGGTTAACGCATCCCACATTTTTACCGCGTCTTCATTTTTAAAATAAATTTCGAAACCACCGCTTCCCGTATAACCGGTGTTGGAGATAATCACGTTGGAAATTCCGGCAACGATACCTTCACTAAAATGATAAAATGGAATTTCTGCAAGATTAGAATCTGTAAGTTTCTGCAGCGTTTCCGCAGCTTTCGGACCCTGAACCGCAATCAGCGACATTTCATCTGAAGCATTCGTCAGTTGAGCACCGAATTTTTCGTTGTATTTGGAGATATGGTCCCAGTCTTTCTCAATATTGGAAGCGTTTACCACCACAAAATATTTTTCGTCTGCCATTTTGTAAACGATAAGGTCATCTACAATTCCGCCGCTTCCATTAGGCAGACAGGTGTATTGTGCTTTTCCGTCTTCCAGGGTGTCAACGTTGTTGGTCGTAACATACTGCAGCAAATCTTTTGCGGTAGGGCCTTCAACGAAAAACTGTCCCATGTGTGAAACATCAAAAATTCCAACTTTTTCGCGTACAGCAAAATGCTCATCAGTAACTCCGGAATATTGCACAGGCATTTCAAAACCTGCAAAAGGCACCATTTTTGCGCCCAGAGCAACATGCTTGTCAAACAGGGCAGTCTTTTTATTCATTTCTTCTAATTTATTTTATTGTTTTTATTTAGGAGCATTGGCTCAGTTTTTTATCCTAAAACCCGTCCCGCTTTCCGCTGTATCTTTTGCTTTGCTGCGCTTCGCAAAAGGATGCCACTTCAATCGGGGCTATAATTTAGCGTAGTTTTTTTATTCGAGGTGTTGCTTGTATTCTTTAAGAATAATTTTAAACCATTCCGTGAAACTTTCCGGATTTGCCGACATTTCCTTATCCAGTTCATCAATAGAAATATACCGAACTTCCGAAACTTCCTCTTCATTCAGTTTAAATTCTCCTTCGAAATTTCCGGTGAAGACATGATCCAGTTCGTGTTCCCACAAATTCTGGCCTACATCTGCCTTATAAAGAAAATTAAACCGGTAAGTTAGCGGCGTTTCGATTCCCAATTCTTCCTTCAACCGGCGTTCTGCGGCTTCCAAATAGGTTTCCTCCAGTCGCGGGTGCGAGCATACTGCGTTGGTCCACTGGTTAGGCGAATGGTATTTGTCGGCAGCTCTTTTCTGCAACAGCATTTCACCTTTGTCATTAAATAAAAAAACTGAAAATGCACGATGCAGAATCCCATTTTCATGAGCCTGCATTTTATCCATGACGCCTAGAATTTCGTCCTTTTCAGAAACTAAAACCACTTGTTCTTCCATATCACACAAATTTAAGTTTTAAAAATTAGGTACTCAAATTTTTGTGAAATTTTAATAACCCAACCATTAAAAATCACCGGTCACAATTAATGTTATCTTACGTTTTCTGGCAGATTTTATGGCATCCATTTGCGGATTTTAGATTTATATGCCTGTGAACCAACGAAAATTTGTAATTTTGCTCCTTAAAATTCAAGCGATGGAATTAGAATATAAAGACCATTTAAGCCCGATGTTGAAGGGCGATATCAAGAACTATCTTATCGATATCGATGGCACCATAACTGATGATGTACCCAATGAAGAGCCGGAACGAATGGTCGATTGCGAACCCTATCCGGATGCGCTGGAAACCATTAACCGCTGGTACGACCAGGGGCATATCATCTGCTTTTTTACATCGCGTACAGAGAACCTGAAGCAGATTACCATCGACTGGTTAGATAAACACGGGTTTAAATATCACAGCGTTTTGTGCGGAAAACCGCGCGGCGGAAATTATCACTGGATCGATAACCATTTGGTCAGAGCAACAAGATACAAAGGAAAATTCACCGATTTGGTTGAAAAACAGGTCACCATTGAAGTATTTAAAGATTAAGGAAGAATGAAGATTTTAGCAAACGACGGATTAGACCAATCAGGGATCGATGCCCTAACCGAAAAGGGTTTCGAGGTAATTACCACTAAGATTCCCCAGGAATTGTTAGTGGATTACATCAACGAAAATAATATCAGAACAGTTTTAGTAAGAAGCGCGACACAGATTCGCAAAGATTTAATCGATGCATGTCCGTCGATCGAAATTATCGGTCGTGGTGGTGTAGGAATGGATAATATTGATGTGGATTATGCACGATCGAAAAATATTCACGTAATCAACACGCCGTCAGCATCATCTGAATCTGTGGCGGAATTGGTATTTGCTCATTTGTTTTCCGGTGCTAGGTTTTTGCCGGATTCTAACCGCAAAATGCCCGTAATAGGCGATTCCGAATTCGCGAAACTCAAAAAATCTTACGAAAAAGGAATTGAACTCCGCGGTAAAACCATAGGCATCATCGGAATGGGAAGAATCGGCCAGGAAGTGGCAAGAATAGCCCTCGGTTTAGGGATGCGTGTAATCGCGGCAGACAGTAATGTAGGCAGAGCAAGTATTAAAGTTAAGTTTTACAATAATCAGTTCATTAATGTTGATATTGAAACCGAGCCGCTTGAAGGAGTTTTAAAACATGCTGATTTTATCACCCTTCACGTTCCCGCGCAAAAAGATGGCTACATGATTGGTGAAGAGGAATTTGCGCTCATGAAAGAAGGCGTAGCTATCGTCAACTGTTCCCGAGGTGGAGTTATTGACGAAGAAGCTCTGGTTGCAGCATTGAATTCCGGTAAAGTTGCGTTCGCAGGGCTGGATGTTTTTATGAACGAACCCACTCCGTCAAAAGAGATTCTAAATCATCCGAAAATCTCCCTTACTCCGCATACGGGAGCTTCGACTGTAGAGGCGCAGGACAGAATTGGACTGTCGCTGGCTGAACAGATTTGCAGCATTTTGCAGGTATATTAGGAAAAAATATGTTTTAACAAATAATGAAACACGCTTTACGGCGTGTTTTTTTAGTATTCAATACAGGTAGCAAAAACAAAAACCCGGAAGATTCCGGGTTTAGTTTTTTATAATGATACAGTTATTTATTCTTCAAAAGGTCGCGGATTTCTGCAAGCAAAACTTCTTCATTGCTAGGTCCTGCTGGAGCTTCTACTGCAGGTTTGTTTACTTTATTCACCGCTTTGATCAGCATGAATAATACCATGGCAATAATTAGGAAACTGATGATTGCAGAGAGAAAATTTCCGTATTTCACCCCATTCCAAGTCAATTCCGAAATATTTTTCAAGTTTGCCGCTTCCAAAGCAGGGTTAAGCAATAGTGGAGTGATAACATCATCTACAAATGAAGTGATAATTTTACCAAAAGCACCGCCAATTATAACGGCAACAGCCAAATCCACTACATTTCCTTTAAATGCAAATTCTTTAAATTCCTGTACAAGTCCCATAATTTAAGTTTTTAAGTTACTCAAATGTAATAAATAAATTTATAATCGTGCGGGTTGTCTGCAAAAAGTTAGCTTATCAATATTTTTTATAAAATTTTATGAATCTGAAATTATTTAAGTAATTTTATTTAAACAAATGATAATGAAAATATTTACTTCACCCCAAATCGGAAAGTGTGACGCTTTCACGGTTGAAAACGAGCCTGTCACTTCACTGAAGCTTATGGAACGAGCAGCAACCGCCTGTGCAGAATGGCTCTGCACAAGATTCTCCGGCCCAATGGAATACCACATTTTCTGTGGCCCCGGAAACAACGGAGGCGATGGCTTTGCAATTGCAAGGCTGCTCTATCACAAGGGTTTTGATGTGAATGTTTATCTGGATACTAATGCCATCCTTAGTACTGATGCCTTAATCAATTTTGAAAGAGTTAAAGACATTTACGGTGTAGAAATTATAGATTTCAATCGGACTGAAGAATCCGAGTTTGGTGAAAACAGTGTCTTAGTGGATGCACTTTTTGGAACCGGATTGAGCAGAAATCCGGAAGGGAATTACGCTGATCTTATTATGAAGCTAAACCGATCCCGCCTTCCGAAAATTTCTATCGATATTCCTTCCGGCCTTTTTGCGGATCAGCTCTCAGATGACAATGCTGTAGTTTTTAAAGCAGATGAAACCTTAAGTTTCCAGTTCTGGAAAACTTCATTCCTACACCCGGAAACCGGAAAGTACTGCGGTAGAATTCATGTTTTGGATATCGGTTTAAGTAAGGATTTTATCGCTGACGAACCGACCGGATTTTATGTTGTTGACGAGGATTTAATTCAGAAAATTTATGAGCGACGAGAAGATTTCTCTCATAAAGGAAATTACGGTAAAGCTACTGTTGCAGCGGGAAGTTTCGGAAAAATAGGTGCCGCAGTTTTGGGTGCAAAGGCTGCATTGAGGTCGGGATGTGGTATCACTTATATCCTTGCGCCAAAATGTGGTTACGAAATTTTACAGGCGAGTTGTCCGGAAGCAATGTATATTTCCGGAGGCGCGGATTTCATCAGTAACTTTAATGTGGATGATGATTCGGTCGTAGGAATCGGTCCCGGTTTGGGGAAAGAGCCGGAAACAGAAAATGCATTTTTACAGTTTTTAAAAATGTATAATAAACCTTTGGTTTTGGATGCTGATGCGCTGAATATTTTGGCAGCAAAATCCGACAATCTTAAATTAATCCCGCAGAATTCAATCATAACTCCCCATCCCAAAGAATTCGAACGTCTGTTCGGAAAGACTGAGAACTCTTTCGAAAGATTAAAACTGGCAAAAGAAAAAGCTAAAGAACTTGGGATTTATATTGTTTTAAAAGATCACCGTACCCAAATCATTACTCCTGATGAGAAGGTTTTTTACAATATCACAGGGAATTCCGGAATGGCAAAAGGTGGCAGTGGTGATGTCTTATTGGGCATACTTACTGCGCTTTTAGCACAAAATTACACACCTGAAATTGCGGCTGTTTTCGGAGTTTGGCTTCATGGCAAAGCAGGTGATTTTGCAGTTAAAAAACATTCTAAGGAAGCCATGCTGTCCACTGATTTAATCTGTGAAATTGGGGAAACCTTTAAATATTTAAATAAAAAAACCCTTCAAAATTAATTGAAGGGTTATGTTTTATTGAAGCCTGATTATTCGGGTTTACCGTTCTCTTCTTCGGTAATTATATTGTTTCTAGAATACCACATAATTACGAAACCGGCCAGCATAAAAGGAATGGATAGAATCTGTCCTGTATTCAAGCCTGCAAACTGAATAAATTCATCGCCCTGAGGTTCTTTTAAGAATTCAACGAAAAATCTTACCGCCCAAAGGATGATAAAAAACAGACCGAAAAGCCAGCCCTGCTGGTATTTTTTATTCGTATATCGGTAAAGAATCCACAAAAGAATAAAGAGTAAAAAATAACCTCCCGCTTCAAAAAGCTGGGTCGGGTAGCGTGGAACTACTGCACCGTATTCCGAGCTTTGCTGCGGGAAGAGGATTGCGAAAGGTGAACCTTCAGGTGCGGGTTTCCCGATTATTTCTGAATTGAAAAAGTTTCCGATTCTCACAAAAGCTCCGCCTAATGCCACCACAATTCCAATCCTGTCGTACACCCAAAACGGATTTTTCTTAATGATTTTGTACGAATAATAAAGTGTGGTAAATATCAGCGCGATGGTGGCTCCATGGCTTGCTAATCCCGAAAAACCGGTAAATTCAAATTCAGGTTTCGTCCTGATCGGCAGAAAAACCGACCAGAAATCCTCTTTGAAAAGTTCAGGCTGATAAAAAATAACATGTCCTAATCTCGCGCCGAGAATCGTTCCCACCAAAGTCCAGGTAAAAAGCGGCTCCAGATATTTCTGGTTAACATTGTCGATTTTAAAGATTTTCGTCATAATTGCGTATCCCAGACCAAAAGCCAGAATAAACATCAAACTGTAATAGTGGAGTGTAATGGGGCCTAAATGTATCCCTGTCGACGGATCCCAGGTGGTATATAAAAATGTAAGCATAGTTTATTTTTATTGTTTTTAATATTTTTAATGTTGAGGTTCACATTTCGGCGGAACGGGGTCATAACCTTCTCCTCCCCAAGGGTGACAGCGCGCAATTCTTTTCGCGCCCAGCCAGAATCCTTTAATAGGTCCATGCACACGCAGCGCTTCAACCATATAATGAGAGCACGTAGGTTCGTACCGGCAGTTTTTCGGCAGAACAGGGGAAATGAACCACTGATAGAATTTTATCAGTACCACCAAAGGAAATGTGATGATTTTGTTGAACATGCATTGCAAAAGTAGCGAAATAGTTTAATTTTGTTGAAACTTTCTGTGAAACTTATTGCAGCAAAACCTTTCTCAGTAATCCAAATTTTTCTATTTTGAATTCCAATATTCCACTTGCCGAACAAATGCGACCTAAGACTCTGGACGAAGTTCTGGGGCAGGAGCACCTTACCGGAAAAAGCGGTACAATCCGGAAGATGTTGGAAAACGATACTTTAAATTCGCTTATTTTCTGGGGTCCGCCAGGAACAGGCAAAACAACTTTGGCAGAAATTATTTCCGAAAATTCGGGAAGGAAATTCTTTAAACTTTCTGCTGTTTCCAGCGGGGTGAAAGATGTTCGTGAAGTGATTGAGGACGCCAAAAAACAAAACCTTTTCTCCGGAAAATCGCCTATATTATTCATTGATGAGATTCACCGTTTCAATAAGTCCCAGCAGGATTCACTTCTGCATGCGGTAGAGAAAGGTTGGATCGTACTTATCGGAGCCACTACAGAAAATCCCAGTTTCGAAGTAGTTTCGGCTTTGCTTTCGAGGTCGCAGGTTTATGTTCTGAAGTCTTTGAGTTATGAAAAACTCGATGAACTGGCCGAACTTTCTTTGAAAAAGTATAACGAAAAAGAGCAGACGGAATTCAAAATAAAAGACAAAGAAGCCTTTATACAGTATTCCGGCGGTGACGCTCGTAAACTTATCAATTCGGTAGAGAATGTTCTGAATAACTTCAAAAATTCAGGTACGAAAGAAATTTCCAACGAAGATGTATTGGCTGTTCTGCAGGAAACCATGGCGCTTTATGACAAGAATGGTGAGCAGCATTACGATATAATTTCGGCTTTCATAAAATCCATGCGCGGTTCTGATCCGAATGGTGCGGTTTACTGGCTGGCAAGAATGCTGGTGGGCGGCGAAGACATTAAATTTATTGCGCGCCGAATGCTGATTTTGGCCGCGGAAGATATCGGTTTGGCAAATCCTAGCGCGCTAACTGTGGCCAACAATTGTTTCCAGGCCATCAATGTCATCGGAAATCCTGAAGCAAGAATTATTTTAAGTGAAACAGCAGTTTATCTTGCAGTTTCTCCAAAAAGCAATTCTACTTACGTGGCGATTAATGACGCGATGGCAAAGGTGAAACAGACCGGAAATTTGCCGGTGCCGCTGCATCTCAGAAACGCGCCGACCAAACTCATGAAAGATCTTAATTACGGTAAAGATTACGGTTACGCGCATTCGCATGAAGGGAATTTTATTGACCAGGAATTTTTGCCTGAGGAATTAGCCGGAACAAAATTCTACGAACCCGGAAATAATTCCACTGAAAATAAAATACGCGAGGAACTTAAAAGAAAATGGAAAGACAAGTATTAAGTTACTGTTTTGAATATCATTAACATCTGGCTGATTGTCAGGTGTTTTTTTTATCTTTAATCTAAATTTTACACGATGAAAAAAAAATATCTCTTTACCTTTTTATTTCTTTTGTCAATACTTGTTCCCGCACAGATTGTTCCCGAGAATAAGGATTTGATGGATAAAGAAATCAGCAGATATCAACGGATGATCGATTTTAACGTGAATCCGAACACCTTGAATTACGATATCCAATATCAAAGAATGGACGTTTACCTGGATCCCGCAGTTTTTCAGATTTCAGGATCGGTGACCTCTCATTTTGTGACAAACCAGAACGTGTCATCGATATATTTTGATTTCACTGATGTTTTACCGGTTTCTCAGGTTACATATCACGGTTCCAATCTTAGTTTTGAACAGCTGGCTACCAAAGAAATCAAAATCGATTTGCCAGCATCGCTGCCCGCAAACACGCTGGATTCTTTAACAATTCATTATTCAGGTGCGCCGGATAATTCAGGAAGAACTTCATTTTATATCGGAACTCACGACGGAAGCCCGGTTTTGTCAACACTTTCGGAACCCTATGGTGCGCAAAACTGGTTTCCGACCAAGCAGAGTATGAACGACAAGATCAACCGGTTCGACATAAAGATTACAACGCCAAGCCAGTACAGTGTTGCCTCAAACGGAAAACTGATGTCTGAAACTTTGCTTCCGGATAACAAAAAACTCACCTTCTGGCGTACAAATTATCCTATGGCAGCTTATCTGGTTGCGTTTTCGATAGCGAATTTCAATAAGCTTAATGACGTTATAGGCAATACAGGTTTTCCTTTCGTTAATTACCTTTATCCGTCGACGAACGCAAGTGTTGGAGTGATGGATAATATTGAATGGACAAAGACTGCAATGACTTTATTTGAAAATCATTTCGGGCCGTATCCGTTTTCCGCTGAAAAATACGGTCATATGGAATTTGCGGTTAACGGTGCAGCGATGGAACATCAAACCATGTCGTCGATGAATTCTTTTGCGAGATCTACGATTGCCCATGAACTTGCACACCAGTGGTTCGGCGATAAAATTACCTGCGGCGCCTGGAATGATATCTGGCTGAATGAAGGTTTTGCGACTTTCGGCGAGCATTTGGTGAATGAAAAAAATTTAATGACTCATCCAGAATTCATGAATTATCTTTTTAACCACCTGAATATCATCACCAGTGCACCAAACGGAAGTGTGTACGTAAACGACAGCAATTTGGGAAATATTCCTGTACTTTTCAGCGGAAGACTTACCTATATTAAGGGCGGCTATATTTTGAGGATGATGAAATGGGTGCTCGGGGATGAGGTTTTTTATCAGCTTTTGAAAGATTACGCCGCAAATCCTGCTTTTGCTTACAGTTATGCGAAAACAGAAGATTTTAAAAACCAGATTTTGGTTTCCACGGGAAGAGATTTTACCGGTTTTTTTAACGACTGGGTGTACGGGCAGGGTTACCCAAGTTATACAGTCAGATGGAAGCAGTCATCAAATAATCTGGATATGAATTTTTTGATTTCGCAAACGCAAAGTGATCCATCTGTAAATTTCTTCGAAATGCCTTTGCCGGTGAAAGTAAACGGGACTAATGGTGAAACCGCATATTTTGTCTTGGAAAATACAGCAAACAATCAGTTTTTTACAAAGCCGCTGAACTTTCAGGTCGCGAGTGTGGAATTTAATTATGAATATCAAATCATTGAGAAAAATTCAACTGTAGTTTTGGATCCTGCATTAGCAACAGATAATGTAAGTAAAGATCAGATTTCACTATTTCCGAATCCCGTAAAAAATGAATTGAATATTAAAGGAATTTTCAAAGTGAGCAGTTACGAAATCTTTGCTGTTGATGGAAAACTTGTTGGTAAAGGTGAATTTAAACCATCGTCTAAAATTGATGTTTCACGGCTTCGACCGGGAATTTATTTAATAAAAATCGGGGGGAAGAATCTAAAATTTATTAAAAATTAAGATGCATCAGTCTTCAAGCATATACTCGTTGTAATGGCCGATAAATTTCACATCAGCTCCAAATAAACGGAGTTCTTCCAAAGCATTTTCAGATAATACCGGATGCCACTCGCTGGCAACATTAATAAAGAAAAAGTAGTTCCCAAGGCTTTTTTTCATGGTACGGCTTTCAATTTTTGAAAGGTTCATCTTCCGCCATGCAAAAACAGACAAAACCTGATGCAAACCTCCTGCATGATCTTCCGGAAGGGTAATGAGAAGTGAAGTTTTTTCGGAAGTTTTGGGGAATTCTAAACGTAAAGATTTTTTATTCTTAGAAATTACAATGAATTTGGTGTGGTTCTGTTCAAAATCCTGAATGTTTTGATGGATGATTTTCAGACCATATAATTTCGCTGCGTAAGAATTTGCAATCGCCGCCCATTTTTCATGGGGATTTTCAGCAATGAGTTTTGCGGCTGCTGACGTAGAACTGTAATCCTGAGTTGCTATGTTTTTATAGTGATCAAATCTAAAGTGAAAAGTCTGTGCTAAAGCCTGCGGATGAGAAATTACTTTAGTGAAATCTTTATTTTCAGGATGAATCATTAGCTGATGCGATATCGGCATTATTGCCTCAGTTTCAATAAAAATATTTTCGAAATCGTACAGGTAATCCAGCGTCATCGAAACTGTTCCCTCAATAGAATTTTCCAGCGGAACCACTGCTTTTTCAGCCGTTCCGTTCTGTACCGCTACAAAACAGTCTAAAATGCTCGACTGTGGAATAAGTTCATGATGAGGAAAGATCTGTGAGGCCGCAAGCTGTGTGAAACTCGCATGTGGACCAAGGAATGCAATCATTATTTCAGAATTACTGTTTTAGCAGCGCTTTTTTCTTTAGGAAGATTTTTGATGCCGCCGGATCTTTTTACGATACCGTTTCTTTCAGATTTTTTCACCGTCCAGATATTTAGAAATTTCTGACCGTTATTTTCGATAATTTCAGCTTCAACCAAGGCATCGGTAAGTATTTTCACGGTGTTGTTCTTCACGAAAATTCTGTTGATGTAGACTGGATTTAACTCATCAAACTGATGTTGAATGTTCAGGCGGTCCAGAGAAACAGCCTCCAGATTTTGTGCGTCGTTTTTCATTGTAATACTAATAATTCCTTCGCTGATGAAATTGATAAAAGGGATGAGTTTTTCCGGAAGGTTATCGGATTTATAAACACTTACCGCTGATATTTCTGCCGGGCCAAACGCTTTCAACTGTTCTTCATTTGTTATCATCCCATCAACAAGATAGAGTGGGAAAAGACCTGCTGATTCTTTTAACGAAGTTTGCTGGGCGAATAAAAATCCGGAGAAGAGGAGAAACGGTAAGATTAGATTTTTCATTTGGTAAATGTAGCCAAAAAGTCTTTGGAAGAAGCTAAACTGAATTTTAATTATTCGGATTTGAAAACTTCCGACCTTTCAGAAATTCCATTGTTATTAAATGCTTCGATCTGAAAATAATAAGCGTCAGTTCTGTCGGCGCCGGTAAAGAAATATTCGTTTTTGCCGTAAACCATAATGCTTCCGTAAAGTTTGTCAGGAGTTTTACCGAAGTAGATCATGTATCCATCGGCTTTTTCGTTTTGTTTCCACTTCATCCAGATGCTTCTGCGCTCGCCATATTTTTTAGGATCGGCTCGCAGTGGAACAAAGTTTTCAACCTTGCCCGGTTTTTCGCCACTCCCTTTTCCGAAAACTCTGAAACCGCTGAGCGCAAATTTGCCGGTAGGCATTTTTAGATTTTCCATTTTTAAGAATCTTGCTTTCGCCGGTTTTTCAAGTTCAATATAATCATGAGGAACATCGGTGGTATTTTTGCTTTTGTCGATTAGAACTTTCCAGTTTTTACCGTCATTAGAACTGTAAATTTTATACTGGTGCATTTTACCCAGGGTTTTTCCCATGAATTCTGCATCCTGGTCTGCGTAATTGATTTGAATTGCATTAATGCTGGAAATTTCACCCAAATCGGTCTGGAACCATTCTCCTGAATTTCCGGACTTCGCCGACCAATATGTTTTAATGTCCTCATCAACCGCAAAATTAGCCTGATAGCCGCCTAAAGTAGAAGATGCGGCTACAGGTTTCTGATAATTCAGAAGCATCCATCCGGTGAATAAACCTTTGGTGAAATCTTTTCCCTGCGCAAATTCCGGAATATAAGTAGGGTAGTCGCCGTAAGCAGTGTTGCTGTACATTACATCGTCTTTATCAAAGCCGGCAGGCCAGATGCCGAGGCGTCTTTCGAAGTTGTTTTTAGTGGAAATAAATATGGTCGAAACGTGCCAGTAATTTCCATAATTATCCTGAAAAGTTGCACCATGGCCTGCGCCTCTCGCAAAGCCGCCCGGTTTATACGAGAACGGATTGTGTTGCTGGTATTCGTAGCCTTCCAAAGGATTTTTAGAAACGTAAACTCCGTCTGCATATCCGCTGAATTCTGTTGCAGGTGCTCCATACTGCATATAGTATTTGTCTTTATATTTCGTAACCCATGCGCCTTCAACAAAAGGCTGGAGAAAGACATTGTCGTTGTACTCTCCGAATCTTTCCCAACCATGATCTTCAGGTTTTAAACGCAGGATTGGTTTTACATAACCTTCCGACTGTAGGTTTTTTACTTTTACTTCAGTTCCCAAAAGCGGCCATTCGTTGCTTGATCCCCAATAAAGATAAAGTTTGTTTTTGTCTTCATCGTAGTGAAATGCAGGATCCCAGGCACCAACTTTTAGGGTGTCAACCGCAATTTCCCATTCATCTTTTGTAGGATTTGTAGATTTCCAGATCGGAAAATCTGATTCCCAGGTTGAGCCGTATACATAAAGCGTGTCTTTCATAACCCAGGCTGCGGGTGCGTTAAGATCGTGAATGTATTTATCATCGCGCAGGAATTTCCGGGAGACGAATTTCCAGTTCAGCATATCGTCGCTGTGCCAGTACCCTTCCTGATTGGTGGAGAAAAGGAAAAGTTTTTTTTGAAAATTTACAATTACGGGATCGGCAGTAGCACGGTGTTTTCCCTGTTTCGAAAAAACTTCGAAAGGCGTGTAACCGTAGTCGATATTGATGGGATTGCAATATGTTTTTTGCTGGGCAAAACTGAAATTCATCAGAAATAAAAGAGAGACGAATAATTGAAAAGAAGATTTCATGGAAGATTTTTTAGGACCAGTTTCAAAGTTAAGTATTAAACTTAAGAAAAACCAGCCATAAAAAAATCCGCACTCGAAAGCACGGACTTATTATAAATGAAAGAATAAAATTTCTTAGTTATGCCTTCACTTCAGCATTAATTCCCTGGGGAATATTACTTGAAGAAAGTGAAATTTCAGGTATTGCATAAATGTGAGATTTGGCGCGAAGTGCTACAATTCTTTTGATATAATCCAGATCCTTGGCTTCTTCAAGGGTCATGTCCTGAAATTCATAAATCTTAACCACGTCGTTTTGCTCAAATGATTTTTTAACGTTAGTGAGTTCTTCGTCGCTGTTTACCACAACGCTGGTGATGAGTTTATCATTTTCCTTAACCTTCTTCGGCGCCTGAAGACCTAAAAGTCTTTTCCAGAAGTTCTGTTTTTGTTCAGCACTGCTGTTTTTGTTGGTTTTGTAGATAATGTAGTCCTCATTTCTAATTCCGGATTTTTCCAAACCTGCCGAAACCTGTTTTGCATTTTCCTGGCTTTCAAATAGGCCAACTACTGTACAATTCATCTTGATGTTTTTATGTTGTTAAATTCTCTGCAAATATACATTCAAATTATTTGATAAAAGTTAAAAAATAAAAAATTAACATTTAATTGATAAAAATCATGTATATTTTTATGAAATGCATATTTTTCTATAGTGACTGCAGAATCCAATATTTAAAGAACCGTTTTTACCTCATTCAAATATTTAATAAGTTTGCTGCATGAATATCATTCTTGCCTCAACATCTACCCTTTTCGGAGGAAATTATCTTGAGTATCTTACTCAGGAAATCAAAAATCTTTTTTCGGGAATCAACGAAATTGTCTTTATTCCGTTCGCACGGCCGGGAGGGATTTCTCACGACGATTATACAGAAAAAGTGCGGACTTTTTTTGCCTCACTGAGCATCAAAGTAAAAGGTTTGCATGAGTTTGAAAATAAAACGGAAGCGCTTAACAGTGCAAAAGGAATTTTTACCGGCGGAGGAAATACTTTTCTTTTAGTTAAAACGCTTCATGAGGAAAATCTCATGAAGGTTGTGAAAGAAAATGTAGTAAACGGGACGCCCTACCTGGGTTGCAGCGCCGGATCTAACATTGGCGGGCTTAATATGAAAACTACGAATGATATGCCGATTGTTTACCCACCGAGTTTTGAATGTATGGGATTGGTGCCTTTCAATATTAATCCGCATTATCTTGATCCCAATCCTGACCTGAAGCATAATGGTGAAACGCGCGAAACCAGAATCATGGAGTTTTTAACTCAAAATGATACAAAAGTTGTCGGACTTCGGGAAGGAAACTGGATCCGGAAAGTCGGTAATCAGATTACTGTAGAAGGTAAAGAATTAACACGGATTTTCGAGAAAGATAAAGCGCCTTATGAAATTGCTCCGGGAGCTGCGCTTTAAGGTGCAGCTGACCAGTTTTTTTTCAGTAGACTCATCAAAAAGTCCGGGCATTTTACAACTTTATTGGTTTTTGCATCCAGAAAAAAGAGGGTTGTTTTTGCCTCGGTAATCTTCTCTTTAGAACTGTTATAAATTTCATACTCGAATTCAATTCGGACTCCAGGGAGTTTTTTAATGTAGGTGTGAATTTCGAGAATTTCATCATAAAGCCCCGGCTTAAGATACTTAATGCTGAACTCCGAAACAGGTAACCATATGCCTTGATTTTCAATCTCATTATACGGGATTCCGAGTTCGCGAAAAAGTTCAACTCTGGCCACTTCAAGGTATTCTGCATAGTTGCCGTAATAGACATATTTCATTGGGTCTGTTTCGCCGTAACGTACTCTAATTGAGTGTGTTGTGTGTATCATTTTAAGGTTTAAATCAGTCATACAAATATATTTTTAAATAACCAATAGCACAAAAATTTTTTTATCAAAATTTAAAATTCGATATTTGTCTTCCCATCAAAATTAAACACTTGCAAGGAATTGCAGAACGAAAATGAATGAAAACTTAACTCTTATTTGGGAAAAATGTCTACAGTTCATGAGGGATAACCTCAATGCAGCAGAAGATAACACTGATCTCAAAAAACTCGAAAACTCTTTTGATTTACTTTTCGACAATGTGCAGCCGGTATCATTGGTTAACAATAACCTTACGCTTTTAGTACCAAGCGATTTTTACAAAGAATATATTGAGGATAATTACTTGTCCCTGCTTTCTGCCGCACTCAAGAAAAATTTAGGAAAGGGAGTTAAGCTTTGGTATTCCGTAATGGAAAACAAGCCGAGTGGTCAGGAAAAACCCATCACTCTGAATGTGAAGGGTAAGAGTATTGCTACGCCGAAAGTTCAGGAAACACTTCCGCCGTCATTTTCTTCAAATCTAATCAATCCTTTCGTTGTTCCGGGGATGAAAAAAGTGAACATCGATTCTAACCTGAAAGCAGATTTTTCATTTGACAATTACGTGGAAGGCGAAAGCAACAAGTTTGCTTCTA
This sequence comes from Kaistella faecalis, assembly GCF_019195395.1. Lineage (NCBI taxonomy): Bacteria > Pseudomonadati > Bacteroidota > Flavobacteriia > Flavobacteriales > Weeksellaceae > Kaistella > Kaistella faecalis. The sequence goes on from NZ_CP078067.1 coordinate 2,163,623, forward strand.
CTGTAGCAAAATCTATTGCAAAAAGACCGGGCGCGACAGCCTTTAACCCGCTGTTTTTATATGGTGGTTACGGAGTAGGGAAAACCCACCTTGGCCATGCAGTAGGTCTGGAGGTTAAAAATGCTTATCCGGACAAAGTAGTTCTTTATTTATCGTCAGAGAAATTTATCCAGCAGTTTGTATCCGCTGCGAAAGCGCATAAACAGACAGAATTTGCGAATTTCTACCAAATGGTTGATGTGCTGATTATCGATGATATTCAGTTTTTATCAGGTAAGAAATCTACGCAGGACAGCTTCTTCCATATTTTCGATTATCTGCACCAGAATGGGAAACAGATTATCTTGACCTCAGATAAAGCGCCTGTTGATATTCTTGATATTCAGGACAGAATTGTTTCCCGTTTCAAATGGGGACTTTCTGCAGAAATTAAATCTCCGGATTTCGATACGAGAAGAAAAATCATCGTCGATAAACTAAGCCGTGACGGAATTGTTTTAACCGAAGATATGCTCGATTTCCTTGCGTCTGAAGTAAAAACCAACGTTCGGGAACTCATTGGTGTGATCAATTCAGTAATCGCATATTCTACGATTTATAAATCTGAACTGAGCCTTGAACTTTTAAAGGAAACCATCAATAAAATTGCAGCCAACCAGAAAAAGGTCATCAATATTCCTTATATTCAGGATGTGGTTTGCGAATATTTCGGAATCCAGAGAGAGCAGCTTTTATCGAAAACCAGAAAAAGAGAAATTGCTTTGCCGAGACAGTTGGCAATGTATTTCGCGAAGGAATTTACCAACGCCACTTTCACCAAAATTGGTGAGGAAATGGGCGGAAAAGACCACTCAACCGTGATGTATGCATGCGATACAATTAAAGACGTTTCCAAAATTGATAAGGAACTGAAAAAGTACGTAAAAGAACTTACCGAAAAAATTAAACAGTAGATTTGCCATATATTAGATTAGAAGAGAAGGGGTTTTTTGAATTCCTTCTTTTTTATTCTAATTTTAGAACTTCAAATAAAAGAAATGAAAATTCTTGTTGTATGCCTCGGAAATATCTGCAGAAGTCCGCTTGCTGAAGGCATTTTAAAATCAAAACTTCCCGAAAATTTCTCCGTTGATTCTGCCGGAACGATTTCTCTGCATGAAGGCGAACATCCTGATAAACGTGCAGTTGAGACTGCTGAAAGTCATGGGATTTCAATTGGTAAACAAAAGTCCAGACCGATTACAAAAAAAGATTTCGAAGCGTTCGATAAAATTTACTGCATGGATCTGAGTGTTTACGAAGATGTAATTTCGATGGCGAAGAATGAAGAACAGCGCACTAAAGTTGCTCTGTTTTTGGAAGAAGCAGAAATCCCTGAGAACAACTACGAAGTTTTTGATCCGTACTGGAGCGGTCTTGATGGTTTTGAAAAGGTTTATCAACTGCTGGATCAGGCTTCAGAAAATATTAAAACAAAACTCCTTAATCATCAAATTTAAATCTAAAAATGCTGTTTCTAATTCCTGCTTATCTTTCTGAAAATTCACCGATAGATTATTTCGCGCCTGCGATTAAAGAATATATTCTGAAGACCGATTATTTCTTTGTGGAAAACGAAAAAACCGCCAGAAAAGTCATCAAATTCTTTGCGCCTGAAAAAAAACAGGCTGATCTGAAACTCTTTCTGCTTGATAAATATTCTGAAAGAAAAGATTTACAGGAAGCTCAGATGCTCATGAAAAATGGTCAGGATTTCGGTTTGCTGTCGGAAGCCGGACTTCCGTGTATCGCAGATCCCGGAAATCTTATGGTGAAATGGTGTCACGAAAACAATATTAAAGTAATTCCGGTAAACGGACCGTCATCCATTATTCTGGCTTTAATTTCAAGCGGCTTTAATGGTCAGGAATTTACGTTTCACGGATACTTGCCCATTGATAAAGCCGAGAAAAAAGCAAGAATTCAGTTTTTAGAAAATCAGGTTCAAAAAACCGGGTATTCACAGATTTTCATGGAAACTCCGTACCGCAACAATCAGCTTTTTGAAGATCTGTGTAAATTCCTCGCACCGAATACCAGGCTTTGTATCGCTGCCAATATCAATGATCCAAATGAGGAATTTATCAAAACTCTAAGCATCAAAGAATGGCAGAAAAACAAGCCCGAACTTCATAAAATACCGGCAGTTTTTGTGCTTGGAAAATAGTTTAACTTCCTTTAACAGCGACTTTGCATCATTATTGAATCTGAATGATAAAATAAATTATTATGTCAGATAAAAAGTTAGCAGGCCTTTGGCTTGATCAGAACAAAGCAGTCGTAGTTAAAAATCACGATGCGCAGAATGCCTTTAAATTTTTCCTGTGTTCACCTGTGAAAGCGGTTATACAGCACGGAAATTCAAGTGAGAATGCCGGTAATAACGCCGAACAGACGAATAAGGCAAAATACTTTAAGGAGATTGCCCATCTGTTAACCAATTCCGAAGAAGTTTATGTTACCGGACCGGGACAGATTCAGGAAGAGCTGAAGAGTTTTCTTCACGAAAGCGCACAGTTTAAAAACCTGAAAATCACTTTAGATACGGCGCAGCAAATGAGCGACGAACAGGTTCTGGAAACAGTGAAGAAACATTTCGGAGAATAACCCGAAAATTTGCACTAAAAAAGCGGTCAGAAATAGACCGCTTTTTTTTATTTTTTATAATGGTAAGAATATCCGTCGGCGGTGTGATCGCCCAGATAAAGGTTTGAGGCATCAATTCCATCCACAAAAACGTCAGGATAATTCGAGAAATCTATAAACAGTTTCTCACTATGTTCCGTTGGTGTAACTTCTTTGCTAATGCTATAGGTGCCTTCGCTCACTGTTGCGTCATTTTCTTTAACGGTGTAAGTATAGTTGTCTGTAAAAGTTATGGTACGCTGTATTCCGGTGCTTGCGGGCGTATCATTGATGTTGCCGGTTCCGCCCGTTGTCGCTGCCCAGTTCCAGGTTCCTATAAACTGTTCGTTAGACAGTTCATCTTCCCTCGTTCCGCAGGCTACAAATACAGTGACGGCTATTAAAGAAAGTAAAAAGATGTTTAATTTTTTCATGGAGTTCGTTTAAAGAACAAAATTACGATTTTTTATACCTGATTAAAATGTTCAGTCTTTATTATTTGGATGAGAAGAATCATTAAAAGTAGATTTTTTTCGGCCACGCCATTTTCGGTATACCATGATGATAAAAGGCGCAAGAATGAAGAAAGGCCAAAGTGAAATAAGACCCAGTACGAAACTTACAAAAATATTCCAGCCCTGTGCTACCGAATCCGTAAAGCGGCTTCCAAAACCGATCTTTGATGTCACTGAACTTCGTGGTTTTTCCTTGCTGAGGCTGAGGCGAAGCGTGCTGTAGTTGACGCGGTCGTCGATAAACCTGAGTCTGCCTTCAGCAACATCGATTTCGTCTTCAAGTTTGCGGATGTTTTCCTGGATTTCGAGCATGTCTTTTGTGGTAGCGGCATTCTTCAGGAGGTTGCGGTATTTTTCAAGATAAATCCTTTTGTTTTCCAGTTTTATCGCAACGTCGGTGTATTCTTCGGTGACGTCTTCAGAAGAAATGTTTTTGTATTCAACCGCGCCGATTCCGTCGGCAAAAGAGGAGATCAGCTGATCGAAATTCTCATGAGGAACCCGAATTACAAGATTTAAATCCTCAGAGGTTTCAGTATTACTGAAAGTTTCGCTTTGGGTGTAGGCATTTTGTTTTTTAAGGATTCCGTCAACCTTTGATTTTGCTTCATTTATATTGGCAACAGCAAGTCCCATCTCGCCGTTTTTAATAATCTTTTTCGCAATACTGTCATTTTTGGCCGGAACTGTATCAGACTTAACGGAAACCGATTTTGAATTTCCGGGAGCATCTTCCGGAATCACTTCCATGAGAGAAGCGTTAACTTCAGTTTTCACCGCGAAAGGTTCATTTTTCGAACAGCTGATGAGGGTTAAGAGCAAGAAAAAGAAGATTAGTGTTTTCATTTGTGACAGGAATTGAATTTATATTTATAAATGTATAAAATTTTATGTTGCTGAATTGGTTTTACTAAAAAAGACGCACTTTTCTGTGCGTCTTAAATTTTTCTAAAAAAGATTTGTTTTATCCGATTTCTATACCGTTTTCTACGGTTTCGTCCGGCGTTACAAAAACAAGTTTTCCTTCTGCATTGTTGGTCAAAAGCAGCATTCCCTGAGATTCTATTCCGCGGATTTTTCTTGGGGCAAGATTTAATAAGATCATTACCTGTTTACCGATGCATTCTTCAGGAGTGAAACTTTCGGCAACTCCGGAAACTACAGTTCTTACGTCCACGCCCGTATCAACGCTGAATTTTAACAGTTTATCTGCTTTTTCCACTTTTTCAGCGGTAAGAATTGTTGCTGTTCTTAAATCTATTTTGGTGAAATCATCAAACTGAATTTCGTCTTTCATGGGGTTTGCTTTAGGATTAGTTTTTTTATTGGATTCTTTTGTGTTCTCCAGTTTCTGAATCTGGAAATCAATCGTTTCATCTTCAATTTTTGAAAATAACAGTTCTGCAGGATTGATTTGGTGACCGGTTTTAATCAAAACTTTTTCATTCTGAATTTCTTTCCAACCGAGTTGCGAAACATTAAACATTTTCTGCAGTTTGTCAGCGCTGAATGGCATAAACGGCTCGCATACCTGTGCTAAACCCACAGCAATCTGTGCGGCTACAAACAGCGAGTTTGCCGCTTTTTCTGGATGGTCTTTAATGGTTTTCCAAGGTTCTTCGGTCTGCAGATACTGGTTTCCAAATCTTGCCAAATTCATCATTGCTGATAAAGCGTTTCTGAATTCATAATTCTCAAGGAAATTTTCGATTTCAGTGGCCGCTTTGGTGATTTCTTCAAGTTCCGGAGCGCTTGCATCGCCTGCAGGAACAATTCCGTCGTAATATTTGTGAATCAGCACGGCAACTCTGTTGATGAAGTTTCCGAAAATCCCCACCAATTCTGAATTGTTTTTGGTCTGGAAATCCTTCCAGGTGAAGTTATTGTCTTTGGTTTCCGGTGCGGAAGAAAGTAAAGCGTAGCGCAAAACATCCTGTTGGCCCGGGAATTCTTCGACATATTCGTGTGCCCAAACCGCCCAGTTTCGGGAGGTTGAAATTTTATCGTTTTCAAGATTCAAAAACTCAAAGGCAGGAACATTCGTCGGCATAATATAATCGCCGTGCGCTTTCATCATCGCCGGAAAAATAATGCAGTGGAAAACGATGTTGTCTTTACCGATGAAGTGAACAAGGTCGGAATTTTCATTCTGCCAGTAATCTTTCCAGTTTTTGCCGGTTCTTTCTGCCCATTCCTGGGTAAAAGAAATGTAGCCGATCGGTGCATCAAACCAAACATAAAGCACCTTTCCCTCGGCATCAGGCAAAGGAACGGGAACGCCCCAGTTGAGATCACGCGTCATTGCTCTCGGTTTCAAACCGTCGTTCAGCCAGGATTTTACCTGACCATAAACATTGGGTTTCCAGTCGTCTTTATGACCTTCGATAATCCATTCGTTCAGGAAGTTTTCGTAATCATTTAAAGGAAGATACCAGTTTTTAGTTTCCTTTAAAATGGGCACATTTCCGCTGAGCATTGATTTCGGATTGAGTAACTCTGAAGGTGAAAGGGTAGAGCCACATTTTTCGCACTGATCACCGTAAGCACCGTCGTTACCGCAATTCGGGCAGGTTCCCACAATGTAACGGTCGGCGAGAAATTCACCCGCCTGTTCATCGAAATACTGTGCTGAAACTTCTTCGGTAAATTTTTCTTTATGATATAATGTAGAGAAGAAATCCTGACTTACTTCGTAATGTTTTTTGGAAGTGGTGCGTGAATATTCATCGAAAGAAATTCCGAGATCGGCAAAAGATTTTTTTATGATTCCGTGATACTTGTCTACAATATCCTGCGGTGTAACACCTTCTTTTTTTGCTCTTATGGTAATTGGAATACCGTGTTCATCGGAACCGCAGATAAATGCTACGTCTTTTCCGAGGCGTCTCTGTATTCTTGCGTATACATCGGCAGGGATGTAAACCCCTGCCAAATGGCCAATATGTACCGGCCCGTTCGCATAAGGCAAAGCCGCCGTAATCATCGTTCTTTCTGACATGCTATATTATAATTTATGCAAAGATACGGGTTATGACGTTTAATTGGAAATTTTGGGGATTTATTGAAGGATTCGGAATCATTAGTCCATCAATTTGATAAACAAATGTTTAACTTTATGTTAAAGTTTATACTCTCATATGTGAGACAATAGGAATGGTAAGTAATTGTAAAGTAGGTGTTTAAGAAATATAAGGTCTTTTAATATATGATAAATCTCAGATATAATTAACAATATTATGATAATTTTAATAATAGTTGAATTTTTGTTTAAATTGCAGTGCTTCTTCAAAGGAGCTGTTATGTATTGAATATTAATCCTTAAATTTTATTTTTGTGAGAAACTATACTAAAGTTTTGAAAATTGCTCCGGCTTTTTTATTGGCGGGAACAATGCTACACGCACAAACTACGGATTCGGTTAAAACTGCCGATATTGAGCAGGTTGTACTGATTGGTTATGGTGCCAAGAAAAAATCTGATCTTACAGGTTCTGTTACAGCTGTTTCCGAGAAAGATTTTAACAAAGGAGCAATCGTGTCGGCAGATCAGTTGCTTACAGGTAAAGCGCCAGGTGTTAGAATCACCAACGAAGGAGGATCGCCAGACTCGAAACCGAACATCCGAATCCGTGGTGGGGCATCGCTGAACGCGCAAAATAACCCATTGATCGTTATTGACGGCGTGCCACTTGATTCTAGTAACCCAGCTGGTGTCGGAAACCCACTGAACCTAATTAACCCCAATGACATTGAATCTTTCTCAATCCTGAAAGATGCTTCGGCGACCGCTATTTATGGTTCAAGAGCATCCAATGGTGTAATTATTATTACGACTAAGAAGGGTGGCGGCAAACTGAAAGTCGGTTTCAGTACCAACGTTTCCGTAGGTGAGGTAACGAAGAATCTTGACGTGATGGATTCCTCACATTTTGTAGATTACATCAAGACTAATTTCCCTCAGTACAGTTGGAGACTCGGCGTAGGTGGTGATAAAAATAATCCAACTGAAACGGGTACTATCTATAACACCAACTGGCAGGATGAAGTTTTCAGAACTACAGTTTCTACAGATAATAACGTAAGCCTTGCAGGAACACTATGGAATGCTCTTCCAATCAGAGTATCTATGGGGTATAACCGCACAGAGGGTGTAGTGCGTACGAGTGATTATGAGCGTTTCACTGAAGCGATTAAACTTACGCCAACGTTCTTCGACAAACATTTAAAAATTGATTTGAACTTAAAAGGTTCTCATTCTAAGTTTAATGCGGTAGATGCAGGTGCAGCTATTGGAGGAGCGGTAAATATGGATCCTACAAAACCAGTTTATGTTTCACAAACCGGTCTTACGGGTAGCCCCTATAACCGATTTGGAGGTTATTTTCAAAACACAGAATTTTCAGGCGGCCAGTATAGAACTTTAGGGCAAACAAACCCGCTTGCTGTTCTATTGCAAAGAAATTCACCACAGAAAGTAGATAAATTGCTAGGAAACGTAGAATTCGACTACAAAATGCATTTCCTGCCTGAACTTCGTGCGATATTGAATTTGGGTGTTGAAACTTCAAGCTCTGACCTAAGTACTGTTTTTGCAGATAATGCAATACAGACTTACAGAACGCCAAGTGGATCGCAGTTCCCCAACGATTATATCTTCAACCCCGGTGTAGATTATGCGGAGCATCAGGATATCTTCAACAAAACGATGGATGCTTATCTGGTTTACAACACAAAAGTTTCGGATTTCCTTACGAACTTCCTTATTCAAGGTGGATACTCATATCAGAATTTTAAGAACGAAGGTTATAAAGACAAATATATTTATCACGAAACAACAGGAGTTCGTACACCGTTCGTAGATAATGACCTCAATCCTACAAATGCTTATTACAATGAATTGAACTTGCAGTCATTTATTGCAAGATCAAATATTGATATCTTAAACCGTTATTTATTTACTCTTACTTTCCGTGCGGATGCTTCGTCCCTGTTCAAGAAAGATCAGCGGTGGGGTTATTTCCCTGCAGTAGGTTTCGCCTGGAAAATGAATGAAGAGAGTTTCCTGCGTGATGCAGACGCTGTACGCGAACTGAAGCTTAGACTTGGTTGGGGAAAAACCGGACAACAGGATATTACAGGTCTCGTTGGTTTTTATCCGTCAAGGCCCCTATTCGCATTGGGTAGTTCTAATGCACAGTATTTCCCTGGAATCGGTACTTACAGTGCGCTTCCGTTTAACGAAAATCTTACTTGGGAAACAACCACTACCATTAATGCAGGTTTAGATTTCGGATTCTTCCGTGGAAATCTGCTGACAGGTAGCTTTGATATCTACGAAAGAAAAACAACGGATCTTCTTTTGTGGACTCCTCTTGCCCCAGGCCAGGGTCTTACAAACCAGTTTGTTGACAATGTAGGTGAAATGACCAACCGAGGTGCTGAAATGAACCTTACAGTAACGCCGGTGAAGAACAGCCAGGTAACTTGGAGTATTTCCGGAAATGCTGCGTACAACTTAGGGGAGGTGACCAACCTGAAAAATGTCGAAAGTATTGCCGCTTCAGACAGTGGTCTGCCAGTAGGTACAGGTGTAAGCCTTGCGTACCATCCGGTGAGTGGGCAGCCTTATTCAGCTTGGGTATTCCAGCAGGTTTATGATAACAATGGAAATGCGATGCAGGGTGTTGTGATCGACAGAAACGGTGATGGTGTAATCAATAATGATGACCGTTATTATGAAGCGTTAAGACCGAACTGGACTTATGGTTTCAGTACTTCACTTAATTACCAAAACTGGGATTTCAGCGCTAATTTCCGTGGACAGGTAGGTGGTAAAGTTTATAACGCCAGAAAAATGTCTCAAGGATTCCGCGAGTATGCAGTTCCACAGAACTCCAACTCTCTGAATAACGTGTTGACTTTTGCTGAAAATACGCCGTTCACTAACCTAACGGACCAGGTAATTTTCTCAGATTATTTCCTAGAAGATGCTACATTCCTGCGTTTGGACAATGCAACAGTGGGATATTTATTCAAAGATCTATTTAATTCTACTGACCTGCGCGTTTACGGTTCTGTAAGTAATGCATTTGTAATTACCAAGTATGAAGGTTTGGATCCGGAAAACTTTAACGCGATCGACAATAATTTTTATCCAAGACCACGAACTTATACCATTGGTTTAAACTTTAATTTTTAAATAAAACAAAAATGAAAAATATTAAATTCAAATTATTGGCTTTTGCAGCAGTAGTGATGCTGTCCACGCAGTCCTGTCTCCGGGATCTGGACACTGAGCCAAAATATGATATGACTTTGGACTATATACTTCAACAGGATCCTAAAGCAGTGGAAGGAATGCTGTCCCGTCTTTATGCAAGTTTCGCGCTTTCCAGTGTTAAAGGTCCTGGTGAATCTGACATCTCCGGTGCTGACCCGGGAGAGTCGCCATTTATCCGCGGACTGGTGAATCTTCAGGATTTTACAGCAGACGGAATGAAAAACCGTTGGGGTGATAACGGTCTTGATCAGTTGACTACTACGAGCAACTGGACAGACAATAATAAATTTTTTAAATACGCTTACGACAGAATTTATTATACCGTTCCTCAGGCAACTAACCTTATCCTTATTATGAAGAGCGATAACGTTAAATATGAGAATAAGGATCAGGTAGTGAGTGAGCTTCGCTTTTTACGAGCACTTTCTTATTATTATCTTATTGATCTTTTTGGTAAAGGTGTTTTGGTAAACGATGAAACTTTCAATACAAGTACACCGCTTCCCGAGGCTTCAAGAACTGAACTGTTCACTTTTGTTGAATCTGAACTTAAAGATATCGAAGGAAAACTTCCTGCCCAAAATTCTTATGCACGTGCAAACAAATCCGCGGCAAGAATGCTATTGGCTAAACTTTATCTGAATGCTGAAGTTTATACAGGAACTCCGAGATATAATGATGCAGCCGCATATATTAGTAAAGTAATTAGTGAAGGTGGATATCAGTTGGAAGGAAACTTCCGCAAGAATTTCTCTGCTGACAACAATACTTCGAAAGAGATTATCTTCCCACTTATAGCTGACGCTGCAAGCAGCCAGAGTTTCGGTAACACTACTTACATCGTTAATGGAAGCATCAGTACGGATACCATGACGCCTGCAGATTTTGGCGCGACAGATGGTTGGGCTGGTCACCGGGCAACTAAAGCATGGTATGGTTTATTTGCAGGTTCCGCAGCTGGTCTTCAGAGCAGTACTGACGTACGTGCAAAGCTTTTCTGGTCAACAGGTCACAATTGGGAGATGAATGATTATAAAACTTGGACTGACGGTTTCCCTTCAGACAAATTCTGGAACAAAAATTCTGATGGTAGTGGGAGCGCAACAAGTTTCTCTTCTACAGATTTCCCTCTGTTCCGTTTGAGTGATGCTTATCTAATTTATGCTGAATGTGCGATTCGTGGCGCGGCAGGTACTTCAATGGGGCAGGCAATCACTTATTTCAACCAGGTTCGTACAAGAGCTGGAGCTCCAGTTGTTTCTGTTCTTTCACTTGACGAAGTTTTAAATGAAAGAGGCCGTGAACTCGGTTTAGAAGGTGTGCGTCGTCAGGATCTTATCCGTTTCGGAAAATTTACAGGAGGTTCTTATCTCTGGCCTTGGAAAGGTGGTGTGAAGAACGGTGCTGCAATTTCAGACAACTACAAATTGTTTCCTATTCCTAGTACTGCGCTTCAGGCGAATCCAAATCTGACCCAAAATCCAGGTTACTAACTTTAATTTAATTCAATAATGAAAACCAATAATTTATATAAAATACTTCTTGCAGTGCTGGTCTTTTTCGGCATTACAGCCTGCGAGGACCGGGAACTGATTATGGTAGAAAATCAATCAGCTCCTATTGTGATGGATCTTTCGGCTTCTACACTTTTTCTAGATCAGAATTTTCCGGCTAATCCGGCGCTCACGGTCACATGGACAGCAGCAACATACTCCGTTCCAACTGAAATTCGCTATAAAGTAGAAGCTTCTGTTGATGAAAAATTCACCACCCCGTTAGAACTTGCCAATGTAGCTGAATCCAGCAATACGGTAACTTTCACTGTAGATGAAATGAACAAGTCAGCGATTACTTTAGGTATGTCACCGGCAGTATCGTCAAAAATGTATTTAAGAGTTGTATCTTACTTAGGAACTGGTCAAATGATGTCCGCCATTTCTAATGTAACCTCACTACAGATTACGCCTTATGTGCTTTCTTATCCTGATTTTTATCTTGTAGGGGGTGCCACTGCTGTGGACTGGAATGCCGGAGCAGCACAGATTCTTTATAAAGATGCTAATCTCTCTTATATCTATACTTATCTGAAGCCAGGAAATTTCCGTTTCCTTGGTCAGCAAGACTGGAATCCTACAAATTACAGTCTTAATGATCCTGGCATCAAAGAAAATTATAGATATTTCAACCAGTGGCCTGCAACCATTGCACCAGACACTGCTGAGCAGGAAAATATGATTTTCTCTGGTGCAGAAGGTATATATAAAATTACCATTAACGCTGCCGCTGATAAAAAGACATTGGATATTGTTCCAGCTTCTGTTTTTGGTTTTAACTATGAGACGGTTTATTTGGTTGGAAGCATTGCAGGAAACAACTGGACCCCTGAAAATGGAGTTGAAATGACGAAAACAGCTGATGGCGTTTACGAGTTCACTACCACGATTGAAAATGGTACTGAATTTAAGATCCTCGGGCAAAAATCTTGGGGAGACCTTGACTGGGGTAATATCGGTGGAAACGGTAATACCGGATTCCTTGGCCCAAAAGGAGATAACGGAAACATCAAATTTGATGGTGGCGGATCTGAATACAAGATTACTGTGAATATCAAGAGAGGAACTTACAGCATAGTAAAGATCTAAAAACATCGTTATAAGTTTATTTAAATAACTGAAACAAAATGAAAAATATATTTAAAATTTTTATGGTGCTATTTCTGCCATTAATTCTTCTGAATTCCTGCAGAAACGATGCTGACAGAGACTGGACGACTCCAGAGCCGTCCTTTACCCTTAAAAATACTTCGCTGGATGCAGCAGTGCTTTATCCAACGATGGAAAACAACCCGTATGTCCTTGTTTGGGATGCAGCTCCGGGCACAGGTGCTTACACCGTAGTAGTTTCTTCCAAAGAAGACTTTTCCACTAAAGCAACTTTAGGTACTTCTGAAAGTACTACCCTAAAAACAACAGTAGGAAACTTGAATACTGCGATGCTACAGGCAGGAATCAACCCATATGCTCCTCAAAAAGTTTATGTAAGAGTAGAACGTGGAGCGGCTGTTTCAAATGCGATTAGCTTTACAGTTACTCCATATCCTTCGGCTGTCCCTGTAATTACAAAACCAACCGCTGGTCAGGCGATCTTGCTAGATGCTGCTGCACCATTAGGGAATGCAGTTACGGTTATGTGGACTGATTACACTTACGGCGTAGACGTAAATTATACGGTGGAAGTTGCTCCAAAAGGGTCAACAGCATTTGCTTCTTTAGGAACAGTGAAGAACGAAAAAGAACTTCCCGTGTCAAACTTTACACTGAATAATGCAGCAATAGGTGCAGGTTTAACCGCTGGTATAGCAACAGATGTTGACGTTCGCGTTACTGCCAAAACGGAATCTACTGGTGGGGTAATCACTAAGGTTTCAAATGTTGTAAGCTTTAAACTGACTCCATACACTCCTGCATTTGTAGATTTCTATCTAGTAGGTGGCGGTACCGCTGTAGGCTGGAATGCTGGTGGCTCGCAACTCCTGAAAAACACCAATGAAGTTTCAGAGATTTATACCTACCTTGAACAGAACGGAGAATTCAGATTTTTGGGTCAGCAGGACTGGGGTCCAACTAACTACAGTTTAAACGCTTCAGGAATTAATGATTCTTATAAGTATTTTAATACTTGGTCAACTAATTTGGAACCTTCTGGAAACGAAAACATGAAGTTTACCGGGAACTCAGGAATGTATAAAATTACCATCAATCAAAACTCAAGAGACATTACCGTTACGCCATCATCAGTACCTACTTTGCCAACCAATGTTTATTTGGTAGGTTCAATTCAGGGATGGAATGCCGGTGCAGCGATCGAAATGACTCAGGTAGGCGATGGTGTTTTTGAGCACACGATTGTAATTCCGGATGGTGCCGAATTCAAATTCCTTGGTCAGCAGGACTGGTCTGGAATGGAGTGGGGAAATATCCATACTGGTGGAAACTCTGGTTTCTTAGGACCGAATGGTGACAATAACAACATCCAATACAATGGAGGTGGAAATACCTATGTGATTACCGCTAACATAAAACTGGGAGTTTATAAACTTACCCCTCAATAAATTTAATTCCCCGGAATTTTAAAAAAAAACTGTTGCTTTTAGCAGCAGTTTTTTTTGTTTTTAAAGGGGCAATTGATTGCTCAAAAAGTTGGTTATTTCTATCATTTTCTCTAAATTTATTGATTCGAAAATTATCGTATGAAAAACATAAAAATATCTGCACTTTTCCTGTTGATGGGAAGTTTCGCACTTAACGCACAGTCTCTGAAATCTCCTGATGGTAAATTTGAAATGAATTTTCAGCTGAAAAGCGGAGTTCCGTTTTACAATCTGAAATATGATGGAAAAACCGTTGTTGAAGATTCGAAATTAGGGTTAAGACTTTTAAGAGATGGCGACATTCAGTTTGCTTCCGAAATTGAAAATAAGGACCAGAAAGGAAAAAACCTCGACAGTGGTTTTACCAAAACCGGAGAAAAATTCGATTCCAAAAACGAATCCTGGGATCCGATTATGGGTGAGAAAAAATCCTACATCAATCATTATAACGAACTGGCTGTAACTTTAAATCAGGATGCAAACGACAGACATATTATTGTTAAATTCAGATTGTTTAATGATGGTTTAGGTTTCAGATATGAATTCCCGGAGCAGAAAAACCTGAATTATTTTATCATCAAAGAAGAAGATTCCGAAATCGATCTTCCAACCGATATGAAAGCGTGGTGGCTAGCGGGCGATTACGATTCTCAGGAATACCAGACGCAGACCACAAACCTTTCTGAGATTCCTGCAAAATGGCCAACTTCGTATGATGGAAATGCTTCTCAGTCTTTAATTAAGAATGCTGTTCAAACTCCTTTAATGCTTAAAAAAGAAGGAAAAGATCAGCTGTATGTCAATATTTCTGAGGCTGCGGTGATCAATTATCCGGCTTCAAATTTAGAACTTGATGCTGCGAATTTTAAATTCAAAACTCATTTAACACCAGATGCACAGGGCGCGAAAGGATATATCCAAACACCTGCAGTTTCTCCGTGGAGAACAATTATCGTCTCGCCAAAAGCCGAAGAGGTTTTAGATTCGAAAATGATTTTCAATCTGAACGAACCTACGCAGTACACCGACACTTCTTACATCAAGCCCACGAAATACATGGGTGTTTGGTGGGAAATGATCATCGGAAAATCAAACTGGTCGTATTCAACCGCTAATAATGTTCACATCGGAAAAACTGATTTTTCTAAACTGACGCCGAACGGAAAACACGCGGCAAATAACACCAAAGTCAAAGAGTACATCGATTTCGCTTCAGCACATGGCTTCGACGCATTGCTCATCGAAGGCTGGAACACAGGCTGGGAAGACTGGTTCGGCCACAGCAAAGAATTTGTTTTCGATTTCATCACGCCTTATCCCGATTTCGACATCAAGATGCTGAATGATTATGCCCACTCAAAAGGAATGAAACTCATGATGCACCACGAAACTTCCGGCTCTGCCACCAACTACGAAAGATGGGCCGACAAAGCTTTCCAGCTGATGAACAAATACGATTATCCGTCTGTGAAAACCGGTTATGTTGGGAATATTATTCCCCGTGGCGAACATCATTACTCACAGTGGACGATTAACCATTATTTAAGAATCGCAGAGAAGGCCAACGAGTATAAAATCATGGTCAACTCTCACGAATCTGTTCGTCCTACAGGTTTAAGCAGAACCTATCCGAACTGGATCGCTGCTGAGGCTGCTCGTGGAACAGAATTCGAAGCATTTGGCGGAAATAATCCGGATCATCAGACCATTCTTCCGTTCACCAGATTTATGGGAGGACCGATGGATTATACACCTGGAATATTCCAAACCAAACTAGATTATTATTTCCCCGGCGATACAAGATTTGTGAAAACAACTTTGGTGAAGCAAATGGCACTGTATGTCGTGATGTATTCTCCGCTCCAGATGGCGGCAGATTTGCCTGAAAATTACGCGAAACATTTAGATGCGTTCCAGTTCATCAAGGACGTTGCGGTAGATTGGGATGATACCAAAATTCTTTCAGCAGAACCTGGCGATTATATCCACACAGCCAGAAAAGCAAAAGGCAAAGATGAGTGGTATATCGGCGGAATTACCGATGAAAACGCAAGAAATTACACCGTAGATTTCTCCTTCCTGCCAAAAGGTAAGAAGTACGAAGCCACTGTATATGCCGATGGCGACGATGCAGATTACATCAACAATCCTCAATCGTATAAGATTTACAAAAAGACGGTTACCAGCAAATCGAAATTGCCTATGAAACTCGCTAGAAGTGGCGGTTATGCGATTTCAGTGAAGCCTGTAAAATAATTTTAGGGGCTTTTTGGCAGTGTCAAAAAGCCTTTTTTATTTTTTTATTTGAAGCTTTATCCCGCTGTCCGCTGTATCTTTTTTGGTGATTTCGCCCCCGCGAAAATCACCAAAAAAGGATGCCGCTTCCATCGGGGCTAGTTACAAAAGGGTGAAAATTTGCGCTCGCTTCGCTCGCGCCTTCAAAATTTTACCTTGTCAAGGTTTTAAATCTTGTCAAGGTTCTTTCTAAAACTAATTATTATGAAAAAATTATCAGCACTTTTTCTGTTCATTTCCCTCTTCGGCTTTGCCCAAATCCAGAAAGTAGAACCCGCCTTCTGGTGGAAAGGAATGAAGAATCCGGAACTCCAAATTCTGGTGTACGGAAAAGACATTTCAAAATATTCGGTAGAATTATCCAATAGTATTCAGGTCAAAGACCTTACGAAAACCGAAAACCCAAACTACGTTTTCATCACGGTAAATACCGATGAAATCAACACTTCTTCCTTTAAGATTAATTTTAAAGAAAAGAATAAAGTAAGATATTCTTACAATTACGAACTGAAGAACAGAAAACCCGGTTCAGCCGATAGAAATTCATTCACTTCAAAAGACGTAATGTATTTAATCATGCCGGACAGGTTTGCCAACGGAGATCCATCCAATGATTCGCAGAAAAACCTTACGGATAAAGCAAACAGAAGTGCTCCAAACGGAAGACACGGCGGCGATCTGCGCGGAATCATCAATAACCTGGATTATCTGAAAAACCTTGGCGCAACTGCACTTTGGTTAACTCCGGCAAATGAAGACAACGAAAAACAGACTTCCTATCACGGTTATGCGCAGACCGATTTATACAAAATCGACGGCCGTTACGGAACCAACGAAGAATACGTGGAGCTTTCGCGCGAACTACAGAAACGCGGCATGATGCTCATTCAGGATTATGTGACCAATCATTGGGGAATTTCTCACTGGCTTATTCAGGATTTACCGACAAAAGACTGGATTCATCAGTTCGCGGATGGTGAAGGAAAGTACGGTTTCAAACGTTCCAACTACAGAACCACTTCACAGTTCGACACCAATGTAGCTGAAATAGACAAAAAAGAAGCATTGAACGGCTGGTTCGATACCACGATGCCCGACTTAAATCAGAGCAATCCTTTGGTTTTAAAATATCTTACCCAAAACGCCATCTGGTGGATTGAATATGCTGAACTCGGCGGTTTACGCGTTGACACTTATCCGTACAACGACAAAGTAGCGATGGCAAAATGGGCAAAAGCAATTACTGATGAATATCCTAAATTTAATATTGTCGGCGAAGCCTGGATGTATAATCCGGCGCACGTTTCGTACTGGCAGAAAGATTCTAAAATCGGTGAGATTGACGGTTATAACTCCAATCTTCCGTCAGTGATGGATTTTACGCTCTATACAGATCTTCCCTCAGCTTTGAAAGAAGAGGAGAGCTGGGACAAAGGAATGATTAAAATTTACAATTCCTTCGGCAACGATTTCCTGTATCCCGACATCAACAATATTCTGGTGTTTTTCGAAAATCACGATACAGAAAGATTAAACGAAATCTTCAACGGAGATTCGCGCTATTACAAAATGGCTATGACATTGATCTCCACCGTACGTGGAATTCCGCAGATTTATTACGGGTCAGAAATCGGTATGCGTGGCGAAAAATCCAAAGGTGATGCCGATATCAGAAGAGATTTTCCGGGCGGCTGGAAAGGTGATCCACAAAATGCTTTCAACCCTGCAACCCAAACTGCAGAACAGAAAGATTTCCATGATTTTACCCAGAAAGTTTTAACCTGGAGAAAAGGAAAAGACGTGATCCACACCGGAAAAACAAAACATTACATGCCGAAAGACAAGGTGTATGTTTATTTCCGTTACAACGAGCCGGTTGGGACAAGTCGCGAATTGTCTAAAAAGAACGCCGCCAATGAAAAAGTAATGGTCGTAATCAACAACAACGAAAAAGAACAGACTTTCGATCTGAGCCGCTTTGCCGAATCATTAGAAGGAGTTTCTACGGGAAAGGATATTATTTCCGGAAAAGATTTTGTGGTGACTTCGAAAAATAAATTGACGGTTTCAGGAAAATCTTCTTTAATTTTAGAACTTAATTAATAAGCACCTTTAAAAATTATTGAGATGAAAAAAACAACTTTTCTTGGAATCGTACTGCTCCTTTTTGCTTTCTCGGTAAACCTTCATGCCCAAACCAAAGGCTTCTACGAAAATGTTCAGAAGAAAAACATCAGCAAAGTTCTTGATGATCTTAATGCATTCGCCGCTGCCGCAGATTATAAAAATTATTTCGATCTGTACGCAGAAGAATCCACTTTCATCGGTACCGATGCCACCGAAGTCTGGAATAAAAAAGAGTTCATGGTTTGGGCAAAGCCGTTTTTCGATAAAGGCAAAGCCTGGAACTTCACATCGCTGAAAAGAAACATCACTTTCAGCAAAGACGGAACTTATGCCTGGTTCGATGAAATTCTCGATACCCAGATGAAAATCTGCCGCGGCTCCGGCGTCCTCGAAAAGATTGGCGGTAAGTGGAAAATCAGACAGTATGTTTTATCCACCACAGTTCCGAATGATATCATCGATGAGGTTACCAAAATGAAAGCTCCCATCGAGGACGGAATGATTTTAGAATTCAGGAAAAAATAAAAATTCATATTGACTTCATTACAATAAATTATGGCTAAAAAAATAAAACCGAATCTCAGTATCGCCCAAATCATCAACATGAGTATGGGGTTTTTGGGAATCCAGATGGCATTTGGACTGCAGAACGGAAACGCGAGTAGAATCCTTGCAAACCTGGGAGCAGATGTTCACGAACTTTCCTGGTTCTGGCTGGTAGCACCAATTACGGGCCTCATTGTGCAGCCAATTATCGGACACATGGGCGATAATACCTGGAGCCCGCTCGGCAGAAGAAAACCGTATTTCCTCATTGGCGCAGTGCTTTGCGCAATCGGATTGGTTCTTTTACCCAACGCCGCCTCAGTAACCCATTTAATCGCAGCCAACGTTTTATTGCTGGCCGTAATCTTCTTAGCAATGATGGATTTTTCCGTGAATATCGCCATGGAACCGTTCCGTGCATTGGTCGGGGATATGCTGCCGAAACATCAGGGAACGCTGGGTTTTTCCATCCAGACCATCTTAATCGGAGTCGGAGCCGTTATCGGTTCAGAAATGCCGAACTGGCTTACCAAAATGGGCGTATCCAATGTCGCACCCGAAGGTTATGTGGCAGATAACGTGATTTACGCATTTTATGTGGGCGCAGCGGTTTTAATTGCCTCCATTTTATACACCATTTTTACCACCAAAGAATATTCTCCAAAAGAATTTGCAGAATTTGAGGGCCGCGACGAAGCAGCAGAACACAGTTCTAAGTTTTCAGATATGTTTAAGGATTTTGCGAAAATTCCTTCACTGATGAAAAAATTGGGTGCCGTGCAGTTTTTCTCCTGGTTTGCTCTTTTTACCATGTGGGTTTTTACCACAAGTGCTTTAGCGACTCACCATTTCGGACTTGCGCCTGATGATACTACCTCTGCAGAATTTAATAAGGCAGGTGATTTAACCGGACATTTATTTGGTCTCTATAATTTATTTGCGATTCCGTTTGCGTTTCTTTTAACTCCAATTGCTAAAGCGATCGGTAAAAAACAGACTCATGCTTTGGCACTCTTTTCCGGAGGATTGGGACTAATTTCCATGTTTTTCATTAAAGATACCGGCATGCTTTGGATCTCAATGATCGGTCTTGGATTCGCTTGGGCGAGTATTCTGGCAATGCCTTATGCGATGCTTATTGATGCGATTCCACAAAGAAAAATGGGCGTTTATATGGGAATTTTCAACTTCTTTATTGTGATGCCCCAAATCGTTAACGGAATTTTCGGCGGACCGATTGTGAAAAATCTTTTCGGAAACATGGCCATCGATTACGTTGTAGTAGGCGGAGTATGTCTCATCATTGCATCAGCTGTAACCATGTTTTTAATTAAAGGCGAAGGCAAAGAATCTGAAAAAGAACTCGAAGAAGAAATCCAGCAGGTTCATTTTTAATCAAAATTCCCGCAAAGTCGGCAAATTCTACAATAAAAACATAAATCTAAAATCCTTAAAGCCTCAAAAACTTTAAGGATTTTTCTTTGTGCTTTTTCAAATGAATCTCAATCCTCAAATTTACATTCTTGCCTGACAAAACCACATTTTCGCCTCCGTAAATAACATTCCTGCTTACGAAAGTTCAATTCTTGTCACCGCAGGTAACATTTTTGCCCCCGTAACTAACATTCTTGTCTAACGAAGTAACATTCTTGCCTAACAAAACAACATTGTTGCATAACGAAGTAACATTATCGCGTAACGAAACAACATTCTTGCCTAACGAAACAACATTCTTGCCTAACGAAACAACATTCTTGTCTTACGAAGTAACATTCTTGCCTAACGAACTAACATTCTCGCGTAACAAAACAACATTCTTGCATAACGAAGTAACATTCTCGCGTAACGAAACAACATTCTTGCTTTCGTAATCAATATTTTCTGCGCTCACACACCATACTCAAAAGAAAACAGCCGTATGAGATTTAGATGGTCAGGTTTATCACATCATGAACTTATCTTAAATCAATGTTTATAGAGTCCTAATACTCTAAATTTGTACTATTAAATCACTAAAACAATCAAAAAAATGAAAACAGTTTATCATAAAGCAGACACCAGAGGTTTCGCCGATCATGGCTGGTTGAAATCTCATCATACCTTCAGTTTCGCCAATTACTACAATCCGGAAAGAATGAGTTTCGGGGTTTTACGGGTTTTGAATGACGATCAGGTCGCTTCCGGAATGGGTTTCGGTACGCATCCGCACCGCGATATGGAAATTATTTCTATTCCGATGGAAGGCGATCTGGAGCATAAAGATTCCATGGGAACTACCGCGGTGATCAGAAATGGTGAAATTCAGGTCATGAGCGCCGGAACCGGAGTTCAGCACAGCGAATACAACAAAAACAAAGACGGACTCGTGAAATTTTTACAGATTTGGGTCATTCCGAATAAGATGAATGTTACACCGCGTTACGACCAGATCAGCATTAAAGAAAATGAGAAGATCAACGATTTTCAGCAGATTCTATCGCCAAATCCCGATGACGAAGGAGTATGGATTCATCAGAATGCATGGTTTAATCTGGCAAAATTTGAAAAAGGCAACGCCAAAGAATACAGAATTCACGACGCCAAAAACGGAGTTTATGTTTTTGTTTTAAAGGGCTCCGCAAAAATTGGCGACCAAACCCTCGCAACCAGAGACGGTTTTGGAACCTGGGAAACTGAATCTTTTACGCTGGAAGCTCTTGAAGATTCAGAAGTTTTACTGATGGAAGTTCCCATGCAATTATAATTAAATGCATTAAATTTGAATGACAAATTAAATTTAAACTATGAAAATATTAGCTTTTGCCGGAAGCAATTCCACTGTTTCGATCAATAAAAAACTGGTCACTTTTGCATCCACATTTTTTCATGATGATGAAGTTGAAATCCTTGATCTGAATGATTTCGAAATGCCCATCTACAAACGTGAAATCGAACTTGAAAACGGAATTCCCCAAAAAGCCCTCGATTTTGCTGCTAAAATTGATGAATGTGACCTGATCCTTTTATCCACTCCGGAAAACAACGGAAATTTCCCGGCAGTTTTTAAAAATCTCATGGATTGGATTTCTAGAATTAAAGGCAGAAAAATTTTTGGCGGAAAACCGATGTTTCTTATGGCAACTTCTGACGGAGGCCGCGGCGGCGCAAGTGTGCTAGAAATTGCTGAGAAACGTTTTCCTTTTGACGGTGCTGAAGTGCTTGAGATTTTTTCGCTTCCCAAATTCAGCGAATATTTTGATGCTGAAAAAGGAATTGTTAATGAAGAAAAACTTGAGGAGTTTAAAGAAAAAGTTCAGAAAGTAAAACTGAAATTCTCTTGAAAAATAGGTTTAAAACAGAAAGAGCGGACTTTTTAGTCCGCTCTTTTTTTTTATAAATTTTTAAGTTCTATTACTTTTTAATCATCGAAAAAGCCTTGCTTCCCAATTTAAAAATCGGAATCGCAACGATACCGCCAATAATTCCCGCCAAAGTTTCCCGTACAATAGAATTCAGATTTGGCAGAAAATGATGGTGCAGCCACTCAATATTGTGCACAAAAATCCCGCCGGCAACCAAAATTAAAGCCACGGTACCTACAACACCCAAACCTTTGATCACCCACGGCAAAGCATTTACCAACAGATTCCCCAGCGTAACCAGAACACCTTTTTCCGTTTTCGATTTTTTAATCAGTTTGTAGCCCGCATCGTCCATGCGAACAATTAAAGCAACAATTCCGTACACGCCTACGGTAGCAATAATGGCTACGATTGAAACCGTTACAATTTCTACAAGCAATGGATTGAACTGCGATTTCAACGCCTCGTAACCTGCTTTTGCCGAAGCCAGCGCAATAATTACAATTTCGAGGGAAAGGATAAAATCTGTGGTGACAGCTGACTTTATTTTAGATTTTTCGAGATCTGCGCCGTTTTCTGTTGTTGCATTAGCCTCATCGATTACTTCGTGCCCTTTTTTACTTTTGTGAAATAAATATTCAATAATTTTTTCAATTCCTTCGTAAGCCAGATAAAATCCGCCAAAAATCAGAATGATGGTAATGGCCGGTTCGTACAGCCATTGCAGCAAAAAGACTGCAGGAACAATAATGAGTTTATTCACAAAAGAACCCTTCATGATTTTCATTAAGACGGGAACTTCGCGCGATTCCAGAAAACCGGTTGCCTTCTCTGCATTTACGGCAAGATCATCTCCCAGAATTCCCGCCGTTTTCTGGGTTGCTAATTTTGCAGTTACTGCTACATCATCCATCAAAGCTGCAATATCATCCAGAATCGCAAAAAAACCTGAAGCCATAGTTTAAATTTTAATTGAAACAAAAGTAAGTAATTGGATCAATATACAATGTTTCGCTGCATCCTAAACCAGGATTTTTTTCTTATGATTTTCTAAATTCATTTTAAAATCTTATTTTCGCAGAACAAAATTTTTAAAGTTGAAACCGCAAAGATTACATTCCCCGAAAGAAATATTCCAAAATTTTGGAAGTGGAATCTTCGCCGAAATAAAATATTAGTGAGCCGACGTCTGAATGACCGTCGGCTTTTTTTATCACTTAATTCCAAACTGTTAATAGTAATTAATATCATGAGCAATACGTATAAATCCGCCGGTGTCGACAAAGAAGAAGGCTACAAAACCGTTGATAAAATTAAGAGTGCGGTTGCTGAAACGCATAACAAAAATGTACTGAACAACCTGGGAAGTTTCGGCGCCTTTTACCAGATTGCAGGTTACAAAAACCCTGTACTTGTGAGCGGTACCGACGGCGTGGGGACCAAATTAAAAGTCGCCCTGGATTCTAAAAAATACGATTCCATTGGGGTTGATTGTTTTGCAATGTGTGCGAACGATATTTTGTGTCATGGAGCAAAACCGCTTTTCTTCCTTGATTATTTAGCTTGCGGAAAACTTGATTCTGAAATTGCTGCGGAAATTGTGATGGGTATGGTAAATGCCTGTAAGGATAACGAGTGTGCACTTATTGGCGGTGAAACAGCAGAGATGCCGGGGATGTACAAACCTGGTGATTACGATGTGGCAGGATTCTGTGTCGGCATCGTAGAAAAAGATGAAATTATTGACGGTTCTAAAATTATAGCCGGACATAAAATCATTGCATTGCCAAGTTCAGGTTTTCACAGCAACGGTTTTTCTCTGGTAAGAAAAATCTTTCCCGATTTTAATGAAGAATTTGAAGGTAAACCACTTTACGAAACACTTCTTGTGCCTACAAGACTTTATTATAAGCCAATTCACAGATTACTGGAAGAAATTGAAGTTTCCGGAATCGCACATATCACAGGAGGAGGTCTTATAGAAAATGTTCCGCGAATCCTGGGTGAAGGATTATGTGCAGACATTGAAACTTCTAAAATTAAAATTCCAACTGTGATGCTGGAACTGGAGAAAAGAGGAAATATCGAAAGAATGGAAATGTTCGGAACTTTCAATATGGGCGTAGGAATGGTCATCGTGGTTGATGCAAAACATGCGGAAAAAGTGCTTGATCTTCTTGATGACGCCTACGAAATCGGGGAAATTACTGAAGGTACAGAGAAAATTATTTTGAATTAATAGCTGCAGAATTCCCATGAAAAGTATGGTTGTTTTGGTTTCAGGAGGCGGAACAAATCTGCAGAGAATTATAGACTGCATTGGAACCGCCGAAATTCCAAATGCTGAAATCAAGTTAGTCGTTGCAGACCGGGAATGTTTCGGATTGCAGCGCGCAGAAAAACATGGAATTAAGAATGTTATCATAAAACGGGGAAAAAATTTCTCCCAAAAGCTGACTGATGTTCTTCCCGAAAACACTGATCTCATCGTTCTGGCAGGATTTTTATCAATTTTAAATAAAGAGTTCTGTGAGCGTTTTCCGGGAAAAATCATCAATATCCATCCGGCTTTACTTCCGAAATTCGGCGGCAAAGGAATGTGGGGACATCATGTACATGAAGCGGTTTTAAAAACCGGTGAAAAAGAAAGTGGCGCAACGGTTCATTTCGTCACGTCAGGAATTGACGAAGGAAAAATAATTCTGCAGAAATCTTTTGAAATTTCGCCCAATGAAACAGTAGAAAGTTTGGCGGATAAAGTCCATGAAGTCGAATACAGCATTTTCCCTGAAGCCATCAATATGGTTTTAAAGGATTATTGAAGGTAAATAACAGATCTAATAAAAAGTAAAAAGAAAGAAAATGTCAAAAAAAAGAGCACTGATCTCTGTTTCCGATAAATCCGGACTCACCGATTTTGCAAAGTTTTTAGAAGAAAAAAACTATGAACTGATTTCCACCGGAGGAACATTCAAACATCTTAAAGATGCGGGTTTGCACCCGATTCAGATTGATGAAGTTACCGAATTCCCCGAAATGTTGGACGGAAGAGTTAAGACGCTTCATCCAAAAGTTCACGGCGGCCTTCTGGCGGTCCGCAACAGCGAAGAACACATGAAAACTGTTCAGGAACACGGTATTGGCCTGATCGATATGGTAATCGTCAATCTTTACCCTTTTTTCGAAAATGCCAACGCTGATATTTCGTTGAATGAAAAAGTAGAATTTATCGATATTGGCGGACCTTCGATGCTAAGATCCGGAGCTAAAAATTTCAATGCTGTAACCGTGATTACTGAAGTTGAAGATTATGCAAAAGTTCAGCAGGAAATTACTGAGAACGGCGACACGACTTTAGAAACCCGTAAGAAACTTGCCGGAAAAGTTTTTAATCTTACGTCTGCTTACGACGGAGCCATTTCTAAAATGCTGCTCGATGAAGATTATCCGCAATATCTAAATGCATCCTATAAAAAAGTTTCAGACCTGAGATACGGCGAAAATCCACACCAGTCGGCGGCGTATTACGCTTCCACAACGGAAAACGGTGCGATGAAAGATTTTGAGATTCTCGGCGGCAAAGAACTTTCCTTCAATAACCTTCGCGATATGGATTTATGCTGGAAGGTCGTCAATGAATTCAAAGACGAAATGGCCTGTTGCGCCGTGAAACATTCTACGCCGTGCGGCGTGGCGGTGGGCAGCTCAGCACTTGAAACTTACACAAAAACTTTTGCATGCGATCCGGTTTCCATCTTTGGCGGGATTATTGGGATGAATTTTAAAGTAGATGCTGCAACCGCAGAGGAACTCAATAAAACTTTCCTTGAAATCGTAATGGCTCCGGATTTTGATGACGATGCGCTCGAAATTTTAAAAAAGAAAAAGAATCTCAGAATTATTAAAATTAAAAATCCGGTTTCCGACCGACAAACCTGGGTGAAAATTGATGGAGGAATTCTGGTTCAGGATAACGATAATCAGTTTTCTGAAAATATAGAAACCGTAACCGTTTTTAAACCTTCAGCAGAACAGGAAAAAGCACTTTTATTTGCACAGCGCGTGGTAAAATACGTTAAATCAAATGCGATTGTGGTTTCCAATGGATTTCAGGCATTGGGAATTGGCGGCGGACAGGTAAACAGAATCTGGGCTACGCAGCATGCAGTAGAAAGAGCAAAGGAAAAATTCTCCGGTGATCTGGTTTTAGCTTCTGATGCGTTTTTTCCGTTTAGAGATGTAGTAGATTTCTGCGCTAAAGAAGGAATCAAAGCCATCATCCAGCCAGGCGGCAGTATGAGGGATGAAGAAAGCATTGAAGCAGCGAATGAGCATGGAATTCCGATGATGTTTACAGGAATGCGCCACTTTTTGCATTAAGCAATTCCAGGTCCATCTTAGTTGCTGAATTGGGATACGGATTTAACTGTTAATTAAGAAACTTTTCTCGCTGCACATTTGAAATTCATCATCAAATTAGTAATTTTGAGAATACAAACATTAAATAAACTTTTATGAAAATATTAATCGTAGGAAATGGAGCCCGTGAATCTGCGCTCG
The DNA here is from genome assembly GCF_019195395.1 of Kaistella faecalis. NCBI lineage: Bacteria > Pseudomonadati > Bacteroidota > Flavobacteriia > Flavobacteriales > Weeksellaceae > Kaistella > Kaistella faecalis. The sequence continues at coordinate 2,190,100 of NZ_CP078067.1, forward strand.
CTCTAAAGCTGAAAGACGACAGCAGAATCTCTAAACTGTACTTTGCAAAAGGCACTGTAACGACAGGCCAGTTGGGCCAAAATGTGTATGAAGACAGTGTGGAAGGATTAAGGGATTTTGCAATCAAAGAGAGAATTGATCTTACGGTTGTTGGTCCGGAGGCTCCTTTGGTAGAAGGAATTGTCGATGAATTTAAGAAACATGACCTGAAAATCTTTGGCCCCGGTAAAAGAGCTGCAGAACTGGAAGGAAGTAAAGCTTTTTCTAAAAAATTCATGCAGACCAATAACATTAAAACTGCCAAAGCAGTTGTTTTTGATGCTTATCACGATGCAGTTGAATATGTGAGAAACCAGAAATTCCCTATCGTAATTAAAGCAAGTGGACTTGCAGGCGGAAAAGGTGTTGTGATTGCCGAGAATCTTGCAGAAGCAGAATCTACCATTCATAAATTTATGATCGACAGGGTTTACGGGGACGCCGGAATTCAGTTGGTGATCGAAGAGTATCTGAAAGGTTTTGAAGCATCAATCATTGCATTTTCAAACGGTACAAAATTATTCCCTTGTATTCCGGTAAAGGATTACAAAAAAGCCGGAAATGGCGACACAGGTCCAAACACCGGAGGAATGGGAAGTGTAGCTCCTAGCCCTGAATTTACTGCAGAACATTATAATGATTTCGAAAAAAATATCCTTGAGCCTACTTTGGCGGGTTTCAGTGCAGCAAATATTCATTTCAAAGGATTTATTTTCTTTGGATTGATGGTGACTGCGGACGGGACTTTCCTTCTGGAATATAACATGAGAATGGGCGATCCCGAAACACAGGTGATTCTGCCACTTATGGAAAACAAACTTTTTGATGTCATTACGGATTGTTTAGAAGGTAAAGAAGTCGAGCTCAAATTCAAAAATGAAAAAGCTGTTTGTCTTGTTATGTGCTCCGGCGGATATCCAAGAAAAATAGAAACAGGTTTTGAGATCAGAAATCTGGATAAAGTTAAAAACAGTCAGGTTCTTTTCGCCGGCGCTAAAAAGACCGGCGACAGAATTATTACTGCTGGCGGGCGGGTTTTAAGTTTGGTGGCTACAGCCGACACTTATGACCACGCAAGAAAGCTGGTTTACGAAGATGCCAAAACCATCAGCTTCGATTACGAAACTTACAGAGACGATATCGGTAAATTTTAATATAGAAAGAGCGTGAATATTCACGCTTTTTTTCTAGTTGGGTTGCTATTGGAGCTATTTCCCGCTTTCCGTTACAATCTTTTATTTGGTTGCGGCGGCGGAGCCGCCGCAACCAAATAAAAGGATTTTCTCTGCAATCGGGGCTAGTGGAGACCCGGCAAAAAAGACAATAAATTCATTCATAAAACGTTCTTTTCCTTATAATTTAAAGAACAGTCATTAAAAAATAAAAAGTAAAATCATACATGAATAACGGCATCATCATTCTCGACTTTGGGTCACAATATAACCAACTCATTGCAAGACGGATCCGAGAACTCGGCGTCTATTCCGAGGTTCTTCCGTTCGATACTCCTTTATATGAGATTATGTCTCGTAATCCCTCAGGGATAATTTTATCAGGCGGTCCAAGTTCGGTAAATGCTGAAAACGCACATTTAGTAGACAAAGCACTTTTCGAAAAAGGAATTCCCGTATTGGGAATCTGTTACGGCATGCAGTTGACCACTCATTTGATGGGCGGTAAAGTGAAGAAAGGTGAAAAAGGCGAATACGGAAAAGCAAAACTTCAAATCCAGAAATCGAATGCACTTCTTTCAGGCGTAAGCAGATTTTCTACTGTTTGGATGAGTCACTTTGATGAAGTGGAAACGGTTCCTGAAGGTTTCAGTGTTAATGGAATGACCGATGTTATTTCCGCTATTTCAAACGAACCGAAGAAAATCTATTGTGTGCAGTTTCATCCGGAAGTTTCGCATACTGAAGAAGGGTCAAGGATGATCGACAACTTTGTTTTTAACATCTGTAAAGCTCCAAAAAACTGGAAACTCACCAATTATATTGATAAAACTGTTGCTGAAATCAAAGAAAAAGTAGGGGACCAAAAAGTAATTTTGGGACTTTCCGGCGGCGTAGATTCTTCGGTAGCTGCTGTTTTGATTCATAAAGCCATCGGCGATCAGTTGCAGTGTATTTTTGTTGATACAGGCCTTTTGAGAAAAGAAGAGGCAGAAAAAGTAATGGTTAATTACGGTGAGCATTTTAATCTGAAAATTAAACTGGTCGATGCTTCCGAGAGATTTTTATCAAAACTGAAAGGCATCGCTGATCCGGAAGAAAAAAGAAAAGCCATAGGAAACGAGTTTGTTGCCGTCTTCGATGAAGAATCACATAAAATTGAAGGTGCCAAATTCCTGGCACAGGGAACTATTTATCCTGACGTCATTGAAAGCCAGTCTGTAAAAGGACCTTCTGCAGTCATTAAATCCCATCACAATGTAGGCGGACTCCCAGAAGAGATGGATTTCGAACTTTTGGAACCATTAAGAGAACTATTCAAGGATGAGGTTCGCAAGGTAGGCGAGGAGCTTGGGATTCCGCACCATTTGGTACACCGTCATCCTTTTCCCGGGCCTGGTTTAGGGATCAGAATTCTGGGCGAAGTTGACGAAGAAAAAGTAAGAATTTTGCAGGAAGCTGATGATATTTTCATCGAAGAACTTTATAAGAATAAACTGTATGAAACCGTTTCACAGGCTTTTGTGGTTTTACTTCCGGTAAAATCTGTAGGCGTTATGGGTGATGAAAGAACCTATGAGTATACGGCGGTAGTGCGTTCTGCAAATACTACGGATTTTATGACGGCTACTTTCAGTAAATTCCCTTGGGAGTTTCTGGAAAATGTATCGAACAGAATCATTAATGAAGTCCGCGGGATCAACCGCGTTGCTTATGATATTTCGAGTAAACCGCCCGCAACCATCGAATGGGAATAGAAATTAAAAAACGCATCTTAAAGGTGCGTTTTTTTTATTCCGTTTTAATACCGAATTTCTGAAATCTTACTTTAGAATAAGGTGTGTCGAATTTTAAAGTATCCGGATACTGCAGATGCTGCACCATTTTTTTTCTGAAGTTAAATTTCATCATAAAAGGAACTTTCTCATAAGAATTTCCAAGAAGTACAGCGACGGAATCTCCTTTCCAATACGCTTCTTCAACAGTGAACGAGGGGCCAAAAAACGCGATGCGCTGTGCTGTTTTGTTTTTATAGTCGACCAAAGCAACTTCCTGGTCTGCTTCAAAACTTGCGTTTCCATCTGCAGCCATATTCCACTGGTAACTGTCGAAATCCAGATACTGGTTTTTGCTTTCGTTAAAAACCAAAAACGGCTTGTAGATTTCATTAAAACCTTCTTCATTCATCACTTTTACATTACTTGGATAATAAGTGATTGGGGAAGTATTAGAAACAGCGAATTTTTCAGCACTGAAATCGGGATTGGTATTTTTGTAATAGCTAATCCAGGAACTTAATGCCGCGTTTTCATACTCCGGAAGCTTTTCTGTTATTTCAGTTTTGCCGTGTTCTGGAGTTAATACGGTGGTGTTGTTTTCTTTTTTATCTGAACACGAAAAAAGAAAAATTGGGAGCAAAAATATAGGCCATTTCATCGATCCAAATTACAAAATAATTTAATCCTCTAAAAAACATATCTTTGCAAAATGGATAAAATCACTTTTGCCGATTTCGAATTACCGGAAAAAATTCTTGATGTACTGGCAGATTCAAATTTATTTGAACCGACACCAATTCAGGAAAAATCCCTAAAACCTATACTTTCAGGCCGTGATGTAATGGGAATTGCGCAAACGGGAACCGGAAAAACGCTGGCTTATCTGCTGCCTGTTTTAAAAACATGGAAATACAACAAAAACGGAAATCCTACGGTAGTCATTCTTGTCCCTACGCGCGAGTTGGTGGTGCAGGTGACAGAAATCGTTAAAAACCTTACCCAAAATATTACCGCACGTGTGATTGGAATTTATGGTGGAGTAAACATCAAAACGCAAAAACTGATGTTTGATGACGGCTGCGATATTTTGATTGGAACGCCCGGCAGAATCATGGATTTGGCGATCGATAACGCAATATCTCTGAAGGAAGTTCAGAAACTTATCGTCGATGAATTTGATGAAATGCTGAATCTTGGATTCAAGGCACAGCTCGCAAATATCTTTACGATGATGAGGGAGAAAAGACAGAATATTCTTTTTTCAGCGACCATGACTGAAGCTGTGGATGCTGTTTTGGACGAATATTTTGCAAATCCCATGGAAATTTCCCTTGCTAAATCGGGAACTCCGCTTGAAAAAATTGAACAGCTCGGATATAAAGTTGAAAACTTCAACACCAAAATAAATCTTTTAGCGCATTTACTGAAAACTGAAGAAGACTTCTCCAAAGTTTTGGTGTTCTGCAACAATAAAAAGAATGCGGATTATCTTTTTACAAAAATCGAAGAACTTTTTCCGGATGAATTTGATGTGATTCACTCTAACAAATCCCAGAATTACCGTTTGAATGCGATGAGAAGTTTTGAGAAACAGGAAATAAGAGGTTTAATTACCACCGACATTATGGCGCGGGGACTCGATATTTCAGATATTACTCACGTTATTAATTTTGAAATTCCCGAAGTTCCGGAGCAGTATATTCACAGAATTGGTAGAACCGGACGAGCGGACAAAAATGGAATTTCGGTTTCCTTTATCACCAAAAAAGAAGAAACGCTGCTGCTTGATATTGAACTCCTAATGGACAAAGCTGTTTCGATAAAAGATTTCCCTTCAGAAGTAAAAATCAATCCTGTAAAAATTGCGTCAGAAAAAGACGAGATTATCATGAAAAATGCTCACACCGTAAAGCTGGAAGAAGGCGGAGGTGCTTTTCATGAAAAGAAAGACAAAAACAAAAAAGAAAACTGGGGCGGACCAACGAAAAGAAATCCTCCGAAGACTAAAGGTGTAAACCGTGGTCAGCAGAAAGCTAAAGCTAAAGCAAGAAAGAAAAAATAAACCGCAGTTTTTTAAATTTTAAATCATTTGCGCGCCTTGATTTATGGCTTCTTAAGATAAGGAGCCATTTCTTTTTGCCAGATTTGGTAACCTTCAGGCTTCATATGAAGCATGTCCGGCAGAAAAAGATCTCTACGGACTTTTCCATCTGGTCCGTTCATGGCTTTCGTAATGTCGATGTATTCAGCGTTCTGCTTCCTGTTCATGAAATTTTTAATCAGACTATTGGTGGCGGTAAATTTCGGCCATAAATTTTCCCTGCTTGGCGATAGTTTAATGGAGACATACGCAACGGGAACCTTGGGAAAGATCCTGCGAATCTCAGCATAAAAATGTTTATATCGGTTAAAAACTTCCCGTGGTTTTAGATTTCCGTTAGCCGCAAAATCATTTTCGCCACAATAAATTAAAATTTGCTTGGGATAATATGGCTTTAGCAGTTCACTTGAATAAAAATTAAGATCGTTCAGTCCTGATCCTCCAAAGCCCCGATTAATAATGACATGTTCCGGAAAATATTCGTTAACATCTTTCCACATCGTAAAAGACGAACTTCCAAGCATTAAAACTGCCTCTGGTGGAGGAGGTATTTGGGCGTCCATGATTTTAAACTGCTCCACATCGTCCCAGAAAGCGGGTTTATCCTGAGCAGTAATTGCAGAAAAAATAAGTATGAGAAAGAAGGCAAGAATTTTTTTCATTGGATATTTTTGAAAGATACTCAGTAATCTAAACAACAAAAGTAAAGAAAACCTCAAAACAAATTTAAAATATTATTAATGAAAACTCCTCAGGTGTTCGCCTGAGGAGTATTACATTCGGAGCAGGATTTTCTTTCCAGCTTTTGTGTTTAGGAGTTGTTTTTTTGATAGTGTTGCTCCGTTGTTAAGGGCTGCAAATATATGACTGCTAAGCTTTAAAGCAAAAAAACAGGGGGGACAAATGGGGGACAAATGAATTAAGTTGCTTTAATTGCTTGTAATATAGCTACTTGCACTTTTGGTTTTTGTCTCTAATTGGTCGTGTTTTTTTTATTTCCTTTTATTTTTACTGAGTTACCTGTGCGGTTACAAAGATTCTTGCCATGTCATTGTTGATATTTGAGCAGCTACTGGCATTACCACCGTACGTTATTGAGCTGTATCCACTTGTCAGTTGGGGCAAGTTCCGGCCATAAATTGTTACAGTGTGGGTGCCCACCGGCAAATCGTTGAATACTCCTGCAAGATTAAATTTTCTCCAGTTACAAATATAATTCTTACCAATGGCAGTATATTTACTTGCTAATTTTAACTGTCCGTTCACAAAAACACCAATGGCAAACTGAAATTCCTGATTGGTATTTACGTCATTATTGATCTGTACCATTCCTTCTGTGATTATAAGGTTTGTGTTCGATGCCTTGGTTATGGTTATGGTTGCACCTGCATTCAGATTGGTCCAACCTGTTGTATTGCTGTTAAGTGCAAATAGTGGTACGCTGGCAGGGAAATTATTGATGGTTGTACTTGTTATGGAATTACCTGAGGTGTTCTCGGTTTGTTTAATAATGGCTAAGCCGTCAGCAATTTCGAAAGCCCGATTCCATTGACCCTGATCCCAAAAATTGAGTTTGTTGGTAGTGGTATTCTGAACAAGTAATCCCTGAACGGGAGTTGGGACGGTTACAATATCCGTGCTGTTGGTAAGCGCGACTGCGGGAAAGAGTACACCCCTTTTGTCATCAGCGATGTGCAGTACAGCACTTGGATCCGGTGTGCTAGCGACAGATGTATTGGTCGCAATAAGAACCTGGGCATTTATCAGGACCAACCCAATCAGGTAAAATGTAAATATGAGAGTTAAGGTTTTCATAATTAAAAGGAATATGGTTGATTAATCGTAATGGTACTGCTCATTGCGGATTCAAAGCCCGAGAGTGAGCTGCAGGAGCTGTTCGGGCCGCCGTAGGTTACGGTAAGCCCGCTGATATTAGGAGCAGAAATATTTCTTATTGCAAATTTCACGGTATGAGTTCCCTGACTTAAATTTTTTGCAATTCCATAAATCATGAACTGTCTGTATGAACATGGGGACTGAAAGTCGAGGTAAAGGGGCTTCACATCAATAAGCTTATCATTAACAAAAAAGCCAATTGTTGAGGTAATGCCGCCAGTATTGTTCGCTGCACCGTTATTTGCCTGGTACATTCCATTGATGTTAAGCAATAAATCATTCTGTGGTCTGTCAATGACGATCGATTTTGTAAGTGCTGGAATTACGGTCCACTGTGATGTGTTTAATGTTTCACCGGAGGTATGAGCCGAATAACCTAAAAACTGATTGGGTGAGTTTCTGGTAAATGTAAATGCTGTAGAAGAGTTGGAAGAATAGTATTTCATCTGATTCATCAGGTTTTCCTGATTCATGTCGGTGAATAGATATTCCCATTTTGTGCCGTCCCAATAGTAAAATCCCTCTTTTCCACCCACAGAACCGTTAGTATTATAGATAATGAGTGATTCTTTGGGATTGGGTACTGTTGAAATATCGTTTCGCCCCTGTAAAAATACTTTAGGAAAAGAAACTCCTTTGTTACTGGAACGAATGTCTAAACTGGCCGACGGATGCGGAGTTCTTGTATTGATTCCCACCTGTGCAGTAAGCATGCTGGTTATCATCATCAGCATAAATAAGTATAAATTTTTCATCGAAGTGTTTTAGGGTTTTTCGGAAGTTTGTACGGTCATGATCGATTTGTCCATCAGGGGACTCAAGTTGCTGCATGCTGTATGTTTGGATCCAAATGCGATACTTTGCGTAGCAACTTCTGTAACCCGTAAGGTTTCTCTCAGCTCTATCAGATGATTGCCGACACTTACATTGTTAATGTTAAAGTAGACATTGAAATCGTTATACAGACAGTTTTCGTTGCCGTTAAGAAGAAAATTCCGAACTCCAGCCAATTGCGAATCAACAAAAAGCGCAATGGAATAAGAAATAAAAGTGTTTTCTGACGCTGCAGAATTTACCTGTACAATACCACTTCCTGAAACCGAAACTGTATTCTGGGGTGAATAGACTGATATTGTTTTTGAAAGACCGGGAATAAGTTGAAAATCATGTACAGAGGCTGACTCGCCCATGGTGTAGGATACTCCGGTTACCGGTGTACTGTCTGTGACTCCTCCGCTTGAAACAGCGGATTCCGAGCGGACTACACCCAAGTATTTATAAATGTTGGCCGTATCCAGAGACGGATTCCATTTATTATTGCTCCAAAAGTAAAAACCCTTTCCGGTCGTGGTGTTCGTATTGTACACCAAAAGCGAATTAGCGGGATTTATAACAGGAGCCGCGTTGCTTAGATTGGGGATAGAAATGTTGGGAAGGAGTACGCCTTTATTGGCAGAAACAATCTTTAAGACTTCCGAATCATCGAAAGTGGTGACGTTTGGGCCTATGCCAATCTGCGCATAGCAGAATGCATAAGCGACCAGGAACCCTGGCACTAAATTTAATTTCATCATGTTGTGTTTTGTGTTAATGCAAATCTATTAAAATTATTACAAATAATTACAGTGAAAACACCCCTTTTTGTGATTCAAAGTTTGATAAGTATTTAAAAGTTGCTTTTTTTTAATAAATTTATGCGATAATAAATACGTCAGTTATTAGCATTTTTTGACATTTTAAAACTTATTAAACTTTCTCACCCGATACCCGCTGAATGAAAAAATTTTATTTTCTCTTTTTTCTCTTATTTCTAAGTAGATTTCATTTTGCGCAGGCGGTGAGTTCACATCCGTTAGAAAACGAAATCAAGCATTGGCAGATCATTTCAAACAACGCCAGTTTAAGTCGCGATACTGTGGTTTTGAAACAAAAGCTTACTGAGCTTGCCATGAGCAAGGCCGACATCGATCACGTATTATACCATGCACTATTAGGAAAGGGTTACAGCAATATATTCGATGGATTAAATAAAGCCGGAGACCGTCATTTTAAAGCTTCCATTAAAAAAGCAAAAAAACTTAAAGATCCCGCCATAATGATTTGGGCTGAGCTTTGCTATGGCGATTATCTTTACAAATACCGTGATATGACGGGTGCATTGCCCGTATTTATGGATGCATCTTCCCAGATTGAAAAAATAAACCCTGAAAAAATGCTCTTTCCGGGTAATTCTTTCAAGAAAATAGGGTACTACATGGGAACTATTGGAGATAGCCCTGAAGCCATTTCTTACCTCAAAAAGGCTTTGGATTTTACAGAAAACAATACTTCCGACTATGCCGAATTTCTCGATAATATCGGTCTGTATTACTTGGCTTCACACGATTATACCAATGCTGAAAGTTATTTTAGCAAAGCATCTGTTATAGCGAAAGATATTAAAGACGACATCCGCTACGCTAAAACTTTGGGGAATCTCGGTCGGATCCAGGAAATCAGGGGAAATTTAAAAGCGGCTATTCATTTGTTGCAGAGAGATATCAGTATTTCCGAAAAGTTAGGTGCAGATCAGAATACCATGTTTGCATATACTGTTTTGACCAGAATGCTGCTAAAGAACAATATGTTGAAAGAAGCGGAAGAGGCCGCGTTAAAAGCCGAAGTAATTGCTAAAACAAAGCACTATTTTCAAAATACAGAACTGGAAATCATTAAACTTAAACTTGAGATTTACGTTCAGCAGAACAGACCCGTAGAAGAGTTAGCAGCCCGGCGGAAAATGAAAATACTGGAGGATTCTCTGAAATATAAAGACGGAGATCTTGCCTTAAGTCAGGCAAAACTTATGGCGCAGAAAACCAGATACCGCTATCAAATCGAGAAAGCTGATGCAGAGTTAAAAAGAGAATCGCTGATCACGAAAATTGCTTTGGCAATAGCCGGAATTGGACTGTTCTTACTCCTCTTCAATTTCTTTTACAGTAAAAAAAGGGAGGGTAGACGCCAAACCATCTTTGAGGCCAGAATCGGCGCACATGAACAGGAAAAAGTCCTGTATGAAGAAAAGCTTGAACGTGCCCAACAGACCCTGCGCTCACAGGTCGAATACCTGAAAAAGAAAAATTTTCACATCCAGCAGTTGACCAGTGAAATTGAGGAAATGAGAAACTCGGGATTATTGCATCTTGAGGAAGAACATGGTAAGCTTCATGAAATACTTGAGTCACACCTGATGACCGAACAAAACTGGCAAATGTTCAGGAGAGAATTCCAGAAGGAGTATCCCGATTTTTATCAAACCCTGAAAACCGAATTTCCCGAAGTAACGCCAGCAAATTTGAGGATTATTCTGCTGCAGAAAATGGGCTTTAGCTCGTCGGAAATTGCGTCGCTTCTTGGGATCACTCAGGATGCAGTGAAGAAATCGCGACAGCGGCTGAAAAGAAAGCTTGGGGATAAGTATGACCAGCTTTTCAGTATTGTTTTTTCAGAATCCTAAAAAAATAAAAACGCTTTGGAAACTCCAAAGCGTTTTTATTTTTGCTAATTGCTAATTAGTATCTGTAGTATTCCGGTTTGAATGGTCCTTCAACTGTTACACCGATATATTTAGCCTGCTCAGGCGAAAGTGTTTCAAGTTCAACACCTAATTTTTTCAGGTGTAAAGCTGCTACTTTTTCATCCAGATGTTTCGGTAATGTATATACCTCATTGCCGTAAGCTGAAGCATTAGTCCAAAGTTCAATTTGAGCCAAAGTCTGGTTACTGAATGAGTTACTCATCACAAAACTTGGGTGACCGGTTGCGCAACCCAGATTCACCAAACGGCCTTCTGCAAGAATAATGATTTCTCTGCCTTCGATATTATAAACATCAACCTGAGGTTTCACTTCATATTTTGTAGAACCATAGGTTTCGTTCAACCATGCCATATCGATTTCGTTGTCGAAGTGACCGATGTTACAAACGATGGTTTTATCTTTCATCTTCGCGAAATGTTCAGCACGAACGATGTTGAAGTTTCCTGTAGTCGTGATGATAATGTCTGCATTATCTACCACGCTTTCAAGTTTTTTCACCTCAAAACCTTCCATAGAAGCCTGAAGCGCACAGATTGGGTCGATTTCAGTAACGGTAACGATAGAACCGGCACCTCTGAAAGAAGCTGCAGTTCCTTTGCCAACATCTCCGTAACCACAAACAACCACTCTTTTACCAGCAAGCATAATATCTGTTGCTCTTCTAATCGCGTCTACCGCAGATTCTCTACATCCATATTTGTTATCGAATTTAGATTTGGTTACCGAATCGTTTACGTTGATGGCCGGCATCACTAAAGTTCCGTTCGCCATTCTTTCGTACAATCTGTGAACCCCTGTAGTAGTTTCTTCTGAAAGTCCTTTGATGTCTTTTGTCAATTCAGGATATTTATCGAAAACAAGATTGGTTAAATCTCCACCGTCGTCCAGGATGAGGTTCAGAGGCTTTCTGTCTTCACCGAAAAATACGGTTTGCTCGATACACCACTCAAATTCTTCTTCATTCATTCCTTTCCATGCGTAAACCGGGATTCCTGCAGCGGCAATCGCTGCGGCAGCGTGATCCTGAGTCGAGAATATATTACATGAAGACCAGGTAACATCAGCTCCCAGCGCTACTAAAGTCTCGATAAGAACGGCAGTTTGAATCGTCATGTGAAGACAACCCGCAATTCTTGCGCCTTTTAAAGGTTGAGACGGTCCGTATTCTTCACGGATGGCCATTAAACCAGGCATTTCTGCTTCCGCTAATTTAATTTCTTTTCTGCCCCATTCTGCAAGGGAAATGTCCTTTACCTTGTAAGGCACGTATTGTGTAGTTGTTTCCATTTTAATTGAAAAAATTTTTGCAAAATTACGCAATTTTCTTTTGACTGTCAAATTGGTTTCTGGCTAAGTAAAGTGGTAATTTTCTGAAACTTCTCAACTGATCAGAAGTAGACGATATTCGTGATTGTTTTCGACAGGAGCCCTGTGAATACATGGCAAAACCTCCTGAAATGGATGGTCTACCGCCAGCCTCCAGAGATGCCCGTTTCCTAAACTGATGGGGTTAGCATCCGGCTTTGCCTGATAGTGAAGATCAAAGAAGTTTTCTGTCAGAAAGGTTTCAAAGGAATCTTCATGACCATCGTGTAGCTCTCTGAGTTTTTCCCTGATTTCGGGAATCATGATTTTCTGTATGGCATCCTCATTGGGCAAGATGTCGCTTGAGGCACCATGATACGTGCACAAAAAAGTATCAGCCGCAATGGGGGAGCGGTCAACATGATAAGAATATACGTCGGTTGAAATAAAACTGAACTCGTCATCACGTTCGTAACATTTCAGAAGATTAAGTGAAGGCTGGGCTCCGCAATCGGTAAGCAGTTTTAAATCATTCAGGATAATCTTTCTTGCCAGACTTCCTTTTTCCGTTAATTCCAGTTGTTGAAGATCTTCTTCTGAAACTTGGGTAATGTCTTCATGAAGGCACAGTTTGCTTACAATTTCAGAAAAGTCTCCGTCTAGAGTCCGCTCCCAGCAAAAAGCATTTTTACTTCCGTGAAAGTTGGTATTTGCAATTTCTCCGAAAGTTGAACATACTTTAATATTACTGTGGTCGCCGAATTCGCTCATTGCATAAAGGTTTGTGCGGCAAAATTACAATAAACCAAAGGATAGTGGCAGTCATAAAAAAATAGCGACCATTACCGTCGCTATTTTATAACTCGAAGTTTTCAGCCTTACTTTTGGAAGAACTGAAACTTTTACCTGATCTTTATCTGTGTCTGACCCCTCTCTGGTGAAACTGAACGTTTTTAGCAGCAGCCTGATAATTGGGAGTAAAATTATCACTGTGCTTTGTAGCAGTTATAGGATCGGTTATAAAGTGATTCTGGGGTTTCAGAGTTTCTTTTTCCTGATCTTCTTCTGAATTACCGGAAGTTCCGTTTGATGCGGAAAACTGGTTTTGCGATTGTCTTTTTCTTACCCTATTCAGGGCATATGCTCCTGCGGCTGTGGCTGCGATGCCTAAAGCAATTTTTAGTGTGTTCATATTTTGTAATTTGAGAAATACTACACAAAGTTCTTGCCAACGCCGAAATAAAATCTGCCTTTTTTACCCGATTTTTTTATTGTGTATGATTTATAAATGAAGTGTAAATGAGCCCGATAATTGCCTTAAAAATAATTACTTTTGTAATCATAAACCGATATCCTTTCTACAAAACATGCCTTTATACCGAGATTTTTCTGATCAAAATGCCACCATTCTTCTCTGGAAGTTTGATGAGCATGAAGACCTGGATCCGGAAATTCTGCTCGAGAAAGAAAATTTTGAGAAAGTGAAGGATTATCATCCCACTAAACTTAAGGAATTGCTGCTGGTAAGAAAAATCCTGAAATCACAGCTGCCTGAACATAAAATTCTATACAATGGGAGAGCGCCCTATCTTGATCCTCCGGATTTCCAAATATCCATTACCCATTCGTTTCCGTTTGCGGCGCTTGCAATTTCTAAAAATAAAGTGGGGATTGATATAGAGCCTTTCAATCCGAAAATCATCAGGATTAGACATAAATTTCTTCATGACGAAGAAGCTGGTTTCATCGAACCGGATAAGGAGACTGCCTATCTTACCGTGATCTGGTCGCTGAAAGAGAGTTTATACAAAATACATCATTCCAATTACTGGTCTCTTAAAAAACATTACGAAGTAAAACCTTTCAGTCTCGATTTTCCTTTCAATATTGTGTGCCGCGTACATGATGAAACGGTTTCTGATCTTTACAGCGCACGGGTAGAATTTTTCGGGAATTACTGCCTAACGATTGTAGACTGAAGTTCCGGGTCTAATTTTTCAGCACCTTTTCGCTGCTCTTTGGCAACATCATAAATAAGTTCCAGGATTTCGCTCAGATTTTTTAACTCGGTAAGGCGCGTAATTCTGTTGGGATCCCGTCTATTTATAATTTCGCTCTCCGAAATCTCCTTTTTTCTTTTTTCCAGCAGTTTACCTACTGAATCTTCAGGTTTCAGATTGCTTTCCTCAACAATAGCACGGTTGAATTTTTTCTGCTCGAGAATAAGACTGGTCCGTAGAAGTTCTGCTGAAATTTTTCGCGTCCAGCTGTCGAAATCGATTTCGGGGTAATCTTTAGCTGTTTTTGAATATTGTGAAAACGAAGCAATATAGGCGGTAATCAGATGTGCAGTATTCACAAACTGATGTACGTGTTCCATTTTTTTCTGCTGATTTTTCGGATCCGAAATCATCCGCTGAAAATTGTCGGAAAGATTAGCCAAATCAATGATAGCATCTTTTCTTTTCAGTTTATAATCCTGAATTCCAATGCTTTCGTCTTTAAAAAAGTCCATGGCAGCCTTAAAATATTTCAGATTACTTTTTGCAGATTTCTTCATGAAATCCAAATTCTGGGTATGTTCCCAAACCGGCAGAACAAAGTATGAAACAGCAAAAGCTACAACGCCGGCAAGCGCAGTATCAAAAATCCTGTCCCGGAAGATGTTGTTGACATTTCCCGGATTCAGGAAGTTGAAAGTGAGAAAGATATAAATCGTCATAAACAACACCGCCCAGAAATATTTGGCCTTCAAAAAACTGAAACACATAATCATACTCAGCAAAAGAAGGGTAAATAATACGGTATTGCTGGTAACTGTTAGAAGAATTCCATAAGCCAGCACCGCACCTATTGCCGTTCCGTACAGACGCAGAAGATTCCGGTGTTTGGTGGTAGAGTAGGCTGGTTTCAGAATGGCGACTATGGTAATTAAAATCCAGTAAGAGTGACCAATTCCCAGAAAATCCAGTTTCGAAATAAGATAGCCGATGAGCAGTGCAAGCGTAATGCGGATTGAATGCCGGAAGTGGCCAGACTTCAGGGAGATATTATTCCGAAGTACCTTGAAATTCATTTTTTCATCAGCGGTGACAAATTTCTGCAGGTCTAGACCGGTAGAAAGACTCTTGGCCAGTTTTTGATCCTGCATAAACACTTTGTACATGGTATTAATCTCGTCTGTGATGTCTGTAATCCTCACCAGTATAATCCGCAGAATCATAAAATCCTCGAGCGTCTCCGGATTTAATTTTTTATTCCGTAAATCAAAGTACTCGTCAAAAACAGCATCAAGTTCGTCATCTAAGTTCCTCAGGGATTTTGCTTTTGTACCACTCTGCAGCGCAATCCCGATATTGCTAAGCTCTTCAGCAAGGTTTGATAAATATTCGCTCACCGATTTCAGAAAACCGGTATCGCCGAAGCTTTCCTGAATTTTTCTGTAATCACTTTCAGAAGTCATTAATTTCTCGTGTAAATCAATAGAATTCAGAAACATCAACATAAGAAGCCGACTTGTGGTAGTGGATTCGTTTACTATTTTTCGGGTTTTAAAAACTGTTTCGCGCGTCTCTTCCTGCAAATTTTTAATTTTTACCTGTTGGGAAATAACCTGTAAGTAGAGTGCATCGAAATCTGGATCAGGAAGATAAAACTTTGATTTTATTTTGAGATAATCGCCAAGTTCAAGGTAATTTTCGCCAATCATCTGGCCTGCAAGTTTATAGGGCTGTATTTTTGAAACTACCAGAAAAACAAGTAAATAACAAGCAGAGCCCGCCACAAAAATGAGGGAGTTTTTTACGACATTTCCATCGCTGAGGTGGCCATCGATAAAAATTGCCAGTACAACAAGAGAAAGGGATCCTACAGCTGCCAGCCTTTGCCCATAAACGCCGATCATGGAGAAAAACATACCGAAAAAAATAATTTCGAGATAAATGATGGGAGGAAAATCCTTCAGTAATGTGGCAATTACAGAAACTGAAAAGAAACATATAATGGCGAATATAAGAGCGTTACGTCTACGGATAAAAGGGCCGGGCTGATCGGTAAGTCCTACAAAACTCGTTGCGAGAGGAAAAAGAAAATATTCTTTCAGTAACCCGAAGTATGCTAAAATAATGCTGGGAACTACAATTGCCAGAGTAATCCGCACTGCCGAAAAAATATACTGGCTGGTAGCGAATTTCCTGAGTTCTGTAGCATAGTTCATTTTACAAATGTAGGATTTAATCCACAAAAAAGCCTCAGTTGCTGAGGCTTTAAAAAGATGTTTTTGAAAAATGAATATTAATAATCAGAGTTGGAAGATTCTTCACCGATATTCCAGGTTAATCCGAATCTCAAGGTATTATCCAGTGCTGAATTTACTTTCGAAGTGTTGATGAGGTAAGACATATCCAATCCGAAAGACTGGTATTTTAATCCTACACCTACGGTAGCATACTGTCTGGCTCCCTGTTCTTCGCTTTCGTGGAAATAACCTCCTCTTAGTGCAAATGCATTGTCGTATTCATATTCTACCGCGCCACTGAACATGGTACTTTTTTCGTTGCTAAATGATTTTCCGATTCCTTCGATCACCCCAACATTGGGTACGTTTCCTGTTTTGTCAGGCCCCGGAACCAAAAGTTTAGACGCTTCAAAATTCAAACCTACACGGTTTAAATCATCAATAAAAAGATCGTAACCCGCCCCCAATCTTGCCATGGTAGGAAGATATGATCTGGATTCGTCATCACCTGTATAATCAAGTCTCGGACCTAAATTCTGAATCGAAAAACCTCCTCTTGCACGGCCTTCGAAATCATTAATACTTGTGTGTTTATCAGACTGAAAGTAACCAGATACATCAACTGCGAAAGAATTTGCGGGCTTCAAGGTGTTGTCTGAGTTGAAACCTCCGGACAAGTCTGAGCGGATAAATCTACCGGTAACCGCCATGGAATAATAATCACTAAGTTTCAAACCATAGGCCACATCGATAGAGAATTCGTTTGGTTTGGCTGTACCTTCCTGCACCACTTCAGTCCCTACAAGTTTTGTCAAATCCACTGCACCCATGTTGAAATAATAAATACTTGCAGAGATTGTTGATCTTTCTTCATCGCCCAAAAACTGGTGATATGCTCCGTATAAAAGGAAAACATCATTGGTCAGTTTACTCATGTACGGTGTATAGTTAACCCCGATAGCGGACGTGGTTTTACTGAACGGGTATTTTGCAGCATTCCAGAACTGGGAAAATGCATCGGTAGTGGTTGCTACCCCCTGATCACCCATGCCTCCTGCGCGTGCATCCGGAGAAATTCTGAGAAAAGGGGCACCGGTAAGAACCGGCTGAACCTGGGAATAAGCGGCGACACTCAATCCTAATCCTAATCCTAAAAATAGTTTTTTAGTCAATTTCATAAGTCGTTTTTTATCGTTTATATGTTTATTTTAATAGTACCATTTTTTCTACGGCAGTGGCGCTGCCCTTGCATTTGTCCTGGTTCTGGCTTTTTGCAAAGATCTTAAAAATATAGGTGCCTTTACCAACAGCATCACCAAAATCATCAGTTCCATCCCATTCAATTGCAGTTTTCGGAGTGCGGAAACCCTGGAAAAACGGTTCAGCGGTAACTGCAGTACTTATGGTTTTTACCAGTTTGCCTGTAATGGTGTATATCTGAACATTCACATCCAACATGTCATCGCAATTATGTTCAAACTGAACGTAAGTCTTATTGGTAAAGGGATTCGGCCAATTTAAGAGTTTGTTAACAATTAAATTTTGGTTGGTTTCATCCTTAACTATAAAGTTTAACGTCTCGGTGGTGGAATTATTGTTAATGTCCCAAACTTTAAACGTAAGCTGATGAGGCCCCGGTGCTAAGTTACGGAAAGGATAGGTAACATTCCCTTTTTGGTAATCGGATAATGTAGTATTCACACAACCGTTGCCATCCCCTGAAAAGTAGAAATCATTCAGCACCACGGTGTCAATGATTTTACCGTCGAGAATTACCGTAATATCATGACCAATTCCAGAACCGGTGGAGTTGATTCCTTTATCATCGGTTACGCATGCCAGAAGTGTTGGGTTTTGATCGGTGATTCCGCCGTCGGCAAAATTGGTATTATTCATATATACTTTCACCTTGGGTGCTTCGTTGTCGTTAATACCATCGGGATTTATTCCTCCTATTTTTTGGATTTGGTTATTAAAAACATCGAATACCTTATTGTCTGCATACGCTAAAATTCTTCCGTTCCCGATTTCATAATTGATGTCTTTTGGAACATAAAATTCTACAGTAAACACTCCGTTAACAGCCTGTCCTGAGGATTTTACAATGGGTCCGTTTTCTTCTGTATAGGTTAATACAGGACTCATCTTAGGTTCCCCATCGTTGTTCAGGGTTTTTTTACTTAACCTTTTATCGAAGATATTAATGGCGACTCTGCCGTTAAATGAGGTATCTAAAGTTCCGTCGGCTTTGTTGATATGGCCTTTTACTTTTACGAAATCCAGTGCGCGCAACTGTCCCGGAACCGGAGATTCAATTTCATCGATATTGAGGAGTCTTTTTGGCCGGCTGAGTTTGGTTGCAGGATCGCCCAGTAGATTTACTTTAAGGTGATCGGAATGGGTGCCTTTTTCAATTTTAGCTTTCAGAAACGCATCCCCCAAAGTAATGAAGTCATCATTAACCAATTCGAAAAGATGGCGGGTAAAAATGGTTGTAAATTCTTCGCCATAGCCCACGCCGATTGCACGGCTTGAGGTAAGCATCATCGAGGCGCCACCCTGTTTGGATTTAATGACCTGTTCGCCGGCAGAAAAAGTAGCCGGATCATCCCATAAAGTGAATTCGCAGGTTATGGTCGAAACAAGCGGAAGACGGGAATATACATTATTGTAATTGTTGAAATTCTGAATCATATCAATGGTCATCACGCGTTCCTGAGCCCAGCCATTGATCCCTCCATGCCCAAAATAAAACAGATAAAGACTGTTGCCCACATCATTGGAAATTGCCTGATTGACCTGCGGATAACGTTGCCCTCCCGCTGAAGTCTGCGCAGTAAAAGAGTCCAGATATAATTTACGGATATTGTATTCCTTTCTCAAATTTCCCGTTTCGAAAACATTCACCAGAGATGCATTCATTGTATTGTGAAACGGAAATTGATTATCTGCATCATCATCAACAACAAAATCCATCTTCATACGCCATTCGCCAAAAGGGGTAGACTGACCCGGAAGCCCGTTGTTGTACGCCAGCGCTTTATCAATCAGAAGTTTTGCTTCCGAGACGTTTCCGGCCGGCAATCTTCCGACAGGAAAATCAGGCAGGGTCGAAGATAAAGTTACTGCAGTACTACTTTGTGGTGACGTCATGGTGTAATAATCGTCAGATACGAATGAGTCAGCATAATTGCCGCTTTCCTCACTTTGGAAAGAGGGAACAATATCTGATCCGGGATGATTGATGCCACGGAAATCATAGGAAGTATCGCCCAAAATGAAAAGATATTTCAGTTTTCCCGCCGGAGTATTGAGTTTTGTGGCAAAATCTCTTATCGCCGTGATATCTTTGTTTCCACTGCTGAATTCGTTATAAATTTTATTCACATCAACTACCGCAACATTGTATTTGTCCTGATAGAAGTTTGCAAGTCTTTGGGCATGCCCCATCATCTCGGGAACAGTAATCATTAAATAATCAACATTCTGAAGACCCGCCAGATCCTGATTTTCGATTTTACCTACAAATGCCGGAGCAAAAGCGTCAGCGTTCTTAAAGGCGACAAATTCATTAACGAAAGTATTGCTGTTTGCAATGTATCCGAAGCTGTAAGTTGAAGAGCTGCCTGATTTATTGATTTTTCTGGTCACATTGGTGATATCCGAAACCTGCCAAACCTGCTCCAGCGCACCTGCATCGGATACACTGAAGGTGTAATTTGTTCCGCTGCCTTCATCAATGGAGTAACTGCGGAAATTCATCTGTGAATTATTGAATTTCAGATCTTCTTTGTACTGAACTTCAGCATAATCGAAATAGAATTTACCGTTCGGGTTGCTCGAAGTGTCCGGAGTATAATTAAAAGTAAGTTGGTTTCCCTGCAGATTAGTTACCGTTCCGGTATAGATGATAGGAATGTACTCTTTTTTGTCGGCCGGGGATATGGTGGATGTGTTGGAGCTCTGATTGTTGATGTTGGCCGTAATTTTATTCCCGGAAGATAAATAACCGATATATCTGCTGCGGTACCGGATTACATCGGTTGGCTGGATTGGTGATCTAGTGGTGAAAGAAACTGTTTTATTATCGGTGAAAGCGTCGCCAGTCCAGATTCGCCCGATTTTCATCAAATTGAATTTCTCCTCGTTAATATATTGGTAATCGTCGTAACGGGTAATAGCATCGGAGGTTACAGATGATTCACTGTCAAGAATTCTTTTTCCCGGACCTAAATCGAAATTGATAAAATAGTAGGCAAAATCATTGTAGATATTGATGAAATTATCAGATCTATCTGTTCTTGTTTCTATTCTTCTGTTTCCGTTCCCGTTGATGTTTCCAAGTGTTTTGTACACATTGTATCCATGCGGACCCTGTGCGTAAAAAAGTGCGTAATCGTCGTCGTTCCAGGTTCCGTCGGCTTCACCAGTTACCTGAATAGCGTTTTCCTGCAGCGCAGCGTATCTTGAGTCCTGATTGTGTTCCGGAAGCATTAACCCGCCGTTTCCATAAACTCTGAAATTTTTGGGGTTAATATTGGAAGGGTTTATTCCATTATCCCGCAGGAATTTTGATGTAATTTTGAATACGCCGGACTTATCGACTTTTATCTTGTAGAAGGTTCCTGTTTTTA
Organism: Kaistella faecalis; assembly: GCF_019195395.1. Classification (NCBI taxonomy): domain Bacteria; kingdom Pseudomonadati; phylum Bacteroidota; class Flavobacteriia; order Flavobacteriales; family Weeksellaceae; genus Kaistella; species Kaistella faecalis. The sequence continues at coordinate 2,210,843 of NZ_CP078067.1, forward strand.
AAGGATTTTCCGTTGTGCCCACTTTACCTGAGAGTAAGGGGCTTTCCGCTGGCTGTGCGCTGTTTACAATAGAAAAGGAGGTAAGCCGGTAGATTATTCCCTTTTCAAACTTCAGGGCAGAGACCCTGATATTTGTGGTTTGCTCGTTGGTGTAAGGGTTGGTGTAGATGCTGATTTCGCTTTTTTCAGTGGTGGGAATACTTGAAGTACTGATCTCAAATAATTCCTTTGGGGTAACCTTTTCCCACACAAAATTTGTTACCGTCTGATTGGTTCCTGTATATTTCGCGGTGGAGCGGTAATATACCGAGCTCTCCTCGTAAGTAAATCCGTTGTTCTTAAAAAAAGGAACAGAAACCTGATAGGTGCCAAAATCGATTATTTTATTTCCTTCCCACTGTATTTTTACAGTTTGCGAAAAACTAAATGAAAAAAGTAAAGGGAGTAAAATAAGGGTAAAAATGCGTTTCATCAGGTGTAAAATTTCAGAATTACAAATTAAACGAAAAATAATAAATAATAATATATGCAATAAAATTAATTTGTTAACGTTTTCCAAAAAAAATCAATTTATAATTTGGGTTATTAAATAATTTCATTTTTCTTTGTACTCTGAAAATATCTATATCAACTATGAATAAACTAAAGTTGTTTACATTAATAGCGTTAAGTTCTACACTCCTTCTGATCAGTTGCGGCGGTGGCGGTAACAGCAAGAAAGGTGGTGGTACAAAGCGTTTTACCAGTAAAACAGGTTGGAAGCCAAATGATCAAAAAGGTTGGTTTTTTACCGGAAAACAACAAAAACAGAAAGGATGGCCGGGAATGGTATATGTAGAAGGCGGAACTTTTACCATGGGATTGGTGAAAGATGATGTAATGCATGATTGGAACAATACCCCGAGAAGAATGCAGGTTAGTGCATTTTTTATCGGTGAAACCGAAATTACAAACTACGAATACAGAGAATATGTTACGTGGTTGAAATATGTTTTCCCACCGTCAGATCCTAGCTTTAAAGAAATTTATAAAGGAGCACTTCCTGATACCCTGGTTTGGAATAATGAACTTTCAAGAAACGATTTCGCTGAAACCTATTTCCGCAGCCCGGAATTCGATTACTATCCGGTAGTTGGGGTTTCATGGCTTCAGGCTTCAAGATACTGCGACTGGCTTACAGACAGAGCGAATGAAAAAGCTTTGATGGAACAAGGCGTGATCTCAAAAGATTTCTATACGAATGACGGAAATAATCAGGGTCCAAACTCATTCACCCTTGATAAATTCAAAGGCAATGATCCTGAAATGGAAGCTTACATCAACAAAGAAAGATTAAAGCAGAAATCAGGTATCAAAACATCTAACGAGAGAATTCTTGCTGCAAACCGTAATGCTACAGCAGGTGTTGTTCAGAAATTCAGACTTCCTACAGAAGTTGAATGGGAATTTGCAGCACTGGGAATGCAGAAAGAACGCGAATATAATCTTTACACGAACAAAGAGCCTGAAATTCAGAAGCTGAAAGGCAAAAAAGGCAGAGACAGAGGAATGTACCTGGAGAATTTCAAGCAGGGTAAAGGTGATTATTCAGGTGTTGCAGGTTGGAAAAACGATGGTGCACCAACAACTGCTGACGTAAAACAATATCCTTCCAACAACTTAGGAATCTACGGAATGTTCGGTAACGTTGCAGAATGGACTGCCGATGTTTACAGACCTATTATTGATGAAGAAGCTAGTGATTTCAACTACTACAGAGGAAATGTTGCACAGGAAGTAGTTAAAAATGCAGACGGAACTTTCAAGAAGATTGAAACTGCGAAGTATGATACTCTTGCCGACGGAAGATTGGTTTACAAAGGATTGCCAGGTCAGTATGAAAGAGAAGTGGTTGCTGATAACAGAAACTTCAGAGACGGAGACTTCCAGTCATCACTTGATGCAGGTTATGGCAGAGGCGAAGACAGTACTACAGCCGGTTATAACATGTACAACTCCAAACAGAAAAGATTTATCGTAGACGAAAGAGGCAGAGTAGTGTTACAGAAAGACCCGCTTTCAAGAACAACCAGAATTTCCAACGAAGTTAGAGTAGTAAAAGGTGGATCATGGTTGGACGGAGCTTATTGGCTTGATCCGGGTCAGAGAAGATTCCGCGACGAAGCAAAAGCTTACGGTTGGGTTGGTTTCCGTGTTGCACAGGATGCCAAGTCTAGCGGGAAAGGCAGAACAAAAAGATAATTATCTTAAAATATTTAAAGAATCCTTCTGTAATTGCAGAAGGATTTTTTATTTTTGAAAAATGAATGCAGCCTCTTTCTATCCGCTTTTTTTAAAGGCCAATAAAGTAACCATCGACAGCAGAACCGTTGAGAAGAACGATATCTTTTTTGCCTTTTCCGGTGAAAATTTCAATGCCGCTGTTTCCGCGGAAGAAGCTATAGATAAAGGAGCTTTAGCCGTCATTGTTGAAGACAAAACTTTTGAAAAGAAAGAAAGCAAAATTTTCTACGTGCCCTCGACCTTAGATTTTTTACAGGAACTGGCTTCCTATCACCGTAATGAAGTGAAGATTCCAATAATTGCCCTTACGGGAAGCAATGGAAAAACCACGACGAAAGAGATCATTCATGCTGTTTTATCTCAGAAATACAACGTCCAGTATACGTTCGGCAATCTCAATAATCATATCGGGGTTCCGCTTACTCTACTTTCCATTAAACCCGAACATCAACTGGCTGTTGTGGAAATGGGGGCAAACCATCAGAAAGAGATTGAGCTGCTGTGCAAAATCGCGCAACCGAATTACGGATACATCACCAACTTCGGGAAAGCTCATCTGGAAGGCTTCGGCGGTTTTGCAGGGGTAATCAAAGGTAAATCTGAGCTTTATGATTATCTGAAGTCTGCCGGACAGACCATTTTAGTCAATGAAAATGATCCGCTGCAGGTAGAAAAGACCCAAAATTATTCTCCACGCATCACTTTTGGGAACAGCGGTTCAGATTATCGTTTTACTGAATTCTCCAATGATAATTTTGTAGGTTTAAGTTTTAATGAAGAAACCGCGCAGTCGAAACTTACCGGAAATTATAATTTCACCAATTTATGTGCGGCTGCGAGTTTAGGATTTCATTTCGGGGTAGATTTCGCTCAGGTCAAAAATGCCATCGAAAATTATACGCCGACCAACATGCGGTCCCAGATTATGGAAATGGGCGGTAAAACTTTTGTGTTGGATACTTATAACGCGAATCCGAGTTCGATGACAGAATCGCTGAAAAATTTCAGCGCTTTCGAAGGTTCCAAAACTATAATTATCGGCGATATGCTCGAATTGGGCGAAGAATCAGAAAAAGAACACCGTGAAATTTTAGCGTTGGCCAAATCCCTTCATTTTAATGAAATCATCACTGTGGGAAAGCACTTCAAGAAGGTTAATGTCCATGCGCAGTCTTATGAGACCTCACAGGAGCTTTCTCAGGCACTGGAAAAAAATAAAATTCATTCTAAAAACATTCTGCTTAAAGCATCCCGGGGAATCGCTTTAGAGAAAGTTCTGGATTTTATCGTTTAGTGAAGTTCCCAGTAATCATTCAGGATTAATTTGATATTGTTGAAGGTTTTAGGGAACACTTCCTCCATTATCATCTCTCTGTTTTTCCATGAAACTGCGGTGATTCCTTCTTCCGTCTGGGGTTTTGGCGTTTCGTTACCTACATAATTCATTTTGAACCAATAGGTGGTTTTCAGGATTTTCTCCCCATTGCGCTCCGTGTAAATATGAAATGTATTGTTCAGGAATTCTTCAAGAATCAATTCCTTCAAACCGGTTTCTTCTTCAATTTCCCGCAGGGCCGCCTGTTCCAGTGATTCGCCTTTCTCAATTTTACCTTTTGGTAAATCCCATCTCCCAATTCTGTGAATAAATAAGATCTCGCCGTTTTTGTTGCTGACTACACCGCCTGCAGCTTCAATTACTTTAAACATGTGGGTAAAATCTTCCCAAACTTCCTCCAGATCTTCTCCGTATACATTAAGTTCTGGGCAGGAGGTATTTTCTAAGAGATCTACCGCGATTTCCAGGGTTGCAAATCCTTCAAACCTAAGCTTTTTCTCCATGTCTTCAGGATATTTACTTAAAGTTAATTTTTTTTCATTCACAAAAACTTTATACATTTGCAACGTTTTAATCTTACAAAAATATAAAAATGAATTTAGAAGGACGCAAAATAGTGGTAAATAAATCGGTAAATACGCTGGTTGAAATGCTGAATAAACCCGAAGATTATAAAAACCTGATGCCTGATTCACTGCAGAATTTTGAAGTTCGTGATAATGGGTTTAAATTCGGTTTAAAGGGAATGCCGGAAATTGCTTTGAAAATTGAAGAAGTTAGTGATAAGGCTGTGGTGCTGAAATCAGCAAGTTCGAGTCTGGATTTCGAACTGAAAGGCGCAATGAATGCATTGAATGAAAATCAAACCGAAGTTCAGTTGTTTTTTGAAGGAAAATTTAATCCTTTCATCAAAATGATGGTGGAGAAGCCGCTTCAGAATTTCATTAATTCCCTTTCTGATAATCTTGAAAAGATCTAGAAAAACGATTTGATATAAAGAATCCCGCACCTTACAGGCTGCGGGATTTTTGTTAGTTGGTATAGCTTGTGAAAGCTTCTTCCAGGCTTCCGTATTTGCCCCTAAATTCACCGATGGGCGAATCCTGTATTACATTGCCCTGATGAATGAGAATCACCCTTGAACAGAGCGCTTCGACTTCCTGCATAATGTGAGTGGACAGGATGACGGTTTTTTCTTTACCGATTTCTTTGATGACGTTTCTGATTTCGATGATTTGGTTCGGATCAAGCCCGTTCGTAGGTTCATCCAGAATCAACAGATCGGGGGAATGCAGAATGGCCTGTGCCAATCCAACCCGCTGCTTATATCCTTTGGAAAGCTGAGAAATTTTCTTCGATTTCTCGGGAGTGATTCCGACGAGTTCAATAACCTCATCAATCCTTTCTTTTGAAATTTTATGAAGGTTGGCAACAAAACTTAAATATTCCCTTACATACATTTCGGGGTAGAGAGGGTTGTTTTCCGGCAGAAAACCCATGTTTTTCTTAACCTCAACTGCGTTTTCAACGATGTCTTTCCCATTAAAAAGGATTTGGCCCTCATCAATTTTCAGCGCGCCGACAATCGACTTCATTAAAGTTGATTTTCCTGCTCCGTTAGGTCCAAGAAGTCCGATTATCTCGCTGTTTCCGATTTCAAGATGAATATCGTTTAATGCGGTTTGCTCCCCGAATTTCTTGCTTAGATTAATGATTTGAAGTGACATGAATTTTTTGAATTGACTGCAAATTTAAGGAATGAAACTCAAACCGCTGCGATTAATAATGCTTAATCGGAAGTTTGTGTCCGCAAGACAGAAAATACCGGCGACAAAAAACCTTACAGACCTGTCAGGTTTCTGTGAGCGCGCCAGGATTGAATGCCGATACTCGGCACAGACTCTGGGACCGTCCCGATTAAAATCGGGATGCTCTATCCTGCTGAATTGCTTATTAATTCCTTGATTTTGATTTTACTTTTCCAGGATTTTATTTCGAGTTCTCTTTCGTTAGCTGCCTTTTTATCATGAAAAGTTTCAGAATAAACAATCTGCCAGTCTTTGGCTCTGCCGGTAAAACCTTTATGGTTTTGAGAGGTGTTTTCGCAGTCTTTCATCGGGATTTTCGCCGGTATGTCCGATGTAAAACCGGTCAATGGATTTTGAATATAAAATGTAGCAGAAATACATTTGGAATATTTTTAAAACAAAAAAAGACCGAGAAGAATCTCAGTCTTTTTAAAGTGAGCGCGCCAGGATTCGAATGCCGATACTCGGCACAGGCTCTGGGACCGTCCCGATTAAAATCGGGATGCTCTATCCTGCTGAATTGCTTATTAATTCCTTGATTTTACTTTTCCAGGATTTTATTTCGAGTTCTCTTTCGTTAGCTGCCTTTTTATCATGAAAAGTTTCAGAATAAACAATCTGCCAGTCTTTGGCTCTGCCGGTAAAACCTTTATGGTTTGAGAGGTGTTTTCGCAGTCTTTCATCGGGATTTTCGCCGGTATGTCCGATGTAAAACCGGTAAATGGATTTTGAATGTAAAATGTAGCAGAAATACATTTGGAATACTTTTAAAACAAAAAAAGACCGAGAAAAATCTCAGTCTTTTTAAAGTGAGCGCGCCAGGATTCGAACCTGGGACCGTCTGCTTAGAAGGCAGATGCTCTATCCAGCTGAGCTACGCACCCGTTTTGTGTTTTCCCCGAACCTTAAGACCGTTCCGATTGAAATCGGAATGCTCTATCCAGCTGAGCTCTGCACCCTAACAGGGTAATAAATGTAAAAATTCCCGAAGGAATTTTTTAAAAAGTCGGGGCGGCAGGATTCGAACCTGCGACCTCCTGGTCCCAAACCAGGCGCGATGACCGGACTACGCTACGCCCCGAGTAATTTTTAGTGGAAGTTGCGGAGAGTAAGGGATTCGAACCCTTGGTACAGTTTCCCGTACGCTTGTTTAGCAAACAAGTCCTTTCGGCCACTCAGGCAACTCTCCAGTGCAATATTTGTAAGAGCTTCTGTTCTGTAATTGCGAGTGCAAATATAGAATAGTTTTCGGTATTAACCAAAACTTTTTGCTTAATTTTTTTTGTATTTTTGAAAGATAAATTTTTAAAAATTAAACCGAAATGCGTAATTCATTATATCTCATATCATTAAGTATTGCTTTAGCCTCGTGCGCTTCTCAGCAGCCGGCGAAAAAAAATTCCACAAAATCTAAAACTCCGGTGTCAAAGGTGGCCCAACCTGCTAAACCCACCACCCCGAACCTTCCCAAACAGCAGATTTCACAAGAAGACAATCATGACTTTTTCAGAGTAAATATTGGTGATGTTTCTAAAAATGACAATACCATAAGCTATGGTTCTATTGTTTCAGCAAATCCGCAGGGGTACAAAGTGGTTAAAACTTTCTTCCCGGCAGTAGCGCAGAATTTCCGCCAGAAATATATCATCTTACATTATACCGCGTTGGATGACGACAAATCGGTGACGGTTCTTACCCAACAGTCGGTGAGTGCACATTATCTTGTAAATAATCTGGGGGACCGCGACATTTACCAACTTGTAGATGAGAATAAAAGATCCTACCATGCCGGAGTCAGTGCGTGGAGAAACGATAAAATGCTTAACGATACTTCCATAGGAATCGAGATTGTGAATCCCGGCTATGTAGCTGATGCCTCAGGAGAGCGTGTTTTCCCGGAATTCGATAATCACCAGATGAAAAAAGTTGCTGCCCTGGTTAAGGATATCGCAGACCGCTATATGATTCCCGCTACCAATATTTTAGCACATTCCGATATTGCACCTACCAGAAAATCGGATCCGGGACCGAAATTCCCGTGGAAAAAACTGTATGATGACTATCAGATCGGAATGTGGTATGACGACGCTACAAAACAGGGCTTCTATGATCAGATCATTCCCGAAACCTATGCCCTTGAGATGACTACAGCGCAGTTTATTTATAAATACCAGGCCGCGCTGAAAACGCTAGGTTACGGTTTGGAGCCTTCAGGAACTTATGATGACGCTACTAAAAAGACTGTCGAAGCTTTCCAGTTTCATTTCCGTCCGGAGAAGTATGATGGGGTGATGGATGCTGAAACCTGGGCAATTCTGCAGGCTTTAAATGTGAAATATCCTAATAAATAGAAGCCGAAAATTATAAATTACAAAACAGTTTCTTCAAGAAGTTTCTTCAGAGATTAATTTACCTGATTGAGATTCACTTACATAAGTACGGGCAGTGCATTACTGCCTGTTTTTTATGAGGGAAAAAGCAATTCCTTTCCCTGAAATCGAACAATTAATCTTATCTTTTCAGCAAATTATTTTTATGGAAAATTATAGAAATGAAAGCGATCTGCTGGGAACTTTACAGGTTCCTGCGAACGCTTATTATGGCGTACAGACTCAAAGAGCAATTGAGAATTTTAAAATTTCGGGACAATACCTTTCCTCATATCCACATTTCATTAAAGCTTTGGCAATCGTAAAAAAAGCGGCTGCCAAGACCAATTACGAATTGGGTCTCCTTGAAGGGGATCTGTATCTGAAAATCGCAGAAACCTGTGATGAACTGATGGCGGGAGAATTCCATGACCAGTTCCCGATCGATATGATACAGGGCGGTGCCGGAACCTCAGTGAATATGAATGCCAATGAGGTAATCGCGAACCGTGTTCTCGAGAAACTGGGGAAAGAAAAAGGCGATTATCAGTTCTGTTCGCCGAACGATCACATTAATCTTTCGCAGTCGACAAACGATGCTTATCCTACGGCACTTAAAATGGCGCTTCTGCATATGAATCACGACCTGGTTGAAAAACTTAAAAAAACCATTGCGGCATTCCGTGAAAAGGGAAAAGAGTTTCATGATGTGATCAAAATGGGGCGTACCCAACTTCAGGACGCGGTGCCCATGACCTTAGGTCAGGAATTTGAAGCCTTTGCAGCTACCCTGGAAGAAGATATTTCCAAACTCAACGGTAACGCCAATCTTTTTGTTGAAGTCAACATGGGCGCTACCGCAATCGGTACGGGACTAAATGCACCCATGGGTTATGCAAACCTTTGTGCTAAAAATCTGGCGATGATTTCCGGATATCCGATTGTTTCCGCACCCAATCTGGTGGAAGCAACACCGGATACGGGATCTTACGTTATTTATTCATCGGCGATGAAGCGTTTGGCAGTCAAACTTTCCAAGATCTGTAATGATTTAAGGCTGCTTTCTTCCGGTCCGCGGGCTGGTTTATTCGAGATTAATCTTCCGCCAATGCAGCCCGGATCTTCCATCATGCCGGGTAAAGTGAATCCTGTAATTCCGGAAGTGGTAAATCAGGTTTGCTACAAGGTGATCGGGAATGATCTTACCGTAACTTTTGCCGCGGAAGCCGGCCAGTTGCAGCTCAATGTTATGGAGCCGGTTCTTTCTCACTCGATTATGGAAAGTATTAACTTTTTAGGAAATGCTCTGGATACTTTGAGAGAGAAATGTGTGACCGGAATCACCGCCAATAAAGAAGTCTGCCTGAATATGGTAAAACACAGCATCGGGATTGTTACGGCTTTGAATCCTTACATTGGCTATAAAGTATCCACAGAAATCGCAAAAGAAGCACTGGAAACCGGCAAAAGCGTCTATAATCTGGTTCTAGAAAGAGGGATACTTTCACAGGAAAAACTTGATGAAATCCTGGATCCTGCGAATATGCTTAAGCCCCATCATCTTTAAATATAAAATTAATTCCCACCTCAATTACGTTTAATTAAAAATTCAGAATGAAGAAAATTCTTACAACGTTAACTTTAATAGGAGCGCTAACAATGACGACTGCACAAAAATTTGAAACGAAAAAATTAACCGATAAAGCCGGATATTCCTACGAAACCGTGGTGAATGACAAAAATGGTGTCAGGATTTACACCTTAAAAAACGGACTGAAGGTTTATCTCGCTCAGAACTTCGACGCACCGAAAATACAGACTTATATTCCTGTGAGAACGGGGAGTAACAATGATCCGTCGGACAATACCGGACTGGCTCATTACCTGGAGCATATGATGTTCAAAGGAACCTCAAAATTAGCTTCTGCAGACTGGGCGAAGGAAAAACCTCTTTTAGATGAAATTTCGCGCCTTTACGAACAGCATAAAGCGGAACAGGATCCTGAAAAGAAGAAAGAACTCTACAAAAGAATCGACGAGGTTTCTCAGGAAGCCAGCAAGTACGCCATCGCGAACGAATACGACAAAGCCATTTCGTCTTTAGGTGCTTCAGGAACCAATGCGCATACCTGGCTTGATGAGACTGTTTACAAAAACAATATTCCGAACAATGAGCTCGAAAAATGGCTGAAAGTTGAAAAAGAAAGATTCTCTGAACTGGTTCTGAGACTTTTCCATACCGAACTGGAAGCGGTGTACGAAGAATATAACCGTTCTCAGGATAACGATTCGCGTTTGGTGAATTATGAACTGATGGATGCGCTGTTCCCGAAACATCCGAACGGGCAGCAAACCACCATCGGGAAATCCGAACACCTGAAAAACCCTTCTATGATTGCCATTCATAAGTATTTCGATACGTATTATGTACCGAACAATTACGCGATGGTTCTCGTAGGTGATCTGGATTTCGATAAAACCATCAAGCTTGTAGACCAGTATTTCGGAACTTTCGAGTACAAAGAACTGCCGATGAAGAAAATGGTGACCGAAGAGCCGATGTCTAAAATTGTTGAAAGAACTGTGAAAAGCCCGTCTGCACCGCGTCTTCAGTTAGCCTGGAGAACAGATTCATACGGAACGCAGGATGCTCGACTTGCCGAAATTGTGGCCAATCTTCTGTCGAATTCCGGCGAAACCGGATTGATTGATATCAACATCAACCAAAGCCAGAAGGCACTGCGAGCAATGGCGTATGATTCTCCTTTCAAAATGTACGGGAATTTTTCAATGGTTATTGTGCCGAAAAATGATCAGACTTTAGACCAGGCGAAACAGTTGCTGCTGAGCCAGATTGAACTGGTGAAAAAAGGGGAGTTTCAGGAATGGCTGATTCCTGCGATCATTAATGATATGAAGATCCAGCGCATGAAAAGTTTTGAAACTGCCGACGGATTGGCCACCGCACTTTACGGAGCCTACATCAACAACCAGGAGTGGGAAAAGGAACTTAGCGAAATTGCTGAGTACGAAAAAATCACGAAAGCTGATGTGGTGAAATTTGCCAACGAATTTTTCAAAGACAATTATGTAATTATCAAAAAAGAAAAAGGGGTAAATGATAAATTAGTCCGTGTTGAAAATCCGGGAATTACGCCGATTAAACTGAACAAAGAAGCGCAGTCGCCTTTCCTGAAAAGTATTCTGAACGAGAAATCTTCTGAAATCAAACCTGAATTCGTTGATTTTGCAAAAGCCATTAAAACCGATAAAATCGAAGGTAAGAAAGCAAGTTTTGTAGAGAATAAATACAACGATGTAGCCCAGACTTACTTTATTTTCCCGTTCGGAAGCGATCATGACAAAGAATTGAGTCTGGCCGCGCAGGTTCTACAGTATCTTGGGACAGATCAACTTTCCGCAGAAGCTTTGAAGAAAGAATTCTTTAAACTCGGGATTTCCCATGATTTCCGTACCGCACCTGATCAGCTGATTATCTCACTCAGCGGTCTGGAAGAAAATATGCCGAAAGGTATTGCCCTTCTTAAAAACTGGATGCAGAATGCAAAACCGGATCAGAATGTGTACAACGAGAATGTAAAAACCATTCTGGAAAGCCGCGAAGTTGCCAAGAAAGATAAAGGCAGAATTATGGCAGCACTTTCGAACTACGCCAAATTCGGAAAAGTTTCCCGTTTCACAGATGTAGTTTCTGAAGAAAGGCTGAAAGCCATTAAATCTGAGGAAATGACCGGAAAAATTAAAAATTTACTGGCAATGCCTTATGAAATCTTTTTCTACGGAAACGATTTCAATCAATTTAAAAAGTATGCTAAAACCTTTGTAGATAAGGAAACCGTAAAAGTTCCGGCGAAGAACATCTATCCTGAGCCGGCTACTGAAGGAAAAGTATTCTTCACCAACTATGATATGGTGCAGACCGAAATGAGTAAGGTGGCGAAAGGAAAATCCGTAAACCTGAAGAACTTCGGGAAAATCAATGTGTTTAATGAGTATTTCGGGCGCGGACTGTCGTCAATCGTATTCCAGGAAATCCGCGAGAGTAAGAGTTTAGCCTATTCTGCTTACGTTTCTTATGCCAACAACAGCGAACTGAACCGTCCGGATTACGTTACAACGTATATCGGAACCCAGGCCAACAAACTGCCACAGGCGGTAAACGCGATGGACGAATTGATGGCCAACCTTCCGCAGGTTCCTGCACAGTTTGAAAATGCCAGAAATGCGGCGTTGAAACAGATTGCTTCAGGAAGAATCAACAGAACCAATATTTTCTTTAATCAGCTGAATCTTAAAAAACTGGGAATCGATTATGATTTAAGAAAAGATATCTATGCTGAGATCGAAAAACTTAGTTTAGCTGACGTTACTCAATTTTATAATGCCGAAGTAAAACCTTTGAAATATAACACAGCAATCATCGGTAAGAAGGAAAATCTCGATATGGCTGCAATGTCTAAAATGGGAACTTTTACTGAAGTAAGTCTCGAAGAGATTTTCGGCTATTAATTGTTTTCTGTCCTGTATTAAAAGGTGAAACTTCGGTTTCGCCTTTTTTTGTTCAATCAATCACTAACCGAAATGGCAGAAAATAAGGAGTTAAAATGGGTGAAATCACGCTTGTGAAAATTAACATAATGTAAGATATTTGCCATGCAAAACATAACATTTTTCATTCTATCAAACTAAACTTTCACTACAATAACCATGAAGACGCAAACTCCGGAAATAGGTCCGGAGTTTTTTTATTGTTACGTGTTTGGCTGTCAGCTTATCCAATTTAATTGAAGTTCTTTTTTGGCAGAGGATGTTGAAAATTATATGAATTATGGGACTCGTTTTCATACACTATCCATACGCTATCCATGAAGTATCCATGAAGTATCCATGAATGGGACATGAAGTTGAGCCGTCCCGAAATAACTATACAGTTTTTTAGATAAATCCCCAACTTAGTTATTAAGTTCTTTTGTTTCATTCTTTCCTATTTTTTCAAAGGAATCAGCGATCCGCCCTTGGCGGATTGTCTTGAAACAAAAGAACCAAAAAATGACTCCTTTTTTAATCTGGTTCATTTTAGTCGTCGAACCTTCGGTTTCAAGACTGGATCTTTTTGCCTCATCTCTTTTATATTTTTATTTGAATCGGCGATCCGCCTGTGGCGGATTGCTAAAAAATACCAATTATTTCCACAAAATCCCCAAACTGACTCCCTTTGGTCGTCGAACCACTTCGTTAGGTTTCGGGCGAAAATATTAATGGTTTTGAATAATGAAATTATTTGCCGCCACTCAAACAGGGGAAATTTTTATGTGGTTAAAACTAGAGAAGGGCGTCTGAAAGAAATTCGATTTTTTTTGACGCAAAAATCTCCTAGGTCGTGTTGGGGATATTAAAGGAGATTTTTACGGTGAACACTGAGAAAGTACCGGGAACAATACCTGCAGCTTTTTTACACTTTTGAACATCTGGCTCTTAAAAAACTTTTGTGACTTTTGCGGTTTAAGATTTAACCACAGAGTGCACTGAGGTTTTATGGTGAACACTGAGAAAGTACAGTGAACAACATGGTGCAGCTTATGTATATTTTTTTAATGTTATGAACATGAAACTTATATGACTTATGTGGTTAATCAGCAGTAGCTCCAGTTACACAAAAACAAAAAAAAACGCGCTCGTAAAAGGCGCGTTCTTTATATAAATGTACTGATACTTACTTCACGATTTTCATCTCGTTAAGCAGCCATTTTGCGTCGGCGTATTTATCAACGATAAAGAGAATGTATTTGGTGTCGACCATAATGTTTCTGCTGAAACGCGGGTCGAAGTTGATATCACTCATCGTGCCTTCCCACTGTCTGTCGAAGTTTAATCCGATGAGGTTTCCGTTGGCATCCAAAGCCGGACTTCCGGAGTTTCCGCCGGTGGTGTGGTTGGTGGCGGTGAAGTTTACAGGAACATCGCCCGTACTGTTTTTATAGATTCCGTAATCTTTTCTGTTGTAAAGGTCGATGAGTTTTTTTGGAACATCAAACTCGTAATCTCCCGGAACATATTTTTCCATCACGCCTGATAAATGCGTCTGGTAGCCATAATAAAGCGCATCTTTCGGGTTGGAGCCTTTTACTTCACCGTAAGTTACCCTAAGCGTAGAGTTTGCGTCAGGATAGAAGGTGCGGTCTTTGTCGGTTTCCATTTGCTGTGCCATGTATTTTTTCTGAAGCACATCAATCTGTTTCTGATACTCTGCGTATTTACCATCTGTTTTCCCAAGATAATTTTCTCTCATCGTGGTAAAGAGTTTCATCAGAGGATCATTCTTAAGATTCTGAACCAACGCATTAGGGTCAGCAAAAATTTTATCAAGTCCGGAATATGCAGTTGCACCATTGAAAGTCCCGCGTCCTGTGATTACCGAATTTTTTGAAAGTTCTTCGATGGTCTGAAGGTTTCTGTTCACGTCTTTGTACTGGTCGAAACCTGCAGGTAAAAATTCAGGTTTTACGCGGTTTGCATAAAGCGCCAAAACTTTTGCCGTTACTTTAGCGTCCAGCTCAGGATCATAATTTTTGTAGACTTCTGCAAGTCTGTTCTTAAAGTTTTCGAGCGTTTTAGCATCCATTTTTCCGGCTTCCACCGCGTTTGCAAAGCTGAAATAGTTGTTGGCCAGCGAAAGGGTTTCTGCATTTCTGATGACTTCAGAATAATATGCTCTGCTCAGCGCATACGGAGCCTGTTCGCTGTAGAGTCGGTTGAACTCATCCAACGTGGTTTTCACCTGTGGGTTTTTCGCCATCAGCGACTGCTCATACCGCTGCTTTTTTCCTACAGCGTCAGATTTTGTGAGGCCTTCAACTTCACCTTTCCATTTTTTCCAGTAATTGGCAACGCTGGCAAATTTGGAAGCGTATTTAATTTTGGTTGCCTGATCCGTACGCATTTTTTCGTCGAGCGTTTTCAGGGCAACGTCTCGCACATCAATCATTGCAGGATCAATTTCTGAGCGGATTTTCTCTACCGCAACTGAAGGCAGATATTCTGTAGTTCTTCCCGGGAAGCCGAATACGAAAGTAAAATCACCTTCTTTTTTGTCTTTGATGGAAACCGGAAGGAAATGCTTAGGCTTGTACGGAATATTGTCTTTGCTGTATTCCGCAGGTTTATTGTTTTTATCCGCATAAATTCTGAACATCATGAAATCTCCGGTATGTCTCGGGAACACCCAGTTGTCGGTATCTGAACCGAATTTTCCGATGGAACTTGGCGGTGCGCCCACCATACGGATATCTTTAAAGGTTTCGATGATGTACGCGTAATATTTGTTGCCGTAATACATCGGGCGGATGACCACTTTCTGGTGTGGCTCTGTTTTAAAGGATTTCGAGACTACGTCGATATTGTTTTTAATCACCTGCTCTGCCTGTTTGGCGTCGAGATTGGCAGTATTTCCAAGAATCTGTCCTGTAACGTCTTTAATGTCGAGAACAAAATCTACCGTTACTCCGGGATTTGGAAGTTCTTCGCCCATGTTTTTCGCCCAGAAACCGTCAGCCAGTAAATCATTTTCTACGGTGGAGTGCGACTGGATATTGTCGTATCCGCAATGGTGATTGGTGAGGAGAAGTCCTTTCGGAGAAATAATTTCTGCGGTACAGCCTCCGTCGAACTGCACCACTGCATCTTTGATGGAAGGTTTTGAAGGATCGAAAATCTGTTTGGCAGAAATCTTCATTCCCATTGACTTCATTTCTTTTTCATTAAGTTCCGTAGGAATCCACATTCCGCCATATTGCTGGCCAAAAGCCATTACCGCAGGAAATATCACCGCCGCAAGCAATATATTTTTCTTGTTTATCATAAATCTTTAATTATATCTGAGGATTGAAATCAGTTTTCAAAATTCGGTCTAAAAATAAGGAATTTTTGTGAACCGCGAAACAGCCCAGCTTACGGGTGAAAATCAGAAAAATCAGAAAGAATTGGGCGTTATTTTTTAGTAAAATCCATATGTTGAATACGCACGGCGTTGAGGATGGCTAAAAGGGCTACACCAACATCCGCAAACACTGCCTCCCACATCGTTGCCAAACCGCCAGCGCCCAAAATCAGAACTACGGCTTTTACCCCAAAAGCCAGCGCAATATTCTGCCAGACAATTTTTCTTGTTTCCCTGCCAATTTTTATTGCCATGGGAATTTTAGAAGGTCTATCGTCCTGAATCACGACATCCGCAGTTTCTATGGTCGCATCACTGCCGAGACCGCCCATCGCGATGCCGACGTCGCTCAATGCAACAACCGGTGCGTCATTCACACCATCACCAATAAAGGCTACACTTTCATTCAGTGATTTTATCTCTTTTACTTTATTCACTTTGTCTTCGGGCAGTAAGTCTCCAAAAGCGCTGGTAATGCCGATTTTTTCAGCAACTTCATTTACCACTGCCTGTTTGTCGCCGCTCAGCATAGTAACTGTTACACCAAGTTTTTTGAGTGCGGAAACCGCAGCTACAGAATCCTCTTTGATCTGGTCTGAAATGGTGACGTAACATGCGAACTTTCGGTCGATAGCGACTGCAATCAGGGTATCCGCAACTTCTGAATGGTTGATGTTGTGACTGATGCTGAATTTATCCATCAACTTAAAGTTTCCTGCGAGATATTCTTTCCCGTCTATTGTGCCTTTAAGTCCGCGTCCAGCGATCTCTTCGAAATCACTAATCTGTACAGAATGGTCAACTTCACCTACGTGTTCATGAATTGCAGTGGCAATAGGATGGGTAGATTTGCTTTCCAGGATATTGAGTCTATGCAGAATTTCCTCTTTATTAAAACCTGATTCCACGGAGACCTGCTGCACTTTGAAAACCCCTTCAGTCATCGTTCCGGTTTTATCCATCACCACATTTTTTACGCTGGCAAGTGTATCCAGAAAATTGCTTCCTTTAAATAAAATTCCGTTCCGGCTACCGGCCCCGATGCCGCCAAAATATCCCAGGGGTATTGAAATCACCAGAGCACAAGGACATGAAATCACCAAAAATACCAATGCGCGGTACAGCCAGTCCCGGAACTCATAGTTTTCAACAAGAAAGTAGGGAAGCAGGCATATTGCCACTGCCAGAACTACCACAATCGGCGTATATATTTTGGCAAATTTGCGGATGAAAAGTTCGGTCGGGGCTTTCTGTGAACTGGCATTCTGGACCATTTCAAGAATGCGCGAGAGTTTGGAATCTTCGTAAGCTGTATTGATTTTTACTAGTGACAGCGTGTTGATGTTAATCATCCCTGCCAAAACAATGTCCCCGGCTTTTTTGTTGTCGGGTTTGCTTTCACCGGTTAGAGCAGCGGTGTTGAATGACGCGTTATCCGAGATTAATTCGCCGTCCAATGCCAGCTTTTCACCGGGCTTCAGCTGAATAATCTGGCCCATTGTGGCGTCTTTGGCTTTAATGATTTTGGGGATGTTGTTTTCTATAACCGTCACTTCCTCAGGCCGCTGGTCTAGTAATGTTTTGATATTGAGTTTGGCTTTCTGCACCGCTAAAGTCTGAAAAACTTCGCCGACGGAATAAAAGAGCATCACTGCCACCCCTTCAGGATATTCGCCAATGGCAAAAGCACCTACAGTGGCAATGGTCATCAGCAAAAATTCGGAAAAGAAATCTCCATGTTTTATACTTAAAAAAGCTTCTTTAATTACAGGTAATCCTACAGGAACATAAGCGCCCAGATAGAAAATGATGCGCAGCCAATCTTTAAACCAATCCGGTTTCAGCCAATAGTCAAAAGCGATTCCCGTTACAAGAAGAGTAAAAGAGACCGCAGCGGGAAGAAAAAGCTGGAAAACCGTTTGATCTGTATTGTCATGTGAATGGCCGTGACCGTCGTGGCCATGTTCATCATGTTGTTTAATCTCAGAAACGGGCTTTTCATCTTCACCTGTGGTACAGCATTCTTTTGACATAAAATGGGAGTATTTCTCTCGAATATACAAATTCAGCACCACAAATTTGTGTGGCATCACTTTTGAATTTCAAGATTAAACTTAAACATGGATTTTCTTTACGAGCAGCTTATCTGGCTATTTATTATTGCAGTTCCGGTGGCGTGCATTGCGTGGACGGTGACTCATGAGGAAATTTTCCGGGAGCCCAGGGAATATTGCGTCCGAAAATCACAGGAATGTAAGAAACTGTATGAAAGGAAATTTTTTTATCTGTTCACGTGTGAATACTGTTTCAGTCATTATATCACTGCATTCTTTCTGATCGTGACGCAGTACAAACTTCTGTTTGATGACTGGCGGGGGTATCTGATTTCTTTTTTTGCGGTCGTTTTTGTAGCCAATGTTTATATGAGCCTTTTTGCTTATCTGCGCCAGAGTCTTAAAGTCGAAAAAATTGAAGCCAAACTTAAAGATAACGAATGGCACGAGGTAAAAGAAGATATTCCTGAAAAAAATAATACGAAACACTAAAAAATAAACCATTATGGACAAGAACGAGAGACTTCAGCGCTACGAATATGAGGAGTATACCGTAGTCACCAATTTCGAAACCTATCAGGATATTCTGGATTATGCTGCAAAACACAGCGGAGAGCTCATAGAAGTTGGGTTTACCGACGGATCCGACAATCCAATGCCCAATACCGACGGAAATCTTATTGCTGAAAAGAAAACTTTTAAAGTAGGGCTGGATCCGGAATATAAGGTACTGTATTCTTATGATGAGGGATTTCAGGAAATGGCAGAAGAGATTCTGGAAGAAATGAAAGTTATCGAAAATGATATCGCTCCCGAAGACTGGCTTGCAGACCAGAATATCGCAACCGGAGACCGGATCATCGTACTGCGCGATGGCGAAGTAAATACCGTAACCACCAGAGAAAGAATTAAGTTCCTCATGCGCGGTAATCTTTACGAACTTGCAGTAAAAGTTCCTAAATCAGCCGAGGATTAATTTCAATATTTAAAAGTTATTTCCACTTTGAATTTCAATTTTTTTGGAATTTGAGGTGGATTTTATTTTAAAGCTCAGTTCAGTTCCCAAAAAATAAAAACTCATCACTATTTATTTCTGTTTTAACAGATTCTCTCCGCTTTTTATCTTAATTTTGGATATATTTGATGGATTAAAGGGAGTCGTTGCATCTCGCTGAATTCCAAAAAAACTATAAATCCGGAAACCATGGAAAAAGTTCTTCCTCACTCGTTGTTTACAGACCACGATATTTACCTTTTCCGCGAAGGAAAGCACTATAAACTTTACGATAAATTTGGGTCTCACAGTGTTGAATCCCACGGACTGAAAGGCGTTTACTTTGCAGTCTGGGCACCGTTCGCGAAGGAAGTCTCAGTGATCGGAAACTTTAACAACTGGCATTCCGAAAGTCATAAGCTTCTGCCCAGATGGGACGAGTCGGGGATTTGGGAAGGTTTTATTCCAGGTTTGAACTGGGGCAATCTCTATAAATACGCCATCCGTTCGAATACCGGCGTCCTGCTGGAAAAAGGCGACCCGTTTGCACTCAGTTGGGAACAGAATGCGCAGGCCAGTTCTGTTATTTCTACGACCTGGTACGAATGGACCGACAAAAACTGGATGGCCAACCGTGGGAAAAAAAACAGTCTGGAAGCGCCGCTTTCGGTGTATGAAATGCACTTAGGATCGTGGATGCGCGGGGTTGATGATCCAAACCGGTTTTTTAATTACCGGGAAATTGCTGAGCGGCTTGTTCCGTATTTAAAAGAAATGAATTTCACCCATGTGGAATTTATGCCCGTGATGGAGTATCCTTACGATCCGAGCTGGGGTTATCAGGTAACCGGTTTTTTCGCCGCTACTTCGCGTTTTGGCTCGCCACAGGATCTTATGTTTTTGATTGACGAACTTCACAAAAACGACATAGGAGTTATTCTCGATTGGGTTCCGTCGCATTTTCCGGGCGATGCCAACGGACTTCATTTTTTCGACGGAACTTATCTGTATGAACACGAAGATCCAAGAAAAGGGTTCCATCCCGAATGGAAGTCACATATTTTCAATTACGGAAGACCTGAAGTAAAATCTTTTCTCATTTCCAACGCCATGTTCTGGCTCGACCGGTATCATGCAGACGGGCTTCGCGTTGATGCGGTTACCTCTATGCTTCATCTGGATTATGCCAGAAACGACGGCGAATGGGAACCCAATACCGAAGGCGGAAACGTAAATCTGGAAGCCAAACAGTTTCTGCAGGAATTCAACACCGCAGTGTACAAGGAATTTCCTGATATTATTACGATTGCGGAAGAAAGTTCAGATTTTCCCATGCTCACAAAACCTGTTCATGATGGCGGAATCGGTTTCGGAATGAAATGGATGATGGGCTGGATGCACGATACGCTTAAATATTTCAAAGAAGATCCAATCAGCAGAAAATATCAGCATAATAAAATTACGTTCGCCTCCATGTACATGTATAATGAAAATTATATGATGCCGCTTTCGCATGATGAGGTTGTACACGGTAAATCGAGTTTGATTTATAAAATGCCCGGCGATGAATGGCAGAAATTTGCCAATCTGCGTGCATTATACACTTATATGTACACTCATCCGGGCGGCAAACTGCTGTTTATGGGAAATGAATTTGGCCAGACCGGTGAATGGAATTTCAAACAGAGTCTCGACTGGCATTTGCTGCAGTATCCTGTTCACAAAGGGTTGCAGGACTACGTAAAAGACCTTAATTCAGTTTATACGAAAGAAACGTCACTCTATGAAAATCAGTTTAAACCCGAAGGTTTTGAATGGGTAGAGGCCAATGATGATGACAATTCAATCTTTATCTACCTTAGAAAAGGCAGAGAGGAGGCTGATGTAACCATGACGGTTCTGAACCTTACCCCCAGAGTTTTTGATTATAAAATAGGGGTTGATGAAGGCAGCAACTGGGAGGTAATCCTAAATTCAGATGACGAAAAATATGGCGGCAGCGGTGTAAAAGCCGAGATTGTAGATGAAGAAGATGATGAATGGATGTACCGCCCGAACGCTATCATCCTGAAGTTACCGCCTCTTGCCGGTGTTGTTTTGAAACAGAAAAAACCGGTTCAGATGATCAAAAAACCAAAGTCAGCCGGATAAATTTTAAATCTCCGGCCTAATAACGCCTATGAAAATCTTTAATCTTTCCCTGGAATGTTATCCGGTTGCCAAAGTTGGCGGCCTGGGCGATGTTGTAGGCGCGCTGCCTAAATACCTCAATAAAATTGAAGGAGTTGAAGCCAGCGTGATTATGCCGTGGTATAACAAACCTTTTGTTCACGAGCATGAATTCGAGATTGTTTTCGATGGATGGATTCACCAGAGTCATCATACTTTTCAGGTTCAGGTGATGAAAGAAAAATCGAAAGTTCTGGGTTTCGATTTGTTTCTTGTGAAAATTCCCGGGCTTTTAGACCGCAACAATCCTTATGGTTACTGGGACGAGAGCCAGCAGTTTCTCGCTTTTCAGCACGGCGTCCTTCACTGGTTGACAGCGATGCAGATCCGTCCGGATATTTTGCACTGTCACGATTATCACACGGGTTTAGTGCCTTTTATGATTGAGAACTGCCCTGAATTCAGTTTCCTGAAAGGCGTAAAAACGATTGGCACCATACACAACGGCGAATATCAGGGACAGATGAAGTGGGAAATGTTGAGCTATTTTCCGTGGTTTTATGGGGAACAGTGGGGACTTCTCGACTGGGATGGGATGATCAATCCTCTGGCGGCAATGATTAAATGCTGCCATGCCTTCAATGCCGTTTCGGAAGGTTATCTTCAGGAACTTTATCAGAGTTTCCGTGGTCTGGAAGGTCTTGTGCGGCAGGAACATGCCAAAGTGTACGGAATCATTAACGGGATTGACAGCGATGTTTGGGATCCGGCCACCGACAGTTTTCTGGATTATAATTTCTCCAGGGATGAAGCGGAAACAGGTAAACGCAAAAATAAAGTGGAACTCTGCAAAGAGTACGGTCTGAATCCTGACCTTCCACTCTTCGGATTTATCGGGAGATTCGCGGGTGAAAAGGGGGCAGATTTGCTTCCCGATATTGTCTGGAAAAGCATTCAGGAAACTTATGGTGCTCTCAATATTATCATTCTCGGTTCTGGCGATAAAAATATCGAACTTCAATTAAGTGAACTCACCAAATATTATTCAAATTTTGCTTTGGATTTGGGTTATAAAGAGTATCTGTCTCATAAAATTTACGCTTCCTCAGATTTTTTACTGATGCCGTCAAGGGTAGAGCCCTGCGGACTGAATCAAATGTATGCAATGCGTTACGGAACTGTTCCTATTGTAAGTTATACCGGCGGTTTGCGGGATACGGTAGAAGATATTGCGACCGGTGGCAGCGGTCTTAATTTTGGTGATGCTACAGCAGAAGACGCGGTACATGCCATTCACCGCGCTTTGCATATTTATCATCAGGAAGAACTCATGACGGATCTTGTACAATCGAATATGAGTTTTGATTTTTCCTGGGAAAAGTCTGCCCAAAAATACATGGAGATGTACAGGCGGTAATTTCGGATGTAAATTCAGGATAAAACATTGAAAAATTCTTTATTAATGGTACTGTTCTTGCAAACTGTTCACATTTTAACGATCAATGTATATGACTAAGATGAAGAATTTACAGCCTGCAAAACTTATGATTTTCGGAATTTCGCTTGTTTTTTTAACCCAATGTAAAAAAGACCAGCAACTTCTCGGAAACGAAAACCATCAGCCTATCACTCAAAATGATTCCATCACTGCTGCCAAAGCCGATTCAGTAAAAAAAGCTGAAGAAGAGAAGAGCAAAGTGACGTACCGGTCAATCATTTTCCCTAAAAACAAAAAAGATTCTGCGATGCGTGCTTTCAAGAAAGAGTTCAGCGCAGAAGAGCAATATACAATTCTGGCACTCAACCGTCTTGATTCCAAAAACAGCTGGCGTGCCGATACCCTGTCGATTCCTGATAAAATCGACCCTACTTTGATGGCTTACTCGCCATTTCCTGCCGAAGTAGAAACGCTGAGTAACGTAAAGAAAATGGTTTTTTTCTCTTACCCGATACAGGCCTACGCTTTATACGAAAAGGGTAAACTCATCAAATGGGGACCTACAAGTATGGGAAAGAAATCTGCACAGACCAAACGCGGGCTGATGTTTGCGAACTGGAAAAAAGAACTCGCCATTTCAACGGTAGACAGCGAATGGAAATTACCATTTAATGTTAACGTTCACAATACTTTGGGGATTGGCTGGCACCAATATGATCTGCCGGGATTTCCTGCTTCACATTCCTGCCTGAGGCTTCTCATGAATGATGCGAAATTTCTTTATAACTGGGTAGATACCTGGATTCTGAATAAAGGAGGCGCTACTTTGAAGGCACACGGAACTCCGGTAATTGTCTTTGGCGATTACAACTGGGGCGGTAAAAAACCATGGAAATATCTGAGTGATGATGCGAATTCCAATGAGATCTCTCTGGATGAAATCAATGATATTATAAAGCCTCACCTCGATAAAATACTGAAGGAACAGCAAAACAGAGAAGAGGTACTTTCTCAAAAAGCAACTGAAGAGCAAATGCCGGCGGCTTAAACTGAAGCAGATTTACTCCGTGTCTTTTTTGAATTCAAGAATCGACTGTTCCGCGAATTTCCTTAATTGCTGCATTTCAGATTTTGCTTTCTGCTGTCCGAGTCTTGTGGCTAAATAGGTTCCAGCCAAAAGCAAAAGCATGATAAATGAAGCTGAAAGCGCCCAGGGGAAATCACTGCTTTTAATTTGCTTTTCCACGAACCAGATGGTGATAAAAACCATCCACAGAATCCCGAAAATAAAATAGAGGAACATAAAGAATGTCCACACCGCCGAACTCGGTCCGAAAACCCCGCGGATTACCGTTTTGTTTTCTTCAGTTTCCGTGCGGAGCGAAAGGCAGGGTTTCAAGTAATCATCACCATCTGTTTTTACGGTGATAACAGCGGTTTCCGAATTAACGTTTCCTGAGAATTCACCTGATTTAGAGGCCAGAAAATCTTTAAGAAAAGCGGTGTAATTTTCCCTGCTGATGTCAGTTATCATTTTAAATCTTGGTCTAACCCGGATATGGTCGATTACGGTTTCTTCAATTTGCATCCTGATACGGTATTGGATCTACTAATATTATTTGAAATTTAAAGGTTTGGCTGTTTCTTTCGACTTCGAAATTCACTTTCGTTCCGTCGTCGCCGCGCATTAAATTATTGATCTGCTGCAGCGTATAATTGCCTGCCTTTTTTTTATTAATGCTCAGTATTTTGTCGTCTTTCCTGAGTCCGGCGATATAGCACGGCGAATCCGGGCGGCAGCCGGCGACTGAATATTTCGGCTTCAGGACGAAGTTGTACTGAAATCCTTCCTTGGCATCGTATACTTTAGTTCCCTCGCTATCGTAACTTTTTTTAGTTTCGACCCTTACCAAATCGCTTTCCCAGGTCATTCCGTCGTGCTGAATATCCAAACCGCTTTTATTGAAGAGAAAAGGATCTTTGAAATGCGTGTTTTTTCTAAAATATATCTTTTTTTCAGGATAGTCGAAGATGACAGTAAACCGTCGCAAAATGTCACTTCCGATGGAGCCTTTCCGGTCCGGAACCAGCCTTAAATTCTGTATCGAATACTCGTCGGGCATTGCTGTTAGAGGTTTTTCAAAAATATAGTCTCCGATGTAGAGTCTGTGGATCCGGCTTCTCTTACCGAAAATATCGCCATTAAAACCCTGGCCCAGATAATCATCAATATTCGGGCGGTTATAAACAAAATCTTTAATGAGTTTCGGGAACAGCCAGATGGCATCACTGTTTCCCAAATCGATTAAGAGTTTAGAATCTGTTTTCCGGTTGGTCATTTCCACTCCGGCCGTGATATAAGGTTTGTTGCCTTCAATGCTGACCGGGAATTCCTGAAATCTTTTATTGCGGTTCGTAAAGGTTTTGCTGTCATTGAAAACCGTAATTTTTTTCCTGATATAGTCGATCTCTACGGGATGGTTTTTAAAAAACTGATACCCGATAATTCCGTTTACAGGGATTCCGACATGCGAAGAAAAATTAATGCTCTCATCTAAAATGATAAACACCGTATGGGTGTAATCCTTGTAATCTTTACCGATGTTCACAATATTATTATCCGATCTGAGGCCTTCAATATCTTTACTTTCACCAAGTCCGGAAAATTTTATTTTTTCAATATCGTTGAAGTTAATTTCCTTGTTTTCCAAACTGAAAAGTATGGTTTCATTCACGCCTGAATCCACTAAAAAAGTAAGATCGGCTCCGTTAATATTCAGCGGCACGAAAATCAGATTATTGATCAGCTGAAACGGGATAACGGTTTTTTTCCGGTCCGAAATTTCAAATCCTTTCTGCGCCGTAAAAAACGAGAATGCCAGAAGAAACAAGACGGTTAGAAATTTCATATTATGAAGATACAATATTTCTGTTTCGATTTCTTTAATTTTAGAAAGATTCAGACCAACAAATTTTAAAAAGAATTAAATTTGTTATATGCAAAACGAAGAGAAAGCCGAAAAATTCAGACAGACCGTCGAGAATAAGTTCCAGATTTACAACTCATTATTTATGAGTTTGCCTTACGATAAAATGACTAATATCGGTATGCTGCTGCCTTTTCTCTATGAAGAAAGCAAAGCAGGATACGAAGAGGGAAAGAGTCCGGAAGAAATTGTAGAAGAGTTTTTCAGCAAACATACCGAACTGGAAACCGAAGCGCAGAAAACCGAACTGCTGTTCAAAATCATTCAGTATATCGAGAGGCAGGTTGTTCTTTTCGACAGTATTGAAGACGCGGCATTTCCCGGACTTCATTCGGAAAGCGAAGCGGGGACACTGCTGCAACTCCACGAACGGGCTTTACAGGAACATCAGCTGGAAGCGACCAGAAAGAAAATAAAAGATTTTGCAGTAAGGGTGGTCTTCACAGCGCATCCGACTCAGTTTTACCCGAATTCTGTACAGCGGATTCTGCACGATCTGCGGTCAGCAATTATGAAAGATTCGGTGACGGAAATCGATATGCTTCTGCAGCAGCTTGGTAAAACACCTTTTCTAAACAGGGAAAAACCCACGCCGCTCGATGAGGCGATGAGTATTATTTTTTACCTCAGATATGTATATTACGATTCCATCGGCGAGCTTTACAGAAAGATCAAAAACTCTTTTGGCAACGATCATTTTGTGCCGCCTCACGATATTTTTCAGCTGGGATTCTGGCCCGGCGGTGACCGCGACGGAAATCCCTTCGTTACTGCAGAAATCACGCAGAAAGTGGCTCAGGAACTGCATATTTCAGTTCTTAAATCCTATTATGAGCACCTGAAAAACCTGAGAAGAAGACTGAGTTTCCGCGGTGTTTCTGAAGTTCTCGAGCAGTTCAGTCATGAACTTTACGATGCGATTTTCAAGGAAGAAAAAATCACAGCGGAGCATATTTTAAGCAGAATCAATGAAGCAGACCATATTCTGACCGCGCAGCATAACGGACTTTTCAGAAATCTTCTGGAAGATTTCAAAGACCGCGTAAGAATATTCGGAACCCATTTTGCAACACTGGATATCCGCCAGGACAGCCGAGTCCATCAAAGCGTAGTTGATGAAATTATCGCCAAAAAGTCCGGACTTGATATGCAGAATATCACCACCGAACATAAAATAGAATGGCTGCTGGAAACGGATGTTATTTTAGACCCGAGCGATTTCGAAGGGATTACCAAAGACACGCTTGAAAACATTTATAACATCAGAAATATTCAGAAGAATAATGGAGAAAGAGGCCTCAGCCGCTATATTATTTCAAATTCTGATGAGGTGAAAGATGTGCTGAATGTGTTCGGAATGTTCAGGCTTTGCGGTTACCGCGAAGAGGAAATCAACATCGATATCGTTCCGCTTTTCGAAACCATGGAAGGTCTGGATGCCGGTGAAAATGTAATGAAAGCACTGTATGAACTCCCGGTTTACAGAAAACATCTGGAAAGAAGAGGTAACGCACAGACCATTATGCTTGGTTTTTCCGACGGTACCAAAGACGGCGGCTATCTGAAAGCCAACTGGGAAATCTATGAGACCAAGGAACAGCTCACCAGAATTTCAGACGAGAATAATATCAAAGTCATTTTCTTCGACGGACGCGGCGGTCCGCCAGCGAGAGGAGGAGGGAAGACCCACGATTTCTACGCTTCTCAGGGAAAAACCATTGCCAACAATAAAATAGAAATCACGATTCAGGGACAGACGATTACAAGTGTTTTCGGGAACAAAGACCAGGCAAAATATAATTTCGAACAGCTTTTAACTGCCGGGATTGAAAATGATGTCTTCAAAAATTCAAAGAAAGATTTAACAGAAAAGGAAAGAAATCTCATTCAGGAACTCGCGGAAATCAGTTTCAGGAAATATTCAGATTTAAAGGCGCACCCGATGTTTGTACCGTATCTGCAGGAAATGAGCACGCTGGAATATTATGGAAGAACCAATATCGGCAGCCGGCCAAGCAAAAGAGGCGGAAATAACGAACTCAAGTTCGAGGATCTGCGTGCGATTCCGTTTGTAGGGTCGTGGAGCCAGCTGAAACAGAATGTTCCCGGGTTTTTCGGGTTTGGTTTTGCTTTGAATGAACTGAAAATACAGGGAAGGTTTGACGAGATACACGCGCTTTACAAAGGGTCGGATTTCTTTAAAACCTTGGTGCTGAATTCCATGATGAGCATGAACAAATCTTATTTTCCGCTCACGTATTATATGAAAAACAATGAGAAATTCGGAAGTTTCTGGAATGTGCTGTTTGAAGAGTATGAACTTTCAAAATCAATGATGCTTGAATTAACCGGCTTTAAAATGCTGATGGAAGAAGAGCCGCTTTCGAGAAAGTCGGTCAAGATCAGAGAAAAGATTGTATTACCGCTATTGAGTATTCAGCAATATGCGCTGATGAAAATCCAGAAGAATGAAGGCAACCGGGAAGCGTATGAAAAACTGGTGATGCGGTCGCTGTTCGGGAATATCAATGCGAGCAGGAACTCGGCCTAAATTTATTAAGATGGACACTAAAAATACCCGCATCTATCAAATGTCTTTTGCCGGCGTTTATCCGCACTATATTGCGAAAGCAGAAAAGAAAGGCCGCACCAAAGCTGAGGTTGATGAAATTATTTTCTGGCTCACGGGCTACGATAATGACGGCCTTCAAAAAGTGATTGAGGAAAAGACAAATTTCGAGGATTTCTTTAATCAGGCGCCTAAACTCAATCCCGGAGTTTCTAAAATCACCGGCGTCATCTGCGGTTATCGTGTCGAAGATATTGAAGATCCACTGATGCAGAAAATCCGGTATCTCGACAAACTCGTTGATGAACTGGCGAAAGGTAAAACCATGGACAAAATCTTAAGAAAAATTTAAAAAGGCCACAATTGGCGAATTGTAATACCCACGTAGTCAGTGTGTTGTTGTATTTAATTTGAAATTTCGTATATTAAGCTCGCTTAAATCTGCTGCAAAATTCAGGTTTCTGCCAACAAATACGAATCAAAAAAAACAGGACATATGAAAATAGGATTACTGGGATTTGGAAAAACAGGAAAGGCTGTAGCCGCGGTTATACTTCAACACAAAGAATTTTCGCTCGAGTGGGTGTATCGCCGAAGCGCAACACTTGAAGGCCGGGATGTACCGGAATTTTTGGGTGTGGAATCCGATCAGCCCGGACGTATCTACTCCGCGGCCAAAATTGACATACCTGAACTTATTGATCAACATCCTGTTGATATTATTATCGATTTTTCGTCCGAAACCGGAATCTATGTTTATGGTGAGTCTGCAGCGGAACGCAGGATAAAAATCATCAGTGCTGTTTCGCATTATGGTGATGAAGAAAAAGCGCTTCTAAAAAAACTTTCAGCTAAAACCGTTGTTTTCTGGAGCCCGAATATCACGTTGGGCGTAAATTATCTGCTGTTTGCAGCGCAGTTTTTAAAAAAAATAGCTCCGTGGGTCGATATTGAAATCAATGAAGAACATTTCAAAGAAAAGAAAGGCCTGTCCGGCACGGCTGTGAAACTTGCCAATGCACTCGAACTGGAAGAGACCGATATAAACTCAGTAAGGGCCGGCGGAATCGTTGGCAAACACGAGGTTATTTTCGGATTTCCTTACCAGACAGTGCGGCTTATTCACGAATCAATCTCACGCGAGGCGTTTGGGAATGGTGTTGTATTCGTAGCTGAAAATATCAAAACCAAAAAACCGGGACTTTACAGTTTTGAAGATATTTTGATCCCGTATTTTTCGCCGCAATATATCGAACAGGCTGACCACAGCAACTTTTAAGCATAAAAAAAGACCTTCATTTGAAGGTCTTTTTTATTTACTGCTTGATAAGCTTTTCAATGTACTCGCCGGTACCGGTTTTTATTTTCACAAAGTAAATACCTTTACTCAGTCTTTCAATATTATAGGTTTTCGAATCCTGAAGGTTCTGAATTTTCCGTCCTAAAGTATCGTAGATTTCGACAGATAAAACTTTTTCCGAAGTTTCAATGGTAAAATAACTGACTGCCGGATTCGGATAAATGTTAATTCCTGATTTGGTAGTGCTTTCTGCAGTGGCCAGTTGGGCATCGCTTAGGGTTTGCGCAAAATTTAAGATTCCGTAACCCATCTGCGCGGTATAACCCGGATAAAGTGAAGCGTTTTCCCTAAGAAGATTTCTTAATACCGGTAAAGGTCTATTAGGAACGGCCTGAATCAGACATGCTACACCGCCTGCAGCAAGGGGAGTGGCAAACGAAGTTCCGCTTCCTGAAGTAGGACCGTTATTGTAACCCATTGCAGTATCTGTTCCGCGTGCACTAGTATCCGGTTTTATTACGCCCACCGAATTAGGTCCGTAAGATGAAAAAGAAGAACTCGCACCTGTATAAGTTACCCCTCCGATGGTAAAAACTTTTTCATTGTCCGCGGGAGTAATGATATATTTCCAGGGCTTCAGCGCTTCATTTCCGGCGGCTGCCAGTACGAAAATTCCTTTTTCTACCGCGATCTGGGCAGTGCGCGCAATAAATGAAGTGGTACCATTCATATCAGAATACAGCAGGTTATAGCGGCTGTCATCAAAATCATAATATCCCAATGAGGTCGAAATAACATCAACACCTTTTCTGTCAGCCTCTTCGGCTGCTTCAGTCCAGTAGATCATTTCCTCAGGAATTTCGTTGTAAGCATCTTCGGTAGCATAAAGGTAGAAATCTGCATCGGGCGCCGAACCTACATATTGATTCTGCACATAACCTGCAATCACACCCAGACAGTAGGACCCGTGATTACTGAGCGCGGTGCTGTAAATATCACTGTTCTTACTGATAAAATTATACCCGCCTTTGATCTGTCCGTTATTCCGGATTCGTGCAAAGGCTGATCCTGTATTTACGGTTGGAAATCCGGTGTCGATCACTGCGATCGTTACGCCGGTTCCTGTATATCCTGACACATGCAGCGGCCGAAGATTGATCTGGTTGATTTGTGAAAGTCCGGTTCCGTAATTAAAATCGGTTTTGCCAACGGTATTGTTAAAAACTTCGAACTTATTTACTTTTTCAGGATTTGTTTTTCCGCCACCTGTAGGATGTTTGATGAAGCGTTCTACAGACTGAACGTAAGACTGTGCCTGAATCGTTGCAATTTGGGCAGTGGTTGCATTTACCGCGACACCGTTCATCCATTTCGAATAATCTGTTACGGTGAAACCCAGATTCCTGATGTTCTGAACGTAGGACTGTTCCAGCGGTGCATCCTGATCATTTAGTGCAATGCCGTATTTTGTCCGCCGGTCAAGCGATTTCTGTGAAAGTTCACTCAGTGGATTTGCATAAAAAGCAGCTTTGTTCGGTTTGTCTTTAAAGAAAACGAAGACCAGTTCCGTTTGAGCGCTTACAAAGGTAAAAACGATCAGAACGAAAACCGAAAGTATTTTTTTAATCATTTCAGTAATTATTAAATTCCTTCAAAATTAGTAAAAATGCTGAAAATTTAATGCGGTTTTCGTGATTAAATTTTCGTCCCACTAAATAAGACGATATATGTTTTGATTTTCGCTAAAGTATGTTTTTTGATTAGAGCGTGGCTTTCGATGGTGCCGGCTTTTAGTTTTACAGAATTTATGTCGCACTGTAAACACTTTCCAAAACATATTGCGTTTTGCTTTCGCCCAAAATTTAATTTTCTTAAATTTGAGCAATATTCCGGATGTCGGACGTGATACACATTCTTAAAATTATCAACTTTAAATCACGTTACCGGCGGGATAAAAAATAGAGTACTTATGAAAAAAATTCAGATGGTTGACCTTCAGAGTCAATATTATAAGATCAAAGCTGATGTAGATAACGCAGTCCTTAATGTACTGGATTCTGCCGCATTTATTAACGGTCCCGAAGTAAAATCTTTTCAAACTGAACTTGAAGCTTATCTGGATGTAAAACACGTTATCCCGTGTGCTAATGGAACCGATGCTTTACAAATTGCGCTGATGTCGCTGGATTTGAAGGAAGGCGATGAAGTTATTACGGCAGATTTCACTTTTGCTGCCACCGTGGAAGTTATTCATCTTCTTAAACTGAAATCCGTTTTGGTTGATGTAGATTATGATACGTTCACTATGGATATCGATAAACTGAAAGCCGCGATTACTCCGAACACCAAGGCAATTATCCCTGTACATCTTTTCGGGCAGTGCGCCAATATGGAAGAAATTCTAAAAGTTGCAAAAGCCCACGATCTTCATGTTATTGAAGACAACGCGCAGGCAATTGGTGCAGATTTCACGTTTTCTGACGGGGCGGTTAAAAAATCCGGAACAATGGGGATTCTCGGAACTACGTCATTTTTTCCTTCCAAGAACCTGGGCTGCTATGGAGATGGCGGTGCAATTTTCACCAATGATGATGAACTTGCCCACAAAATCAGGGGAATTGTAAATCACGGCATGTACGAAAGATATTACCATGATGAGGTGGGTGTGAATTCGCGGTTAGACAGTATTCAGGCGACGGTTTTAAGAAAAAAACTTCCGCTTCTTGATACTTATAATGAAGCGCGCAGAAAAGCTGCGGATTATTATGATGAGGCTTTCGCTGGAAATCCTAATATCTTAATTCCTACCAGAGCAGAAAATTCAACGCACGTTTTTCACCAGTATACTTTAAGAATCCTGAACGGAAAGCGCAACGAACTGCAGCAGTTTTTAACAGAAAAAGAAGTTCCGGCAATGATTTATTATCCGGTTGCACTGAGAAAACAGAAAGCTTATTTTCAGGACAGTGACGATAAGGATTTCGTAAATACTGATAAACTTTTAGGTGAAGTAATTTCGCTTCCTATGCATACCGAACTGGACGAAGAGCAGCAAAAGTATATTGCTGATGCGGTTCTGGAATTTATGAAATAGTTTCATTAGTTAAACTTCACCCATCACCCATCACCCATCATCCATCACCCATCATCAAACATCTCATATGACCATACTCGTAACAGGCGGTTTAGGCTATATCGGTTCACACACCGTTGTAGAACTTTTAAAAAATAACTTTCAGGTTATCATTGTTGATGATCTTTCGAACTCAGAAAAATTTATCTTAAATAATATTGAAGAAGTAGCGGGCAAAAGACCGGTATTTTTCCCCTTCGATCTGAAAAGGAAAGAACTGCTTTCCCAGGTTTTCGACGCTTATGAAATCGACGGGTGTATTAATTTTGCAGCATACAAAGCTGTAGGTGAAAGCCAGGAAAAGCCCATCGATTATTACGAAAACAATTTATTTTCTTTAATCAACATTCTGCAGGAATTTAAAGTGAGAAATATTTCAAACTTTATTTTCAGCTCTTCATGCACTGTTTACGGACAGGCAGATGAGCAGCCTATTGATGAAAATACGCCACTGAAAACTCCGGAATCCTCCTACGGTAAAACCAAGCAGATGGGGGAGGAGATTCTTAAGGACTTCGCTACCGCCCATCACAGAAAAGTTTCACTTCTGAGGTATTTCAATCCGATCGGTGCACATCCAACGGCTTTGCTCGGTGAGCTTCCAATCGGTGTTCCGAATAATCTGGTGCCTTATGTGACGCAGACCGCTTCGGGAATCCGGGAGAAACTTAATATCTGGGGAAATGATTATGAGACTGAAGACGGAACAGCAGTCCGCGATTATATTTATGTGGTAGATCTTGCTAAAGCTCACGTAAAAGCTTTGCAGAAACTGATCGCTTCCAACGAAGATACCGTAATTGATATTTACAATCTGGGAACAGGAAAGGGTTCATCGGTTTTAGAAGTCGTTGAAGCTTTTGAAACAGCAAATGACGTTAAAGTTCCCTACCAGATCTGTGAAAGGCGGGCAGGAGATATCACCATTGCTTACGCCAATGCCGATAAAGCAGAAAAAGAACTGGGCTGGAAAGCTGAAACTTCGCTTGAAGAGGCACTGCGTACCACCTGGGAATGGCAGAAATACCTTGAATCCAGAAATAATTAGTGGAATAATATCGCTTAAACTCTAAAAACAACAGTCCCGTTCAAATATCGAACGGGACTGTTTTTATAATAAAACTAACTCTTTTTTACATTGGTCCTTGCGGCTCGTCATCGCCGGAAGAATTACTGTTAATATCTTTCTTACGTTTTGGCTGATCAATTTTTTCACCCTGTTTGAAGCGGTAAGTCAATGAAACGTTGAAAGTTCTCGGGTTCCATCTCATGAATGATTCTTTTTCAAAGTTGTTTCCAAAACCTGTCATCTCACGGCCTCTGGTTCCTAAGATATCCTGGATGTTAAAGGCAAGTGTTCCGTTTCCTTTCCAGATGGTTTTATTGGCTCCGAAATTAAGTACATACATTGGTTTGCTTTCGCTGGAAGCTGTTTTCTGACCTCCTCTGTAAAAGCCCTGTACCTGCATGCTGAAGGTTTTATCCACTTTAAAGCTATTGGTGAGTCGGAAACGTGTAGAGAAACCGGAACCGTCGAATGACATTGGCTTAATCATTGTTGCTGCATCGAAATATTCACCATCGGATTTATACCCAAACAGATCGGCGCTTGCCATAATTTTCCACCATGAAAACAGGTCAGCAGTTGCATTAAGGTCTAAACCGTATTGGTGCTCGTTTCCGATATTAAACGGCTTTGTGATCAGTACGTTATATCCCGGAGTTTCGCTCACTACCACAAAACGGGTTTCGTCTTGAGTTGCGCGGTAATATAGGGTAGGGTTGATCGTGATTTTTTTCTTCTGAATAGCATATCCCACCTCAAATGAATCGATATATTCCGGATTAAGGTCTTCATTTCCTCTGAAGAGATTTTGACGGTTGGCTAAAGAAGTAGGATAAGGAATCAAGAACCAGGATCTTGGCCTGTTGATTCTTCTGGAGTAATTCACCAATAACTGGTTGTTGGAGCTGCCCAAGTCATAGCTTAAAAATACACTGGGGAAAAAGCCTGTATAATTTTTTTCCTTGCTCGACTGGTTGCCGCTTAAACTCCTGTAGTCGATTCCGATATTTGAGTTTTCTGCACGCAGACCTAACTGATAACCGAACTTGTCGATTTTACTCTTGAACTGTGTATAAACGGCGTTAATGGATTCGCTGTAAACGGTATTTCCACTGTAAGCATCTACAGTTCCATAATTGAGGAAGGTATCGGTTTCGCGATTTAAGAAATCATAATCGTTATTGTTATTGTCGAAACGGTAACCTGCTTCAAATTTAGAGGCTTCACCAATAGGCAATTCGTAGTCGATTTTACCAATAATGGATTTATTTATCGTGTTGTTATTGCCAGAGGAGCCGTATTTAAAGACCGCCTCATCAAATTCACGGGAATTTTCCACGGACTCGTTATCACTTTTCTGCAGACTCAGTGAAAGATAAATATTATGGCCCTGATCATTAAATTTATGATCCAAACCTAAATCTCCCTGAAGTGAAAGATTTTTACTGTTACCCAGAGCCAGCGTCTGAGTGTAAGAATCTACATTTCTAGCGGCATCATAACCGAAATTATCCACGGTATTGTTGTTTTCACTTTCAAAAGTACGCAGCATTCCTGAAACGTTGAATGATGTTTTATCTGAAAGATCTACCGTGAAACCTGCGTTGGCATTATAGTTTTTATTTTCGCTGGCGTTAAGAGAATTCTGCTCAAAGTAAGAAGTGGTAGCTCCGGTTGCAGGATCAAAAAATCTTGTATCACTGTCGTTTTTACCTTCACTTTCACGATAACCGCCGCCGCCATTCAGGAACCATGTCCAGCTTCCTTTTTTCCAGCTCAGGTTGGTATTCAGGTTGGTGCTTGGCAAATATCCAACACTTCCGGTTACGCTTCCGTTGAAGCCCATTCCTTTGGTTTTCTTCAGGATAATATTTAAAATTCCGGCGGTACCGCTGGCTTCAAATTTAGAAGAAGGGTTGGTAATTACTTCGATTCTCTCAATCTGGTCTGCAGGAATGGATTGTAACGCATTGGCACCACTGTCGATGCCCAGAAGCGCCGAAGGTTTTCCGTTAATAAGAAATCTTACATTGGAGTTTCCACGCATAGATACTGTACCGTCTGTTTCAACCGAAACGGAAGGAACGTTGGTCAGCACATCCTGCAGATTACCACCTTTGCTGATGATGTCTGTAGAAGGATCGTAAACTTTTTTATCCAGTTCAACCCTGTAAGGTTTTACGGCTGCCGCAGTGATTACGACACCCTGTATATCCTGGGTTTTTGTATTGGTTAAAGAACCTTCGGGCTCCACCGAAATACTGCCGAGATTTCCCGGTCTGGCAATCTGTTTATTTAGAGTTGATTTTTTGAAATCGATGGCTTCTACTGTGATGTCGTAGTTGCCCGGAGTTAATGCAAGCTGGTAGTTTCCTTTTTCATCAGTCAGTGCTGCATCGCTGAAGAGTTTGTTGGCCTTGTTGCTGAAGCTTACCGAAGCATAAGGAACCGGCTGGTTCTGTTTGTCTACGATTTGCCCGCTCACATTCATTTTTTCCTGCGCAAAGGCGAAAGCCGCCGCAGTAAGTAAAAATGTTAAGCCTAATGTTTTCCTGGTAAAATTTTGAGTAATTTCAGTTTTAATCATGTCAGTCGGTTTGTAATCGCTCGATACCCTTCACGTGAAGCGGGGTACAGCCGATTAGATGTCAATTTTTTAATGTATTAGCTAATTAGACGCAGAATTTGCCTGAATGTTAAAGCGGAAGATGTTAAATAATGTTAACATTTATCTGATATTCTTCGAATTCAGCCATTCCTGATAATCCCGGGCGTTTTTAGCATGTTCGGCATCGCTTGCAGTAAAGCGGTGAAATCCGAATTTATCGGGATCTGCAGCCATGAAGATATAGTTGTTCCGGTCGGGATTAAGAACCGCGTCAACCGAACTTTTATCGGTAATACAAATCGGTCCCGGTGGAATTCCTGCATTGGCATAAGTGTTATAAGGAGAAGGGTGTCTCAGATGTTTGTAAAGAACCCTTTTTATCGGAGTGGTAAAATTGGTCTCTTTGTTAATTGCATAAATTACTGTTGGATCGCTCTGTAGTTTCATTCCTTTTCGGTAACGGTTCAGGTACAGGCCTGCAATCGTCTTCTGTTCATCCGGTTTTCCGCCGGATTCTTTGTACACAATCGATGCAAGCGCATAAATCTGATCGCGTGTTAAGCCGCTCTGTGCTTCTTTCGCTTTTCTTTCGGCGGTCCAGAAATCGTTGTACTGGTCCTCGAATTTCTGGAAAAACTCATCCGGAGTTACCGTCCAGAAAAAATTATAGGTGTCGATGAAAAAATATTTCTTCAGGTCTTCAGCGTTGCTGTAGCCTTTCTTAACCGCTATTTTATTCAGGTCTTTTGCAAATCTCAGCGAGTCGAGCTCGGTTTTTTTCGTTACACGCCCTACCATTTGATATACATCTCCAAAATCTCCGATCCTGAAAGTGTTTTCGGTCTGGTTGCCGGCTTTAATCATATTCACGAGATCGGTATTGCTGGTTCCGGATTTAATGCGGTAACGTCCTGCTTTGAAGAAACGGTCCATGCTTTTATCCAGAGCAACCGCCTTAAAGGATTCCCTGTTTTTAATATATGGCGTAATGGAATCCAGGATTGAATTGAAGTTTGCCGAGTGCGGAATCAGTACATAGCCTTCTTTAGCGACATTGCTTCCGAAAAATTTCTGATAATACCGCAAACCGAAAAATCCGCTGATTAACAGAATAACCAATGCAATGACCGCAACAACCGAAATCCCTTTTTTCATATAATTATAATTGATTTTCTAATCTAGATGTTTTTCGCTGTTTCAGAGGTTTATTTTTCCTTTGAAGACCTGTTTTGCAGGACCTTCCAGCCAAATATTTGTGAACGCACCGCCGTGCTGTTCGGCGTATACTTTAAGATTTCCGCCCAAAACTTTTACATTAACTGAACTGTTGCTTTTATCTTTAAGATAAACCAGTGCTGATGCGGTAACCCCTGTTCCGCAGCTGAATGTTTCATCTTCAACTCCGCGTTCGTACGTTCTGACGAATATTTCGTTTTCCCCGGTTTCTTCCACGAAATTCACGTTGATGCCTTCTGTTTTGTAAGTCGCAGAATTACGGATTCTGTTACCTTCAGCATACACTTTAAAGTTTTTCACATCCTCCACATACTGTACGAAATGCGGCGAACCGGTATTAAGAACATGGTCTGCACCATCTTTATTTATTGCAGAAACATCAATCATTTTCAGTTTCACGATGCCGTTGCTGATTTCTGCTTCATGAATTCCGTCGACTGCTTCAAAACTTGCCCGGTCTTCGAAAATATCCAGAAAATGGGCAAACGCTACAATGCATCGGCCACCATTTCCGCACATGGTACTTTCATTTCCGTCGGAATTATAATATACCATTCTGAAGTCGGTGTTGGCATCATTTTCAAGTAAGATAAGGCCGTCGCCACCGATTCCGAATCTTCGGTCACAAAGCCTCTCAATCAACTCTTTTTCTTTAGGAAACTGCATATCGCGGTTATCGATCATTACGAAATCGTTGCCGGTTCCCTGGTATTTGTAAAATTCAATTGTATTCTGCATAAGAAACCAAAATGGTTATAAAATATGGCAGCAAAGATACTTAAAAGGGATAACCTGAATTGATGTGGATGCGTTAAAGTTTTTACAAAATAACCGAACGATTACGGCATCAGTTTCCGTGGCTTTTTCCATTCCAAATACCCAATCACCGCCATTACGGTGAATACCAGATATTGGACGGAGGTAATTCCCAATCCTTTGTAAAGCATCATGGGGATGCAGATGATATCGCCGATGATCCAGAAAATCCAGTTCTCGATCTTTCTTTTTGCCATGAGCCACATGCCCACAAGAAAAATAGCGGTGGTAAAAATATCCAGCCAGTTGGCCCAGTCGAGATGATAAAGCCCGAAATCGGCATTTTCCGCAGAAAACTGATTATCAATAAACGGCTTATAATAGTAAACAACCGTCACCAAAATTAAGCTGATTAGGAAAAGTCCGGCAGAAACTGCCCACTCTTTTCTTGTGGCGGCCGACACTTCTACATGAACATGGTCCTCGGAACTTTTTGCCCAAAGTACCCAGCCATAAACGCTCATCACGGTATAGTAGAAGTTGATCATCATATCGCCCAGCAACCCGAATTTAAAAAGGATATAAACGTAAAGTGCCGTAGAAATAATGCCGGTTGGGTAGACCCAGATATTCTTTTTAATCGAAAAATAGACACTCAGAAGACCGAAAAGCGTGGCGGTTGCTTCCAGAATAATCTGATATGTTTCGTAGGATTCGTAAGGTTTTATGAAGAGTTCATGCAGATTCATGAACCAAAGATAATTTTTTTAATTGACGGAAGTAAGCATTTTGCACGCGACAGTGTGTTTCACTATAAAACCCCGTAATTTCCGGGGTTTTTGTCATTTTTACTTTTCTATATTATTGCCCGATTATAATATTCGGAACCATCGTAATTTTTGAATTTACTGAATTAGAGATCAGGCAGTTGGCTTCGGATTTCTGCAGTACACGCTCTGCTTTTGCGCGGTCTTCTTCGTGAGTAATGACCACGGTAGGTTCCAGAATCACTTCTGTCATCAGGAATTTACCGTCGGTACGATCGAGTTTACCGCTGGATTTAATGGTGAAATCACTGAACTCCAGTTTAGAGTTTTCAGCGATCGCCACAAAAGTCGTCATCAGACAGCTTGCCACTGCTGCGGTAAAGAGATGTTCCGGTGACCAGATTCCTTCCACGCCGGAAGGGAATTGGGGTGGTGTAGCGATTTCAACTGCGGTTGTAAGCTCTGGAGAAGTCATTTCGCCAGTCCGGCCGCTTTTCCAGTTAATGTCTACGTTATAAAAATGTGCTTCCATAGGGTTAAATTTTATTGTTTAAACTCATCCATCCGCCACCGTTGTAAACCTTAGTATAGCCGGCTTTTTTCAGAATGCTCTGTGCAGAAGAACTTCTCATTCCCGAGGCGCAGCAGGTAATAACTGGTTTGTTTTTGTCCTTGATTCTGGAAAGGCTTGCAGAAAGCTGATCTACGGGAATATTGATGGAGTTTTTCACATGTCCGCCGGCATATTCGCCTTTGCTTCTTACGTCTACGATCACAGCGCCTTCTTTCACGAGCGCAGCAAAATCTGTACTTTCCATTCCGAATAAACTTTTAATTGAATCAAACATATTTCTGTATTTTTTATTGTTATTAACAGGGCAAAGGTAGCATGCCCAAGAATCTGAGTCGGTAACACAGGTTACATAAGCATGCGCTATAAAATTTGAATCAGGAGTTTTAAACACGGTTGAGACAGGTCGAATTATCTTTTTCCTTTCAAAATCAGTGATTAACGATAAAATAGGCAGTAAAACTTAAATTAAAACACCAGAAAATATTGATATCTCAAAATATTTTATATTTTTGGAAATCTTAAAAAAACAATAAAACGTATGGCAAATATTTGGATCAAGAAACCCATGGAAGCGTATGAAGCTGACATTAAAAAGAGCGAGCTGAAACGCGTACTGGGTAAATGGAGTTTGACAGCAATTGGTATCGGTGCTATTATCGGCGGCGGTATTTTTGTTTTAACAGGAACTGGCGCATACTATCATGCCGGTCCGGCGTTGGCGCTGTCCTTTGTAATTGCGGGTATTGCCTGTGTTTTTGCCGCATTGTGTTACGCTGAATTTGCTTCGATTTTACCGGTAGAAGGATCGGCTTATGCCTATGCTTACGGAACCGTGGGCGAAGTTTTTGCGTGGATCATCGGTTGGGGACTCATCCTGGAATATGCCATGGGATCGATGACGGTCGCTGTGTCCTGGTCAGGTTATTTTACCAAGTTCCTCCATATGTTCGGAATCCATTTGCCGAACTGGCTTACGACCGATCCGCAAACTTTTGCAGCAGCAGGAGGAACAGGATTTTCTATGAATCTTCCGGCTTTGCTGATTGTACTTTTTGTAATTTCTATTTTGGTAAGAGGAACCAAAGGTGCTGCGAAAGCCAATAACTTTATCGTAGTTCTGAAAGTTTCAGCAATTATCTTCGTAATTATTGCGGGTCTTTTCTTTATTAATGTAGAGAACTGGACTCCTTTCATTCCTGCACCGACTGTAATTACTGAAAATGGAGTGTCGCACGAAGCTTACGGTTATGCCGGTGTAGTTGCCGGAGCATCTGCGATCTTCTTCGCGTATGTAGGATTTGATGCAGTTTCAACACAGGCGGGCGAAGCGATCAATCCGAAAAAGGATGTGCCGTTTGCCATTATTACTTCTTTGGTCATCTGTACTGTGCTGTATATATTAGTATCTCTGGTGCTTACCGGGATGATGCATTATACCGATTTCAATCCGCTGGGCAAATATCCGGACGCGATTAAGGCGCCTGTAGCATATGCCTTCGATATCGCTGGCCAGGCTTGGGCAGGTTATATTATCACTATTGCAGCAACCGTAGGATTAATTTCTGTATTGATGGTAATGATCATGGGGCAGTCCCGTATTTTCCTTGGGATGTCTAAAGATGGTTTGATTCCGAAGACTTTCTCTAAAGTTAACGCCGCGACCGGTGTACCAAGAAAAAACCTGATGATTTTAGGTGGCGTAATCTCTGTAGTTGCTGCGTTTACACCGATTAATGATCTGGCCCACATGACCAGTTTCGGAACTTTGTTTGCCTTTACCATGGTGTGCGTTGCAGTGTGGATCCTCCGTGTGAAGCAGCCTGAATTACCGCGCAGTTTCCGCGTGCCGTTCTTACCTGTCATTGCAACTTTGGGAATCCTGATCAACATTTACCTGATCATCAACCTGAGTATCGAAGCGCAGACTTACTCATTCATCTGGCTCATCATTGGGGTTGTAATTTACTTCCTTTACAGTAAGAAACACTCGAACCTGCAGAACGGAGGTTTCGGTGAGACTTTTAAAGCAGAACAGGAGCCCCTTGAAAAAGTAGATATCGACATCGATAATAAAGATTAAATAATTTTCCAAAAGTCCGCATCACTGCGGACTTTTTTTTCAATATGCATATGAAAAAATCAGCCCTAATCATTCTGTGTCTGTTCAGCCAGTTCATCTTTTCACAAACGCTGGAAACAGAAGTTCTTCTAAAGGATAAAATCTCAATCCGAGCGTTGCAGCTATATGATGGCAAAGTGTGGTATACCGGCACGGATTCTAAATTCGGGTATGTAAGTCTTAAGGATAGCGCGGATAAAAAGCAGATTAAGCTTTCGTCCGAGAATCTTCAGTTCAGAACGTTGGCGCAAACTAAGTCCAGTTTTTATGCGATTAATATTGCTTCGCCAGCCAAATGGTTCACCATTCAAAAAAGTGATTTAAAGGTTAATTTAAACATGATCGACACCACCAAAACCGTCTTTTATGATGCTTTTGTTTTCGACCAAGCTAAAAACCGTGGCATTGCAATCAGCGATCCTAACGAAGACGGAAGCAGTAAAAATTTAATTTTCACGTATGCATCACGCAAAAATCCAAAGACCGATTTTCCTCAATATTTCCCGGGTGAAGCGCATTTCGCAGCCAGCAATACCAATATTGCGATGCAAGGAAATTGGGTGTGGATTGCCACAGGTGGAATGAAAGCCAGAATTTTCAAATTCAATTGGAGTCATCCTTTCACTTGGAAAGCCATAGAAACTCCTTTCATCCAGGGCACCTCCTCACAGGGCATTTATTCCATTGATTTCTACGATAAGAACTTCGGAATTGCCGTGGGTGGCGATTACACCAAACAAGCTGAAAACATCAACAATATCGCGACCACCAATGACGGTGGCGAAACCTGGCAGATTCAGGCTTCAGGAAAGAATGCGGGTTATAAAACCTGCGTAAAAATCCGTCCCAAATCAAAAGGGAAAGACATCATCGCCGTGGGCGACCAGAACATAGAATTCTCCAGCGATTACGGAAAAACCTGGACGAAAATTTCAGAGGAGAAAGGCCTCTATGTCTGCGAATGGGTCGACAGTAACACCCTTGTTTTTGCCGGAAAAGACCGCATTGTGAAAATGACGCTGCGCTGACCAGACTTTTTCAGTCAATAAAAACTTAATCTTCAAATGTGCTGAGGTGTGTACTCATCAGCATGCCTGTCCACAGATACGCTGCCGAAAACGCTTCCTTCATCACTGAAGACTGATTGGGTGCCCCAAACTTCAGACAGCCGATGATGAGCAGCCATCCTTCCGCTGCATCCACCGGGAAGATCCAGTCCTGAGCAGGGACCGCCGAAGTTCCGCTGATCTCCAGTTCAAGTTTTGCAACCTCCTTTATAGGCACAGCCTCTTTATTAAGATCGGCAGTAATCGCAACGAGCGTCAGCACCGCTGAACTGCTGTTTTTGACCGGAATGATCTGGTTTTTCCATTTCAGTTCAGGGAGGTGGACTTTCATTTCACCGTTGGATTCCATTTCAAAAGTCAGAAAGAAGTTCGTGCAGCTTTCCCATTCCATTTCCGGGTTAAATGAGAAACCTGCCAGAGCCTGCGGATTTCCGAAACCGGTACCCGTTCCTGCGCTACCACCCGTATCGCCAGTAACTGTTTTCCTGATCCTTGCGCGTTGCTTTGCTGCAAAATATTGCGGAGCAGGAACTCCAAGCATGCGGAGGACCTGAAGGCGGAACGTCTTTTCCCTGCTGCTTACCAGCCCGAAAACGCCGGCTGCAGCTTTGGTCTGGGTCGTCTGTTTTACACGGTCGGGTTTTGCCCTTACGAATGCGCGTTCGCCATCATTAACAAACACAATATTACCGATGGTACCACTCAGGTTGCCGTTTTTTTTAACTCTTGCCATTATTTTTTTTCTTATCTTTAGTTTTCGGTAACGCAAAAAGGGCAGTTTATTTCAAACCCTTCGGGTCACCTTCCATAAAGATACAATATAAATTAATTAAAACTCCAATATAGATCCAATAGCTTATTAGACTTATATTGGAGTTTTATTGGACTTATATTGGACTTGGGTACTACGGTGGATATACAGTGGACGAACAGTGACCCGTACTAAGATAACGATACAGTTTAATAAGGTAAAGCAGTCGGGTAACTTCGAGGCTATAGGTGCGAATGGTAGTTGGGATGGAACGTGATCCATATAATATTTTTTCCGCGGTGGTATCTGGAACGCCACTGAAAACAGCATGAGCAATAATCACCTAAATATTTTGTATAACTTATTGTTTAATTTATACCTAATGCGCGACGGTAGGTTATTGACAAATGTCTGTCAATCAATAAAAACCATGATTTGCAGGAATGTATTATATTCATATATTTGGAGTTAGCCGCAATAATATAATTGAAAGAAAAAATTTTAATATGGATAAAAGTTTAGAAGTAACATCCCTAATTCAGCCATTAAAAGACTTATACAATTCCGTTAGCGATGAATGGAAAAATTTTTTTGATATAGGTCTTGATGACTACCTTTACTCTCAAACCCACAAATATTTTTTCACAAATACATTCATACATAGAAGTGAAAAGGTCAAGTTCTATGATATTTATTATCCCATCAAAGCAAAACATAATAAATTGACTACTGATTTTTCTGATATCGAAGAGCTATTTTCTTCATATTCAAAAATAATTATTAATGGTTCTGCAGGAAGTGGGAAAACTACTCTGATCAAACATCTTTTTTTAAAGAGTCTATTTGAGAAAACCAGAATACCAATTCTAATTGAACTACGTCACCTAAATGATTACGATGGGAACATAGAAAAGCTTATAACAGACAAAATATTAAATAACAATGTAAAGCCAAATTCTA
The DNA here is from genome assembly GCF_019195395.1 of Kaistella faecalis. Classification (NCBI taxonomy): domain Bacteria; kingdom Pseudomonadati; phylum Bacteroidota; class Flavobacteriia; order Flavobacteriales; family Weeksellaceae; genus Kaistella; species Kaistella faecalis. The sequence continues at coordinate 2,255,144 of NZ_CP078067.1, forward strand.
AAATTTTAAAACGCTCATTACAAACAGGAAAGTTCTTGTTTTTATTTGACGGATATGATGAAATATTTTCCCATAAAAAAGATGATATTAATCGCCAATTAGAATATTTTATTGATCAGTATAGTAATAATAATTTTGTTATTTCAACTAGACCAGGAAGTGGTATTGAGATATTTAATAGATTTTTTGATTTTAAAGTCGAAAAATTGACAAATGAGGACGTAATAAATTTTATAGATAAGATAGTAGAAAATGATGAGCGGAAACAAAGAATTTCAGACATTGTTAATGATCCTACAAATGACAGTTACTTTGAATTCCTTCGTAACCCTCTACTTTTGTCAATGTTCATATTAGCATTCGAAAATCATCCCGAAATACCTCAAAAGAAAAGTGCATTTTATAGAAACGTGTTTGATACGCTTTATTCAAAACACGATGGAATTACAAAAAATAGTTTTCCAAGAGAAAAACAGTCAAACCTTCAAAGAGATGATTTTGAAGATATCCTTAGCGTATTTTCATACATAAGTTCAATTGACGGAGATTATAAATTTACTGAAGAATTCTTGACGGACACTTTAAATAAAGTAAAGGAATCTACAAATTATAAATTTGAAACTCAAAAGTTTATTTACGATTTAAGAACTACGATATCTATCTTAGTTTTGGACGGGTTTGAATATTTCTTTCCACATAGGTCAATGCAAGAATATTTTACTGCATTTTTTATAAGCAGATTGCCGACAACGAAAAAAGCTTTAGCATATAAAAATATATTTTCTGCGTTAGAAAGTTCATCAAATGATAATAGTTTTACATTTTGGAACCTATGCAAGGAACTTGATAACATCGCTTTTAATGAAATATTTCTTTTACCAAGACTTAAAAAAATATACACTAAATTAAATGTAAAAGATGAAAAGATTAAACTTAACAATTTTATAGAAATTTTTCAACCAGCAGTTCATCTAAGCGGAAATGAGAAAGAAGTTATGATTTTAAGGGCTAGAAACCTTCAAACATCTTTATTGACATTTTGTCATTCTTATAACTACGAATTATTACTCTCACATCCGAAAAACAACAATTGCACTCACAAAATAATTGAACTACTTAAAGATGAATTAACCAATTCAAATTTGATAAGAATTTCTAACAGAAGAATAAAATTGAAAGAATTGCTTATTGAAAATAATTTCATAGACACCATTGATAAGATTGCAGATGGCCTACGAAAAACAATAATAAATCTTCAGTCTGAAGTAAAAAAAACAGATAAGGGACTTGATAAAATTTTAAAACGGTAAAAATTACTGCGGCTAAAGTTTTGGCAAAAGACGGGGTGAATATTGTCTTTGAGAACTCTGTTAGCAATATCCGCAATAATGCTTTTCATATTTCTTTTTTGCTTAATTTAGAAATCTGAAAAAGCATTTTGCTCAGGTCGGTTTTACTTTGAAATTGTCTGCAAGGTAGCCCGTCCTTCGCCAATACTTTTTCGTTATTTGCAAGTTTATACAAAGCACCGTTATTACAATATTTTTAAATAATTTATGAAAAACTTAATCAATCTATTGCTTTTTTTTCTAATTTCTACAAATCTATTTTCTCAAGGAATTGGAAATTCAAAAACAACTCAAAGTTTACAATTTCCTACTAGTGAAACTGTTCCTGAAGATAAGGCTAGAGTTTATGTGATGAGAACAACAGGAACTTTATGGAATTATAGTGTTACAGTCTATTTAGATGAAAAAGTGATAGGTAAAGTTGGTCCAAAATCTTATTTAATGTTTGATATCGACACAGAAAATGAAGTTAGAATTGGAACTGCATTTATAGGAAATAATGTGAGAGACAAAAATGAAGAAAATCAAGAATTTTTAACTATTAAACCAAAACCAGGAAAAATATATTATGTTGGTGTAAAAGCAAAATATGGGACATTTAGAGGTCAAACAGAAATTACACCACTTGAAAATAATGAGGCAATAAAACTAATTCCAAAACTAGATAAACCCAAAGCAAATTACATTGAATAAATATGCAATATACTTTTGAGCAATTGAAAAATCAAGTAATTTCATTAGATTTTACAAAATTTGATGAAATTTATAATTTGAACTTAAACGAATTAAAACAACACGTAAATTTTCAAATTGAAAAAACCAAAGAGGAAATAGACAAAGAGTTTGAAACTTTTAATCTTCCTGAAATAAAAAATATAGATCAACTTTTTAAGAATGATAAATATTTGGTAAAAAGCATAAAACTTCCAACTTTATTTCCAACTTTATATTTATTGAATAGAATAAAAGTTGATTTAGATAAAATAATTGAATAAAAAACCTGCAGATAACATTGGTAACCGTTGCACAACCTAATTTTCCCGTGTTAGGTTTACGGATCTTATAAATACCAATCTCTTTTAAGCGATTTAAAGGAGGTTTTTTTTGCAGATGATGCCTTCATTCAACTTGACATTTATCACGCACCCACCGCAAATAAATTTCTTATTTTTGCAGGATGAATACTTCACTCATCGACAAATATAATATTCCCGGGCCGCGATACACTTCCTATCCAACCGTTCCGTTCTGGGACGAAACATCCTTTACACCGGAGTTGTGGCAGCAGTCGGTCATCAGATCTTTTAATGAAAGTAACGATGCCGAGGGAATTTCGATCTATATTCACCTTCCATTCTGCGAGCAGCTGTGTACGTTCTGCGCCTGCCACAAACGGATTACCAAGCAACATTCTGTAGAAACACCTTATCTGGAAAGCGTGCTGAAAGAATGGGATCTTTATTTAAAGCTTTTCGGCAAAAAACCAAAAATCAAGGAACTTCACCTTGGTGGCGGAACACCGACTTTCTTCTCGCCTGCAAATCTGAGAACTTTGCTCGAAGGTATTTTTGCCAAAGCAGAAATCGCAGAAAATCCTGAGTTTTCCTTTGAAGGTCATCCCAACAATACCACCCGCGAGCATTTACAGACTTTATATGATTTAGGGTTCCGAAGATGCAGTTTCGGGGTGCAGGATTACGATCCTCAGGTTCAGAAAGCGATTAACAGAATTCAGCCTTTCGAAAATGTAGAAAGAGTGACCAACTGGGCCAGAGAGATTGGCTACAAAGGCGTTTCTCATGATCTGGTTTTCGGTCTTCCGTTCCACACCTGGGAAAAAATGGAGTTCACGATCCGCAAAACTTTGGAACTTAAACCTGACCGTTTGGCCTTTTATTCCTATGCGCATGTGCCGTGGATTAAAGGAGTCGGACAGCGAGGTTTTGATGAAAACGACCTGCCAAGCGGTGAGGAGAAACGTAAACTTTACGAAAACGGCAAGAAGCTTTTAGAAGAATTAGGATACAAAGAAGTCGGAATGGACCATTTTGCGCTGGAGCATGACGATCTTTACCAGTCTATGGTTTCAGGGGATATTCACCGGAACTTCATGGGATATTCGTCAAGCAAAACGCAGCTGATGGTTGGTTTGGGAATGAGCGCGATTTCGGATTCGTGGTATGCTTTTGCCCAGAATAATAAAACAGTGGAAGAGTATCAGAAACTGGTTGAAGAAGGAATTATTCCGGTGGTAAAGGGACATCTTCTGAGTGAGGAGGATCTGAACATCCGCAAGCATATCCTGAACCTGATGTGCCGTTTAGAAACTTCGTGGGATCTGCAGACTTCATTCCCCGAATTACCCAATGCGCTGGAAGCACTAAAGGAAATGGAGGCCGATGGACTGGTTGAACTTTCAGACCACACCATTAAAATTACAGAAAAAGGACGTGCCTTCACCAGAAACGTTGCGATGACTTTCGATCTGCGAATGATGCGCAATAAGCCAGAGACAAGGATTTTCTCGATGACGATATAACTGATATGAATGAATTCATCTCCTGGAAATCGGCCGTTGCTCCACAACTGGTTTTAGGGAGTTCCGTAGGAACGGACGATATCTTAAGGTAGGAATTCATTCCTACCGTCTTAAAACTGAATTATTGCAGGAGTTCCGTAGGAACGGAGGGTATGACAGGGCAGGAATTTATTCCTGTTATCAAATAAAACGGGTCTCGGCAAAATAGCTTATGAAACGTAATGTCGGATATGGATATGGATTTTGGATTTAAATTTTTAAAATTTGGATATGAATGAATTCATATCCTGGTAATCGGCCGTTGCTCCGCAACTGGTTTTAGGAAGTTCCGTAGGAACGGACGGTATCAAGGTAGGAATTCATTCCTATCAACTTTAGAACAAGGCGAGAATTATAATCATCACCTCAAAATAGATCTGAAATGCCCAACACCTACACGCAGCTTTACGTTCAGGCCGTGTTTGCGGTAAAATACAGAAATGCTTTGATTAAAAAGTCATTTCAGAAAGAGCTTTTTGCCGTCATCGGAAATCTGATCAACGAAACCGGTTGCGCTACCATCATTGTAAACGGGGTAGAAGATCATGTGCATTGTCTCTTCCGGTTAAAAACCACTGTTTCGTTATCGGAAGTAATGAAAAGTGTAAAGGCCAAATCATCGAAATGGATTAACGAAAGTGGATTTCTGGACGAAAGATTCGAATGGCAGCGGGGTTTTGGCGGTTTCAGTTATCACCCTTCTATGGTAAAGAAGGTTTATCATTATATCGAGCATCAGGAAGAACATCACAAAAGTGAAATTTTCAAGACGGAATACCAAAAAACGCTGGCAGAGTTTAATGTGGAATATGATGAAAATTATTGGTTTGAAGATTTGATTTAAATTTGAAATCCGCTGACTGACTGATTATTTAATGATTACTTTTTGGGAGTAAATTCTCAGTCCTTCCGACGAAACCGTTACAAAATATACGCCCGGTTTTAGAGGTGAAATATCAATGCTTTGATCATCATTCACTTTCCTTTCCAGAACTTTTCTGCCTTCAGCATTGTTGAATTCCGCTGTATTGTTTTTGGTTTTAAGACCATTTATAAAAATCTTTCCAGACGCTGGATTCGGATAGATTTTAAAACTGTTTAAGGTGTTGTCATCTAATGCCAGCGTGGTAGTTGACATCCGGAAGATCTTACCGTTGTTTACAGCTGCCACATACAGTTCTTTAGACGAATCCTCACCAAAGGTGGCGAAATTATTCCCGGAAAAAGCAGCACTCCAGACAATGGAACCGTCCGTATTCATTATTCCGATTTGGGTAGAGCAGTAGTCTGCGAAAATATATTTACCGTATAACGCCGGATAAAGGCTGCCGCGGTAAACGTAGCCGCCGGTAATCGAACATTTACCGCCACTGTGGTTATAAGTGGCAACAGGAAAAGTCATGGTATTCTGGGGAGCACAACCTGTGGTGTTATATGCAGTATTTCCTTCGTAGCATCGCCATCCGTAATTGATTCCGCCTTGTGTAATGGGCATTCTGTTGATTTCTTCAATCTGATTCTGTCCTACATCGGCAATCATAACGTTTCCTGCAGTAAGATCGAAGGAAAATTTCCAGGCATTCCTGAGACCGTAAGACCAGATTTCGTCAGCGCCATCAATTCCGACAAATGGATTATCGGGCGGAATGTTGTAAGGAGCAGTGGAATTCACATCGATTCTGAGCATTTTCCCCAGCAGTGAATTTTTGTTTTGTCCGTTGTTATTGGGATCTCCGCCACTTCCGCCGTCTCCGGTTGTAATCCAAAGCATTCCGTCGGGCGCGAAATGAATACTTCCGCCATTGTGATTGGTAAACGGTTTGGGAATGCTGATGAGGATTTTCTCTGAAGACGCGTCGGCCACGTTAGGATCGGAACTTACCGAATATCTCGCTACGGTGATATTGCCGGAAGTATTGTTATAAAAAACGTAAAAATAACCGTTGGTGGAATACTGAGGATGAAATGCCAGACCCAGAAGTCCGCGTTCGCCTCCGAAAGTTATTTTCGTGCTGATATTAAGAAAATTGACTGGAAGTATAGCTCCGCCTGGCTGAATGATCTTAATATAACCATCCTGTTGAACTGCGAAAATGCGCGAGTCGTTGGCATTCTTAATCTCTACAGGATTGCTTAATCCTGAAGCAAATTCCTGGAGTACGATATTCTGTGCGTAAAATACCGAAGAGGAAAATGTGGCTGCAATGAATAATAATTTTTTCATACTGTTGTGGTTTTTAAGGTGTTGTGAATTTACGATTTATTTTACAGATTTAATTTTTATTTGAAAAAACCACAATATAACCGTGGCTTTATCAATGTTTTGTTAGATTTTATTCCTAAAAAATTCAAACTAAATTCTTTTGTTAAAAAATTCTTAATTCTATTGGAAATCATTATATTTGCCGACTATAATTTTAATGTTGTAAACTATTAACAATGCAAGGAAAAGGACTTATTACGCTGGTTGCGGTGATTCTGGGACTTATTTGTCTTAATGAATTGTTACCAACCTGGTATGCAGGCAAAATTGAAAAACAAGCCACTGAACTCGCCGGAGACAACCCGGAAAAGTATCAGAAAGAAATGGCAAGACTTTCTAAAGACACCCTGAATCTCGGTTTTACCGAACTTTATTATTCCAAAGCGAAAGAAAAGGAAATGAAGTTAGGTTTGGATTTGAAAGGAGGGATTAACGTACTTTTAGAAATCAACCAGAGAGATTTGGTGAATAATTTAACCAATTATTCAACAAACCCAATTCTGATCGAGGCGCTTGACCGTACAGATCAAATGCAGAAAAACTCTACCAATCCTTATATCAAGGACTTCTTTACGCAGTTCGATCTGGTGAACAAGGAAAAGGGAGCCAACCTGAAACTTGCAGACGCTGAAATCTTCGGGAATACCAATCTTTCTGAGATTAAATTCAATACTCCCGATGATCAGGTTAAAAAAATTATAGAGAACAGAATTGAACTTTCTACCGGTACTGCTTACGAAGTAATCCGTACCCGTATCGATAAAATGGGGGTTACGCAGCCGAATGTGCAGCGTGTACCAAGAACAGGAAGAATTTCTGTGGAAATGCCTGGTGTTAAAGATATCGACCGTGTGAAGAAAATGCTTCAGACTTCTGCGAAACTTCAGTTTTGGGAAGTTCAGCAACTTCAGGAAGTTTATCCTTATCTGGAGCAGCTTAACGCAGTAATCGCAACCAAAGGCGATTCTATGGGAGTTGCCAAAAACACCAATCTGGTAAACCTTTTACAGCTGAACACTTTAAGATCTAATGGTGTTGCGAATGTAAAACTTTCAGATACTGCTGCTGTAAATAAAATCGTCAACAGTAAAATTGCTAAAGATTTAAGACCACAGAATATCAAATACACCCAGTTTATGTGGGGTTACAAGCCGGAAGCTGGTGACGAGAACAATTTGGTCCTTTATGCGGTACGCGGAAACATAAACCAAAAAGCTCCTGTAGACGGGGCCGTGGAATCTGCAAGAGTGAATTATGATGACCTCGGCAGAATCGTGGTAGATATGCAGATGGACAGCAAAGGTTCTAAAGACTGGAAAACCCTGACAGGTAAAAACGTAAATAAACCTGTTGCAGTAACTCTGGATAACGTAGTTTATACCGCGCCGAATGTTGTGAACGAAATCCCTAACGGTAGAACACAGATCTCCGGAAGTTTCTCTCAGGAGGAAGCTCAGGATCTGGTAAATGTTCTTGGAGCCGGTAAACTTCCTGCAGGTGCAAAAATTGTACAGGCAGAAGTAGTAGGACCCTCTTTGGGAGCAGAATCGGTAGATGCGGGAATGTATTCCTTCATTATCGCATTCGTGATCATCATTCTGTATATGCTTTTCTATTATGGCGGTGCAGGTATTTACGCAGTAATTGCAATTACTTTCAACTTATTCTATCTGATGGGCATCATGGATTCAGTAGATGCTACGCTTACTCTTCCGGGTATCGCAGGTATCGTACTCTCTATGGCCATGTCGATTGATGCGAATGTAATCGTATATGAACGTACAAAAGAAGAACTTTTCGCCGGCAAAAATATCCGTGAGGCTTATAACGAAGGTTTCAACTTCTCACTTTCGGCGATTATTGATGGTAACATTACCTCGCTTCTTACAGCTGTAGTGCTTTATATTTTCGGTACAGGCCCGATTCAGGGATTTGCGGTAACTTTAGGAATCGGTATTATCCTATCCATGTTTACCTGTGTACTTTTAACAAGGGTGCTTATTTTCAGCAGACTAGAAAAAGGCAAAAATCTTTCTGTATGGACTAAATTCAGTAAGAATATCTTCAGAAATACCTGGTATGATTTTATTGGAAAAAGAAAATATGCTTATATTTTCTCTGGTATTGTAACGGTAATCTGTCTTGCTTCTATCTTTACCCAAGGCTTCAAGTATGGCGTTGATTTTAAAGGCGGAAGAAGCTATGTAGTGCGTTTCGATAAACCTGTGATTGCCAATGAGGCAGCCAACAGCCTTGAGAAACAGTTTATCAACAAAGAAGGCCAGGCGAATGCTGTAGATGTAAAAACCTATGGAAGCGATAGCCAGCTGAAAATTACGACAGATTACAGAATTGAAGAAGAAAGTCTGGAAGCAGACCAGGATGTGGAAAGCAAATTATTTGCGGGATTGAAACCCTATCTTCCGGCCGATGCAAAGATTTCAGGATTTAAAGATTCGGGAACCAACAATTACGGGATTGTAAGTTCAGTAAAAGTAGGTCCTACTGTTGCTGATGATATTAAATCCGGAGGTGTAATAGCATTGATCATCGCACTTGCAGGAATCTTCCTTTATATCCTATTCCGTTTCAAGAGATGGCAGTTTTCTACCGGTGCAATTGCATCTCTTGTGCATGACTCAATTGTTATTCTGGGCGCATACTCACTATTAAAGAACGTAATGCCTTTCAATATGGAGATCAATCAGGATTTCATCGCGGCGATTCTTACGGTATTGGGTTACTCGATTAACGATACGGTAATTATTTTCGACAGAATCCGTGAGTATTTAAGCGAGAAAAAAGCTTTAACTCTTGAAGGATTATTTAATGATTCCATTTCGAGTACACTGGGAAGAACCTTTAATACCGCATTCATGACCTTCCTTGTTATTCTGGCAATCTTCGTCTTTGGTGGAGAAAACCTGAGAGGATTTATGTTTGCCCTCTTGATCGGAGTAGGTTTCGGTACCTATTCAACGTGGTTTATCGCTTCGGCAGTATCTTATGACTTGCTTAAGAAGAAAGGAGTTGAAGGATCAGCCAAAGGTTTGGTATCCAATAAAGTGGAAAAACCTAAGAACAGAGATTAACAGTATTTTTAAAAAATGAAGTGCCCTTTGAAAAAAGGGCACTTTTTTTGGCTCAGTTTTAAAAGTTGTTTTTACAACTACTATCTTTGCACTCTCTTATGAAAAAAAATCAGAAGTCCGCAGCCATTGGATTCATCTTTATTACCTTACTCATCGATATTACCGGGTGGGGAATTGTAATACCTGTAGTACCAAAGCTGATCCAGGAACTTATTCATAATCCGGATCTCAGTGTTGCTTCCCAATATGGCGGCTGGCTGAGTTTTGCCTATGCCGGGATGCAGTTTATTTTTGCTTCTGTCTTAGGAGGTTTAAGTGACAAATACGGAAGACGGCCGATTATCCTTTTTTCCTTATTGGGATTTTCGCTTAATTTCATGATTCAGGCATTGGCGCCAACAATTTTCTGGCTGTTTGTCGGGAGACTGTTTTCCGGAATTACCGGAGCAAGTATTACGACTGCAAGTGCTTATATCGCTGATATTTCCACCGATGAAGACCGTGCAAAGAATTTTGGAATGATTGGCGCTGCTTTTGGCTTGGGCTTTATTATTGGTCCCGTGATTGGTGGGGTTTTGGGGCAATTCGGAGCGAGGATTCCGTTTTATGCCGCTTCAGTCCTGTGTCTTGTCAATTTCCTTTACGGCTGGTTTATTCTCCCCGAAAGTCTTGATAAAGAGCACCGGCGACCTTTCAACTGGCGGCGGGCAAATCCCGTGGGATCGTTAATGCAACTCAGGAAATATCCTAAAATACTCGGGCTTATAGCCGCGTTGGTTTTTGTGTACATTGCAGGTCACGCCGTACAGACCAACTGGACTTTTTTTACGATGTATAAATTCAACTGGACTGAAACTTTAGTCGGCATATCTCTTGGTGTTTCCGGATTTATGGCAGCCTTGGTTCAGGGTTATCTCATCAGGTTTATTCAGCCTAAAATCGGGAACGAAAAAAGCATTTTCTACGGGCTTTCTCTTTATGCCATTGGAATGATTCTCTTTGCCTTCGCCAGCGAAAGCTGGATGATGTTTGCATTTCTGATTCCCTACGGTTTAGGCGGGATTGCCGGTCCTGCACTGCAGTCGGTAATTTCTGCTGAAGTTCCTAAAAGTGAGCAGGGGGAATTGCAGGGCGCACTGGCGAGTCTGGTGAGTCTTACTGCGATTATCGGTCCGCCGCTTATGACCAATATTTTTTATTATTTCACCCATGATTCTGCGCCATTTATTTTTCCGGGAGCACCATTTTTTCTTGGATTTTTATTAATGGCAATCAGTGCGGTGATTGTATATTTTGTTTTTCGCGAGAAAAGAGTCCGTTAGGATAAGTCTTTTTGATTAAATATTTAAAATGAAAATCAGTTTCATAAACTTTCGTAATTTTACGCCATGGAATTAAGTATAGGAGAAATGCTTTTGATTGCTGTGGCAATCGTTGTTTTATTCGGTCCTGATAAATTGCCGCAGATTGCTCGGGATTTAGGGCAGGGTGTACGCAAGATGCGAGGCGCGATGGAGGATGTGAAATCTGAAATCCTGAAAGAAACCGATAATCCTGTATCCGAAATAAAAAGAGAAATCGACAAAGTAAAGCAGGCTGCCAAAGATTATAATCCTTTAAGCGATATTGAAAATAAAGAAGCGTTGGCAAAACGGGATATACCAAAAGTTAATCTCGCGGATAATGATGAACACGAAGGACCGGTAAGCCGCTGATATGTACGAACTCATCCAGGAAGACAGACAGGCATTTCTCTATCTCAATAATTTGGGGAGTCAACCTTTTGATCAGTTTTGGATCATGGTGTCCGCAACTTGGATCTGGGTACCGCTATATGTAATCTTTCTTTATTTACTTTACAAAGAATATAAACTAAGAAATTTAGTTTTTATATTGATTTTTATCGCGCTGGGCGTTACCGTGTCCGATCAGCTCGCCGGGATTTTCAAAACCGGAATCGCCAGATTCAGACCCTGTCACGATCCGTCTCTTGAAGGTTTGGTGAGAGAGGTGAAATGCGGCGGACAGTTCGGTTTTTATTCCAGTCATGCATCCAATACCTTTTTTATTGCCACACTCATGAGCATCTTACTGCGTAAAACCCGCAGGATTCTACCTTATTTACTTTTCTTTTGGGCAGCAATGGTTTCTTACAGCCGTATTTATTTGGGCGTACATTTTCCGATGGATCTTGTAATGGGCGCATTAATGGGCTTTTTCCTGGGCGGATTTTTTGCGACACTTTCATTAAAGGTCATTTATAAAAGGGAAAGATCTAAAATCTAACCTTTATAACCTTTATTCCAACACTTTGCTTATCACTCTTTTGACGCTCGCTTCGCTCGCGCCTAAACTTCAGTCTTTCATCTTCACGCTTACCATCAAAAATATTATCTTTGCTTTATGTCACACAACAACGATAAAAGACTTTTCCTCATCGATGCTTATGCGATGATTTTCCGTGGGTATTATGCATTAATACGCAGTCCGCGGATGACAAGTGACGGAAAAGATACCTCTGCAATATTCGGATTTACCAATTCTTTAATCGAGCTTATCCGCCGGGAAAGACCGACGCATTTGGCGGTAGTTTTCGATGTCGGTCAGGCGAGTGTCCGTACTGTAGATTTCGCTGAATATAAGGCGAACAGAAGCGAAACTCCGGAAGCCATAAAAATTGCCATTCCTTATATTCACAGGATCCTGGAAGCGATGCATGTTCCGATTTTGGGGGTTGAAGGTTACGAGGCTGATGACGTCATAGGAACAATTGCCTGTAAAGCAGAAAAAGAAGGGTATACCACCTTTATGGTGACACCGGATAAGGATTTTGCGCAGTTGGTAACCGATAAAATTAAAATCTACAAACCCGGTCTAAAAGGTGCGGAGTTTGAAATTTTGGGCGTTGAGGAAGTAAAGGCAAAATACGAAATTGAAGATCCCAAACAGGTGATTGATTACCTTGCAATGATGGGTGATTCCGTGGATAATATTCCCGGCCTGGACGGTGTTGGAGAGAAGACAGCCAAGAAATTTCTGAAAGAATACGGAAGTATTGAAAACCTGCTCGCCAATACCCATGAAATTAAAGGCAAACTACGCGAGAAAGTGGAAGCCAGTGCTGAACGCGGAATTTTATCTAAAAAATTAGCGACGATTATCTGTGATTCACCCATTGAGTTCCATCAGGAACAGTATGACCTTGAAACTCCGGATTTTGAAAAAGTAAGAATTGTTTTTGAGGAAATTGAATTCCGCAGACTCTACGAAAACCTGTACCGTGCTTTTGCACCGGCAATTCCCGCAGCTCCGGGCATAATTTCCGATGAAAAGGCGGAACCAGCTGTCCCGTTAGGGAATCTGGGAGCCGCGGCCAGACAGCTAGACCTGTTTGCGAGTTATGAAGATCTGGATCAGGCTACCACGACCAAGTCGAATATCGTAGAGAACGATCATCTTTACCAGTATATCGATTCTCCCAAAGCGCAGAAAATATTGGTTCAGAATCTACTCACACAGCAGGCTGTCAGTTTTGATACAGAAACGACCACACTGAACGAAATGGATGCCGAATTGATTGGGATGAGTTTCTCCTATAAAAAAGGGTTGGCGTACTATATTCCGCTTTCCGAAAATAGGGAAGAAGTTTTGTCAACACTTGAAATCTTCCGGCCGTTTTTTGAGAAGAAGGAAATTCTTAAAATTGCCCATAATTTAAAATTCGATTATAAAGTTCTGAAACAGTACGGAATACAAATCGAAGGAGCTGTTTTTGATACCATGATCGCTCATTATCTCCTGAATCCTGACGGAAGACACGGCATGGATTATTTGGCGGAAATGTACCTGCATTACAAACCTGTTTCCATCGAAACTTTAGTAGGGAAAGGAAAAAATCAGGGAACCCTGCGTTCAGTTTCTTTGGAAGAGCAGACCAATTATGTCGCCGAAGATGCTGATATTACCCTGCAGCTCTATCATATTTTCGGGCCGCAGCTTGAAAAAGAAAATCTTCAGGATTTATTCTATAAAGTAGAAATGCCGCTGATGAAAGTTCTTGCAAAAATGGAACTTGAAGGTGTGTCGCTTGATAGAAACTGGCTCGAACAGGAAAGTAAAGACCTGGAAAATGATCTGAGGGAACTCGAAAAAAATATTTTTGAACTGTCCGGCGAAGAATTTAATATGAATTCCCCGAAACAGCTTGGTGAAGTTTTATTTGAAAAAATGCAGCTTGATCCCAAAGCCAAGAAAACCAAAACCGGACAATATTCCACCTCCGAAGATGTTTTGCAGAAACTTTCAGGTAAGCACGAAATCATCAAACATATTCTCGAACACAGGACGTATCAGAAACTTAAATCCACTTATGTGGACGCACTGCCTTTACAGATCGATAAAGACGATCACCGCGTTCATACCAATTTTTCACAGACGACAGCAGCAACAGGACGTCTTGCTTCTGTGAATCCGAATCTTCAGAATATCCCGATCCGTACCTTGCGCGGACAGCAGATTCGGGGTGCTTTTGTAGCGGGAGAAGGAAAGAAGATCATTTCTGCCGATTATTCACAGATCGAACTTAGGCTTATTGCCGAAATTTCCAATGAGGAAAATATGATTCTGGCATTCCAGAACGGTGAGGATATTCACGCTTCCACGGCTTCAAAACTTTTTAATGTTCCATTGGAGGAAGTGACCAAAACGCAGCGAAGTCAGGCGAAAACAGTGAATTTTGGAATTATTTACGGACAGGGCGCTTTTGCTCTGGCGGAACAGACCGGCCTTTCGCGAACCGAGGCAAAACATATGATCGAGGCTTATTTCGAAACCTATCCGCAGCTTAAAAAGTATATGGCTGAACAGGTAAAGAAAGCCCAGGATTTAGGTTACGTGGAAACAATTCTGCACCGTAAGCGTCATTTGAAAGACATCAATTCTGCCAATTTTGTAGTCAAAGCACACGCGGAAAGAAACGCCGTAAACGCACCGATCCAGGGAAGCGCCGCCGATGTGATAAAACTCGCCATGATCAGGATTGACGAAAAACTTACAGAACAGAATTTACAAACCAAAATGCTGCTTCAGGTGCATGATGAACTTCTGTTTGAAGCTCCTGCTGAAGAAGTGGAAACAGCAAAAAGTTTAATCAAAACCGAAATGGAGTCCGCATTTGAAACCAAAGTTCCTTTGCTGGTGGAAGTGGGTGTTGGTGATAACTGGCTGGAAGCACATTAAATCTATCGTAAACCATTCACACAGAAAATATTAAGTTATGAAAACAGTCATTTTTTACGAGAACAATCCTGAGGCAACGATGGAGCAGTTTATGGAGGTTTATCCTAAACATCAGGAAAACGAGGAAAGGTGCTTAAAAACCGGAAAAGTAATTGGGATCGGTCCGTTTTCCATTCCCGGAGAAGGCGCAATGGGAATTTTCGCCGACCTCGAGTCTGCAGAAGACTTTGTGAAAAACGATCCTTTTGTTCAGGAAGGTTTGGTTTCGAAAGTCACGTACAGACAATGGCAGGATGAACTTCTTTAAGCGATGAGGTTTCTGATCGTCATTCCTACCCACAATGAGCAAAAAAACATTCTTTTCTGCCTGGAATCTCTGAAAAACCAAACCTTCAGAGATTATGAGATCGTGGTCGTCAATGACGGCTCAACGGACAAAACGCAGGACATGGTTTCAGCGTTTATTTCGGATCCAATGATCAGCGATAAATTTTCAATAATAAATTTGGAAAAATCCGAACATGAACCCGGCGCAAAAGTCGTCAGAACCTTTAATAAAGGTTTGGAAACGGCAGATTTATCCAGGTTTGACATCCTCTGTAAGTTTGACGCAGATATAATTTTTCCTGAAAATTATCTCAAGAAACTTAATGCGCTTTATGAGGAAAATCCAAAGGCAGGAATGGTTTCAGGAATTGTGAAGATCAAAAAATCGGTTTTCGAAAAGAATTTAGCTTTCGACTTTAAAGACGAAAAAAATCACTGGATTTTTGAAAATATTTCCTCTAAAAATCACGTCCGCGGACCAATAAAGTCTTACCGGAAGCAATGTTTTGAGGACATGAACGGTTTGCGGCCGGTTCTCGGCTGGGACAATATTGACGTAATGCTCGCAAAAAAACACGGTTGGGAAGTTATTACCATTAAAGATTTGTGGGTAAAACATCTGAGACCGACCGCATACAAATACAAAAATCAAAAGGCTGAAAAACTGGGAGAATATTTCTACAACATTGGTTTGAGTTTGCCTTTAACTGTGATTTCTTCCGCAAAATCTGCTTTAAAAAATAAATCCGTTTCTGAATTTTTCCTCACCCTGAAATCGTTTTTAAAACAAAACGGCAAAAGGAAAATATCCGATGAGGAAATTAAATTTGTCCGGAATCTGAGGTGGGGTCAGTTGTTTAATAAAAGAAAGTAACATGATTAATCAGTATACATGTAGGGACAGGTCGTGACCTGTCTGTCTAAATATTTTAAAATATTATTTCAATATAATCAAAAAACAGCTGAAATGGAAGGCCGCAAAAGAAATAGAAAGCAAGGTTTCGATTATACGCAGGACGCAATTTATTTTATCACTATTTGCACGAAAGACAGGCTTCTCCATTTTGGAAAAATTGTACAAGGTAAAATGATTGAAAGTGCGGCCGGAAGTATTGTAGCAGACCAAATTCGATGGCTCGAACAGCAATATCCTTACTTTGAATTACATAATTTTGTGGTGATGCCAAATCATGTTCACCTTTTATTTCGAATTGACCGAGAAAAAATAAAAAATGAAAGGATCAAAATCAAGTCGGTTTCTTCTTTAATTGGCGCATTAAAAACCACGACTTCGAAACAGATTCATCTTTTGGGAAATACATCTTTTATGTGGCAGCGTTCGTTTCACGATCATATTGTGAGGACTGACGAGAGATATCGAAGAATTGATCAATATATAACTAATAATCCCGAAAAGTGGAATAAAGATAAATTTTATGAATAGAAATAAATTTTTTAATCTGTGGCTTTTGGACAAGTTACGACTTGTCCCTACGTTGCTTTTGTTTTTTTCTACGGCGACGTTTGCTCAAAAAAGCGCTGATCTGATCATTACAAACGCAAAAATTTATACCGTTAACCAAAAATTCGAGATTGCAGAATCGATGGCGGTTTCCAATGGAAAAATCGTTGCGGTGGGAAAGAGCAGGGATATTTTAAAGAAATTTAAATCCAAAAATATTCAGAACCTTGAGGGTAAAACTGTTTATCCGGGATTCATCGATGCGCACTGCCATTTCACAGGTTACGCCACGGACAAATGGAAGTGTGAACTGTGGGGAACAAAATCCTGGGAAGAAATCATTCAAAGAATGACGGAGTATTCCAAAACGGCTCCGATGGAGTGGCTCTACGGAAGAAGTTGGGACCAGAATGACTGGCCAGTAAAAGAATTTCCGAATAAAGTAAAGCTGGATGAACTTTTCCCGAACCGTCCTGTGTATTTAAAAAGAGTTGACGGTCACGCAGCCGTTGCCAATCAAAAAGCGCTGGATATCGCAGGCATAACGGTGAATACTAAAATCGCCGGCGGTGAAATTGAGGTCGAAAACGGAAAACTTACCGGAATTTTGATTGATAACGCGATGACGCTCGTGGAAAAATATATTCCAGAAATCAGCGATGAAATGGCGATACAGTATTTCACCGAATTGCAGAAAGAATGTTTTTCTTACGGATTAACATCGCTTCACGACTGCGGAATTTCAACCCATACCTTTTCACTCCTGGAAGAAATGCAGAAGCAGGACAAACTTCAGATGAAGATTTTTGCCTTGCTTTCAGATGAACCTTCAACCTATGAAGAATGGATCAAGAAAGGAAGATTCACGAAAGGAAATATCACTTTTGGCGGATATAAAGTTTATTCTGACGGAGCTTTAGGAAGCCGCGGCGCGTGTCTGCTTCACGATTATTCAGATAAAAAAGACTGGAAAGGTTTTCTTCTGAGTGATAAGCAACATTTTGAAAATTTAGCCAAAAGACTTAAAAACAGCGATCTTCAGATGTGCACGCACGCCATCGGAGATTCTGCGAACCGGACAATTCTCAAAATTTACGGTGATGTTTTAGGTATAAAAAATGACAGAAGATGGCGGATTGAACATGCCCAGATTGTTGACAAAAACGATTTTAATCTGTTCGGAAAATATTCGATAATTCCTTCTGTTCAGCCTACACATGCGACTTCGGATATGTACTGGGCGGAAGAAAGATTGGGAAAAGAGCGGCTTAAATATTCTTACGCTTATGAAGATTTATTGAAACAGAACGGCTGGCTTCCTCTGGGAACGGATTTTCCGGTCGAAGAAATCAATCCGATCAAGACTTTTTATGCGGCGGTTGCGAGAAAAGACGCCAAACATTTTCCGGCCAACGGTTTTCAGAAAGAAAATGCGTTGACAAGAGAACAGGCATTGCGCGGAATGACAATCTGGGCGGCCAAAGCAGCTTTTCAGGAAAAGGAATTCGGAAGTCTGGAAGTAGGGAAATCTGCGGATTTTGTGGTGCTGAATCAGGATTTAATGACAGCAGAAGAAAATTCAATTTTAAACACAAAAGTTTTGGAGACATTTTCAAATGGAAACAAAGTATTTTAAATTTTGAAGAAAATCGCCTACATTGAACTGGATACGCACGCAGAAATTGCGCGAAACTTTATGGATCTGATGCAGGATTCCAGTGAATTTTCTGTGGATTATTACTTCAGTGAAAAGATTTCAAAACAAATCAGCCGCAAAAATTCCAACATATTTTTGAGTGACCGTTCTAAAATTATCAGCCAACTGAAAGAAAAAAAATATGATTTGATGATCATTGGAACCGCACACCGATATTTCGATGTGTTTTTAAAAATTACTGAATATTTTAATACCGCTGTAATCGTACATAATCTTAATTTCGCTAAGATCTGCAGGTTTCAACTGTTTAAAAATATTTTCAAAAAGGATTTTAAATACCGTTTAAAACTCCTGCTGAAAGAAGGTTTATTTTCTGCTCCAAAGGTTTTCGGAAAAGCCCGCAATCTTTTGGTTTTGGATGAAAGTTTAATGAAAGAAAATCCGGATTTAAGCCTCAAATTCCTGCCGGTTTTTTATTTGCATGAGTACGAAAAACCGCGGAAATCAATTATTACGATCGTGATTCCTGGCGCGGTTTCTCAGCAAAGACGGGATTATCTTCACATTTTTGAACGGATAAGAACCTTTATTAGAAACACCCATTTTCAGTTTGTGTTTTTAGGTAAAGCTGCGGGACAGGAACTGTTGTGGTTAAAGGATTTTGAGAGTAAAAAACCGCAGAATATTTCCCTACAATATTTCACCAAGAAAGTGCCACAGCCCATTTTCGATGAGTGGATGCGTAAAGCGGATATTTTGTGGTGTCCGCTTCAGAAAGAAACCGAATTTTTCAGCCAGAAAGAATTCTACGGAATCACCAAAATGAGCGGAAATGTGGGCGACGCCATTAAATACGGAAAACTCGCGATATTCCCAGAGAACTATCCCAATTCACATCCGTTCATCATTCCCGAAAATAAAAATGTTGAGGAGGAAATTTATACTTATCACAAATGGATGGGATATGATTTTGAACAAAATTTCGCTAAAGAAAAAGTGCTGAAATATTTAGAAGAAAAACTCACTGAACTTCTCTAAAATTTAAAGAGGCTTTTCAGGAAATTACGGTTGATATATTCGCCGAGCGGAAAAATTTTCAGGAAATAATTTCCCACAAAAAACATCAGAAGAACAATTCCAGGTTTATAGAATAAATTCACAAAACTGCTCTTGAATTCCGGTAAAATTACCGCTACAGTAATTCCTAAAGTTCCGATGATTAGAGCGTAAATCATTTCGATTGTGAGCGGAAATACCCCAAATTTAATGTAGTTGAAAACGATCTTTGCGATATTGAATAGTGTTAAAGATATTGCAGTTGCAATGGCCACTCCAAAAAGTTCAAGGTTTGTATTTTTAAGGAAATACAGGTTTAGTGTCACCGTCGTTACCGCTAAAAACAGCATCACTACAATATTGAAACGGTAATATTTCGAAAGAGAAATTATATGACCGTTGAATCCTGTAGCCAGATCAAAAAGCATCGCAAATCCCAGTACCCAGATAACCGGTTCCGATTGTCTCAAGAGCTCGCCGTTCTTAATAAAATGAGTTAAATAAGGAAACCCGACCAAAACACAGGACAGCAAAACGAAGCCCAGAAAAAAGAGAACAAGTGATGATTTTTTATGCATCCTGTCGAGCTCCTCGAAATTGTTTTCAGCAAGATGTTTATTGATAATCGGTGCCGAAATACTGTATAAACCCATCGCCGGAACAGTGATAAGAGAAATAATAGAGTAGAGGGTGTTGTAAACTCCGTTCGGTTCGAACCCCAGAAATTCCCCAATCATCACACTGTCGATTCTCACCGCAATGAAATTTCCGATGTTGCCCAGAAACCCATAAAAACTGTAATTCAGAACTTCTTTCCACAGATTGTCTTTTTTGATATAATCTGTAGAAAAATCAGGTTTTAGTTTTTCAAGTCTGTTCGTGTAATAAATATATCCGAAAAGTCCCACAATAAACATAAGAATAAAGAACAGATACGCTGCTTTTTCCGGAAACCCGAGAAAGAAGAACAGACAGAACGCGCCCAGGTTGGCAACTTTGGGCAAAAGGTTTTCGAAGATATTCGGAATGGCGATCCGCTTGAAATTTGATAAATATTTATTAAAAACCGCGCTGAACGCGAGTACAAGAATTAATGGCAAAATCAGGCGTTTCATTTGCCACATCTCGGTTTCCTGAAGCTTCGGAAAGAGCAGATTTACCGCAAAATATCCGGTAAGGAAAATCAGGAAATTCGCCAAAACGCCCAACAGCGAGAGCGACAGGAAATTCTGGTGTTTACCGTCTTGCTTTGTTTGCGTATAGAATTTTACATTCGAAAAAGACAGCCCGAACACGACGATTGGGAGCAGCATTTCTGCGGTAGGAAGTACGTAACGGAGTTTTCCGTAAAACTCCATATCGTGGGGAAAAACGAATATTGCTGAGAACGTTCCGAGTAAAAAACCCAGATATCCAATCAATGAATATTTAAATCCCTGCCGCGCTACAACACTCATATGTCGGTATTTTTTAGCGGTTGCGGAATAAATATTATGTTGTTGATGTACGCTGCTTTGCTGCCTACTCTGTTTCCGGCGGTTCCGGTAATTATATTTTCAGTCAGTTTTTCGAGTTCGAAAGTTGTCCGGTTAAAGAAAAAAGCGCCGTAACCCCAGTTTTCAATTTCATGAATCAAATCCGGAAGGGGTTCGGAATGATGCCGCTGTTCCATTTCCACCATTAAAGTCGGGCGGTATTCTTCGATCACTTTTTTTGCGCCGCGCAGGGTGTTCATTTCATTTCCTTCGACATCAATTTTAATGAAATCGATTTTTTTCAGGTTTTCAAGGCCGGCCCAATCATCAAGTTTAATCACTTTTACCTGCTGAAGAATATGTTTTGATTCTTCATTTTCGCGGTAATCGAGTTTCAAAGTTCCTCTTGAAGTATATGTTTTTCCTTTAATCACCGGGATTTTAAATTCTGCAGTTTCGTTTCTGTCAGAAAGCGCCAGTGGATAAATATGAACCTGCGGAAAAATTCTTTTGAGACGGTTGTAGATTTTTTTGTTGGGTTCGAAGGCGTAGATATTCTGTGGCGAAAGTTTTTGTTCCATCTGATAGATGAAACTTCCTACGTTGGCACCAATATCAATCATTACTGCATCTTTTTTGAGAAAATCTTTAATCCATATCAGTTCCGGCTCAATATTGCGCGCTGAATAGTTCTCCCTTGAAATATTTTTTAAATGTTTAAAATATCTCGCTTTGTAAAAACCCGGGGTAAAGAACTGTAATTTTTCGGTTAATCGTTGATATAAAGACATACGGTTTTTCATTGCAGCTAACAAAGGTAACAAAATATGTTAAATAAATGTTAAAGCGCTTCTTAAACATGAATTTTCTTCCATTAAAAACTGCTTTTCGTTACCTTTAGCCTTCGAATAAAATTATATGAAAAAGATATTTCTACTCGCCGGATTTGCGCTCCTTTCTTCCTGTTCTACGGTTCAGAATTCCAATAACAAAACCTTCACCTGGGAAGGGGCTAATATGTATTTTCTTTTGACCGACCGGTTCAAAAATGGTGATCAAACCAATGATGTCAATTTTGAAAGAACGGAAAAAGCAGCAGTTTTAAGAGGATTTGAAGGAGGCGATCTGCGCGGGATTATTCAGAAGCTTGATGATAATTATTTTTCGGATTTGGGAATCAATGCGATTTGGATGACACCGGTTGTAGAACAGATTCATAACGCAACAGACGAGGGAACCGGTAAAACTTACGGATTTCACGGCTATTGGACGAAAGACTGGACCGCACTGGATCCGAATTTCGGTACAAAACAGGATCTAAAGGAACTTGTAGAAAAAGCCCACGCCAAAGGAATCAGAATTGTTTTGGATGCAGTGATTAATCACACGGGTCCGGTAACGCCAACCGATCCGGTTTACCCGAACTCCTGGGTGCGTACTTCACCACAGTGTACTTACAATACTTACCAAAACACCACGGCTTGTACGTTGGTCGCCAATCTTCCGGATATTATTACTGAATCAAATGCTGAAGCCGAACTGCCGCAAATGTTGGTTGAAAAATGGAAAAAAGAGGGCAGATATGAAGCAGAAATAAAATCTCTTAATGAATTTTTTGCCAGAACAGGTTATCCAAGAGCGCCAAAATATTATATCATGAAATGGCTTGCTGATTATGTAGAGCGATTTGGAATTGATGGCTATCGAGTAGATACAGTGAAGCACACGAATGAAGATGTTTGGAAAGATTTCCAGAAGGTAAGTCAGGAAGCTTTTGATATTTATAAAAGAAACAATCCCTCGAAAGTTCTTGATAATAATCTGTTTTTCACTGTTGGTGAAGTTTACGGCTATGGAATTTCGCAAAAACAGGATTACGATTTCGGTGATAAAAAAGTAAATTATTACCAAAACGGTTTCAAGTCACTCATCAATTTCGATTTTAAAGGCGATGCTAACAAATCTTACGAAGAGCTTTTTTCAGGCTATTCAAAGATTCTTCATTCTGATCTAAATGGTAAGACGGTGATGAATTATCTTACCTCTCACGACGATGGTTCCCCTTTCGATAAAGACAGAAAAAGAACTTACGAATCGGCAACCAAACTTCTTTTAGCTCCCGGAATTTCTCAAGTTTATTACGGCGACGAAACTGCGCGCGATTTAACGATTGAAGGTGCGACAGGAGATGCCACGCTTCGTAGCAACATGAACTGGAACGATCTTCAGAATTTTGCTGAAACGAGAAAACTTCTTCAGCATTATCAGAAGCTAGGAAAATTCCGTGCAAATCATCCGGCGGTTGGAGCGGGAGTTCATCAAATGATTTCGTCATCACCTTATTGGTTTACAAGATCTTATAACAATGACAAAGTTTTAATTGGGTTAGATTTAAATACAGGTATTAAAGAAATTTCCGTATCGGATATTTTTGAAAACGGTACCAAACTCCACGACGCATACTCCGGAAAAACAGTAAAAGTCGAAAATGGAAAAGCAATAATCAATACCGAATTTTCGTTGGTTTTGTTTGAACAGATTTAAATATGAAAAGAATAGCCAGCTTACTAACGATCTTCATTTCCTGCGTGGTTTTTTCGCAAAAAGTTCCCGAAATCAATAAAACTGAATTCTCAAATGAGGCATTAGCACAGAAAATTACCTCCCAAAACGGCAAAAAACTTTCGGTTTCAGAAGTTTTAAAAATGCATGAAGGCAAAATTTTAATCATTGATTTCTGGGCGAGCTGGTGCCGTGACTGTATTCTGGCATTGCCGTCAACGAAGGAACTTAAAGCGAAAAACCCCGAGATCGAGTTTGTTTATTTTTCCCTCGACCGCTCGCACGAACAGTGGAAAAAAGGTCTGGAAAAGTATCAGATTGCAGAAAACGAAAATTATTGGTTTGATGAAGGCTGGAAAAATAATTTCAATAATTACATCGACCTGAACTGGGTTCCGAGGTTTATTATTGTTGACCAGAAAGGCGGAATTGCAAAATATTATGCAATAAGTCCCGCCGATCCCGAAATGCAAAAAACGATTGATCAGCTGAAAAGCAAAAGTCTTTAAAAATTTCAAAGAAAAGGCGCGCTCAGAAAATCGTTGAGCGGTTTAATGCTTTTAAAGATTTTGGCGAAACTTTCTGCTGCATTTTCTTTCATCAGCGCTTCGTTGGAAACAGGATGAACAACAATAAAATTCTTGAGTTTTAAAAATTCCGCCATCGGGTCATCTTTTTCGAAACCGGCAGGAACGCGCTGCAGCTTTTGTTCTACACTTAAACCGCGGAAATTATTCCGGAATTCATCCTGTTCTAAAATACTCAGGAATTCTTTGCTGTTCATGGAGATTTCTCTACGTATTTCCTTTAAGACAGAAGGTTCGGGCTGGTAAACACCGCCTGCTAAAAAAGATTTTCCGGGCTCGATATGAAGATAGTAGCCTGAAATTCTGTTTCCTTTTCCCATTCCTAAACCCGCACCGAAATTGGTTTTGTAAGGTGATTTGTCTTTGGAGAATCTTATGTCTCTGTAAATTCTGAACAATGCTTTTTTAGCATCTGTTTTTAAGATTTCTTCATCGAATTTTCCGATTTCTTCAATCAGTACTTCAACCAAATCTGCCACATTGCTGTTGGCGGATAAGTAACGTTCCTTATTTTCGGTAAACCAATCGCGGTTATTGTTTTTGCTAAGATCTTTCAGGAACATTAAGGTTGAATTTTTGATGGCTGCAGACATATTTTGCGGATTTTAATTTCAAATTTAGCTGAAATAATGAAAACGGAGATACATGATTCCGTGTTTAACAGAAATTTAATAAAACAATGTAATTTTTATCAAATCTAAAAAGTGTATCTTTGCAAAATATTTTAAAATACTTAATGAATTTATTTACGGAAACCAATCTAAGTCCTGAAATTTTGAAGGCAATTGGCGAAATGGGCTTCGAAAGCCCCACAGAAATCCAAAAACAGACCATTCCTTTTATCTCTACAGATATACGCGACATGATCGCACTAGCGCAGACGGGGACGGGCAAAACAGCAGCATTTTCGCTTCCGATTTTGGATATGATTGACGAGGGTAGTCGCAAAATCCAATTTTTGGTGCTTTGTCCGACAAGAGAACTGTGTCTTCAGATTACGAAAGACATTAAAAATTATTCGAAATACATGCCGAGCGTTAAAACCACCGCGGTTTACGGAGGCAGCAGTATTATGGATCAAATCCGGTCACTCCGCGAAAAACCACAGATTATTGTGGGTACGCCAGGTCGTGTGATCGATTTAATTAACAGAAAAGCATTGGATTTTTCAGAAATTCAGTGGTTGGTTTTAGATGAAGCCGACGAAATGCTTTCTATGGGTTTCAAAGATGATTTGGAAACCATTTTAAGAGAAACTCCCGAGACCAAACAAACTTACCTGTTCTCGGCAACGATGAACAAAGAGGTTGAAAGAATTTCTAAGAACTACTTAACTTCACCACACCGTATTTCAGTAGGATCGATTAATGAGGTGAAGAAAAACATCAAGCACGAATTTTATGTAGTAGGTTACCGTCATAAAAAAGAAGCTTTGAAAAGACTTATCGACGCTAACCCTAATCAATACTCGATTCTTTTCTGCCGTACCCGTATGGAAACGCAGGAAGTTGCAGATTTTCTGATGCAGAACGGTTACGCTGCAGATGCGCTTCATGGTGATTTGTCACAGGCTCAGCGTGATACGGTAATGAAAAAATTCCGTCTCAAAAATATCGATATCCTGGTAGCGACTGATGTTGCGGCGAGAGGATTGGATGTAAATTCCTTAACTCACGTAATTCATTATTCATTGCCGGATGATCCTGAAGTTTTTGTACACCGAAGCGGTAGAACAGGAAGAGCAGGAAAAGACGGAATTTCTATGTCTTTAATCAAGCCTGAGGAATCCAGAAAATTAAAGCAGATTAAATCTTCAACAAAAATTGATATCGTTGAAAAGAAAATCCCAACCGGAGAAGCGATTATCAAAGCTCAGGTAGGCGGTGTCTTCGAGAAATTATTTACCGAGCACGAAGAGTTTTTCACTTTCGATGATTCTTTAATTCCTGATTTGTCAGAATTCTCTAAGGAAGAACTGGTTCACAAACTCCTTCAGCTTCAGCTGAGAGATTTAGCCATGTTCTACAAAGACAAAAATGATCTTGCTGACCAGAAATTTAATGCTGATGACAGAGGCGACAGCCGTAGAGACCGCGATAGAGGCAGAGACCGGGATCGTGACCGCGGAAGAGACCGTGACCGCGGCGACAGAAGAGACAGCTTCCGAGACGGTGGACGCGATGGCGGAAGAGACCGCGACCGTAAACCAAGAAAAAACAATGGTGATATGGTGAGATTTTTCTTCAACTTAGGAAAAAAAGACCAGCTGAAGAAAATGGATATGCTTGAAATCATCAACAAATCTACCGCGAAATCCAAGAAGAGACCAGATATCGGAGAAATTGAAATTTTAGAGAAATTCTCATTCTTCGAAGTAGAGAAGTCTTTCAAAGACGAGGTTTTGAAAGGATTACAGACCCAGAAATTTAAAGGTAAAGATATGCGTGCCGAAGTGGCCAACTAATTTTTTACCCGAAAATATATTGTAAGAATCAGTCCCGCTATTATAGTGGGACTGCTTTTTTGTAATTTTGTGGATAGATATTTCTTAATGTTAAGAAAACTTAATATAAAAAGCGTTCAGTTAAAACGGTTTTTCGGAAATTTGCAGCACTAATTTTAAATCAAAAAAAATGGGAATCGGCAATATTTTTAAAGCGTTCCAACCAAAAGACAAAGTGTTTTTTGTACTGTTTGAAAAAGTAGCAGCAACGTTAACTGAAATGTCTAAGGAATTTCACGAAGGGTTGATGGATTTTGACATCAATGATGATACAATGCTTACCAATATGAGCGATTATGAGCACAAGCTCGATGATCTTACCCATGAAATCTTTGTTCAGCTAGGTGAAAACTTTATCACCCCTTTCGACAGGGAAGATATCCAGCATTTGGCAAGCGGACTTGATGATATTGCTGATTTCATGTATGCTTCCGCAAAATATATTTACCTCTATAAAACTCCGCTTGATCCGGCTTATACAGAATTCAGTCTTCTGATTTACAAATCCTGCGTTGAAATCCAGAGCGCAATGGCAAATCTGAAGGATTTCAAAAACGGCAAAGCAGTAAAGGAATCATGTATTAAGATCAACTCTTACGAAAATATTGCAGATGATGTTTTAAGTCAGGCTACCGTAAAACTTTTTGAAACTAACGATGCGATTAACATCATTAAAATCAAATCTGTTTTGGAATATCTGGAAACGGTTACCGATAAAGCGGAAGATGTGGCCAACACGATGGACAGTATCGTAATTAAATATGCTTAATACCGGGCAGTAACCTTAAAAGTTAAGAATGGAATTACCAGTATTATTAATAATCATTATTGTTCTTGCATTAATATTTGATTATATCAACGGTTTTCACGATGCGGCCAACTCCATTGCGACCATTGTTTCCACTAAAGTTTTATCGCCGTTTCAGGCAGTTCTATGGGCTGCATTGTGGAATTTTGCGGCATTCTTTGTAGCGATGTATATCATTGGGGAATTCAAGATCGGGAATACCATTGCAAAAACTGTGAACGAAGACTTTATAAATCTAGAAGTCATTTTCTCCGGTCTGATTGCAGCGATAGCATGGAATCTGTTAACCTGGTGGTTTGGGATTCCGTCTTCATCATCGCACACACTGATTGGTGGATTTCTGGGTGCAGCATTAATGCACGCACTTGTGATGGATTATCATCATGTTGCTTTAGCAAGTCCGGATCTGGGAATTTGGGAACAGCTGAAATTGGCTTTTCAGCAGCTGTTTACGCAAAACGTTGTAAAGTATGAAAAGGTGATACCTATCTTCCTTTTCATCTTCATGGCTCCGTTTATCGGGATGATTGTTTCTATTATCATCACACTGATTATTGTGAACTTAGCAAAGAAAAGCAATCCGCGGAAGGCCGATGCACAGTTTAAGAAATGGCAGTTGGTGTCTTCAGCACTCTTCAGCTTGGGACACGGGCTTAATGATGCTCAAAAAGTCATGGGAATCATCGGTGCGGCGGTAATCTACTATCATGTTACTTTAATCGGCGGAACTGATGAATATGCACTCATGGATTCTGCAGACCGTTTCAAACACTTTACAACCGATTATATTTGGGTCCCATTTGTATCGTTCCTTGCGATTGGTTTAGGTACAATGAGCGGTGGCTGGAAGATTGTAAAAACAATGGGAACCAAGATTACCAAAGTTACGCCTTTAGAAGGAGTAAGTGCAGAATCTGCCGGCGCAATTACGCTTTTCATCACTGATCACTTAGGAATTCCGGTTTCTACAACGCATACCATTACCGGTGCAATCATCGGGGTTGGATTAACAAAAAGAGTTTCCGCAGTACGTTGGGGAATAACCGTAAGCTTATTGTGGGCGTGGGTTTTAACTATTCCGATCTCCGCAATTGTTGCAGGAGTTACCTACTTACTCGTAATTGCGGTGAAATAATCTATACAGAAAATCTCAAAAACCACCTTAATCAGGTGGTTTTTTTATGCTGTATTGTTAAGGCTAAAAGTTTTTAAAATTGTAATTTTGTGCAAACAAGAAAATTTATGCAGTTTTTAGAAGAATATCAGGAAATCGTCTCGAAAGCAATCGACAAATATACATTCAAAGATAAGCCAGAGGAGCTTTATGCGCCCATGAATTACATTATTTCGCACGGAGGCAAAAGACTCCGTCCGATTATGGTGCTTATGGCGAATGATATGTTTGGCGGTGATCTTCAGAAAGCCATAAAACCGGCCCTGGCCATTGAATTTTTTCACAATTTTACGCTGATTCATGATGATATTATGGATGAAGCGCCTTTAAGAAGAAACAAACCTACGATCCATACTTTACACGGAATTAATGCCGGAATTCTTTCCGGAGACGGTCTTTTGCTTAAAGCCTATAAATTCTTCGACGACCTGGAACCGGAACTTTTCAAAGCCTGCATCAGAGTTTTTACCCACACCGGGCTTTTACTGTGTGAAGGCCAGCAGTACGATATTAATTTTGAAACTCAGGAAGATGTGACTTTCAACGATTACATCCGCATGATTACTTATAAAACAGGCGTTTTAAGCGCTTCTTCCTTTGAGATTGGTGCTTTGATCGCAGGCGCAGATTTTAAAGATGCAAAAGCAATTTTCAACTTCGGAAAAAATGTGGGAATCGCATTCCAGATTATGGACGATTATCTTGATGTGTTCGGCAACCAAGAGCAGTTTGGTAAAAAGCATGCCGGCGATATCTATGAAAACAAAAAAACCGTTCTTTATCTTTTAGCAAAAGAACACGGGACAGAGGAGGAAAAGAAAGAATTGGATTACTGGTACGCTAAAAAAACGGATAACGTAGACAAAGTTTACAGTGTGGAGAAAATCTTCCGCCGAACTAAAGTTGATGAGAAAACACTCCATCTGATCCAGAAATACAACGAAATCGCGCAGGGTTACCTTGACCAGATTGATGTTCCGGAGGAGAAAAAGAAACCTTTCATCGAACTTGCAAATTATCTGTTGAGAAGAGAAAGCTAAGGCTAACCCATTTATTACATATCGTATTACCAATGAAGTTCCGTACCGAAGTTGATATTCCGGTTTCAGAGAAAATGTTCGAAATTGAAGACCGTGCGTTTTCGATCGGATCATGTTTTGCCACAGAAATCTCAGATCTGCTTGCGAAAGGTCAAATCCAGACTTTAAATAATCCTTTCGGGACACTTTTTAACCCGTTTTCCATTAATAACGCGGTTAAAAGGCTTCATGATTCAGCGTTTTATAGCGAAGAAGATTTAATCAAATATGGAGAAGAGGTGATTTCGCTGGATCATCACAGTTCCTTCAATACCAGATTTCTGCACCAGACTTTAGAGAAAATCAATTCTAAAATCGAGGAAGGGAACCGCTTTCTGCAGCAAACCGACTGGGTAATCATTACCTATGGAACGTCTTATATCTATGAATTTCTGCCGAAGAAAAAACTCGTTGCGAACTGCCATAAAATTCCTGGGAAATATTTCGAAAAAAGACTGCTGACCAATCTGGAGATTACGGATTCCATTTATGAAACGGTTACGCTGCTGAAAGATATCTGTAAACCCAACGTTCAGATTCTGTTCAGCGTTTCGCCGGTTCGCCATACAAAAGACGGAATGGTGGAAAATAATGTGAGTAAATCCAAGTTAATTTCGGCGGTTCATGATATCTTGTCCCAATTCGACAATTGTCATTATCTGCCTGCGTACGAGATTTTGATGGATGATCTTCGTGATTACCGGTTCTATAAAGAAGATTTAATTCATGCCAACACTCAGGCAGTTCAGTATATCTGGGAAAAATTCGGGAACGCTTATTTCTCAGATGAAACCATGGATTTTGTAGAAGAAAATTTTAAAATTACCAAAGCATTAGCGCATAAACCTTCCGACGAAAAAAGCCCGAAGCATCATGAATTTCTCGAAAATCTCGAAAAAAGAATAGCAGATCAGCAGGCCAAAGTGAAGCATAAAATATTTTAAATTCATTTGGGCAGCTGATCCGCCTTCCACTCCCGCTTTTTTGCTTCGCTTTGCTACACAAAAAGAGCTCCGTTCAAGTCGGGCTGCAGTTAAAAACAAAATTATGATCGATACCCACACCCATTTATATTCCGAAGAATTCGATGATGACCGAAAAGAAATGATCAATAGAGCTCTTAATAAAGGAGTTTCTAAATTTTATCTTCCGGCAATTGATTCGGAATCACACGAAAAGATGCTGGCCTTGGAAAGTGATTATCCACAGCAGATTTATTCGATGATGGGACTTCATCCGTGTTACGTAAAACCGGAAACCTGGGAAAATGAACTGAAAATTGTTGAAAATCATCTGAATAAAAGAACTTTCCCTGCGATCGGAGAAATTGGGATTGATCTGTATTGGGATAAAACTACTTTAGACATTCAGGTAAAGGCTTTTGAACAACAGATCGATTGGGCAATAGAAAGGGATTTACCCATTGTGATTCATACCCGTGAAAGTTTTGATGAAGTTTTTGAAGTTTTGGAAAGAAAGAAGCACGCAAAACTACGCGGTATTTTTCATTGTTTTTCAGGAAATATTGAACAGGCAAAACACGCGGTTGATCTGAACTTCATTTTGGGAATCGGTGGAGTAGTGACCTTTAAAAACGGTAAAATCGATCAGTTTCTGCACGAAATTCCTTTAGAGAAAATCGTGTTAGAAACCGATTCGCCTTATCTTGCGCCGTTTCCGCACCGCGGCAAAAGAAACGAAAGTTCTTATCTTGATTTGGTAGCAGGAAAACTCGTGAATATTTACGGAAAAGATTTTGGTGAAATCGACAGGATTACGACACAGAATGCTGAACGGTTATTTAAATAATTACTTCAGCTGATAAATTCCGAATACAAAATCACTCTTATTTGTCTTTAAAAATTCATCTTCAAGGTCAAATACCCTTTCGAGAATCTCTTTCTTTTCCGCATCTTCATTTACAAAATGATGCGCGATGTCTTTCAGTGCGCTTTGCAGAAGATTGTTACCGTATGGCTTTTCTTCTATAACATTAAAATAACGGTGAATTGCAGGTAAAATACTTATGGAATCTACACATTCCGAAGGGTCAGCGGCAATCATTCTGAGCACTCCGGAACCGGAATAACTGTTTTTGTACAGCCCTGTTTTAAAGATCTTCCTGAATTTTTTTGGGATAAGATCAATGGCTTTATTGATGTAATTAATCTGTTCCTGTGAATACTGCAACCGGTTATTGCCCACAAACTCATTGATGATGAGATATCCGCCAGGTTTCAAATTTTTTACTGCAACATTTTTAAGAAAATCATCCATTTTATCGAAATGATGAAGCGACGCATGAAAAAATACGATGTCATAGCGCTGAGGTTCGAAGTTGTACGTAATGACATTTTCAGCAAAGAAAGAAATATTGTTCAGTTTCTTTTCCTGAGCGGATTTGGCTGCGTTTTGCAGTAATTTATCCGAAAAATCATAGCAGTGTACTTCCCAGTCAGGTCTAAGTTCTGCCAGTCTTATTTCGTGACTGCAAACCCCCGATCCCAGCGAAATTAGTTTTAGGTTTGTTTTGTCTTTAAAGTAATTTTTGGTGAGATAGTCTTCATATAGTTGATTCTCATCACCAGTGATCAGCCTGTTCCATCTTTTACGCACGTCAGGAATTATCCAGAAATTTGCGGTTTTAAGATTGCCGTTATTAAAGGCAGACTGCGTTCTTTTAAAGGCATTTATATTGAATTTTGATAGCACGAAAGGTAATCCACGCTGATGGATTTTTATATAAATGTCGCTGAAATCTTCGGTAGTGATGATTCTCATTATAATCTTTTTAAAAAGGGAAGTTATCGATTTAAATATAACCTGCAAAAAAAACCTTTCAAAAAATTGAAAGGTTTAGCTGTTATTTGCTTCTGGAGAAATTACTCTTGTTTTTCGGTTTTTTGTAGCCGATATTTTCCTTAGACTGTGGCTTCGGGCGCGGAGTAAAAGATTTGTTGTTAGAATCTCTTTTTTCCACCACCAGATTATCAGTATGAAAAGGATGATCTTTTTCTACCGGAATTTTCTTGCCGATCAGTTTTTCTGTACTTTTCAGATTAATAAGGTCCAAACCGTCAACAAAAGAGATAGAACTTCCGTCTGCACCTGCTCTTCCGGTTCTTCCGATACGGTGAACATAAGTTTCGGAAACATCGGAAAGTTCGAAATTCACTACATATTTCAGTTCGTCAATATCAATCCCACGTGCGGCGATATCGGTAGCGACAAGAATCCTTGTTTTCCCTGATTTGAAATTATTAAGTGCATTCTGTCTCTGATTCTGCGATTTATTTCCGTGAATCGCTTCAGCTGAAATTTTCTGCGACTGCAGTTTTCTTGCGATTTTATCTGCACCATGTTTCGTTCTGGAAAATACCAAAACCGAATCCGAGATATCATTCTGAAGAATATGCGTTAAAAGTTCAAGCTTATTTTCCTTGTCAACAAAATATACTTTTTGCTTAATGGTATCTGCAGTTGCCGAAACCGGTGCAACCTCTACTTTCACGGGATTCGTAAGCATTGAGTTTGCCAGTTTGCTGATTTCGTCAGGAAAAGTTGCTGAGAAGAAAAGCGTCTGTCTTTTCGGTGGAAGCAGTTTTGTAATTCGTTTCACATCGTGTACAAACCCCATGTCGAGCATTCTGTCGGCTTCATCTAGTACGAATATTTCCAGATGTTTCAGCGAAATAATTCCCTGAGAAATAAAATCCAGAAGTCGTCCCGGTGTTGCTACAAGTATATCAACGCCGCGTCTGAGTGCGTTCTCCTGTGCGCCTTGTTTTACGCCGCCGAAAACCACAAGGTTTCTAAGTTTTAAGTGTCTTCCGTAAGCATTGAAGCTTTCTTCAATCTGAATCGCCAACTCTCTGGTAGGCGTTAGAATCAAAGCTTTGATCTGATTGTTACGAATGTTTTTTTCTGTAAGATTCTGAAGAATCGGGATGGCAAAAGCTGCAGTTTTCCCCGTTCCTGTCTGCGCAGTACCGAGAAGGTCTCTGCCCTGTAAAATGCTTGGGATTGCTTTTGCCTGAATAGGTGTTGGTTGGGTGTAACCCTCTTCCTGTAGCGCCTTAGCGATAGGATCGATTAAATTTAGGTCGGTAAAATTCAAATGAAATGTTTTTAATTAAAATAAAATGAGCTGTGTCATTCTTTTTATAATGTAACGAAGGAATGAATTAGAAAATCCGTGAAATTTTCAGGGTTCCGCAGGGTGCGGATTCATCAAGAATGACATCGTACATAAAAAATCCTTCCGGGGAGGAAGGAGTTTTGTGCTGCAAAGATAGTGTAAATATATTTAGTGCAATTTCTTTACTGTGCGACTTTAGTCCACGTTTGGGTTTTGCGGAGATTTTCTATGAATGTGTAGAGCTCATCAAGCTTTTCAGTGCCTCCTTTTCCGTAATCTTCAATATGCTTTGAAGTTCCGTCGGTGAATGTGATTCTTAGATGTGCGGTCGGCAAATCGGTTACATTCTTATTTCCGTAATATGGTTTGAGATTATTCAAATCCAAATCATCCAGAAGGGAGATAAGTTTATTGTAGTCGGCCTGTTTAATGGTGGTTTTAAAGATACCTTCTTTTGGGCCGCTGAAGTCATCTTTGGATCTTCCTTCTGTAAAAGTGAATCTTTCAGCATCTATAACCGCGGTTCTGTCGGGATTAACGGTTATTTTAAAAATTGGGCAGAATCCAAAACAGGCTTCAGCATTATATTCTATTTTCGAATATTTTGACGCGTTTGGGGTTGCACATGAGAGGACGAATACCAGTGAGAGAAGAAAAAAGAAATATTTCATATTATTATTTTAAGGTGTCGCCGCAACTTTTATTCCAAAAAAAATAGATTTGAAACTCAAATCTATTTTTTATAAGTTATTTCAGGAGACTAGCCATGGAGTTTTTTCCAGATGGCATCTTTCAGTTCCATCAAACCTTCCTGCGTTACCGCTGAAAAGAAAATAGGTTTTCTGTTCTCCGGGAATTTCTTAGAAATTTCATCCTTCAGCTCCTCGTCGAGCATGTCGGCTTTAGAAATCGAAACGATATAATCTTTATCCAAAAGTTCGGGATTAAACTTTTTCAGTTCGTTT
This sequence comes from Kaistella faecalis, assembly GCF_019195395.1. NCBI lineage: Bacteria > Pseudomonadati > Bacteroidota > Flavobacteriia > Flavobacteriales > Weeksellaceae > Kaistella > Kaistella faecalis. Next base: position 2,289,457 of record NZ_CP078067.1, read on the forward strand.
TCCAGAATTTCGAATTCCTGATAATAATCCTCCGCATCAGCAGGAATTAAAAACAGGAGAATTGAATTTCTTTCGATATGTCTCAGGAAACGGTGTCCCAGACCTTTACCTTCTGCAGCACCTTCAATAATTCCCGGAATATCGGCCATTACAAAAGATTTATAATTCCGGTAATCCACGATACCTAGGTTCGGCGTAAGCGTGGTAAACGCGTAATCTGCAATTTTGGGTTTTGCTGCAGAAACTGCTGCCAAAAGTGTAGATTTACCCGCATTCGGGAAGCCTACAAGACCCACATCAGCCAAAAGTTTCAGCTCGAAAGTTACATAACCTTCTTCACCTGGAAGTCCGGGTTGTGCGTATCTTGGAGTTTGGTTGGTTGAGGATTTAAAATGCTCGTTTCCAAGTCCCCCTTTTCCGCCATGCATGATAATAATTTCCTGACCATCTTCCATGATTTCGGCGATAATTTCGCCGTCTTCATTTTTTGCAATGGTACCTATCGGAACTTCAATATAAATATCTTCACCGTAAGCACCAGTGAGCTGGTTTTTTTGACCGTTGTGACCACGCTCAGCTTTGATGTGACGGGTGAAACGTAAAGGTAAAAGCGTCCATTCATGAGCGTTTCCTTTCATAATTACGTGACCGCCTCTTCCGCCGTCACCACCATCGGGACCGCCTTTCGGTATATATTTTTCACGGCGAAGGTGTGCAGATCCTGCACCGCCATGACCACTTTTACAGTGGATTTTTACGTAATCTACGAAATTTGACATATCTAATTAATTGTGAGTTTGCAGCAGTTGGTGAATGGTTTAATCAACCATTAAGCCTAAACTATAAACTGATTTTCTCTACTTCAGCAAAGAGTTTACCGGCAATTTCATCAATGCCGCCAACTCCGTTTACTTCAACGTATTTGCCCTGTTGCTTGTAAAGCTCTGCAACTTCTGCAGTTTTTGTATAATATTCTTTAATTCTTGTTCTGATGATTTCTTCATTTGAATCATCTGTTCTACCGCTGGTTTCGCCTCTTTTAAGAAGTCTTTCAATCAGAATTTCATCATTCACGATCAGCGAAAGACAAACTGAAATTTCATCATTCAGAATATCCTTAACAATAGTTTCCAGTGCGTCTGTCTGGTTTGCTGTTCTGGGATAACCATCGAAAATAAATCCGTTTGTATTGGTAGGTTTCTTCACTTCCTCGATCAGCATATCTGTTGTTACCTGATCCGGTACCAGTTCTCCTTTGTCAATATATGATTTTGCCAGGATTCCTAGAGCTGTGCCATTTTTCATGTTATAACGGAACAGGTCACCTGTAGAGATCTGCTTCAGGTTAAATTTTTCAATCAGGTTCTGTGCCTGCGTACCTTTTCCGCTTCCGGGAGGGCCGAAGAGAACGATGTTTATCATTTTTATTAGATTTATAATTTGAAGTTTTGAGCGGTTACACTCAAAATATTATTTATTCATTGATACGGCCTTCTTCGAGCTGATATAAATCCCGCAGATTTCTGCCGAGTTCATCATAATCTAAACCATAACCCAAAACAAATTTGTTCGGAATTTCTTTGCCAATATAGTCGAGTTTGAATTCTTTCTTGTAAACATCGGGTTTCAAAAGGAAAGATGCAAGTTTAACAGATTTCGGGCGCTGTGTTTCGGTGAAATACTGAAAAAGACTTTCTACCGTATTTCCTGTATCTACAATGTCTTCTACAAGGATAATGTGGCGGTCTTTAATGTCTTTTGTCAATTCCATTTTCTGGTAAACGATTCCCGTAGACTGGGTTCCTGCATAAGAACTCATCTGAATAAAAGCGATTTCGCATTTACCGGGATAATGTTTTAGCAGGTCAGAAAAGAACATGATGACACCGTTCAGAACCCCAATAAATACTGGAGTTTCGTCTTTGTAGTCTTCGTAAATTTTTAGCGCGGTGGCTTTTACAATTTCCTGAATTTCTGCGTCTTTCAGATAAGGAACAAAAGTTTTGTCGTGAATTTGAATGGAGTCCATATATATTTACAAAATGCAAATTTAAGGTTTTTTGAGGAATTTTTTTAAAAATATAATTTTCACCACTTTTAATACTGTCAAGATATTGCTTCTCTATATATTTAAAAGTTAAAGTTTTTGCCCAAAACTTTTAATAAATCTATTTTTGTAGAAATCTAAAAAAAGTAAAATATGTCAACTTATGTGGTTGTAGGTCTTCAGTATGGGGACGAAGGCAAAGGTAAAATTACAGACGTTTTGTCGGCAAAATCCGACTACGTGGTACGCTTTCAGGGCGGTGACAATGCGGGTCACACGGTATATGCGGGTGAAGAAAAATTCGTGCTGCACCTTCTTCCTTCCGGTGTTCTGCAGTGTAAGGGAAAATGCATTATCGCAAACGGTGTTGTTGTAAATCCAAAGGCTTTCCTGAAAGAAATCGGTCAGATTGAAGAAAAAGGAATGAAAACAGATCATGTTTTTATCAGCCGCAGAGCCCATGTAATTATGCCTTATCATATATTACTCGATACGTATCGTGAAGAAGAAGCCGGCGGAACGCATATCGGAACCACAAAAAAAGGAATTGGTCCGTGTTATGAGGATAAGATTGCCAGAGTAGGAATACGAATGGTTGATTTGCTGAATCCGGAAGTCCTCGAGGAAAAAATTAGAAAAAACCTTAAAATCAAAAATTCCCTTTTCGAAAAGTATTTCGAAAAACCAACATTGGAATTTGATGAGATTTATAAAGAATTTCTGGAACTTGGTGAAAAACTGAAGGACAGAATTGTGGATACCGAAGTTGAACTTAACCAGGCTATCCACGACGGAAAAAATATTTTATTTGAAGGCGCGCAGGCCGCAATGCTTGATATTGATTTTGGAACTTATCCGTATGTAACTTCCTCTTCTCCCACTACAGGCGGGGTTTGTTCAGGAGCGGGTGTTCCTCCAACAAGTCTCAAAAATTTAATAGGCGTCGCAAAAGCATACACCACAAGAGTTGGTGAAGGACCTTTTCCGACCGAACTTGATAATGAACTGGGCGAAAGTATAAGACAAATCGGTTTCGAATTCGGAGCAACAACCGGAAGACCCAGAAGAACCGGCTGGCTGGATCTCGTTTCACTGAAGCATGCCACAATGATCAATGGAATCAACAATCTGGTAATTACTAAATTAGATGTGCTTTCCGGAATTTCACCTCTCAAAATCGCAACTAAGTATAAAACTGAGGACGGAAAAATTATCGATTATTTTACTTCTTCTACTACCAAACTTTATAATTACGAGCCGATTTACGAAGAACTGGAAGGCTGGACTGAAGATATTACGAAAGTAAGAAGCTACGACGAACTTCCGCAAAATGCTAAGAAATACATCGAGTTTATCGAAAACTATTTGGGAATTAACGTGTATTTGGTCTCTGTAGGTCCTGAAAGAAGTCAGAACATCATCCGTAAAGAGTTGTTTTAAAGATAATTCAGCAAATAAAAAGCTGCTATATTAGATTATAGCAGCTTTTTTTATGGTTTTTTTAAATCAGATGAAAATTTATTTTAAAAAATTTTAATACTAAGGCCTTTTTTGAAGAATATTTTAAATGAATTGAAGAGTTTTGAGATACGTGATCATATCGTTTGGTTTAAAATTTACATATAATTATGGATAGAATAGTTTTCTATTGTAATTGCTAAAAATTTGGTTTGTTATTTGATTATTGTTTAAAAGTATTTAGATTTTAATTAAAATTAAATAATTTGAATACTGCTAAGTCTAACATTTAAATTGAATGGTCATGAAAAATTTTTTAACTTCTGACAGAGAATCACGGTTTAACGAGATTCTTTTCGAAAACCGAAACAAAAGCTATGGTGCGTACGTACTGCGAAATGAAGAGGGAGCAGTTTTGAAAAAATCACTTTTTCTCGGGGTCGCTTTTTTTGCGGCAATCGCATTAACGCCTTTATTAATTAATGCATTGATGGTGCAAGAAACAGTACTTCCAGCGCCACCAGTTATTCATGATTTAACGCCGATCCCAATTACCAGAGACAAAGAACCTGAAGTCATCAAACCTTCGCCTCCCGTTGCGCCAAAAGTAAATACTTATGATACCAGAGTTGCTACTCCGACAAGAGATGCACGCGAAGTGAAAACTGTAACTGATGATCAAAAGTTAAACGCGGTGCCGGGAACAGAAACAAGTCTAGATAACCCGCCTGTACTTACTCCTCCGGTTATTGAAACTCCACCTGTCACGGCTCCAATAGTACCCGAAGTTCCAAAAAAAATTGACAATACTCCTGCGACTAGGGTAGATGTAGAAGCGGCTTTTCAGGGAGGAATCAATTCTTTCAGGGCAAAAGTGGTACAGAATTTCAATGCCGGAGATTTCGAAGGAACCGGTGAACTCATGAAAACAATGGTTACTTTTATTGTAGAAAAAGACGGAACAATTTCTAACATTAAAGCCACCGGAACCGACAGGGATTTTAACGTCGAAGCCGAACGTACCATCAGAAAAATTAATGGAAAATGGGCACCAGCTAAACTCAATGGCGAAAATGTAAGAAGTTATTTTAAGTTTCCGATTTCAATGATGTTCGAGTAAATAAAACACCTTAAATCGTAAATATTAACTTATCCACAAAATACCAGGTTTTGTGGATAATTTTTTTTCTGTATAATGCTTTAATTAACAATACTTTAACTTAAACCAACTTATCAACAATCATCTGAAAATGATAAAAAAGTGTATTTTTGAGCATTAATATAAATACTAATGGCTAAAATAATTGGGGTTGCAAATCAGAAAGGCGGAGTTGGTAAAACAACTACTGCGGTTAATTTGGCAGCTGCGCTGGGTGTTCTGGAAAAAAAGATTCTTTTAATCGATGCCGATCCGCAGGCAAACGCAACGTCGGGATTGGGAATAGATGAAGCTAATTTTTCTACTTATAATTTGCTTGAGCACAGTGCAGACGCTAAAAACTGCATTCAGAAAACGGCATCTCCTAACTTAGACATCATTCCCTCACATATCGATCTGGTAGCTGCTGAAATAGAATTGGTAGACCGCGAAAACCGTGAATATATGCTGAAGCAAGCGCTGAAATCTGTTCGCGAAGATTATGATTACATCATTATCGACTGTGCGCCGAGTTTAGGTTTGATCACAATTAATGCTTTAACAGCAGCAGATTCCGTAATCATTCCGATACAGTGCGAATATTTTGCTTTGGAAGGTTTGGGTAAATTGCTCAATACCATTAAAAATGTTCAGAAAATCCATAATAAAGATCTGGATATCGAAGGTTTGCTTTTGACCATGTATGATTCACGTTTAAGACTTTCAAACCAGGTGGTGGAAGAGGTAAATTCTCATTTCCCGGAAATGGTGTTCGAAACAATCATCAGCAGAAATGTACGTTTGAGCGAGGCGCCAAGTTTTGGTGAAAGCATTCTGAATTACGATGCAGAAAGCAAAGGAGCGATACAGTATCTTCAGTTGGCCGAAGAAGTTTTGCTGAAGAACGAAAATTTAGTAAAAAATTAAGCGAGGATTTTAATCCGGATCGCTATAATTACAATCATCATTTATAAAAAATGAAAGACAAGAAAAGAGCAATGGGACGTGGTTTGGGCGCTATTTTAAGTGCTGAATCCAAAGCTACAGTAAATTCCGCAACCGATGAAGGCGCAGATAAATTTGTGGGAAACATCGTGGAGGTTCCTTTGGCGGATATCTATGCAAACACAACACAGCCACGAACCTATTTCGATGAAAAAGCCCTAAATGATTTAGCGCAGTCCATCAGAAATTTAGGAATTATTCAGCCTGTTACTTTAAGAAAAGATGGCGATAAATTCGAAATTATTTCGGGTGAAAGACGTTTCCGGGCGAGTAAAATTGCAGGTTTGGAAACTATTCCGGCCTATATCCGTTTAGTTAATGATCAGGAATTGCTCGAAATGGCTTTGGTTGAAAACATCCAGAGAGAAGATCTAGATGCCATCGAAATTGCTTTAACTTATCAGAGACTTCTTGAAGAAATCGGGATGACTCAGGAAAACCTGAGCCAGCGTGTTGGGAAGGAACGTAGTACTATTACAAATTCCATCCGTCTTTTAAGACTTAATCCTGATGTACAGAACGCGATTCGAAGCGGAGAAATTTCTGCCGGCCACGGGCGTGCGATTATCAGCCTTGATAATGCAGAAAAACAGGAGGAGCTTTTTAATAAAATCATTAAGAATAACTTAAGTGTTCGCCAGGCAGAAGAGGAATCGAACAGGCTTAAAAATCCAGACAATTCACCGAAAAGACAGAAAACTGCAGTCCCTAACCATTTCAAAAAAGCAGAGAAAAACCTTGCCGATATTTTAGAGGTAAAAGTGGAGATTAAAGCTGCTGCCAACGGCAAAAAAGGAAAAATTGTTCTCGATTTCAAAAACGAAGAAGAACTCGAGAGTATTCTCTCACATTTCAGATAATGAATAAACTTACAGTACTTTTTGTCCTCTTATTCTCACTAAAAATTTTCGCGCAGGTAAGTCCGAAAGACACCATTCGTGTAGAAAATTATCCAACGGATTCTATATCTGCAGTTACTCCAAAATCTGAAATCGAGGTATATACTGATATTCAGGAATCCAATGCAACGGACTCCACTATGAGATACAATCCTACTAAAGCAGGTTTGTATTCTGCGGTTTTACCAGGTCTGGGGCAATATTACAACAAGAAATACTGGAAAATCCCAATTGTTTGGGGCGGAATCGGTACCGGCGTTGGGGTAGTGCTTTGGAATCAGAAACAGTACAATCGTTACAGAGATGCATTCATCGCACAACTCAACGGTCAGCCTCACGAGTTTTCAGATATTCCTGGGATCAGTGCGGAACCCTTAGGAAGAACGCAGGACAGAGCAAAGCGGCAGCGCGATTATGCAATCGCAATTACCGGCTTGGTTTACATCCTTAATATTGTAGATGCGGTTGTGGATGCACATCTTTACGAAGGCCGTAAAGATCCGGATCTTGCGCTGAAGCCCACTGTAATTTACGATGAATTCGGAAAGCAGAATTCAAAGGCGGGCCTCAGTTTAAGTTATAATTTTTAAAGTAAAATCAAAGGGAACTATGAAAATAGCATTGGTAGGATACGGAAAAATGGGTAAAATTATTGATGAAATTGCGACCCAGAGAAATCATGAAATCGTCGCAAGACTTAATGAATCTCCAACTTCGGAAAACCTTAATAGCGCTGATGTAGTCATTGAGTTTTCTAATCCTGAAGTTGCTTTTAACAATATTAAAACCTGCCTTGAAAATAATATTCCCGTGATTTGCGGAACCACAGGCTGGCTCGACCAGAAGCCTGAAATCGAAAAAATCGCTGCCGAAAATAATACTGCTTTTTTATATGGTTCGAATTTCAGTTTAGGCGTAAATCTTTTCTTTGCGCTGAATGAAAAACTTGCCGATTTAATGAAAAATTTCCCTGAATATAATGTTCAGCTCGAAGAAATTCATCATGTCCACAAAAAAGATGCCCCTAGCGGAACCGCAATTTCTTTAGCCGAAGGGATCATTAAAAATAACCAAAGGTTTGAAGGCTGGAAACTCGATGAAACCAAAGAAAAGCAACTCGGCATTTTCGCCATCCGTGAAGATGAGGTTCCCGGTACACACAGCGTTTTCTATAAAAGCTCCGTTGACGAAATCGAGATTAAACATACGGCTTACTCCCGAAATGGTTTTGCGCTGGGCGCAGTAATTGCTGCGGAATGGATTCAGGGAAAAACAGGAAACTTTTCTATGATAGATGTTCTTTTCTCCTAAGCACTAAAACTTATTTGTAACAGTTTCACGATCCTGCGAACTAATAAGTCAATAATCACCAACAACAAACTATGAGCTATTTTCTTACTTATACAGTTTATGTCTTAATCCTCTCTCTTCTGATGGGGATTTCTACATGGAAACTTTATAAAAAAATGGGTTACAATCCGCTTTTTGCTTTTGTGCCTTTTTATAATTATTATATCATACAGAAAGAAACCGGGCATCCGAAATGGTGGGTAGTGATGGCTTATCTTCCGATTGTAGGACCTATTATGATGACGGTTTTTCATCTGTTTCTGATGAAACATTTTGGCAAAAGCAGCTTTTCACAGCGCCTGCTTACCGTGATTCTTCCGTTTATTTATATGGCCTACATCAATTATTCTAAAGATCCTGAGGTAGAAACTGAAGAAGAGTTTTATTTAACTGAAGAAGAAAAAGGCGAGAAAAAGAAAGAGTCTTTCGTGGGTTCCATCACTTTCGCGGTGGTATTTGCCACGATCGTCCATGTATTTATGACCCAGCCATTTGGAATTCCTACAGGTTCCATGGAAAGAACGCTCCTTGTAGGAGATTTTCTTTTTGTAAATAAATGGAGCTATGGTTTCAGAATGCCGATGCGTCCTGTGGCAATCCCATTCCTGCAGGGTACCATCATGGATACCGGTGAGAAGGGAAATCCGAAAGATGATCCTAAATCTTATCTTGAGGCAGTGAAATTGCCTTATGCACGAATTTTCCAGTTCAGCAAACCTGAGAAAAACGATATCGTAGTTTTCAATTATCCGCAGGATTCGGTTCATAAAGCAATCGACCGTAAAGATCCTTATGTAAAACGTTGTGTAGCCGTTGCAGGCGACGTTTTGGAAATTAAAGCAGGCCGTATCTTTGTAAACGGAAAACCTGAGACTATTCTAGGCGACCAGCAAAAGCAGCACAAATTCATTGCAACTACAGGAAGTCAATTAGATATTCCCGCGCTTTACAGAAAATATGGATTTCTACCCGTGCAGGAAGTTCAGACTGAAAGCGGTTATTTGTACGATTTTCAGGGACTGACTGATCAAACGGCAAAAGAGATAAAGGAATTGCCGCAGGTTGTTGATCTTAAAGAACACATCTGGCCCAAGGATTCGGCAGCGCTTTCATATAAAGTGAATGCAGCGAGAGACAGTTATACAAAGAATTTAGATACAACGCAGTCAATTTTTCCTGTAAATAAAAAATGGAATCAGGATTGGTACGGACCTTTAAGAATACCTAAAAAAGGAGATGTAGTAAAGTTAAATCAGGAAACTTTACCTGAATACCAGTGGATTATTTCGGAATACGAAGATAACAAACTGGAAAACAGAGACGGAAAAATTTATGTTAATGGTCAGGAAACTACGCAATACACCATAAAACAGGATTATTACATGATGATTGGCGACAATCGAGATGCCTCATTGGATGCAAGGTTTTTCGGGTTCGTTCCTGAAGAAAATATTGTGGGGAGTCCGATGTTTACCTGGATGAGTGTGGAAGGGCTCTTCGCTGATAACAGTTCATCTTACCAGCCCGAAGGTAAAAGAATCCGTTGGGACCGCATGTTTAAAGCGACTAACACCGGCGAAGCCAATAAAACTTCTTACTGGTGGGTTGCGGCAATCCTTTTACTTTTATTTTTTGGATGGGATTATTTTGCGAAATTCTTCAGAAAGAAAAGTAAAGAAGACTAATATCTAACTGATACAAAATCATAAATCCCTCTCCATCGGAGGGGGATTTTTATTAAACTGATTATGAAAATTTTATTACCCATATTCTATCTGCCACCTATTTCCTGGTTTGCGTTTTTTTTGAAAGAAGAAAACGAGATTGTTTTAGAACAATATGAAAATTTTCCGAAACAGACCTACAGGAACAGAACCAATATTTACGGCGCAAACGGAAGACTGTCTTTAATTATTCCCATCAACCACAGTAGTGAGAGGGTAATGAAGGAAATTAAAATTTCTCACCGCGAGAACTGGCAGAAACTTCACTGGAAATCCATTAAAACTGCGTATCAGAGTTCACCTTATTTTGAGTTTTACGAGGACAGACTTCAGAAAATATTTGAATTTGAAACAGATTCGCTTATTCAGTTTAATCTTCATGCTTTAAAAATTATTCAGGATATTATGAAGACGGAAAAGGCATACTCTTTGAATGATGAATACGTTAAAGTTCCTTCAGAACTTAATTGCAGGGAGCAGTTTTCCGCCAAAAAAGAAACTGAATTTGAAATGGAGGAATATTATCAAACCTTCACAGATAAGATGGGATTTATGAAAGACCTTTCAATTCTCGATCTGATCTGTAACAAAGGACCCGAAACTTTGACTTATTTAAAGAATATTTATACCAAATAGAATTTATAATGAAAAAAATACTAATTGCAGCTACCTTCCTTTCAGGAGTTGCATCTTTTGCGCAGAGTGCAGATGCCGCTTTAGACCCGATGAAGGACAAAGATCTGATGACCTGGTATCACAAAGATTTTTCTTCCTCAAATACTTACGGAGTCAATACCCAAAACGCTTATAAATATCTTGAATCGAAAGGATTAAAGGCCAAACCTGTAATCGTGGGAGTTTTGGATAGTGGAGTGGAAGTTGATCATCCGGGTCTAATAAAAAACATGTGGAAAAATCCTAATGAAGTTCCAAATAACGGAAAAGATGACGACGGAAACGGATATATTGATGACATACATGGTTGGAACTTTATCGGTGGAAAAAACGGTGACGTAGATATCGATAATATGGAAGTGACCAGGGTTGTTAAGAAATACCAATCTGTTTTTGAAGGTCCAAATTCTGCAACAAATAAAGCAAATCAGGCAAAAATGGCGGAGGAATTTGCCATGTACATGAAATCAAAGGAAATCTTCACCAAAAAAAGTATCGAAGCTAAACAGGGTTACGAAACATATTCCAGAATTCAAAAAATGATTCCTGATATGGTGAAGATGCTGAACGGCCAGAATCTTACTCCTGAAGTTGTCGCTTCACTAAAACCTGCCAGTCAGGAACAGGCTATGGCAGCTTCGGTTTTAGGTCAGGTTGCGCAGGATCCTTCTGTAAAAGGAAAATCACCTGCAGAGGTTCAGAAGTTTTTGGAAGCGCAGATGAAAGAAGCTTTAGATTATTACACACCGCAGGCTACTCAGCAGTATAATCTCGATTTCGATCCAAGAACGTCTGTTGTTGGCGATAATTACGACGATTACACTCAGAAATATTACGGTAACAATAATTATGAAGGTCCTGATGCACAGCACGGAACTCACGTTGCGGGAATCATCGCAGGTTATCCTCAGGGAACAGAAACGCAATACGGTGTTGGTTACAAAACGGCAAAAATTATGACCGTAAGAACTGTGCCCAATGGTGATGAACGCGATAAAGATGTTGCAAACGCAATAAGATACGCGGTTGATAACGGAGCTAAAATCCTGAATATGAGTTTTGGTAAACCTGTTTCTCCTGGTAAATCGGTGGTTTGGGATGCATTTAAGTATGCACAGACTAAAGGCGTTCTTTTGGTAAAAGCAGCGGGAAATGAAAATGAAAACATTTTTGAGAATGTTTATTATCCTACCAATTTTAAAGATATCAATGATGCTAAACCATTTGTAAATAATATGCTTGTTGTGGGTGCATCAACTAATAATAACGAGTTTTTGAGAGCTGATTTCTCGAATTATAACCAGAAAATGGTAAATGTTTTCGCGCCTGGAGATAAAATTTACTCCACTGTTCCGGACGGTAAGTATGAATATCTGCAGGGAACTTCAATGGCATCACCTGTGGTAGCCGGCGCGGCTTCAGTTCTTTTGGCATATATGCCAAACCTGAAACCCGAGCAGATTATCGAGTCGCTTGTGAAAACTTCTAATAAATCATCTGTTAACGCGATGATCAACTCCAATACAAACAACAGATTCGATTTAATTTCTGAGGCTGGAGGGGTAATCGATGTTCGCAAAGCCGCGGAATATGCGTTTACAAACTTCTATAAGCCAACTGCTTCGGCACCCGTTGCTAAAGCAAAAGTGGTAAAGAAGACTCCTAAAAAAGTGGTAAAGAAAGTTATTAAAAGAAAATAATCGTTATTTAGACTATTTACGAAAAGCCCGGATAACCGGGCTTTTCTTTTTAAATATGAAAATTTGGCACGGTTTTTTGTAACTTGTAATTCATAATTTTATTACTATGAAAAATATATTACTCGCCGGAATTTTAGGAGCCGCAATCAGCGTTTCCTGTTCCACAGCAAAAACCGCTCAAGCCAACAGAGCAGAATTCCTGCAACTGAAAGGTGATTGGGAAATTACAAGTGTAGATTACGATAAGAATTTTAAAGTTAGGCCTTTCGACGAAGGTGCAGATGCGCAGTGCTTCGTCGGCAGCCACTGGAGACTTATTCCTAATAACTGGACCGGTTCTTATACCCTTAATGGCGGCGGATCTTGCCCAAGTGTAATTCAGCCAATTAAGTTTGAAGTGGTAAACGGTAATGAATTTAAATTCAAAAAATTATTAGAAGGATCTAAGGCAAAGGCGGTAATCGAAGGATATTCTTTAAACCTTATCAGCCAGACTCCGGATGCATTCACATTAGAACAAAATGTTCCTTCGGGAGGCGAGAATGTAAGAATTGTTTACAACTTCGCAAGAACAGGAATGAAATAACAATATAAATTACTATTATGAAAATTTTTAATAAGACAAATATAGCAGCGCTTTTCGTATCGACATCACTTTTAATGACAAGTTGCGAGGCTGTAAAAAATGCCAATAATCAACAGAAAGGTACTGTAATTGGTACGGCAGCAGGTGCTGTTATAGGTGGTGTATTGGGTAATAATTTAGGTAAAGGTAAAAATGCACCAGCCGGCGCTGTACTTGGCGGTATTGTTGGTGGAGTTGCAGGTAATGTTATCGGTAGAAATATGGATAAGCAGGCTAAAGAGATCAAGGAAACCTTACCGGGAGCAGAAGTTGAAAGAGTAGGTGAGGGAATTAAAGTAACCATGAAAGAAAATATGGTGAACTTTGGATTTGATTCATCTGATCTTACCTCTGCCGCAAAAGCTAATCTTGATAAATTAGCACAGGTATTGAAAAATAACTTAGATACCAACATCAATATTTACGGTCATACTGACAGTAAAGGAACCGATGCCTATAACCTTTCTTTATCCGAGAGAAGAGCCGCAGCAGTAAAATCATATCTGATTTCACAAGGCGTTTCTTCAAGCAGAATGTTAACGATGGGAGTAGGAGAAAAAGAGCCGGTAGCATCTAACGATACCGACGCCGGAAGAGCAGAAAACAGGAGAGTTGAATTTGCAATTACTGCAAATGAAGACATGATCAATGATGCTAAAACAAGTCAGCAGTAGACCAAATCAAAATCATTATATTTTAGATCCGCTTCGGCGGATTTTTTTATTTTAAAATCACTAATTTTGTCTTATTCTTTAAGTACGAATGACGAAATATTTAAAACTGCTTCGCGTAGAGCAATGGGTAAAAAACCTTTTCGTTTTTGCGCCCCTTTTCTTTTCCGGAAATATTACCAACTTCGATTTGCTGATCAAAAGTCTCTTCGCATTTGTAGTCTTTTCCTTTGCCGCGAGTACTGTTTATATTCTCAACGATTATTCTGATATTGAATCCGACAAAAAGCATCCCGAAAAAAGTAAGAGACCTTTAGCAAGCGGCGTTATTTCCAAATCCACAGCCGTGGTATTTTTTATTGGTTTAATCGCAATGATTTCGGTATTGATTTTCTTCGGAGCACAGTATTTTCATCATAATTTCTGGAAGTTTGCCGCGATCATTATATTTTATTTTCTGATGAATGTTGCGTACACTTTCAAACTGAAGCATGTCGCAATTATCGATGTTACCATTATTGCGATCGGTTTTGTTCTGAGGGTTCTTGCCGGAGGTTACGCCACCGGAATTTATATTTCCCAGTGGGCTATTTTACTGACATTTGTGCTGGCTTTGGTACTTGCAATCGGTAAGAGAAGAGGAGAGCTGATCAATGCCCAGATCTCCGGTAAAACACGACGAGCGCTGGATGGTTACAATGTTCAGTTTGCCGACATTGCGCTTTCAATAAGCTGTACCCTGGCAATTGTTTGTTATCTCATGTTTACACTTTCCCCGGAAGTACAGCAGAAGTTTCATTCGCGTGTTTTTTATACCGTAATTTTTGTGGTTTTTGCTTTTTTACGATATCTACAGCAAACCCTGGTCTATAATAAAACCGAATCTCCAACCAAAATTATTTATAAGGACCGGTATATACAGATTACTCTAGTGCTTTGGCTGGCAGCGTTTTTACTCCAAATTTATTTCAAATAATGAAACCGAATTTTATACAGAAAGTAACAAATTGGGGGAATTTTCCCGTGGTGGAAAAGGAAATAAAATCAGAAGATTCTATTGAAAGAATTAAGGATTTCGTTAGGAACAATAATGAAGTAATCGCGAGGGGAAACGGAAGATGTTATGGTGATGCTTCACTATCCGAGCATATATTTTCGACCAGAAGACTCAATAAATTCATAAGTTTCGACCGGTTAAACGGAGTTATCGAATGCGAATCCGGAGTTTTGCTTTCACACGTTTTAGAAGTGATTGTGCCGCAGGGTTACTTTCTTTATGTGACGCCGGGAACGAAGTTTATCACAGTTGGTGGCGCCATAGCGTCGGATGTTCACGGGAAAAATCATCATGCAGAAGGTTGTTTTTCTGAGTATGTAGAGGAGTTTTCTCTGCTGAACGAAAATTCTGAAGTAATCACTTGCTCCAGAACAGAGAACGAAGATAAATTTTGGGCAACGATTGGCGGAATGGGTCTTACAGGAATTATTTTGTCTGCTAAGTTCAAACTAAAAAATATAGAAACCGCATATATCCGGCAGGAATCCGTTAAAGCACAAAATCTGGATGAGATTTTTAAACTTTTTGACGAAAGTGAGTCTTGGACCTATAATGTTGCCTGGATTGATTGCCTCCAAAGGGGAAAAAACATTGGCAGAAGCATTATGATGCGGGGTGAACATGCGTTTAAACATGAACTTCCGAAAAAAATGCAGGAGAATCCGCTGAGATTGAAGAAAAAAATGATCCCAAAAATACCGTTTTACTTCCCTGATTTTTTACTGAATAAATTTACCGTTAAGCTGTTCAATTTCCTTTATTTCAACAAACAGCAGCAGAAGATGGTGAAAAATTATGTAGATTACGAAACATTTTTTTATCCTTTGGATGTGGTAAATGACTGGAATAAAATCTATGGGAAAAGCGGATTTATCCAGTACCAAATGGTGATTCCCAAGGAGAAAGGTAAAGAAGGGATGGAAAAAATATTGCAAACCATTGCAAAAAGTGGCAACGGATCTTTTCTGGCAGTACTGAAGCTTTTCGGGAAAAATAATCCGCATGCCTATAACTCTTTCCCAACCGAAGGATACACACTTGCTCTGGACTTTAAAGTAAATTCCAGACTTAAAAAACTTGTGACTGATTTGGATGAAATCGTTGAAGAATATGGTGGAAGAATTTATCTTACAAAAGACAGCATGAGCAAATCCACGCTGACCAATTATCTCCAGAACGTGCAGAATCCAAAATTTGTGTCCATGCAGCACAAAAGAATCATGAACAGCAATAATTAAATCTACAAGATGATCGTTCTCGGAAGCAATTCAGAAATAGCGCAGGCCTTTGTAGAGAAGGTTTTAGAGGCAGGGGAAAAATACCAGACTGTTTTTCTTTTCACTTCGAACAGAGAAACGACACAGAAATTTGCCCAACATATTGATGTAAAGTTCTTTCAGCAAACTGAAATCATTGAGCTAGATTTGATGAAAGAAATCGATTACAATAAGTTTGATGACATCACTTCGGATCTGTTGTTTTGTGCCACAGGATATCTGGGTGAGGGAACTGATGAAGCCCTCTATAACAATAAGAATACAGAAAAGGTTATCGATATCAATTTCGCAAAACTCGTTCCCGTTCTCAATTTTTTCGCCGCTAAAATGGAGCGCCAGAGATCCGGCACAATGATCGTTCTGTCTTCAGTTGCAGGCGACCGCGGCAGGCAGAGTAATTTTATTTACGGAAGCGCTAAAGCGGGACTAACAGCCTATTTGAGCGGTTTGAGAAATTATATGTTCAGCCGGAAAGTTCATGTACTTACCGTAAAACCAGGTTTTATGGATACCAAAATGACAGAAGGCTTACCTTTGAATCCGGCACTTACGGCAACCCCAAGACAGGCTGCCGAAGAAATTTATACTGCCTACAAAAGGAAAAAAAATACGGCATATGTTTTACCGCTTTGGAGTATTATTATGCTAATCATTAAAAATATTCCTGAGTTTATTTTCAAAAAATTAAAGCTGTAGCAAAGTTGGAATGAAAAAACTGTATCTCTTCGATTTCGACGGAACTCTCACTTACAAAGACACCATGTTTCTGTACCTTAAGTTCTATAATTCTACTAAATTTTATGTGCAGTTCGTTAAACATATTCCGCTCTTTATCCTCTTAAAATTAAATCTTGCAGACGCTGAAAAAGTGAAGAAAAGTTTTATTTCTTCCATTCTAAAAGGTGAAAGCCTCGCTAAAATTGATAAAAAAGCACAGTCCTTTTTTGAAAAATTTGAACGTGATATTTTTCGGAAAAACGCTCTTGAATTTATTCAGAATATCGACAGAACTCAGACAGAATGCTATATCGTTTCCGCTTCGCTTGATATATGGGTTAAACCTTTTGCAGAGAAACTCAACATCAAACTTTTAGCCACACAGACAGAATTCGCGGATGATATTTTTACCGGAAATTTTATTGGTAAAAACTGCAACGGTCCGGAAAAAGTCAAACGCATTATTGAAGCCGTGAAAGGCAGAAAATTCGACAAAATAATCGCGTTTGGGGATACATCGGGCGACCGTGAAATGTTGGCATGGGCAGACGAAAGCCAGTTTGAATTTTTTCACTAATTTTATACCCGAAATATCTTAAAAAGAAAGTACAGAAAATGAATAAAATATATTTGGATAACGCGGCTACCACGCCACTTGCCGAAGAAGTAATCGATGCGATGGTTCAGGTAATGAAGGTGAATTATGGCAACCCGTCATCCACGCACAGCCTCGGACAGGAAGCTAAAATTCTTATCGAAAATGTACGGCGCGAGGTGGCTGATTATCTTCACGCATCGCCTTCCGAAATTATTTTCACCTCTTGCGGAACCGAATCCAATAACATGATTATTAAATCATGCATTAATCATTTGGGTGTAGAGCGTATTATTACGTCTCCAATGGAGCACAAATGTGTTGCTGAAACGGTTTTGGACATGAAGAAAAGAAAAGGGGTAGAAGTGGTATATATGCGCCCTGATCAGAAAGGGGATTTTGATCTTATTAAATTGGAAGAAGTGCTTAAAGCATCAGAGAAGAAAACTCTTGTAAGTCTCATGCATGCAAATAACGAGATAGGAAATTTGTTAGATATTAAGAAAGTAGCACAACTTTGCAAAGAAAATAACGCCCTTTTCCATTCAGATACAGTGCAGTCTATGGCGCATATGGAGCTCGATTTTTCTGACATCCCTGTAGACTTTGCTTCATGCAGTGCTCATAAATTTCACGGACCTAAAGGTAGCGGATTTGCTTTCGTAAGGAAATCTTCCGGATTAAAAGGAATTATTACCGGTGGCCCACAGGAAAGGACTTTAAGAGCGGGAACTGAAAATGTTTGCGGAATTGTAGGCTTAGGTAAAGCTTTGGAACTTTCTTTGAAAAATATGAATGAGTATGCTTCTCATATCAAGGAAATTAAAAAATATACAATAGACAGACTGTCGGCTGAAATAGAGGGTATTAAGTTTAACGGAAGAAGTGCCGAAGACGAAAAAAGCCTGTACACAGTTTTAAGCGTGCTTTTGCCTTTTAAAGATCCAATGATCGGGCTTAAACTGGATATGAAGGGCATCGCGATATCTCAGGGCAGCGCATGTTCATCGGGTGCAGCAAAGCCTTCGATGGTGATGATGATGATTCTTGATGAAGAAGAAATGCAGCATGCAACTCCGCTGAGAGTTTCCTTCAGTCATCTTACAAACAAAGCCGAAATTGATGCATTGGTAGATGCGTTAAAGGAGATTGCGGAGCGTCTTAAGATAGAAAATACAAATATTGCACATAGATAGACGATTCGCTGAAGTCGCTAAAAATTTGTAATTTTGTACCGAAAAAAGTAATATAATTATAAAAAATATAAAAAATGGCATTAGAAATAACAGATCAGTCATTTCAGGAAATGGTACTGAATTCAGACAAACCGGTATTAGTTGATTTTTGGGCAGTTTGGTGTGGACCATGTAGAATGTTGGGCCCAATTGTAGAAGAAATTGCAGAAGATTTTGAAGGTAAAGCAGTAGTAGGAAAAGTAGATGTGGATAACAACCAACAGGTTTCTGTTGATTACGGCATCAGAAATATCCCTACAGTTTTAATCTTTAAAAACGGTCAGGTAGTTGATAAAATCGTTGGTGTAGCATCTAAAGAGGTTATCGCAGAAAAATTATCTGCACATTTATAAAAAATAATCCCGTGAGAATGAATGCTTTCTATAAAAGGAAGCATTTTTTTTGCAAAAAAGTTTTGTAGATAGCTTAAAAAACGTACTTTTGCACTCACCAAAAAGAAAGAAGCTCTTTTAGAATTAATGATCCGGTAGTTCAGCTGGTTAGAATGCCGCCCTGTCACGGCGGAGGTCGCGGGTTCGAGTCCCGTCCGGATCGCATAAAGTTTATCAATTACTTTTCAAAAAATTGATCCGGTAGTTCAGCTGGTTAGAATGCCGCCCTGTCACGGCGGAGGTCGCGGGTTCGAGTCCCGTCCGGATCGCAGCAAGTCTCTCAATTTATTGAGAGACTTTTTTTGCGTATAATTTGATTCCTGGGTCGGCCTTTTCCTATAACTTTTCATACTTTAAATTTTGTTTAACTGCGGGGATTTTACTGCTTTATATTTTGATTAATGCTCAAAAATCACTAATATTGTTAGGCATCAATCTTGCTCGTAAACACAAAATTTTAATTCTATGAAACCAAGTGTAATCTCAATAGTGCTCGGCGGTGGACGCGGAACACGGTTGTTCCCTTTAACTTACTCGCGATCCAAACCCGCGGTGCCCATTGCCGGTAAATACAGATTGGTCGACATTCCTATCTCCAACTGTCTCAACTCGGGATTCAACAGGATTTTAGTTTTAACGCAGTTTAACTCTGCTTCTCTGAATTCTCACATCAAGAATTCTTACCATTTTGATATTTTCAGCAAAGGATTCGTAGATATTCTGGCTGCAGAGCAGAATGTAGAAAATGACCAGTGGTATCAGGGTACTGCCGATGCCGTGCGACAGTCCATGAAGCATCTCGCGAAATATCAGTACGATTACATACTGATCCTTTCCGGTGACCAGCTTTATCAGATGGATTTCCGCGAGATGATTGATTTTCACTGTAAAAATGAAGCCGACATCACCATCGCTACAATTCCGGTAAACTGTAATGATGCACCAGGATTTGGGATACTGAAAGCCGATGACGACGGCAATATAACTTCTTTTACTGAAAAACCTTCCCGTGATATTTTAAATGAATGGAAATCTGAAGTTTCAGATAAAAGTAAATCTGAAGGCAAAGAGTATCTTGCTTCAATGGGGATTTATGTGTTCACAAAGAATTTTCTGAAAAAAATGTTCGATGAAGACCCGGGTGACGATTTCGGTGGCGAACTGATTCCGAATGCCATTGGTAAGTATAAAATGATGAGTTACCAATATGACGGATACTGGACTGATATCGGAACAATACAGTCTTTCTTTGATGCAAATCTGGAGCTGACGCAGGACTTCCCTAAATTCAATCTCTTCAGTCATTCACCTATTTACACCAGAGCCAGAATGCTTCCACCGTCTAAAATATTAGGATCCTATGTGAGCAAGGCGATTTTCGGTGATGGTTGTGTGGTGATGGCAGATAAAATTGAAAATTCTATCGTAGGAAACAGGAGCCGGATTGATAAAGGAAGTACGCTGATCAATACTTATTTGATGGGCGCCGACTATTATCAGGAGACTAAAGAAATTGTAGCGAACGATGAACGGAATATTCCTAACCTTGGCGTGGGAAAATATTGCTATATCGAACGGGCAATTTTAGATAAAAACTGCAGCATTGGCGATAATGTTAGAATCATCGGCGGCAAACATCTGCAGGATGGCGATTACGATACCCATTCGATAAAAGATGGAATTGTGGTCGTAAAGAAAAATGCGGTGATTAAACCCGGGACTATTATTCCTTAAGACAGAATTAGACAAATCATGCACGGCAATATTTCTATTGCCGTGTTTTTTGTGAATGAGTTTTTTGTATTTTTGCCCATGCGTTGGTTCAAATTAGGAAGTGTAATTATCATCTTTTTGCTGTCAGTTTATGCTGTGTCTATGATTTTTGTGGCGGAAAGCAAAAGTTTCACCATCGAGAAAGAAATCAATTATCCCATAGACAAAGTTTTCCCGCAGTTCAATAATCTCCAGAATTTCAGCCGCTGGAGCGGATTTTTCTCCGACAACAAAAACCTTACTTTTGATTTTTTCACTCCTTACGAAGGTCAGGGAAGCTCCATGAGTTATCGCGATACAAAAGATCAAGAGGTTTTCGGTGATCTTTTTATCCGCTACGAAAATCCCAACAGGACATTAAGGTATCAGTTGTTTGAAGGTAGGCGAAGCAATCCCTATTTGATCGACTTAAAATTTGTCGCTCAAAACGGAAAAACTAAAATAACATGGTATATTCAGACTCCAAAACAGCCTTTTCTGAAGCGTTCGCTTAATTTAATTACCGAAGAAGATATTACTGCTGATATTGAAACCGGGATGAAAACGCTTTTCACCATCTTGGGAAATAAGGTAAATAAAGAGCAGCAGAGAGAAAGTATTAAGTTCGATACCTTGATGGTGGAGGAAAAAGAAGGTCAGCTTCTGTTAGGCGTAAATGTAAATTCAAAGAATACAAAAGATGCCCTATTCAAAAATATCGTGATGAACCACAATAAAACCATTAACTTCATCAAAATGGATTTAGGCAAAAGAGAAGATGAATATGGTGAACCTGTGCTGATCACGAACGCCGGTAATTTTAAAGATAAAGAAGTTTCATATTATTACGGGATTCCTCTTTCCAAAAGAATCGGCGTATCAGACAATAATTTTATTTTCAGGACAGTTAATGCGTCGCGAAACTACGTGATTTATTACCAGGGCAGCTATGCAGGCCGCATAAGCGCGATTCAGGAACTTCTTTTAAAAGCAAAACGCGACACCATGAGAACAGGAGATTTACAGCAGACTTTTCTTGAGGAACCAGCCGTGGAAAGTAATACGGTAATGAAATTGTCTTTGCCCGTTTTTAGGTAAATTATTTTATGTTTTTTAAGGTTTTTCGGCTTTATTACTTCACTTATTTTGCGTAAATTTGGCTTTTAAATAAAAAACAACAGTTAATCTGTACATAATGGACAAATTTTCATTCCTAAACGCTGCACATTCGCAGTTAATCGAAGACTTATACCAACAATATTTAAAATATCCCGATAGTTTAGAGCCTTCCTGGAAAGCATTTTTCCAGGGATTTGATTTTGCGCTCGAGAATTATGGGGACGAACTGCAAGAAAATTCATCTGTTCCAAATGCTGCCACGCAGGTAGCGCAGTTTGCCAACCAATCTGCTTCTAAAGGGCAGATTCCGGAAGATATCCAGAAGGAATTCAAAGTGCTGAATTTAATCGAAGGATACAGACACCGTGGACATCTTTTCACTAACACTAATCCTGTTCGCCAGAGAAGACATTACGAGCCATCACTCGCTATTGAGAATTTCGGTCTTTCACAGGCAGATTTGACGCAGAAGTTCAATTCCGCTACAGAAATCGGCATGCCGGGCGCTGCCACGCTTCAGGATATTGTGAAGCGTTTGGAAAATATCTATTGCGAATCCATCGGAGTAGAGTATATGCACATTAACAATACTGAAGAAAAACTGTATATCAGAAAATGGCTTCAGGTAAATGAAAACCGCCCTCAGCTTAATGCTTCCGAAAAAACGGAAATTTTAGGCAAACTGAATCAGGCAGTAGCTTTTGAAAATTATCTTCATACGAAATTCGTCGGTCAAAAAAGATTCTCGCTGGAAGGAGGCGAATCTCTAATTCCTGCTTTGGATCAGCTCATCACGCGTTCCTCGCAATTGGGAGTTGATGAAGTAGTTCTTGGAATGGCGCATAGAGGAAGATTAAACGTACTCACCAATATTTTCGGAAAATCATACAAACAGATTTTCTCGGAATTTGAAGGAAAAGAATTTGAAGAGGATGTATTCTCGGGTGACGTGAAATATCACTTGGGTTCATCTAAAAAAATAAAAACAGCAAACGGTGAGGAGGTTTCTATCAACCTTACGCCGAATCCATCGCATCTGGAAACAGTTGCAGCTTTGGTTGAAGGGATTTGCCGTGCGAAGGTAGATGATACTTACCACGATTATAAAAAAGTGCTTCCTATCGTAATTCACGGTGACGGTGCAATTGCAGGACAGGGAATTGTGTACGAAGTCGCGCAGATGATGACGCTTGAAGGTTACAAAACCGGTGGTACAGTTCATATCGTTGTAAACAATCAGGTTTCATTTACTACCAATTATTTAGATGCCCGTTCGTCGATTTACTGTACAGATATTGCTAAAGTTACCGAATCTCCGGTGATGCATGTAAACGCTGATGATGTAGAAGCTGTAGTTCATGCAATCAGGTTTGCTGCAGATTTCCGTGCACAGTTTGGTAAAGATGTTTATATCGATCTTTTAGGTTACAGAAAATACGGTCATAACGAAGGTGATGAGCCCCGTTTTACCCAACCGAATTTATACAAAGCCATTTCAAAACACCCGAATCCCAGAGAAATCTACAAACAGGTTCTTATTCAGGAAGGAATTGTTTCCGATGAGATTTTGAAGAAAATGGAAACGGAATTCAAAACACTTTTGGATGCAGATTTCGACGCTTCTAAAGAAATTGAAAAAAATGCGATGGCCATCTTTATGGAAGATGCCTGGAAAGATTTCCCGCTTTGTCCCCGTGGCTCAATGCAGAACAGCGTTGATACAGGCTTCGACATTAAAGCACTGAAAGAATTAGCAGTAAAGATGACCACTTTACCCGCTGATAAAAAATTCATTAATAAAATCACCAGACTTTTCGAGAATCGTCTTAAAATGATTGAAGGCAATGCTTTGGATTGGGCACTTGGTGAATGGCTGGCTTATGCGACATTACTTACTGAAGGTAAAAATGTACGTATTTCCGGGGAAGATGTGGAGAGAGGAACATTCTCTCACCGTCACGCAATGGTTAAAACAGAAGATACAGAAGAAGAATACATCCCGTTAAGACATATTTCAGAAAGCAGGTTCGATATCTATAACTCTCACCTTTCGGAATACGGAGTTCTTGGCTTCGATTATGGTTATGCGATGGCTTCGCCAAATACACTTACAATTTGGGAAGCACAGTTTGGGGATTTCGTAAACGGAGCTCAAATTATCATCGACCAGTATTTAGCTGCTGCTGAAGAAAAATGGAAAATTCAGAATGGTCTGGTTATGCTTCTTCCTCACGGTTTCGAAGGTCAGGGCGCGGAACATTCATCTGCGAGACTCGAGAGATTCTTAGGACTCTGTGCCAACGAAAATATGGTTGTAGCAAATGCAACTACGCCGGCGAACTATTTCCACCTGTTAAGAAGACAGCTTAAGTGGAATTTCAGAAAACCGTTGGTTGTAATGACTCCAAAATCATTGTTGCGTCATCCGAAAGTGGTTTCTCCGCTCGAAGATTTTGCAACCGGAACATTCCAGCCTGTAATTGATGATGCTGTAGCGAACCCCGCAAAAATTGAAAAACTGATTCTGTGTTCAGGTAAAATTTACTACGAACTTCTAGCCAAGAAAGAAGAACTTAATTGCGAAAATATTGCTTTGGTTAGATTTGAGCAGCTTTATCCGCTTCAGAACGATAAAATTGCAGAAATCCTTAGTAAGTACAGCAGCAGAACCCAATTGCTTTGGGTTCAGGAAGAACCGGAAAACATGGGAGCGTGGACTTATATTCTGCGTAACTTCCGAGATACCGGAATTCAGGTGGTGGCACCTGTTGCCAGTGGTTCACCGGCTCCGGGAAGCCATAAAATGTTCGAAAGAAACCAGAACAATGTGATCAACAGAGTTTTCGACCGTGATGATGCACCTGCAAAACGACCGGTTACCGCTTAATTAATTTTAAATAATAAACAAAAATAAACCCGATGTCAATATTAGAAATGAAAGTCCCTTCTCCGGGAGAATCTATTACAGAAGTTGAAATCGCATCTTGGTTGGTGAAGGACGGCGATTATGTTGAGAAAGACCAGCCAATTGCTGAAGTTGATTCTGACAAAGCAACCCTTGAACTGCCTGCAGAGCAAAGTGGTGTAATTACTTTGAAAGCCGAAGAAGGTGAAGTTGTTCAGGTTGGTCAGGTAGTTTGCCTCATTGATATGGATGCTGCTAAGCCAAGCGGTTCTTCAGAAGCACCAAAAACTGAAAACGCAGAAGCTCCGAAAGCCGAAGAAAAAGTGGTTGAAAAAGCTGCAATCGTGCAGGAAGCTAAGAAAGAAGAAAAACCTGCAGCTACAAGTTATGCCGCAGGAACACCTTCACCAGCTGCAAAGAAAATTCTGGATGAAAAAGGGGTAGATGCTGCTCAGGTTTCAGGTTCTGGAAAAGGTGGAAGAATCACCAAGAATGATGCAGAAACTGCTTCGGTACCTGCAATGGGTGCTGCTTCTACGGGAGGTTCCAGAGGTTCAAGTACAACAAAACTTTCAGTTCTGAGAAGAAAACTGGCAGCAAGATTGGTTTCTGTGAAAAATGAAACTGCAATGCTGACGACTTTTAACGAAGTTGATATGTCTGAAATTTTCAGGTTAAGAAAACAATATAAAGAAGAATTTGCTCAGAAACACGGCGTTGGGTTAGGATTTATGTCCTTCTTTACGAAAGCAGTTACAAGAGCTCTTCAACTATATCCTGATGTGAATGCTTCAATTGATGGCGATTACAAAATTAATTATGACTTCTGCGATATTTCAATCGCGGTTTCAGGACCGAAAGGTTTGATGGTTCCGGTATTGAGAAATGCAGAAACTATGACTTTCCGTGGAGTCGAAGCTAACATAAAATCTTTGGCAGAAAAAGTAAGAGACGGTAAAATTACTGTTGATGAGATGACTGGCGGTACTTTCACTGTAACCAACGGTGGAACTTTCGGATCCATGATGTCAACACCAATCATTAATCCTCCGCAGTCTGCAATTTTGGGTATGCATAATATTCTTCAAAGACCAATGGCCATCGACGGGCAAGTGGTAATTCGCCCAATGATGTACGTCGCTATGTCTTATGACCACAGAATTATCGACGGTAAGGAATCAGTTGGTTTCTTAGTGGCTGTAAAAGAGGCAATTGACAATCCTGTTGAATTCCTGATGGGCGGCGATGAAAGAAAAGCACTTGAATTATAAATAAATTTAAACAATTTATAAAATAAATGAAATCCCGCATTGAAAAGGCGGGATTTTTGTATTTCCCAAACAAAATTAACTGAAATGTTTTCTACAACTACTTTCGACATTAAAGTTTCCGTAATTCCAGAGTACGATATAAAAAACAGTTTTCCTTCCGAAAACAGATTTGTATTCAGGTATCATGTGACCATCGAAAATCTGGGTGATCATCCCGTGCAGCTGCTCAAAAGAAAATGGCTGATCTACGATGTAGGATTCGGTTTCACGGAGGTAGAAGGTGATGGCGTAATTGGCCTGACACCTGAAATTATTCCTGGAGAAACATTTAAATATTTTTCAAACGTGGTATTACGCTCCGGAGTTGGCAGTATGAAAGGAGTGTATTACTGCAAAAACCTTTCGAGCGAAGAAAATTTGGAAATCGAAATTCCGAAATTTAATCTGCTGGCTGAGGTATTAAGTAACTGAGAATTATAATTTTATTCTCTAAAATGCAGATTAAACTTTAGAGAATCTTCATGTTTTTTTTCATTACCTCATGTACTTCCTCGGTTCTCGTAACCATAAGGTTATTAAAAGCGAGAAGCGAAATCTTCGCACAAACTTCGGCATCATCACCCGCCCGGTGATGGTTAAATGAAAGTTGATGATGCTCCGCAAGACTTTTCAAACCATATTTCGGTAAATTTTTCCATGATTTTTTTGCAATTGAGATGCTGCAGAGATAGTTGAGTTTCGGTTTAAAAAATCCGTAATAATCGAGACAGCTTCGTAAAACCCCGGCATCAAAAGCTGCGTTGTGCGCAATCATAAGATTTCCGTACATTAAATTTTCCGCCTCGTGCCACACTTCTTCAAATGTTGGTGAATCCTGCACATCTTCGGGCGTAATACCATGCACATCAATATTCCTCGGATGAAAGTATGGAAAACTGGGCGGTTTGATGAGCCAGGTCTGGGTTTTTACCACGGCGCCGTTTTCTACCACACAGATTCCCATTTCGCAGGCGGAATTCCGTTCGTGTGTAGCAGTTTCGAAATCGATGGCGCAAAAATCTATCATATTGTTGAATCGTGTGTAGTGATGAATGTTATTTATTTCAGAATATTTCCTATTTCATCACTGAATACGGTGAATTTTGCCAAATCATCATGGCCCGCACCTTCAATTTCGATAAACTTTTTGGGAGTTTCCGGATGACTTTTTTCAAAGAGTTCAAATAATTTCTTTCCGGATTTTATCGGAACTATTTTATCCTTGCTCCCATGAAAATGATAAAGGGGAACATTGACATTCGCTATATTCTCATTAGAGAGAAAATGGTAGGTCATGCTGGGTGAAACCCGATCCGTTACTTTTTCGGGAAGCCAGCGGTTCACAATATCCTGAAGGTTATAAAAGGCAGATTCCAGTATTACACATTTTGGTGTATTCTCGGCACCTATTTTAACTGCAAATGCGCCGCCCAGGCTTCTGCCGTAAACTACGGTTTTTTCTTCACCGTAATTTTCTTTTGCAAAATCATAAAAGTACTGTGCGTCCGAGTAAAGAAAATCTTCATTTCGGGGACCTGAACTTTTTCCGTAGCCACGGTAATCCATCACCAAAATATCGTATCCAAAATGAGTGAATTCTGCTGCGATTTTTCCCCAACGGTGCAGGTTATCGGCATTCCCATGGAAATAAAGAATAATGCCTTTGGGATTTTCAATCTTAAAGTGAAGTCCGTTAATTTTACCCTCAAAAGGCGTTTCCCACAGATATTCCTCAAAAGCTGTCTGGAATTTAAATTCGTGTTCCAGAGGCAGAGCAACCGGAAGAAACACTACTTTTTCCTGAAAGTATTGAAGGAGTTTAGCCATGGGTTAATTCTCAATCTTGGTAATCAGAATTTTGTCTACACGTTGCCCGTCTTTATCAATAATTTCGAGCTCCAGGTCTTCAATTTTAACTTTATCGCCAACCCGCGTGCCCTGATGTTCGTTCAGGAAGAAACCAACCAAAGTCGTATAATTATCTTTGTTGTCGAACTCATAATCGAGATCAAAGTATTTTAGGAATTCGACGATAGGAACCTGTCCATCTGCCAACCATGAATTAGTACTGCGTTCAGTAATCCTGTAATCAAAATTATCCTCAGTATTGGTGTCACCTACCAATGCGTCGAGCAAATCATCCAGAGTTACCATTCCAACAGTGTTTCCGTATTCATCGATCACGATTCCGTAGTGGTTTTTCTGGTTTTTAAAAAGTTCAAGCACTTTATATGCATAATAATTTTCATTAAGAAAAACCGGCTGTTTCAGATAATTCTTAAGATCGAAGGAGTCAGGATCTTGGATGGGGAACAGATCTTTCAGCAGTACAATACCAATGATGTTATCGAGATTATTTCCCTTTGTTACGGGATAGGCAGTATGTTTGTCGCTGCGGATCTTTGTGAAAATTTCATCCAGAGAATCTTCAGTAGTGAAGAATGTCATCGCTGTTCTGTGCGTAATAAGGGTGTTGATCTTCCGGTCACCAAGTTCGAAAACACGCTCCACAATATTCTGTTCTATTTCTTCGATCTCTCCTTCCTGCGCACTTTCTTTAACAATTGATTTTATTTCTTCTTCGGTAATGATACTGTCGGAATTGCTTTTAATACCCATCAGTTTAAGAAGAAGATTATTAGATGTACTTAAGAGCCATACAAAAGGTGAAGTTATTTTTGAAAGAATATCCATAGGCTTTGCAACCATAGTGATGATGCTTTCCGGATGGGTCATCGCAATTCTTTTGGGTAGAAGTTCGCCCAGAAGTATTGAAAGATAAGTAATAAATATAACGATTCCGGCGGTTGCCAATGTTTTGGAGTAAGGTTCAATAAGCGGGAAAGTGCTTAAGAAATTCTGGAAGTCAGTTGTCAGGTTTTCTCCGGAATAAACCCCGAGTAAAATTCCGATGAGTGTTATTCCGATTTGCACCGTCGAAAGGAATTTAGTGGGATGTTCCGAAAGTTCCAGTGCTTTTTTTGCGCCTGAACTTCCTTTCTTTCCGGCATTTTCAAGTTTGAATTTTCGGGAGGAGACGAGTGACATTTCAGACATTGAAAAAATGCCATTCAGCAAAACGAGAAATATAATGATAATCAGTTCCATTAAAAAGTAATAAATTTTGCACAAATATAATTGAATTGTGCGGAGTTAACGCAATTGTCAGGCTCTGTGGCTCACATTTAAGCTCGTTTTTTCGGTGTCGAGGAAGATTTTTCGGTTCTCGAATATTTCTTCCATAACGCGGTGGTACTCTTCAAATTGATGCACATTGATATGCCCTGCGCCCAAAATTACATAAAGTCTTGTCAGCCGGGGATTTATTTCCGAAAGATCTACGGCAGTTTTAATGGGCACCAGCCTGTCGTCGCTGCCGTGGATGATTTTGATGGGGCAGCGCACATTTTTCAGATATTGAAATGTTGGGAGATTGTAACGAAGAAATGGTTTTGCAGGCATGAATGGCAAATAACGGTGAATGGTGCGCAGCAGAGAGTAGAGTGGCGAAGTGAGAATCAAGAGACGCGGATTATTCTTCGATGCTAACCTTGCAGCAAATCCGGAACCTAGTGACCTGCCATAGACCACAATTTTTTCCTCAGAAAATTCATTTTTCACGATGTCATAAATGAACTGGGAATCGCGTTTCATGGCTTCGACATTTCGTTTCCCTGTACTTTTCCCAAAACCTCGGTAATCCATCATAATTACCTCGTAATCCAGTCTTGTAAAATCAATGGCAAATTTCCCCCAACCCTTGATGCTCTTTGTATTTCCCTTCAGATAAATCACGGCTCCTTTCGGATGATCAACCTGAAAATGGAGGTAATTAATTTTTGCGCCCGGCTCAGTTTCCACTGTTTTCTCTTCCGCTTTTAAATGTTCATAAGCGAATTTAAAATCTGGCGGAAGTTTCTCCGGCTGGAAAAAGAATTTATGCTGAAAAAAGTAAATCAGCAGACCGATGACCAGAATGATAACTGCGATAATGGTCAGCACAAAATATAAATCGAAATTCATTACTATAAATGTAATGCAATTTATTTGAAATTAAAGTCACGGGAAGTTGATTGTAATTCACCACGTTGTGACGGTGAAAAATTTCACATTAAATAAAATGCTTGAAAATCAACCATTTAGAATTGTGGTATTTTTTTATTTGGTTTTTGCCGCGAAGCCGAATTGTTCCCGGAAGATGAGAATAAAAACTGAAATGCGCGCGCAAAACCGCCCAGAGATGGGAAAAACCGTTTTGGAAAGCGAAGTATAAAGCTGCGGCACCATCTAATATCAGCCTTGAAAAAATAACCCAGAACAGCGCAGCAAGTGGGAGATTCTTTACCAGCATAGTAAGATTATTCCGCATGTTCAGAAATGTTTTTTGGGCACTCTGTTTATTTAAAGTTCCGCCGCCTACATGATAAATTGTAGATTTCCCGGTGTAGAAAATTTTCTTTCCGTCATTTTTCAGACGCCAGCACAAATCGATTTCTTCCTGATGGGCAAAAAATCTTTCGTCAAACCCCTTCTGATTCCAAAAATCTTCAGCCCGGATGAATAAACAGCAGCCCGAAGCCCAGAAAATCTCGGTTTCATCATTGTATTGTCCTTTGTCTTCTTCTATTGATTCAAAGATCCGTCCGCGGCAGTAAGGATAACCCAGGTTATCGATAAAACCACCTGCAGCGCCTGCAAATTCGAAGAAATTTTTACGGTTGTAATCCAGAACTTTTGGCTGAACCGCGGCAATTTTTGGGTCGCTTTTAAATAAATTCAGAACAGGATCGAACCAGTTTGCAGTTACTTCCACATCGGAATTCAGGAGGCAGTAAATATCTGCATGAATATGTTTTAAACCATCATTATAACCGCCTGCAAAACCATTGTTTTTGGTGTTGTAAATAATTCTAACGTGTGGAAAATTCTGGTGTAAATAATCTATAGAATCATCAGTTGAAGCATTGTCGATCACATAAATCTCTGTATCACCGGAATACAAGATGACACTGGGAAGAAATTTTTCTAACCAATTTTTCCCGTTCCAGTTTAAGATCACGATTGCTAATTTCAATTCAGATAAGTATGATTGTTATATTCCAGTTTCCATAACTTTAATTGCGTGCTGGTATTTCCACCGTCTGTGCGACCAAAGATAATTGTCGGGTCTTTTATTAATAGTATTTTCCAGCATTTTGTGGAATTTCCTCACCACTTCGTGCTCTACAAATTTTTCTCCATCGGGATAAATTCGGTAATAATTGATCTGATAATAACCGCGTTTTACTTTCTTCATTTCGCAAAAAACAAACGCAAGATCCATTCTTGTAGAAAGCTTGTCGTATCCGACGAATGCAGGCGTTTTTTGATTGAGGAAGTTTAATCCATACGTCACTTCAGAAACATGCGGTGTTTGGTCAGCAATGAACATATAGACAGAATTGCCGTCGTTTCTGTTCCGGAAAATATGCCGAATCACTTCCTTAGCTTCCAAAGCCTGATTGCCAAAACTGTTGCGGATTCCTTTGATCTTTTCTTCCCAGAAACTGTTCTGTACCTTTCTGTAAACCGGAAAACAGTTTTCCTGTGGAATAATCGTCGCAAGTGCGTTGAACCATTCCCAGTTGAAAATATGTCCTGCCAAAAGAATTACATTTTTGTTTTCAGCTTTAGCATCCTTAAAAACATCCTGATTGATATGCTGAACGCGCACCCGTAGTTCAGTGGAAGAAATGGTAAATGATTTAAAGGTTTCAAGAATATAATCTGAAAAATTGCGGTAAAAACTCTTCCGGATCGTACTTATTTCTACTACGGATTTTTCGGGAAACGATTTCTTCAGATTTTCAGTCACCACTTTCTTCCGGTAACCAACCAGATGGTACATCAGAAAGAAAATCACATCCGAAAACAGATATAAAACCTGTAATGGAAGTCTGGAAAAGAGAAGAATAATTTTAAATAGAAAATTCATATACAGTTTGCAAATTTAGCAATTATAAACTTGATTGATGGCGCTATTTTTGTTAATTTGCACTGCTAAAATTAAGTTCAATGAAAAGTAATTCCCTAAAAATACTCGCAATGTCATCACTTCTCATTACGGGAGTGGCGTGTGCTCAAAAATCTGATGTAAAATCCACAGACAAAGTTGCGACAGAATCGGTGGCTCCTGAAATGGATTCCGCAGCTATTGCAGCAGCTAAAAAGAAAGCGGCAGCAGAAGAGAAAGCCAAACTGCCCAAACCTTATAATGCGGAAGAAAATGCGGAAGCCAAGATTGCTGAATTGGTGAAACAGGCTAAAGCGGAAAACAAAAATATTATACTTCAGGCGGGCGGAAACTGGTGTATTTGGTGCTTGAGGTTCAACAATTTTGTACAGACAACTCCCGAATTAAAGCAAGTTGTAGATGACAATTATTTATATTATCATCTCAATTATTCTCCGGAGAACAAAAATGCTAAAGTTTTTGCGAAATATGATAATCCCGGTGAGAAATTCGGATATCCTGTTTTTGTCGTTTTAGACAAGAACGGAAAAATGATCCATACGCAGGACAGCGCTGTTCTGGAGGAAGGAAAAGGTTACAGCACAGAAAAGGTGAAGGAATTCTTCCTGAAATGGACCACAAAATCATAAAAAGAAAAACCGGAATTAATTCCGGTTTTTTATAAAAGTTTTTTGATCCAGCTCAGTTTTTTTTCGGTGTACGGTGGGTATTTCAGATCCGGTTCGCCCCAGGTTGCTCTTTCAAGCACTGCTTTCTGATGAGAAAACGCTTTGAATCCGAATTTTCCGTGATAATGACCAATCCCGGAACTTCCCACACCGCCAAAAGGCAGGTTTTCGTTACTCAAATGCATTACAACATCGTTGATACAACCACCACCGAAAGATATTTTGGAGGTGAAATTTTCTTTCTCCTCCGTATTTTTAGTAAACAAATATGCTGCAAGCGGTTTTTCTTTTTCGGCAATTATTAACAAGGCTTCATTGAAATTTTTAAATGTCAGCACCGGAAGAATCGGTCCGAAAATTTCTTCCTGCATTACCGCATCATTCCAGTCGATATTGTGTAAAACTGTAGGTTCAATATATCTTTTTACGGCATCGTAATTTCCGCCGAGATAGGTTTTGTCCTTATCAATATATTTAACCAAACGCTCAAAATTTCTTTGATTAATAATTTGCGTATAGTGTTCAGAATTAGGCTGATAACTGAATTTCTGTATCTGAAATTTTAAAGCATCCAGAAAACTGTCCCTCACTTTCTCGTCCACCAAGATATAATCAGGTGCTACGCAGGTTTGACCGGCGTTAAGAAATTTTCCCCAGACGATTCTTTTCGCAGCCAAGTCAAAATCTGCACTCGAGGTTACAATTACTGGACTTTTCCCGCCGAGTTCCAGGGTTACGGGAGCTAAATTTTTTGCTGCAGCTTCGTAAACGATTTGTCCCACTTTCGTGCTTCCGGTGAAAAATATCTTGTCGAATTTGAATTTCAAAATCTCTGTAATCTCATCCACACCGCCTTGTGCAACAAAAAGATATTCCTCAGGAAAATTCTCATTGATGATTTTAGCCATCGCTTTCATGGTGTTTTCCGCCACCTCACTTGGTTTCAGAATGCAGGTGTTTCCTGCGGCTAAAGCGGTGATCATCGGAGAAAGTGAAAGCTGATAAGGGTAATTCCATGCGCCGATCACTAAGGTGCAGCCCAGCGGTTCGCTGTAAATTTTACTTGTTCCGAGTTGATTGGCTAAGTTGGTTCTTACTTTTTTCGGTTTGGCCAGCGAGCTGAGATTTTTTAAATAATAGTCGATATCTTTCAGCACAAAGGAAATCTCCGTTGTAAAGGTGTCGAACTTTGATTTTCCGAAATCCTGATAAATAGCTTCATATAAGAGCTCTTCATGTTTGATGATAAGATCCCGAAGTTTTTCCAGATTTCTCTTTCGGAACTTTAAATTCTTGGTCTTCTGGCTGTTGAAAAATGTTCTTTGAGCCACAATTATATCTTCGAAATTCATTACTTTTAATTTATTATTCTAAACAAATTTACTTTAAAAATCACAGATAAAAATAAAATGGATTTTAGAAACAAAACTGTTCTCATTACAGGCGGCTGCTCCGGAATCGGTAAAATAATGGCTAGGAAATCTTTGGAAAGAGGAGCAAGAAAACTGGTGATCTGGGATATTAATGAAGAAGCTTTAGCAATAACCAAGGAAGAATTTTCCGGGATAGGCGGTGAAATTTTAGTTTATAAAACTGACGTTTTTAATCTGGATGATATTAAAATTAATGCCCAGAAAGTAAGAACGGAGGCGGGAAAAGTTGATATTCTGATCAACAATGCCGGAATTGTTGTCGGTAAGTATTTCCATGAACACACGCACGACCAGATTCATAAAAGTATGTTGATTAACTCCAATGCTTTCATGCACGTCGGTTTGGAGTTTTTATCAGGAATGATGGCTGAAAATTCAGGTGCAATCTGCAACATCGCTTCTTCCGCGGGCTTAATTTCGAATCCAAAAATGTCGGTTTATGCTGCTTCCAAATGGGCCGTTGTAGGTTGGAGTGACAGCCTGCGGTTAGAAATGGAACAACTAGGCAAAAACATTTCTGTTACCACGATTATGCCGTTCTACATCAACACCGGAATGTTCGATGGCGTAAAATCTAAACTGTTGCCAATTCTGGAGCCTGAACCAACTTCCGAAAGAATTATTAAAGCTATTGAAAACAAAACTAAAATGCTTGCAATGCCATTGCCTTATTGGTTTATCCGTTTTTCGCAGGGAATTTTACCAATCCCAATCTTTGACTGGGTGATGAAGAATATTTTTGGCGTTTACGATACGATGAAGGGTTTCCGCGGACGTTAATAACTACTTTAATTTTAAATTTTAAGCATTAAATCAGAAGGATTTGTTGGTGAAAAATTCTCGCGGCTTCTCTGCAAATTCTTTTAATTTTCTTAAATTTGTGCATCTAATAAAGTAAAAAGAAAGAATGAATTCCTACAAAAATCCTCTTGAAGAGCGCTATTCAAGTGAGGAAATGCTCTATAATTTCTCCCCGAACAACAAGTTCAGGAACTGGCGGAAATTATGGATCGCTCTTGCCGAAATCGAAAAAGATTTAGGGCTCGACATTTCCGACGAACAGATTGCGCAGCTCAAAGCCAATGCAGATAACATTGATTATGTGAAAGCCGCGGATTACGAGAAAAAATTCCGTCATGATGTGATGGCACATGTGCATACCTATGGTGACGACGCGCCTCTGGCAAAGGGAATTATTCACCTTGGAGCCACTTCTGCCTTTGTAGGAGACAATACCGATTTAATTCAAATGCGGGACGGATTGCTTCTTTTAAGAAAGCAAATGGTCAATGTTATCAAAAATCTTTCAGATTTTGCTTTAAAATACAAAGATCTGCCGACGCTTGGCTTTACCCATTATCAGCCGGCACAACTTACGACGGTTGGAAAACGAGCGACACTTTGGCTGCAGTCTTTAATTTTAGATTTTGAGGAACTTGAGTTTTTCCTGGAAACACTAAGATTCCGTGGCGTAAAAGGAACTACCGGAACTGCCGCGAGTTTTCTGGAACTTTTTGAAGGCGATTATTCCAAAGTTCAACATCTGGATAAAGAACTATCAAAACGGTTTGGCTTCGAAAAAGTGTTTGGCGTTTCCGGACAGACTTACGACAGAAAAATCGACGCGAAAGTGATGGCGCTGCTTTCCAATATCGCACAGTCAGCCCATAAATTTACCAATGATTTAAGACTTTTACAGAATTTAAAGGAAATAGAGGAGCCTTTCGAGAAAAACCAGATTGGTTCTTCCGCAATGGCTTATAAAAGAAACCCGATGCGATCTGAAAGAATTGGAGCGCTGTCCAAATTCGTGATGTCTCTTTCTTCAAGCTCCGCAATGGTAGCTGCAACGCAATGGTTTGAAAGAACGCTGGACGATTCTGCAAACAAAAGACTGGCAATTCCGCAGTCATTTCTTGCGATAGATGCCATTCTGCTGATTTGGAATAACATCATGAACGGAATTGTGGTGTACGAAAACCGAATTCACAAACATATTATGGATGAATTGCCGTTTATGGCGACTGAATATATCATTATGGAAGAAGTGAAGGCAGGCGGCGACCGGCAGGAAATTCATGAAACTATTCGTGTACACTCCATTGAAGCCAGCAAAAAGGTGAAGATGGAAGGAAAGGAAAATGATCTGATTGAAAGGATTATGAACGACTCTTCTCTGAAGCTTGATAAAACCAAATTCATGGAAATTCTGGATCCGAAAAACTTCATCGGTTTTGCTCCGGTTCAGACTGAAGAATTTATCCGGAACGAGGTGCAGCCGATTTTAGATAAATACAGCGACCTGATCGGTTTAGAAGCTGACCTTAAAGTGTAAATTTATGCAGGCGATTTTGTCTGCATTTTTTTTGGTAATTATCTTCAGTGAAATTAATACTTACGCAATCCCCGAAGGGATTTTAAACAAAGAATAGAATTAAATTCTATTAATAAAAGTAAAAATGAAAAAAAGAATCTTCGTAGAGAAACGTGGAATTTTCGATGTTGAAAGTCCAAAAATTTTCAATGAAATAAAAAATATCAGTCCGAATATTCAGGATGTAAAAGTCTATAACATCTATGATGTGTTCGGGATTGACGAAAGTGAACTTAACCTGGTTGTTTTTAATACTTTTGTGGATCCGGTAACCGATATTCTGCATCACGAAAATCCGGCCGGCAATATTTATTTTGCAACAGAATTTTTGCCGGGACAATATGACCAGCGCGCAGATTCAGCAGAACAGTGTATCGCGTTGCTCACTGAAAATGAAAACTCAAAAGTAAGAAGCGGAAAACTGATTGAACTTTTTGGGGTTGATCAGTCTGAAGTGGATAAAATTAAAAATCATCTCATCAATAAAGTTGAAAGTCAGGAAAAAGACCTTTCAAAACTTGAAATTCCGAAAGAAGAAACTCCGGATCCGGTAATTGTTCATGAAGGTTTCATCGGTTTTTCTGCTGCTGAACTGCGGAATTTCTATGACCGGCATGGTTTTGCTTTAGGTTTTGATGATCTGGAATTCATCCAGAATCATTTTAAGTCTGAAAATAGAAATCCTACAGAAACCGAACTTAAAGTTCTGGATACCTACTGGAGTGATCATTGCCGACATACGACTTTTGAAACAGAATTAACTGATATTCAGTTTAATGGATTGTTTAAATCTACTTTGGAAAATATCTTCAATGATTATTTGGAGAAGAGAAAATTTCTTGGACGGGAAACGAAGCCCATTTCTTTAATGGATTTAGCTACCGTTTGTGCGCGTTATTTTCACAAAACCGGAAAGCTCGAAAATCTTGTTGTTTCCGATGAAATCAATGCATGTACCATAGAAATAGAAGCAGAATTTGACGGTAAAAAAGAACCTTGGTACTTATTATTCAAAAATGAAACTCATAACCACCCGACTGAAATTGAGCCTTTTGGCGGTGCTTCAACCTGTTTAGGCGGCGCAATCCGTGATCCTTTATCAGGAAGAGCTTTTGTGTATCAGGCGATGCGGCTTTCCGGCGCAGCTGATGTTTTAGAACCGATTTCTGAAACTTTACCGGGAAAACTTCCTCAGCGTACGATTTCAAAACAAGCTGCAAACGGCTATTCTTCCTACGGAAACCAAATCGGCTTAGCCACGACTTTAGTGAACGAAATTTATCACGACGGTTACAAAGCAAAGCGAATGGAAGTTGGTTTCGTTGTTGGAGCTGTTAAAAAAGACTGGGTAAGACGAGAGAAACCTCAAGCCGGCGACCTTGTGATTTTATTAGGTGGAGCAACCGGAAGAGACGGCGTAGGTGGTGCAAGCGGAAGTTCTAAAGTTCAGGATGAAACTTCTATTCATACTTTGTCCACAGAAGTTCAGAAAGGAAATGCGGTGGAAGAGCGAAAAATTCAAAGACTTTTCAGAAATCCTGAGGTCACGCGTTTAATTAAAAAATCAAACGATTTTGGTGCCGGCGGAGTTTCTGTTGCAATCGGCGAAATTGCTGATTCGCTTGAAATAAATCTTGATATTCTGCCTCTGAAATATGAAGGTCTGAATGGAACTGAACTGGCCATTTCTGAATCTCAGGAGAGAATGGCGGTAGTAATTGATGCGAATGATAAAGATAAATTTATCAGCTTTTGTGAAAAAGAAAATATCAAAGCGGTAGAAGTGGCGAAGGTAACGGATTCCGGAAGAATGCAGATGTTCTGGCAGGGAAATAAAATCGTTGATTTAAGCAGGGAATTCCTGGATACCAACGGCTGCGCAAAATCTCAGCATGCTGAAATTTCTCATTTAAAACCTGTTGAAACTCAAAACATTTCTTTTTCCGGGGAAAATTTCCTGAAAGCACTTTCCGATAAAAATACAGCTTCACAGAAAGGCCTTGCTGAAATGTTTGACGCGTCGGTGGGCGGAACGTCAGTAGCGATGCCTTTTGGCGGAAAATACCAGGAAACCGAAATGGAAGGAAGCGTTCAGACTTTACCGATTCTGAATGCTGAGAATATCGAAACCGTTTCTCTTGCGAGTTGGGGGTTTGATGCTGAAATTTCTGCACAGAATTCCATGATCGGTGCTGCGAACGCCGTGTTGGAAAGTGTCGCCAAAATTGTTGCGATGGGCGGGAATTATAAAAATATCCGTCTGAGTTTCCAGGAATATTTTGAAAAATTAGGAAACGACCCTCAGAAATGGGGAAAACCTCTGGCATCACTTCTCGGTGCATACGATGCCCAAATGAATTTTGAACTCGCTGCAATTGGCGGAAAAGATTCTATGAGCGGAAGTTTTCAGGATATCAATGTGCCGCCCACTTTAATTTCTTTTGCCTGTGCGAACGGTGAAAAGAAAAATATTATTTCTCCGGAGTTTAAAAAAGCCGGAAATAAACTGTATTTCTTCCGCCATATTCCTGTGGAAAACGGTTTGCCGGATTATGAAAATTTAAAGAGAGTTTTCAATTTTATTTTTGAAAATATCCAGGCCAGAAAAATTGTTTCTGTTAAAACGTTAAAAGACGGCGGAGTGGCTGTGGCATTGGCTAAAATGAGTTTCGGCAATCAGTTGGGCGCTGAAATTTCATTAGAAGAGCAATTGCTTTTGAACAAAAATATCGGCAGTTTAATTATTGAAAGTTCTTCAGATTTGGAAAATGATCTGTTGCAGGTCATCGGTACGGTCAGCAATAATAAAAGTTTAATTATTAATGACCAAGAATTCAGTATTTCAGATTTGTTGCCTGTTTGGAAAGGAACTTTTGAAGGTTTGTTTCCTACTGTTGAAAAGGAAAAAACGGTTATTGAGATCGATGGAAAATTCAGTTCAGTAAATGCAGCCACGGTTAATATCCGTAAACATCATTTGGCAAAACCGAAAGTTTTTGTCCCTGTTTTTCCGGGTACAAACTGTGAATATGAAACGCAGAACGCCTTCAGAAAAGAGGGTGCCGAAGTGGCGAGTCTGCCGCTTATCAATCTGAATCACAATCTCCTCAACGAAAGTCTGGATGCCTGGATTTCGGAAATTAATCAGTCGCAGATTTTAGTTTTTTCCGGTGGATTTTCCGCAGGTGATGAACCGGACGGTTCTGCAAAGTTCATCGTAAACGTTTTAAAGAACGAAAAGATGAAAAATGCGGTTCACCAGCTGCTCGAACGCGATGGGATGATTCTGGGAATCTGTAATGGTTTTCAGGCGCTGGTGAAATCCGGGCTTTTGCCTTACGGGGAAATTCGGGATTTGGATGAAAATTCGCCGACTTTAGCGCACAATGCAATCGGAAGGCACATTTCGCAGATGGTCAATGTAAAAGTGACCAATGACGGTTCGCCGTGGCTGAAAGGAATGCAGAATCAGATCTATACCATTCCGATTTCTCATGGTGAAGGACGTTTTATGGCTTCGGAAAATGTAATTAAAGAACTCTACGAAAACGGACAGATTGCAACCCAGTATATCGACTTCGATGAAAATATCGCTCACGGAATGCCGTTTAATCCTAATAATTCGTTGTTCGGTATAGAAGGAATAACCAGTAAATCCGGGAAGATTTTCGGAAGAATGGGGCATCCCGAAAGATTTGCAGAAGGTTTGCTTAAAAACATTCCGACGGCGAATTATCACAACATTTTCAAAAACGGAGTTGATTATTTTAAGTAGAAAGTCAGATTAAATTATAAGTTATTCAGTTAATAGTTTAATGTTATTAGTTTTTGACCTAATAAAGTTAATAAGTTTATTTCCTTATAAAGTATATATATTAGCTGATTAGCTTATATTTTTAATTTATAAGTATAATTGCTTATATTTGTAAAATGATTGCCATTATAACCGGGGATATTATCAATTCTCAAAAAACTGATTCTGAACTGTGGCTTCCTAAACTGAAAAATCTTTTAGGAAGCTGGTCAGTAACACCGGAAAACTGGGAAGTGTACCGCGGAGACGAATTTCAGGTGAAATGCAGTGTTGATGAGGTTTTTAGGAAATGTTTAGTCATAAAATCTTTAATCAGAACTTTTGAAAATTTAGACGTTAGACTGGCAATCGGAATAGGAAACGAAGTTTATTTATCTGAAAAAATAACCGAATCAAACGGCTCAGCGTATGTAAATTCCGGAAGACTTTTAAACGATATCAAGGCAGAAGGAAAAACTTTAGCGATTAAAACCGAAAACGATAAAGTGAACCGCGACCTCAATATCCTTTTTAAATGGGCTTCCATCGATTTTGATAACTGGACCGTAGCAACAGCAGAAATAATTCACCGGTTGCTCACCAACTCTGAACTCACTCAGGATGAACTGGCGAAAGATTTTAATATTACCCAATCATCGGTCAGTCAAAGAGTTAAACGCTCAAATTATGATCTTATTCAGGAAACAGATCTATATTTCAGAAAAAAAATAACAGAACTGTAATGATTTTTATTCCCCTCATATTAGCGCATCTATTGGGAGATTTTCTTCTCCAGCCAAATTCATGGGTTGCTGATAAAGAGAGAAAAAAAGCCGGAAGTATTTATTTATATCTCCACGTGCTGGTTCATACCGTTTTGTCTTTCGTTTTTCTGTGGGATTTAAACCTTTGGTGGATCGCCTTAATTATTGGCGTTACGCATTTTTTAATCGACTGGATCAAACTCACCTTTCAAAATCACAAAACAAAAAGAACGTGGTTTTTTGTGGATCAGCTGCTGCATGTTGCCGTAATATCAGTTTTATCAGTGATTTATTTTCCTTATTTCAGATGGGAAGATTTCTTCAATCCGGAAAATTTAAAACTGCTTACTGCCGCTGTATTCTTAAC
Organism: Kaistella faecalis; assembly: GCF_019195395.1. NCBI lineage: Bacteria > Pseudomonadati > Bacteroidota > Flavobacteriia > Flavobacteriales > Weeksellaceae > Kaistella > Kaistella faecalis. Next base: position 2,330,520 of record NZ_CP078067.1, read on the forward strand.
CGTTCCTTCTTCAATATTAATTAAAACTTTAATCTCGATCTGGACGCCGGTTACTGTTGAACACAGCAAATTACAGACTGAATCTCTCGTCAATGCAGGAAAATATATCGGTATTTTAGAACGGCTTTTGGTTTTCGTGTTTATTGTTGTGAACCATTGGGAAGGCGTGGGTTTTATGATTGCTGCGAAATCGGTTTTCAGATTCAGCGATTTGGCAGAAGCGAAACAGCGTAAACTCACAGAATACGTTTTGATAGGAACATTACTGAGTTTTGGAATTGCTGTGATAACAGGAATTTTAGTTAAAATTTAAGTGAAAAGAATAAAAATAAAATCAAATAAAAAGTAAAAATGACAAAAGGAGCAATGCTTTATGAAGGAAAAGCAAAACAGGTCTTCGAAACGGATCATCCGGATGAAGTGATTGTACGTTTCAAAGATGATGCAACCGCTTTCAACGCACAGAAAAAAGGAAGTGTAGATTTGAAAGGAGAAATGAATAACGCCATTACAACGCTGATTTTCGAGTATTTAAATGAAAAAGGAATCCCAACTCATTTCATTAAAAAGATCGATGAAAGAGAACAGCTGGTAAAAAAAGTACATATTATTCCGTTAGAAATGGTAGTCAGAAATTACTCCGCCGGAAGTATGGCACAAAGACTTGGAGTGGAAGAAGGCATTAAATCGCCGGTAACCATCTTCGATATCTGCTACAAAAAAGATGAACTGGGTGACCCGTTAATCAACGATCATCACGCGGTTTTTCTTGGCGCTGCGACTTATGATGAGCTCGATGAAATGTACGAGCTTACTTCCGATATCAATGATATCCTGATCGATCTCTTCGATAAAATGAATATCATACTCGTTGATTTCAAAATAGAATTAGGGAAAACCTCCGACGGACAAATTATTCTGGCTGACGAAATTTCTCCTGATACCTGCAGGCTTTGGGATAAAGATACCATGAAAAAACTCGATAAAGACCGTTTCAGAAGGGATTTGGGCGGAGTTACCGAAGCTTATGTTGAGATCTACGAAAGATTGAAAAAAGTTTTGAACAAATAATTTTTTTGGAGAAAAGTAAAAAATGAAAGATTTACAACGACACAGAGATGATTATTTAAACCAGTTTAAAGAAAGAACATACGGAAGAAATCTGCTGAAAACAGAAGACGTTTTTGATGCTCCGTCGGAAGAATGCGGGATTTTCGGGATGTATTCCGATACTGATCTGGATACATTTTCGCTTTCCCAGTT